>CAZMNW010000017.1:0-76853 GCA_964567755.1 uncultured bacterium
TGTGGAGATGGTGATGCCGGGCGACACGGTGGAGCTGGACGTGGCGCTGATCACGCCGATCGCCATGGAAGAGGGCCTGCGCTTCGCCATCCGTGAAGGCGGCCGCACCGTCGGCGCCGGCGTCGTCGTCAAGATCTACGAATAAGGATCGAGGAAACTGCCGTGAACCAACAGAGAATCCGCATTCGGCTCAAGGCTTACGAGAGTGCCATGCTCGATCGCTCGGCGAACGAGATCGTGCGCACCGCCAAGCGCACCGGCGCCGAGATCAGCGGGCCGATCCCGCTGCCGACCAAGCGAACCATCTACACCGTGCTGCGTTCGCCGCATGTGGACAAGAAATCGCGCGAGCAGTTCCAGATCTGCATCCACAAGCGGTTGATCGACATCACGCGGCCGACGTCGCAGACGATCGATGCGCTGAGCAAGCTCGATCTGCCGGCCGGCGTCAACATCGAGATCAAGCTCTGAACCAGGGCCTCGGGGAGGAAGCATGAAAGCGCTGCTGGGGAGAAAGCTGGGCATGACCCAGATCTTCGACCAGGAAAGCGGCGAGGTCTGGCCGGTGACCGTGCTGCAGCTCGGGCCGTGTCCGGTGGTGCAGGTCAAACGTCAGACCACCGATGGCTACGAGGCGGTACAAATCGGCTATGGCGAGGTGCGCACCTCGCTGGTGAACCTCCCGACGCGTGGCCATTACAAGAAGGCCAGCGTCTTGCCGCGGCGTTTCCTGCGCGAGTTCCGCGTCGACGATGCCAGCGCCTACGAAGTGGGACAGGAGCTCACCGTCGAGCTGTTCAAGGAAGTGGGGTTGGTGGACATCGTCGGTGTCAGCAAAGGCCGCGGTTTCCAGGGCGGTACCAAGCGCCACGGCTTCCGCCTTGGGCCCAAGTCCCATGGATCGCGCAGCTACCGCCAGCCTGGGTCCATCGGCCAGCACTCCAACCCGGGGCACGTGTTCAAGGGTCTGCGCATGGCCGGCCGCATGGGCAACGCGCGGGTGACGATACGCAACATCGACGTGCGTGCCGTGGACACCGAGAACAACTTGCTGCTCGTTGGCGGCGCCGTCCCAGGGGCGCGCAATGCGCTCGTGTTCGTGCGCGCCACGGCAGCGGCCAAGGGAGGCGCGTTGTGACCGCCGAGCATTCGACTACCGCGCGCAGCTACTCCACCGATGGGCAAGAGAGTGGTTCCGTCCCATTGCCGGCGGCGCTCTTCGGCGCCGAAGTGCACGAGCACGTGCTCTACGAAGCGATCAAGAGCTACCTGGCCAACCAGCGCCAGGGAACGCACAAGACCAAGAACCGCCACGAGGTCTCGGGGCAGAAGTCGAAGCTGTATCGCCAGAAGGGCACCGGCCGTGCCCGTGTCGGCTCGGCGACTTCGGGCACACGGGTCGGCGGCGGGCGCATCTTCGGACCGCGGCCGCGCGACTACCGCACGCGCCTGCCGATCCGGGTGCGGCGCCTGGCGCTCGCCTCCGCGCTCACCGACCGCGCGGCGGCCGTGCATGTGGTGGACGACATCGTGCTCGCCGCCCCGAGCACGAAGAGCATTGCCAAGCTGCTCGGCGGCATGGGGCTCGCCGGCAAGCGGGTGCTGATGGTGAGCGCACGCGATGACAGCAAGCTGTTCTTGTCGTGCCGCAATCTCCCGGGGTTGGAGCTGCAGCGCGCCCAGGAGCTCAACGCCTACACGGTGATGCGGTCGGACGCTCTCGTCATCGAAAAGACGGCGCTGGCGAAGATCGAGGAGGTGTTCGGGAAATGAACGCGGAGCAAATCATCCTCAATCCGCTCGTCACCGAACGCAACATGATCTTGCGCGACGAACAGAACAAGTACGTCTTCCGCGTGCATCCGCGCGCCACCAAGTCCGAGATCAAGAAAGCGGTGCAAGAGCTGTTCAACGTGCGCGTGGACGCCGTGACGACGATGAATGGGATTGGCAAGGTCAAGCGGCTCGGCAAGCACGTCGGGCGCCGGTCGAGCTGGAAGCGCGCCATCGTCAAGGTGGCGGCGGGACAAAAGATCGACATCTACGAGGCCGTGTAGGACTGGGACTCGATGGCTGCGGGCCAAAGCGCCCAGCGAGCCGGGAGATGCAAGACGATGCCACTGAAGAAGTTCAGGCCGGTCACGCCAACGCTGCGCTTCAAAACGGTGTCCGACTTCGCCGAGATCACGCGCGGCACGCCGGAAAAGTCGTTGCTCGAGCCCAATCGCAGCTCGGGTGGTCGCAACAACCTCGGACGCGTGACGTCGCGGCATCGCGGCGGCGGCCACAAGCGCATGTACCGCAGGATCGATTTCAAACGCGACAAGGACACCATTCCGGCCCAGGTCGTGTCCATCGAGTACGACCCGAATCGCAGCGCCCGCATCGCGCTGTTGCACTATGCCGACGGCGAGAAGCGCTACATCATCGCGCCGAGCGGTCTCGAGGTCGGACGCAAGGTGACAAGCGGCGTCGACGCCGAATACGAGACCGGCAACTGCCTGCCGCTCGCCAAGATCCCGGTGGGTACCGTGGTGCACGCGGTCGAGCTGGTGGCAGGCAAGGGCGCGCAGATGGCGCGCAGTGCCGGCACCTCGGCACAGCTGATGGCCAAGGAAGGCAACTACGCGCAGTTGCGCCTGCCGAGCGGCGAGATGCGCAAGGTTCGCATCGAATGCCGCGCCACCATTGGCCAGGTCGGCAACCTCGAGCACGAGAACATCTCCATCGGCAAGGCTGGACGGTCGCGCTGGCTGGGCCGGCGGCCGCAGTCCCGCGGTGTCGCCATGAACCCCATCGATCACCCGATGGGTGGCGGCGAAGGCAAGACCTCGGGTGGGCGGCACCCATGCAGCCCTTGGGGTTGGAAGACGAAGGGCTATCGCACGCGCAAGAAGAAGAATTCGGACCGGCTGATCATTCGGCGCCGCTACCAGAAGTAGCGCCAAGGAGCGGAACAAGATGGGACGTTCGCTGAAAAAGGGGCCCTTCGCCGACGAGCATCTCGTGCGGCGCATCCAGCAGATGAACGACAGCAACGACAAACGCGTGCTGAAGACTTGGTCGCGTCGGTCGACGATCCTGCCGGAGTTCGTGGGGCACACGCTGGCGGTACACACCGGCAACCGTTTCGTTCCGGTCTACATCACCGAGAACATGGTCGGACACAAGGTCGGCGAGTTCGCGCCGACGCGCACCTTCCGCGCCCACACGACCAAGACCCGGGCGCAGATGGTCGGCGGCAAGAAGTAACGGGGGATGTCGATGGAGGCGAGAGCATCGCTGCGCTACTCGGGAATCCCGGCCAACAAGATGCGTGCGGTCGCGGATCTGGTGCGTGGCAAGGACGTTGACGTGGCGCTGCACACCCTGCAGTTCGTGACGCGGGCGGCGGCGCTGCCGATGCGTAAGTTGATCGAGTCGGCGGCGGCCAACGCCAAGGAAAAGGCCAGCGCTGCCGACCGCCGTTTCGAGCCGGAACGGTTGTTCGTGAAGAGCGTCACCGTGGATGAGGGCCCGACGGCCAAGCGTTTTCGGCCGCGTGCGCAAGGACGCGCCTATCGCATTCGCAAACGCAGCTGTCACGTGATGCTGATTCTGGAAGAACACGAGAGCCGGGCGGTGGCGCGCGCGTCGCAAGCGAATGTCGCGAAGGGCAAAGCCTCGCCGCCAGTGCCGGCCGAAACGAAGAGCGCTCGCGGGTCGCGCAAAGCCAAGGCCGTGGGCGCGGCGCAGTAAGGAGGTCTCGACTTGGGGCAGAAGACGCATCCGATCGGGTTTCGCCTCGGCGTGATCCGCACCTGGGGCTCACGGTGGTTCGCCCGCAAGGAATACGCCGACTGGCTCCTGGAGGACGAAAAGACGCGCCGCTATATTCGGCACCGACTGCGCAAGGCCGGGATCGCCAGGATCGAGATCGAGCGCGCCCCCAAGAAAGTGTCGATCAACATCCATGCGGCTCGCCCCGGCATGGTCATCGGCCGCAAGGGCAGCGAAGTGGACAAGCTGCGCGACGAGTTGCGCAAGCTCACGGGCAAGGACATCTACCTGAACATCGTCGAGGTCAAGAAGCCGGAGAAGAACGCGCAGCTGGTGGCGGAACACATCGCCCTGCAGCTGGAGCAGCGCGTTTCGTTCCGCCGTGCCATGAAGAAAACGATTTCGTCGGCTATGCGCATGGGTGTTCTGGGAATCAAGGTCCGGTGTTCCGGGCGCCTCGGCGGCGCCGAGATGTCGCGGGTCGAGAAGTATCACGAGGGTCGCGTGCCGCTGCACACGTTGCGCGCCGACATCGACTACGCCACCGCGACGGCGCGCACGACGTTCGGAGCCATTGGCGTCAAGGTCTGGATCTACAACGGCGAAATATTCCCGCGCGACTTCAAGCGCCAGATGGCGGGCGAGCGAGAAGAGGTGACGTCCGATGCTGGCGCCTAAGCGCACCAAGCACCGCAAGATGATGAAAGGCCGGATGCGCGGGCTGGCGTACCGCGGTTCGACCTTGTCGTTCGGCGAGTTCGGACTGCAGACGCTCGATCCGGCGTGGATCGACACGCGCCAGATCGAAGCCGCGCGCATTGCCATCACGCGTCACATCAAGCGTGGCGGCAAGCTGTGGATCCGCATCTTCCCGGACAAGCCGCTGTCGAAGAAACCGGCAGAGACACGCATGGGCAAGGGCAAAGGCAACCCGGAGTTCTGGGTGGCGGTGGTGAAGCCCGGTCGCATCTTGTTCGAGCTCGAAGGGGTGACGCCGGAGATCGCGCGCCAGGCATTTCGTCTCGCCGGCAGCAAGCTGCCCGTGCGCACAAAATTCCTCCAGGCCGAGGGGAGGCACGCGGCGTGAAGGCGAAGGAACTGAAGGTGAAGAAGCTGCGTGACTTGCCGGTGGAAGACCTCAAGGCCAAGCACGAGGAGCTGGTGTCGAATTACTTCACGCTGCGCATCAAGCACACCCTGGGGCAGCTCGAGGACCCATTGGTGCTGCGGCGCGTGCGCCGCGGAATCGCGCGCGCCAAGACGCTGCTGCAGGAACGCGGCGTGGCCGAGAGCGTTCGCCGCCGGCGCCGCACCGGCGCCTGGGTGGCCCAGGACAAGGAGAAGTCATGAAAGCACGCGGCCGCTTGCGTATTCGCGTCGGCGAGGTCACGAGCAACAAGGCGGACAAGACCGCCAATGTCAGGGTGGATCGCCTGGTGAAGCATGCCACCTACGGGCGTGTTGTGCGCCGCAGTGTGACGCTGCACATCCATGACCCGGAGAACCAGTGCAAGATGGGGGATTGGGTGCGCGTCGCCGAGACGCGGCCGCTGTCCAAGACCAAGCGCTGGCGATTGCTGGAGATCTTGCGCCGCGGCGGCGAAAAGGCAGCGCTGCCCGGGCTGGAGGAAGGAGCATGATCCAGCAGGAGACCATGGTGACCGTCGCCGACAATTCGGGGGCGAAACGCGCGCAGTGCTTCCGCGTGCTCGGGGGGACCAAACGCCGTTACGCCTATCTGGGCGATATCGTCGTCCTCGCGGTCAAGCAGGCCATCCCCGGTGGCACGGTGAAGAAGGGGCAAGTGGTCAAGGGCGTGGTCGTGCGCACCACCAAGGAACAGCGGCGCAAGGACGGCAGCTATGTGCGCTTCGACGAGAACGCCGTGGTCCTGATCAATGACAAGCTCGAGCCCATCGGCACACGCATCTTCGGTCCGGTGGCGCGCGAGCTGCGCGAGAAGAAGTTCATGAAGATCGTTTCGCTGGCTCCCGAGGTGGTGTGACATGCATGTCGCCAAGGACGACACGGTCGTCGTGCTCGCGGGCAAGAACCGCGGCAAGATGGGACGCGTGCTGCGCGTGCTCCCCGACAAAGACAAGGTCATTGTCGAGCACGTGAACATGATCAAACGGCACACGCGCGCGATCCCGGCCAAGGGCGTCAAAGGGGGCATCATCGAGAAGGAAGGCCCCATCCATGTCTCGAACGTCATGGTGGTCGACACGACCACAGGCAAGCCGACACGCGTGGGGCACAAGATCTTGGCCGATGGCAAGAAGGTGCGCATCGCGCGCCGCAGCGGCGAGATGATCGGCAAGGAGAGGTAGGCGATGGCGAAGGACACTGCGCCCAAGTCCGAGAAAAAGGGCGGAAAAGGTGGCGACGGCAAGGCCGGCAAGCCCAAGGGCGCCGAGGGCAAGGTCGCGAAGCCCAAGGGTGGCGAGGGCAAGGTCGGCAAGCCCAAGAAGGGCGCCGAGCCCAAGCCCGCGGCCAAGACACAGAAGGCGGCCAAGCCAGCGGGACCGCCGACGCCACCGCGCCTGCGCGGGTTCTATTGGGACAACGTCGTGCCGGCGATGATGAAACGCTTTGGCTACGGCAACCGCATGCAGGTGCCGCGGCTGCAGAAGATCGTGGTGAACATGGGGCTTGGCGAAGCCGTCAGCAATTCGAAGATCATCGATGCCGCCGTCGAGGACATGCGCAAGATTACCGGGCAGCAGCCGCAGGTAACGCGCGCGCGCATGTCGATCTCGAACTTCAAGCTGCGCGAGGGCGTGCCGATCGGTTGCCGCGTGACCTTGCGCGGCGCGCGCATGTACGAGTTTTTCGACCGTTTCGTCAACGTCGCTTTGCCGCGCATTCGCGACTTCCGTGGCGTGCCCAGCCGCAGCTTCGACGGCCGCGGCAATTACACCATGGGGCTCAAGGAACAGATCAACTTTCCCGAGGTCGACTACGACAAGATCATGCAGCTGCAGGGGATGGACATCACGTTCGTCACCACCGCGAAGACGGACGAGGAATCGAAAGAGCTGCTCGGCTTGATGAACATGCCGTTCCGCAAGTAGGAGCGGTGCGAGAGGAGAGCGTGTGGCGAAAAAATCCATGATCGCCAAGTCCCTGAGGAAGCCACGGTTCAAGGTCCAGGGGTACAACCGCTGCCGGCGCTGCGGCCGGCCGCGCGGGTTTCTCCGTGACTTCGGGATGTGCCGTATTTGTTTCCGGGAGCTCGCCCTGCGTGGCGAGGTCCCGGGTGTGATCAAGGCGAGCTGGTAGGCAAGCCGGCGCTCGCGGCACGACGAGACCGCGCCGGTCCCGTCGACATTGCCGCGGCGCGAGCGACTCGGAGGAAATCACTGCCATGTCCATGACCGATCCGATCGCCGACATGCTGACGCGTATTCGCAACGCCGCGCACGCCAAGCACCGGCGCGTGGATGTGCCGGCATCGAAGATGAAGGCATCGATCGCAAAGATTCTCGAGGAAGAGGGGTATATCCAGGGCACCCGCCTGATCAAGGATGGGCCCCAGGGGACCTTGCGGATCTTCCTCAAGTACGACGACGCCAAGGGAGGCAACGCGATCCGTGGTCTGAAGCGGGTCAGCATGCCCGGGCGCCGCGTGTATGTATCGCACGAAGGGATCCCGCGCGTGCTCGGTGGTTACGGGGTCTGCATCGTCAGCACCTCGCAGGGCCTGATGACGGGTCTGATTGCGCGCCAGAAGGGGATCGGCGGCGAGCTCTTGTGCCAGGTCTGGTAGGAGGGAAATCATGTCCAGGATCGGACGCAAGGTGATCGCGGTGCCGCAAGGCGTGCAGGTGCAGATGGAAGGCGGCACCTTCGTGGCCAAGGGCCCGAAGGGCCAGCACCGGCAGCCCGTGCACCCGGACATGGCGGTGGAGATCTCGGCCGGTGAGATCCGGGTGGCGCGCCCGACGGAGCAGACACGGCACCGCCAGCTGCATGGTTTGACGCGCACACTCATTGCCAACAGCGTGACCGGCGTCACCAACGGTTTCGTCAAGAAGCTCGAGATTCGCGGCGTCGGTTACAAGGCGGACGTTCAAGGACGCAAATTGATGATTTCGGTGGGCTACTCCAACCCGGTCGAGTTCCCGCTGCCTGCAGGCATTGATGTCAAGGCCGAGACCCCGACGTTGCTCGCGGTGAGCGGGATCGACAAACAGCAAGTCGGTCAGGTGGCGGCCGAAATCCGCGGCGTCCGTCCGCCGGAGCCTTACAAGGGCAAGGGCATCCGGTACGAGGGCGAAGTCGTGCGGCAGAAGGCCGGCAAGACGGCCGGAAAGTAGCGAGGATCGGCCATGAGCAACATGAGGACCGAAGGACGGCGGCGGCGGCACGCGCGCGTGCGCCGGCGCGTGATCGGCACCGCGGAACGCGCGCGACTGGCCGTGTTCCGCAGCCAGCTCCACATCTATGCCCAGATCGTGGACGATGCGGAGCGGCGCACGCTGGTGTCGGCGTCGAGCTTGAAACTGGGCGAGACGGCGCGCGGCGACGGCGAAACGCGCAGCATCGCGCAAGCGCGCGCTGTGGGGCAGCTGCTGGCCCAACGCGCCAAGGAAAAAGGCATCGACAAGGTCGTGTTCGACCGCGGTGGTTACCGTTATCACGGGCGCGTTGCCGCGCTGGCCGAGGGCGCCCGCAAGGGCGGCCTGCAGTTCTAGGGGGATCACTTTGGCGAAGCAGGATCGGTTTCGCGACCGAGACAGGAAAGTAAAGAGCGACGTCGTCGAAAACGTCATCGCCATCCGCCGTGTCGCCAAGGTCGTGAAGGGCGGGCGGCGGTTCAGCTTCAACGCGTTGGTTGCGGTGGGCAACGGCTCCGGCCGCGTCGGCATCGGGCTCGGCAAGGCCAACGAGATCGCGGATGCCATCCGCAAGGCGAGCGAGGCGGCCAAGCGCTCGCAGCGCGACATCCCGATGGTGGGGACGACGATTCCTTACAAGGTCATCGGTCGTTATGGGGCCGGCCGCGTGCTGCTCAAGCCGAGCGCGCCTGGGACCGGCGTCATCGCCGGCGGTCCGGTGCGCGCTATTCTCGAGGCCGGCGGTGTGAGAGACATCCTGACCAAGGCGCTCGGCACGAACAACCCGCACAACGTCACCAAAGCGACGATGAATGCGCTCGGGCAGCTCGAATCTGCCGAGCAGGTGGCGCGCCGGCGCGGCATGAGTGTGCAGCGCATGTTCGGCCTGCCCGAGCGCGCGCCGCGCAAGCCCAAGCCCGAAGGCGCTGCCGCCGAAGTGGCGGGAGGGGAGACGGCGTGAAGGTGCGCGTGACGCAAGTCCGCAGCCGCATCGGCACCAAGCCGAAAGCGAAGGCGACGCTCGACGCCATGGGTCTGCGCCGCAACTACCGCAGCGTCGTGCTCGAGGACACACCCCAGCTGCGCGGGATGGTGCGCCAGGTGGCGCATCTCGTGCGCGTCGAACCGGTGAAGGACAGGCCATGAAGCTGAACGAAATCCGTCCGGCGCGCGGCGCCGTGCGCGACCGCAAGCGCGTCGGCCGCGGCAGCGGTTCCGGGACCGGCGGCACGGCCGGCCGTGGCAACAAGGGTGAGCAAGCCCGCTCGGGAGCGCCGAAGCGCAAGGGTTTCGAGGGCGGTCAGATGCCGCTCACCCGCCGCTTGCCGAAGTTCGGCTTCAAGAACCCCTTTCGCGTCGAATTCCAGGTGGTGAACGTGCGCCTGCTGGAGCAGCGCTTCGGCGATGGCGATACGGTCGATGCCGCGGCGCTGATCGAACGCGGGGTGCTGCAGAAGAAGAGTGCGCCGATCAAGGTGCTGGGCGACGGCGATCTGAACAAGAAGCTCGTGGTGCGCGTCGACGCGGTGAGCGAATCGGCACGCAAGAAAATCGAGGCAGCCGGCGGCAAGGTCGAAGCGCTGGCGACGCACTGAACCGGCCAGCGGCGGCGCTGGCAGCGAACATGGGAAACAGCAGGAAATGATTCGGAAATTTTCCGAAATGTTCGAGATCACGGAGCTGCGGCAGCGGATCGGGTTCACGGTCCTGCTGCTGATCGTCTACCGGATCGGCAGCCACATCACGACGCCCGGCGTCAATGTGTCGGCGTTGGCCGAGTTCTTCGCCCGCGGCGGCGGTGGCGTGCTCGGGCTCTACGATTATTTCGTCGGCGGCAACCTGAGCAACGCCACGATCTTCGCGCTCGGCATCATGCCGAACATCAGCGCCTCGATCATCCTGCAGCTGCTGCAGCCGGTGATCCCGTACCTGGAACGCTTGGCGAAGGAAGGCGAGGAAGGCCGGCGCCGCATCAACCAGTACACCCGCTACTTGACCGTGGGACTGGCGCTGTTCCAGGCCTTCGGCATCAGCATCTTCCTCGAGCAGCTGGGTGTGGTCGTCGACGGCGGCTTCGGCTTCCGGGCGCTGACCATGATCACGATGACGGCCGGCACGATCTTCGTCATGTGGCTCGGCGAGCAGATCACGGAGCGCGGCATTGGCAACGGCATCTCGCTCATCATCTTCATCGGCATCATCGCGCGGTTCCCGACCGACATCATCAACACGGTGCGCGCGGTGTTCGTGGCCGAGACGCTCAATATTTTCGTCGGCACGTTCCTGCTGGTCATGATGATCGCGGTGACGGCGCTCACGATCCTGATGACCCAAGGCCAGCGGCGCATTCCGGTGCAATACGCCCGCCGTATCGTCGGCCGCAAGATGCTTTCGGGCCGCAACACGCACCTGCCGCTGCGCATCAACACCGCGGGCGTGATCCCGATCGTCTTCGCCCAGTCGATCATCGTGCTGCCGAGCTCGATGGCCGAGTTCATGCGCGGCAACCCGATCGCGCAGGACGTGGCGTTCATGCTGCGCCCGGGCGGCCTGGTCTACACGACGCTCTACGCGGTGACGATTCTGTTTTTCACGTATTTCTACACCGCCATCGTGTTCAATCCGATGGACATCGCCGAGAACATGCGCAAGAACGGCGGCTTCATTCCCGGCATTCGTGCCGGCAAGTCCACCGCCGATTTCATCGACAAGGTGCTGAGCCGGATCACGCTACCGGGCGCGCTGTTCCTGATGTTCATCGCCGTATTGCCGGATCTGTTGATTCGCAAGGCGGCAGTTCCGTTTTATTTCGGCGGCACCGGGCTTCTCATCGTCGTGGGTGTGGCACTGGACACGTTGCAGCAGATCGAGTCGCACTTGTTGATGCGGCACTACGACGGGTTCTTGAAGAAAGGACGGCTGCGCGGCCGCAGCGGTCTCTAGGGCGGGTGAGCGTGCGCATCGTGCTCCTGGGAGCACCGGGTTCCGGGAAGGGCACGCAAGCGGCGTTGCTCAAAGAGATGTACGGGATCGCGCACATCTCGACGGGCGACATCCTGCGGCAGGACGTGGCGGAGGGGACGGAGCTCGGCAAGAAGGCCGAGACGTACATGAGCGTCGGCACCCTGGTGCCGGACGATCTCATTCTGGAGATGATGCGGGCGCGCATGCTGCAGCCAGACACGCGGCGCGGCTGGCTCCTGGATGGATTCCCGCGCACCTTGGCCCAGGCCGAGCGGCTGACGAGTCTGACGAACGGGATTGGCCAGCGCGCCGATGCGGGCGTGATCCTGAACGTGAACCCCGAAGTCGTGGTGCGGCGGCTGTCGGGGCGGCGGGTGTGCGAAGCCTGCCAGGCGATCACGAACGTGGCCGAAATGAAGGCCGGCGCGTGCCCCGTCTGCGGCGGTAAGCTGGCGCTGCGGCCCGATGACGAACCAGGCGTGGTGCGCAAGCGCATCACGGTGTTTGATGCTCAGACCCGGCCGGTGTTCGAGTTCTTTCGCCGGCACTACGACGTGATCGAGATCGACGCGTCGAGATCGATCGACGAGGTAACGGAGGCTCTGCGGCTTGCACTGGACCGATACGATCATTCTTAAGTCACCGGCCGAGATCGAGCTGATGGCCAAGGCTGGCGACATCGTCGCGGCGGCGCACGATCTGGCGGCGCGGTTGGTCCGTGTCGGTGTGACCACGCAGGAGCTGGACCTGGCGATCGAAGCTCGCATCCTGGAGCTCGGCGGCAAGCCCTCTTTCAAGGGCTACATGGACTATCCGGCGTCGACCTGCATCTCGGTGAACGAGGAGGTCGTGCACGGGATCCCGGGCGAGCGTGTGCTGCGCGACGGCGACATCGTCGGCGTCGACATTGGCGCCATCTGGCAGGGGTATCATGGCGACGCGGCGCGTACTTTTGCCGTCGGCAAGATCGGCGACGAGCCGCGCCGGCTGATGCAGGTGACGCGGCAGTCGCTGTTGGAGGGCATCGAGCAGGCCCGAGTCGGCAACCGGCTGTCGGACATTTCGCACGCGATCCAGACCTGCGCCGAGGCCGCCGGCTATTCGGTGGTGCGCAGTCTGGTGGGGCACGGCATCGGGCAGCAGTTGCACGAGAAGCCGCAGGTGCCGAATTACGGTCCGCCAGGGCGCGGGCCGCGGCTGCGTGCCGGCATGGTGCTGGCGCTCGAGCCGATGGTGAACACCGGCGTCCCGGAGGTCTACACCAAGACCGATCGCTGGACGATCGTGACGCTCGACGGGCAGCTGTCGGCGCATTACGAACAGACGGTGGCGATCACCGATGCGGGCCCACGGGTATTGACGGGGACTTTGCACACTGGGCTGGACGGAGTATCGATTGCCTAAGCAAGCGGGTGTGACGGTCGAGGGTACGGTGGTGGAGGCGTTGCCGAACGCCATGTTTCGCGTCAAGCTCGAAAACGAGCATCTGGTCTTGGCGCACATTTCGGGGAAGATGCGCATGTATTTCATCAAGATCCTCCCCGGCGACAAGGTCACGGTCGAGCTGTCGCCCTACGACTTGTCGCGCGGACGGATCACGTACCGCTACAAGTGAGGCGCCGTGCGGCGCCGGCGGTCCGGTGCAGGAGGAAAGGTCGCGCATGAAGGTGCGAGCTTCGATCAAGAAACTGTGCGACAAGTGCAAGGTCGTGCGCCGCAAAGGCGTCGTGCGCGTGATCTGCGACAACCCGCGTCACAAGCAGCGCCAGGGCTGAGAGCCCGGCGGCCCGGGACTCGGTTCCCTGGGCGCGTGACCGAAGAGGAGGATGGCTTTGCCTCGAATCGCAGGTGTGGATCTTCCGGCGGACAAGCGCGTGGTGGTGGCGCTGACCTACATCTTCGGGATCGGACGCAACACGTCCGAGCGCATCCTGAAGAAGACCGGGATTTCAGCGGAGCTGCGCTCCAAGAACCTGAGCGATGCCGATACCGGCAAGCTGCGTCAGGTGATCGAGAACGAGTACAAGGTGGAAGGTGCGCTGCGCGGCGAAGTGGCGATCAACACCAAGCGGCTGATGGACATCGGTTCGTATCGGGGCGGCCGACATCGCAAGGGTCTGCCGGTGCGCGGCCAGCGCACGCACACCAACGCCCGCACGCGCAAGGGCCCGAAGCGGCGCCCGGGCGCCAAGAAGAAGTGACGCGGAGGTCGCGACGTGGCTGAAGTCATCAAGAAAAAGAAACCGCGCAAGAAGGAAAAGAAGGCGCTGCCGGCGCGTGGCGTTGCCCACGTGAAGTCAACCTTCAACAACACGATCGTCACCATCACGGACATGACGGGGTCGGTGGTGGCGTGGGCGAGCTCGGGCAAGATGGGATACAAGGGTTCGCGCAAGGGCACGCCCTTCGCGGCGCAGCTGGCCGCCGAGTCGGTGGCGCGCGAAGTCATTGGCCAGGGAATGCGTAAGGTCGAGGTTTGGGTCACGGGACCTGGTTCGGGCCGCGAGGCCGCGATCCGGAGCCTGCAATCGGCTGGCCTCGAAGTGAGTGGCATCAAGGACGTCACGCTGACGCCGCACAACGGCTGCCGCCCGCCCAAGCGGCGGCGCGTGTAGCGGATTTCTGGAGGTCTGCCGCATGGCTCGGTACACGGACGCGGTCTGCAAGCTCTGCCGACGGGAAGGCGTGAAGCTGTTCCTGAAGGGCGACCGCTGCTATTCGGAGAAATGCGCCGTCGATCGGCGGGCGTACCCGCCGGGCGAGCACGGTGCGGAACGCCGCCGGCCGCGCAAGATGTCGGAGTACGGCACGCAGCTGCGCGAGAAACAGAAGCTGCGCCGCGTGTACGGCGTGCTCGAACGCCAGTTCCGCCACTACTTCGACCGCGCCACACGCTTGGAAGGCGTGACCGGCGAACGCTTGTTGCAGCTGCTCGAGCGCCGGTTGGACAACGTCGTCTACCGCATGGGCTTCGCGCCCTCGCGGGCGGCGGCGCGCCAGCTCGTGCGTCACGGCCATATTCAAGTCGGGGCACGCAAGGTGAACATCCCGAGCTTTCGCGTCAAGCCGGGCGATGTCGTCGCCGTGCGCGAAGGCAGCCGCCAGCTGAGCATCGTGCACGACTCGATGAAGAGCGCCGAGATGCGCCCCAAGGTGTCGTACATCGATGTCGATCGCGGCAAACTGTCGGGGACGTTCCTGACGTTGCCGAGCCGGACCGAGATCCCAGTGCCGGTGGAAGAACAGATGATCGTCGAGCTGTACTCGAAGTAAGCGAGTTCGTGGCCCGCGCGCGCGGGCTTGGAAACAAGGGTCGCCGGAGGGCGCGGTTTCGCGGGGATGGGCGCGACACCGAAGCGCCGGTGGCCGGAAACAGCGGACCGTTGAGCCAGACGGCGCCGCGTTCCCACGAGGAGTGGTCATGAAGTGGAAGCCTGTATTGATGCCCCGGAAGATCGAGCTCGAGTCAGAGACGGCGAGCACGACCCACGGCCGTTTCGTCATCGAGCCGCTGGAGCGAGGATTCGGTACCACGCTCGGTAACGCGTTGCGGCGGACGCTGCTGTCGTTGCTGCAGGGTGCCGCCGTGACCGCGGTGAAGTTCGATGGCGTGCTGCACGAGATGAGCACGATTCCGGGCGTCACCGAGGACGTCACTGACATCGTGCTCAACGTCAAGCAGCTGGTGATCCGTCACCTCGGTGACGATCCCAAGTGGCTGCGCATCGAGAAGGAAGGACCGGGCGTGGTCACGGCGGGCGACATCCAGGCCGATCACGAAATCGAGATCATCAACAAGAACCTGCATCTGATGACGCTCGACGAGAATTCCACGGTGCGTATGGAGCTGCTGGTCGGCGTCGGCAGGAGCTACGTTACGGCCGAAGCGCACACCTTCGAACAGGACACCATCGGCATCATCCCGGTGGACTCCATCTTCGGGCCGGTGCGCAAGGTCAATTACCTGGTGGAAAACACGCGCGTAGGGCAGCGCACGGACTACGACCGGCTGGTGCTGGACATCACCACCAGCGGCGCGACGTCGCCCATCGACGCCATGGGCTATGCGGCGAAGCTGCTCAAGGACCACCTGCAGATGTTCATCCACTTCGACGAGGCGCAGCTCGAGGAGACGCGCGAAGAGGTCAACGAAGAGAACGCGCGCATGCGCGAGCTGCTGATGCGCAGCGTCGACGAGCTGGAGCTCTCGGTGCGGTCGAACAACTGTCTCAAGATGGCGAACATCAAGACGCTGTTCGATCTGGTGCGCCGGAGCGAGGCCGACATGCTCAAGTACAAGAATTTCGGGCGCAAGAGCTTGCGGGAGATCAGCGAGATCCTCGAGGGCATGGGCCTGCAGTTCGGCATGGAGGTCGCGACCTACATGGCGGCCACCAGCACCGAGACCGTCGAGGACAAGGTCGTCGTCCCGGCCGTGGAGGGCTGACAACATGCGCCATCTGAAGACGGTCGCCAAGCTGGGCAGAACGCAGTCTCACCGGCGCGCCATGCTCCGCAACATGGTAACTTCGCTGCTGCGGCACGAGCGCATTCGCACCACGGAGCCCAAGGCGAAGGTGGCGCGGCGCTTCGCCGAGCGCATGATCACCTGGGGCAAGCGCGGCGACCTGGCGGCGCGACGGCGCGCGGCACGTTTCGTCAACGACGAGACGGTGCTGAAGCGGCTGTTCGACGAGGTCGCGCCCAAGCTCGCCGATCGCAAGGGCGGCTACACGCGCATCACGCACACGGGGCTGCGCAAGGGCGACGGCGCTGACATGGTGCTGCTCGAGCTCGTGACGCATTCGCAGCCGCGCGCGAAGAAGGGCAACCGCAAGAACGCCACGCGGCTCGTGCCGTTCCAGACTGGGGACGCGAAGGGCCGCGGGAAGAAGGCGGCGAAGGCGCCGGCTCCCGAAGCAGCCGAGGCTGGCGAAGCAGGCACGCAGGCTACGGCGTAAGAGCGCCGCGCCGGCACGATCCGGTGCACCCGCAACGTTTCACCGCATCCACTACCGGCCGATCAGCGCACGCCACAAACAGCCGATTCAGCGCGCCCTACAACCTTTCAAAATCTGTGGGCGGCGGGATCCTCCTTTCGTTTTGATACCAGACTCCGAGCTCATCGGGGCCGAGACGCCAGACAATGTTGAGCGACGCCTTCCCGCGTACGCGCGCCAAGCCACCGTGCTCGCCCTGCAAGTGGTGATAGGGACAGAGCACGAGGAGGTTTTCCGGTGCGTTGTCGCCGCCCCAGCCTCGGTAATACAGATGATGCACCTGGACGTTGACGCGCGCGGTGCATCCCGGTGCCATGCAACGATAGTGATCGCGCCGGAGGACGGGTCGGGTGCCGTCGGATTTCAAAGCGTCGTGAACCATGACCCATTCTTCGAGGAGCGCCAGGAGACCGACCCAGCTCGGGACGTGTTCGCCGTGCTGGACGTAGTCCTGTGCGATGCGGGCCGCGGGAGTGAAGCGGCTCTGGTCACCGGGCGCGGTCGAGTTCTGGACGCGCTCGACGAGCACACGCCTCGCAGCCTCGATGCTGCGCAAGAAGGTGCTGGCCTCCGTCTCGGGCAGATGGAAGGCGAGCGGGACTTGCATGAGCGGTCCGCCATGAACGACGCGCTCGAGGAGGCCGTAGCCGAGCGCGAAGACGGAGTCGAAGGTTTGTCCGGGTCCGAAGCGGAGCGAATCGCGCCATTCCTCGTCGCTCGGTGGCGTGAAGTAATGTGGAGCGCGCGGGTCGGGTGGCTGACCCGGAGAACGTGGAGCATTTCGATCCGCGACCGCATCCGCGGCTCCGAGACCTGGAAAACGTGGAGCACTTCGACCGTCGACCTCATCCGCCACTCGTGGACTCGGAAAAGGTGGAGCGGAAGTCGATTCTGCGGCTCCTCGGCCCGGAAAACGTGGAGCAAGACCTGGGGTCAAGCTGCGGGCCACGTCGACGCATCGGAGCAGTTGGTTGCGTTTGACCAGCCGGATGTCGTCCCACAGGCCCTTCACGGTCCGGTCGCGAGCGTTCTCGATCCATTGCTTCTGGAGCGCAGGATCGGGCCGGGCGTCGCGCAAGGCGATGACGGCACACTGGGTGGCGACGAGTCCGAGAACGCCGCCTTCGAAGGCAGTCCGGATCTCGGAGCGATGACGCAGACTCCGGGCCAGCCAGACCCGCTTGCGTGCGGTCGATCGTCCCATGCCGAGACGTTCCTCGGCGTAGTGTTCGAGATCCTCGAAACCGAGCCATTTCCAAGCGCGGTGCTCGTCGAGCTCGAGCAAGAGATCGGCGATGTCCATCTCGATGGTGTTCTGCAGCCGGATGAGAGTTCCCAGAACCCCAGCAAGACGCTTGATGTCGCGCTTGCGTGACCAAGACAAGACCTGGACCCTGGCGCGCGCGATTCCATCCACGATCCAGGCTTCAGATCCGGCTCCGCCCTGGCCCTCGACACTGAATTCGTCCCCAGCTTCGACCGTCACTTCACTCTCGGCTGTGGCCCCAGTCCCATCCCCGACAGAATTGCTGACCCGAGCTGGACCACCGAACTCGATGGCGAGCTTGCGCTCGAGACGCTCGAGCTGGGCTTGCTTCTCGGCGAAATCGGTCAGGTGTCCATGGGCACGACGGGTCGCAGGCGATGCGAGCTCCGAGACAGGCCCAAGCTCCGTTCCCAAACCTTCGATCGCGCGTTTCGCGCTCACGCCTGCGCTCAGGTGGTTCCAGATCTGTCCCGTGCGGTGCTTCGTGTCGTTGCGACGGAATCGGGGATGGTAGTCCTCCGGCAGCGCGAGCCCGCTGCTCGTGAGCTCGGCGCCGAGCGCCTCGACGAAGGCCGTGGGACCGGCATCGAGACCTGCGACCGCTCGATAGAGCTCGAGAACATCGTCGAAGACGATCTTGATGTCCGGCGGCACCATCTGACGCACTGGGACACGGGGCTCGTCCATCGTGTCTTCTGATGATGGTGTCTCGGAGCTTGCCGCAGGCGCCGGAGAATTTCCTGAGCCAGGCTCAACATCGTCACCGGGCGCTTCCTGGCCGGCGCTGGACGCTTGCTCCCCCTTGTCGCGGGCAAGATGTCGCGTCACTTCAGCGCGCAGCTCCGTGAACGGAATGTGCCGCGCGCGTTCGATCCAGGCACCCACATTGGAATCATTCGCCACGCGGCCGATCTGAATCGCCGCCATCTGTCCGAGGAGCGGGCCACCATCCATCCCACACAACGCCGCAGCGACCGCAGGATGCGTTTCCAGCGTCTCGTGCAGGCGGACTAAATCGTGCAGCCAGCGCTGGTCTCGGTCGAGCCGCTCGCGAGTGAAGTCGTAGGCGTTCTTGTATCCACAGGCAATCCAAGCCTCGCGCTTGGTGATCGCGAATGCGGCCCGGGCCATCGGGACGGCGATCGAATCGCGGAGAGCGGCGAGACGACAGAGCAGGCGATCGCCGGAGAGCACCGTGAGCGGAATCGATTGCTGCTTGATCGCAGCCCGAATGCCAGTCACGCGAATGTCGGACGCGTCGCTCGTCGCGCGCGGGGAGAAGTCGGCAGAATGTGCCGTAGCGCCGAGAGGACCCTGCGGGCGCAGCTCGGCTGCGGTGGTTTCTGGCATCGCGATCTCCACACCCATGGTGACCCCACCCACCTTGGGAGAAGCGGACTCTTTTGGGAGGAGGACGAACTGAATATAGAAAAGGACGAGGCAAATGTCAAGAGGTAGAATGAAAGTGATCACTCACAAATGAGCCAACGAGTCATTTCTCGCGCAACATTCGTGCCGTTCCCTGATCAATGTGGATAACTTGAACGGATTGTGGACAGCGTTAAAATTATTGACGCTGTAAACGCGGTTTACAGTAATGCACCATCACGGGAGGAAACGCTCGTTACAGCATGCATTCGCCTTCGACGACCTGCGCCACTTCCGCCTCGTCGTGCTTGCTCTCGAGGGCAGTGCGCCTTGGGTCCGCATCGCTCGAGGGACGATGACGCGAAATCGAGTGCCGTCGGCGATGAATGCGCGCGTGTCGGCTCACGGTACCAAGAAGGAGATGGCGAGCGAAGCGTGAAATAATTCACAAGGAATCAAACGAGGTTGGCAGAACGCAGGACTTCCGCATGGAGGTGATCGAGGGAGATGAGGTCCATGCAGTTGGGGCTCTTGTCGCAGGTGCGGAGGTAGCAGCAGATGCAGTCGATGGGGCTCACGACTTTGGTGAGGCGGCCGTAGTCGTGGATCTCGGGCGCGCTCGTGGGGCCAAAGACGGAAACGACGCGTTTGTGCAGTGCGAGGGCGATGTGCATGGTCAGGGTGTCGCCGGTCACGACGACGCGGCACGAGTTGACGTCGGCGATGAAATCGCGCACGTCGTCGCGCTGCTCGAAGAGGAAGACATCGAAGCCACTGGCTCGGAGGCGTTCGGTGAGCTCGGGGTAGCGGCCCCAGCGCTTGAGCTGCCAGCGCGGGTCGGCGCGGGTCTCGACGCCGATGCGTGACGGCAGGCCTTCGTTGGGTGTGTAGCCGAACACATATTCCTCGCCATCGAAGCGCCGGCCGAACATCTCGAACAGGAACTCCTGGTAGGCACGGCCGTTCAATCGTTTCAATTCGTCGGCGCGTTCTTTACCGAAGCGCGACAGCAATCCCATGTCGTACCAGGGCGCGGCGGAGTCCCCGTAGCGAACTTGGCCATCCTCCAGGTAGGCGCCGATCCGGTGATCCCAGGTGATGCGGTCGAGGAGCCGACAGGCCTCGGGCTCGTCATCGAGGCAGGCAACGAGATCGAAATGTCGGCCCTGCAGGCGGTCGACGGCGTCGAAAGGCACGACCTCGGCCAGATGCGGATTGTTGTCGAGGAGCGGAACCGAGGCCGGGCGCGTCACCCAAGTGACCGGTCCTTCGAGGACGTTGAGGATCGTCGTCGAGCGGAGCACGTCGCCCATGGCGCCGAGCTTGATGATGAGCGTCGATCCTGTGAGCGGGAACTCGCGGTGCATGAGCTTTCCGAGTTGGATGTCCTTGCTTCTGCGCGACGGGTCGCAAGTGAAATGGTAGCACAAGGATGTGTGGGTCTTGCGCCCGGGCCGTGCGGAGGGCGTCCAGGTTCTCGGGCGGCCGCTCGGTGATGCTTCGGTGCACTTGCAGCGCGCGGGCGCCCGGCCAGTCGCGGCGCCCGATCCTTACTTCGCTGGCAGCAAGGCCGGCCAGTGGAGGACGACGGCGAACGGGACGGTGGAGCTGTTCTCGATCGGTGTGACGATGAGGAAGCGTTGACCATCGGCACTGACGTCGAAGCTGCGGATGCCGCTCGACACGACGAACAGCTGGCGGGGCGCGCTCACTTCGGTGCCTTGGGTCAGGTTCACGTCCACGGCCATGATGGCACCCGCACGGGTGTGATAGAAAATCTCGCGCCCATCGCGCCGCCAGCGCGGATGCAATCCGCCCGCGGTCGACACTTGCAGACGACTGCCGGAATCGTCCAGTCCCCGCAGGTAGATCTCCGGCGTTCCCGATTCCTCCGAGCAGACCGCGATCCAGCGGCCATCCGGGGACAGCTTGGCGCCGAGAGCTTGCCCCAAGACGCCCCCAAGATCGCGCGGTGGACTGGAGCCATCCAACGCGAGCAGCGAGAGACCAGTGTCCGCCTCGCGCGCCACTAGCAGGGTCCGTCCATCCGGGGAAGTGTCCAGTGGTTCGGCTTGGAAATTTCCAGCGATCTGACGCTCGGCCTCGATTCCCAGCGCGTTCTTCGCGTACAACAGCCACGCGCCACTGCGGCTCGCGCTGAAGAGAATCTGTTTTCCATCTCTGGACCAGATTGGAGTCGACTCGGCTCCCGGAATGAGTGTCAGGCGCGAGACCACGCGACGCCGCAGATCCACGAGCAAGAGGTCCTCGTTCCGACCATCGGCATCGAGCTTCTCGAGAACCACGCGTGCTCCATCGGGTGACATTTCCACATCCTCGATGCTCATCGGCTCGGTCACGCGTTCTTGACGGTTCCCGGCGCGGTCGAACCACAACGCCTCGAGGAGGGGGCTCGCGCTGCGATACACGAGCGTGCCAGTATCCGATGCAGTGAACTCATAGTAGTGGCCGAACCGAGTTCCCAATTCTCGGGCCAGGGCCACGGGCTCGCCGATCCATTCGAATTTCCGCGTGTCGATCCGGTGCGCGAGCAACGTTGCCGACTTGCCGTAGAGAACCAAGTCCGGCGCCACGAACTTCAAGTTCGAGATCACGCTGCCGAGATCTTTGACCTCGTGCGAGTCGAGCGACCCCAACACGAGCCGATGTGCCTCCTCGGTGGCCGCATCGGCAAGGAAGACGAAGTGCTGGCCATCCGGGAGAAAGCTCGGCCAGATGTGCCCCTGCGACGGTGCCGCGACCTCGGTCGCACTCTCGGGAGCTCCCCCCATGGCGGAAACGCGCGAGAGTGGCAGCATGCCTCCATGCGCGAAGAGAATCACGCCCGACTCGTTCCAGCTGGCGCCGAACGGCGCTCCGGATGCGGCGCAAAGCGTTTGAGGCGGCCCACCGGCGATGTCGATCTTCTTCAGCTTGCCGTCGGCGAAGAATCCGAGAAAGCGCCCGTCAGGCGACCAGAACGGCATCGATGCGTCCTCGGTGCCTGGCATTGGTTGCGCGGCCGGTTGATCGAGCCCGCGCACCCAGAGGACGTTCGTCTGCTCGCGACCGGGGGCGACGAAAGCCAGACGCGCGCCGTCAGCCGATAGGGCCGGATGCTCGAAGCGCCCACCGGGGGGATCCGATACATGACGAAGAGCGAGGTGCATGGGTCGCGATTCCTGCGATGCCGGTTGCGAGCGCAACAACAGAGCGGCCGCGAGCCCGATCGCTGCGACGGCGAGCAACATCGTCGCCGCCATCCAGCGGCTCACCTGTCGTCGAACGTTGGCATCCGCCACCGCGCCGGCTGCTCCCGTCATGACAGCGGACGTTGCGGCGACCGAGCCGCTGAGCGCGGCGTTCCCTTCCTGCAGCCACCGGAGCTGTAACCCAACATCGTGCACGCTCTGGAAGCGCTGTTCCGGATCCTTGGCGAGGCAGGTACGAATGAGTCGATCGAGTCCCGGCGGTGCGAGCGGTTGCAGATCCAAGAGCGGTGGCGGTTGTGTGGTCATGATCGCGGCGATCAGGCTCGCTTGGCTCTCGCCGTTGAACGCCTTCCTTCCTGTCGCCATCTCGTAGAGAACGAGACCGAGGGCGAAGGTGTCCGTGCGCGCGTCCGTGTGCTTGCCCTCGAGCTGCTCCGGCGCCATGTAGTGCAGCGTGCCGAGGATCGTGCCCTCGGCCGTGAGCGAGTGCTGGGCGACCTCGGTGGCGAGCACCGTTACGCCGGACTGCGGGGCGATAGCCGCATCCACCAGCTTGGCGAGACCGAAGTCGAGGAGCTTGACTCCGTTCGCCGTCAACATGATGTTGCCCGGCTTGAGATCCCGGTGCACGATGTTCGTCCGGTGCGCGCGCTCCAGCGCATCCGCGATCTGGATCCCGAATTGCAGCACTTGGTCGGGCGGAAGCGGCTGCCTCTGCAGACGCTGGGCCAGCGTTTCGCCCTCGAGGAACTCCATCACGAGATAATGAACGCCGTCTTGAAGTCCTACGTCGTACAACGCGCAGATGTGCGGGTGAGAGAGACTCGAGATCGTGCGGGCCTCGCGTTCGAAACGTTCCCGTACTTCCGGTCGCGCCGATATTTCTGCCGGCAGGACTTTCACCGCGACGGTGCGATCGAGGCGCGTGTCCCGGGCGCGGTAGACCTCGCCCATCCCACCGGCGCCGAGTGGGGCCTCGATCCGGTACGGCCCCAGCTGGGTGCCCGGTTGCAGTGGCATGAGGCTCCGTTCAGAGTTTGCGGATGCACTTGGCCGCGGGCGCCCCACTCCGGCTGTTGCATCGTATCATGCGCTCAGTGTCGCCACGACACTTGTGGCAGTCACGCCGTAAGGATGTGGAGCGGAGGCGGCCGCCATCACGGAACTCCGCCCTTTTTCCGGTGATAGTGCAAATCGTAGGTCACGGTCCAGGTCGAGCCGCCGTCGATCGATTGTTCGCCCAGCTGGCGCACGTGGTCCGGGGCGAGCGGCGTGAGGCTCATGCGGTGATGCTCGAGTGCACCCTTCTTGTTGCGGACTTCGCGCTGGAAGCGCATCGCGCCGTCCACGATCTCGCCGGTGTACTCGTGGACATCTCCCTTGTCGTCCACCCAGGTCTGCTTCCACTTGCCGCCTGTGGGATCGATGAAGTTGAAGCTCTTGCCGCTCATCCCGCCAAACCCGGTCCAGTTCTCGAAGATCACGCAGGTTCCGAGGATGGACTCCACGTGGCTCTGTCCGGCCGGGGACCCTTCTGGGGTCTTCACGTCCCAGTCGCCCATCCAGAATTCCATGAACCGGTAGCGATCGTCGTAGGTGTAGGGTCGGGCGTTTCGATCAACCGCTTCGCGGAGTGCCGGCCACCGCGGATGCGTGTGCAGCGCCGCGAGGTCGGTGTCGGCTTCGAGCTGCTCGGTCTGGCTGTATCCGGCCTCTGCTGTCTTGGCGAGCCACTCGATGGCGCGGTCCGGCTGCTTGGTGCGGACGAGCGCGCAGGCCAGGTTGTACATCGTCGCCTGATTGTGACCGATTGTTTCGGCTTTCTCGAGCGCGGGCACGGCGGCCTTGGCATCTCCAGCTTGTAGGAGTGAGGACCCGTAGCGGTGCCAGAGTCGACCGTTCTCGGGCGCTGCCTTGGCGAGTGGCGCGTAGGCCTTGGCCGCGTCGGCCCAGGAACCGGCACCATAGAGACTGTCGGCGCGGGCCACCGATGCCGCGTCAGAGATCTGGGCTGCCGTCGTGGCGACCCAGAAGCCGATGGAACACGCGAGCAGGAGAAAGCCCCATGAAAACGCGAAAGCACGGTGCAATCGGGAATTTCGCAGCATGGATCGTAGTCCTCTCCTGGCGCAGGACCTGAAGAAGATAACCGACGCCGGGCTACCGGCATCACTCCCGTGGTGTCAGCAAGACATCGACCGAACTGGTTCCAGAACTCCTCGAACTAGCAGCTAGCCTGCTCACCACGAGACGAGGACGTTGAATCCACCGTAGCACATGCGCTTCATGTCGAAAGGCATCGCCTTTTGCATGTCAGGGTTGTTCATGCGTGGGTCCTTCATGACTTTCGCGTTGACGCGATCGCGATGCGCACGCGACTTGTACACGATCCAGGAGAAGATCACGGTCTCGTTGGGCTTGAGATTCAGCTGTAGCGGAAACGTCTTCCCCCACTTCACCTTCAGATCGTCGCCGACGCATTCGTAGTACTCGAGCGCGCCGCACTCGCGCCAGATCTTTGCCCCCAGTTTCGCCATGCGGCGGTAGGTTTCCAGATTCTTCTTCGGCAGCGGAATGACATAACCATCGACATAGCGGGCCATGTGAGATCTCCCTTCAACGATTCTTCGAGCCCGAGACGATCAGCGCTTCGTGCACCGCTGCGAATGCGGCGCAGATACTCTATCAGATGATCAATCGCGCGTTGCACGGCATCGGGCGCTCACGAAGGCGCCGACGGCACCGACCGTCCGTCCCAGGGTCAGGCGATCCACACTCAAGCAAGCACCGAAACCCGTGCGCCGGCCACTGCGAGATCGCATTCGGCGCGGGCCCGGGACGGGTCGCACGAGCTTCGAGGAGAGCAAGCCGCGAAAGCCGTGGAGCTCGGCAAATGCAACGGTAGATGATAGCCATGCCATTGCGGAGCGGGTACTCTGCGGCTTGGTTACCGGCATCAACAGGGAGAGTCGAAGCGATGGGGCAGAGGCGGATGGGCTCGATGCGGATGACGGAACAGGCGGCGGGAGCGGGGGCGGCGCAGGAGGAGGCGCGGCAGGCGGGTGATGCGGCGGCCAAGGCCGAAGCCGAGGCGCTCGCGGGGCGTGTCCGGCAGAGCTTGGATCGCGCCCAAGCGGCGCTCGATGATCTGCTCGCGGTTCGCGAGGCTCGGACGATCGACAACAGCCTCGTGCTCTACGATCGGATTCTCGTGCACGTCGATGCGGCCGGGCTCGAGCCGGGGCTGTTCGAGCGCGTGCACCCGGCTGCGGAGGTGCGCCAGGCGGCCGAAGAGGCGACGCGCGAGGTGGACAAGTTCGCGACGGCGCTGTCGCTAAACCGGGGCGTTTTCGAGGCATTGCAGGCACTCGATGCGAGCACAGCTGATGCGGCGACGCAACACCTGCTGGCGCACGCGCTGCGTGACTATCGTCGCGCCGGCGTGGATCGGGACGAGGCGACGCGCAAGCGCGTGCAGGAGCTACACGAGGAGCTCACGATCATCGCGCAGGAGTTCGAGCGCAACATCCAGTCGGACACGCGGTCGATCCGTGTCGAACCGGCGGCGCTCGAGGGTCTGCCCGAGGATTACGTGCGCGGGCACGCGCTCGGCGGCGACGGGCTCGTCACGATCACGACCGACTATCCCGATTACGTGCCGTTCATGACGTATTCGCGCCGGGAGAGCGCGCGGCGCGAGCTGTATTGCGAGTTCCGTCGCCGCGGGCACCCCAAGAACCTCGATGTCCTCGACCGCATGCTGGCGCGGCGTGACGAGCTGGCGACTCTCCTCGGCTACGCGAGCTGGGCGCACTATGCGACCGAGGACAAGATGATCGGCAGCGAGGTGGCGGCGCGGAATTTCATCGACCGCATCGCGAGCATTTCGTCCCTGCGCGCAGAGCGCGACTACGAGGCCCTGCTCGCGGCCAAGCGCCGCGACGATCCCGGGGCTACGGCCGTCGGCGACTGGGAGAAGGAATACTACGAACGCTGCGTCAAGGCTTCCAACTACGCCTTCGACCCGCAGTCGGTCCGGCCTTACCTGGCTTACGAGCGGGTGAAGAAGGGAGTTCTCGACCTGACCGGGCGGCTCTTCGGCATCGAGTACCGGCAGGTCGCCGGCGTCCGCGTTTGGTCAGACGAAGTGGAGACGTACGAGGTTTTCCAGGATGGAGAGAAGCTCGGGCGCTTCCATCTCGACATGCACCCACGAGCGGACAAGTACAAGCACGCGGCGCAGTTCACGTTGGTTCATGGCGTCGAAGGTTTGCAGCTGCCGGAGGCGGCACTCGTCTGCAACTTTCCGCGACCGACGCCCAGCGATCCGGCCCTGCTCGAGCACGACGACGTGGAGACGTTTCTGCACGAGTTCGGTCACCTGCTGCACACGATCTTCGCCGGCAGGCAGCGCTGGATCGGCGTGTCCGGAATCTCGACCGAGTGGGATTTCGTCGAGGCGCCGTCGCAGATGCTGGAAGAATGGGCGCGGGATACTCGCGTTCTCCAAACGTTCGCCGTGCACCATGAGACGGGGGAGAAGATCCCCGACGAGCTGGTGGAGCGGCTGCGCCGCGCCAACGAGTTCGGCAAGGGCAGCTTCGTGCGGCAGCAGATGTTCTACGCCGCGCTGTCGCTAGGGCTCCACGACCGCAGCGCCGCGGGCCTTGACACGACGGCCTTCGTGCGCGACATGCAGCGGCGCTACAGCATGTACGACTACGTGGACGACACGTACTTTCACTTGAGCTTCGGGCACCTGGAGGGCTACTCGGCGCTCTACTACACATACATGTGGTCGCTCGTGATCGCGAAGGACCTCTTCAGTCGGTTCGACCGGTCCGATCTCTTCGATCCGGCCATCGCTGCGGCCTACCGGCAAACCGTACTCGCCCCGGGTGGGTCTGCGCCTGCGGCCCAGCTTATCCAGGGGTTCCTGGGCCGGCCCTACGGGTTCGAGGCCTACCAGGCCTGGCTGGACAGGGGGTAGGGGCCGAGTTCCGGAATGTCAATACTGCGATCGATCGTTTGGGAATTGTGTCCCCCTTCTCTACCCCACGGCTGTAGGGTCAGTCAGGGCCGTCCGGGCAGTCCTCGAGCCCATGTGCGGACCGAGCCCTGGCGGAATGACCTTGATCTGCGGCTCACTGATTGCTAGTGTGAGCCATCCGCCAACGTTCGTTGCACAGTGCAGATCCGGGCGTGCCTGTTGGGTGTGGGTTGGGTTTCGTGGGGGAGGAGTACCATGAGGCGCATCGCGTTCTTGGCCATTACAGTCGCTCTCATCTTGGGGGTCGCATCGCCATCCATGGCTGTCCGGCCCGCCCGCGAGTGGGACGACCCATCCCGTGCGGGCGAGCGTGGCACAGGTGCCAGCGGAGACGATGACGTTCCATCGAAGGAGCAACAAGTGGAACCTTCCTTCCGGCTTGCACCGGAACAGGTCATCCAGGAGCGAATCCAATCGAGGCAGAGACTTATGAGGTTCCTACAGCATATTCGGTTGGGAATCGTCTCAGCCATTGCGAACTCCAGCAAATCTGTGCGACAGATCTCTCCTTGAAACAAGCAATGGAAGCGCTGTGCTGAATGGCGTCGAAAGAATCCGCAGCGCACTTGAGGAGGTCGCGCTACTCCTGAAGGAGGAGGATGTAACCGCCGCTAGGCGTCGGCTTGAAGAGATCCGTTGTGAACCACTCCAGGGTGATCTCCTCGTGAATGCCGATTTTCTCCACGCGCGAATACTCCTGCTTGAACGCAACTTTGGTCTTATTCGAGCCTGGCTAAGCAGCATGAGCCAGCGAGTCACGAACGAATTCCAGAGAAACGAGATCGAGCTTCTAAACGCTTACGCGAAGGCGTTGTCCGGACAGGCAAGATGCGGATTTGCGTGTGTAGTGCCGTTGTTGCGTGGATGCAGTCCATTAGAAGATTTTCACGCCAGGGCTGCACACGTGGCCGGTCTGTGTTTGTATCGAGCAGGGCACTACAAGTGGGCAAGAGCCCAGATGCAGAAGGCGGTTGCTTACTATCGGTTGATGAACGATGCGATTGAGTTATCACGCATGCTCAATAGCCTGGCTCTTGTAGAAAAGGGCGCTGCGCAAGTCAATGTAGCACTCGGACACTTCGATGAAGCTTGTCGAATACTTCCCGACGGCAAATATTTGCGACATCGCCGACGTTTATTGACTAATAGGGGCGTGTGTTTTCTGAGACTAGGCAGGCCGAAGGAGGCTCGAGTATGTCTCCTTGAAGCCAGAGCTTTGAATGAGAATTGTAAAGATTTGTTTGTCGAGGTTTCTATCAGCAACAACCTTGGTCACGCCTTGCGCATTCATGGTGACTACGAAGCGGCACGGGACTGTTACCTTGCCGCCCTAGCCGAGGCAAGAAACGCGTCATCGCTGAGACAAGAAGTCTTGTCGCTCGAATTCCTAGGCGAGTTGTTGCTGGAAACAGGAGATCTGGGAGGGGCTACAGACTATTTGCGACGCGCTTATGAGAAAGCCGCGGCCCTAGCTCCCCACGGTGATCTCATGATGGAGGTCTTGCGGCGGCGAGGGGAGCTGCATGCTGCACTCGGAATGCGGGCGGAGGCCGAAGCGGATCTTGAGCGCGCCATTCAGCTTTGCCGGTCTAGAGGAGAGGAACGCGAGCGCATTCTGGCGACCCGCGCGTTGGTGCTTGTGCGGGGACGTGGCGCCGAATTTGCCGACGGCATGCAACAGGTACTGTCCGAGTTGAAGGGAATCGAGGATCGGTTCGAGTTCATTCGGACGATTCATGTCGTGCTGAAGCAGGGACATCCAGAACTTCTGCACCATGCGTGGTTCCAGGAATCTGTGGCGATTGCCACGTACTACGCCGACGCGATCGATGTTGATTTCTGGAGGGCGAGGCTCCGGGACGTCATTGGCCATTCCAGAGAGATTGTGCGGAGGAAGCCGTCTCCCGCAGGGTGGCAGGGGGAGATGTTCGTCGAAACTCGCGGCCGGGCGTATGCCAAATGCCTTGAGGCGGTGGGGCTGGCCGCACGCAGTGATTCCGCTGCCCTGATCGTCGGGGAAACCGGTTCAGGCAAGGAAGTCATTGCGCGGCTGGTACATAATCAGAGCGCGAGGTCGGCTGCGGCTTTGGTGGCGATCAATTGTGGAGCTCTCCCGGAGAATCTGGTGGAAAGCGAGTTGTTCGGGCATGCTCGCGGTACCTTCACGGGCGCGCACCGTGACAAAGAAGGGCTTTTCGAGTCAGCGAGTGCTGGAACGGTCCTGCTTGACGAGATTGGCGATTTGCCGACACAAACCCAAGTCAAGCTGCTCCGATTCCTGGATTCAGGGGAGTTTCGCCGAGTCGGAGAAACGCGAATTCGGCAAGTTGATGTGAGAGTGCTCGCGGCAACGAATCGTGATCTTCGCGCACTCGTTGATTCGGGCCAGTTCCGCGAAGACTTGTTCTTCCGCCTCAACGTATTCCAAATCGATGTGCCCCCGCTGCGCAATCGAAGAGAAGATATTTTTCCACTGGCGGAATTTTTCATCCGGCAGGCGAGCAGACCAGGGATGGAGCTTGGATTTTCGCCGGAGGTTGAGAATGTTTTCCTGCACTATGCCTGGCCAGGAAATATCAGAGAACTGAAGAATCTCTGCGAATACCTGGCTGTCAAGGTTTGGGGACGTAGCGTTATTGTGATCGAGGACTTGCCGGACTCTTTATCGGAGATCGCCGATGTAACGCCAAGCGCCAGGTTCGAGCGTGAACGGTGCGACCTCGAGAAGGAACAGGTCATCGATGCACTACGACGAAGTGACGGAAAGATTTTGCACGCGGCCAAGTTGTTGCGAATGAGTCGCAACACGCTCGCAACGAAGATGAGAGAGTTTGGCGTGAAGCGCGAATCCTTCCGGGCGCTTGACTGACTGCATCGCACAGCGACGTTTACGACCAATCCTGCCGGTGGCTCCAGGGAACCAATGTTCGCATGATTGTTAGACGCCGCAGTTCGTTGCTGCCTACTCCATTGGTTGACGAGCTACGAGGCGCTCGAGGTGTTCTCGCTCGAAGACCGTGTCATGCAGCAAGATCTCGAGCCGTAGGAACGCTGTGCGAAGTTCACCCGGACGCAGGAAGAAACGCGGGTTTCGCGGGTGGCCGAGTTGCGTTTGGGCTTCACTAAAGGTCTCGTAGGCGAGGAAGCCGCCGGGGGTGAGGGCGGATTCGATGGCCGGGAAGAGAGATCTCTCCAAGAACCGGACGACGACGATGAGGTCGGCACGTTGATCGTCAATGGCGCCGGGTTTCTCCAAATCACGCTGGATGGTTCGCACTGAGACGCCGTGACGCGCGGCGAGATCACTCGTCCGCGTGAGGGCATCTGGCAGGATATCGATGGCCGTGACGTTGAATCCCTCGAGTGCGAGGTAGACGGCGTTGCGCCCCGTGCCACAGGCTAGATCCAATGCCACAGATTTCGTTCGCCACTGCGGGCGTGTACCGGACGCAACGAAGATTTCGACGGCTTGCTCGACCACACGAGCAGGCTCCCAGAGCCGTTGCTTTGACGGAGGGCCTGTTTCCGCGTCCAGGTGCGCGCGCCAGGTTTCCTTGGGATGATGCCGGAGCACCGTGCGTCCAGCTTGCTCGAGGCTCAGGAGAATCGAAGCCATACGCAGGGTCGTCTCGCCGACAATTACGAGGCTGCGTGATCGAGGCGGCAGCATGTGGGGATTCTCGACAAGGTCGTCAGGGAAGAGTCTCACCGCACCGACAGGACGCTCGCGTGCGTAGGCGTCCGAATCTCGCAGGTCGACGATCGCGGGGGAATCCAAAGGAACCTCGGATGATCGAAATGTAGCCATTTGGAACTCAGGACGCAGGGCGGGTGGCATTGGTGAAAGCTAAAGCCCTACCCCGAGTTGTACTTCTCGACGATGCGCTTGACCAGCTCCGAGGTGGAAAGGCCCTCGACGATGGGGACGAGCTCGATGCGGCCGCCGTAACTCTCCACCAGGTCGCGGCCGACCACTTCGTGCAGCGCGTAGTCGCCGCCTTTCACCAGGATGTCGGGGCGAATCATCTCGATGAGCGCCATGGGCGTGGGCTCGGCGAAGAGCGTGACGAAGTCGACGCAATCGAGAGCGGCCAGCACGTGGGTGCGCTCGTCTTCGGCGATGAGCGGACGGCGCTCGCCCTTGAGCTTGCGCACCGAGGCGTCGTCGTTGATGCCGACGATGAGAATATCGCCGAACGAGCGCGACCGCTGCAGCAGCTTGATGTGCCCGACGTGCAAGATGTCGAAGCAGCCGTTGGTGAAAACGATGCGCTTGCCTTGGCCGCGCGCCTGGGAAACCATCTTCGGCACGTCGCCGCGCGTCAGGATCTTGGCGCCCTCGTATAGCGACGAGCCTTCGAGGGCGCGCAGGATCTCGTCGCGGCCGACAGGTGCTGCACCGATCTTGCTCACCGCGATGCCGGCAGCTAGGTTCGCGAGCTCGACGGCGGCTTCGGGCTCGCTGCCGCTCAAGATCGCCATGGCGAAGACGCTGATGACGGTGTCGCCGGCGCCGGTCACGTCGTAGACCTCCCGCGCGGCGGCGGGAATGTGGAGCGCGGCGCGCTCGGGTCGCAGCAATGTCATGCCCTCTTGTCCGCGGGTCACGAGCAAGCCGCCAACCCGGATCTCGGATAGGACCTTTTGGCCGGCACGGACGATCTCCTCATCGCCATTCGCGGGCATCTGAGACGCGGCCTCCAGCTCCTTGCGGTTGGGCGTCACGAAGTCGAAGCCCAGGTAGCGGGTGTAATCCGTGCCCTTGGGGTCGGCGACGATGGGCTTGCCGCCCTGTTGGGCGGCGCGGCGCGCGGCCGCCAGCACCTCGCGCGTGAGCACCCCTTTGCCATAGTCGCTGCAGATGATGCCGTCCACCTGCGAAGCGCGCGCCGTGACGCGCTCGATGAGCTGTTGCTGCAGCTCGTCACTGGGGCGTTGCTTCTGCTCCCGGTCGACGCGAAGGATCTGCTGCGAATGCGCCATGATGCGGAGCTTCGTCGTCGTGGGGCGAAGCGCATCTTCGAGGATATCGTCCACGTGCACGCCGATCTCGCCCAGGATCTGACGCAGGCGCGCGCCCTTCTCGTCGCGCCCGCAGACGCCTGCGATCCACACCTCGCATCCGAGCGCGACCAGGTTCTGTGCCACGTTCGCAGCGCCACCCAGACCATCGTGGAAGGACTGCCATTCGACGACTTGAACGGGCGCCTCGGGGGAGACGCGATCGACGTTGCCCCAGATGTATTCGTCGAGCATCAGATCGCCGACGACGAGGACCTTGACGCCGCGACCCTTGTCGAGGGCTTCGCGGAGCGCTGCGTGCGAAGATTTCATTTGAACAGCTCCGATTCCACCATCTCGCAGAGAATGTGCCCGAGCGTGATGTGACATTCCTGGATGCGGGCCGTGTCTTGCGCCGGGATGACGACGGCGTGATCGACGAGGCCGCGGATGCTGCCACCGGTCTTGCCGAGGAAGGCGCCGGTGACGCAGCCGATTTCCTTGGCTTCCTCGAGGGCGCGCTTGACGTTGGCCGATTCGCCGCTCGTGCTGATGCCGAGAGCCACGTCGCCGCGGCCGGCGAGGGCTTCGACCTGGCGCGCGAAGATTCTTTCGAACCCGTAGTCGTTGCCGACGGACGTGAGAATCGACGTGTCGGTGGTGAGCGCTACCGCAGGGAGGCCGCGGCGCTCGCGCGTGTAGCGCCCGACCAGCTCGGCGGCGATGTGCTGGGCGTCGGCGGCGCTGCCGCCGTTGCCGAAGACGAGGAGCTTGTGTCCGTCGCGGAGCGCGCGGCACGTGGCATCGACCAGCGCCGCGAAAGGCTCCAGCACCTCGGGCCCAAGCCGCAGCTTGAGCTCGGCGCTTTCCCGCAGGCGTTGCACGATGAATTGCATGGGCCCTCATTCTGATGGTGCAAGGCGAAGCGTATCAAGCACTTCCAAGAACCGTCAAGCCGGCGACTTGGCGGAGAGCTCAAGCCTCCGTGACGTCGTTCGAATGGAGGTGCGGCTGTCGAGATGGTCGTGGGCATCGACCAAGGGCAAGGTGCTGTTCGAGAGTACACTCCAGGCGGTCGCTTCATTCGAAGAGAGGTCGGCCGCGACGGAGGGTCGGATGGGGGTCCTTGCAAGAATCGACTCCGGGAACGCAAGTCCGAGACGCACTCACCGCGACGGTGGCAGGCATTCGGGTCTTCTCGTCCAGTTGCTATTGATGGTCGCGTGTGCAGTTCCATGTGCAAAAGCAGGTGGGGCCGAAGACGATGCGGCGCATCGCGAAAAGCTCGCGGCATGGGTGACGGCGAACCGCTCGAGCATTCTCGATGAGCTGATCGCGTTCGTCTCCATACCGAATGTCGCATCGAACATGGAGGACATGCAGAAGAACGCCGCACACTTGAGAGGCATGCTCGAGAAGCGCGGCTTGGAGACGCGCATCCTGGAGTCTCCCACGCGACCCTACGTTTTCGCGCGTTCTGCACCGGAGCCCGCGCCCTCGTCCGCGCAACCTCTCCGAGTTCTCTTCTACGCCCACTTCGATGGGCAGCCCGTCGACGCCCCGTCGTGGACCGTGACCGCACCATTCACGCCGAAGCTGAATGGCGATGCCGGCGATCGCGAGGCGCGCCTCTACGCGCGCTCCACCTCGGACGACAAGGGCCCGATCGTGGCGCTCCTGGCCGCACTCGATGCGCTACGCGCGGCAGGCATCCCACCAACGGTGGAAGCCAAGTTCCTCTTCGACTCCGAAGAGGAGATCGGTTCACCGTCACTCCCAGAGTTGGCGCGACAGCACGCGAACCTGCTCGCAGCCGACTTGCTGATCTTCGCCGACGGCCCGGTGCACCAATCGGGGCGCCCGACCTTGAGTTTCGGCAGCCGCGGGATCGTGACGGTGACGCTCACGGTGTACGGGCCGTCGCGGCCGTTGCACTCGGGTCATTACGGCAACTGGGTGCCGAACCCGGCCGAGAAGCTGAGCCTGCTCCTTGCGTCGATGAAGGACGCAGATGGTCAGGTGCTGGTGAAGGGTTTCTACGACGACGTGGTGCCGCTTTCGGCCATGGAGCGCGACGCCTTGCGTGCGATCCCCACCGTCGAAGCCGATCTCCAGGAGGAGCTCTACGTTGCCCGGCCGGAGGGAGCCGGTGCGAGCCTGCAGGAGGCGATCAACCTGCCTTCGCTCAACGTCCGCGGCATCGCGTCGGGCGCGGTGGGTGAAGAAGCCCGCACGATCATCCCGTCGACGGCCACGGCAGAGATCGACATGCGGTTGGTGAAGAACGTGATGCCGGAAGCACAGGTCGAGCGGCTGAAGGAGCATGTGCGCAAGCAGGGTTTCCATGTGGTGGCCGACGAGCCCGATGCCGCAACGCGGCGCGCCCACGCAGGCGTCGTCCGCATCACTGCCGGGCCTGGGACGCCGGCCACGCGCACATCGATGGACACGCCGATTTCACGCGCGGTCATCGCGGCCGTACGACGAGCGGTCGTGGGCGAACCGGTGCTCATGCCGACGTTGGGCGGCACGGTTCCATTGCACCACCTCGAGGCGGCTCTGAACGTGCCCGTGTACGGCGCGCCGATCGTCAACTACGACAACAACCAGCACGCCCCCGACGAGAACCTGCGCCTCGGGAACCTGTGGGACGGCATCGTGATCTACGCGTCGCTGCTGCGGTTACCAGCGCCTGGTGATCCCGCCCGCTGAGGATTGTCTCTTGCATGTCGGTAGGAAATGGCCCGCGGGAAGCCCCCGAGCCCTTGACTTTTAGCCAGATGGCGTATATTATTATGCCAGATGGCAGGCGCTGGAGGTCCCGAGATGCCAGACGTAGCAGAAGGGAAGAAAAGGGAATCGCCCGATGTGAGGGAGTTCTCTCGCTACGTGCAGAGCACGGGGACCATCGGACTGCACTATGTCGTTCTGCTTGGTCTGCGAACCTACGACGCGGTCAGCCTGCTGCAGAAGGTTCGCGACGGGCTGCCGTATCAAGCCTGGGAGCGACTACTTCACAACACAGAGCTTGCCAAAGCCGAACTGCTCCAACTGGTCCAAATCACCTCCCGCACGCTGAGCCGGCGCAAAGAAGAAGGAAGACTTCTCCCGGACGAATCGGATCGATTGCTACGAGCGTCCAGGCTCTTCGCCAGCGTTCTTGCCCTCTTCGAGGGCAACACTGACGCCGCGAGACGCTGGCTCACGACTCCCCAACCAGGCCTTGGCGGCGCCACACCCGTTGCGTTTGGAGCGACGGAGATCGGCGCGCGCGAAGTCGAGGCCCTTGTGGGGCGAATCGAGCATGGTATCCCATCGTGATTCGAGCCTGGCGTGTCGTGAAGTCGAAGCACGCGACTCATGCTTTCGATAGTGAAGGCTCGAGACTGCATGGCAGTCGATGGAACAGTGCTGGAGTCAAAGTCGTCCACGTGTCGGAGACTCTCTCCCTGGCCATTCTCGAGATTCTCGTTCATCTGCAGAATAGCGCCCCGCTGCCGCATTATGTGGTGTTCTCCGTGGAGTTCGATGCCTCACTCTTGGAGCGCGTCGAGATGTCGGCGCTGCCCGCGGATTGGCGAGCCTCACCACCTCCATCAGCGCTGCAGCAAACCGGAGATCTGTGGGTTCGGCGCGGGCCGTCGGCCGTCCTCGAGGTTCCGAGCGCGTTGATTCCGCATGAACGCAACTTCCTATTGAACCCCTCACACGCAGACTTCAAGCGAGTCGTCATCAGCGCTCAGATGCCGTTAGACGTGGATGTTCGCGTGTTTCGCTGAAGGGGGTGCCGGAAGCGCGTGGGGGGCCGAGAGCCGCGAGAAGTAAAGAAACGCAGTCTTACCGGCGAGCGCCGAAGTGTGCCAGCAATGAATCGATGGGCCCGGCATCGGTTCCCCAAGCGAGCTGCATCGGGGATTCACCGCCGCTCGTGCGCAGGCGGGGATCGGCGCCCGCTTCGAGGAGAGTCGCCACCGCGGCAGGCTGCTTCTGAGCAGCCGCGACATGCAGTGGCGTCCATTTCGACTCGTCTCGTGCATCCACGTCAGCACCGAACTCGATGAGGAGTTGCACCATCTCTGCGTTGCCCCGATAAGCAGCTGAATGCAGCGGGGTGCGCTTCTGGCGGTCTTGTTTGTTGGGGTCGGCTCCCTTCTGGAGAAGGAGCCGCGCTTGCTCGAGCCGGTTCTCGAACGCTGTCTCATGCAGCAGGATCCCATCCCCCGGAATCTGCTCATCGGGCGCGGCGCCTAGCTCGAGCAACATGCGCACTGCATCGACGTAACCCGCGTCCGCGGCGCGTGCCAGAGCAGAGCGTCCGTCCGGTGTCCGCGCTCCCGGGTCGGCGCCGTGCGCGATCATGAGCGCCATCGCGTGCGTGTTGCCTTCCTGGGCCGCATACATGAAAGACGTGCTTCCGCCTTCATCGCGCACATTCGGATCGGCACCGGCGTCGAGCAGGAGACGGATGAAGCTCGAATCCGGACTCGAGTGTCCGTTGATGCAGGACGCCACGTGCAGCGGTGTCCAACCCAAATAGCCCACTGCGTTCGCATTGCCACCGCGCTCGATGAGGAGCCGTGCTGCTCGCTGCTTTCGGGAGTGCGCGGCGCTGTGCAGTGGTGTGCCAGTGGCTGCCATGACGTTGACGTCGAAGCCCGCATCGAGGAGAGCGCGCATGATCTCGACGTGGTCGTGCTCTGCGGCGAGATGCAGGAGTGTTCTGCCGTGATCGTCGCGCATGTCCGTGCGTCCGCCGTGAGCCATCAAGACGCGCATGACATCGGCGTTGCCCCAGCGGACCGCGAGGCCGAGCGGCGTGACCCCACCGCCATCCTTGTCATCGACGACCGCCCCGCGAGCGATCAGTAGCTCGGCGATTCCCGCATGTCCACTCCAGGCGGCGTAATGCAGGGCCGTCATGCCAACGGGATCGCGATAGGTGGTCCTCTGCGGATCATTCTCCAGAAGCTGGAACACGAGGAGGGAGTCGGCCTTGAGCGCGGCATCGAAGATCGGGTCGATGCGAACCTGCTGCGCCTGGTCGCGTCTTTCGCGGTTCCGGTCGTGGATTTCCTGCAGGCGACGGAGGGATTCGATGGTCTCGTCCACGCCGCAGGAGCCTAGTCCCAACGGGAGTGCAAGGAACAGCGTGGCAGCACGGAGCGGCGCGAGCCGGCGGATTCTGGTGTTCGATGCACGCACGTCGTCCTCACGTGGATCCTTCTGGAACCCGACGAGATAGGCCCTGACGGCTATTGCATGAAGGGTGCCGTGTGTGGAGCGTCGCAGGATCCATCTACGCCTGGAGGCCCGTGGCGATCACGTCCACGGCGCGATCGATGTCGGAATCGTCGTTGTAGATGTGCGGGGCCAAGCGGAAGCGCCCTTCGCGCAGGCTGTAATGGATGCGAGCGTCCCGGAAGGCGCGGTGCAGCCGCTGGGCACGTTCGGCGCCGACCGTGAAGGCGACGATGGGGCTCGGCGAAGTGCCCACGTCGCACAGGGCCACGCCGCTCGATCCGTTCATCGCCGACCGCAGCCGCTGCGCCAGACCGGCATCGTGGGCGGCAACGCGATCGATGCCAATCTCGTTCAGCAAGCGCAGTGATTCGCGCAGCATGAGGATGTCGTGCAGGTTCGCGGTGCCGAGCTCGAAGCGGCGCGCATCCGGGAAGATCTGACGCGGGTATTCGAGCAGGCAGTCGAAGCGCCCACCGTAGTCCACGTTCATCCAGCCGAGCATGGGCAAATGCAGATCGCGCACGAGCTCGGCTCGTACGTAGAGGAACCCGGTTCCGCGCGGCGCGCACAGCCACTTCTGACCGCAGCCGGCGAGGAAGTCGATCCCGAGCTCGACGGGGCGTACGACGCAGCACCCGATTGCCTGGGCGCCGTCCACGACAGTGCGAATGTCGCGTTCGCGGCAGAACCGAGCGAGCGCGGCGAGATCGGGCCGGTAGCCATCGTGGAACTGCACTGCCGAAACGGCGACGGCGCGTGTGCGCGTGTCGCATGCCGCGATCAACCATTCGGCATCGGCGCGCCCACCGGGAGGCTCGATCATCCTGAGCTCGATGCCGCGCGATTCGAGGTTGCGCCACGGGTAGACGTTGCCCGGGAACTCGCCGTGCGCGAGCACGACGTTGTCGCCTGCTGTCATGAGAATCGAGTTGGCCGCCAGGTTGAGCCCATGCGAGGTATTGAACGTGAGAGCGATCGCGTCCGCCCCGCAGCCGAGGAGGCGAGCGATCTCGAGGCGTGTTTCGGCCAGCACCTCGAACAGATCGTACGGCGAGAGGCCTTCGACATAGTGTTGCTCGCTGAAGTAGCGTTCGAAAAGGAGACGCGAGCGTTCGGGGACGAGGCCGTTCGATGCAGTGTTGAGATATGTGGCGCCATCGAGGGCGGGGAACTCGCGTCGGATCGCCCGGACATCGAGGATCATGGAGTCTCGACCTTTCGTTCTCTCCGATTTCGCGTCGCACGGATCGGATGCCGCCGCTGTCGCTACGGCGTTCGGGCTGTCGTAGAAATCGCCGACTCCGGCGCCGTTCGACTGAGTACCACGTGCAAGGAGCCGGCGACGAGGAAGCCCACGAACCAGGCGTAGGAATACAGCGGTGCGAGTACGGGGACGACCAACCCGCCCCATGCGAGCGCGCACCCCCCGAGCGTTGCCACGACCGCCCTCCAGTTCCAGCCGCGATGGTAGGTGTAGGCGCCCTCTGCAAGGTAGAGGTCCTCGAGGTGCAACCGCTTGCGGCGGATGATCCAATAGTCGGCGATCAGGACACCGGCGATCGAGCCAAGCCCGCCCGAATAGCCGAGCAGCCATTTGAAGATGTAGCCGGACGGATCCGCGAGCAGCTTCCAGGGCTGGATCAGGAGCCCGAGAATGCCCGTGATCAGGCCGCCGGTCCTGAAGCGGATGAGACGCGGGAAGGCATTGGCGAAATCGTTGGCCGGGGACACAACATTGGCGGCGATGTTGACGGCCAAAGTGGCAACCACCGCCGTGAACATCGAAATCGCCACCACCAGTGGAGCCTTGAAGCGCGAGACGAGCTGCACCGGATCCCAGATCGCCTGGCCGTAGAGGATCACCGTCGCGCTCGTGATCAGCACCCCCATCGCCGCGAAGACAGACATCGTGGTCGGCAGCGCCACCACTTGTCCGAGCATCTGCTCGCGCTGACTGCGGCCGAAGCGGGTGAAGTCCGGCATGTTGAGCGAGAGGGTGGCCCAGTAGCCGATCATCGCCGTGAGCGATGGAACGAAGATGGGCATGAACTCGCGCACACTGTTCAGCTCGCCCTGCTGCTCGAGCAGCGGGCCCAGGCCCTTGGCACTTCGAATCGCCCAGACGAGGAGCACCGCGGTCATGACCAGAACGAAGGGCGCGGCCCAGTTCTCGACCATGCGGAGCAGGTTCATGCCACGATAAATGATGAAAATGTTGAGGCTCCAGAAGAGGAGAAACGAGATCCACGCCGTGGGGGTGTGTCCGGCGATGGCGCCACCCAGCAGCGTCGGCCAGGATGGATACAGCGCCGTGAAGAAGGTGTGCAACGCCTCGCCACCGATCCAGGCTTGGATGCCGAACCAGCCGCAGGCCACCAGCGCGCGCATCAGCGCCGGCAGGTTCGAGCCGAGCGTGCCGTATGCGGCGCGCGCGAAGACAGGAAATGGGATCCCGTACTTCGTGCCCGGATGCGAGTTCATGAGGATCGGGATCAACACGATCGTGTTGCCCAACAGGATCGTGAGAAGAGACTGCCACCAGTTCATTCCCGCCGCCATGAGGCCCGAAGCCAGCATGTAGGTCGGGATGCAATGCGCCATGCTCACCCAAAGCGCCGCGTAGTTGTAGGTGGTCCATGTCCGCTGGCCGAGGGAAATGGGTGCCAGGTCGTCGTTGTAGAGGGGACTCGCCTCGACTCGCGAGCGGTCCGCCAGCTCGACGCGCCCATCGGCATGGTGGATCTCGTTCGAGGTGCTCAAGGTTCGATACTCCCCATCCTCTGGCAGCTGTCGAAACGATCTCGAAGTCGCATGCGCCAGGCGACTACTCTATGCGAAGAGGTCTCGCCTTCTCGCAAGATGGCCGAGATAATAACGGCCGTCCTGGGTCCCTGTGGGGACTTTCGAATCGGCGGCCGCGACGCCAAGGAGCCTCCGAGATCCAAAGGGATGGGGGCGAACCGAGGGTTACGAGCCGTGACCCGACAAGCGCCGCTGTGGACATGGTCCCGGTGGGATCCCTAGAATCCCGGAATCGGTTGCTTCGAATCGATTTTTTACAAAAAAGGATGCCACATGGCGCGCACGCTGCAGCCGGAGAGCCGGATCTCGCACTACCGGATCATTGGTCCACTGGGCGCCGGCGGTATGGGCGAGGTGTACCGGGCGCAGGACGAGACCTTGGGGCGCGACGTGGCGCTCAAGATCCTGCCCCCCGACTTGGTGCGGAACGAAGACCGCGTGCGGCGCTTCATCCTCGAGGCGAAATCGGCCTCGTCGCTCAATCATCCCAACATCATCACCATCTACGAGGTCGGCAAGGACGTGGTGCGTGATGCCGATGGCGCGCAGCAGCCGAGCCTCGGTGGGGAGCCGGTGCATTTCATCGCGATGGAGCTCGTGAGCGGCAAGACGCTCAAGGACCTCGTGCACCAGGAGAAAAGCGACCTGCGCACGGTGCTCGGCTATTTGGCGCAAGCCGCCGAAGGCCTGGCGAAGGCGCACGCCGCCGGCATCGTGCACCGGGATCTCAAGCCCGGGAACATCATGGTGAGCCACGATGGCTACGCCAAGGTGCTGGATTTCGGTCTGGCCAAACTGACCGAACGCAGCGCGGGCGATCAGGAGGCGACGAGTGCGCCCACGTCAGCGGGCGAGCTGACCGACGGTGGTGTCGTGCTGGGAACCGTGGGCTACATGTCGCCGGAGCAGGTGCGCGGCTCCAGCGTGGATCACCGTTCCGATATCTTCTCGTTCGGCTGCATGCTCTACGAAGTCAGCACGGGGCGGCGACCCTTCGCTGCCGATTCACACATCGATACGATGCACGCGATCGTGCACGACAAGCCGCCGCCGATCGACGCTGTCAATCCGGCCACGCCCTCGGAGCTGCGCCGGCTGATCCGCCGCTGCATGGAGAAGAACCCCGACCAGCGACTGCAGTCGAGCAAGGATCTGGCACTCGAGCTCCGCGAGATCGTGGACGACTACGATGCGCTTTCGGCGTCGGCTACCTCGGGGAGCGCGATCACGGCGCCACCGCCACGACGGCGGCGGAACCCGATCGTGCTCGGCGCCGTGGGGATCGCAGCCGCGCTCGGTCTGGCGGCGATCGGATTCTGGCTCGCGTCGCAGCGTTCGAGTGGCGATCGCGATGCGTCCACACGCGACGATCCGTTCCAATCGACACGCATGAGCATTCTCATGAGCCCCAAGGACCTGGTGTCCGCCACGCTCTCCGGCGACGGGCGCTACTTGGCTTACATCGTGGGTCCCGCCGGCCAGTGGAGCCTGCGTGTGCGCCAGGTGGCGACGGGAAGCGACGTCACGGTGCTGCCGCCGCAGAAGGACCCGATCCGCGGCATCAGCTTCTCGCCAGACGGCAACTATCTCTACTACTTGGCGCAGGATCCGGAGACGCCAATCTACAGTGCCCTGTTCGAGATCCCATCGCTCGGAGGAACACCGCGGAAGCGGCTGTTCGACGTCGACTCGCCAGTGGGCTTCTCGCCTGACGGGCGACGCGCCACCTTCGTTCGCGGCATGCCGCACGAGCAGCGCAGCGTGATGATCGACGCCGAGCTGAGTACGGGGAAGGAGCGGATTCTCGCTTCGGTCCCCCAACCCGACAACATGCCTTTCGTGACTCCCAGCTGGTCACCCGATGGCACCAAGGTCGTCACTCCAGTGAACAAGCTCGAGGGCGGCATCCGAAGCACGGTGGTCTCGTTCGACGCCGCCGACGGCCAGAGCCAGACGCTTACGGGCGAGGAATTTGGCGGCATCGAGGGCATTGGCTGGGCGCAGGGCGGACGCGGCCTCGTGATTGTCGGGACTCTGCGGGATGCGACATTCTCGCAGATCTACTACGTCGCCCTTCCCGAAGGTCGACTGCAACGAATCACGAACGATCTGGACAACTGGACGGACCTCAGCATGACCGCTGACGGCGCAGCGATTGCCGCGGTGCGGCGTTCGCGCACGGGCAGCCTGTGGCTGACAGCTCTCGACGGAACTCCCCGCGAGCTGACTGCAGGTGGTGGCGCAGAGAACATCGGCGACGTCCGTGCAGCGGCGGATGGCACGATCCTCTTCACGGCGCAGCAGGACCAGGGGAGGATTCTCGTCGCCATGCAGCCCGATGGCTCGCAGCGGCGAGCGCTCACGTCGGGCTCCCAGATCGTGTTCGGGCCGCACCTGTTGCCCAATGACACCGGTGTCGCCTTCACCGCCATGGGCGGCGAGGATCGCGTGGCGCACATCCAGCGTGTGAATCTCGATGGCAGCGGACTGACACAGCTCACGAACGAAGGTGGTGAGCTTCTCGAAGACATCTCGGCAGTTGGTCGCATACTTTTCTTCCGGCGACTCGAGAAGGCGACTCAATTGTGGCGCATGTCGATCGACGGCGGGCAACCTGAGCTGGTGAGCGACGATCCGGTTTACACGGTCGTCGGTTGCTCGCGGGATGGCCGATTCCTGGCCTACTCCACCCTGACCGAGATGGATGGCCGCCAACGCGAGATCTACAAGATCCTCCCCGCTGCGGGAGGTGAGCCGGTGGGCGAGATCCTCACGCCAGGGGCGGCGACAAACATCGTATGGGTTCCCGATGGCAGCGCGCTCTCGTACATCGCCGTGGAGAACGGCGTGGCGAACATCTGGCGCCAACCCGTTCCGAGCGGCACGCCGACCCGCATCACGCGCTTCACCGACGGGCGGATCGACGACCACGAGTGGTCTCGCGACGGGAATCGCCTTCTGTTCCAACGAACGGTCGCGGAGAATCACAGCCTTTGGCTCGTGAACCAGGATGGCGGCGACGCCACGCAGCTCACCGACTTCCGCAGCGGCGCCTTCTTTTCCTACGAGTTCAGCAACGATCAGCGAAGCGTCGTCTTCGTGCACGGTGACGAGCGTTCCGATGTCGTCATGATCCGGGCCGCGACGGACGCCAGCCGATGACACGATCTGTGCAGGTGGCCGTGGCCGAGCTTCCCTCGGTGCTCTCCTGATGTGGAACCACGATCGTCTGAAGCTCTTCGAGAACGGCGTCGTTCGCACGCTGGATCCGGCGAACCCGGTCGGAAGCTGGGTGCTGGTCGAGGGTGAGAAAGTGCTGCGTGTCGGGCGCGGCCAGCCGCTGGTCGCAAGCGCGGTCGAGCGTATCGACCTCGGTGGCCGAGCCCTCGTTCCAGGTTTCACGGACGCGCACGTGCACCTGACCTGGATCGCCACATCCTTCATGGGGCCCGATCTCAGCGGATCCAAAAACGTGGAGTCGGTACTCGCGGCGGTGCAGGCATGGCAGGGGGAGGGTCGTGGCGAAGACGATGACTGGATCGCGGGCGATGGATTCGACGAGAGCACCTGGAACGATAAACGCTTGCCCACGCGACGCGAGATCGATGCGGTCGAGACGCGGCGCCCGGTGCTGGTGCGCCGCGTCTGCGGTCACGTGGGTGTGCTCAACTCGCAGGCACTGGCGCGACTGCCGCACGGAGCGCACACGAACTCGGACACGGGGCGGATCGCGGAGACGGATCTCTGGACGCTCAACGATCGTCTGCGCCCATCGCCCGAGCGGCTAGCGCGCGTCCTGCCACGCGTCTTCGGCTTGTTGCACGGTCACGGCATTACCGCGGTGCATGACGTCATCTCGGCGGAGATGCTGCGCGCCTTGCAGATGCAGCGTGACCGCGGTCTGTTGCCGCTTCGCGTGTCGTGCTCGTTGCCGGCGGATCGACTGGATGCCGTTCGAGCTTGCGGCCTGCAGAGCGGTTTCGGCGACGAATGGCTCCGCGTTCTCGGAATCAAGGTATTCGTCGACGGATCGCTGGGCGCGCGCACCGCATGGCTGCGTGAACCCTATTCCGATGATCCCAGCACGCGCGGGACGCCGCTCTACTCGCGCGAAGATCTCACCACATTGATCGAAGCGAGCGATGCAGCCGGCGCGCAGCTCATGATCCACGCAATCGGCGACGCGGCGATCGAGCGCGTCCTCGACTGCATGCCGCCGCGCATTGCGACCGACAATCCACTGCGGCATCGGTTGGAGCATGTCGAGGTGACGCCCCCGGACTTGGTGACGCGACTGGCAGCCTCCGGTCTCCATGCCTGCGTGCAGCCCAACTTCGCCGGGCGCTGGTCGCAGCCGGGTGGAATGAACGAACAGCGACTGGGGCCGCGTTTGCCGCATTGCAATGCATACCGTGCGCTCGGCGATGCCGGTGTGCCGCTCGGCTTCGGCTCGGACTGCATGCCTCTCGGTGCGCTCGACGGCCTGCGTGCCGCGGTTCGGCATCCGGATGCCGCTCAGAGGCTCGATCCGCTTCAGGCGCTCGATCTGTACACGCGGGCGGCTGCATTCCTGCGGCGAGCCGAGACGGTGCATGGCCAGATCCGACCCGGAATGGCGGCCGACTTCGCGCTGCTGAGTCATGACCCCGGAACGGAAGCGGGGCTCGCCCGCGCCGGCGTCGAGGCCACGTTCCTCGGCGGTTCGGAAGTCTCCGGCGGAGATTGATAATTCGTGGAAATTTCGTATTTCTGCAGGCACCAGGCGTGCGGTTGAAGGCATGCCGAGTGCATGGTAGGATGCCTGCGTTCTGCGTCGCTCGTCCAGTGCCGCTCTGGCCATCGGGCAGGGCGGCGATTTTGTGGAGGTATGGATGTCGCTCGGGATCAAGCGCACGCGGCCGATGCGTGCGATCGCCACCTCTTTCGAAGGCACGCCAGGCGAGATTCCACTGCACTTCGGTGAGATGTACCAATGGGCGCGCGGGCGCAATCTGCGCACGGGGGACAAGGATTCGTCGGGTCGTTACAACCTGCCCTGGACCGCAGTGCTCCACGAAGAAGATGGCATGACGCCGGAAACGTCGCGCAAGATCGACCTCTGGATGCCCATCGACGGCGCCGGATCCAACCAAGGCAACTACACGGTGAAGGACATCCCGCATGGCAATGTCGCCTTCATGATCCACAAGGGGCCGATGTCGAAGTTCACCGAGAGCATCGACCACCTCTTCAAGTGGGCGAAGGAGAAGGAACAACCCTATCGCGCACGCCTGCATCGCCGCATCTACGTGCGCGGCGCGGACGCGAACCCGGAGGATCCGGACTGGGAAGCCGAAATCCAGATTCCTCTGCTCAGCGGGCGCGGCGTCTGAAGTCCGCGCGAGACCGGCGCCCGCGCGCGCCGGCGCAGCACGCTGTTCTCATGTCCGCCGCGTTTGTCGTTGCGGGGATCGCGAGCCTTGCCCTCCCCGAGTCGAGCTTCAGTCAGTCCAGCCACGGCATCGCGCCGGCGCGCCGACTCGTGCTCGTTGGGCTCGAGGTCGGCGCCATCGATGTTGACCTACCGCATCCAGAAGAGCCTGGCGAGACATTCGGCAATCGATTCCGCTTGGGGCTGCAGGTCGGTTACGAGGTGACGCGCCGATTCGCGCTGGATGCGGAGCTCGGATTCTCGTTCCTGGGGGAATCAGATTCGTTGAACGCGGCGCTCGCCGCCCAGGGTCGGGAAGAAGGCGCCGCGTACACGTTGGTGGACTTCGGCATCGGCGCGCTGGCGCGCTGGCCGCTGGGGGAGGAAGGGCGTTGGGCGCCGTTCGTGCGCGCCACAGCGGGGATCGTCTCGCTCGCGCTTTCCTCGCCCGATCTCAGCACACGAGAAACCGATCCGAGCTGGAGCGCTGGCGGGGGGATGGAGTTCGTCTTGGCGCGACCCGTAGTGCTGCGTTTCCAGGCGCGGTGGATGGGACAACAACAAGATGGCGAGCTGCGTCACCACGTGACGGGCGAGCTCGCCATTTTCTACGCGCTGCATTCCGACAGTTTCTCCAGCCGTCCTGTGATCGACGACGGCCCTTGATCCAGATCGCCTCAGCCCAACGGCACCGATCTCGCAGGGTCCCGTGGCTTGACAGGTCTGGAGAGGCCTGGGAAAATCGCGTTTCCTGGCTTTGCATGCTGGTCCAAGATTGCTCCTCGGTAGCTCAATCGGCAGAGCGGGTGGCTGTTAACCACTAGGTTGCAGGTTCGAGTCCTGCCCGAGGAGCCAGTTTTGCAGGCAAGGCCCTGCAGCCGCGAGGCTGTGGGGCCTTTCTGTACGCTCCGAACCACCCAAGTACGGGCGTCCGTGGCTGGCTGGGGTTCCCACTGCTCCGTGACGGCGCAGTCGCAATTTGCGACCACCTCCGCTTTCTCCTGCCTGGTAGGGTGGAACATCAAATCTGCCGGCGATCTCTCCTGGTTGCGAGTTACCTGCTCGTTCAGGCGCTTCCTTGTCAGGCCGCAGACCAGTGCCAGATGTGCGCGAAATCGGGCCCGATCGCGCGGAGCAGACATCACAACGATAGAACGAGCCTGAGGCCCTCCTCGATCTGTTGGATCATCTCTTCGGGGAGGCGCGCGCAGCGCGCCACCAGAAAGGTCTTGTCGAGCGTCACGATTTGGGAGACGTTAGCGACCGAGTCCTGAGGTAGCCCCGATACCTGTGCCGACAGTACGACATTGCCCGGAGCCCGCGCGAGGCGTTGGTTGGATGTCACGACAACAGCAAGAACGGTGCGGATTCGGCTGCGAGTGAAGGCATCCGACTGAACGAGGACAATGGGTCGCCGGGAGCCGGGCTCTGAGGCCACGGGTTTCGGAAGTGCGGCCCACCAAACCTCTCCCCGGAGCACTACCACTCCTCTTCGGGGAGGGACCGCAGCTGGAGCACCAGGGTACCAGGATCGACGCTCTCGTCGAGGTCCGAGTACACTTCGTTGAGTTGCTTGGTGAGTTGGCTCTTCCGATGCCTCGCGACGAAATCGGCTACGGCCTTGGTGTAGAGCTGGCTCCGGGACATCTTCAGACGCCGGGCCAGCATCTCGGCAGATCGGAAAACGGGTTCGGGGATCGAGATTGCAGTCTTCATACCCAAAGTATAACTTCGGTTATACCGCCTGTCAAGGTCGGATGGGCCTCCCGCCGCCCTGGTGCTGATCGCTCTTTTCCACCCGCCGGGGTATTTCGCCGTTTCCATTTCCGTCTCCGCCTGGCCGGTCAGCTTGCCCCGTGCCGCCGCAGGAACTCGGCCACCGCCGACTTCGGCGCGGTTCCGTCGGCGACTGCGATGACGATGTCGAACAGATCGTCATCGCGTATTCCCAAGTTGATTCCGCTCAAGCCCAGAAACACCAGCGCCGCAACGGCACCAATTCGTTTGTTCCCGTCGACGAATGGGTGGTTCTTCACGACGTGGAACAAATACGCCGCCGCCATCTCGAACAAGTCGGTGTGAAAGTATGCAGTCGCTGCCCCGGCTTTCGGCATCGCGAGCGCGGAGTTCAGAAGCGCTGTGTCGCGGATGCCCGCGCGGCCTCCATAGCGGTCAATTTGGTCCCGGTGGATTTCAAGGATCTCGTCGAGTTCCAGGAAGCGGGGACGGCGACTCATTCTGCAAGGCTTCCTTCTACTGCCGCGTGACCGGAAGCCTGAAATCAACCGGGACCTTATCCTCGTTGCCTTCCCTGCTTGTCCGGAGCGGGGTCACGCGTCGAGGCGAGCGCCAAGAGCCCGCAGCAATCCGGCTCCATCACCCTCCCAGGCGCTGCCATGCATGCACGCTAGTGTTCGTGGTTGTGCGCCGGCAAGGCGGTCGATGATCGCGTGCGCGTTCTTGGTGTGAGAGTAGTAATCCATCATGCCGCGGAATGCTTCAGCCGGTTCGAGAATATCGCCGCGTGCGAGCGGCGGGTTGTCAGCGCCCGGCTGTGTGAACAGGTCGCCGCAGAACAGCGTGGCAGTGCTTTCTTCGAAGAGGAACCCGCATTCCCATGCATGCGGAAGGTGCGGTGCATCGAACCACCGTACCTGGTGGGAACCCAACGCAAGGGTGTCACCGTCGCCGAGGGCACGCGCCGGGCGATCGGCAACATCGTCGATGGTGACCATGGCCGCGATGCGTCCGCAAAGAGGGCGCGCTTGGGGTGCAACCGCGAGGAACTCGTTCAGCGAGCCGCATTCGTCGGCCTCGTAATGGGAAAAGCCAATGTGGGCCAGCCGCGCAACGGGAACTACGGTCTCGATCGCCTGCCGCACGAGCGGGAACATCTTGCGGGGGCCCGTGTGGAAGAGCAGCGGCTCGTCGCTGGCAAGCAGGTACTGGTTGAAGCTGAACCCGCCCGGCATCACGGAGGGCGGCACGGGTGTGGTGATGCGATAGACAGCCTTCGCGATTTCATCGATGCGCGTTCCCGTAGTTGGATTCGTGATCATGACGCCTCCCTGACGTTGGTAGAAGATCTCGTGCGCGGCCTACTTCACGGACTCCTGAACGCCGCCCGCCGCTTGGCCGTCGTACATGGGGCGAGCGACGCTGCAGGGTGATGCAGCGACTCCGGAGCGGTACCGATGAACGATGACGCTCTCCGAAGTTGCTCCAGCCGTTGCGTCGCGTCGTTAAAACGCGGACGAAACTCGATGTCGCAATCGCGCCACAGGTCGATGACTCGATCTCAAAAAGCTGCGATCCGTTGAATGACCCAGAACATGGCCACGCTGCCGATGGCGTAGGGAGGCGCCATCTTCACCCAGGGCGGGAGCGGAACGTGAATGCGCCGCCCCATCGCAATGGCGCCAATCACGGCCGAGACGAAAAGCAAATGCCCCGTCTCCACGCCGCCGCTGAAGAACAGCAGCGCCAGAGGGATGTGTCCTTGCGGCAGGCCGGCATCGCTCAAGCCGCCGGCGAAACCCAGCCCGTGCAGCAGCCCGAACGCGAACGCCACCACCCACGGCGCGCGCATCGCGATGCCCACACGTCCCCGGTACCCCTGGAGGATTTCCGCCGCGACAAACACGATGCTCAACGCGATCATCGCCTCGACCGGCCGTTGCGGCACGTGCACAAAGCCGAGTGTGGCCGCTGTGAGCGTGATGCTGTGCGACAGCGTGAACGCACTGACGGTCTTGACCAGCTTCCAACCGCCACGCGTGATGAGGATCAAAGCGAGCACGAACAGCAGGTGATCGATGCCGCCCAGGATGTGCTCGATGCCCAGCTTGAAATACACGCCCGACACGGCGAGTCGAGAAGCTTGCGATGGAATCGTCACCGTCGGCTGCCGCGCCGTGAGTCGATGCATCCATGAGGTGCCGTCGGCGAACTGGATGCGGACGAGCGTGTCCGTGATCGTGCGTTCCAGTCCGCGGATGCGCAGGCTCTGGCCGCGCAGCGCCAGGGCGCGCAGGGTCCACGTTTGCAACGCCGCACCGGGTGGCGTGCGTGTGATGACTGGGGATGCAGCTTTCGCGTCGCCGGAGAACTCTGGGGTGAGCGCCAGCCGGGCATCGCCGAGCATCGGTGTTTTCCACAACACGCTGAACTCGCCGGGTTTTTCCTCGCGCAGCTCCAGATACGCGGGCCGCACTTCGTGGGCGAAAGCGGGGGTGATGAAGAGGAGAGACCAAAGAAACAGATAGCGGGAGGAGGCCCTCGCCATCCACTGCACCACGTTCGCCGCACTTTGGCCTGTTGCGCGGTTAGGCATTCGGAGGCACAGAGCGGCGGAGGCGGCCACGGCGGAGAGATTCACCCACTGGAATGGCAGGCCCGTGAAGAAATCACGGTCCAGCGGCTGATGGAGGAGCGCCGCCAGTCCCCATCGACTGAAGAAGAGGACGGGGTCGAATGCGAACGCAACGAGGAGGAACAGAGCGAGCAGCCGCACGCGCCCGCGAACCTGCTCGAGGAGATCCGGGGGGAGCGCCGCGGAGATCCCTGGCGCGGAGAGGGGGCGCGCTTCGGGGCGAAGCTGGGTGACGTGTTCCACGGCTGCCTCGCTTGTTGCCAGCGTCAGGGTGCGGAGTCGTCCGGTGCGCAGCATACGCAAGATCGGCCAGCCTAAAATAACAGAAACCGACTCCCGCTTTATAAACGGAAGGAAAACTCTCCCGGAGATCGCCGATAACCCTTAACCTCACACACCAGCGCAGGTCACGGTGTCGCGCCTAGCGGCGTCAACCGAAGCACAGGCCTGGCTACGCCAGGATGGTGCCGTCACGTCCTCGCGCTTGCGAGGAAAGTTGCGATGATGGATAAGATGACCCTTGCCCTTGTAGTCGTTGCCGCCTGTGCGGGGTTGATTGCTGCCGACGAGTCCCCGCCAATGCCTGAGCGCGATCCGCTTTGCTGCGAAGTCGTGACCGCAGCGGGAGCGAAGCTCGATCAGACGGTCTCTGCGACCGCAGAGTTTTCCGGAGTCGTTCTCGTCGTTCGACGCGGCGAGATCGTCCTTCACAAGGCTTACGGTCTGGCCGACAAGCAAACGGCCCGTCCCATGACGATCGCGACACGTGTCAACGTCGCATCGATTTCCAAGGCGATCACTTCCACCGCGATCTTAAAATTGTCGGAGCGCAACAAGTTGCGGCGGTCTGATCCCATCGCGCTTTATTTCCCGGAGGCCCCCACGGACAAGCGCGCGATTACGATCGAGCAGCTCTTGTCGCATACCTCCGGCTACCCGCAGGGCTACGACGGAGAAGGAATTGCCGAGCGAACGGAGGCCGCGCGCGCCATTCTCTCCGTCGCACTCGAACAAGAGCCCGGAGCAGCGTTTGGCTACTCGAACGACAACTACGGCCTGCTGGCGATGATCGTAGAGATCGCTTCCGGCCGACCATTCGACGATTTCATTCGCGACGAGATCTTTGCCCCGGCAGGCATGCTCGATTCAGCGCCATGGGGCAGCGTCGACATCACGACCGACACGAGTGTGGCGCCGCCACTGGAGCCGCTCGAAGCAGCCGTCCTCGTCCCCAACTGGGGATATCGCGGTTCGAGCGGCGTGTTGTCAACGCCACGCGATCTCTATCGTTTCTTTGCGGCGCTGCGCGCGGGCCGCCTCCTCGGTCCGGTGAGCCGAGACCTGTTGTTCGCGCCGAGCACGCCGGTCCGCATCGGCAAGGCGGGCTACGGCTGGTTCGCGACAATCGAGGACACCTCTGGGCCGGCGCTCTGGACACGCGGCAACGAAAGCTGGGGGCCGAGCGCAGTACTGACGTGGTATCGGGAGCGCGATGTCGTCATCGTCGTGGCGTCGAACGCGGGCGAGGTTCCGGGTACAGACAAGATCGCTTATTCGCGCGCCATGGCAGCAACACTCGAGCGGGCTCTATTCGGCGACTGAGCCAAAGGCGCTACCCAATCTCGAACTACTCGTACAGTTTCTTCACCTGTCCCCAGGTGCGTTGCTCGACCGCGAGAGGGCAGCCGCGCGTCCGGGGATTGATCCAGCTGCCGTAACCGCTCACGCACACATTCGAGAACGTCGCATCGCACTGGGTGACGAACGGACAGTCGATGTTTGGTTCGCTCGATGAAATCGCCGCTGCCACCGCCAGCAGAACGTCCGTTCTCATGCCCGTTGGGGTGATGTCGATGGCAAACAGCTCGAGGTATTGCCCGCTCCCTTGCTGACAACCCGGGAAGATCATACGCACCCCGTTCCCGAACAAGTCGTTGAGGACGAGAGTCGCCGCTGGGTTGGCCCGGATCGAGGTGATCCAGCCGTTCGGGAGACCGTCGACTCGAAACTCCCCCGTGGTAATGCCGTTGGCGATGGGGCCCTCGAGGCAGACCCAGATGTGCAGCGTCGTGGTGGTGAAGGTTGGGATCTCCACGCCGCACGGCGAGATGAAGATTGCCCCGACGAACTGCGCGTGAGCCGGGGCTGCGGTCAAAGTGAGGACGGCCGCGAACCCACGGATAGCCGCTAGCGCAGCGCACGCGGCCCGGTTCCCCAAGCGATGCTGTTTCACGACTCCCTCCGATTCATGGATTGTCAGCTCCCGCATCGCGGTCACGCATTGAAGGGCTCGCGGTGGAAGCCAGCCCACCATTCGCCGTCGAGCCGCGTGAGGAGAGCCCGGCCGGCGAAGAGTGCGGCGAGGATCTCGGGATCTCTCGCGGTCAAGAGCGCCCGGGACGCGGCGAATTGCAGCCCCACGTTCATGGCACGCAGGGGTTCGACGAGGTTCGGCTCCACACGCCCTTCGATGGCGGCCGCGCCGCCCGCTTCGGCGTCGCCGAAGAGATGGGCGAGCACCACCTGCTCGTGACCACGCGCGGCCGCCACTTGCAAGGTCTGGCTCACGCCACCCCGTTGCAAGTAATAGATGTACCAGCCGAGGACTCGTCCATCGTCGCCCCGAAGCAGATGTGCGTGGAGCGCCCCACGGCTGGGGACTGCATGCAGCTCGCGCCACAGCCATTCGAGGTACTCGGTGTCGTAATCGGGGACGAGGTCGCAGGAGCCGGCGAGCGCTCGGAGACACTCGTCGAACTTGGCTGGCGAGAGCAATTCGAAGGGCATCGACGAGGGCGATGCGCGCCGCGAATCCGGCGTCAATGCTCGTGCCATTGCATCGATGGCCCATGTCGCGGGGCGTGCCACCACGCGCAGGGAACTCATTACCCGCGCCTGGCGTGCGCGGACCACCCCTCGCGCCAGCAGCTGCGTTTCGATATTCGCCGCGAGGAACGCCGTGGGTCGCAGGACCCGTCGCCAGACCAGATTGCCCTGGGGTGACGACCAGCCTCCAGCGGCCTCCCACATGCGAAGCACTTCGTCCGTGCCGCCGTCCGTGATCGCGAGATCATGGGGCAAGGCGAAGAACGCGTGCAGCAGATGGGCGCCGGCACCGCGACTCCGGCTCTCCGGTTCGACGACGAACTGCCCCGCACAAGCCAGGCGCAAGGGTTTGCCGCGCAACGAGAACCGGCGCGCATGAACGCCAATGAAGCCGCGAATGCACCCGTCATCCTCGTACACGAGCGACGGGAGCTCGGGGTCGGCGTGCGGGTTCGCCAGGAAGAGCCGTTCGAAGTAATCCCGGAGTCGTGGTGGAGGGTCCGTCGTTCCTGAGCGCATGACCCGTTCGTAGAGACGGACGACCGGATCCAGATCTTCCAGTCGCAGGGGACGAACCGGACCGTCTAGTGCCGCGGGGGATGCGGACGGTACCGCGCAAGCGGCCGCGATGAGCCGTGCCATGCCGTGGATCGTGGTGAAATCGGAGCTGAATAGCTGCGTCTGTTCGAGCTGCAATTGAAATGTCGATTCCACGAAAGCGATCAAGCGCACGAGCCCGAGTGAGTCGACATAACCGGCATCGAACAGGTGCACGTCGCGACCGAAGTCGCCGTCGTTCACCGGCACGTGGAACTCATGCACGATGAACTCCACGAGCACCCGGGCGATGTCTGGGGCGGTGGTCGTCACCGTGCCATCCTGGTTGGAGGAGTGGAGCTCGCCACACGATAAACGCTCGCGCGTGAGAAATGCTTGGCTGCCAGCGCCGCGATGAGGCTGCTGTCCAGACCGCCCGAGAGACAAACGAATGCGTCGCGTTCTTCGAACCGTGCCGCGAGCCGCGCGAACCACAACTCGAGCTGCGTGCGAATTTCGGCCGCGAGCGCGGAGAGCGGCGGCGTGGCCGCAGGTGCAGGCCGCACGCGATGGTAGCGCGTGGTGGTCGACTCGCGCCGCTGCGGATCGATGACGGTGAAGTGGCCCGATGGCACCGAATCGATGTGGTCGAGATCGACGCCCCGGTCGACGAGATCGCGGATGTAGTTGGAAACGAGGACCCGGCCCTCATCCAGGATCGTGAAGAAGAGCTTGTTGATGCCGAAGCAGTCGCGCAGCTTGTCGTGCATGGGGACGGCGACCGCTCCCACGTGCTGAGTGCCGAAGAATGCGGCAACCGCGCGAACGGAGCGGCGCAGAAGAATGCAGACGCGATCTCCGCGCCCCACGCCGGCTCGATGCAGGACAGCACCCATCTGGCGGGAGAGCGCTGCGAGCTCGTCGTATGTGACCTCTTGTTCGCCGTCGACGAGTGCGGTCGTATTGCCCGGGCGACCATGCTGCAGCAGAAGATCATGCAATGTATAGAGGGGCATGAAAAACTTTCCGGCCAGCAATCTCCCGATGCAAAGAGTTTGGCTCGGGAGGTGGGGTGCGGTCAATCCCGGGCCGCAATCGACCGGCCAGGAGGGTATTGGTACAATCCGGCTTCCCAAGGGCGTCGGTCCATGATCGAGGTCAACTCGGGAGTGGAGCTTGGCCTCCCATTCCTGTCGCCACGTGTCGGCTCGTTGGGTGCGAGCGCCCTGTGCTACCCTGACTTTGTCCCCTGCGAAAAAGGAGGTTTCGTGAACCGGCGGATCATCGATCTCTATGACGAGTACACGCACGCACCGCTCGACCGGCGTGTTTTCATGGCGCGTCTCGCGCAGTTGGTGGGCGGAACGGCGGCAGCGGCCGCGATCCTACCGCTTCTCGAGCCCGGATACGCTCATGCTGCCCTCGTCGCGGCGGATGACGCGCGGATCGAGAGCAACCGCATCACCTACAAGGGCGCATCGGGTGAGGTGAAGGCCACCATCGCGCGACCGAAAGACGGGAAGAAGTTTCCTGCAATGATCGTCATCCACGAGAACCGCGGCCTCAATGCACACATCGAGGACGTGACGCGGCGTCTGGGAGTCGCGGGGTTTCTGGCGCTGGCGCCGGATCTCCTGTCGGGCCAAGGCGGCACTCCCGCGGACGCGGACAAGGCGCGCGAGATGATCGGCCAACTGGAGGCGAAAGTTGTGCTCGGGGACCTCACCGCTGCGGTCGCGATGCTCGAGAGCCACGAGCTCGGGAACGGCAAAGTCGGTGCCGTGGGTTTTTGCTGGGGCGGAGGCATGGTCGGGCAACTCGCGGTTGCCTCTCCGGCTCTCGACGCGGGCGTCGTGTATTACGGGCGCACGCCAGCGTCCGAGGATGTGGCGAAAATCGAGGCGCCGCTTCTCCTGCATTATGCCGGACTCGATGAGCGCATCAATCAAGGCGTGCCCGCGTTCGAGGAGTCATTGAAGAAGGGCAAGAAGAAGTACACCTTGCACATGTACGAGGGTGTCAATCACGCCTTCCACAACGACACGTCCGAAGCGCGATACGACAAGACCGCGGCAGAGCTGTCGTGGTCGCGCACCATCGAGTTCTTGATGAAACAACTGCAAGGGTGACGGGATATCCGACGGATGGAAACGGTCAGGGGCCGGAGGCGACCCGACTGCATCGGCGCTCGATTCCCCGCTCTCCGGATGCGAAGCACTGTGGCCTGGACCTGACTTGCACGGCCGCCAAGATGAGGCTATTCTTATCCCATTCCCCTGTGGCGCCGAAGGGGGAGACGCCGTGACCTCAACCAGATCTCGCACAGCTCCGCGCACTCCCCGGAACTCGCGCCATTCCCGGCGCGAAGGTCGCACGAGATCGACCTTGAAGCTGTCGACCCATGCCCTCACGATGATGGCGCTATTGTACGTCGTCGTTTGCGATCGCACGCCGAGCGACCCGGCGGCGAACGACCTTCCCGATTGGCTCGCGGAGCTGATCCTGGAGATCGAAGGCGCGCCGGTCGCGGATCCTGCGGCCGCCATCTACAGCTACAAGTACCACGGTCGGGTTGTCTTTTATCTATCGTCGCGGTGCGGCGACATTCAGAGCCAGCTCTACAACGCCAACGGGATTGTCCTCTGTTTTCCCGATGGGGGCCTGGACGGCGGGGGCGACGGCCGTTGCGACGACTTCATTGCCGAACGCGAGAACGAGACGCTCATCTGGATGGACCCGCGTCAACGCTGACTCCTCGGTGAACGGCGCTGGCCCACCGAGGCAGCTCAGCACTTGGCCGTCTTGCGTTTGCTGCCGAAGCGGCCCATCGCCTCGATCTTGGCGATCATCTCGAACGCTGCGGGCACCTTGCAGGCCGTCTTCCCCATGTCGACTTCGACGGTGCCGATGCGCTTGGCCGTCGCCTTGGCCTTGGCGAGCATGGGTTTCACCGAGCCACCCACCGCGATGACGAAGCTGTTCATGCAGTAGCGCACGCGATTCGGGGCGCGATGAACTTCCTTTTCGACGCGTGCGAGGAGCGCGGCGATCTCATCGCGATCGAGCTCGACATCCGGCTTCAACGCCACGAGGCCGGCATAGGTGTTCCAGCCGGTGCTGGCGATGGATTCCTTGTCGCTGTCGATCCACTCGAGAGCGAGAGCGCGCGCGTGCGGACTTTCCGCCGCGACCCAGGCCACGGTGTACTCCGAGACCATGGTCGAGGATGCCTTGCGGGCCCAGGAGTCGAGCTCCTTGCGCGTCATCTTGCCGCCGTCGGCGACCAGCCCGGCCAGATACATGGCATCCAAGTTCCCGGTGCGATACAGATCGAGCGCCAGCGCTTGTTCGCCCTTGAGTTTCTTGGCCATGGATTTGAGATCGCCGATCTTGACGCCGAACATCTCGGCGGTCGCGCCGTGATTGCGATACGTTTTGCGTTGTTGCTCGGTGCCAAGTCGCTCGAGCGTGGTCATCACGTCGGGGAGCTTCATTCCTCGACCTCCTGCTAGTCGCGGTCGGTGCCGCCCGAAACTCGATGGGGGTCTCAGGGCCGCCAGGTGCGTTGCATGCTACTTCAGCGCGCGCCCGTCGAGTAGGATACCGCACTCCACCCCGTGTTTGGAGGACCTGCATGGCTGATCGCAGAGTTTCCGCGCCCGATTCCGTGCCGCCGCGTCGCGACCCAGTGTGGCTGATCGTCACCAGCCACTGGCTGGCGATGCTCGGCCTCGGCTTGATCGTGACAGCCATCATCACGTGGCTCTTCGTGCTGCCGCTGCAAGTGCGCGGACACGCTGAGAACCCCTACATCGGTCTTTTCTCGTTCGTTGCCGTGCCGTTGGTCCTCTTGGCCGGTGTCGTGGTGCTTCCGATTGGTGTTTATCTCGGACGGCGGCGAGCCCGAGCGCGACTCGATGCTGGCATCATCGAGAAGAGAATGACGCGGACGCGTCTGCTCGGGTTTCTCGGCATCCTGACGGCGGCCAATCTCCTCGTCGGAACCCAGGGGACCTATCGAGCCGTGCACCACATGGAGAGCGTCCAATTCTGTGGCCAGACCTGCCACGTCATGAAGCCGGAGTACACTGCGCACCCGATCTCGGCGCACGCACAGGTGACCTGCGTCGAATGCCATGTCGCTCCGGGAGCGATGGGCTGGGTGGAGAGCAAGGCGACGGGGACACGGCAGCTCGTCGAAACGTTGCTCGACAATCATCCGCGCCCCATCCCCTCGGCGCTGGAAACGGACCGACTCGTGCCGGCGCGTCAGACGTGCGAGCAATGCCACTGGCGCGACAAACCCGGTGCCATCCGGGTCAAGGTCGTCACCAAGTTCGCATTGGACGAGGCGAACACGCCGAGCCAGACGGTGTTGACGTTGCATGTCGGCGGCTCGCGGATGGGGGGCATCCACGGCAGGCATTTCGGCCCCGGGGTGGAAATTCGTTATGCGTCGATGGACAAAAAACGGCAGGAGATTCCTTGGGTCGAGTATCGCAACCGAGAAACGGGGCAGACGCACACGTATTGGGCCGATGGCGTGACGGCAGCCGACGTGAAAGACTTGAAACAGCACGTGATGCAATGCGTCGATTGTCACAATCGACCCGCGCACCCGTTCTGGCTCCCCGAACGCGCCCTGGACTTGGCGCTAGGTCTCGGTGCCATCCCGGCGACGCTACCGTACGTGAAGCGACAGGGGCTCGAGATCATCCGTGCGGAGTACGCGACGGTGGAGGAAGCCGAACGACGCATTCCAGAGGCTCTCACGGCGTTCTACCGCGACAATCATCCCCAGGTGCTCGCCGCGCGCGGTGATGATGTCGAGGCGGCGAGCCGCGGTTTGGTCGCCGTGTACACGCGCAACGTTTTCCCCGAACTCGGCGTGACGTGGGGGACCTATCCCAACAACATCGGTCACGAAGACTTCCCGGGCTGCTTCCGCTGCCATGACGACGCACATCGCACCTCGGATGGCCGGACGATCACGCAAGACTGTGCGGCATGCCACGAGGCCTCCGCCGTCGAAGAGGCCGATCCCGTGGTCTTGAAAACACTCGGACTCACGGATGTCCTCATCGGCATGCAGAGAAGATAGGGAGAGTTTGACGGCGGAGCCGCTCCCGATCGAGCAGCCTCGCGCGTGCTCGGCTGCGATCGGCAGCGGATATAGCTTAGCGCTGGAGGACGATCTTGCGGGTTTCGAGGTGATCGTCGAGGCGAGCGCGCAGGAAGTAGACACCGGTGGCGACGGGTGCGCCCGCGGTGTTTCTGCCATCCCAGAACACGCTCCGGCGTCCTGAAACCTCCAGCGCCGTACGCACGGTACGAACGCGACGTCCGCGCACGTCGTGGATCGAAATCTCCACGTGCGCATCGCGCGCGAGCGCATAGTCGATCCACGTCCCGTGACGGAACGGATTCGGTCGCACCCGCTCGACGGTTGTGAGCAGGGTGCGTGTGTTCGCCACGGTTTCCGGCTCCGGGCCGGGAAGCGCGAGGATCACGAGGCGTGGCGACTCGCCGGCGCGTCCCTGGGTTCGCAGCGGTCCAATGGATTCCCCATAGTGGTAGAGACCGTCGCCGCGAATCGAGTGGGTGACGTCGAGTGCGATGCCGGCGTTGCCTGCGATCGTGGTTTTCTCGGCCACGAGTTGCCGTGCCTCGTGGCCGGCACAGCTCTCGACGGTTGAGCGTGAGGTGCTGTCGATCGCTGGCGCGTCCGGCAAATACAGCGTGGCAAGCAGAATCGAATTTCCGAGACCTCGCACATCGAATGTCAGGTGTCCCAAACACGCGCAAGCCTCTGGATCATCACATGGCACTTCTGGATCGTGCGCGCCGCCGGCTTCCACTGTTCCGGGACCCGTGCGCTCCGGTCCGAGCTTCGACGCGTAGGGGAATTCGTCCTCCGACGGCCGGAAGACGTACTCGACATGCGCGGAACGCTCCAGGATCAAAGTGACGATACCGGTTGTCGTGGCGAGCCCGTCGGTGACCTGATAGGTGAAACGATCCCACCCGGTGGCGAGAGGTATGTACACGAAGGAGCCATCGGCAGCGAGGCTGATGTCCCCGTGTGCCGGAACTTCGAGCAATGCGACGTTCAAAGAATCCCCGTCGGCATCGCCGTCGTTCTCGAGCAAACCCGGTGCAAGGATCACCAAGGGAACACCGGCAGTATAGCGGTAGTCGTCGTTTGTCGCCTGGGGCGGATCGCTCGTCGGAGCAATCGTGAGCGTCGCGATTCCAGTGTCGGTGCCGCCACGTCCATCGTCGACCACGTAGGAGAATGCATCCACACCGAAGTAGTCCGGGTCGGGCACGTAGGTGAAGGATCCATTCGCAGCGAGATCCAACGTGCCGTGCGTCGGTTGGGCGGCGAGCGAAACTGTGAGCGAGTCACCGTCCTCGTCGACATCGTTCGCGAGCACCCCCGGAGATGGGATGACCAGATCGAGGTCCTCGCTCTGGTCGTAGGCGTCGGCGGCCGCGACCGGAGGCAGGTCGGCGCCTGCGGGCAGCGCGACGACGAGCAGCTCGGGCGGGCGAATCGACTCCCGCGAGCCGTAGCTGATGCCGTCGACGCTGGAGTTGCGGATGCCGAAGCTCCACACGCCCGGCCCGCGAATCGTCCGTCCGAGATCGAACTCGACACGAACGTCGGTGGGCACCGGACCGACGCTTGCGATCGCGGAGTCGCCGAGAACTGGAGCGTTCGCCCAGTTGATCCCAGTTTCCGTCCATGGCGTGGACGATGCTGCATAGTCATTCGACACCAGGTAAAGCGCGCCGCCATCGGCGCTGGCTGTCTGAGCGCGCAACAGCAAAACGCCGTCGCGCACGGGTCCGACACCGGCGAGATTGAACTTGAGATAGCTGTGGTACGTGGGGGCGTCTTCTTCGACTCGTAGATCGGTGGAATTGCCGAAGTTGTTGTTGGGGTGCGAAGACCGGACCTTCGCGTCGGCCGTGGCGACGACGCTCAAGACGGCGCCGCCGACGCCGATCCAGACCTCGGCATCGCTGGAAGCAACGGTATCGCTGGCGCGATAGAGGAAACGATCGAGGCCGACATATCCAGCGGCCGGTACATAGGTGAAGCCTCCGTCGGCGTCGAGGCTGAGCTCACCATGCACTGGCGGTTCGACGACGCTAGCGACGAGGGCATCGCCATTGGCGTCCGTGTCGTTGGCGAGCACTCCGGGAGGCTCGACCCACAAGGTTTGGTCGACATCCTCTCCGAACGCATCGCGTGAGGCGAGCGGGGCCATGTTGGGTCCCGAGGAACCGACGAGGACACTTGTCTCGTCGCTCGCCGTGGAGAGGCCGTCGGTTGCAGTGAGCCGCAGCGTGTATGTGCCGTCGGTGTCGAATGCGGCGGCGGTCGCAGGCAGCGAGGAGTCGGCGAAGGTGACGGCGCCGGGACCATTCACGAGCGACCAGAGCGCCGAGAACTGCGCCGGGAGTGGCTCGCCATCGTCGCTGGCCGTGCCCGCAAGTGTCGCCACTCCGCCGCTCGGAATGATCAGGTTCGGCCCAGCTTCGGCGCAGGGAGGCCGATCGAGAGGCAGCGTGCCGGCAGGCCACGGGTCGCGATCGAAGACAAAGGCGCCGTCGGCATCCACCGTCACCTCGACGGGGGGGAACGCACCGCGGTCGGTTTGGACACGAGTGACATTCAGGGCAGTGAACGGTTGGTCCTGCAACCAGTTGTGGCCGTCGCCGTGGATGAAGAGGATCGGTTTGCCGAAGACTGTGGCGTCGACGACGAACCTGTCGAAGAAGGTGTTGTGGTTATAACCGGGTCCAGCCTGGGAAAAGACGACGGCCGCACGCACAGAATCAACCCGTGTGGCGAACTGGTGCTGGACCCAATCGGCATCGTCGGTCATCACTCCGCGGTCGGCAGGTCCCCCGACCAGATTGATGCCGACGAACAACACGTCCTTGTGCACGAAGGCGAAATTCTCGGGCCGGACATCTTGTTTGTCCACCGCGGGCACGCCGCAGAACGAGCTCTCGATCCCCATGAGATGCGTTGTCCAATACTGCCAAGCCACCACACGGTCGAGGCAGTCGGTCCATTCGTTGTCCCCCGGGACGATGAAGGCCGGCACGGCCAGAGTGCGCAGCATCGTGGCCATATCCTCGTAATACGACTCATCGCATGGTGCGGCGCCCAGCTTGATGTCGCCAAGATGGACCAGGAATTCAGCCGGGCTGTAGAGGTTGTGGTTGTCGAGATGTTGCTGGAAGATCAGAGCTTCGGCCGAATCATACGGCGCATCGGCGGTGGCCGAAAAAATCACAGGCTCGGTGGAAAGCGAGTGCCTGGATGCCACGCGCGCCTGTAACGGCATGGCCCAGAAGGCGCACAACCAGGCGCCAATCATTAATTGTCCGCCGGCTTCGTGGACTCCGAAACGCAAGCGCAGCCTTCCTGCTCGGACGAGGATTGGCCGGTAAAGCAACGACACAGAATTGGAACGAGAATCCAAGCGAACGAAATCGTAGAGCGCGCATCACAATGATAAGGACTGGTTGGGCCGAGTCGCAAGGCTTCGAGTTCAGGCTGACAACCTGTCGCGGTGGCCCCGTGTCGGCCATCGATTTGGGCCGCGATCGCCGGCGTGGTTGGGTGAAAAGACACGGTGCGGAGGTGGCGGCAGATTCGTCGCCACCTCCGCGGTCCAGCGGATGATCGCGTCGCTCGGGGCGAGCGGCGCCGGGGCGGGCTACCGCAGCACCGTCATCTTGCGACTCTCCCGCACCCCCGAAGCCGTTTCGAGCTGGTAGACATAGGTGCCGCTTTGCACTGGCTGACCAGAGTCATTCTTCCCGTCCCAGACGATGCGGTCATAGAGACCGGGCTCCAGCACGCCGCCGACGAGGGCTCGCACCTTGCGCCCGCGAATGTCGAAGACGATGAGCGACACGTGCTCCTGGCGCTCGAGCGTGAACTGGATGGTGGTGATCGGGTTGAATGGATTCGGGCGATTGCCGAGCAACCGCGTCGAGAGCAACGCGCCGGGCAGCGCCGACGACACCACGTCATTCACGGCCCCAGGCGTGCCGCGATCGCCGCCACCGAAGACGGGTGCGCCGCCGTACCCGCTCCAGTTCTCGCCGTCGTTGTTGTCGCCGTTGCCATCCCACTGCATCGAAGCGCCGACGGGATCCGGCCAGGCGGCACCGCCGTCGTACTCGACGCGATCCACCTCCTGGCTCATGGCATCGACGAGCACGACCTCGTCCGCAGCATTGCCGAGCACGATGCCGCTATATTGGTAGGCGAGCGTCACGCCTTGGCTCGCCATGGAGTCGGCGTTTGCACCCAGCACGCGGTAGGCACCCGCCGGGATGACGAGTGGCCCGCCGTTCGCGATCACGTGCACATCGGTGTCGTTGTCCCGAATCGTCCAGCCATTGATGTCAACGGGGTTGGCGCTCTCATTGTGAATCTCGAACCACTCGCCGCTGCCATCCCCGAGCACCACGGGGTTCTGCATGATCTCCGTGATCTCGATCGTGGGCTTGACGATAGCGATCTCGCTATTGGGAGCGATGGCGTTGCCGTTCACATCCCGGACATTGTTGACGCGCAACGTGTGCGCGATGTTGATCGATAGTGATGCCGCCAAGGTGAGCACCACCTCGTTGTTCGGCACCGAGACCGTGGCGGTGACGATTGCTGTGGTGTTCCCCGGGGTCGCGGTCTCGAACACCGTGTAGTTGGCTTCGGTGCCACCAGTCGTGGCATCGATGGCCTCGTCGAACACGACCGTCACCTGGCTCGCGCCGTTCGAACGCGCGTCGACCAGTCCCGGCGGGCAGACGTCGCCGACGGCGCCGTTATTGGTGAAATGCGTCACGCTGCAGACGAGGATCTGCCCCTGGCCGGAGAACGTGGCCCCCGCGCCAGCGGCGGTGATGCCGTCGCCGATGGCGTGTGTCGCGACCGCGGGGTCGACGCTGTCGTCGACGCGCACGACGACGGCTCCGCTGCAATCATCGACCGTGAAGTTGTGCGCCGGGTTACTGCCGCCTGTGGTCTGGATGGCGGTGATGACGCCCGAGGCTTGGATGAAGGTGCCCTCGTTGCTCGGAGCGGCGGCGGCAGCGGTCGACGCCTGCACCGCTGGGCTGAGCGCCGGGTTGCCGGAGGTCACCAGCTCGACCTCGTAGCGCATGAGCTCGACGGTGGTGCCGAAGAGATCCACCGTGCCGGTCACCTTGACGATGTTGCCGGTGCTGTTGAGGTCGGCGAAACCGGTGCTGAGCGCAGTGCCGAAGATATTGATGCCGCGGCCCGAACCATCCTGGACGTAGGCACTGACGCTGGTACCGTCGGCCTGGTAGTTGCCCGGGCAATAGACTTGGCCTTGAACGATGACGAGGGTGCCATCGAACGTGGCCGGATTCGCCTGGATGCTGGCGATCGACGTGATGACTTCGTTCTGTACCGTGTAGGAATAAAGGGTTGTCGGGGCGTCGAAGGGGCTGCGCCCAGTGAGGTTGTCGTTGTCCTGAGCCTCGACGTAATAGTCGACGGCGGCGCCGAGCGCCTGTCCCGGGATGGTGCCGGTGTAGGTCGATCCGGTGCTGAGCGCCATGTTCACCTGGAGGAATCCTCCGGCGTTCACGCGATAGAAGATGCGCGCGGCGCTCACGGTGCCGTTCGGGTCGGTGGCGTTCGCGGTCACGGTCACGACTTCCGCGGGCGTGACCCAGAGCGGACGATGATAGACGGTGTCGACTTCCGGCGGCTGGCTGCAGCTGTTGGCCGCGCCCGGCGTGTCCTGAGTCGGGAAGGTGAAATTGCCGATCAGGAAGCCGGCGCCGCAGCGGAACACGTGTCCGGGGACGAAGCTGCCGTCAGGCCCGATCTGCGTCGCCGCGTACAAATACTCGTCGGTCACACAGTCGATCACGAGGGTTCGCACCAAACCGACGGCGTCGACGATGGCTGTCCAGGGCGTCGTGTCCAAGACGCCGTCGTTGTTGGTGTCGAGATCATCGCCGTTGGCTCCGGTGAAGCCCGATACCAGCATGTGGGTGACGTTGTCGGTGTTCTCGAAATTCAAGCTCGCCGTGGCGTCCTCGACGAAGGAGGATGTCAATTCACTGACGACGAGGTACCCATCCGGCTGGATCACGAGTCCAGTGAGGCTCACGACTGCTTCGATGACGCCGCAGCCGCCCGTGCCGTCGCCGATGACGATGTAGGTGAGCCCGGTGAGGCTCTCGCCTGGCATGCCGACGAGCTCGAAGTACTCGTCGTTGTCGGTGCTCTGCTGGTCCGTGCGGATTTCGTTGATCTGCGCGGCGTGTGCTGCGAGCGGCAGCATCGCCAAAGCCAGGAAACAGAGCACGCGGCCAATCGCCGCGGACCCATTCGTGTACTTACGCATGGCATGCTCCCCAGAGGCTCGAGTGCGCGATCTCCCAGCCGTGGCGAGTTCGCACAGGCGGCGTCGGAGGGCGCCGCCGGCGGGAGTCGGATCTTCGCGTGCGGCGATATTATATCAGGACGAAGCCGCGGAATCGAATGCGAATCTGGAGCCCGAGAAGAGAGGTCAGTCGTACAACAGCACCAGCCGTCGCGTGCGGGATAACGATTCTGCCCGCAATCGCACGAAGTACAGCCCCCTCGCCATGGACCGTCCCGATTGGCTCCGACGGTCCCAAGCGCGAACCTGCGTGTCCGGATCCGATGTGCCGGCGTCGATGGCGCGGACCAGTCGGCCGGCGGCATCGAAGATCTCGAGGAACGCTGTTGCGGGGGAGCCCACGCGGTAGCGCAGGAGGATGGGCTGCCCGGGCCCAGGATCCCAGGCCGGGAAGAGCTCGAGCTCGGCGTTCGCGATCGATTCGACCTCGATGACTCGCGTCACCTCCTGCGACCCATCTCGATCCTCCAGGACGAGGCGATAACGAAGAGAAGCGCCAAAGAGGATGCTGCGGTCGACCCAGGACATCCACGCCGAAGGCGGCAGAGCCGTAGCGACGGTGGTAAAAGCGTCGCCAGCAGCCGTCGCCCGCTGCACGCTCACATTCACGAGCCGTGACCAGGCGACCGGTGCGAATTCCCATTCGAGCCTCACGCCTTCGTCGACCGCCCAGGCCTGAAAGTCCTGCAGGTCGACCGGTGTCGTCGTGGGATAGATCCAGTTGACGACGTGCTCGGCGCCCTGGATGCCGGTGATCGTTCCGGAGCGTTCGGTCGCGCAGTCGAGGTTGATCCAAGCACAGCCCGAGGCCGGGACCGTGTCGTAGCAGTTCGTGTCGCTCGTGGGGGCATCATCGCAGTCGGCGTCGCATGCATCGAGGCGAACCGAATTTCCAGTGTAACGCGGTCCGCAAATAGGTGTCTCACGCCCCAGCACGCCGGTAGTGGCATCCGCATCGCGATCGAACCAGGCGCCGTCGTGCATCACTTGCAGCATGACTGCATTGTCGATCATGCCATCGAACCCGCGTCCGACGACGATGCCGAAGCGAACAGAGAGTGATTCGCCGGGATCGATCTCGGCGAAGGGTCCCGCGGAGACGAGAATCCGATAGTCACCGGATCGAGCCGACAGCTGCTCCGGGCGCAGACCCGTGATCGGATTCGGTGGCGGGATGGAGCGCGGAGCGGTCCCGTCGAGGGTGCGATAGCGCTCCTCGTCGTTCGTGGGATCGCCTCCTTGGTCGAACGAGCCGGCAGAGGACATGAGGAAGTTCGCCATTTTGCTCGGAGGCGTGGGTGCCGTGGTCGTTCGACTTCCCAGGAACACGATGCCGATGTAGCCCTCGGCCGTGCCCGCGTCCCCATCGTCATCGAACATGTAGCCGATGGACAGCTTGACGTTGCGGGTCAAAAGTCCGACCCGCGCCTGTTGCACCCCCTCCCAGAAGCCGGCGAAATCGTCGTCGGAACGCCCGGCGCGTGTGCGACGGCCGATGTCGCAGTCGGCGAAGAAAGCAACGTACACGTCGAACACTGGGGCATCGGTTGGGTTGATCAGGAGATAATCGAAGGCGATCACGTCATCGAACAGGCTATTGCTCCATGCGAGCGAGGTTTGTTGCACCTTGAAACCGATGGGTGTGTGGTCCGGATGCTGCAAGCGAATGTTGGGATCGGTGTCCGAGTACTCGCAGAAGAACATCTGGTTCGAGATCGCGGCGTAATCCTCGTCGATCCTGGCGTCGCCGTCATCGTCACGCCCGTTCAGCCGGTCTTCGTCGAAGCGACCGTCGCCGTCGTCGTCGGCATCGGACGCCGGGTAGCGTTTTCCGGGTGGCTGCCCTTCGGCAGCGACGTAGATCCGATCTAGAGCGGAGAGTCCCGGGCGAAACTCCATCTCGTAGACTGAGGTGGTCACCACCTTCTCCCCCTCCACCTCGGCACCGATCCAGAGACCTGCGGCCCACAGATACTCGGTGCCGCTGCCTTTGGGCCACTCCATGGATGGTTGCGCGGAGTAGGGTGCACTGCTTCCCGGGTTGGAGCCGACCAATCCGAAGTTGGTGATCAAACACGCGACCCTGCCAATGTCGTGGACGTGCGTGTAGTCGAATCCGGTGAGATCGTTCGGAGGATGCGGACCCTGGTGAATTGCATGCGACGGATTGGACACGCTGAGTCCAGCGCAGGCACAGACGAGGAAACAGAGTCGCACCGGCCCGGCTCGGGAACGATGGCGCGCAAGCTCGAGTGAGGGCTTCATACAGTCGAGTATATATTCGATTCGGGGCGAAGAAACCAGTCGCCGCGCACCCGGGGCAGAGTCGTTGGGTCACCGGGCAGTTCGGGAGCGGTGATGCACCCTCGCTTTCTCAGCTGAGCGCGCGAATCCGAAAACCGAGGTTCTCGAGTGCCTGCCGGACGGTGCCTGCAATGCTGGCAGCGTTCGGCGTGTCGCCGTGCAGACAGAGCGTCTGGGCCACGATGCCGATGGCGGCCCCTGTCACCGACGAGACGCGGTGATGCACGGCGATCTCGATGGCCTGTTGCGCCGCCGTCGCAGGGTCGATGATCAGGGCATCGGCGTGCTGGCGGCTGCGCAGGCTGCCATCGGGCTCGTAGCGCCGGTCGGCGAAGGCTTCTCCCGCGACGCGAAAGCCTTCACGCCGCCACGTGGCGAGCATCTCCGACCCGGCGAGTCCGATGAGAACGACCTGATCGCGCCACGCGCCGGCACCACGGGCGATCGCGGCCGCAACGTCTGCGTCCTTGGCGGCGACGTTGTAGAGCGCGCCGTGTGGTTTGACGTGGCGTACGACCACGCCTTGTGCGGCCGCGATGTCCATCAGCGCGCCGACCTGTGAGGCGACGGCAGCTTCGATCTGAGCGGTAGGGATCGACATCTGGCTCCGGCCGAAATGCTCCCGATCCGGATAGCTCGGATGCGCACCGATCGCGACACCGAGCTGGTGGCAGAGAGCGACCAGGGCAGCCATCGTTTGCGGGCTGCCGGCATGGCCGCCGCACGCGATGTTGGCCGAGCTCATGAGCGCCAGAAGCCGTGCTTCCGAGCCATCGGCCAACGAAGCAGGGATTTCACCGACATCGGCGTTGAGATCGATGCAGCGCGCTTCCAATCCCGGTTCGGGGATGTCTGGAGCCGGCATGCCCGAAGCGTGGGTGTCGGAGTCTGCGGTCATGGTTCCCTCGCTGCGCTTGTGAGCTCTGTGCCACGCGTTTCCGGCAGCAGGAGGATGAGACCCGCGCCGAGCAGGAAAAACGCCGAAGTCGTGGCGAGAGCCGGACCCAAGCCGGTTGTATCCGCGAGGGCGCCGATCGTGAATGGCGCTAGCGCGCTCACCGCGCGACCGGAGTTGTAGGTCAGACCTTGCGCCGTGGCACGAATCCGTGTCGGGAAGAGCTCGGCCAGCAGCGAGCCGAAGACGCTGAAATAGCCGTGACCGAAAAACCCGACGCAAGGTCCGAGCAGGATCAATACGATCTCGCGTCGCGCGCACAACGTGTAGATGGGCACCAGCGCGGCCGCGCCGACCAAGAAAGCGATGAACATCGGGCGGCGCCCGAAACGGTCGGCGCCGAAACCGAAGAGCGTGTAGCCACAGAAAGCGCCGAGCTGCATCGGCACGATCCATCCGGCCGAGCGCACAAGGCCGAGGCCGGCGCCACCTTCTTCGACCGGCGCGGCGAGAAACGTCGGAATCCAAGTGAACAAACCCCAGTAGGCGAAGAGCACGCAGGAGCCCATGAGTGTGGCAATGGCGGTGCGACGCAGCAGTGGCGGCCGCATGAGCTCGGCGAGCACCGACACGACGGAGATTCGTCGCGCCGTCCAGATCTCCGGCTCGGCAACGTGACGTCGAATCCACAGCGTCAAGAGCGCCGGCAGGATTCCGATGGCGAACAGCGCGCGCCAGCCATAACGGGGCAGCACCAGCGCGGCACAGAGAGCCGCGAGGATATAGCCGATCGCCCAGCCCGATTGCATGAACCCAATGGCCTTGCCCCGGTGTCGAGCCGGCCAAGTCTCCGACACCAGAACCGAGCCTGCCGACCATTCGCCACCGAGTCCGAATCCCACGAGCGTGCGCCAGAGAACGAGATCCGCCACTCCGCGCGAGGTGGCCGTCAAGGCCGTGAACACCGAGTAGGTGAGGATCGAATAGATGAGGGCGCGCGCACGGCCGATGCGGTCGGCCAGGAACCCGAACAACACGCCGCCGAACGCCGAAGCGACAAGCGTCACCGAAGCGAGGGCACCGGCACCGGCGGCGCTGAGATGGAATTCGGCGCGGATGCTGCTCAGCGCGAAGGCGTAGAGCATGATGTCCATGCCGTCGAGCATCCACCCGAGCAGCGCCGCCCACAGCGTTTTCCATTGCGCTGGCGTGATGTCGCGCGCCCACGTGGTCACGACACGCCTCCATCGCGCCAGCGCGCGAGCCACGCTTCACGCTCCAGATAGAGAGCGCGCGCCGCATCCAACGTGATCCATTGGCAGCGCACACGATCGCGCGGCCGCAATTGGCCGACACGATGCATGTCGGCGCTGCAGACGTTGCCGATCTTCGGGTAACCACCCGTCGTCTGGTGCTCGACAAACAAGAGGATGGGTTGACCGCTCTCGGGAACCTGGATTGCACCGAGGGACACGCCTTCGCTCTGCAGCTCACCGCTCTGCGCGCGCGAGAGAACCGGACCTGCGAGGCGAATGCCCATTCGGTTCGACTGTTCGAGCACCTCGTACTCCGAATCGGCGAGTCGCGCCTGGGCGTCGGGCGAGAACCAGTCGGCCTGCGGCCCGACCGTGATGCGGAGTGGGCTGGGGGCATATTGCTGCGCGATCCACTGCGTGTCGAGGGTGCGCGCGGTCGCATCTGCAGCGTGACGCGGATCCCTTGCCAGTTTGCCTATTGGCGCGATGCGCAGCCGATCGCCGGCGACGAGCGCGCGGCCGAAGCCACCGAGACCGCTCTGGAGATGCGTCGAGGCGCTGCCGAGAAACGGCGGGATGTCGAAGCCGCCGCCGACGCAAAGATAGCCACGCGCGCCACTCCGAGCGTGCCCGAGAACGAGCCGACTGCCGCGCGCAACGCGGACAGCGCGCCATGGGGGCACGGGAATCGATCGCGATCCCCCTCGAACTTCCTCCAACACTGCAGCGAAATCACTGCCTGTGAGCGCGATGCAGGCTTCGCTGTCGAAGAGGAATGTGCCGCCCACGAGAGTGAGCTCGATTGCGGCTGCACCCTCTTCGTTTCCCACCAGCCAGTTGCCGAGACAGAGCGCCAGGGGGTCGGCTGCGCCCGACGCCGAAACACCGAGATGAGCTGCTCCATATCGACCGCTGTCCTGAATGGATGCCTGGAAACCGGGCTTGTCGACGGTCACGCCGATCGGCGCATCCTTGGGGCTCGATGGCTTTCTGTGGGGTGAGCCAACGAGCGCTCGACTCCGCGCCGTCCGAGGAGATGGATCGAGAAGGGGTGCCAGATTGTCATGGTGCGCTGCGAGCGTCGCGAACTCCGCCGGTTCGATGCGGCGGAATCGGATGTGGTCGCCCATCTGCAGCCACGCAGGGGACATCTCTTGCGGTCGAAACAGGCGCAGCGGGGTGCGTCCGATGAGTCGCCATCCGCCCGGGGACGCAATGGGATACACACCCGTGTGCGCGCCACCGATGGCGACGCTGCCGGCGGGAACATGCGTCCGTGGCACCGCCAGGCGCGGTGTTGCGAGCTGCGGCGACAAGCCGGCGAGGTACGGAAACCCGGGCGAGAAGCCGAGGAACTCGACGCGATACACAGCGCGAGAATGGATCGCGACGACTTCATCTGCCGACAAGTCGTGCAGCGCAGCGACGGCGTCGAGATCCGGGCCGAAGGTGTCGCCGTAGCACACCGGAATCTCGATCGTGCGGGGAGTGAGGGGCTCGATCTCGGACATCTTCTGCAGGCGCTCTTCGAGCCATGCTTGCATCGCCGCGGGTGAACACATTCTTGGATCGAAGGAGACGAGAATCGAGGCTTGGCCTGGATGCACGTTGCGGACGAATGGTGCCGCTTGGCCGAGCAACGCGGTGGTGAGGCGCAGGACGTCGCGGTGGCGTTCGGCGCCCAACTCGTCCGCGAACACGACGAGCGCCGAGTGGTCGCTCGCTGCGACGATCCGCGCGCCGGAGGAGGGCATCCGTTGCGTTTCAGCTCCAGCGGTGGAAGAACAACGCCTGCCGGTGAATAGGAGCGGTGCGTTCCTCGAGATCCGCCATCTGCGTGCCGTTGAACGGTGTGAACGTGCGCGCCAGCTCGACGTTCGCCTCCAACTGGGCCACCGAGTCGCAACCGACGATGATCGTGCTCACGGGCAACGACAACACATAGTGCACCGCCTCGCGCATGGTGAGCACACCCGGACCCGCGCCGCCTTCCCAGGACGAGCCGGTAGGCTCCGGCGGTGTCCACGACGCCAGGATGCGGCCGCGCGCGGGGACCTTCATGCCGATGATCCCCATTTGTTTTTCGAGGGCGATCGGAAGCAGGTGTTCGATGAAGCTCGAGTGGTGTCGATCGGCGGCGTTGAGCGCCATGAGAATGGTATCGAACGGGAAGCGGCGGATCGCCTCGGCGAGAACCGCGGGGTCGGCATGGCCGGTGACGCCGAGACAACGCACCAGACCTTGCTCGCGCGCCTCGGTGAAGGCCTCGATGGCGCCGCCAGGGGCGAACAGCTGCTCGACTTCGTCGAGACGCGACAGGTTGTGCGCTTGCCAAATGTCCACGTGATCGGTCTGCAGCGAACGCAGCGAATCTTCGAGCTGGCGGAGCGCGCCATCGCGCGTACGGTCCCCTGTCTTGGTGGCGAGAAAGGTCTCGTGGCGCCGGCGTTTCATGACCTGCCCGATGGTGCGTTGGCTCAGACCCGCGCCGTACATTGCCGCGGTATCGATGTAGTTGACACCGAGATCGAGAGCGCGCTCGACGATGGCGAGGCCGACGTCTTCGTTCCCGGGCTGCTCGATGGCGGCCTGACCGCCGAGGCTGAAGTGCCCGACACGGTAACCCGTCCGTCCTAAATTGCGCGTTGGGAGAGCCTCGGGTGTGGCTGGATTGGCAGGCAGGGCATGGAGCGCACGCGCTGCATCCGGCAGCACCGAGTGGGCGAAGAAACCAGCGGTGGCGGCAGTCGTCAACTTCAAAAAGTCGCGGCGTTCGAGCGCTGCATTCTCGCCATCCTTGTCCTTGCGCAAGGTTGTCTCCAAGGTTGGATCCGTGATCCATCGGACGCGGCACTCGTCGTGAGTCTACACCACTGTCGGTGCATGGATCCTGGGCGAGTCGTTGCGTGCGCTCCTCTTGCGCAGGATCGCGGGTCCGACGTCCGCTGCTCAGGCGTTTGACCCCGCCATGCCGCTGCAGTCTATACTGGCGCCGCTGCGCAGTGAACCCAGGAGGCAGACCGTGGCACGGCTCGACCCACATTCCTATTACGATGACACACAACCGCGAACGCGGCGGTGGCAACTCGATCTACGCGTCGACTTCGACGCCAAGGTGCTCGTCGGCACCGTGCTCCTCGAACTCGAGCGTCCTGGAAGCGGACCATTCGATCTCGATAGCAAAGGAATCAGCATCCAGAAGATCCAGGCTCAGGATGGGTCCGAAGTGTCTTTCGAGCTGGGCGAGGAAGCGGAAATTCTTGGACAACGTTTGCGATTGCAGCTGCCGCCGCATTGTCGTGAGGTGCGGATTGCCTACACGACGTCCGCGACGGCGGCGGCTCTGCAATGGCTGGCGCCGGCGCAAACCGACGGCAAACGGCAGCCGTTCCTGTTCAGCCAGTGTCAGGCGATCCACGCGCGCAGCATGGTGCCGTGCCAGGACACGCCGCTCGCGCGCGTCAGCTATCACGCCGAAGTGATCGTGCCGGAGGGCTTGGTCGCGGTGATGGCCGCGGGGCCGGCGGGTGTGCGGCCGGGGCCGATGCCGGGCTGGCGTACCTATCTATTCGAGATGCCGCAACCGATCCCGCCCTATCTGCTGGCGCTCGCCGTCGGGGATCTCGCCTCGCGCGATCTTTCGCCGCGCTCGCGTGTCTGGGCGGAGCCGGGCGTGGTGGACGCGGCCGCGTGGGAGTTCGCCGAGATCGAATCCATGATCAGGAAGGCCGAATCGCTCTTCGGCCCCTATGATTGGGAACGCTACGACATGTTGGTGTTGCCGCCCTCGTTCCCATACGGCGGCATGGAGAACCCGCGGCTCACGTTTCTGACGCCGACGCTGTTGGCTGGGGATCGGTCGTTGGTCGACGTCGTCGCGCACGAGCTGGCGCATTCGTGGACGGGGAACCTGGTCACCAATGCTACGGCGGAGCACTTCTGGCTCAACGAAGGCGCCACCGTGTGGGCCGAGCGGCGCATTCGCGAAGCGCTGCACGGCGCGGATGAGGCGATCCTCGGCTGGGCCATCGGCCAGAACGCGTTGGAGGAATCGCTGCAGCGCTTCGGCGTCGCGTCGCCGCTCACGCGCTTGCGTACGGAGCTCGAAGGGATCGATCCCGACGAGGTGTTCTCGACCATTCCATACGAGAAGGGCTCGCGCTTTCTAGCGCTCATCGAGCGTACCGTCGGACGCGAGACGTTCGACCGCTTCATGCTCGACTACATGGCGCGCTTCCGCTTCACTTCGATCACGACCGAGGAGTTCGTCGCGTTCCTGGAGGAGAAGCTGCCAGGCACCGCGACGAAAGTGGATGCGCACAGCTGGCTGTACGAGCCGGGAATGCCGTCCAACGCGCCGGTCTTCCGCTCGCCGATGCTCGACAACCTGGTGCAGCTGGCCAATGGCTGGTCGCAGGGCCAACGACCCACGCCAGAGCAGATTGCGGCTTGGAATCCCAGCCAAATGGTCGTCTACCTGCAGAATCTGCCGCGCCAGCTCGACGCGGCAGCGTGCGACTGGCTGGATACTGCTCTTGGTCTCACCCGGCGTGGTAATTACGAGATTCTGGTGGAGTGGCTCACGATCGCCGGCGGTTCGGACTATGCCCCGGTTTTCGATCGCATTCGTGAGGTACTGACGCGCGTCGGACGCATGAAGTACCTGCGGCCGTTGTACACGGCACTCGGGAAGCAACCGCGCACGCGGGCGCTGGCGCGCGACATCTTCACCGCCGCGAGCCCGACCTACCACGGACTCTCACGCCGTGTGGTCCAGGGGATCATGGACAAGTACACGTCTTGAATCGCGTGCATGGCGGTTCAAGGGCACGGTCGAATCGGCGGGCGCCGGGTTCTCGAGCCTCGCGCCAAGTCCGCCGGCGTGCGCGGGGGTCTAGGCCTGCGGCCAGAAGCCGGCGAAAGCGCCAGCCGTGAGCAACCCGTAGATCACGCCGTCGATCGTGGTTTTGAGGATGGTCTTCCAAGACTGGCCTTTCCAGATCACATCCTGCCAGAGCGCTGCGGCATAGGCGAGGAACGTCATCGTGCTGGCGAAACGGAAAATGACCCGGTACTCCGTCTCGATCGTGAATGTGCGCCCAGCCAAGTAGGCGACGAAGACTCCCACCGCGAGACAGTAGAAGAACCACTTGGTCAGAAACTTCCCCATCACGGGAGCGCCCAGAGGCAGGATGGTCATGACACCGCTCGGGCCGCGTTTGTATTTTTCGATCATCTCTGGCGTACGCATGTCGGCGGGCGAGCTCGGACAAGGGAAGACGTAATCGCCGCGTGAGGCGCCGGCCTTGCGCAAGGCTTCCAGCACCGCATCCTCGTTGGGGAGCTTGGCAAAATCCTTGCGATGCCACGGCAGCACCATGTGTAGAAAAGAGCTGGCGAAGAAAACCAAGACCGTCGAAATGAGAATCGGAACCCACAAGTCCATGACGGGGACCATGAAACCCTCCTTGCAGCGGCAATTTACTCTCTTGCCGACCATCGCCGGAAAAAGCTAATCTCGAACCTACGGAAAGTCTACGCCTACTCTTCCGGGATCCGGCCATACGGCAATGGGTGTGGCATCGCCGGAAGGCCAAGGTGGGTTCCGGCTACACGACAATGATGCGGTTCGGCCGGCCAGAGGGCTTCGGCCGCAAGACAAGATGCCCCTCGCTCTTGGGGGCATCACAGCTTGCCGCGTGATCGCGATCGGCCCATGCTCGGTCTTGTCTGCGTGTCCTCGCCGAACTGTGTGTGCAATGCGAAGAGTTCGAGGCCCAGTTTTTCTAGGCGGGCTCATGCTCATTGCTCTGGGAGGCGCGCACGCCGAAGAACCAACGAGTCTCGAGGCGGCGATGGCGTTGGCGGCGAAGAACACCAGAATCACAGCGAACGCCACACCTGTGCGGTGCCGGCGCACGAACTTCCGCCCCGGGGTCTGCAACGGAACCAACTTCGCGTCGGTTTGGTTGTGACTCTGCGGCCCAGGAGCGTCATTGATGCACGACGACTGCGTGAATTGAGCCAGAAGATGTTCAGCGGATGTGGGAGCATGCTGGCGCCAGCGTGAGCGAGCCATGTTGGGCGCGAAAACTTTTTCCGGGGCATCGCCACGGTGACCGCGATGGCGCTCGTGGCGGAGCTCCACGATCCACGGCGATCCCACTCAGCACGCCAGACTGATGGCCTGGCTCGTACCGAGCGAGCACAGCAGCGACCGTACCGGTGCCAGAGGAGTATCACGCGAGCCGGCAATCAGCAAACATCAAAACACGATCGTCGTGGTCATCGCCCGTGAGCAGTGGAAGCTCTCAGGCAACGCGACCATCACCCGCGTCTGTCGCGGATCCAAAAGGGGAGGCCGATCCCGCCGCGACTGCCGAAGGAGCAACGAGCAACGAGAGAATCCACACGGCCCCTTTGCCAACAGGCGCAGCGGAACTCGTCTTTCACCTCCCCTCATTGAATGAGGACGAGCTTCTTCGTCCCGGTGAAATCACCTGTCGCCAAGCGGTACACATAGATTCCCGAGCTTGCATTGCGCCCGGAACCATGGCGGCCATCCCACACGACGGCGTGCTCGCCTGCCGGCTGGCGATGGTTGATCAGGGTTCGAACCTCCCGCCCAGCGACATCGTAGATCGTCAGGCGTACCGGTGCGTCCTGACTGAGCGTGTAGCGAATCACTGTGCTGGGGTTGCATGGGTTCGGGTAGTTCTGGGCAATCGTCGTGATGCGAGGAGTTTCATTCATGGTTTGCCTGCGATCGATCACGACGGAGGCAATGGAAGCGTCAAACGTTGCCACGTCTTCATAGGAGACAGGCAGATCGGCGGTGGTCACCGCTTCCCCGGCCGAGGCTATGAAAGTCAACCTTCCAAGCTCGACGACACCGGTTGCATCGGGTGCTACATTCAACACGAGCAGCGCAAGCCGTGAACCCTGCTCATCGGCACCTGCTACGGCAAACGCTGTCGTGGCGTTCTGGGGTTCGGGGGTCCAGGCTGTAAACTGGAGCTTGTTCGCGGCCGGGCGGAGCACTACACCGACCGCGGACCGCTCCTGCAATCCCTCGAGCCGTACCCTCACAGAGGCGGTGACTGGAGATGCATCCGGTTCGATGAGCAGCTTCGTCACCGTTCCGAGGCCAGATTCTACCTTGGAGATCGGCGATGTCCAGTTATGCCCCAAGTGCATCCCCAGCACGTCCAAATCACCCTGGTTGATGCACTGAGTAGGCGTATCGAGCACGAGGTTCGCGCACGCATCATACCCGGCCTCGCCTTGGCAACGGCCGTTGGACGTTGCAAACACCGCAATATCGCCAGCATCGCAGTAACCCGTCCCGTTGAGGTCGACGCTGGGTGTCAAAGTCGGCAAAGTGACGTTCGCGATCACGACGCCATCCAGGTAGACCGCCGTCGTACCGCCGCCGTTACAGCCACCGATCTGCTTCTCCGTGATGGTGGTCGCGTAGCCACCTTGGCTAGCGGGCCCGTCGGCCGGCTGCGGCACGGTCTGAGGAAAAAACGCCATTTTGCGATTCATTGCGTCCATCGGTACGGCCTGCAGCGCCAACCGATTGGCGCTCACCTGGGACACGCAGTTGCCCTCGAAGTCCACGGATGCGACGAAGGAAGCCACCGCGCCTCCCCCTCTCTGCCAACATCGATGAGACACCGGACCCCTCGGAGTTTAGTGTAGAGGGTGATCGAGAGGTCGAAGATGTCCCAAGAGCCGGGAGTCAATGGTGCAGTGCGGGAGGTCGAGGTGTCAGCCAAGGTAGTGCGACG
>CAZMNW010000018.1:0-8712 GCA_964567755.1 uncultured bacterium
GTCGCACTACCTTGGCTGACACCTCGACCTCCCGCATTGCACCTTTGACTCCCGGCTCTTGGGACATCTTCGCCCTCTCGATCGCCCTCTACACTAAACTCCGAGGGGTCCGGTGTCTCATCGATGTTGGCAGAGAGGGGAAGCACATCTCGTGCACGCGCTCTCCCAGGGAGAGAAGGACGAGTTCCTAGATCTAATCGCGCAGCTCTGTATCGAAGGCAACCAGAAGGCGGTCGCCGTGGCCATCATCGCGAACAGCCCACTTTTCATCGTACGCCGGAGCGATCTGATCTTCGGAGAGTCGCATGTGGTATCGGAACGATCGCTGGAAGCCGCGCCTCGCAGCTGAGGTGGACGTCATGTGTAATCGCTTCCCCGGCTTCTCGCTCATCGAGGATGCAAGTGGGCAACTGTTGTGGGTAGGCGTACTCGAGCCGCAGCCGCAGGAGCGGTTCTTGGTCACGCTGGAGTACCCAAAGGACTTCCCATATCGTGCGCCGGCGCTCTGGGTGCTTGAACCACCGCTAGCCGCCGGTGCTCCGCACGTCTACGCGGACGGGAGCGTCTGTATCCATCAGACAACGTGGGACGCGCATCGCGGCACGGCGGCAAGCTGCGTGCCGCTGCTCTCGGCGTGGCTGCTTGCGTATGTCGTGTGGCTGCAAACAGGAGAGCGGTACTGATGGCGCGCAAGTTCATTCTCGCCGAGCGTGCCTCCCGGATGCTCGAGGCCGATTGCCTGGCGCACGCGGACGTCGAGACGGGTGGCATCCTCCTGGGCGTTGCCTCCAATGAGGGGGTCACGGTCCCGTTCGTCATTCCGTCGGGGCCGCGCGCGTGCCGGTCAGTCGCGCGATTCCAGCCTGATTCAGCTTGGCAGCAGCGCTACCTCGACTTCCTGTTCGAACGCTTCGCGCTTGATTACATCGGCGATTGGCACAAGCATCCATCCCACTTCGACCGTCCAAGTGCGATCGATCTTGCCACGGCCCGCCGCATCGTGACGACTGCTCGCTGGAACAAGCCCGAAGCCGTGTTTCCGATCGCCACCTTGCAGCATGGGATCGTCACGCTGCGCGCGTTCGGTATTGCACGCGAGCGGCAGGAGTTCGAGGAGCTCGAGGTTCATGTTGTGCCGGATTCCGATGCTCGCATGGCAAAGGTCCTCCTGAGAGCAACGCCAAACGGAAGGGAGGGAACCGATCGTGCCAGCCACCGTGCGACTCGTCGTCGTCGAGGAAGCACTCCTCGAAGCGGCATCCTCGGGCTCGTCGCAGCCCGTCTACGGCCTCGTCCGTGAGGGATTGCTGCAGGTTCTGTCCGCAGAACCAGCCGACACCCTCGTGCCGCTCGGCGTCGTTGGGCCTGATGTGGCGACGGGCCCGGTCCTCTCCATTCGCTGTGGCGAGCGCATCATTCCGATGGCTCTGACTGAAGGCCTACCCACGCCCGACGAGGTTCGGGTCGTCGCCGTGGATCAAGCCCTCGACAGCCGCCGTGTGAGTGTCGGCACCAGCGGCATCGAGCGCAAACGGGTGCTCTGCATCGGGACCGGCAGCATCGGGTCGATGATGGCGCTGCTACTCGCTCAAGCCGGCGTTCACACCTTCGACCTCATTGACGACGACATCCTGGAAGCCCACAACCTGTCCCGCCACATCTGCGACCTGCGCGACTTGGGGCGTGTGAAGGTGCAGGCCGTGGCCGAAGCGCTCCGCTGGCGCAGAGTTCACGCCCAAGCCATCCAGGCAGATTACTGCGCGCTGCCTGACGATGAGCGCCGGCGTCTCGTGGCTCAGGCCGACCTCGTGATCGCGAGCACGGACTCCGTGCAGGCGCAGTTCCTCGCGAACGAGGACTGCGTCGAAACCGGCACGCAGGCCGTCTGCGTCGGGGCATACGAACGGGCCTGCGGCGGCGAGATCGTGCTGGTGAGGCCAGGGGAAGGACCTTGTCTTTTCTGCTGCGTTGGCTTCCGGGCCGGCATCGTGGGTGGCGTCTCGGTCAAGGAGCGTCGAGCCGCGTACCAGGAAGCCGATGGCCAGCGACTGCTGGCCGAGCCGGGACTCGGAGCTGACATTTGTTACTTGGCGTCAGTCGCTTCGGCGTACGCCCTCGCGCTCCTCGATCCCACAGGCAGCCGCGGCGAGATCCTGACACGTTGCCGCGGCTTCAAGCTGCTACACGCGGGAAGTCGCCCGCGCGATGTGTACGCCGAGCTCTTCTACGACGGTCCATTCGATTTTGTCGACGCGCGCGTCGTGCGCGACGTGGCCTGCCCCGTGTGCGGGTGGAGGACGGAGGAGGTGACCATCTGAAGCATGGCTTACCGGGACGACTTGAGCGACGAGGAGGGCTTGTTGCGGCCGGAGGTTGCGCACGCGCTGCGTGCTGGGCGGCCCTTGCGTCAGACGGGGCGCCTGCAGCATGACGATCGGCCTGACGCTGCCGATGTCTTTCTCCGGCACGCCTTGGTTGCTGATACAGCGCTCGAGGATCGGCCGAGGCCACAGATCCCGCGCGTCCACGAGAGACCCGCGAGACACAATCCCCTCCGTCCTGCGTTCTTCGTTGCCGTGGCTCTCGTGCTTGTCGCGCTCGGCCGGGCGTTGCTGCGTGGGACGCCGGTTCTCGATGTGATACCGGAGGCGACCCTTGCACCGCCGCCCTCCACGATGGTCACACCAATACTCGAGCGGCAACCGATGGTCGCCAACCGAAATGCGGACGCTGCAGCTCGCCCGCGCCGGCGTCTCCAGCAAGCAGCTCCTCCAGCGCCTGCGCGACGAGTCGAGGTTAGACGCAAAACCCCTCAGGCTCGATCACAAGTGCCATCAAACGAGGTTGCCCTGAAATCGTCAGAGCCGCCTGGGCCGGATACGCCTCCTCGGGAATCGCGCCCGTCAGAATCAGTGGTGACGAAGCGACCGCAGTATGACGACGCACTTTGCCATGCTTTGTTCGACGAAGAGCCGCAGCCCGACCCCAAAAGGGAAGCGTGGTTAGCGACGCTCTGCGGGTGTGCAGCAGTAAGGCACCCAACTCCCCACAGACACGTGTTCTACGCGGGGCAGCTCTGGATTGTACCCCTAAACCGTCCAGTGTGGACTCGGAACGGAGTGCCGGTGTCACCGTGCGAGTTTGCCGCCGCTCGGGCAGCGTCACTCCCAGTGCCATCCCAGGAGTCGCCTTCGGTACAGCGAGTGAAGACGAATCGACCACAACGCGTTGAGACTCGCACCTTCGCCCGGCGCCGTGGAGATCCATGGCTCGAGAGCAAGAGAGAGGTGTCGCCGGCAGACACCTGCGAGTGTTCCGAAACAAGACGTGCAAGCACCCAGAGACTTCGGGTCCAGAGACAGCGACCCTGCCCGCCATCCCGATCAGGGTCGGTGTGGACCCGCGTGGAACTGCCGCCGAGACGGACGAACGGGGAATATCCCGCAGCGCCACAGGTGACACTCGTTCCCAGGCGGCCGTGCGCCCAGGGGAGGTAGCAATGTGGCGCGTGGTCGAGCATCTGATCGTCGTCCTCCTGCTTTGCGTGTGCGCGTTCCAGTTCCTTCCCGAACTGGCCACCCACCTCGCACATGCGAGCGGAAGACTGCTGCCGACCGCCATCGAGAGCACCTTCGCCACTCTTTTCATCGGCACGTTCAGCGTCGGACTTGGGGTTCGGCTCGCTCGTTGGCTCCGTGCGCGCGATCCCTTGCACGAGCGACAGTCGCGCGAGCACCGCGCCGCGCTTGCTGTCCGCCGTCCGGCCGAGGACGTTCCGGCATACGCCGCACCGAGGGAGTTGCGCGAAGACCCGGATCCTGCGCTCGGCGAGACGTGGGAGGCCTGAGGATCATGGTGAGCATTCAGTCAGCATTCCGAATGCTCCTTGGTGCTCGCGATGTCCGAAGGGCACGCAGATGGCATGACCGCCGGGTGGCGAGCGAGCAGGCGGCCGAGCGTGAGGCGCTGGCACGGTTTGCAGAGGCGTTTCGCATCGGGCCCGGCCCGGGCCGCTTGGTCCTCGCTCGGGCGCGCGACCCGGAAGGCGCGCCGTTCTGGACGGGCGTTCCTGTAACGCGGTTTCTGTCGGTGCATCACTGGATTTGCGGAGGAACGGGTAGCGGGAAAAGTTTTTTGGCACTGGCGATCCTTTGGCAAGTACTCGCGAGGCGCATTCCTGTCATCGTTGTGGACTTCAAGGGCGAGTTGACGACGCTCTTGCTCGATATCCTTCTCCCGGTGTTGACCCAGTTCCCAGGCGGTGATCGACTCCTCGAGCGCCTGCGTATCGTGCGACCTTTCTCGAGATACTTGCCGCGGCTCAACTTGTGTCTCCCGGAGCCAGGTTTGGATCGCGAGATTCAAGCCTTCACCTTGGCCAGCACGCTCGAGGAATCCTTGGGTGCGGAACTCGGCCATCGCATGACCCGCGTCCTCTTGCGTCTCGTCTCGCTCGCCATCGAGCTCGGACGGCCACTGACCATCGTTCGTACGTGGCTCGAGGACCCGACGACACTAGCAACGGCGGCTCAGCGGTCGACCGATCCAAGCCTTCGCCGATATGTTGAAACCCTGCGGGTTCGGGAAAATCGCGCGTCCATCGACGCGCTTCTGGCGCGGATCGACAGTTTCGTCTTCCTTCCGGCAGTGCGACGGATGCTCGAAGCGCCTGACTGCGTCTCCTTCAGCGACGCGCTCGATTCTGGCATCACCATTGTCGACCTGGGCGAGCCGCCGGCAGGCGCCGAGCAGCTGACGAAGTTCTTCGGCGGGGTGGTGCTCGGGAAAGTGATGCGGAGCGTGCTCTCGCGCCCTGTGCAGCCAGACTCGCCCTACACACATCTCGTGTTCGAAGAATTTCAGGAAGGTCTGGCGCGTCATCAAACGGCCCAGTTCGCACGCTTGTTGGCGCTGGCCCGGTACAAGCGGACCGCCTGCACATTTATCAACCAACAGGCCGCTCAGCTCGAGCCGACACTCGTCAGACTGCTGCGAACGAACACCGGCGTGGAGGCGGCGTTTCGTTGCAACCTCGAGGACGCGCGCGCCTACGCGCATGCGTTTCCAGCAGCAGCCCGAAGCCAGCATGCGGTGGCTGAGCGGCAGGTGCTTGTCGAACAGCTCACGCGGCTTGAGCAGCGACAATACCTTCTCTGGATCAAGGGTGCGGTTGGCGCGCAACTGGTGCGGTCGCCCCGCATTGACCTCGACGCGCTGCGTCAGCGGGCGGCCGAGGTCCCTGCTGACATCCGGGAGTCTATCTACCGCGGCACGGTCGCGATGGATGAGCCGGAAGCGCCGATGGTGGCACCCGGCGATGACGCGCTCGATACCGCGTTCCTGGCGCCGGCACCGGATGAGGACCAGCACCATGGACCGAGGATGGGATGAATGCAGATCGAAGGGTTGATCAGACGCGCGTGGCACCTACTGCTCGTGAGCGCGCGACTCTTAGCGTGGCTGAGCGGCACTTGCTGGATCGGCGTGAGATTCATCTGGCGCTGTGGCATCGTCCTGGCCCACCTGGACGAGCTCGTCTCCGAGACGCTCTGCTGCCCACGCCGTCACGCATCGCCTGTCTTCGGTGTGTTCGAGTGCCGCTGCGGAGCGATGCACGAAGGCTGGGCGTTCGGGCGATGCGACGTCTGCAAACAGTCGGCAGGCTGGACGCCCTGCGTGACCTGCGGACTACCGGTCCGCAATCCACTGCGGCGGTGGACGCTATGAGGAGGCACGCCAGAGACGTCCGGCGGGGTCGGAGGAAACTCGTGCTCTCCTCGCGCGACGAAGCGCTTCTGCGGGCGCTCGCCCGATTCCGTATCGCCCGGACCTCGGACTTGACCGAGCTTGTTTTCCACGGTGTCCGCAAGGATACAGCGGCCGCGCGACTCCGAAAGTTGTTTGACGCCGGCTTCGTGAACATTCAGGCCGGGGATCGCGCGCGAGAGAACGTGTACAGCCTGGGTCCTCAAGGATCTGCGTGGCTGGAACGCGCCGGCGAGATTCCTCCCAGGCGGCCGAGTGGCGGCATCGAGCATCATCTGGCGATCGTGCGCGCATGGTCGCAGTTGGCTGTCGCGGTCAACGAGCTGCCTGGATTCGCTCTCGAGCGGGTACGCTCCGATTGGGAGCTACGCGAGAACGCCGGCGTCACGGCAGGACTGGTCGTACCTGATGCGCTGGTGCTTCTGCGCGTGACAGGGACGAACGAGTCGATTCGACTCGCCCTCGAAGTGGACCGTGGAACCGAAGGGCTTGGCACGCTTCGAAGCAAGCTGGAGGCATACGAGGGGTTGCTCGCGAGCCCTGCCGGACTCTTCGGATTGCGGGACATCGGCATCGGTATCGTGCTCACCGCTGAGGCGCGACAGCGTCGACCGGCAGTGGAGACCTTGCTCTCGGAGCGATGGCGAAACTGGTGGGTCCTGTGGAACGAGGACGAGGGACCCGGGAGAGCGCTGTGCGAAGTGCGCGACGCAATCGTCGGGTCCCCTCACGAGATCCCCTGACGCTTCCCCTTGCTGTAAGGGGAGTGTGGAGGTTGCAAGTGACTGATGTGCAACGAAGTCGATTCGTAAGGGGTGGGAGCCTTAAGAGAGAAACATGCCCACCACTTCACCGACACAGTTGAATCAGACAGCCTGGACTCCAAGACTCTTGAAGAACTCGGAACGACAACCCAAACCTCCAGCGCTAAGTGAAGGACGAGGTCCGTGAGCACGCAACGCGTACAGGATGCTCCTCGCGGTAACCGCGTTGGACGAGCGCTGCTCGGTGGCAGGGGGCCGGCGACAGCCATCGACTGGGCGACGCCGCTGGAGGTATTCGCGGTGCTCGACGCCGAGTTCCACTTCACCCGCGACGTCTGCGCGTCTCCTTGGAACGCCAAGCTGCCGCGCTTCTTCACCGAGGAGCAGGACGGTCTCCGCCAGGACTGGTCGGGCGAGCGCTGCTTCATGAACCCGCCCTACGGTCGCGGCATCGACCGGTGGTTGCAGAAGGCGTTCACGGAGACCCGCTGGCGGTGTCCGCTCGTCGTCGCACTCATTCCGGCCCGCACGGACACGCGCTGGTGGCACACGTGGGTCGCAGGCGCTGCCGACGAAGTGCGGTGCCTGAAGGGGCGTCTCAAATTCCTGGGCCGGCAGGGTGAGGCGTGGAGCGCACCGTTTCCTTCTGCGCTCGCCATCTATCGCGGGAGGGACGCCGATGTCCGTGAGACGAGATAATGTTGACGCAGTCGAGGCGGCGTCGCCGCTGACGAACCTGCCCGCGCTCCTCACGGTCCGCGAGGTTGCCATCTACCTCGGAGTCCACGAAAAGACGGTGTACGCCTGGGTCGAGCGTGGTGCGATGCCGCATTACAAGATCGGTGGCCGCGTTCGTTTCGATCGGGCACAAGTCCAGCAGTGGCTGCACTCCCGGCGAGGTGGGGTATAATGCCCGCTGAGTTCGGCGGGCCTTGGCAAACGAGGTGATGGAAGATGCCAAGGTTCCCGAAGGGGATGGTGCGCAAGCGTAAGGCGTTCTATCTCCGCAGCTACAAGAAGGGCGAGGAAATCTGGACGCCGCTGGGGTCGGATTACGACCTGGCGTGCGCCAGGCTGAAACATCTGCGCGAACAGCCCATCCTTCCGAATCGCGGCACGGTGTCGCAGCTGGTTGATCGGTGGCTCACCGCGTACGTGGCGACGGCCAGGAACGAAAAGAATGTCAGGCTCGCCCGTCAGCGAGCCGATGATTTTTTCAAGGCGTTCTTGGGTATGAAGCCCGTGACGCGCGTGACAGCCGACCATCTGCGCGAGTACCGATTGTGGCTCGAGGGAAGGAAGCTCGCAAGGCAGACGGTGGCGCACGTTCTCTCGGATGCTCGGTGCTTCTTTCGGTGGGCCGAAGATGCGGGCTACGTCGCCCGATCGCCGTTCCCACGGAGGCTGTTACCCAGGATCCAAGAGCGGCCGCCGGACCGGCTGGACGAGGACGAGGTTGTGAGGCTCACGGCGCTCTCGGAACCCTGGGGTTTCGTTATGCGCTTGGGACTCGGTTCGGGACTTCGGTGGGGCGAGATGATGAGGGTCAAGGCAAGTGATGTGCGAAGCGGCGTACTCATCGTGGCGAACACGAAGAATACGAAGGTTCGCCGCATCCCGCTCCCGCCCGAACTCGCAGCCGAGGTTCGGGGTCGTGTCGGGCTCTTGGTGCCGCAGACGAACTACTGGCACTCGGTGCTCCGCATGCGTAAGTTGTCCGGCGTTTCTCGGTTCCACCCACACCAGTTGAGGCACACATTCGCGTGTTCCTGGCTGGAAAAGGGTGGGTCGCTCGCGGCGCTCCAGCAGATGCTCGGTCACGCCTCGATCGTGACGACCCAGCGGTACGCTCGGTTGACCGACGAGGCGGTCCAGCGGGAAGCTGAGCGGGTACACCGGGAACAAACCGGGAACGCTGTGTGTTGACAACCTCGCCTGCAGTCCGATAAGTTCCGCGTCCGCAAAGGGTTGCTCCGAGCGGAGAGGTGCCGGAGTGGTCGAACGGGACGGTTTCGAAAACCGTTGAGCCCTTTACCGGGTTCCAAGAGCACTATTCGAGACCTACGGCGAGCCGGATTTCATCCGGTCCGATCAGGGCGCCCAACCGCCGCTATCGAAAGATCGTGAGTTTCGTTTCAACCAGGTACGGGCGGACCGGATCCATGCCGGGTCGCGTCCGCGG
>CAZMNW010000019.1:0-74887 GCA_964567755.1 uncultured bacterium
CGCCAGCGTGTGTCACTCGCCCGGGAGCTTCGGCGGTACCGCCACGTGAGCACGGCCTACGAGGGTCGAGTGATCGGTTTCGTGGCAACCCAGTGGGTGACTCGGACGCTGCGACCGACCCGCGGGGAGCAGACGTTGCAAGCACATTGGGTGCGGCATGCGAGGGAACGGACGGTCAAGCGCTTGCGCGACGAATCGCGCGCTTTGGATTGCACCCGGCTCGAGGCTCAGGTGGCGGTGGCCGAGGCGCTGACCTCGAGGCTGGGTGTGCTGGATTTGGCGAGCGCCAATCAGAATCCATCGGGCGGGACGAGCGACAATCGAAACCCTTCGACCGAGCGCTCGGCGGGTGTCGATCGTGATCCATCGAACGAAGGTGGGAGAAGCGGCAGGCACTCGGGTGCGACGGGCGGCGGGAAGACGGCCAGAAGATACGCACGCTCGAATGTTCCGATCGGGTCGGCGGCTGCGATCGCGCGCGCCCGGGCGGCAATCGGGAGGCCCATGGACGATGCCGCTTGGCTCGCATCCTTGCGGCGTGTGCCGGGTGAAACGCGCCTCAGGGCCATTGCCCTCGGCCAGGGTCTGCTCGGACGTGTGGCGCGCAATGGACCCGTGACCGAAACCATGCTCTCCCTCTATCTCAACGAAAACGATGCGATCGCGTTCCTCGGCTGCATCGAACAGGCGCGCAGAACGCTCGTGCTTGGCGCCGAGACCAAGCTCCGGCCTGGTGAAGAGTGTCAAACCTTCCCCTCGGCCAAGATCGCGGCCGAGTACGTACAGCGGAAGCAACCCGTTCCCGACTGGGTGGGACTTCTGGCGTTGCTCGAAGAGTGGCTTTGGACAGAGGACGATCCGAAGACCATGCCGGACCGGCCGGGATGGCGCCAACGTGCGCTCGAGCTTTCGGGGTTCCGCTGCATGGCGCCGGGCTGCACGTCGCGCCGAAATCTGCAGGTGCACCACATTCACTATCGCGGTCACCAGGGCGGCAACGAGCCGTGGAATGTTCTGGTGTTGTGTGAATTCCATCACCAACAGGGCGAGCATGGGACCTTGGCGCGTTTCAGAGGCAGGGCGCCGCTCGATGTCCTCTGTCAGCTCGGAGACCAAGGGCTCGGGATGTGGTGGCGAAACGAGACGAGAATCGCCAGACCGAACTGAAATAGCGGGGGCTACGCGTTGCAGAACGAGTATGTGGTAGCGGAGTTCGACGATCAGCACGCGCCGTCAATAAGCCCGCTGGTCCTTGCACACGGGAATGTGTGATGACGCGCTCCTTGGCCGCACGCGAGCAATGCGCCTCAATTCTCGACCCTCTCCAGATCGGCGAAGACCAGACCGGCCCAGTACTCGCGCAAGGCCGGCACGCGCAGGAGCGGTTGCAGGAAGCCGAACTTGGGCACGGTGTAGCGCAGGTCGCGTGCGAGGAAGGCGCGCTCGGCGTTCAGGATGTCATGAAACCGCCGCACCGTGATGCCGTTCACACAGTGCTCGAAGTAATGGATGATCTCGAGCGTGCGCCGCGCGGCGCGGGCGTCGACATCGTCCCCACCGGCGGATTGCTCTTCGTCGCGCACCGCGCGCGCGAGCGTGCCATACAGCAAGCGTCGCGACAAGAGAATATGGCACCACGGGATCTTGACATGATCGTAGAGATGCGATCCGAGCGGCGACTTGTAGGGCGTGAAGTAGAGATAGAGTCGGCCTCCCGGGCGCAGCACCCGTCCCAGCTCGCGCAACGCCGCGGCTGGATCGGCGAAGTGCTCGAGCGAGTCGTTTGCGGTCACCACGTCGAAACATCCCGCCGCGAAGGGGAGGCGCATCGCATCGCCCCTCAGGACATCGATGCGTGTCGATTGACCGCGAGCGGCGGCGAACTTGCGGCTCTGCGCCACATGGCTCGGATCCAGATCGAGGCCGACAACTTGGCGCGCGCCGGATTCCGCGTACCACACCGTTTTGCCACCTAGTCCGCAGCCCACATCCAAGATGCGCCGATCGCCGAGCGACGCACCGGCAAAGTGGCGTTGGAAGATCTCGCGCCCGACGCGGTATTCCCACTCCGAATACGCATCGTCGGACTCGCGCCCGCCCACGCGCGGCTTGGGGAACAGGCGGTTGATCCGCACCACGGCTTCGAGGAGGAGATCCATCAGTCGACGAGGGAATCGAGGACGTAGGTGGGCTGCAGATCCTGACTGCGCATGACCGCTTCGGCTTCCTCGCGGTTGCGATGCCAACCGGAGAGCACGAGCATGGTGTCGAATCCCATGGCGATGCCACCGCGAATGCCGCTCTCGAGGTTGTCGTCCACCACCAACACGCGTGGGGCCGCGAATGCCGTGTGCTCGCGCAGCCGCCGCAGTGCCAGGTCGAAGATCGGTCGGTGCGGTTTGCCGAGCCACCGCACGCGGACGCCCAGTTCGCGTTCGAAGATGCGCGCCAACGCGCCGGCCACGAGCGTGATCTCACCGTTCCCCGTCGGCGTGAAGACGTCGGGATTGGTGCAGATGACCGGCACGCCGTGGCGGTAGACGGCGTTGCATGCCGCATCCAAGACATCCTTGTTCAGCTGCCGCGAGCTGCCGACGACGACCGCCGCGGCTTCGGCGTAGCGCTGCCGCGCCTGGCCGTCAGGGATGACGCTGCCGCCGGCGCGGCGCACGTACTCGGCCGCCGGCTCGTTGCCGATGCTGAGGATCGGTTGGCCGACGAGGCCGCTCGCGGCGAACTCGTCCACCAGCGCTTCGCCGGCGGTGACGAGTCGGGAAGGCGCGATCTCCAACCCAATTTGCGCCAGCCAGACGGCGATTTGCTCGGGCAGGGCGGTGCCGTTGTTGGTGATGAAGAACAGGCGTGGCCCATTGGATTCGAGCGCCCTGAGCAGCGCCGGTACGCCGGCGATGGCCTGCGGGCCCAAGTGCAGGACGCCGTCGATGTCGCAGAGCACCACGTCGTAGCGGCGGAATATCTCGACACTGCGCAGCTCAGGCTCGATCGAAGATCTCCTTGGCAATGATCAGACGCTGGATCTGGCTCGTGCCCTCGTAGATTTGGAACACCTTGGCGTCGCGCATCAGCTTCTCGACCGGATACTCGGTGCTGTAGCCATAGCCACCGAAGACCTGCACCGCATCCAACGCCACGCGCATAGCCGTGTCCGCGGCGCTCGCCTTGGCGAAGGCTGCCTGCAGCGTATTGCGTTGGCCCTGGTCGATGGTCCAAGCGGCGAGCCACACCAAGAGCCGCGCCGCCTCGATGTCCTTGGCCATGTCGGCGATCATGAACGCGATAGCCTGGTGCTTGGCGATGGGCACGCCAAAAGCGCTGCGTTCCTTGGCGTAATGCACCGCATGTTCCATGGCGTGTCGGGCCAACCCGACGGCGGCCGCAGACACCACCGGTCGCGTGTGGTCGAACGCCGCCATGGCGATTTTGAAACCGTCGCCTTCATTGCCCAGGCGATTCGCCGCCGGCACGGCCACGTCGGTGAAACGCACAGCGCGCGTGTCGCTGGCGTGCTGGCCGAGGTTCTTCTCTTTCTTGCCCACCTCGATGCCCGGAGTTTCACGCGGCACCAGGAACGCCGACATGCCCTTGTGCTTCTTCTCCGGATCGGTGTAGGCCAGAACGAAATACCAGTGCGCGAAGCTGGCGCCGGTGATCCACATCTTCTCGCCATTCAGCACGTAGTCGTCGCCGGCTTTGCGCGCACGGGTCTTGATTCCGGCCACGTCGCTGCCGGCATCGGGCTCGGTGACGCAATACGACGCCAGCCTGAACTCCTCCACCATGGGTGCGAGCCATTGTTTCTTCTGCGCGTCCGTTCCGGCCACGATCACTGGGGCCTCGGCGAGACCGTTGGCCTCCATCGCGGTCGCGATCCCGGTGCAGCCCCAGGCGATCTCCTCGGCGAGAAGACAGCCCTCCAGGACACCGAGGCCGAGCCCGCCGTACGCGGCTGGCACGTGCGTGTTCATCAGGCCGAGCTCCCACGCCTGACGCATGATCGCGAGCGGAAACTCGCCGCTTCGATCGTGCTCCGCAGCCTTGGGCTCTATCTCTTTGGCGGCGAACTCGTGCGCCAGGTCACGCAGCTGTTGTTGCTCCTGGCTCAGACTGAAGTCGATCATCGCCGCCTCCTCCACGTGTCGAGATCGGCCCGGGGCGCGAAGCGAAGGGACGCGTGACACGGTCCGAACGACTCGGGGCCCCTTCCCGCGTTTCAGGGTAGAGCCTCAAACGTCGAGGGTCCAGTCATCGTCGGTGTGGAAGCGGCCGTCGGGTCCGGCGCTGCGGACGAGCAGCCCGCGCTCCCCCGATTCGACCGCGAGGGCTCTTCCCCACTCGTCGGCGAGATCGTCGTACTGCAGCAACCCAGCGCCGACGAGCGCATCCAGAGTGGCGGGCGCTTGCCCATTCAGTGCCCGGTACTCGCGCACCGCGAGCTCGAGCCGCCGGCGCAACAGGATCTGCGCCGTCATCTGCCCGCGCTCGACTGTGGCCTTGCCGCTCACGGTTTCCGCGCCACGCCAGAGTGCACGCTTCCATTCCACGACACGCTGGCGCGCCTGCGGCGAACTCGCCACCGCGCCCAAAATCGCGGCGGCGATGCCGAGCTTGACGAGAGTTCGCATTTCGACTCCGGGTTCCGGTCCCGCGGGCATGGTCGTGTTCCAGCACGACCCGCCTGGACCTCGGCGGTCGATGACGTGCAATGGCCGTTCCCGATGGGGCATGTCCTGGATCGGCATCATCCGAACCCACATCTAGTGTAGGATTCCGCCGTCCGAGCGCGTCGTCGCCGTTTCTGGAACATGAGGAGGCCGCATGGGGATCGAACGGATCGCGGTCATTGGAGCCGGGATCATGGGCCGCGGCATCGCGCAGGTCGCCGCCGTTGGTGGCTTCGAGACCGTGCTCCAGGACATCGATGCCGAGCAGCTGCAATCGGGACTGCGAGACATTCAAGCTTCCATGGCCAAGGCTGTCGACCGCGGGGCACTGGACGCCGAGCAAGCGCGTCTGGCGCTCGGGCGCCTGCACACGGTGACGGCGTTGGACGCGGCCGCCGCCGGCGCGCAATTGGTGATCGAAGCCGTGCCCGAGCGCATGCACCTCAAGCTCGAGATTCTGGGCGAGCTCGATCGATTGTGCGCGCCGCAAACGATTCTCGCGTCCAACACGTCGTCGTTGTCGATCACCGAGATGGCAGCGGCCACGCGGCGCGCGCCGCTCGTGGTCGGCATGCACTTCTTCAATCCGGTGCCGCGCATGCGCCTGCTCGAAATCGTGCGCGCACTCGAAACCAGCGCCGCTGCGGTCGAGGCGGCGCAGGACGTCGCCCGCCGCATGGGCAAGGAACCCGTGGTGGTGCGTGAATCGCCCGGCTTCGTCACCAGCCGCATCAATGCCTTGATCGGCAACGAAGCCTTCCGCATGCTCGAGGAAGGTGTGGCGAGCGCCGCCGACATCGACAAGGCACTCAAGCTCGGCCTCAACCACCCCATGGGACCGTTCGAGCTCGTCGACTTGGTGGGCCTCGACACCCGGTTGTCGATCCTCGAATACCTGCACCATACACTCGGCGATCGCTTCCGGCCCTCGCCACTGCTGGTGCAGTACGTCAAGGGCGGGCGTCTCGGGCGCAAGACCGGACGCGGCGTCTACGAGTACGGGAGCAGCACATGAGCGACAACGCGGGCGAGCGGCGACGCATTGGCTACCAGGTCCAAGAGGGCATCGCCATCCTGGAGCTGCAGGAGCCGCCCGCCAATTGCTACAGCTACGAGATGATGCGCGAGTTGGACGATGCGATCCTGCGCGCCCGCTTCGACGACGACGTGCACGTATTGCTGCTGCGCGGCAGCGGCGACAAGTTCTTCTGTGCCGGGGCCGATATCGGCACGCTGCAGCACATGAGGCCGCGCTACAAGTATTACTTCTGCTTGCACGCCAACGAAACGCTCAATCGCTTGGAACAGACGCCGAAGCTGGTCATCGCGGCGCTGAACGGCCACTGCGTCGGCGGCGGGCTGGAAGTGGCCATGGCGGCCGACCTGCGCATCGCTCGGCGCGGCGCCGGCAAACTCGGCCTGCCCGAAGTGAACCTGGGCGTGCTCCCCGGCACCGGCGGCACGCAGCGTCTGGCGCGTCTGGTCGGCAAGTCGCGTGCGCTCGAGCTCATGGTCACAGGCAGGCTGCTGAGCTTCGAAGACGCCGAGCGCATCGGCCTGGTGCACGCGATTCTGGCGCCAGAGGATTTCGCTTCGGGCGCGCTGGAGTACGCGCGGCAGTTCGTGCCGCCGGCGCGCGCGGCGCGCGCGGTGGGTCTGATCAAGCGCGCCGTGCACACCGGACTCGAGGTCGGTTTCGAACAGGCGTTGGCGCTCGAACGCGAGCTGCAGCAACAATTGTTCGAGAGCGACGACGCGAGCGAAGGCATCCGCGCCTACAACGACAAGAGCACACCCCGTTTCCAAGGGCGTTGAATCGAAAGGCGACATCGTGAGCACCGAAATTCGTACCGCCGCGCCTTTGCGCCTGCCGCCGCTCGATCTGCACATCGGCGGCGCCTGGCGCCCGTCCGGTTCCGGCCGGCGCTTCGCCACCTTCAACCCGGCCACCGGCAAGCCCCTGTGCGAAGTCGCGGAGGCCGACGTGCGCGATGCCGATGCCAGCGTGCAAGCGGCACGCGCCGCTCTCGGTGGCGCGTGGGGACGCATGTCCGCCAGCGATCGCGGCAAGCTGCTGTGGAAGCTGGGCGATCGCATTCTCGACAACCTCGAAGATTTGGCCGCGCTCGAGAGCGCCGACACCGGCAAGCCCATTGCCGAAGCCCGCAGCATCGACGTGCCGCTCACCGCCGACTGCTTCCACTACTACGCCGGGCTGGCCACCAAGATCGAGGGCGCCACGGTGCCCGTGCGCGGCCCGTTCTTCTGCTACACGTTGCGCGAGCCCGTCGGCGTCATGGCGCTGATCACTCCCTGGAACTTCCCGATGTTGCTCTCCGCACGCAAGCTCGCCGTCGCGCTCGCCGCGGGAAACGCCATCATCCACAAGCCCGCGAGCGAAACGCCGCTGTCGGCACTGCGTCTGGCGGAGCTGGCGGCGGAAGTCGGCTTTCCCGCCGGAGCCTGGAACGCGTTGCCCGGGCGCGGCTCCGTCGCTGGCGCCGCGCTCGTCGAGCATCCCGGCATCGGTGGCATCGCCTTCACCGGCTCCACCGAGGTCGGGCAGCAGTTGATGCGACAGGCCGCCGGGACGTTGAAAAAGCTGACCTTGGAGCTCGGCGGCAAGTCGCCGCACATCGTGCTGGCGGACGCCGATCTCGAGCTGGCCGCCAAGTTCGTCATGATCGGCATCTTTTACAATGCGGGCGAGGTCTGCACTGCGGGCTCGCGGTTGTTCGTCGAATCCAGCATCTACGAAGCGTTCATGGACAAGCTCGTCGAGCGCAGCGCCAAGATTGTGCCGGGCGATCCGAGCGATCCGAAGACGCGGCTCGGCCCGCTGGTTTCGGCCAAACAGCTCGAGTCGGTACAACAGTATGTGAACGTGGGCAAGAAAGAAGGCGCTCGGTTGTTGCTCGGGGGAGAACGCTCGGACATCCCCAACCGCGAGGGCTATTACTTCAAACCCACGATCTTCGGCGACGTCAAGTCCGAGATGACGATCGCGCGCGAGGAGATCTTCGGTCCCGTGCTCGCCGCGCTGCGCTTCGAATCGATGGACGAGATGGTGACGCAGGCGAACGCCACGCCCTACGGTCTGGCGGCGGGAGTGTGGACCCGCGATGTCAAGAAGGCGCATGGCTTGGCGCGCGCGCTCCAGGCCGGCACGGTGTGGGTGAACACGTTCGGCATGTTCGATACCGCGGCACCCTACGGCGGGTACAAGGCCAGCGGCTTCGGGCGCGAATCCGGCATGGCGGCGATCGAGTCCTACACCCAGCTCAAGACCGTGTGGGTGGACCTCAAGGCGTGAGTCTCCCGACCGACATCACGCGCGTCATCGACGCCCACCTGCACGTGCAGCCCTGGCACATGCTGCACCGCGAGGTGCGCGACCGGCTGTGGCACGGACGTGAAGGCGCAGCCGACGCGATCGCCATCGCCGAGGATCCCGGACTCCTGTTGCGCTTCCTCGACGCCCAAGACATCGAAACCGCCGTTCTCGTCAACTACGTGAGCCCTGAGGTCATGGGGTTCACGGACGCGACCAACGACTGGATCGCGCGCTACGTCCGCGGCCACGAAGATCGGATGATCGCAGTCGGCTCGGTGCACCCGAGAACGAGCCGCGACCCGCGTGCCGATGTCGAGCGTTTAGCCGAGTCCGGCATCCGCATGCTCAAGCTGCATCCGCCGCATCAGCTGGTGCGCGCCAACGAATATCTGGACGGACTCGACGCCTTGCGAGGGATCTATGCCAGCGCGATGGCTTGTGACCTGCCGATCCTCGTGCACACGGGGACGTCCATTTTCCCCGGCGCGCGCAACCGCTTCGCCGACCCCATGCCCATCGACGACGTGGCCTGCGATTTCCCCGAGCTGCGCATCGTCCTCGCCCACGGCGGTCGGCCGCTCTACATGGATACCTGTATTTTCCTTTTGCGGCGACACCCCAACGTGTGGATGGATGTGAGCGGGATCCCGCCGCGTGCGCTGCTCGACTATTTTCCCAAACTCGAGAGCATGGCGGAAAAGGTGCTCTGGGGCACCGACTGGCCCGCCCCGGGCGTGCCCGCACCACGTCGCAACGTCGAACAGTTCTGCGCCTTGCCGCTCTCGGATGCGACCAAACGCCGCATCTTGCGCGACAACGCCCGCGCCTTCTTCCGCCTGGGATCCCCATGAAAGCGATCCTCGTCGCCGCCCACGGCGGCATCGACACCTTGGAGTTGCGCGATCTCCCCCGCCCCGAGCCCGGACCCGGCGAGGTGCAGGTCGAGCTGCGCGCCGCGTCTGTCAATCACCTCGACCTCTGGGTTCGTCGTGGCATCGCCGGCGTTCGCTACCCCCTGCCGCTCATTCCCGGATGCGATGGCGCCGGCGTCATCGCCGCACTCGGCCCGGGTGTCCATGACCTGGCGTGCGGCGCACGCGTCGTCCTGCAACCGGGCGTGGCGTGCGGCACCTGTGCCGCTTGCTTGTCCGGCGCCGACAACCTGTGTCGCAGTTACGGGATTCTCGGTGAACATCGGCATGGGACATACGCGCAGTCCATCGTCGTGCCGCGCGCCAATGTTCTCCCGCTCCCGGCGTCGCTCGACTTCGAGTCCGCGGCCGCGATCCCGCTCGTGTTCCTCACCGCCTGGCACATGGCGGTCGCACGCGCGCGCATCCAGCCGGGCGAAGACGTGTTGGTGCACGCGGGCGCGAGTGGCGTCGGCCATGCCGCGATTCAGATCGCGCGGCTCCTCGGTGCGCGCGTCTTCACCACCGTCGGCAGCCACGGCAAGGTCGAGCGCGTGCGCGCGTTGGGCGCCGATCACGTGCTGCTCTACCGCGAGCAAGATTTCTCGGATGTGATTCGAGATCTCACCGGCAAACGCGGCGTCGATGTGATCCTCGATCACGTGGGCGCCGACACCTGGGAACGCAACATTCGCAGCCTCGCCCGCGGCGGCCGCCTTGTCGTCTGCGGCTCGACCTCGGGACACGAAGTGTCCACGAACCTGCGTTTCCTGTTCTTCAAGAATCTATCCTTGCTGGGCTCGACGATGGGGAGCAAGGCCGAGCTCGCTCAGATCTTGGCGCTGGTCGAGCGCGGCAACCTGCAGCCGCTGGTGGACCGCGTGCTCGCACTCGAAGACGTGGGCCAGGCGCACACGCTCCTCGAACAGCGACAGGTCATCGGCAAAATCGTGCTTCGCATCGGATGACCTCCCAGCCGCGGCGTCGCCGGCTCAGCTATGGATCTCGATGATATCCCGATCCTGGAGCACATGGTCGCGCTGCACCGTTTGGCCATCGAAGCGGCCACTGCCCCAGATGCGCGCCGACTTGAGGTGGGCCGCGATGTCGCGGTGGATGATCTCGGCCAGGTCGAGCACGTTCGAGCCGCGCGGCACGACAAACGGTCGCGCCAGATCGGGCTTGTGGCCCGGGGCCTTGGTATAGACGCGCACGACCCGCAAGGACGCGAACACGGCGCGCCGCAGCGCCTCGAGACCGGCGCCGCTCGCGGCCGACACCACGTGCAGCGTCTCGTCGACGGCCGAGGCATCCAGGAATCCCGCCAGCATGTCGCGGAGCAGTGCGAGCCGGTCGTCCGCGCCGTCCCGATCGCTCTGATTGGCGACGATCAGCATCTCGACACTCTCCGATTCCTCCTGGCCCGTCTCGGCCGGCGCTTCGCCGGCGGTTTCATCCGCGTCCGCCGCGTCGTGGTCTGCGGCCAGTGGCACCAGATGCACGCGCGCGCCCGTGAGACGCTTCCACACCGTTTCGACGTCGTCGAGAAGCGTGTCGCTGCCCAGATCGGCGACCAACAGCACGCGATCGGCACGGCGCACGAGCTCGGGCAACCAGGGCTCCATGAACTCGCCGCTCACCGCTGGAGTATCGACGAGCTGCACGTGCACGTCTTCGAACTGCATCATGCCGGCTTGCGGCTCGAGGGTGGTGAAAGGATAGGGGGCGATCTTCGGGTGCGCCGCGGTGAGCGCTGCGAGCAAGCTGGACTTCCCTGCATTCGGCGGCCCGAGAAGCGCGACTTGGCCAGCACCTTCATGTGGAACGTGACCGGGATCCCCGCGTCCGCCGCTTTTCTTGCGCCGCTCGGTCTCGACTTCGTCCTGCAATCGTGACAGCTTGCGCCGCAATTCGGCGCGGATCTTCTCGGTCCCCTTGTGCTTGGGGATGACCGCCATCATGTGGCGCAATGCCTTGATCTTGTCGGCCGTGGTCGCGGCCTGCTTGAAGCGCTGCTCGGCTTCGAGGTATTGCGGAGTCAGATTCGCTGGCAATGGAACCCCCTCGTTGGGTCATTGTACGCAAATCAACGCGCGCTCGCGACGGTCCAAAGGTCTTGCGCGGCCGCAGAAGGCGCCTGACGCGCTGCGACGAATGGGACCCGCGCACGCTTGCGGCACGGGCAAGCCATTCGCTACGCTAAGATTGTTGCGCGCCCATTTCTGGGAACGGTCCGCCGATCGCTTGGCGCGCCGCATCTCTCTGGCACACGATGCGACTTTGCGCCCTTCTCCTCGCCTGCGGCACCGCGACGGCTCATGCTGCCGGCTCTGTCACCCGCACCCCCTATGTCCAGAACGTCGGCCAGACCGAAGCCACGATCATGTGGCGAACGTCCTCCCCCATGGCGCAGACGCTCTACTACGGCGAAGGCGAGACCTTCGATCGCTGGTTGACGGAAGACATCAGCTCGACCACACACGAGATCCGCCTCACGGGACTCCGCCCCGGCACGACCTACCGCTATCAATTGGCCGGCGTCACCCTGTCTGCAGCGCCGCCCTTGAGCTTTCGCACCGACCCGGGTCGAGGCGGCAAGTTCTTCAGCTTTTTCGTCACCGCCGACATCGGTGAGAACATCCCCGATCAGGCGCACCAACAGCAGACCGCGGCGATGATCCTGCAACAGACCCCGGCTGCCGCGCTCGGCCTCCTCGCCGGCGACATCGTTTATCCCGATGGCGATTCGGACGACTACGATGAGCACTTGATGATCCCGTGGCGCGACGTGTTCTCCAGAACCTGCGTCTGGCCGGCGCTCGGCAATCACGATTGGATGTCGGACCCCGAGAGAAACTTCGTCCGCGAGTGGTCACTTCCCAACAATGAGCACTATTACTCCTTCGATTACGGCAATGCCCACTTCATCGCCCTCGATAGCCAGAACGGCAACCTCTATGACCAGGCCAATCAGATCGCATGGCTGGAACAAGACCTGGCCCGCGCCAACGGCGCCACCTGGACCTTCGTTTTCTTCCATCATCCGATGATCACCTGCACGTACAAGGGGCACGAACTAGACCTGGCTATCGCACTCATGCCGCTGTTCGAGCGCTACGGCGTCGATGTGGTCTTCAACGGTCACGCGCACACGTACGAGCGTTTGTACCCGTTCCGGGGCGGGGTGCCCGTGGACATGAGTATGGATCCGCATTACGTCGACCCGACCGGCGTGATCTACATCGTGAGCGGTGCCGGCGGCTCGGTGAAGAACAACGCACCCACCTCGCGATGCGGCGCCAACGTGTTCTTCCTCGACGAGCGCATTCTGTTCACCCAGGTGCACGTGCTCGACAATGCCGTCGTCATCCTCGCCATCGATAGCGCCACGGGTGCGGTCCTGGACGCCATGAGTATCCTCAAACACTTGACGACAGCGGAACTCTCGGTCTCGCCCCCACGCCCGCGCCTGTTGCACAACCTTCCCAACCCCTTCAACCCCGCGACGACGATTGCCTTCGACATCCCCGTCGAGTCCCTCGTGCGACTCGATGTGTATCGGGCCGATGGCCGCTGGATCACCAACCTCGCGAGCGGCCTGCGCGCGCCCGGGTCGCACCGGATTCTCTGGAATGGGCGCGACCACAGCGGCACTCTTCTCCCCACCGGGATTTACGTCGCCACGTTGCGCGCCGGCACGCTCGCGACCTCGGTGAAGATGACGTTGCTCCGCTGATTCCCAGTCGCGCCGTGCGGATGTCCGAGCGACACGGCCTTGGAACTTTGGTGACACGTGCGGAACAAGGCGCCAAACACCCGACGTGCCCTCCCAGCCCCAGGATCCCCACTCCAATCAACGGTTTGCACCACGCCTTCGATGCGGCACCCCCTTCGGCTGCATCCGGCCTGGAGATTGCGCTGCAAACAACGAGGGCGACATGATGTCGCGCACCACCTGCTGGAGGGAGGGTTCGATGCGTTCGAATCGACGGTTTGCTACGGCCTGGATGCTGGGTCTGATGCTGACCTCGCTGGCGGCGACACTTCCCGAATCTGCCGCGGCCGATCCCAAGCATCGCCGCCACCACAAGAAACAATGCCACACGCAGTCCGATTACCGGGTGCAACCGGTAGTGTACCGAACCTACCGTCCGGTGATCGCTTCGCGCTGCAGTCCAGTCACGACTTTGCGCCATCGTCCGGTGGTTTACGCACCGCCGCCCGTCTATGTGTGCAGGGTCCACAACGATCGCGTCTGCGAGACGCGCTTCACGAACGATCCGTTGTACCTAGCACACGTGCGGGCGCATCGGCAGCCGCAGGTCGTCGTCGTGCTCGAGGACCGAGGCTGGTTCGACAGCGGCTGGAGCGGTTCGGTGCGACTCAGCTGGTAGCTGCATGGGTGACGTGACCGTCCACTCGCAAGCAGCGCTGTGCACGCGCCGCCGAAACTTGCAATTCTCGCGCTGGAGGCCACGGCTGCGGGCGGAACCATTCCCGCCCGTGGCCTTCTTCTTGCTGCTCATACCGCGAGATCGATCCCCATGGCTCTCCATGCAATCCCGCGGGGACTCCTTGGAGCGAGAAGAGTATGGATCACCAAGTCGACAAGGAATCCAACGCCACGGCCGAAACCGGCGGCGAGGTGCTCAAGATCCGTCTGTCACTCATGGGACGTCCCCTGCGCGTCACCACGTTCCAGAAAGATGTCGTCACCATCGGTCGTGATCCGGAATCGGACATCGCACTCGACAACCCCGGCATCTCCCGGCACCACCTGCGCCTGGAGCGCTGCGCCGAGGGCTACTACGCCGAGGATCTGGAATCCGCCAACGGCACCTTCCTCAACGACGAGCCCATTCGTAAGGCGCTGCTGCGCAACGAAGACGTCGTGCGCATCGGCAAGTTTTCGCTGTGGATTTCCTACGAAAGGGACCGCCGCAGCTCGCGCGGTGACGCCAAGACCGTATCGCCGTCCACGTTCCAAGGCACCACGGTGCTCTCCACCGCCGAGCTCGACGACATGATGACGCGCGCCCGCACGCAGGACACGCCTCCCGCCGAGCTCCATACAGTAAGCCCCGCGGTGCGCGGCATTCCGCGCGGACGGGCGTTTGCCGTGGCACTGGTCTTCTTCGTGCTCGGAATCGCGCTCGGCGTGACGGCGACCTGGTACTCCGTTCACTAGAGCGGTTCGGAATCACGCGTTCGGATGGCGCTTCGAGCCACGCCACCCAAGCCTCACGATTCGGGACCCATGAAGTTCGTGCAAAAAATGAAGGCCGAGCGCCTCGTGCAGCGCCTGAAGCAGGCACGCAGCCTGTCGCGCCGCGAGCTGGAGGAGCTGGAACAGCAAGCCATCGCCGCTGGGCCAGCCGCGATCGAGCCCCTGCTCGGCTGTCTCGGCCATGCCGAGGCCCGTCCTCCCGCGCTCGAGATCCTGGAACAACTTCTCCACGACGACACGATGGGACTGTACGTCCAGGCTCTCGGTTCGCCGAACCCCGCCATCGCTTCGGGGATGGCGCACGTGCTCGCCCACGGCAAGCGCTACCGTGCCGGTCTGCTGCTGTCGTTCCTCACCGATCCAGGTGTCCCGAAGCTAGCGCTCGCCCGTGTGCTGGAAGCGCGCGCTGCCGCGATTCACCCGCGCGAGGTGCTGGCAGTGTTCACCGACCTGGACAAAGATGGCCGCACGTTGCTCTTCCGCATTCTCGAGCGCGCCCTGACCGCGGAACGCGCGCCGCAGTTGGTGCCATTGCTCGAGCATCCGGATTGGTGGGTCCGTCACCGCGCCGTCGAGCTGCTGTCGCGCTTCGACGCCGAGCGCGTCGTCGAGGGTCTCATCCGTGTCCTGGGTGACGACAACCGTTCGGTGCGACTCGCAGCGGTGCAAGGCCTCGACGCTCTGCGAAACCGTGCCGCGATCCCAGCGCTGGCTGCGGCGCTACGTGATTCGGATCTGAAAGTGCAATCTGCGGCCATCGACGCCCTCGTCGGTTTCGGCGATGCGTCGGCCGTTCCGCACTTGCTGGCGGTGCTGACCGATGAATCCGAGCAGGCTCGCCGTGGCGCCGTCGAGGTTCTCAATGCGGTGGCCACGACGGAGGCGATTCAGGATCTGTTGCGCGCGCTCAACGATGCCGACTGGTGGGTGCGCGTGCGCGCGGCCGACGCGCTCGGCGCGCTCGGCGGCGACAAGGTCGTGGATGCTGTCCTCGGCTTGCTAGACGACGCCCAAGAGTTCATCCGTCGTTACGCCGTCGAGATCCTGATCACGATTCCGACGGCGCGCGCGGTGCCGCATTTGATCCGCGCACTCGAGGATCTCGACTGGTGGGTGCGCGAGCGCGCGATCGACGCCCTGGCCAAGATCGGCGACGCCCGGGCGGTCGAGCCCTTGCTGGCGCTCATGAGTCGCGTCCCCGAGACGGTGCCGCTGGCGGCGCGCGCTCTCGGGAGCATCGGCGATCCGCGGGCTGTCGAGTCGCTGTCGCATCTGGTGCACTCGGACCGTGCCGATGTGCGGCGCGAAGCGGTGGCGGCACTGCGCGCGCTTTCCGCCAGCGCCGAAACCAACCACAGTGCGGCGCCGGCGCTGCTGATCGCGGCATCGATGCCGGCGCCGAAGAGCGACTTGGTGCCGTTCCGCGTCGAGGCAGGGCGTGGGGGACGGCTCGCCGAGAACTCGCCGCGCGCCGTGCCGCTGCCTGGCCTGACGGTCGCGCCCGCGGCATTGCCGCCGCCAGCGCCGCGAATGTCGGCACCCGCGCCGCTCCACTTCGGCGACTTGCCCGCGGGCACGCGCCTCCTCGAGCGCTACCACGTGCAACGACGCATCGGCACCGGGGGCTTCGGCACCGTGTACTTGGTGGTCGATAGCGCCGTGCAGGAAGAGATCATCCTCAAGGTGCTCAACCCGCAACTTTCGGTGGACGCGAACGCCATTCGTCGCTTTGTGCAAGAGCTCAAGCTGACGCGGCGCATCACGCATCGCAACGTCATCCGCATCCACGACTTCCTGGACCTGAACGGTGCGCATGCGGTGTCGATGGAGTATTTCCCCAGCCGCGACCTCGGCCACATCCTGGCGGAGGAAGGGGCGATGCGCCCGGAGCGCGCGCTGCGTCTGGTGTCCCAGGTGTGCCAAGGCCTCGCGGCCGCGCACGAAGTCGGCGTCATCCATCGCGACATCAAGCCGGCCAACATTCTGGTCGGCGATGGCGACATGACGAAGATCGTCGACTTCGGTCTGGCCGCGGCGCAGCAGTCCGTTGGGCCACGCCTCACCCGCAGCGGCTACCTCATCGGCACGCCAGAGTACATGGCGCCCGAGCTCATCCAAAACGAGCCCTTCGATCATCGGTCCGACATCTATTCGATCGGCATCATGATGTACGAGATGCTCTCCGGCCAGCGCCCTTACAGTGGTGACACGCCGGTCAAGATCCTGTTTCAACACCTCGAGGGCAACGCCGAACCCCTGGCCTGGTTGGCGCCGACGCTTCCCCCCAGCCTGGCGGCTCTGGTCATGCGGGCCATGGCGCGCCAAGTTGCCGCACGGCCGCGCGACACACGCGAGCTCTTCGATCTCGTCCATGCCGAGCTCCGGGCGATGGGCGCGAATGCGGAGGGCGGTTGATGGCGCGCATCGATGCCATCTTGCAAGCCGGTCGCGAGCAGGGCTGCTCCGACATCCATCTCACGGTCGGGTTGCCACCTCTCGTGCGACTCGATGGCCAACTGCTGCCGCTGCAAGCGCCGCCGTTGAGCGCCGACGAAACCCACACCTTCGCGAGCGAGATCCTCCAGGATCATCTGCGGGCCACGTTGGAACAACGCGGGGCGGTGGATTTTTCCTACTCGGTCGCCGGCAGTGGTCGTTTCCGCATCAATGTCTACCGCCAGCACCACGGGCTCGCGGCGGTGTGCCGCGTCGTGCCGCAGACCGTGCCACGTCTCGCCGATCTCGGCCTGCCACCGATCGTGGCACGGCTGGCGGCACTGCGGACTGGTTTGGTGCTGGTCACCGGGGGCTCAGGCACGGGGAAGTCGACGACGTTGGCGGCGATGATCGCGGAGATCAACGAGACTCGCAACCTCAACATCATCACGCTCGAAGACCCGGTCGAGTTCATGCACCAAAGCCGCAAGTGCTTGGTGGTGCAGCGCGAGTTGGGCACCGACGTGCCGTCTTTCAGCGCCGGCCTGAGGTCGGCCTTGCGCGAGGATCCGGACGTGATCCTGGTCGGCGAGTTGCGCGATCCCGAGACCATCGCCCTGGCCGTGGAAGCCTGCGAGACCGGACATCTCGTGCTCGCCACCATGCACACGCGTGGCGCCCACCCGACGATCCACCGCTTGGTCGATGCCTTTCCCAGCGAGGCGCAGACCCAGATCCGCCACACCCTGGCCGACAGCCTCAAGGCGGTGCTGAGCCAAGAGCTGGTGCGCACCGCCGACGGACGTGGGAGGCGCGCCGTGCTCGAGATCCTGGTGGTCACCCCAGCGGTGGCGCAGCACGTGCGTGAAGGCAAGACGCATCAGATCCCCTCGGCAATCGCCACCGGACGCCGCGTGGGAATGCAGCTCATGGATCAGGCACTGCTGACGTTGGTGCGCGCAGGCGACATCGACCCGGACGAAGCCTTCCTGCGCGCCACCGACAAGCGCGAGTTCATGGCCTTCGTCACTCGCGCCGACCTGCGGCAAGTCGCCGAGGAACAGAGCGCACGCGCTGCGATGGCCGAGGAGAGCCCATGAGCCGCATCGACAGTTTCCTCGAGCTCGCGGTCAAACAAGGCGGCTCCGACCTGCACCTGGTCTCGGGCCAGCCGCCGCGCATCCGCATCGGCGGCGTGTTGCACCGCGTGCGCTTCCGCGATCTGTCGGTGGAAGATCTCGAATCCATTCTCGACGAGTTCATGGACGCCATGCACCGAGAACGACTGCAGCAGGAAATGCATGTGGACTTCGCCTACTCGGTGCCGGATCTCGGGCGCTTTCGCGTCAACGTCTATCGCCATCAGGCCGGACTCGGGGCGGCACTGCGCTTGATCCCGCAGATCACACCGACGCTGGAAGAGCTGGGGATGCCGCCGGCGATCAAACTGCACGTGTCGCATCCCAAGGGGCTCATCCTGGTCACCGGGCCGACGGGCTCGGGCAAGTCCACCACCTTGGCGGCCATGATCGACCATATCAATTCGACGCGGCAGGGTCACATCATCACTCTCGAGGATCCGATCGAGTTCCTCCACGGCTACAAGAAATGCGTGATGACGCAGCGCGAGATCCACGTGCACGCCTTGAGCCTCGCCGATGCCTTGCGCGATGCCGTGCGCGAAGATCCCGACGTAATCCTCGTCGGCGAGATGCGCGACCCCGAGGCGATCTCGCTCGCACTCTCCGCCGCCGAGACCGGCATTCAGATTCTCGGCAGCTTGCACACGAGCAGCGCGTCACGCACCATCGATCGCATCGTCAACGTCTTCCCGGCACGCCGTCACGAGCAGGTGCGCGGCATGCTCGCCGACAGCCTGAGCATGATCGTGTCGCAAAAACTGCTGCGCACCACCGATGGCGCCAAACGCGTCGCCGCTGTCGAGATCCTGGTGAACACCCACGCGGTGAAGTCCATCGTCCGCAGTGGCAACAGCCACAAGCTCGAGTCGGTGCTGCAATCAGGCGGCCGTTTCGGCATGCAGGGACTGGGGTCGGTGCTGCGCGACCTGGTGAGCAAAGGCATCGTGAGCGCCGAAGAAGCCCATGAGAACGCCACCGACAAGAACGCGTTCGAGAACCTCGTGCCGCGTTTGGAGACGGTGTGATGGCGCTCGAGAGACATTCGCGCGCCGCGCAACTCTTGCACTGGGCCGCTCCCGGGGCGCTCGCGCTCGTTCACTTCGTGGCACTCGTGGTCTTCGGTCTCCTCCCGGCAGCCGGTTTCGTGTTCGTTTCGCGCTGCCTGACGCTCCTGCACCTGCGTCACGACCTCGGCCGTTTGCGGGCGCGAGGGCCGCGTACGCTCTTGCACGTCCTGACTGCGTGCGCGGCGCTCACCATCGCCAGCAACAGCCTGCACCGGATCGATGGGCCTGACGGAGACTCGATTTTATCGTTGCGACTCGTGCCGATCGCTGCCGCTGCCGCCGGCTACCTCGCTGTTTTGGCCTTGGCCGCCGCGGTCCGGGCGTTGTGGAACCGCACCCAGCGTGGCCACACGGACGCCGTACGCATGCTCATGACCAGCATCGACGCTGCCGATCCGATGACACGTGGGCAGTCGAATCGCATCGCCAAGTTGTCGGTGCAAGTGGGTCGCCACCTCGGTCTCGACACGGCGGAGATCGAAGAACTGGAGTACGCGGCGCTGTTGCACGAGATGGGGCGTACCGCCATTCAGCGCGATCTCGTCGCCAAACCCGGCGCGCTCAGCAATCAGGAGCAAGCGGCGCTGCGCACCCATCCTGTGCTCGGGAGTCAGGCGGTGCAGCGCTTCGGCTTCTTCCCCGGGGCGGCGCGTATCGTCCTCGCGCACCACGAACAACCGGACGGCAAGGGATATCCAGAGGGGCTGCGCGCGGACGCGATCCCGCTCGGCAGCCGCATCCTGATGGCCGCGGCCGCCTTCGACGCCATGACCTCGCATCGGCCGTACCGCCGCGGGCTCACGCCCGAAGTGGCTTTGGAACGACTGCTGGATCTCGCCGGGAAACAGTTCTTCCCGGACGTCGTGGAAGCGTTCATCGATCTGTACACGAGCGGCGAGCTCTTCTGTGCCTTCGATGCGGCCGAGCTCGAGCACTTTGCCGCCGAGTCGGGGATGTCACAGCAGTTGCAACAACATCTGAGCCAGCGCGGACTCCAGCTCTCGGCCGCTGCCCTTCGCACCCCGGCCGATCTCGACGACGTTCCCGTCCTCGAGCTGCCGCCCCCGTCCCGCCACGAGGTCGCGGTGCGCCGGTTCGATGTCGGCGCCGGACTCGAGCTCCAGGTCGCCTCGCAGAGCGACGTCGGCTGCCAACGCGAGCACAATGAAGATACCATCGGGCACTTCACCAGCGCGCAGAGCGCGTACGGTTGCCTGCTCGTCGTTGCCGACGGCATGGGTGGAGCAGCCGCCGGCGAGGTGGCCAGTTGTTTGGCCGTCGATCGGGTGCAGGAGAATTACTTCGCCAACGCAGTGGATGATTCGGTCCGAGTTGCATTGCACCAAGCCATGCAGCAGGCCAACGAGTTCGTTCATTCACGCGCGACGACGGATCGTCGTCTCGCCGGCATGGGAACCACCTGCACCGCTTGTGTCATTCGTGGCGAGGAACTGCACGTGGGTCACGTGGGAGACAGTCGCGCCTATCTGGTGCGCGGCCATGGCATCGAAGCCCTCACCCGCGATCACACCCTCGCCGCCGAGCTGCAATTGGTGACGGGCGGCACGCCACACGCCGACGCACACCACGTGCTCACCCGTTGCCTGGGCACGCGTGCCGAGATCGAGATCGATCTGGCGCCGCCGGCCCGCTTGCAGCCGGGCGATATCGTCATCCTGTGCTCCGATGGCCTGCACAATCAGATCGAGGACCACGAGATTCTCGCTTTCGTGGACCGCGAAGCTCCCGACCACGCTTGCAGCGGCCTCATCGAGCTCGCCCTGGCGCGTGGCGCCCCCGACAATGTCTCCGTCGTCGTCGCCAGAGTCGAGTCCTCAGGCTCATTGACGCGGTGATTGCGCTATTCCCCCCAGTCCCCGGCGCGACACCGACCCGCGTTTGACGCCTCCAGATCGAATTCTCTACGCTTATCTCTCATCTCATTCCACCCCCCTCGACCCGCTGGGTCGCATTGTCACGCCCTGGATTTCGTGCTGGTGCGTGCGTCGCACCGTCGCCGGAGGCGAGAGTGGCGTTTATTCGTCTGTGGATCCAACATTCGCCATCGTTGGGCTTCTGCGTCTGCGCGCTCCTCTGCCTCACCCGCTGTAGCGCGGAAAGTCCCGCAACGTTCACACCGAGTGGCGCCGAGGCCACCAAGAGCGAAGTATTGGATCCCGGGGCGGGTGATGCGGGTGGCAAGCGTGCAGCCCGCGTATACATCTGGGAGAACCCCGACGTGCTCATGCAGTTGCCCCAATCCGGAGCCGGATGGGTGAATCTGCAGAAGTTCGCGCAGAACAATTTTGTGTTCGGCGGGCCCGACACTGGCAGGTTCGACGTCACTCTCTTCCACAAGGCCGGCGATGCCGATGTCCTCGCACTCGCCAAAGCTCTGGTGTTCGTGCGCACGTCCTTTCCCTGGTCCTACCGTCAAGACATCCAGCGCGCGGTGCAGGAGATCATGGACGAGTGGAGCAACCCGACCGCCGTCGACTGCCGCAACGAGCAGCTGTCGGTGGCACGCAACCTGACGAGTTGGATCCTCGCGGCGGACTACGTCGGGCTCGACGAGCCACTGGCCACGAACTTTCGCAGCTGGCTCGGGACGATGATCGATGCGCCGCTGTGCGAAACCTCGGATTGCGTGCGCGACGACCGTTCGCTGCGCGCGATCATGCTCGATCGTCCGAACAACTGGGGAACGATGTCGATGGCGGCGCTCGCGGCCGTCGCGGCCTACCGCAACGACGTGAACCTGCTCGCGGAAGTCCGCCACGTTTTCGATGGTTGGCTGGGGGACCGACAGGAATACACGGGGTTCAATTACGGCGACCTGTGTTGGCAGCCGAACCCAGCGCAGCCCGTTGGCGTCGGCCCTCCAGGCAGCGTCGTCAGCGCTGGCGCTTGCACCTATCCCATGGACGGCGCACTCGCCGAAGAGTTGCGGCGTTCCTTTTTCTGCGTCACCGATTCCACGCTCTGCGACGCGGAGGATGATTGCGATGCCACCACCCCCGGCATCCAATGTCCCGTCACCGCCTGTCCGGAAAACGTGTGCGCTCAAACCGCGGGCCAGTTCCAATACAATGGCTACATCCATGGCGCGCTTGCGGGGGCCGTGGTCTGCGCCGAGATCCTGAGCCACCGCGGTTACGCCGACGTCTATCGCTGGGAGGAAGGAGCGCTGAAGCGCGCGGCGCAATGGTTGCTCGATCGCGAGGCGCAGGATCCATCGAACGACTGGTGGTTCTCCGGCAACGACACGTTCGTCCCATGGATCCTCAACAAGGCCTACGGCACGTCGTTCCCGGCCACGCACGACCACACCGTCGGCCGCAACATGGATTTCACTGACTGGACGCATTCGACGCCGTAGGGCCGTCGTGCATGCGAAGATCTTAGCTCCGGTTCGAGCGCTCGGAGTGTGGCGGGGGGCCCGTCGGCTCACGACCCGCCGCCAATCCCTCTTGACGCTCCACACCGTCCACCCTACGCTCGCAGCGTGTGCGATGCCCGAGCCACGAGACCCATGCCAATGCCGACATTTCCCATCACCCATGCGCTTCGACGCCTCCTGGACTGCATCCGGGAAGCTGGCGGTCGGCCCTATGTCGTGGGTGGCGCCGTGCGTGATTGCCTCATGGGAGGAGTCGCGACGCGTGACGTCGATGTCGAGGTCTTCCAGTTGCCGCTTGCGGACTTGGAGGCCGCGCTCGCGCGCGCGTTCCAAGTCGACGCCGTGGGACGCAGCTTTGGCGTCCTGAAAGTCGGCGTCGAGGAAGTCGTGTTCGATGTCGCAATCCCGCGTGCCGAGTCCAAGAGCGGGGAGGGTCACCGTGGGTTCCATGTCGAGTCGGATCCGCACATGGCCTTCGCCGTCGCGGCCGCCAGGCGCGATTTGACCATCAACGCCATCGGCTGGGACCCTGAAAGCGAGCGTTTCGAGGATCCGCATGGCGGCATCGAAGACATCGTCCGGCGGCGCATCCGCCATGTGGGTCCCGCCTTCGTCGAGGACCCTTTGCGCGTGCTGCGCGTCTGTCGCTTCGCCGCGCGCTTCGATTTCACCATCGACCCGGCCACGCTCTCGCTCTGCCGCACGCTGCGACCGGAGTTGGCCACACTTCCGGTCGAGCGATTGTGGGAAGAGTGGAAGAAGCTCTTGCTTGAATCCAAGCACCCTGCGATCGGCCTCGACGCACTGCGCGAGACGGAGGCTCTGACTCTGTTTCCCGAACTGCAGGCAATGCTCCACGTCGCGCAAGACCCCGAATGGCATCCCGAAGGCCAAGACCATGCGCTCGGCAGCCTCTGGGTTCACACCGGGATGGTCGTCGACGCGGCGGTGCGTGTGCTCGCAGACGATGCGATCGAGGACGACGAGGAACGTCTCATCGTTCTCTTGGGTGCGCTCTGCCATGACCTCGGCAAGCCAGCGACGACCGAGTTTCGCGCTGGCCGTTGGCGCACACTCGGTCACGAGTCAGCGGGCGAGCCTCCGACGCGGAGCTTCCTCGCAGACATTGGCTGTCCTCCGAGGATCGTCACAGCCGTCGTCCCGCTCGTCTTGGAACACCTGAAGCCATTCGACTTCCATCGCAGCGGCGCATCGAACGCCGCCATCCGCCGGCTCGCGCTTCGGGTGCCGATCACACGTCTCTGCCGCGTCGCGCGCGCCGATTTCCTCGGCCGCACGACCCCCGAGGCCTTGGCATGCACGGATTCTCGCCAGCTGGAGTCGATCACCTGGCTGCTCGAACGCGCCGACGAGTTGAAGGTGATCGACGCGGCGCCGAAACCACTTCTCATGGGTCGCCACCTCCTGGCGCTCGGCGTGCAGCCGGGCACAGAGATGGGCGCGATCCTGAAGGCTGCCTTCGAAGCACAGCTGGAAGGAGCCTTCGAAGACGAGACTGGCGCCCTGCATTGGGCGAGACAACATCTCGCCTCGTGAGCGCCCGCGCCAACGGGAATCGTCCACGGACAGGCGCTCGGCACGGACACCGTGTTGGCAGCGTTTCACTCTGGCGGCGGGCCCGGCCATCGCGTAGACTTGCGGGCGATCGACCACATTGAAACACCGACCTGGCACGGGTCCACGCCGCGGCCTCGGCAGGATCGCGCGCCACTACAGGCGGAGGCACATCATGAGCACAGCGATTGCATCCTGCGTCAAGCGCATTGGATCGTGGGCAGTCGTTTTGGGTTTGGTCCCGGTCTTCGGGGCGAACGCCCAGGTCCTCATCAATGAAGTCGACGCCGACAACCCCTCCACCGACACGGCCGAGTTCGTCGAGCTGGTCGGCACGCCGGGCGCCTCGCTCACGGGCACTGTCGTGGTTTTTTACAACGGCTCCAACGACCTCTCGTACGCCGCGTTCGATCTCGACGGCATGAGCCTAGACGTGAACGGGCTGTTCGTGCTGGGAAACACCGCGGTCACGGGGGTGGATCTCGTTTTCACGGACAACAGTCTGCAAAACGGCCAAGACGCCGTGGCGCTGTATACGGCCAACGCATCGGACTTCCCGACGAATACGGCGGTGACTACGACCGGCCTCATCGATGCTCTGGTGTACGACACGAGCGACCCCGACGATGCGGGCTTGCTGGTGCTGCTCAACGGCGGCCAGCCCCAGGTGGACGAGAACGGCGCCGCCACGGGCACGACCGTGTCCATGCAGCGTTGTCCCGACGGCGCCGGTGGCGCGCGCAACACGACGGGCTATCTCCTGCGACCGCCGACGCCGAACTCGGCGAACGATTGCTCCGTGCCCGTAGAGCAGGAAACCTGGGGAGGCGTGAAGAAGCGCTTCCACGACTGACGGCGCCCAGCGCTCATTCCGTCGCCGAAGCCTGGGGACAATATTGCAAGGCTTCGGCGACGTGATCGAGCTCGAGCGTCAGAAGAAATATTGCATGGAGATTCGTGCCGTGATGCTCTCGAGGTTGGGGTCCTTCCACGCCACGGGGAAGCTCTGCCCCGACAGTTCGAGACCAATAGTGAAGTCTTCTCGGCCGCTGTAAGCCACTTGCAGCACGCTCGCGTGCGTGCCGTGTTCCGGGTCGCGGCTGTCGGCAAACGAGTCGTACGCATATCCCAGGGCCAGATACAGCGGTGCCGATGTGCGCGCATCCAGGTCGAAGCCGAAACTCGCGCCCACGCTGCAGAACCAGTCGTCCTCATTCGCCCTGTTCACGGATTCACCGTAACCAAGATCGGCGGCCGCGGTCAGTCCCATCAGCTCGTTGAATCCACGCGCGTAGCGCAGTCCTGCCGTGCTGCGGAGAGTGGGGGTCGTGCGCACCAGCGGCACATCGGTCCCGGTCACGATCCCCTCGGCCCATTCGCGCACGCTCATCGACGTGATGCTCCGGTTCGCCACCGCGAAGGACACCGCCAAGCAATCGTTGCTGTCTTGCCACGCCGGGACCCACCAGCCGAAGCGGAACGCGAAGGCCGTCGTCACCCCCTCGGCGAGCAGCGACTGCACTTCGGTTCCCAGACGGCCGACGCACCCGACCTCCACATGGAACCCGAGCCAGGGCTTGATTGCCTGCTGATAGTCGAAGGCGAGATTGGCGACGAGGATGTCGCCCTCGAAACCAATCACCTTCGAGCTATCGATGATCGCCACAGAGGATTCGACGTCCAGCGCCTGACCGAGGCCGAGAATGTTGCGCACTGAGGTACGGACGAAAGGCTGCGGCACGAGACTGTTGGGGACGAACAGGTGTCCGCCGAGATGCGCCATGCCGTTCCCGACTTGCTTCTCCTCGGCCTGCAGTGGGCCTGCGCCGGCGAGTGCGGCCAGCAGCAGCAGAATGCCCCTCGAGTGCATCATCGCGTCCCCCCGAGCGGCAACAGAAACCCGACGACGAGCTCGACGCTGGTCGAGCGGAAGCGGACCGGCAACGCGCCGCCTGATTCTTCCTTCTCGAAGTCCGCGACATTGAGCAGGCTCTGGGTGTAGCGGAGCTCCAGGTTGAGACTGGAACGATGCACCGGGAACACCACACCGAAGCCGACCTCGACCGCCAGGTCGAAGTCTCGCACCAGATGGCCGGCATCCTGCTCCTGCACGCCGTCGTCCAGCGTCACCTGCAGCGGGAAGCCGAGATCGAACCCCCCGGTGACGAACGTGCGCCGCGATCCCGCCATGATCTTGGCGAGGATCGGAACGGAGAGATAGTCCAAACGCACCTGCACGGAGTCGAGCGACGTGCCGTCGTCCTGTGCCACCAGGATGCGCGTTCCGCGCTGGACGAAGCGCGGCTGCAGGCTGAGTCGCACCTCGCGGGCGACGTCGAGTTCGAGGATGCCACCGGCCACGGCGCCGGCGCTCTTGCCATAACTCGTGTTGGCGGGAGCGTCGCCACTCAGATCGGAGAAGCTGACACCGCCCTGCACGCCAATGGAAACGCCAGCGTCAGCTGGCGATGCGACCGTTGCAGCACACACCAGGGCGACCCACGTCATCCATCGCAACACGGTGCCTCCAACTCCCATCTCGATCGTCAAGCGCGATGGAGGCGATCCCATTCCTCGTCATAGGCACTTGCGATCCCCGAGCTGTCGCATGCTAGGGAAGCCCTGCCCTTGTCGTCAAGGAATCGGTTGCCGCATTCCGTTTCAAATCGCGCGCAGCGCTGCGAGGAAGGCATCGCCGTAGCGCTCGAGCTTCACCGGGCCGATGCCGGACACCTCGAGCAACGCGGCGCGCGTTTGCGGCATGGCGCGTACCATGCCGCGGAGGACAGCGTCGCTGAAGACGATGTAGGCTGGGACGCCTTCCTCGTCGGCGATGCGTTTGCGCACCGCGCGCAGCCTGTCGAACAATTCTGCCTCGTGCTCGGCGGGGACGAGGCGCGCAGCACCTCCCAGATCGGCTGCATCCCGACCGGATGGCGGCGCGATGCCGGCGATCTCGACGGCCGCGGCGTCGCGCTTCTTGCCGCGACCACGCCGCGGCACGAGCGTCACCAACGCATCGATACCCATGCCGTGACACTGGTCACAAGAGGCACCACAGGGGTCGATTCGCTCGTCGAAGTGGCCGACGAGGGCACGGTGCCGGCAGCCGGGGCGGTCCAGCAATTCGAACAGCTCGATCGACTTGCGACGTGTCTCCTGGCGGAGCTCCTCGTTCTCGATGTCCGCGAGAAAACGGTCGTACTTGAGAACGTCGGCCCACGAGTACAGGATGACGCAGTCGCTTGGCAGCCCGTCGCGACCGGCGCGTCCCATTTCCTGGTACCACGCCTCGATGCTGCGCGGCATGTCGCGGTGCACGACGAAGCGCACGTTGCTCTTGTCGATGCCCATTCCGAAGGCGACGGTGGCGACGACGACGTCCACCCGGTCGCGTGCGAACGCATCTTGATTGCGCGTGCGTTCGGCGTCATCGAGGCCGGCGTGATACGGCAGCGCCCGCACCCCCTGCTGGCGCAACCACTGCGCCGTCTGCTCCACCGACTTGCGGCTGGCGCAGTAGACGATGCCGCTCTCGCCCGCATGCCGGCGCGCGATTCCAAGGATGTCCTGGCGCGTGACGCGCCCCGTCCCCTTCTTGTGCGACGTGATCAGCAGATTCGGACGGAAGAACGAGCCCTTGTAGCCGTCGGGTTTGCTCATGCCGAGCTGGCGCAGGATGTCGAGCGCCACACGCCGTGTCGCCGTCGCCGTCAACGCCAGCACAGGAATGTCACCCAGTTCCTGCTTGAGCCCAAGGAGCTTGCGATACGCCGGACGAAAGTCGTGCCCCCAGTAGCTGATGCAGTGCGCCTCGTCCACCACGACGAGACTGATGCGACACCCGGCGATGATGCCGCGCAGCGAGCCTTCGAGCCCCTCGGGCGCCACGTAGACGATTTCCAGTTCGCCGCGTCGCAATTGCGCCAGGCGTTTCTGTCGCTCCTCCCACTCGATGCTCGAGTTCAACATCGTGGCGCGGAAGCCGAGGCGAATCAGTGAATCGACTTGGTCCTTCATCAGCGAGATGAGCGGCGACACGACGAGCACGGCACCGGGCAGGATCTTGGCGGGAATCTGGAAAGTGATCGACTTGCCGGCGCCCGTCGGCATGACGCCGATGCAGTCGCGCCCGCGCAGCACCGCATCGATGAGCTGCTGCTGACCAGGCCGGAACTCGCGGAACCCGAACACCGTCTCCAGCACCTGCTGCGGATCGCTCAGCTTGGCGGCCGGCGGCCGCAGGGTCGGTTCGAGCAGGGGTCCTCCTGGCCGGGCGGAGATGACTCGGGGCACGGGTGCGAGATTGTAAACGGCCGCAGGCCACTCGACCAAGAGCTCATTCCCTCGATATCGCCTGGCGCTAGAACTCCACGGCTTCGTTGCCGCAGACGGATGAGCGTGCGCCTCACGGCGGCCGCGGTCTTCGCGGCACGGCCGATCCGCAATGTCATCGAGCCTCCTTGGGATCGACGAGCACCAGGATCCGGGCGACGGTCTCTTCCAAGATCTCAGGCGGGACGGTGCAGACCCACTTAGCGCCACGAATACGCCAGTCGAGACTCTTCACCTGGTCGGAGAGGATCGCGCCCTTCGCCTTGAGACCCGCTGGGAGGACGACCTCGAAAGGGTATCCCTTCACCTCCGACGTCACGGGACAGAAGAGGGCCAGCCCCACCTTGCGGTTGTAAGCTCGTGGAGAGAGCACGAGAGCCGGTCGCCGGCCGGCTTGTTCGTGTCCAGTCGTTGTGTCGAATCGCAGCCAGACGATGTCGCCACGTTCCGGGAGATACCGCCGGCCCACTACCAAGCCTCTCGTCCTGTAGGCTCTGAGGACGTCACCTCTGCGTGCAGATTGCTCGCCTTCACGGTTCCCAGAAGCTCGGCCAGCAGATACTTCCTGCGACGCACAGGTCGCACGACGAGGACACCATTCCGGATGGAGATATCGACCACCGAGCCATCTTCGACTCGGGCTTCATCCGCGTACGCCTTGGGGATGCGCAACCCGAGACTGTTCCCCCACTTCTGCACCTTCGTCACCACGGACACCTCCACGACTATACAATGAATATACGGCGACTCCTGGCCAGCCGTCAACGGGGTTGTCTGCCGGAGTCCTGGATCCTGTATTGCAGCGCCTCGGCGACGTGCTGCACATCGATGTCGCTCGCACCCTCGAGATCCGCGATCGTGCGCGCGACGGCGAGCGCGCGATCGAAAGCGCGGACGCTCAGATGCCACTTCGACATCGCCCGGCGCAAGAACTCCACGGCTTCGCGCCGGGGACGGATGAGCGTGCGCCGCAACTCGGGTGTCACCTGCGCGTTGCAGTGGACGGTGGCGAAGCTCGCATAGCGCTGCTGTTGGCGCTCTCGCGCCGCAGCGATGCGTGTCCGGAGTAGCGCCGACTCTGTCGCTGCAAGTGGTGAATGCGCGGGCGATTCCTCGAAGACGAATCCCACCTTCTCAGCCGGCGGCACGCCGACCTCGATGCGGAGATCGATGCGATCGAGGATGGGCCCGGAGAGTTTCGACTGATAGCGCTGCACCTCCCCCGGCGCGCAGCGACATGGCTTCTTCGGATGTCCCAGGTTGCCACACGGACACGAGTTCATTGCTGCGACGAGTTGAAATCGCGCCGGGAACGAGACCGTGGCGTTGGCGCGCGCCAATCGGATCACGCCTTCCTCGAGCGGCTGGCGCAACAGATCCAGGAGACGGCGCGGAAACTCGGGCAGCTCGTCGAGAAAAAGCGCGCCGTGCTGCGCCCGCGTGATCTCGCCGGGAACGACGGGACGTCCGCCGCCCACGAGCGCCGGCACGGTGATCGTGTGATGCGGCGCGCGGAATGGACGCTCGACTCGAGCCGCTGCCGCGGCTTCATGCTGCCCGCATACCGATAGCACTTGGCGCACATCGAGTGCCTCTTCGGGCGCGAGCGGTGGTAGCAGCCCGGGAAGGCAACGCGCCAGCATGCTCTTGCCGACACCGGGAGGTCCGGCCATGAGCACGTGATGTCCGCCGGCGGCCGCGACGACGAGGGCGCGTTTCGCTATCTCCTGGCCGTGGACCATCGAATAATCGAGACCGCTCGGCGCCGTGGGTTCTAGGAGATTCGGAGTCGCAGGTAGCGGTGAAGCAAGTGCCGTGGTCAACCGCCGGCGACTGGCAGGCGGCAGGTGCCCGGTGAAGTCCGCCGCCTCGCGCAACGTCCTGCAGCCAATGACCTCGAGTCCAGGCACCAACTCGGCTTCGGCGATGTTGTCGTACGGGACGAGCAACCGGCGCACGCCGAGACGTCGCATGGCGATGGCGATCGGCAACACGCCGCGCGCCGGACGCAGGGCGCCATCGAGCGCCAACTCGCCGAGCACGCAGACGCCCGACAGATCCTCGCCCGCGTACTGCTTCGATGCCTTCAGGATCCCGAGCGCGATCGATAGATCGAACGCCGCACCTTCCTTCGGCAGATCGGCCGGCGCCAAGTTGACGGTGACGCGCCGCTCGGGAACCTCGAAACCACAATTGAGCAGCGCCGCGACCACGCGCTCACGGCTCTCCCGCACCGCCGGGCTCGGAAGCCCCACGATGTGAAAGGCACGCAGACCCCGCTGCAGGTCGACCTCGACCGCGAGCGGGATGCCGTCCAGCCCGTGGACAGCGGCCGACAACACGGTTGCAAGCATGTGGGGGGAGGTGATCGGGCGCGGCTTCTCCCGCGTGCTGGCGCATGAACCGCGCCAGCCGCGGGCAATGACACGTGCGGAGGGCGAATCGATCGGGATGGCAAAAAACGACGGCCTATGGACGATACAGTTCCTTGACCACGGACCAGCTCTGATTCTCGACGGCAACCGCGATCATGAAGTGGGCCCACTCCTCGAAGCCGTCGTTGGTCGCGTAGTTGCCGCCGCTGGCACCGAACTTCGAGTATAGGTACAAGGACTGGTCGTCCAGTCCGGCAAAGCGGTACGCCGGAACGTAGAGGAACATGTCTCCCGAGCCGCTACCCGAGTTCAACGAGTAATCGAGCAGCACGCGGTTCCCCGCGCCCATGTCATAGACGAGGTTGGAGGCGAATAGCGCCGCATTGCTCGAAAGTGCTGGATCCGCCGATGTATAGATCTTGAGCTCGTCCAGCGACAGCAACGGGTTCGCGCCCGTTTGATTGATGTCGAGCAGGAAGCGCAGGTAGAGCATCCCATCGTGTCGCACCGGCATGAGCGTGCCCACGAGCAGCGAATGTGTCCACCCCCCGGGTTTGACGTCCGCAAGGTCGCCTCGCAAGGGGCTGTGATCGGTATTGAAGCCCTGCTCCGACCCATTGTGTGCAAGGCGCACGAATGGATCGATGACACCCGTTCCTGTGGGCTGGGGATCGGCCTGGAAGAAGAGAGCTTCGCCGACGAAACCGGCTGCGCCCGGGGTGGTGAGATCCAAGTCCGCCGCGCCGGCTGTCGTCGCGCCGACGAGCAGCCCGGCCGACGAAACCATCAGTCGAAGCATACGCTTTCCGGTCATGACCGAACTCCCTGCCACGATTGTCGCGCAAGCGCTGTGTCACGAGGGCGATGAGTCGGCCAATGCCCGGTCGGAGGGAGCGCGAACGAGCCGAAGGCGGAGTCTCACTTTGCAGATAAAGAGTAGCGGAATCGGGCGCTCCGTCAACACTGCAAATTTTGCGTGGTTGTGGGTGACGCCCCTGTGGAGCGCGCTCCGAGCTTGGTTCCGGGCGACTACGGTCCGTGGGCGCCCGTGAGCCACGCAGTTGCCGGCTCCGGAGCCATGAACGACATCGCCCTCCGCCAGCGGTGACGCGGGCGGAGGGCGAATCGATCGGGAGCGCAGAAAACGACGGTCTATGGACGATACAGTTGCTTGACCGCGGACCAGCTCTGATTCTCGACGGCAACCGCCATCATGACGTGCGCCCATTCCTCGAAGCCGTCGTTCGTGGCGTAGACGCCACCGCTCGAACCGAACTTCGAGTACAGGTACAGGTACTGGTCTTCGAGCCCCGCGAAGACAGAGGCCGGGAGGTAGAGGAACATGTCGCCCGAGCCGCTACCCGAGTTCAACGAGTAATCGAGAAGCACACGGTTTCCCGCGCCGATGTCATAGGCGAGGTTCTCGGCGAACAGCGCCGCATTGCTGGAGAGTGCCGGATCCGCCGACGTATAGATCCTGAGCTCGTCGAGCGACAGCAGCGGGTTCGCTCCCGTCTGATTGATGTCGAGCAAGAAGCGCATATAGAGGACGCCTTCGTGCAGGACCGGCAGCAACGCGCCCACCAGCAGCGAATGTGTCCACGGCCCAGGTTTGACGTCTGCAAGATCCCCCTTGAGCGGGCTATGATCGGTGTTGAAGCCCTGCTCCGAACCGTCGTTCATCAGGCGCACGAAAGGATCGATCACGCCCGTGCCCGTGGGCTGCGGATCGGACTGCAGGAAGAGCGCGGCAGCGATGAAACCGGATGCTCCCGCAGTGGTGAGATCCAGATCCGCCGCGCCCGCTCCCGTCGCGCCGACGAACAGGCCAGCCAGGGTCAAAACAAACAAGGGAAGCATTCGCTTTTGGGTCATGTCGAACTCCTGCCGCGATGCATCCGAGCGGATGCGGTGTGTCACGAACGTGTTCGATCGACCCAAGCCCGAGAGGACGAGCGAAAGAGCCGACGGCGGAGAATCGCTTTGATGTGGCAAAGAGTAACGGAATCGGTTCCACCATGACCACTGCATATTTTGCCGGTGGCGCATCCGCGCTCCTGGGAACCGCGCCTGGGGCTCGGATCCGCATCGCCTGTCAGCGCACCACCTTGTAATGCAAGAAAAGCTCGCCCGCTGGACTGGCGTGGTGAACGAGCAGCTCGAGCCGTGGCGCCACCGCCGCAAGAAATCCAGCTCCCCCGACAGCGCTCGGTGCCGGACCTCCGAGCAGGACGGGGCAGAGCGTGAGGTACAGCTCGTCGATCAGATTCTGTTCGAGCAGGGCGAACACGAGCTCACCCCCCCCTTCGATCAAGATCTCGGCGCAGCCACGCGCCTGCAGAGCTTCGATCATCCGCGCCAAGTCGCTCCTCCCCGGTGAACGGTCGGGCAGGGTGAGGACGCTGGCGAAACGCGCCACCGAATCGACGCGCGCGCGGGCAGCGGTCTCCGAGGTGAAGACCAGCGTGTCGATGCCCGGCGTGCCGAAGAATCGGCTGCCACGGACGCGCAACTCGAGCCCATGGGAAACCAGCACGTGGAGTGGCTGGGCGCTCCGCCCCGCCGCCCGGCGCGCGTCGATGAGGTCGGGGTCGGAGAGCAGGAGGCTCGGATCTTCGTCGCGCAGCGTGCCGGCGCCGATGACCACGGCGTCGCTTCGGGCGCGCAGCACCTGCATCTGTCGCTTATCCGCGGCGCTGCCGAAGCCGAACTTCTCGCGCCCCACCGTCCCGATCTTGCCGTCGACGCTGCTGGCCAGGTTGACGAACACCCGTCGTGTCACCGCACGACCTTCCACAGCTCCGCGACCGGCGTTTCCAGTTCGCTCACGATGTCGAAGTCGTGAATGGACTCCATGCTGGTGGATGCGAGCGCGAGCGTGCTGCCGGCGAACTCCTTGCCGAGCGCACGAGCGACGGCCGAGGCGATCTGCCGCGTCGCATCCTCGATGAACTGCGGATTGCGGTGGGCGCGATAGACCAGGTGCAACTCGAACTCGCGCGGCAGCGTATTCTGCACCCGAAACACGCAAGTCTCCACCGCGGCGAAGAGCGACTGGAACGGCAGCAGCCCTGGCAAGTTCCGCACTTCGATGCGCGTGAAGCAACGCTGCGAATGGGTGAGCAAGGGCGCCACTTGCTCGAGCGCGGCGTCGATGTCACCGCGCGCCTGCAGCAAGGCATGTTTATAGGTCTGTTGCACGCACGGGCAAGCGGTGATGTGGTGGATGGCGAAGCCGGCCGATTCGCTCCATTGCCCCTGTTGCAAGGTCGCCGTCGCCTGTAACCCCACGTGCTCGAGCGAAACCTTGTCCTTGTCGTCCTTCCAGCCTTCGACGCGTTCCAGGTAGCTGAGCGTGCCGCCGGCCGTGACCGCGGCCCCGCCGCCATACTCCTTGGCGCTCAAAGCTTCCGCCAGCCAGCGTGCGTACTCCTGCAGCGATCCATGCACGAGCTGCACGCCCTCGGCCAGCAGGCTGCCGATGCGCGACGTGTGGATGCCGCGCTTGTCGGCGGGCACCTCCGTCGTGAGCTGCACGGAAGCGTCCAGGCTTACTTCACGGTCCGAACCGAAAGGATCGCGCAGGCGCAACGGCACGTGCTCGCGCACCAGGCCGACCCGCGGCAACGCGATGCCGATCTGCGGCCGCTGATACGGGATGTCGTCCCCCGCGGCATCCATGGCGCGCAGCACGTCTTCGGCTGGCGCCCCGAACGTCGTGTCGAAACGGGGCTGTGCACGCGGATCGAAGACTTTCGGGTCCATCATTCATCCTTGCGCTGTCGCGTCAGGCGCAGCAGCTGGAGACAACGTCACGCGGCGGGCGCCACACGTGGCACCCGGGCGCCTTCGGCTTCGGCCTCGTTGCGTGCTCGCGCGCGCTGCGGTTTCGTGTAGCGCGCCAGCTGCGCATAGACCACCGGCACGACCACGAGGGTGAGGAAGGTCGAGAAGAACAGGCCGCCGACGACCGCGATGCCGAGCGGACGGCGCGCCTCCGCTCCAGCCCCAAGACCGATGGCGATCGGCAGCACGCCGAAGATGGTGGTGAAACTGGTCATGAGGATCGGGCGCATGCGAATCTTGGAGGCCTGCACGACCGCGTCGAGGAGCTCGTGACCGCGCGAGCGCAGCTGGTTCGAGTACTCGACGATGAGGATGGCGTTCTTGGTCACCAGACCCACCAGCATGATGAGTCCGATCTGCGAATAGATGTTGAGGCTCTGCCGGAAGACATAGAGCGTGAGCAACGCGCCGACCAGCGCCAGCGGCACCGACAGCAGAATGGTGAACGGGTGCACGAAGCTCTCGAACTGCGCCGCCAGCACCAGGTAGATGAAGACCACCGCGAACACGAAAGTGAAATAGAGCTTGCCGCTCGATTCGCGGAACTCGCGCGACTGCCCGGCGAGGTCCTGCTTGATCGTCTGCGGCAGCGACGCCTCGGCGATGCGATCGAGATCCGTGAGCGCTTGCCCGAGGCTAAAGCCCGGCGCCAGGTTGGCGGACAACGTCGCCGAGCGCAAGCGGTTGAAATGGTTGAGCTCCTTCGGGCTCACGGTCTCGCGCACCTGCACCACGTTCGCGAGCTGCACCAATCCCCCCGTGCCGCGCAAGTAGATGCCCTCGATGGCATCGGGCGTCGCGCGCTGCGTCGGGCGCATCTGCGCGATGACGTCGTACTGCTTCGAGCCGCGCTTGAAATCGGTCACCACGCGCCCGCCGAGGAAGGTCTCGAGCGTCGTCCCGATGTCGCTCACCGAAACACCGAGCTGCGCGGCGCGATCGCGGTCGATGCCGATGTCGAGTTGTGGTTTGTTGAGTCGCAGATCCGAATCGAGATTGACCAGATAGCCGAGCTTGCTGGCCTCGCCGATCATGGACCGCACGGCTCCCTGGAGCTCGTCGTAGGTGTCGCCCTGCAGCACGTACTCGACCTGCGAGGACGCGAAGCGCCCGCCCAGGCTCGGCGGGTTGATGACGAAGGCGAGGACTCCGGGGATGGAAAAGAGCTGGGGGAAGAGCTCCTGCACCAGCTGCTGCTGCGACTTGTCGCGCTCGCCGCGTGGCTTAAGACGCAGAAACACGAAGCCGTCGGTCACGCGGCCCGGCCCGCCGAAGCCGAGACCGGTGGCGGTGAACAGACCCGCGCGTTCCGGCAGCGGCAAGAGCCTGCGTTCTACCTCACGCATGTAGGTGTCGGTGTAATCCAAGGTCGCGCCCTCCGGCGCCAGCACGATGCCGAAGGCGATGCCGCGGTCCTCCACCGGCACGAACTCGCGCGGCAGCAGGCGGAAGATCCACACCGCACCGCCGACCAACAGGATGGCGATGGCAATGACCGCCGCAGGGCGGCGCAACGCCAGGTCGAGCAGCCTGCCGTAGCTCTCGTGCAGGAGGCGGAAGAAGTTGTCGAAGCTGCGTGTCGCCCAGTTGCTGCTGCCACCGTAGAGCGGCTTGAGGAAGCGCGAGCACAGCATCGGTGACAGCGAGAGCGCCACGAATCCGGAAATCGCCACCGACACCGCCACGCACAGGCCGAATTCCTTGAACAGCTTGCCGACGTTGCCGGTCAAGAACGCCACCGGCACGAACACTGCCACCAAGGCGATGGTCGTGGCCAGCACCGCGAAGCCGATTTCACGCGAGCCGTCGAGCGCCGCTTGCCGGCGCGGCTTCCCCATCTCCATGTGGCGGTAGACGTTCTCCAGCACCACGATCGCATCGTCGACAACGAGACCGATGGCGAGCACCAAGGCCAGCAAAGTCAGGATGTTGACGGTGAATCCCATGAAGTAGGCCACCGCGAAGGTGCCGATGATGGAGGTCGGGATGGCGACGGCCGGAATCATCGTCGCCCGGATGCTCTTGAGGAAGGCCAGGATCACCAAGATGACGAGACCGGTGCCGAGGAGGAGCGTCCCCCAGACCTCGTCGAGAGACTGCTGGATGAAGGTGGAGGAATCGTAGGCGACATCGAGGCGCATGCCATCGGGAAGCTGCGCCCCGAGCTGCGGCAGCGCCGCGCGCACTTCACTCGCGACATCCAAGGTGCTCGCCTTCGACTGTTTGGCCACGCCGAGGCCGATGGCGGGCTGGCCGTTGTAGCGCGCCACAGTGCGATCGTCCTCGGCACCGAGCGTGACCTCGGCAATGTCCGCCAGGCGGACGATCTGGCTGCCGCTCTGGGCGATGACGAGGGCGGCGAACTCGCCGGTGCTGGCCACTTCGCCACGCGTCCGCACCGCGAACTCGCGCTGGCTGCCCTCGACTCGGCCGCCGGGGATCTCGGCGTTCTCGGCCCGGATGGCACGCTCCACATCTTGCGTCGTGAGCCCGTGTGCAGCCATGCGCTGCGGATCGAGCCACACGCGCATGGCGTAGCGCCGTTCGCCGCCGATGAACACCGAACCCACGCCGGGCAGGCGCTGGATGCGCTCTTTCAGCACCAAGTCCGCCAGCTCCGACAGCTCGAGCTGCGAATGCCGCGTGCTCGACAGCGCCAGCCACAGGATGGGTTGCGCGTCGACGTCCACCTTGGAGACGATGGGATCGTCGGCCTCGCGCGGCAGCACGCCACGCACGCGCGCGACGCGATCGCGCACGTCGTTGGCCGCTTCGTTGTGGTCTCGACCCTGCTCGAACTCGACGGTGATCACCGCGCCCTGTTCACGGCTGGACGACGTGATCGTCTTCACGCCCTCGAGCGTCGACAGCTGTTCCTCGATGACCTCGGTGATCTCGGTTTCGACGACGCTGGGACTGGCGCCGCGGTAGAAGGCGGTGATGGAGACGATCGGCGGGTCGATGTCCGGATACTCGCGCACTGGCAGGCGCAGGAGTGAGATCACGCCCAGCAGCAAAATCGCCAGACTCATCACGGTGGCGAGCACCGGTCGCTCGATGGAGATCTCGCTCAGCTTCATGGCGTCCTCTTGCTCGAGCCGTCACCGGCCGCGGCGGCCGCGATCGGCATGGCCCTGGCTCCGTCGAACAGCTTTTGGTGACCCGCGCGCACCACCTGCTGCCCGGGCTCCAGGCCCGACAGCACTTCGACCACGTCGGCGAGTCGGGTGCCGAGCACGACCGGTGCGCGCGCCACCGTGCTGTCCGCCTTCCACACGTACACGAGCGCCTGGTCGCCCTCGACGAACACGGCCTCGGAGGGCACGGTGAGCGCCAGCTGTCGCTCCGCCAGCACCGCTTCCACATCCGCCGACATTCCAGCCCGGAACTTGCCGCCGGGGTTGGCGACGCGCGCGATGATGCGCACGCTGCGGAGCGCTGGATCTAGCGCCGGCTCGACGACGTCGATCGCGCCCTCGAGCGCGTAGTCGGGATACGCCGTCGTCGACACGCTGACACGCACCCCAGGGATCAGAATCGGGACGTAGCGTTCCGGGGCCCAAAAGATCACGCGGATCTCGTCGATGCGCGATAGATCGGTGATCGCCTGACCGGCGCGGAGAAATGCACCTGGGCTCACGCGTCGCGACCCCACGACGCCGGCGAAGGGCGCTGTTATGCGCGTCTTGTCATGTCGGGCTTGCGCTACCGCCAGGTTCGCCTCCGCCACCTTGAGCGCGGCGAGGGCGTCGTCCAAATCCTGCGGCGTGCCGGCCTTCTGTGCCACGACGCTGGCCACACGCTCGTGCGTCACGCGCATTTGATCGCGCAGTGCCTCAGCGCGCGCCATCTCGGCGCTGGACGTTGCATCGTCGAGCTGGGCCAGGAGATCCCCGGCGCCAACCCCGGCGCCTTCCCGGAACGGCAGAGATTCGACGATGGCATCGATCTCGGCCACGACCTCGATGGCGTCGCCGGCTTCAATGCTGCCCACGGCCGCGAAGCGATCGGCAATCGGACCCTGCACGACCGGCGCGGTTTCGACCGGCATCGGCGGCGGCGCGAATTGCGCCTGTTGTTGCTGCGCGCAACCGGCGATGCAGGCGACCCAAGTCGCGAGCAACCCAAGATCTCTTGCACTCACTCGATTCACCTTTCGCTGCATGGCGTCTGTGCTCATGGCGACGACGGCGGCGGCGGAAAGTGCCCCGCGGTCAACAGCCGCAGCGCTGCGGCCGACTTGGCGGCGCGGACGAGAGCCTGCGAATACCGCTGCTGTGCCGTGGCCACGTCGTCGGCCAGGCGCACGACCTCGAACGCCGTCTTCCGGCCATTCTGGTACTCCAGCAGACCGATGCGCGTCTGCTCGAGCGACGCGACGACGCCGCGGCGGGCGGCGGCGACGCGCGGCGCGGCGTTCGTGAGCTCGCGCTGGCGGTTGCGCACATTCTCCTCCAGCTCGCGCTCGACTGCGACCAGCTGACTTTCGGCGAGCTCCACCTCGGCACGCAAACGGTCGCGTTCACCGCGCCCGGCACGCAGCCCCAACGGCAGCGTGAGACGCAGCCCCAGACTCCAGGTGGGGAAATCGCGCCCGAGGACCTGACTCCACGAGTCACTGCCGCTACGACTCGTCTGCAACGTATCCCCTTCGAGGGGTGTGCCCGCGAGCCCGTTGCCCCCCAGTGACCCCACCAGTTCCAATTCCGGCAACGCATCCCAGCTCGCTCCGCGTTCGAGAGCACGCAGTGCGGCGATCCGACTCTGCACCACCTGCAGGTCATGGTTATGCGCGAGCGCGAGAGCGACGACCGAATCCGTCGGCGCGACGGGAAACACGAGCGGCGGCTCCTGCGTGGGACGAAACGTCGACAAGCCGAGTTCCGGGCGTTGGCCGATGACGGTGGCCAAGCGATCCGAGATGGCGCCGAGCAGTTCCTCGCGATCGAGAACCGCCTGGTCTTCTTGTGCCAGGAACACCTCGGAATTGGCGACATCGTCGGGACCTGTAACACCGATGCGCCCGCGTAGGCGCGTTTCCTCCACCAGCTGCGCGGCGCGATCCCGGATCAGGCGCTCCACCGCGAGATCACGCTCGGCGGCGTACAGATCCCAGAACAGTTGCTCGACCGTGGCACGCACGGCGAGCACCGTGCTCTCGTAGCGCGACTCGGCGGCGTCCAGCTCGCGCTCGGCAAAGGAGAGCGGCGCACGCGCGGCCGGTCCGAACCCCTTGAGCAACGGCTGTGTGAGCTCGATCCGACCGTCGGCAACGTACTTTGGAACGAGTGTCTCGTAGCTGGAGTTGGTCTCGAGCCGCCGGCTTAGGATGGCGGCTTCGATCTCGGTGCCGGTTCGCCAGCGCATACGCGCGCCGGCCGAGGTCGCGCGCTCCTCTGTATCCAGGACCGGGGCCCCGGCGAAGGGCGATGTAGTCGGGGTGTGGTCGCCGAATGCGTCATAGCTCGCGAACACTTCCGGGTCGAACCCACCCTTTTCCCGCCGCACGGCTCCCTTTGCGGCGCGCAATCCCGCTTCCGCCTCGCGGATCGTGGTCGCTTGCACGAGCGCCGCGTTCACCGCCGCTTCCAGGTCGAGTCGGGTCCCCGGCAACCTGGCGATTAGAGCCGCGAGCACGCTGTCCGGGGACGAGTCGAATGGCCTTTGCTCGGGTGCTTGCGCCAAGGCCAGCCCCGACGTCAAGCCGGTAAAGACGGCGATCCCCTGACACACGCGCGGGATCCGCGCGTTGGACGTCCAGCCCATGCACGCCTCCGGGAAACTACGGATCGGCCATGAAGAGTAATCAACGGCAAGGCCGGAATCAATCCGGTGGCGGGCGACGGCCGGAGACGATGTGGAGACATCGGCGCGGGAGGCCCTGGGAGCGCCGGACGCGCCGCCCGGGCGGAGATTCAAGGCTGCAGGGCACGCGCTGCATCAGTCGGCGGCGTCGGGGCGGAGTCCGAACTCGCGCATCTTCCGGTACAGATTCGGACGTTGCATCCCCAGCTTCTCGGCGGCGCGACTGATATTGCCGCTCGATTCGCCGAGCGCGCGCTTGACCAGATCACGCTCCAGTTTCTCCTTCGATTCGCGCAGCGACAACCCTTGCGTGTACTGCTCGACCCATTCCTGGGTCACGGCCTGCGCCGCGAAGGCGGGTAACTGCAAGTGTTCCGGCCGCAATTCGCAGCCCTCGCAGAACAGCAACGCCTGCGTCATCACGTTTTCCAGCTCGCGAACGTTGCGCGGCCACGAGTATTCCTGCAGCCGGTGCAGCGCCGCTTCGGAAATCTTCGGGCACTCGCGCTCGGCGTCGCGGCACAGCTTGTCGAGGAAATGCTCCAGCAGCAAGGGGATGTCCTCGCGGCGCTCGCGCAACGGCGGCAGGGTCAACGTGATGACCTCGAGTCGCGCGTAGAGATCCTCGCGAAAACGCCCTTCCTCGACCAAGGACAGCAAGTCGTGATTGGTGGCGGCGACGATGCGGACGTTGGTGGTGCGGGCGCTGTTCTCGCCGATGCGTTTGTACTCCTTCTGTTCGATGGCGCGCAGCAGCTTGGGCTGCGTTTCGAGCGGCAGATCGCCGATCTCGTCGAGGAACAATGTGCTGCCGTTCGCTTCTTCGAACAACCCTTTGCGATCCTCGGTGGCGCCGGTGAACGAGCCTCTGCGATGCCCGAACAGCTCGCTCTCGATCAGCATATTTGACAACGCCGTGCAATTGACGGTGAACAGCGGCCGCTCGCGGCGCGGACTGTTGTAGTGCAGCGCCCGCGCCACCAGCTCCTTGCCGGTGCCCGATTCGCCGCGCACCATCACCGTGTGGTTGGTCGGCGCCACCAGCGCGATGCGGTTGAACAGATCGCGCATCTTGCCGCTGTTGCCGACGATGTGCGACGGCCCATAGCGTTGCTGCAGCTCATTGCGCAGCAGCAGGATCTCGCTGTTGAGCCGGCGGTTCTCGCGGCGGACATTGCGCCCTTCCAGCGCCCGCTCCAGCCGCACGCGCAGCTCGTCGAGGGACGCGCCTTTGGTGATGTACTCCGAGGCGCCAGCGTGCATGGCATCGACCGCGTTCTCGACCGAGGCGAACCCGGTGATGACGAGCACCGCGGCATCGGGGTCGGCGGCGCGCGCCTCGCGGATGACCGCGAGCCCGTGCTCTTGTCGGGTCGGCGAACCATGCACGGGCGGCAGCTCCATGTCGACGATGACCAGATCGAAGGCCGCTTCGACCAGCTGTTCGTGCGCTTCCGCGACGGTGGTGGCCTCGTGCACGACGTGGCCGAGCTTCTCGAGCGTCATGAGCATGGCCTCGCGATGAGCGCGGTTGTCGTCGACCACGAGGGTGCGGACGCGCGTTTCCGTTTCGATCACGATGTTGCCTCCGGTTCTTCCGGCGCTGGCAGGCTCACCGTGAAGCACGTGCCCGCCTTGGGGTCACTGGTGAAGCTCAGGTGCCCGCCATGGCTCTCGACGATTTTCTTTGCGATCGGCAATCCCAGCCCGGTGCCGATGTCGGGTTTCGTAGTGAAGAACATCGAAAACACGTGCTCCCGAATGTCCGGCGGAATTCCGGGGCCGTTGTCTTCGATGTGGATGCGATAGGCGCCGGCGCGCACACCATTGCCCTTGGACGCGCGCTCGACTTGGATCGCGACACGCCCGCCTTCGGGCGCCGCCTCGATGGCGTTGTTGATGATGTTCTGCAAGGCCTCGCGCAGCTTGCGGCGGTCGACGACGAGCGGCGGCAGCGGCCGCTCGCATTCGAGAACGACGCGAACATGCTTTTGGCTCAGGCGCTGATTGGCGTAGGTGAGTGCCTCGTCGAGGAGATCCTTGAGGTCGCACGGCGCCTTCTGCAACTGCGGGTCGGCACCGAACTGGCGCAGGTCGTCCATCTTGCGGTGGAGGCTGTCGATCTCGCGCACCATGTTGGCAATGGCGCGGTTTCCCGGACCATTCGGTGCGATCTCTTCGCGAATGTTTTCGACATACAGCCGCAGGCCGCCGAGCGAGTTGCGGATTTCGTGGCCGAGCTTGGCGGCGATCTCTCCCACTGCCGCCAGCCGCGCCCGGCGCGCTTCCTCCTGTGCCCGCAACACCTGCTCGGTGACGTCGTCGAAGGTGAGCACGTAGCACGGGAGATCCGCGAGCGGCGGCAAGCGCAGCAACGCCGGGTCGACCAGCGCCACATCGAGAGCGAAGGTGCGCTCGATTTCGCCGGCACGCGAGGGCACCGCGACGCGCGTGCTGCGCGGCGTCGCATTGTTCTCGGCTCCGGCATCGTGGCTGCCGCGCATCACCTGCCCCAGGAGCTCGAGCATCGCCGGGCTGACCGCGAAGAGTTCGCGCACGTGCTGTCCATGCAGGGCCTCGCCGCTTCGGCCGAGCAGCTCGGCCGCGCGTGGGTTGTGGCGCATGACCATGCCGTAGCGATCGGCGACGATGAGTCCGCCGGCGATGTTCATGAGCACGAGATCGTCGTAGCGCCGCAGCAGACGCATTTCTTCCATGTGGTGCTTGGCGCGCCAGCGGAACCCGTACACCGGAAACACCGCTGCTCCCCAGGTGAATGCGACGACGGGCAACATGAAGGGCAACCAGACGTTGGCGCCAATGAACAGCGCCTTCTCCACCAGGAAATACGCCACCACGATGCCGAACCCAAGCACAACCCCGCGCCAGGATGGCAAGCGCACCATGCCCAGTGCCCCCACGAGCAAGATCGACCAGGTGAGGAAGAAACGTGACCAGCGCCCGACGCATACAATGGTGTCGTTCGACAGGATCGTCTGCAGGGCCTCGGCGAGTACTTCGATGTCGGCCACTCGGCCACCCAGTGGCACGCTGTGCGCCTCCGCGACCCCACGTGCCGTGGTGGCGACGAGCACGATCCGTGGCACCGGCGCGGCCAAGGCCTCCGGCACCAAGGCCGAGCGTCGCGCATCCGCAGGACGCTCCCTGTAGTTCACCAACACACGTCCCTGATCGTCGACGGGAATGCGCCGCACGACGCGGCCCGCGCGCACGAGATCGAGGGAGCGGCCCGGGTGCAACCGTGCCTCGCAGAGCCGAACCCCATCGTGCGCGCCGACAAGCTGCAACAAGAATGTCGGGTAGAGTTCGCCGTCCTTTTCGAACACCAACGGCAAGCGGCGGACGACGCCGTCGTTGTCGCCGGCGCATTCGATCGCCCCGACGCGCACGCGCGCGGACGCGCCCGGGTCATCGAACTGCAGGGGTCGCAGATCGAACCCCGTGAGGCCATACGTGATTTGTTCGTCCGCCTTCCCCGAACGCATGCCGACGACGACGCTCGCGCCCGCCGGCATCTTGGGCCCCTCGCGACCGGTCGTGGTCTGCAGAACCTGCTGGAACAGCGAGGTTGCCACCGGGTGCCACCGCGGCAACTCGATCCCCACGACACCGTTGGCCGCCGTGTGGCTGGCGACGATCGCCGACAGAGTCGAGGTGATGCGCCCGGCGTCCGCTCCGCTTTGTAAGGCCAAGGTGAGATCCTCGTCGCCGAGCACAAGAGTCCGGACCGAAGAGCGCGGTGTCGGCTCGTCGAGGCGATCGCGAACCCACATGCGCACGTCGAGGGTCTTGAGCTCGAAGACTTCGAGCGGGCCCCAGGGCAGAAGGGTGATGCTGGCGAGCAATCCGGAGGCGACGATGCAAAAAAGATACTGTCGAGGATGGATCATGCCGGCTCCAAGACAAACGAGCACCCGCGTACTCTCCCCGCGGGCTTGGTTCGATGCCCTGCCACCAACCTCGATGCATCGCAACGGTCGTACCAAATCACGCCGGGAACCCAGTTCCAAAGCATTTTGTAACCTATTTTTCTACAGCGGTTTACAGGTTGAGCTCGGGAACGCTCCGAGCCAGACCTCGCCTCGCTTCCCGGCGTTGTATCACGATCATACGGCGGTCGCAGCGCTTCCGATACACGCTGCGGGTTAGGGGGCACCCGGATCCTCGCGCGCGAAGCCAGTCTCAATCGACCAAAGTCGTGCGTTATCAACTCGCTTGCCGCGCCGCTTCGAAAACTACCGCAAGGCCGAAAAGGGCTTCTGCAAAGAAGGCACGATGCATGCGAACGCAGTAACTCAGGATGGCGTGCAGGCAGAGGAGCCGGGCGTCACTGAACGAAAGTCGAAATGGCGGTGGCGCCCGCTCCTCAAAGGCAAGCGATCCGTGACCCGAGCACGCATCGACGAGTTCTCCGCCGTTGCGCGCCCCTCTTCCCGGCGTGGCTTGTCGCCACGGACATAAAGCCTGTGGGGGGAGTGGCAGGCAAGCCCAACCTGCGGTCCAGGGGCGCCAACGGCTTTCAAATGCTCCGCTTCTCGCCTCGCGAGCCGGCCCACCGGCTCGCGTTCTATTATTCCACCGCGTCGCAGTCGAACCCCGCCCCTACCGGGAGTAGAATTGCGCCGAACGCCTTGGTCTTGCGAAGGCCCCACATTTTCCTGGAGGAGACTGCTTGTCTCTGCATCGCTTCGTTCGACGCTGGATGCGCTCCACGCAACTTGCATGGATCTCGTTTGTTGCCGGGTCCACCTGGCTGCTCGGTTGCAGCGGCACTTCCAAACCCGCCGCACACGAAACGATGCTCGAAGGCATGCTGCTCGTCCCCGCCGGCGAGTTCCTCATGGGGCTCGACGCAGGCGCCAGTGCCACGGACGAGAGTCCGCAGCATCGCGTGTGGCTCGGGGACTACTCCATCGACCGTACCGAGGTGACGAACGCCGAGTTCAAGACCTTTTGTGATGCGACCGAGCGGATCTACCCCAACAACCCCTCTTGGGAGGAAGGTTACTTTCTCGCCAAGCCGGAGCATCCGGTCGTCGGCATCACCTGGGAACAAGCGCGCGCCTACTGCGACTGGGCAGGCAAGCGACTGCCATCCGAGGCAGAATGGGAAAAAGCCGCGCGCGGAACAGACGGGCGTCTGTATCCCTGGGGAAATGCCTGGGACCCGGAGCGAGTCAATGTCTGGGGCGACACGAGCGGAGCCGATCGCTTTCGCCGCACCGCCCCTGTGGGCAGCTTCCCCAAAGGGCAAAGCCCGTACGGGGCGCTCGACATGATCGGAAATGTGTGGGAGTGGTGCTACGATTGGTTCGACGAGCTCTACTACGCGCGCGCACCTGCGCGGGACCCGCGCGGACCGAGCAAGCCCGCGACGTTTCGCGTCGTGCGCGGTGGCGGGTTCTCCAGTCCGCGGCTCCCGACGGGCGACACGGTGGTGGCGAATCGGAGCAAGAACGTTCCGACGCAGCCCATCGATCGCTTGGGCTGCCGGTGCGCCTGGTCGAAGGGGTTCAAGAAGAAACGGTGAGGCGATGCGCGGCCAGGATCTCCTGTTGGTTGGCGTTCTCACGTTCTGCTACGTCCCGCTGGTCGCGCGCGCGCAGAGCGTGATCGACCCGGCACTCGAGGTCTCGCTCTACGCCTGTTGTCCGGCGTCGCCGACCTCGATGGCCTTCCTGCCCGGCACGCCGGGAAATCTCCTGGTGCTCGAGAAAAACTCAGGAAGAGTGCTGCACTTCCATGACGGCGCGTTCCAGGACGTCGCCCTCGATCTCGCGGTGTCGAACTACGGCGAACGCGGCCTGCTCGGCATCGCGGTGCACCCACAGTTCCCCGACAGCGCGTGGGTCTATCTCTATTACACGTCGAGCCCCACGGGGCAAGACACACCCTTTTCCGACATCGTGCTCGACAACCGCATCGAGCGCTTCATCTGGAACGGCAGCCAGCTGGTGGCGCCGCAGCTGTTGCTCGTTCTGCCAGCGCGCCCTGGTTTCTTCCACGTCGGCGGCGTCATTCAGTTCGGTCCCGACGGCATGCTGTACGGTGTCATTGGCGACGTCGGCAGATTCGCTGCCGGGCAGATGCAGAACAATACGAGCGGCAACGCGCCCGACACCACGTCGATCGTGTTCCGCCTGCGGGACAATGGCACGCCCCCCACGGACAATCCCTTCCATGCCATGGGCGGGGCGATGCAGTACGTCTACGGCTATGGCCTGCGCAACAGCTTCGGCTTCGATTTCGACCCGCAGACGGACGTGCTATGGGCGAGCGAGAACGGCCCGAACGATTACGACGAGATCAACCGCATCCCGCCAGGATGGAACGGCGGCTGGAGCGATCTGTGGGGCCCCGATGACCGTCACATCAACGACACGAGCGGTCTGTGGGTGGCACCGGGCTCGTTCTACGCCGATCCGCAGTTGTCGTGGAAGACGACCGTGGCACCGACCGCGATGCTCTTCTTGCGCAGCGACAGCTTGGGCGCTTCCTATCGCGACGATCTCTTCGTCGGTGCCCACAACCAGGCTGGCAAGATCTATCGGTTCGAGCTCACGCCCGACCGCACGTCTCTCGTCCTCACCGACCCGTTGGTGACCGATCGCGTCGCCGACACCTTCAGCGAGGCCGATCTCTTCCAATGGGGCAATGCCTTCGGCGCCGTCGTCGATCTCGAGATCGGGCCGGATGGTGCGCTCTATGTCGCCAATTTCTATGGCGACGCCATCTACCGTATTGGGCGCGCCAACGTCTCCGATCTCGGCGCGACACCACATCGCCGCCGCATCGTCGCGGCGCCCAATCCGTTCCGCACCACCACGTCGTTCCGCGTCACTGCGGCGGCGCGACAAACGCTCGCGATCTACGATGTCGCCGGGCGCGTCGTCCGCGTCCTGCATGGCCAGGGCGACTACGGCTGGGACGGTCGCGACGCCCAGGGTCGGCCCGTGGCCGCCGGGCTCTACGTGGCGCGTCTGCGACTTGCCGATGGCCGTGCGGGCGCAGGCGTCAAGGTCGTGCGCTTGGAATGATGCGCGCGGCTTGCTCGCCGCGGCCACGCATCAGCAGGCCGTGCACCTCCAGTCTTCAGAAGCACCGCAGCTGCCGCAGCCCCTCGTACACCACGATTCCGGCCGCAATCGCGAGGTTGAGGCTGCGCGCCTCGTTCCACATCGGGATGGTGAAGCAGGCATCGGCGTGACGCGCGAGCAGCTCCGGCTCGAGACCGGTCGTCTCCTTGCCGAAGACGATGAGATCGCCGCGGCGGAAATCGATGCGCGTGTAGGGCACCCGTGCGTGCGTCGTCAGCAAATGGAATCGACAGTGCGGCAGGTCGGCGAGCAGCGCCCCCCAGGAATCGTGGGTGTAGATCTCGGCATGTTTCCAGTAATCGAGCCCGGCGCGGCGCAACGCCTTATCGTCGGTGGAGAATCCGAACGGCTCGACCAAATGCAGCGGACAATGCGTCGCCATGGCCAGGCGCCCGATGCTGCCGGTGTTGCCGGGAATCTCGGGCTCGACCAGCACGATGCCGAGCGGCGGGTCGGGATGCGGCGTCACTCCCGGATGCGCGCGCACGCGCTCACTCCTTGCCGAGCAACTTCTTGAGCTCTTCGGTGAGCAAGGGCACCACCTCGAACAGATCGCCGACGACGCCGTAGTCGGCGTTCTGGAAGATCGGCGCGTTCGGGTCCTTGTTGATCGCCACGATCACCTTGGACGTGCGCATGCCAACCAGATGCTGGATCGCGCCGCTGATACCGCAAGCGATGTAGAGCGATGGATTGACCACCTTGCCCGTCTGGCCGACCTGGCGACTGTGCGGCTGGTATCCCGCATCCACTGCGGCGCGCGAGGCGCCGACGGCACCGCCGAGTGCCGCGGCCAAGCCTTCGATGAGCGCGAAGTTCTCCTCCGACTTGAGCGATCGTCCACCGGAAACCACGATGTCGGCTTCGGCGAGCTCGACACGGCCGGCACCGGTCTGGAGGAACTCTTGCACCACGGCCCGGGGCGGCGCGCTGGGCGTCCACGCATGTTTCTCGATCGCGCCCGTGGTCCCGTCCGGCGCCGCGGCGGCCACGGTGTGCGGCCGGAGCGTGATGACCTGGACGCCCTGGCCGTGCACGACGAACTCGGCGTTGACCTTGCCGGTGAACACCGGATGCACGACGCGGAGACTGCCGTCGGCACCGAGGTCCATCTGCACGACATCGGTCATGAGCGCCGCCTCCAGGCGCATCGCCAGCGCCGGTGCCACGTCCTTCGCCATCGACGTGTCGGCGAAGAGAACGAGCCCGTAGCCGCGTGCACCCACCAGCCACGCCAGCGCCGCGCTCGTGGTTTCTCCGCCAGAATCTCCGGTGAGTTCGATTTGCTGCACGGCGACGCCGTGGGCGGCCAGCTCCCGCGCCGCCGCGTCCGTTCCCGTCCCGACGAGGGCGGCATCGACAACGCCGCCGCTCGCGGACACGAGCTTGCGTCCGGCACCCAGAACTTCGAGGGAAGTCTTGCGCAGCAGAGCGTCCTTCATCTCCCCCACGACCAGAATCTTCTTCGGCATGAGACCTTCCCCCCGCATCAGATGATCTTGGCTTCGTTGCGCAGAAGCTGGACCAATGTGCGCGCCTGTTGCTGCGCGTCTCCGTCGACAAACTTGCACGCGCCGCGTTCCGGGAGTGGCAGCAGCCGCAGCAGCCGGGCGCCGGCACCAGCCTTCCCGACCGTGTCGGACATCAAACCGAGATCGGCCGCCGTCTTCTCCTCGATGGGTTTCTTCTTCGCCTTCATGATGCCCGTGAGGCTGGCGTAGCGCGGTTCGTTGAGACCCTTTTCGCAGGTGAACAACGCCGGCAGGGTGCAGGAGAGGACTTCTTCGCCACCATCCACGCGCCGCCGGACATTCGCGCTCTGCTGGTCACCCGCGAGCGTGAAGGCGTGAATCAGGTTCACTTGTGGCAGATCGAGCAGCACCGCGACGGCGCCGGGCACCGCCGAGGCGTTGTCATCGATCGCCATCTTGCCGGCAAAGACGAGGTCGAAGGCCTCGGGCCGTAGCGCCGCGGCCAGCGCCCGCGCCGTCGCCATGGCGTCGCCGCCTTCGAAGGCATCGTCCTTGAGGTGGAGAGCGCGATCCGCTCCCATCGCCAACGCCGTCCGCAGCGTCTCGGCCACCCGCGGCGGACCGAGCGCCACGACGGTCACGGTCGAATCTCCGCCCACTTGTTCCTTGATCTTGAGCGCTTGTTCCACCGCGAGCTCGTCGTACGGATTCATCACGTACTTGATGCCTTCGCGCACGATATCCATGGCATCGGCAGTGATGCGAATCTTGGTCTCCGTATCCGGGACCTGTTTGACGAGGACTCCGATCTTCACGCCGTTCCTCCTGTCCACACACTCATGGCACGGTTGGGGCGCTGCCGAACCAGGCGAGCGCCGCACAGTACGCGACTCCCAGATCCGACAGCTCGCGCTCCGAGATCGACTCGTGCTGGGTATGGCCTTGCTTGTCCACGCCTGGCCGCTCCGGCCCGAACGGGATCGCGAGCGGCATCAGGTTTCCAGCCGAACGGGCGATGGGCGGAATCTCCCCGCGAATGTCGCCACTCGCGAGCTCGTAGGCGTCCACCAGCCAGTCGCGGACGCGCGGCGGCGGCGACTGCTGCACCGGCTCGCGCCCGTCCGCCTCCCACGCGAGCGTCAGCTGCGCGCCGTGGTCGTGATTGAACTTCGCCACCAGCTCCGCGAAGCGGGCGCGGATCCAGGCGCGATCGTGCCCGACCGGGAAACGCACGTCGATCGACACCGCCACTTCTTCGCCGATGCGGTCGAACTGGACGGGGTTGATGCGCGGAGTGCCCATGCGCGCATCCTCGTAGAACAGACCAGCGGCCTTCCCCGTCGGATCGGACTGCAAGCCGCGGTCGAGGAATTGGATGATGTCCAGCGCCGAGTTCTGGTACATCGGCACCTTGGCGAGCGCGGACGCCATGTCCATGATGGCGTTGCGCCCAGCGGCGCTTTCCACGTGCGACGGCAGCGTGTAGGCGAAGAAATGCAAGGTGTCTTCCTGCACGTACGTGCCGTAACGCGAGATCGGAATCGTTTCCTGGTGCGGTTCGATGATGCCGCGCCACTTGCTGACCATGTCGAGCGACGGGTTGGTGGAATCGACCGGATCCTTGTAGAGAATCCAGGCGCGCGTCTCGGCCGGGACTGTGTTCATCGACCAATACGCCGTGAGCTTGTAGATGTAGTACATCTCCGGCTTCAATCCAGCGGTCTGTTTCATGCCGCGCCGCGAGGACACGCGCGCCACCAGGTTGCCCATCTGACCGTCGGCGTAGGGGAAGACGCCGTCCGCCGCCAGCACGAGGCCGGGGGCCGGCGCGAGCGTGCTCAGGCTGGTCGCTAGGCTCGCGTCCGGCATGCTCATCGTGGTGCCGACGAGCAGCACGAGAGGCCTGGCCAGCCCGAGCCCCGCATCCCGGAGCGTGCGCAGCGCGAACAAGTTGACCAGCAGCGGACCCTTGTCGCCGTAGACGCCGCAACCGATCCAGCGCCCGTCCTTCAAATTGAGGTCGAAGGGCGGCGTGTCCGTGTCCCATTTGTAATCGACCGGGCGCATCACTTCGACATGTGTATAGACAACCACCGGCGCGACGCCGGCTTTGATCTTGCCCGCCAGCCGAATCTCCAACGTTTCGTGCCCATGCCGCACTACCTCGAGCCCGAGCCCCTGGGCGAGCTCGGCAAGGGAGTCGAGCGCGAGATGAAACTCCGGGTTGTCGACGTTCTCCGAGATGACGGAATGATAGGTCTTGAACTTCACCAACGTGCGTAGCTCGCGCAGGAGGTCGGCACCGTAACGCACGGTGAGGTAATCGCCGAGGAAAATCCCGAGCGCGCGCCGCTGGGTTTCGTTGGCGGGGTCCAACCGACCGGACCATTTGGCGAAGGCGGCGTCGACTGCGGGAAAATCCTGCTTGGCATTTGCCGCCGTGAGTGCCGCGTTCAGGTAATCACGGAAGGCTTTGCCGGATTTGTCGGCCGGGAATTCTTCGACGTTCGCCGGCCGCACGTGTTTGGCGACGCTCTTGCGGATGGTCTCGCGCGACGACTCCAGCCTCTCGCGCAGGTCCAGGTAATCGGTCTCGGCCCGAGCGCCGGCACGTGGGATCACGACCAGCAAGAGCGCGAACAGCGCCATGCACCACGATGGACAGCGGATCGAAGCGGTCGAAAAGGAAGCGAGTCGTGGACGGCCTGCGCGCAGCATGCGTGATCCCTTCGCGTGGCAATCGTCGAGCGTGATCGCGCCTTGGGGACAGTGGAAGTGCGGCGACCACGCCAGGATAGGGGGGAGCTGTCACGGGCGTCAAGCCGAAGGCGTGCTGTGCTATCGTGCGCCCATGCTGTGCGTCGTGTACTCGCCGCGTTACGAATGCGACATCGGGCCGCATGTGTTCCCCACCGAGAAATTTCGGCTGGTGGTGGAGCGCCTGATCAAAGACGGCGCCATCGATCGCGCCCAGATCCTGGAGCCCGAGCCGGTGACCCGCGCCGACCTGGAGCTGGTCCATACTGGGGACTACATCACCGATTTCCTCGAGCTCAGGCCAACGCCACGCGTGCTGCGGTCGGAGCTGCCGATCACCTCCGCCATCCGCGACGCCTCTCTCGTGGCGGCCGGAGGCACGCTGCTCGCCGCGCGCCGGGCTCTCGAGGACGGCGCCTGCATGCACATCGGCGGCGGCTATCACCACGCGATGCCTGGACATGCCGAAGGCTTCTGCTACCTCAACGACATCGCCGTGGCGCTGCGATGTCTGCAGCGCGACGCCAAGCTGCAGCGTGCCGCCATCATCGACACCGATCTGCACCAAGGCAACGGCACGGCGCGCATCTTCCAGGCGGACGATTCCGTGTTTACCTTTTCCATCCACCAGGAGAACAATTACCCCATCAAAGAACGCAGCGACTGTGACCTCGGTCTCCCCGACGGCACTGGGGATGAGGCTTATCTCGAGGTCCTCGAACGCGCGGTCTCGATCATCCTGGACCAGCATCGTCCCGAGCTGGTCATGATGGTGGCCGGCGCCGATCCGTACGCGGAAGACCAGCTCGGGGGATTGCGGCTCAGCCTCGAGGGGCTGCGCCGGCGCGACGCCTTCGTCGTCGCGGCGTGTGCCGCGCGCGCGATCCCGATCGTGGGGCTCTTGGCGGGCGGCTACGCCCGACGCCTGCAGGACACGATCCGCATCCATGCCAACACCGCGCTCGAGGTGTTGGGATGGCGCACGTTACGCGCGCGAGCGACCGCCGCAACGCCGTCTGGACCGCGCGCCTGAAACGGCACGATTCCTGAGATGACGCGCTTGGATGGAGGAGATCGCCTGGACCCGACCCAGATCCTGCCGGCGCTCGAAGCCGAAGTGCGGCGCCTCGGCGACTACCAGCTGCGCGAGTCGCGGTCGCTCACACCCGACCAGGTGCGGGTGAAACGCGTCTCGGGCGACGAGGACTCGCTCGTCACCGACATCGACGTGGAGTCGGAGCGACGGCTGCTCGCGTTCGTGCGCCGCGAGTTTCCGGATCATAGTTTCCTCGGCGAGGAAACCGGTCACGATCTGCGCGACCCCGCACATTATTGGATCGTCGACCCCATCGACGGCACCACGAACTTCGCCCAAGGCATTCCGTATTGGGGACCGAGCGTGGCGTATTGGCACCGGGGACAACCCGTCTTGGGTCTGGTGTACTTCCCGGCTCTCGACTGCCTGTTCAAGGCCCTCCGGGGTGGCGGTGCCATGCTCAACGATGCCCCGATCCACACCAGCCGCGCCGAGGAGTATTCGTCGCTCACGACGGTGGCGCTGCACAGCCGTTCGCACTACACGCACTCCTTGCGTTCGCGCGCCAAGGTACGCGTACTCGGCAGCATCATCGGCAACATGTGCTTCACCGCGAGCGGCACGTTCGCCGCCATGCACGGCCGGGGCCGATTGTGGGACGTCGCGGCCGGCATCCTGATTCTAGAGGAAGCCGGCGCCGTGGTCGAATGCACGCCGGATTGTCGCGGCATCGACCCCAGCCGCTACGGGCGCGACAGCCACGACGGCGCCTTGTTCAGCCTGCAGGCGCGCGCCAACGCCGCTTTGCCGCCGCTGTCGCAATTGCTCGAGCCCATCGCCACGGGCCCGCGCGGGTGAATGGCGCCGGCATCGAGCCGGGGGCCGTCGTTCACGAACGCAGGATGGACACCGCGTTCTGTTCGGCGATGTTCAGCAGGTGCTGCACCAAGTTCTCGGCATCGACCTCGAGCCGTTTCAACACTTGTCGCGCCCGCTTGGAGACGAGCGCCACCGCCAAGAACCAGAACCAGCGCGACGCATCGAACTGCGACCCCGAGGTGGTCAGGTAGGCCGAACGGAAAGCCGAAACGGCCTTCTCGATGCGGCCAATCTCCTGCCCGTTCACTTGTCCCATGTCGTAGAGATGGCTGGCGAAACGTGCCAGGTCGTACATCGGGTCCCCCAGACACACGGCATCGAAGTCCATCAGCCGTGGGGCGCCGCGATCGATGAGAAACTGCGCCGGGTGAAACGATCCGTGCAGGAGCACGACCGGCGACTCGGATGCGAGCGGTCCCAGCATCGAGCTCAAACGATCGAGACGTGGCAAAAGCGCCGGAAAGACGGAGGCGAGCTCTTCCTTGGCGCGCTGAAAGCGCTGCCACTCCAGTTGCGCGTGCGCGATGCGGGGCAAGATCCCGAGCGTGCTCTCGGGGGGACGCATGGCGTGCAGACGCGCCGCCTCGCGCGCCATGGCACCGACGACGTCACGTTCCAGGTGCAGCACGGGGTTGGACCAGAACAGCACGCCCGGCACGTGCTCCAGCATCAGCAATCGCCGTTCGCGATCCACCTGCAGCACTCGCGGCGCCGAGAGGCCGGATTCACGCAACGATTCGATCACCAACCCCACGCGCTCGACGCGATCGTCGGCATAGAGCTTGAGGATGCACGGCTGGCCATCTTGCTCTCCGCTCAAGACACAGGTCGTGCCGGGCACGTACGAAACCACGCGCCATGAGCCGTCGCGATAGAGGGTCGGCAACTGCGCAAGCTGTGGATCCGACGGAAAGTGCCAATAGAGCATGTCGAGTTCGGCCACGAAACCGCTGGGCGCGGTGGCTCCGCCATGCCCGCGTAGATCGATGAACCGGCGGAGCGCGCGTGAAGGCGGAAGAAACTCGGCGTAGAAGTACGTGGGCTCTGCGCTCGGTGCCTGGCCGCTGCGCCACAACCGGTACAGGACGTGCCAGCTCTTGCCCGGGACGTAGCGCACGCGCGCCAGCTCGCACGCTTCCCATGCCGTGCGGTCGCGCGGCGGCAGGAAACGCTGGAACGCCTGCAACATCGCCGGCGCCGACACGGATCGCGCCAGCGCTGCCGCATCCACACTGCCCGGCGGCACCGCGAAATTGGGGATCGGGAGCATCGGTGAATCTCCTTCGCGGCGTCAGGAGCCGCCTCCATGTCCGCCGCCGACCAGTAATGCAGTTCCCGGCCGTTGGGTGCAACGAGGGCCTTGGACTGGTGCGGCCCGGGTGCTCGAATTGTCGACCGCGTGTGCTATCCTCCGTCCCCGCCCCCTCGAGGGGCCAAGATCGCGTCTCGGTTCACAGGAGGAGCTCATGGCCAACGCCAAGGATTTCGCGGTCGCGCGCAAGCACCGGCACAAGCGTCGCGCCGCCAAGCAGAAGGTGCGGGATTTCCTGCGCACGAAGAGCGGCGACGCCTCCAAACTGTCGCAGTTGGCGCAAAAGATGTTGCAGCGGCGGCTGCGTCTGTCGCCATGATCCGCAGGTTCCCCCTCGCCACGAGTCGACGATTGCTGCGGCTTCATCGCACTCGGTCGAGACCACGTTGCGCTTCCTGGCGTAAGCCGATATCGGGCGCGTGGCGGAGCGCCAACGCGAAGTGCCTCTGAGCCGGATCGCGCCGCCCCATTGCTTCCAGCAATCGCGCCGTTTCCAAGTGCACGATGGAGTTGGTGGAATCCACCTGCGCCGCGCGCTGGTAATGCAGCAGCGCCTCCTCCCGGCGCCCCGTTTGCGCCAGCAGCCAGCCGATGGCCATCGGCGGCTTCGGATTTCCAGGAACGAGGGCGGCCGCAGCCTGGTACGCCGTCATGGCGTCTTGAGGCCGGTGCTGCTTCTGCAACGCCGTCGCCAGTTGATAGTGGGCATCCGCATCTGCGGGGTCCGCTGTGACCGCGCGTTGCAAGGATTCGATCGCCCGCTCGAGATTCCCCTCTTTGTAATACGCCATGCCCTCCAAGGATGCGGCATGCGGGCCCCGTGCGGCGCCAACGTCACCCCAGTCACCGAACGCCAGTACGGACGCACCGATGACGAGCGTGGCGACTTGCCATGGGCGAAGCGTCGATCGACGACGGATCATCGCCCCCACTTCGCCCAGGCCCAAGACGGCGAAACCGATCGCAGCCGGAGCCGCGTCGACACGATATCTCTCGCTGAAAAAAACCAGCACGGTGGAGACCAGGCCGCAGAACCAAAAAAGAACGGCGAGCCGGCCAGCACTGCCACGGCGCCAGGCCAGCACCAACCCCAAGAACAGCCAGGGTGCAAGCCAAGCGTAGCGCGGGGAAAGTCTCAGGATGGAGCTCTGGGCGCGGAAACCACGCACGTCGAGATTCCGATCCAGATCCTCGTGTCCGGTGTAGTGCAGCGCCTTGCGGCCCAAGGCCTCGACGAACGCCATCGGCTGCCTCTGCACCCATGCCTGCGCTTGGCGTGCGAAGTGCCGATCCCATCGCGCCTGGCCGCGGCGCTCGCTCGGGGGAATGTCGCGCACCAGATCTTCCCAGGCGAGGCCGGGGCCGAGCAGCCAAGTCTGTTGCCAATTGGCGTTGTTGCCGAGGAAGAAATTGATGCCACCGTTGGCAGAAACGAGAACCCATTCCCCGCCGCGCACACGGTTGCGCCACACAACCGGCAAGAGGGTGAGGATCGTGGCGAGTGCGACCACCAGAGCCGAGCGAACGCGCCTGCGATCAGCCGCGAGCCAGATCCACGCCACGATCACCCACAACAAGTAGGTCGGGCGAACGAGAGCGAGCGACCCGAGCAGAATGCCCGCGAGCACTTCACGCCACGGCCAGTTTCGCCACGCAGCGGCCTCGCCTGCAACCGCGCCATTCCGCGCCGGCTGCGTCAGGAGCAGCAGCGATGCGATCGCCAGCGACAACCCGAGAGTCGTCGGCAGCGCCTGCACCTCGTAGTAGAGGAACGGGCCGTAGATCGCCGCCACGGCGGCTGTTCCGAGCGCCACACGCTCGCCCGCGAATCGACGCATCCACAAGGCGAGGCCCACGACATTCAGCACGCCAAGGAGTTGGTTGAGGAAGATCGCCGTGTCGACGCGGGGGCCCAACAGACGCATCGCCCACGCGAGCACGTGCGGATACAACGGCGGCTTGTAGTAGACGTCGCGGGGCTCCGTTCCGCCGCCCGCCAGTCGTGCCGCCCACTCGAGATTCTCTGCCGCGTCGATGAGCGGCACTCGGACCAGCACGTAATCGGCGAGTTCGGCGTCGAGCGCGACGCGCACCACCACCGCGAGTCCCACGATCACCAGCAGCAGCGTGCGGAACCCGAACGTTGGGCGCGCCCGCCGCGGTCCACCGTTCGCGCTCTGCGAGCGTCCGTCGCGCCTCGACTCGCGTCGCATCTTGCCTCGTTTCATCGACCTGGCTCGGCGCGGTTCTCATCGCCGCCGTCTTCACGATCTTGACCGGCAGTGCGGACCCGTCGCGCGGTCAAACGTTCCGGGACGATGCGGAGCTTCGTCCGCACCTGGATCTCGCAGAGCAAGGCGAGAGCCGCGCCATCGGCCGGATCCCGGCGTAGGATCTCCACCAGCACCGCGGCTGCGGCATCGTAACGCCGAACGCGGAACATCGCCGCGGCGAGTTCCATTCCGGCAGCCGAATCGAACTCGGGTTCCGGACTCGTGGCGGAATCGCGCCCGGCGTGCCGGCGCGCGTCGAGGATTGCCACGATCGCGCTCGTGCGCGCCAGACGCCGCAGCGCCGCGAGATCGGCACCGAGCCCGGCGCGCGCCGCCACCGGTTCCAACGTGCGCGCGGCTTCCTCGAACTTGCCGAGCTGGGCCAGACCCACCGCGAGCGCACGCAGGGATTCCGCATCGCGCGGACGCGCGGCGGCCGCACGCTGCAACCACGGCAGGGCCTTGTCGATCTCGCCATGCTCGGCCCACCACAAACCGAGCTCGAGCGCGTCGCGCCCGGACGCTGCGAGTTCGCCACCCGCGAAGCGACGCTCGAGACGCAAGCGCTGCATCGACGCTGCGAGCACGCGATCCGTCGGATGGCGATCCAAACCTCGGCGAATCCAAGCGTCGGCGGCAGCGAAATCCCCGCGCTCCAATGCCGTGAACGCGGCACTGTGGAAGACACGCGCTGCGCCACCCGTCGCGCGTGCCGCGCTGTCGTAAACTGCCGTGGCGCGACTCCCCTCGCCCTGGGCTTGCAGGGCTTCGGCCCATGCGATCTGCGCCTCGGCGTCCGTTGGCCGTTGTTGCGCCCGGTGTTCGAAGTCCTCGAGGCTCAAGTCGTAGAGTGCCCATGAAAAGCCCGCGTGCCCTGCGGGACGCATGGGTCGCAACCACGTGAACGGTGTGGGATCCTCACGCAGCAACTGGTGCAATGTGTTGGCATCCACCGCGAGTTTCCCGGTCCGTGCCGTTCTTGGGGATGGGTTCACCTCCCACGTTTCTCCTGTCCCGGCCGCATGCGCCAGGAAGCGTTCGAGACGGCTGTCGTCCTGCCCCCATGCCAGGTTCGAATCCAGGAGGAATCGGTGTCCGCCGGCGGGGCCGCCCCCCAAGACATTGAAATAGGCCAGATAATGCGGCACCGCCAGGCCGAAGCCCGCGGCCCACGCCAGCATCGACGCCACGACCGCGAACCGCGCCCAACGACCGCGCTGCCATGCCTGCACGATCCCGAGCGCTGCCAACAGGACGATCGCCGGCAGCATCGGCAGCACATGTCGGATGCCGATGTTCACGCGCACCAGCGAGACGACGAGCAGCAAGAACAGGGATGGAACACAGAGGCAGGCACGATCCAGCCGCGACAATCGCCGCCAGCCGTAGACACCACCGAGAACAGCGAACCCGAGCAAGGGCAATGGCAGCTTGAACAGCAGCGTGGCGAGATAGTATTCGGGAAAGCCCGTGAGAGAACGACGTCCGGCCAAGTAGGCGAAGTGCCCTTCCTCACGATGCGTGAGCTTCCCCGCCAGGGCCTGGAGCCAATGTTCCGGCAGTCCGTGACGCAGGCTGCCGAAGGCGTAGAAGACATGGGTCGCAAGCAGGAGCAGCAGCCCCGCGCCGGCGATGCATGCAGTTGCCCGCAACCATGCACGTCGTCCCCGCAGAACCACGAGCGCGGTCAACCAACAGGCCGGCAGCAGCAGCAGTCCAGTGAACTTCGTGCTCGCCGCGAGCGCCACGGCCGTAGCAAAGGTGAGCACCGCCGGCCATGCGTTGCCGGGGCGCGGCTCGCTCTGCTGTTCGAGGACTTCTCTCCAACGCCAAAGCGCCGCCCACCAGAAAAAGGTGAGCGGCAAGTCGAGCGTCGCCAAGTGACCATGCGCGAGCAGGTTCGGTTCGAGACAAAGAGCGAGCAATGCGGCACACGCGACGGGCGCTCCCCCGAGCCGCGCACCCCAGCGCGCCACCAATGCCGCGAGTGCGAGTGCCAGCAGCAACACCGGCAGACGCGCCAGCCACAAGTGGGTGTCCGCGGGGAAATGATAGTCGACGCGCAGCAGGCGGAGCGGCGCCGCCAGCAGCAATTGGCCGAGAGGCGGATTGTCGAGGCCGCCGGAAAAGCGCCCGCTGTCCCAGAACAGCCAACCACTGAGAATGTGCGGATGCTCGTCGGCAACGGACGCATCCCGGAGAAGCGCAGGCACGGCGAGGAGCGCGTAGAGCGCCAGCAACGCGCCGGCCACCCACCATCCACGGTGTCGTGCTGCGGTCTTCACGAGCCTTCCTGCACCCAGACCTCGCCGTCCTCGAAGCGCTCCTTCTTCCAGATCGGCGCGTCCTGCTTCAACGCTTCGATGGCCTCTCGCAGCGCGTCGAACCCACCGGCGCGGTGCGGGCTCGCGACCAGGATGGCGACACTCGCCTCGCCGACTTGCAGCCGGCCGAGACGATGGACGAGAATCACGCGCCGCAGCGACCAACGCGCCAGGATCTCACGGCCGATGCGTTGCAAGATTTTGTGCGCCATGGGCTCGTACGCAACGTAGTCGATGCCGAGCACGCGACGCCCTTGCTTGTGGTCGCGCACGGTGCCGACGAACACGAGCACGGCGCCGGCGCCAGGGTCACCGATCTCGGCGTGCAGCGCGGCGAGATCGATTGCCGCGTGCGTCATCGCCGCGCGCATCGCTCCGTTGGCCATTTCCAAGTGCCCCGTTTCCTGCTGCAAACGCCTCAACCACCGCTCACGGGTGGAATGAGCGCCAAACAATCGCCGTCTCGCAGCACGAGCTCGTGGGCGGCGAATTCTTCGTTCACGGCCAGACGCAGGCTCGACCCCAAGGCGCGTAGATTCGGATAGCGGCTGCCGAGCAGCTCGAGCGCATGCAGCACGGATGTGCCTTCGGGCACCTCGAGCCTTGCGGCAGGTTGGCCCGCTGCATCGCGCGCGGCGGCGAAGAACAACACCTCGACCCACATACGCCGATCTTAGCACCCATCCGTAACTCCTTGACAGGGTTGAAATTTCTCGCATAGCCTGCAGTTGTCGAGGTGATTGTGCATGGCTCGTGTCCGGCATCGATCGCCGGTGGCCTCCCGCGTCCTCCGTGCATCGATCCGCGTTCTCGCCACGGTCGCTGCATGGCTCACGATTGCCGTTGCAGGCACCGCGACCCCTGCGTGGAGCTTCTCGCCGGTTCCCGTTGCAAGTGCCGCCGCCGATTCCGCCCCGCACGCGACTGCAGCGGGCAAAGTCATCGTCCTCACACTCGCGGATGCGATCGGCCCGGCCAGCGCCAAATTCCTCATCCGCGGCATCGAGCACGCCGAGGAAGAGCGCGCCGCGTGCATCGTCATCCAGATCGACACACCGGGCGGGCTCGACACGTCGATGCGCGACATCGTCAAACGCATCCTCGCCTCCGAGGTCCCCGTCGTGGTGTATGTGGCACCGAGCGGCTCGCGCGCCGCCTCCGCCGGCCTCTTCGTGCTGCTGGCCGCCCACGTGGCGGCGATGGCGCCCGGCACGAACACCGGGGCCGCACACCCGGTGCAGATGAGCGGCGGCGCCATGGATTCGCTCCTGTCGACCAAAGTCGAGAACGATGCGGCGAGCTTCATCCGGTCGCTGGCGCGGAAGCACAAACGCAACGCCGACTGGGCCGAGCGCGCCGTGCGCGCCAGCGTCTCGGCCTCGGATGACGAGGCCTTGGCGCTCGGCATCGTCGATGTCGTCGCGCCGAGCTTGCAGGCGCTCCTCGAACGTCTCGAAGGGCGCGAGGTCGAGCTGCTGTCGGGCCCGCGCACGTTGCACACACATGCCGCGCAGTTGGAAACCTTGACGATGGGTTGGCGCGACCGACTGCTTTCCGCCGTCGCCAACCCCAACATTGCATACTTGCTCCTCATGCTCGGGAGCGCCGGCCTCATGATGGAGCTGTGGAACCCCGGCGCCATCTTGCCGGGTGTCGTCGGCGCGATCTCGATCCTCCTGGCTTTCTTCGCCTTGCAAGTGCTGCCGGTCAACTCGGTGGGATTGCTGCTCTTGCTGCTCGGCATCGTCCTGCTGCTGCTGGAGGTCAAGGTCACGAGTTACGGCGCGCTCACCATCGGCGGGGTCGTGGCGCTCACGTTCGGATCCATCTTCCTGTTCGAATCGCGCGAGTCTTTCTACCGCGTTTCCTGGGCGGTGCTGGTGCCGACCGTGATCGCCGCCACTTTCTTTTTCGTCTTCGTCGTCGGCAAGGGGCTGCGGGCGCAGAGACGCCACCCAAGGAGCGGCGCACAGGGAATGATCGGCCAGATCGGGACTGCCGCCACGCCACTCGATCCCGAAGGCCGCGTGCACGTCCGGGGCGAGATCTGGAGCGCGCGCGCCGAGATTCCCGTCGCGGCTGGGACCCGCGTCGAGATCGTGGCGGTGGATGGACTGCGACTCGAGGTGCGGCCGCACGACACCGGCAGCACGTGAGCGATCCCGTTTGATCGGAGGAACCGCGATGTTGGGACTGCCGTTCGGAATCATCGCCTTGCTGGTGATCATGATCTTGGCGAGCGCCATCCGCGTGCTGCGCGAGTACGAGCGTGCGGTCGTCTTCCGCCTCGGGCGTTTCGTCGGTGTGAAGGGACCGGGACTCTTCCTGCTCATCCCGATCATCGATCGCATGGTGAAAGTGAGCCTGCGCACGGTGGTGCTGGACGTACCGCCCCAGGACGTCATCACGCGCGACAACGTCTCGATGAAGGTGAACGCGGTGGTCTACTTCCGCGTCTTCGAACCCGACAAGGCCATCATGGAAGTGGAGAACTTCCTCTACGCCACTTCGCAGCTGTCGCAAACGACCTTGCGCAGCACCGTCGGCGCCGCGGAGTTGGACGATTTGCTCGCCGAGCGCGAAAAAATCAACACCGCTTTGCAAGAAATCATCGACCGGCGCACCGATCCCTGGGGCATCAAGGTCATCGCCGTCGAGGTGAAGGACGTGGACCTTCCGAGCGAGATGAAGCGCGCCATGGCGCGCCAGGCCGAGGCCGAGCGCGAGCGGCGCGCCAAGGTCATCAACGCCGAGGGCGAGTTTCAGGCCGCCCAACGCCTGGCCGATGCGGCGGCCATCATCGGCGACCACCCGATGGCGCTGCAGCTGCGCTTCCTGCAAACGCTCACCGAGGTCGCCACCGAGCGCAACTCGACGACGATTTTCCCGGTGCCCATCGACCTGTTGACGCCCTTCATGCGCAAGGAAAAGAACCCGGGCTGAGACGACCGTCCGTTCCCGCGCCGGGTCTAGCGGTGGTTGGACTGGTCCCGCGCGCGGCCCCGGGTTAGAATGACGTGTTGTGCCTGATGCCAGGCGCGCCGAGAAACTCGTGAGGCTCGAATGAATCCCATTGTGGCGCCGGCTGGTATCCGGTTGCAGATGACGGTGAACGGCACAGCCGTCTCGGTCGAGACCGAGCCGAAGCGCACGTTGCTCGACGTGCTGCGCGAGGACCTCGGGCTCCGCGGCGCCAAGAACGGCTGCGACATCGGCATCTGCGGCACGTGCACGGTCCTCGTGGACGACGTGCCAAAGAAGGCCTGCGTCGAGCTCGCCGAGAACTCGCAGGGGCGTCGCATCGTCACCATCGAAGGCCTGGGCTCGCCCGAGGCGCTCTCCCCCATCCAGCGCGCCTTCGTCGACAACACGGCGTCGCAGTGCGGCATGTGCACCACCGGCTTCATCGTCGCCTGTCATTCCTATCTGCAAAAAAATCCGCAGCCGACCGACCGCGACAAGATCCGCACCTTCTTGCGCAAGAACTTCTGCCGTTGCACCGGCTACGAACAAATCGTGGATGCCGTGCAGGAGGCGGCCGGTCTCACGACAGCGCGCGCGGAGTTCGCCAAGCGCTGCGCCGTGATCGGCGCGGAGAGCGCCGCGCCGCGCCCCGTCGTCGGCCAGTTCCTGCCACTCGTGGGCGCCGTGGACAAGGTGACCGGGCGGGCGCGCTACGCCGACGATTACCCCGTCGAAGCTGGAACGTTGCACCTGGCCGCGGTGCGCAGCCCGCATGCGCACGCGATGCTCGAAGCCATCGACATCGAGCCAGCGCTGGCGATGGCAGGCGTGCATCACGTCTGGACCGCCGCCGAGATTCCCGGCGGCGACAACTACGTCGGCCTCATGACCCGCGATCAGCGCATCCTGGTGCCGGTCGGCGAGACGGTGAAAGCCGTGGGCGATGCCGTGGCACTGGTGGCCGCCGAATCGCAACAACTGGCGCGCCGCGCCGCCGCCGCCGTGCGCGTCACCTACCGTGTGCTGCCCGGCGTGTTCGACGCCGCATCGGCCTACGCCGAAGGCGCGCCGGTGGTGCACCCGGAGATCCAGGACGTCCCCGATCCCAAGCGCCCGAACCTGATTCATCACCAGCACATCCACAAAGGCGTCTCGATCGCGACCGCAGCCGACATCGACGCGGTGTTCACCACCGCCGCCGAACGCGGTTGGCGTGTCGTCGAGGCCGACTTCGGCACCGGCTTCCAGGATCACGCGCCGCTCGAACCCGAGGTGGCGCTCGCCACCTGGGATCAGGACACCGAGAAGATCACCGTCTTTGCACCGGTGCAGCACGTGTTCTTCGCCCGGCGCAACATCCGCGAGGCGCTCGGCATCGAGAACCGCTATGTGCGCGTTATCGGCAGCACCGTCGGCGGCGCCTACGGCAAGCGTGAAGATCCTTACGCGTTCCCGTACTGCGTCCTCGCCACGGCGCTCACCCACAAGCCGTCGCGCATGTTGTGGACACGCGAGGAGACGCTGCAATACACCCAGAAGCGTCACGCCATCGAGGCGCACATGCGCGCCGCCGTGGACGCGGAAGGCCGCATGCAGGCGTTTCAGGCCCGCATCTTCCTCGACGGTGGCGCCTATCGCAGCTGGACGAAGGAGATCACCACCAAGTCAGCGGTGATGTGCAGCGGTCCTTACGACATCCCACAGGTGTGGATCGACACCTACGGGCTGTACACCAACAACCCGCTGTGCGGCGCGGCGCGCGGCTTCGGCACCGCCAACACCATTTTCGCCACCGAGTCGTTCTGGGATCTCGTTTGCGACACCTGCGGCTTCGACAAGGTCGAGTTCCGGCGCAAGAACTCGCTCTGCAAAGGCGCCACCTCGTCGACGCGGCATTTTTTCGCCAACGGCGTGCGCAACATCGAAGCCCTGGATGCCGCCGCGCGCGCCTACGACTGGGGACGCTCGCGCCGGCGCCGCGACGGCGACTGGGTCTACGGCTCCGGCATCGCCTCGATCTGGTACGGCAACGGCTTCGGTCGCGGCATTCGCGACGAGGGCCATCCGATCCTCGAAGTGGGCCGCGATGGCAAGTTGCACGTGTGGGCTTCGTCGGTGGATTACGGCCAAGGCTCGAACACCGTCTTTACCCAAGTGGCGGCCGATGTCCTGGGTCTCAGTCCCGAAGACGTCGTCGTCCACAGCGCTGACACCGACACCACGCCCAACTGCGGCTCCACCGTCGCCAGTCGTGTCACCATCGTCGTCGGCAAGGCGGTGGATCTCACGGCGCGAGCGCTGCGGCAAGACCTGTTCGCCGCCGCCGCCAAACATCTCGCGGTCGCCGCCGAGGACGTGGAAGCCGAAGGCGGCGTGTTGTGGGTGCGCCACGATCCGGCGCGTCGGATTACATTCGCCGCGCTCGCACGGCGCACGAGCGAACCGATGGTGCGGCAGGTGCCGAAGCTGAACCAGCAGAACACCTCGGCGCTCGATGCCGTGACCGGTGCCGGCAAGGCGTACTGGCCGTATTCTTTCGCCACGCATATCGTGACCGCGGGCGTGAACCTCAAGACCGGACAAGTGAAGCTGGTGGAGTACGTCGCGGCCCACGACATCGGCAAGGTCATCAACCCGCAATCGTGCCGTGGCCAGGTGATCGGCGGCGCCGCGATGGGTGTCGGCTACGCGCTGACCGAGGATCTTCAGCTCGAACAAGGCCGCGTCTTGAGCGACAACTTCGACGACTACGAGCTGCCGCGTGCGACCGACCTGCCCGACATGCAGGTCATTCTGGTCGAGGACCCCGACTTGGACGGCGATCCCGCCTTCGGTCCCAACGGCGCCAAGGGCATCGGCGAGCCGCCGACGATCGCGCCGGCGCCCGCGATCATGGCCGCCGTCAACGATGCCTTACGTGATTTCGGCATTCGCTTCCATCGCATCCCGCTCACGCGCGCGCGCATCCGCGCCGCCCTCACGCAGGCTGGACTGCGGAAATCCTGACCCTGCGAACGGGGTGGATCAATAACGGCTGAGGGTCGGGTCGACCTTCTCCGCCCAGGCGAGGATGCCGCCTTCGAGATTGCAAAGCCGCGTGTAACCTTGCTGCTGCAGCAGCTGAATCGCCTTGGCACTGCGCATGCCGGTCTTGCAATGAACGACGATGTCGCGGTCGCGCGGCACATCGCTCGTGCGTTGCGCGAGTTGCTGGAGAGGGATCAATGTCGCGCCAACAATGTGGCAGATCTGCCATTCCGACGTTTCGCGGACGTCGAGGACGAAGATACTGTCGCCGCTCGCCAGCCGGCGGTCGAGCTCGGTGGCCGTGATCGTCCCCATGCCCGCCGTAGCAATTGACCCGGCCGGGCGGCAGAACTGTTCGGTATCGACGAGCGCTCGAATAGTGGGGGACTCACCGCAGAGCGCGCAGCGCGGATTCTTGCGCAGGCGCAGTTCGCGAAAGCGCAGCCCCAGCGCATCGAAAAGCAGCAAGCGACCGATGAGCGGCTCGCCGATGCCCAACAAGAGCTTGAGCGTCTCGGCGGCCTGGATGCAGCCGATGATCCCCGGCAGCACGCCGAGGACGCCGCCCTCGGCACAGCTCGGCACCAGATCGGGCGGGGGCGGTTCCTCGTACAGGCAGCGATAGCACGGGCCGCGCGCGGCCCAGAACACCGACGCCTGGCCTTCGAAGCGAAAGATGCTGCCGTAGACATTGGGTTTGCCGAGGAGAACACAAGCATCGTTGACCAGGTAGCGCGTCGGGAAGTTGTCGGTGCCGTCGACGATGACGTCGTAATCGCGCAGAATCTCGAGCGCATTGCCGGAGTCGAGGCGCGTTTCGTGCAGATCGATCTGGACATGCGGGTTGATGGCATGCAGCCGCTCGCGCGCCACGTCCAGCTTGCGGCGCCCGACGTCGGGCGTGGCGTAGATCACTTGGCGTTGCAGGTTGGTGAAGTCGACGACGTCGAAGTCGACCAGGCCGATCCGCCCAACACCCGCCGCGCTCAAGTACAGACCGAGCGGAGCACCGAGCCCCCCGGTGCCGACGAGGAGCACGCTCGACGACTTGAGGCGGCGTTGTCCCTCTGCACCGACTTCGGGCAGCAGCAGGTGACGCGCGTAGCGCTGCATCTCCTCTGGGGAAAGCACCGTGCTCTCGGGCGCGCCTCTGCGTCCCTCTTTCACTGGATCCCTCCTGCGATCGCGGGCACCAGGCTCACGATGTCCCCCGGACCGAGCGGCGTGGCTTCGCGCTGCAAGGCGCGGCAATCGTCCTCATTCACGTACACGTTGACATAACTGCGCAAGCAACCGTCGTCGGTATACAAATGCGGCCGCAGCTCGGGATACGATCGCACCAAAGCTTGCAGTAACTCGCCGATGCTGCGACCTTCGACCTCGATCGTCGCTTGCATGCGCGTGAACGGCCGCAGCGCCGTCGGGATCAGCACTCGATGCATCATGGACCTTCCTCGCGTTGCTCTTCCGGCTCGAACCGGCTGCGGTCCGCGGCCAGCACCCACGCCGTCCACTCGCCGGCACGCCCGCCCTCCACGGCCAGGATGACATACGTATGCCACGGCAGGGCATGGGCGAGATCGTACGCCGAGGGGCGCGCCGGATGATCCGGGTGCGAATGATAGAATCCGAGTAGCACCCACCCCCTCGAGTCGGCGGTGCGCTCGGCTTCCCGATATGCGTCCGGCCCGATCCGAAAGCGCCGGTGTTTTTCCTCCGCCGACGTGTTGTCGAGGGCGCGTGCTTCGACGACGTGCCGCGCGCCGCCCAGCTCGGTCCCGAGGAGAATGCCACAACACTCCTCCGGGTAGGCCGACTCCGCATGCGTCCGCAGTGCCGCGAGCACGCGATCCGGGAACACGATCATGCCGCGCCGGCCTCCCCCTCGCGCAAGAGCCGATCGTTCAGGTACTTGAGCCCGCTGTCCGGCAGGATGACCACGTACGTCCCGTCGCCGTCCTGCAGCGCCAGCCGGCGTGCGGCCACGAGCGCGGCCCCGGACGATGGCCCGACGAGCAGACCCTCGCGGCGGGCGAGCAACCGCACCATCGCGTACGCGTCCTCGGTGCTGACTTGGAGCACTTCATCGGCGAGATTTGGATCGTAGATCGCAGGCGCCTCGGCCGTCGGCATGTGCTTCAAACCCTCGAGCCCATGAAATGGCGAGTCCGGGATGACGGCGATGCAACGGGCGCGCGAACCTGCCTGTCGCAAGCGCCGCACCGTGCCGACGAAGGTACCGCTCGTACCGAGCCCGGCGATGAAGTGTGTCACTTTGCCCGCGGTCTGCTCCAGGATCTCGACCCCGGTGCTGTCGTAGTGCGCACGCCAGTTGGCGTCGTTGCCGTACTGGTCGGCATAGAAGCAGTCACGCGGATCTTTCGCCGCCAGATCGCGCGCGGTCGCGATGGCGCATTCCATCCCTTCGAGTGGATCGGTCCACACCGTGCGCGCTCCCAGAACTTCGAGAATCCGTCGCCGCTCGGGACCGACGTTCGCCGGCATCACGAGCCGGACAGAGAAACCGAGGGCAGCACCCAGCATCGCGTAGGAGATGCCCGTGTTGCCGCTCGTGGCGTCGAGAAGCGTGCCGCCGGCACTCAACGCGCCGCACTGCATCGCATTGCGCACAATGGCGAGCGCGGCGCGGTCCTTGACCGACCCTCCTGGATTGGTCCACTCCGCCTTGCCGAGGAGATCGGCGCCTCCCACCTCGGGGACGACACTTCGCAGTCGGAGGAGAGCGGTGTTGCCGATCCACGCCGGAAGTTCCGTCGTGGGCGACGATCGTGCCGCGCGCTCGGACCTCAATGTCCCTCCTCCACCGGCGCGGCCGTTGCGTGCAAGAACGGAGTCCCCGCGACGCGAGGAGGTCATTGCCGCCACGCAGGAACCCAACGCTTGGGCGCCAGGGCGCGTCAACCAACCATCGTCACAAGGAAGGAGATCCGCAAGTGCGGGCGAGGCCGATGAGGCCAGCACGCCGCTCGAGGGTCGCGCCGCGAGCGCGCTCCCGGAATGGACTATCTGGCCGAGGCTCCCGGAGTCCCCGAGAGCCATGGTTCCTGGGCTGTCAAATCCAACACAGTTCTGGATACCCGGAACCCTGGCCTCGCAAGGGAGCCTGGCCAGACAGAGTCCGATCGGAGCAACGCGGGCGAACACAGCGGGGGACTCGACGAAATGCGCTCTTCGTGTGCCGCGTCGTGCAACTGGCGAGTTCCAGGTTATTATATCAGCCGTTTTCCGGGTGCGTCCACCGTCGGCCGGGGTATTCCCAGGGAATTGGTGCGACCGACCTGGGGGGCGACCCGCAGCGGGTTGACCTGAAGAACTCCCAAGGAGCGCGATGCGAATTCTCGTCCTCGGGGCCGGCAAGCAAGGCCGTGCCGTCGCATTCGACGTGTTGCGCAACCCGGACGTCGAAGAAGTGGGCATCGCCGATGTCGACGCCGACGCGCTCGAATCGTTGCGCGCGTTTCTCGGCGATCGCCGCGTCAGCATCCAACGCCTCGATGCGCTCGAGCCCGAAGCTCTGCGCGAGACCCTCGAGCCTTACGACGCTTGCCTCAATGCCATGGGCTTCGCCTTCGGTCTCGAGGTCACGCGCGCCGCGATTGCGGTGCGGACGCATGTCTGCGACCTGGGCGGCAGCCGCAGCCTCGTCACCCAACAGCTGGATCTCGACACCCAGGCCTTCGAGAATGGTGTCACCATCGTGCCCGACTGCGGCCTTGCGCCCGGGCTCAGCACCATCCTCGCCGCGCATGGGATCCGCCGGCTCGACGAAACACATTCGGTCCAGATCCGCGCCGGCGAACTGCCCCGGCGACCCACCGGGCCGCTGCAGTATGTGCTGGCATATCCGGTGGAGGCCCTGATCGAGCGCTACAGCGAGCGCGCCGTGGTGATTCGCGATGGCGTCCGATTGTCGGTCGAGCCGCTCACCGAGATCGAGAGCATCGAGTTCCCCGAACCGTTCGGCACCCTCGAGGCCTTCCACACCGGTGGTGGGCTGTCGACGCTGCTCAGCACGTTCGCAGGCAAGGTGCGCAACATGGACTTCAAGTCCATTCGCTATCCCGGTCACTGCGCGCGCATGAGACCGTTGTACGAGCTCGGCTTCCTACAGTCTGAAATGTTGCAAGTCGGCGATAGCGAGATCCGCCCGCGCGACGTCAGCGCGCGGCTGCTCGAGAAGCTGCTCCCAGGCGATGCCCCGGACGTGATCCTGATGCGTGTCACGGTGTTGGGTACGAAGTATGGCGGCCGGCGCCGGTTGGAATTCGAGCTCATCGACGCCTCCGACCCGACCACCGGTCTCAGCGCCACGATGCGGTGCACTGGCTTCACTGCCAGCTTCGTGTTGCAACAGCTCGCCGCCGGCAAAGTGGGCCGGCGCGGCGTCGTCCCCCCCGAGACCTGCGTGCAGGGAGAAGATCTGATCGAACATCTGCGCCAGCGCGGCTTGGACCTCGTGCTGCGGCAGTCCTAGCGCCTGGTCTTCCGCAGCGCAACGCCACCGAATGGAACTGCGTTTTTTGCGCACGCGGCGCGATGAGAACCACTCCGGCACGCGGCGGACGGTTCACGACTCCGTGGCCTCCGCGCGCAACTCCACGCCCGAAGTTCGATCCGAGAGGCGAGATGGCGCAATCCTGGTGCGGATCCGCACCCGCTCTCGACACCGCCCGGCAAGGCGGACCCAGGGTCGAGAGGCGCGCTTCCACGTTGTTCCCACTCCCGCTCCGGAACGCCCGCCGATGGCGACCGTGATGCACGTTCGCTTCTGTTAAACTTGTACGAACCTTGCTCTGCACAGCACCTTGGAGGTCCCCCATGCGTTCCGCCCGCGTGCCTTCGATCTGCCTCGCCTTCGCTCTCCTTGCCGCCGTCGCCGCAGCCGACGACGGCAGCGCCGACTACTCCTGGCTCGAGGGCTTGAGTCTGATCGTCCTCGACACGCAGGACATCGGCTCGATGCATGCGGCACACGCGTTCATTCGCGAGGCGGGCGGAACCGTCGCCATTCTCTCTCCACCTTCGCTTCTCTTCGCCTGGCTGCCGCCGGCCAAGACCGCCGCGCTCGAGGGGCGACACCCCATTCGTGCCATCCACCATGGCGAAGTCACGGCCGCCGATCTCGGTCTCGAGGATGCGCAGTCGCGTTCGATGCTGCAGTACTGGAATGCGGTTGTTCGTGGTGAGATCCGCTCGCGCGCCGAGCTCGGGAAGCCCCAGGGCTGGCAGCCAGGAGCCGGCGATGTGCGTACTCCCGACGCCATCGAGCCTTGGGCCTATGTACAGAATCTGCAAGCCAACGGGTTCGATCCCGCACAACTCGCGCAGCGCGGGCTGCTCGCGGGCAAGGCCGGACCCGGCGCGACCATTCAGGGCAACAGCGACCGCATGACCGGCACCGTCACCGTGACCTTGCTCTTCGTCGAGAGCGACGGCACCGGCAGCGATCCCAACACCTACACCTGGACCGACACCGACATGCAGAGCTACGTGAACGGGGTCAATACCGGGCTCGCGTGGTGGAGCGCGCAGGCACGCGACTACAACAATTGCTGGGTGGCTTTCTTCGTGCGTTACGTGCCTCCGACCGACAGTCGTTGCCAGCAGTGGCGAGAGATGGTGACGCACCCTTCGGCTGATGTCGCCGCCATGGCGAGCGACGTCATGGCGAAGTTCGGGTATTCGAGTGGCGGCCACACCACGCGCGTCAGCGCATTCAACACTGCGCAGCGGGCCACCTACGGCACGCAGTGGGCCTACACCGGGTTCGTCGCCTACAACCCGCTGCCCGCCGCGGCGCAGCTGACCGATGGTACCTCGGCCTTCGCCTACCTGCTCGGGCCGTACACATTCCTGCTCTTCCGTAGTTATGGTTGGGCTCCAGAGCAGGTGTTCACCCACGAATCCGGACACATCTTCGGTGCTTGTGACGAATATGCCGACGGGTGCACCTGTGGCGCGATCTGCATCGACGAACCCAACGGCAACTGCGAAGACTGTGGGGGCGGGGCATCGTGCATGATGCGCCTCAACACTTTCACCCTGTGTTCCTACACCGACAACCAGGTGGGTTGGCAAGATGTGAGCCCCTGCGCGCCGCCGGCGCTCACTCCCCCGACCGCGACAGCGGTTGCGCCAGCCAGCGGTTCCCTGGGCACGACCCAGCCAGTGACGATCACAGGGCAGAATTTCCTCTACGGTGCCTTCGCCACCCTCGGGAACGGCGTGTCCATTCTGAGTTCTACGCTCGTCTTGAGCGCGGGAGCGGACTCGCTCAAGCTCACGGTGAACATCGACGACAACGCCATCTTGGGATCACGCGACATCATCGTCAACAACCGGGACCTGCAGTCGAGCACGCTCGCGGGTGCCTTCCAAGTGTTGGGGACGCCGCGACACTACTATGCGCCGACCGGAACCAACGTCTACCCCTATCACACGCCGGCGACCGCCGCGACCACGCTCGGCGACGCCCTCGCGGCTGCAGCCGCAGGGGATACGGTGCTCATCGGCTCCGGCACGCTGTCGATCGGATCCTTCGGCATCAACAAGGGCATCCTGCTTTCTGGCGCCTGGAGCCCTGACTTCACCACGCGCAACCTCGCCACCGGCAAGACGGTCATCGATCTCGTGGGCAATCTCTTCATCGCCGTGACCGGAGGTGGTACGGGCGGGCTCGATGGCTTCGAGCTGCGCAATGGCCAGGGTTCGGCTTGGAGCGTGCCGTTCACCGGTCACTACGGCGGCGCGGTGAGCATCATCAGCTCCAACGGTCTGGTCGCGAACTGCGACATCCACTCCAATGAAGCGACGGTGGGGAGCGGATTCGGCGGCGGCGGCGGCATCTTCGCCAGCAACAGCACGGTGACGCTGAGCGGCAACTCCATCACTGGGAACACGGCCACGCGCGGCGGCGGCATCTATCTGCACGCATCGAGTGGCAGCGTGACCGGCAACACCATTGCCAACAATGCACTGACCGCCAGCACCCAGACCCCACGCGGAGCCGGAGTCGTCATCGACGCTTGTACAAACCTCACCCTCACCGATAACGTGCTGAACGGCAACATCGGCGCCGAGAACGGCGGCGGTTTCTACATCCTCAACTCGACGAACATCCATGTGGAGGGCGGCCGCATCGAGCATCACGCGGTGACCAACAGCGGCGGCGGCGCGCGCATCGAGGGCGGCCAGACCACGTTCACCGCCGTGCTCTTCGAGCGCAACTCGTCCAGCTGGGCCGAAGGCGGGCTCGCCGCCGCTGCTGGCGTCGCGCTGCAGCTCAGCGAGTGCACGTTCCTGTGGAACACGGCGCTTTTCTTCGGCGGCGTGCATGCCGCCGGTCCGAGCACCAGTGTTCGGCACTCGCTCTTCGTCGGCAACTCGTCGTTCGCCAATGGTGGCCTCACGCTCGACAACCTGGCCTCGGGCGAAGTCTTGGGCAACACTTTCGACCGCAACTCCGCCAACTCCGGAGGGGGGAGTCTCGCTCTCAACACGGCTCCGATCGAAGTGAGTAACAACATCATCGCCAACACCACCGGCACGGGCGTCGCCTGCAGCGGCACGCTGCCAACGCTGCTGGCCTACAATCTGACCTGGAACAGCAGCATCGCCGATTACGCGGGTTGCAGCCCCGGCTCCGGCTCCACGACCGGCGACCCGCGGTTCGCCGACAGCGCGCAAGTGGACTACCGCTTGGCGTTGCACTCTGCCGCCATCGATGCGGGTCGGCTCGACGGCGGTCTCCTGGACCCCGATGGCTCGCGTGGCGATCTCGGCCGCTACGGCTCGCACACCTTCACCATGGCGCAGCCCGTCTACCCGAAGAACCTGAGCGCGCAGACGACGATCGGTGGCAATGTCGTGCTGCGTTGGACTGCCAATTCCGAGATGGATGTGGCTTCGTACGCCGTGTATGGCGACAGCGTCTCCGGCTTCAAACCAACTGCTGCCAACTTCGTGACACTGGTCGCGAACCCCGATACGACGGCGAACCTCGGGCTGACGACGGCCTTGTCCTCCTATACGATCGCCGCCATCGACGCCTCGGGTTACGCCAGCGGCTACGCCGTGCAAGCGGCACTGCCACCAACAACGGATGCCGGTGCCCTCCCGGTAGCCTGGCGGTTCAAGCTGCATCCCAGCACGCCGAACCCGTTCAACCCAGTGACGACGATCCGTTTCGAGCTGGATCGAGCCGGGCCAGCGCGTGTCGAGATCTTCGATCTCGCCGGTCGACTCGTCCGGACTCTGGCGCAGGGCCGGCGCGAAGTGGGGCTGTTCGGCATCGTCTGGGACGGAACGGACGGCCGTGGCCAGCGCGTGCCCTCCGGCATCTATCTTCTACGCTTTGAATCGACGGGCCGGATTGCCACCCAAAAGTTGACCGTTTTGAAATGACGCGCATGCCCCGCCGTTGTTCTCGCCCGTGCGCTCGCTCGGGTCACGGCTCCGTTCGGAACAGGGCAGCACCCGTGCTTGCGCCGGCGACCCCGGGCATGTAACCTGCTACGTCCGCGTTGGCATTGACGCTCGCGTCACGTCCTGCGGCGCCGTCTGCTCCGTGCGCCCCAATCGTCGCCCTGATTCGCACGAGGAGTCGTCTGTGAGCATTCAGGCCACCCAGCTCAAGGTGGGCATGGTTATCATGCACAACAGCAAGCCGCACCGGATCACCAACGTGTTGCACGTGACGCCCGGAAACTGGCGCGGCATGGTCCAAACGCGTCTGGTAAACATCGAGAACGGCTCGAATGCCGAGCACCGGTTCCGCTCGGAAGATCGCGTCGAACAGGCCGCACTCGAGCGCCACTCGCTGCAGTTCAGCTACGCGTCCGGCGGCGATTATCACTTCATGAATACCGAGACCTACGACATGGCCGACCTGCACGAAGACGTCCTCGGCGATGCGGTGCATTACCTCATCGATGGCACCGTGATCGAGGCGCTCTTCTTCCAGGGGCGCGTCGTCGGTGTCGACGTGCCGATGTTCGTCGAACTCACCGTGAAGGAAACGCCACCGCACATGCGCGGCGCCACCGCCTCCGCCTCGCCCAAGCCGGCGACCTTGGAAACCGGGCTCGAGATCCGGGTCCCCGCGTACATCAACATCGGCGACAGGGTGAAAATCGACACGCGCACCGACGAATTCATCGAACGCGTTTAGCCTCGATGTGTCAGACCGTCGCCGAGCTCGGTCTGGCGATTCTCCTCTCGTTTCGCCACCACATCCCGAGCCCTTGGTCTCCGAGCTGGCAGAGGACATCGAGCGGCGCCCTTCCTCTGAAACGCGCCAAGGTCCCGTGCTCGCCCTGCTGGTGGTGGAATTCACAAAGCACTAGAACATTCCACGGCTCGTCACCGCCCTGGTGCCCGCGATAATGAATGTGATGCACCTGCAGATTTCGGCGCGACGTGCACCCCGGGGCCATGCAGCGGAACCCCGAAAGCTCGAGTGCACGTTGGCGCCACGCCGGCCGGTCCGGCATGGTCTTCGGATCGTCCTCTGTCCAAAGCCACTCTTCGAGCAATGCCAGAAGTCCCACCCAGTCGGGAACGCGTTGCTT
>CAZMNW010000020.1:0-218458 GCA_964567755.1 uncultured bacterium
CCCTTTCGGTTGTGTGTTGTGTTGCAACTCGCACACTGAAGGGGCAAGCGTCTTTTTGGCAAGCAAAGAATCCGAAAAATGCATCGAATACACGGTTTCTCCATCGAATCCGAGAGTTTTGCTTAGCGGCAACACGAACTAGCTAGGCGGCTCCCAGGGCCCATCACGATAGCAATTGACGAGCTTCACCGAAGTTCTCCGAAGGAGGAAGACATGAAGACTTTCCACACCGACGACACCGCAGTGATCCTGATCGACCACCAAGTCGGGACAAATACCTGGGCCAGCACCACCCCGCTAACGCTGCTTCAGCGGAACGTGATCATCTTGGCGAAGTTCGCCAAGGGCACCGGGATGCCTGTAGTGCTCACCTCAAGCCAGGAGACGAACGTCAATGTTCAAGGTCCACTGATGCCCGAGCTACAAGAGATTCTCCCCGAAGCGTTTTCGGCTCGTATCAAGCGGCAAGGAGTTGTGAATGCCTGGGATGACGAGGCCTTCGCCAACGCCTGCCGCAACACTCGCCGAAAGAATTTCGTGATGGCCGGTGTGACGACCGACGTATGCATGGTCGCACCGGCTGTCAGCGCGGTCGAGGAGGGCTTCATCGTCAAGGTGGTTTGCGACGCCTGCGGCTCGACGAACCAGATTGCCGAGGAAATGTCGTGGCGCCGGATGGAGCAGGCTGGAGTCGGCCTCACGAGCACCAACGCCATCGTCGCCGAGCTGGTCAAGAACTGGGCATCGCCGGCCGGAGCGGTCGCGTTTCCACTACTGACCGCCTAACAACCGGTTGCAGCGGACGGCGCTCCGCGCCGCCGCTGAACCGGAGCGTTGGTCGGACTTGAGGTCAGCTGCGGTGCTTCCAGTATCCGGGACGGCGTTTCAGGTGAGCAATCGCGACGACAACGACCTCGCTCTGATCGAGTCGATAGACGACTTGGTAGGGAAACCTTACAATAAGGGCACGCTTGGTTTGCGGGTCGGGAAAAGCTGCCGTTCCGATTTCGGGTTGTCGCTCGATGAGTTCGATAGTAGCGACGACAGCGTCGAACAACTCGGCACCGAGCCCTGGGCGTCGGGTCTCGTACCACCGCACCGCGTCGGTGAGCTCTTCGGACGCAGGTTCAGTGATTCGGACGCCGCGCTTCACCGGCCGAGAATCGATTTCTCGATCCGCCGCTTCACGTCCTCCCAGGGCTCCAGCTTGACTTTGCCGGCCTTCAGGGCGGCTACGCGCTGCTCGATCTCAGCCTGCCAGGCACTCTCGGCGTCTGGGTCGCTGGGGCCATCAAGACTTGCGAGCAGTTCAGCGGCGAGTTGCGCGCGCGACTCCGCGTCGAGACGCAGCGCCTCAGCCAAGACTGCTTCAGTGCCTTTAGTCATGACGGTAATGATACTCCGAAGCGCGCCGCCCAACAACCTCCTACGGCTCAGATTATTTGACTCGGAGGAGGGGCTGGGGTCTCGGATTGTTTGACCCCGCGATCCCGCCTTGACCCCGCGACGATGTTTGTCGACAGACCCCGCGTGACCCCGCCGTGGTTGTGGTCCTGTGGTCGATGGTGGCGGGAGCGAAGGCGGTCCCGGGTGATCCCGCGCGATGCGGATCGGAATACGCTGCATGGCCTTGAGCTGCTACGGCAGGAAGTGGAACGGAGGGCCCTGACCGACCCTCCGTCCCTTGGTTCAAAGCGCGAAGCTTTGGAGGCCCCATGTTATGAGCAGTAAAGAAATAAAGGTTGCAAACGTGTCAGGAGTTCGTATAGTCGCGGGGTATGAGGGCTCCATCCAAACTTCGAGCGAAGTTGGCGAAGTTGTGGCCGCTTCTGGACGAGCGGACACGCCGGCTCATGGCCGCCAACGAAGCGCGCGCAGCCGGACGCGGCGGGATTTCGGAAGTGAGCCGTGCGTGCGGACTGTCGCGAAAGGCCATCGCGAAGGGCATCAAGGAAATCGAGGCCGGAACTGCGCCCGCCCCGGGCCGCGTACGGCTGGCGGGAGCTGGACGCAAGAGGATCACCGACCACGATCCCCGCTTGGCGGGCGCACTCGAACGTCTGATCGATCCGGACACGCGTGGCGATCCGGAAACGCCCCTGCGCTGGACCTGCAAGAGCACGCGAACTCTGGCCGCGCAACTCACCAGGCAGAAGCATCCGATCAGTCACATGAAGGTGGCCCAGCTCCTCCACGCCCAAGGGTACAGCCTACAGGGTAACCGCAAGACGGAAGAGGGCGGCGACCATCCCGACCGGGATGCGCAGTTCCGCTACATCAACACGCAAGTCAAGCGGACCTTGACGAAGGGAGCGCCCGTCATCTCCGTGGACACCAAGAAGAAGGAGCTGGTGGGAAACTACGCAAACCGCGGCCGGCAATGGCTGCCGGAGAAGAAGCCTGTCAAGGTCCAGGGACACGACTTTCCCGGTCCCGACGTTCCCCAAGCGTATCCCTACGGCGTGTACGACATCGAGCGCAACAGGGGCTTCGTCAACGTGGGGACGGACCACGATACCGCCGCTTTCGCCGTAGCGTCCATCCGGGGCTGGTGGCGGCACGAAGGTCGACGCCTGTATCCCAAGATGAAGGACCTCCTGATCACCGTGGACGGCGGAGGCAGCAACGGGCCGCGGCTGAGACTGTGGAAGCTGGAACTGCAGGCGCTGGTGGACGACACAGGCCTATGCATCTCCGTCTGCCACTTCCCGCCGGGAACGAGCAAATGGAACAAGATCGAGCACCGGCTGTTCTCTTTCATCTCCTCGAATTGTCGCGGCGAACCGTTGCGAGACTACGAGACGATCGTCAATCTGATCTCCCGGACCGCCACAGCCAAAGGTCTCAAAGTGACCTGCCGACTGGACCGGCGTAAGTACCCGACCGGCCGCAAGGTGACGGACGAAGAAATGCAGCGCGTCAATCTGCAGCGCCACAAGTTTCACGGCGACTGGAACTATACTATTCGGCCCAGATCGTCATAGCCGATGCGCGACCTTTATTTATTTACGGCTCCTTAAGGCGGCTGTTTCACCATCTTGATGGCGAGAGCACCGCCCTCACAGGCAGTGCCGCAATCAACGTTCACCTATCGGCCCGCTGCTTGCCTCAGCACCGCCAAGCCGGCGACATCGACTTCGTAGCACGGAGGTACGAGTCCGTGTCTGCGACGGCCACGACAGACTTCCTCGTGTCCCACTTCCATCTCCCGCAGCCGGGCTGTCCCAAGTTCCTTGTGCAATTGGTAGATCCCGTTTCGCGGTTCCGAATTGATCTATTTCCGGACATGGTCGGTTCGATGCAGTGCGCCGCCGTGTTCGACGTGGCGGGCACGCGAGTCCGCGTCCTCGACCCAAGCGCCATCCTCGACCACAAACTCGCAATGCTCACAGGGACGTCCGAGCAGCGGCGAGTTGACGAGAAACACTATCGAGACGCCGTGCTCCTCGGTTACCTACCTATGCGACTGGTCCCTTCCGGAGCTCGCCGCGGCGCAGTTATGCAAGGAGGTATACTCCCAGGACGTGGCTGCGGGATGCATTCGTTGTGATGCCAGCCTCGGTGCTGAGTTCCACTGGCACCGAAGCAACAGATCTTCGAGGTGCTGGGCTATGTTTGATCGGGGGCGTCGCCGCTGAGCGTTAGGCATACCAGATAACCAGTGAGCACGACGACGAGGCTCCCATGATCCAGCGCAACGATTCGTGCCCCTGCGGCAGTGGTCGCAAGTTCAAGAAGTGTTGCCTGCTCCGTTCCCCCGGTGCGGTAGAGCGGACTACAGGCGCATTCCGATTCGAGCCGGGAAGCTACGGTGGGCCGAGCGGCTATATGCTTTCTTTGGCGTGTTTCAGCGAGTCCGCGCTACGCGGCGCGCCGCTGAACCGCATCGTCATGCTGAAGCAAGCAAACCTCTGACGCTGCAGCAAGAAAGCTGTCCCATGGCGAAGGCCATCTACCGGAAATTGCAGGCTTCAGGGTACGAAGTGATCCCGGTCAATCCCGGGCTACCGAAGTCGAGGGCTCCCGTGGTTATCCTGATCCAAGGGCTATTTCCGGGGCGCTCGACGGACTGTTGGTGGCGAGCCCACCCGGCGCCTCCCTCGAGCTCGTCCGCCAGTGCGTGGACCGCGGCGTCTCCCGGATCTGGTTCCATCGCTCGCTGGGCGGAGGTAGGTGTCCTCCGAAGCCGTGCGCGAGTGCGAGGTGCGGGGCCTTACGTGCATTGTGGGCGGGTGCCCACTAATGTACTGCGAGCCCGTGGATCCGTGCCATCGCTGCCTGCGATGGGTGCTCCGGTGGGGTGAGCGTGTACCATGACCGAATCGCCATCGTGCCGATACGCAGCTGCATGCTCTCGCATGCTGCGCGTGAGAGCTAGAAATGTCTGCGAATCACCTGTTGCAAGTCGGCGTGAGCGCCCGCACGTGAACGATGGTCGTTCGCAGGTGAACCCTGCGTCTACGTAGTGCGCGAGCAAGGAAGGCGATCCGATGCCCGATGATCAGTGGTGGTACGTTCTCGACGGGCGCCCGGTTGGGCCCATCCCGTGGGAGCAGCTGTATGAGCGCGCCGTGCGGGGTCTCGTGCGACCTGAGGATCCGATCTGGCGCGCAGGGATGGCGCAGTGGGTGCCGGCTCGCACAATCCCGGAGTTATTCCCGTCGGCAAGGACTTCACAAGTCCCTCCACCAATTCAATCGTTCACTCCGACGACAGCCAGTGGCAAGAGCCGAGTGTCCGCGGCTCTCTTCGCGTTGCTATTGGGCAGCTTCGGAGCGCACAAGTTCTACATGGGGCAGACCGGTCTTGGCATCTTCTACCTGCTGTTCTTTTGGACCGCCATCCCCGGGATAATCGGCCTGATCGAGGGCATCCTCTATCTCGCGATGTCAGATCAAGAGTTCGTGAGAAAGTATCGATGAAGAACGGGGTTGGCATCACATGACACAAGCGCGCACATCGCGCACTACAAGAAGTTGTTTGAACAGGGCAAGCTCATGGCCGGGGGGGCCATTCCTGGATGGTGCCGGGGGTGGCATGATGATTCCGGAGCCCGGCCTCTCCGAGAAAGAGAACACCGAGTTTGCAAAGGCGGATCCGGTAGTGAGCGCTGGCCTGCTGTCTATCGAGGTCCGACCGTGGCTGGCTGGAATGAAGAAGTGAAGCATCCTCTTCACCGAGGGGGCGTTGCACAAGTGCCTCCTGCCAAGCGCCGGTGTTGTCGCTGGCGTAGAGTCTCGGGATGAGAATCGCCGTCTCAGGAGCGCACCGGACCGGGAAGACAACGTTGATCGGCGAGCTCACGCGTGTGCTCCCGACTTACGAGGCCGTGGATGAGCCCTACCACCTGCTCGAGGAAGAGGGTCACGAGTTTGCGGAGATGCCTTCCGTCGAAGACTTCGAGCTGCAGCTCGAGCGCTCGATCCAATGCATCGTCGACAGCGAGCGAGACCGGATCTTCGACCGATGCCCGGCAGACATCCTCGCGTACCTCCTCACCCATGACGATTCGGGCGGGTTCGACCTCGATCTTTGGCTTCCGCGCGTGCAGAGCGCGATGGAGCAGCTCGACCTGATCGTGTTCGTGCCAGTGGAGCGTTCTGACCGCATCATCGTCTCTGGGCCGCAAGAGCGCGACCTGAGACGACGCGTGGATGAGGAACTCCGGGACATCATTCTCGGGGATCGGTGGGCTTTCGGTGTGGACGCGGTGGAGGTGACCGGGACCTCCCAGGAACGCATTCGCCAGATACTGGCGCATGTCAGAAGCTACGAAACATGATGGTCACGTTGTGGCGGCCGAATACTCGTCAGGTGACCACAAGGGTCTAGCATTGATGCACAAAGATTGGAGTGATCTCATGAAGGGCAAACCGGGCATTCCGTTCCTCGTGATGGGTGTTGCTTTTCTCGCGATTGGCGTCTCCGGTCAGCGCGTCTTCCTGGGGATTGGTGCTGCCTTTCTCGCGATCGGTGTTGCTTTCCTGCTGCGTCAGAAACGCGCAGGTGGCTCGAAGTAAGGGGCTGCCTGCCACAAAGTGGAAGCTGGGGAGTGGGGCTCGTGATGTTTTTGGTGCTGCCATGCGGTACGTCATCGTAGATCTTGAAGCAACTTGTTGGGAAATGGGTACGAGCCCGGCCCGAATGGAAATCATTGAGATCGGTGCTGTCGCGCTCGCAACCTCAGATGGTCCGGTCATGGGCGAGTACTCGGCATTCGTTCGTCCGGTGGTGGAACCCGTTCTGAGCGACTTTTGCACTCGACTGACAGGCGTACGGCAATCCGATGTTGACCTTGCCGAGCCGTTTCCGGCAGTCTTCCCGGCCTTTCTTCAATGGACGGGGCTTGACCCATTCACCTTTTGTTCTTGGGGCGCATACGATCTCTACCAGTTTCGGACGGACTGCACGAGGCACGAGATTCAGTTTCCGCGGACCCTCGAACTGCACATCAAACTCAAGCAGACGTTCGCCCGGCTTCAAGGGATCAAGCCATGCGGCATGAAGGCGGCTCTGCGACAACTGAATCTACCGCTTGAAGGTCAGCATCATCGCGCCCTCGATGATGCCCGCAACATCGCCAAGATCGCCCGAGTGGTCCTTCCACGGACAGAATTGTAGGAATGTGGCCTTGTCGAGGGATCTCGAGAGGCATGACACCAACTACAGCTCCGAGATAGCGCCAAACACGCGGATCGAGCACCCGGTCGAGGGCTGAGCCATGCGAGGTGTGCCCTCATCCGGGTCGTGGTAGCATCGCGCACCGACGCAGCGTGCGGCCATCCGTTCGGTGCCCCGTCGGAAACCCGAAATGAACCCTCCTTCTCCAGGAGCTGCAAAAGTGGCCAACAACAGAATCGTCCACTTCGAAATCCCCGCCAACGAGCCGGAGGCGCTGACCAAGTTCTACGGCGAGCTGTTCGACTGGAAGTTTCAAAAAGCCCCGATTCCCGGGCCGGAATACTGGATGTGCGACACCGGCTCGGATGGTCCCGGAATCAACGGGGCGATCATGCAGCGGCAGCATGCGCAGCAGCCGTGGATGAACTACATCGATGTCGCGAGCATCGACGCCGCGATTGCACGGGCGACAAAGCTGGGCGCGAAGGTCGCCTTGCCCAAGACACCAGTGCCCGGAGTCGGCGCTTATGCGGCCATCATCGACCCGCAAGGGAACATTTGCGGGTTGTGGGAACAGACGAACAAGTAGATCGCCCGAAGGAGTCTTGCATGGCAGTGCCGAGCCACCGATTTCAGCGGTGGGTGATGCGTGCCGTCGCTGAACCGGCGCGTTGACGGACAATTCGACCCGTGGCTGGGGGCCGTTTCCAAGTAGACATGGAGGCACCGAATGAGTCAACGACTGCAAGGGATCCTCTGCGCGCTCAGTCTCGTGCTGGTTTCTCTGGGGTGTGCGCCTGAGGCGGTGCCGCCCGTGGCAGAAGTCAAGGCGAAGCCGGCTCTGCCGCCGGAACCTGTCGTGAACCATTCACCATCCGACGCACAGCCTGGGCAGAGGATCGAGCACGGCGAGTTGATTCTCGACGTCGATGAGGCGAAGGGGAAGCTGCACGCGCAGCATCACCCTCACAAGGTGCTGGAAACCAGAAGAGTGCCGGGGCCCTTTCAGCCGCCCGCGACGACGGACGTCAAGGACTTCGCCTTATCAAAGAGTGAGCTGGACGTGATCAATCCGGGGCCCGGCGAGTATGTCCACGTCATGGAGGGGCAGAGGCACGGCTATCGCAATCTGACCATCGGAATCACCTATACGGCGCCGGGTGGCGCCCCGCCGATGCACACCCACATGGGCGAGGAGTCCCACGTGCTCGTGAAAGGGCAGAAGATCCTCTACGCACTGGGCGACAAGATGTTTGTCATGGAGGGACCCTACATCGTCAACATTCCCCCCATGGTGCCTCATTCGTTCCAGAACTTGGATGATGCGGTCGCGGAACTCGTGGTGGTCTTTCCGACCAACGTGTGGGAGTACGACGTTCTGGACTACTTCCCGTTTGCCACTCCCGAAGCCAAAGCACTGGCGGAGGGAGCGACACGAGCCAAAGCCGAGGGTCAGTGAAGAATCGTGGGTCGCAATCGCGAGCCTGAGGCCTCAGGTCGGGATGTGCCTGCACGATCTCGACCGTCGGACGGCTTGTACGAGTGAAGGACTGAGAGATCGTGGCAGCCGTGACGTCTCACCCCTTGGAGGTCTCATGACTGATCTCAACGGTGCGCTTGCGGGGAATCGCGCCGCCGTGAGCGAGCTCATCGCCACTGCGGAAAGAGCAGGGTCGGCTTGGACTGTGCCGTGCGCCCCTGGCAAATGGTCGCCAAGTCGGGTCGTGGAGCATGTGGCGCTGTCGCTGGAGCAATCGGCGAACGTCGTTGCTGGGGCTGCGTCGAAGTTCCCGTCGCTCCCCGGCTTCCTGCGCCCGCTGGTCAGAATCTTGTTCTTCAATCGGATTTTGAAGAAGGGCGTGTTTCCGAAGGCGAAGACCCCCAAGGCGCTTGATCCTGCGAGCGGACCTGCCACGCCGGCCCAGGCGCGCGTTCGCATGGAAGGAGCGCTCGCCAAGTTTGATCAGGCATGCCGTGCACGGGTCGCCAGCGGCCAAAAGGTCGCGAGCACCATCTTCGGCACGGTCTCGGTCGAAGACTATGCGCGGTTTCAGGAGTTGCACGTCCGGCACCACTGCAAGCAGATGCCGGGACAAAGACTGGCTGGCAGCCTGGGATGAGCCGACGAACTCGCAGCTGGACCCTCGGCCGAAGCCGGGTCGTTCAGCCTTTGATGACGGCGACGGGGCGGAGACGCGCCACCTTGCGCGCGATGCCGGCGCGAGCGACGACTTCGATGACACGATCGACGTCTTTATAGGCTTGCGGCGCTTCTTCGGCGAGGCCTGGCATGGAGCCGGCGCGCACCGTGACGCCGTGGGCTTTGAGTTCTTCGCGCAGCTTCTCGCCGCGAATCTCTCGCCTGGCTTGCGAGCGGCTCATGACGCGCCCGGCACCATGGCATGTCGAGCCGAAAGTTTGCTGCATGGAATCCTCCGTGCCCAAGAGCACCCACGATGCCGTGCCCATGGAGCCCGGGATGAGCACTGGCTGGCCGATACGCCGTAAATCGTCGGCGAGACCGGGTGCGCCGGGGCCGAAGGCGCGTGTGGCGCCTTTGCGGTGCACGCACAGCGTTCGACGCACGCCCGCTATCTCATGTTCCTCGACCTTCGCCATGTTGTGTGCGATGTCGTAGACCTGATGCAGCGTCGCATCCGCGACCTGGCCTGCGAGCACTTCTGCGAACGACTTGCGCACGAAGTGCGCCAGCACCTGCCGATTGGCGAAAGCGAAGTTGGCGGCGCAGGCCATGGCAGCCAAGTACGCGCGGCCTTCGGGCGAATCGAACGGCGCGCACACCAGCTCGCGGTCGGCGAGCCGGATGCCGTACTTGCGTACCGTCGCCTGGAAGCTGCTCACGTAGTCCGTGCACACTTGATGACCGAAGCCACGGCTGCCGCAATGGATCTGGATCACGACTTGACCCGGAAAGAGCCCGAGCACATGGGCTGCGGTCGGGTCGAAGACGGTGTCCACTTCGTCCACTTCGATGAAGTGATTGCCGGCGCCGAGCGTGCCGATCTGATGCCGGCCACGTTGGATGGCACGCGCGCTCGTATGGGATGCGTCGGCACCGGGGATGGTGCCGTTCGCTTCGGTGCGCGCTAGGTCTTCGGCGGTGGCGTAGCCGCGCGCGAGCGCCCAACGGGCACCTTCGCTCAGTACGTGTTCCAAGTCGTCGGACCCGAGTCGCACCGCGCCCTCGGAGCCGACGCCGCTCGGGCAGTTGCGGAACAGTGCCGTCGCCAAGTCGCCGATCCAGTCGCTGATCTCCGCATAGGAGACGTGCGCGGCGAGAAGACGCACGCCGCAGTTGATGTCGTACCCCACGGCCCCGGGCGAGATGATGCCATCGGGGACAGATGCCGCCATGACACCGCCGATGGGCATGCCGTAGCCTTGGTGCACATCCGGCATGACCACGACTGGCCCGACGAGCCCCGGCAACGCCGCCACGTTCATCGCCTGCTCGAACGATTTATCGCGCAGCGCATCTTCCAGGAGCTTGTCGTCGGCATAGACGCGCACGGCAACCTGCATGTCGGCGCGAGTGTTCTGGGGAAGCTCCCACACACAGTCGCCGAGGCGCTGGAAACTTTTCTTGGTCAGAGGCATCACGGACTCCAAGGTCAGGTCTTGTCGCGGACGCAACGACCGGCGCATGGTTTGTCGCGTGCGGCGCGGTCGACGTCAAACATCGAAGACGATTTCGGCCTCGTAGCCGTTGTCCAGGCGTCGAATGGCCAACGCATTGAACGTCGCCGCCTTGATCGTTCGACGCAGCTCGTGCACGGGCCCACCCACCACCGTGGCATGCAGCCGCGCCATGGCCGGCGCATGCGAGGTCATCGATGTGTCGAGGGACGTGATGTGGAAGTCGCGGAACGCGATGTCCTTGTCCTCGCTCTGGTACAGCAGCTCGTTCAACCAGTCGACGAGCAGCGTTTCCGCATCGATGCCATGCAGATCAAGTTCGAGCGTGCGTTCCGGGGCCACATGGGCGGGATCGACCAGCAAGCTGAACATGCCGCGGGCCGCGGCCTCGAACAGCCGGCGCAAATCACGACCGCGGACACGGATGGCCCAGTCGGCGGTGTGCTCGATCTCCTCGAACGGTGATTCGTTCATGTCCGGTTCCCGAGGTTACCGCCTTCCTGCAGCGCGGAGTCTCAGTGCTTGCGCAGCAGTCCGAGAGCGTACTTCCCGGGTCCGCTCAGGAACAGCGCCACGTAGACGCAGAAAAGCTCGAGCGCATGGGAAGCGGCGCGCCAGCCAGATCCGGGGTCGCCGGCCGGGGTCCTCAAGTGATGGGTGATGGCGACGAGCATGGTGAACGCGAGCAATGCCGCTGCCGGACGGAAAAGGAACCCCACCGCGAGCAGGATCGAGGCGAAGAACTCGGCGAAGCCGGCCATGAAGCCCCAGAAGGCGGGCAGAAAGGAGAGACCGAGGTCCGGCATCGCAGTGCCGATGTCATGCCACCTCGCGGGACCGCCCGAGATTTTTCCCCAGCCGTGAAAGAGCGCCAAGCTCGTGCCGACGCCGAGACGAAGCATCAAGAGGCCGAGATCCCGAGTGGAATAGGTCGAGGTGTCGATTCGAAGCATCGTCATCCTTTCGTTGGCACGGTGTCAGACCGCGTCGCGGAGAAGCGGTTGGCTGAGACAATGCGGGCCGCCGCGGGCGCGGGAGATTTCGTTACTGCCGAGCAGAACACAGGCGCGCTCGCCTTTGTCGATGTCGACGCTCTTGCGTCCATAGAGCAGGTCCTTGGCCGATACGATCGTATAGCCGGCGCGAGCGAGCTCTGCCGCGGTCGCGATGTTGCGATCGTAGAGGAGAACGACTCCCGGAGCCACCGCGAGCGCGTTGGCGCCGTCGGTCCATTGCTCGCGTTGTTGCAGCATGGGATCGCTGCCGCCGCAAGGGATCGGCTTCAGGTCGACGCGCCGCCGGCGCAACGCGGAAAATAAATCGGCGCGCGCCACGGGCACCGGCTCGCGCGCGTGCAGATCGATCTCGAAGATTCGACCTTCGCCCGGATTCCCAGGCTCGACGAGCCCCGGATACACCAGACAGGCATCGCGGTCGATGGGCGTCATCACGGTATCGAGATGCATGTAGGCGCGATGCTGCGGCAGTGAGACGATGACCAGCCAGCGCGGCCCGCCGTCGAGCCGCGCGAGCGCACGCGCCAGCTGCTGCACGCCGGTGCGGTTCGTGCGCTGCGAGGCGCCGACGGCGACGACATCGGCTGAGAGTACGAGCACGTCGCCGCCTTCGATGTGCGGCCGGTGCGGTCCGAGGTGGATGGAGGCATCGCGGCTCGCGGTGGGATCGAGGAGCCGCGGCACCGCCGAGAGATCGGGATGGAAGCGGAACACGGCGCTCGCGAGCAGCGATTCGCGCCAGCGTGCCGGTGTCGCCATCGACGCGATCACCACATGTTCGCCGAGGACGATCTGCGGATCGCGTTGGAAGCACAGGTTGGGCACCGGCGGGATCTCGAAGATCTCGTGCGCGTCGTGGGCGGTGAACGGCGGCTCGCGGCGCAGACCGCCCGTCATCAGGCGCGCGAGCTCTGCCGGAGTGGCGGCGCGCAAGCGCTCGAGAACGTCCGGTGCCAGCACTTCTTCGAACGGGTCGAGCAGCCAGCGACGCGCTTCCTGACGCTGCAACGCCTCCACCAGCAGCCTCTGGAACTGAACGACCTCGACGCCCAATGCTTCGAGGACGCGCTGGAAACGCCGGTGTTCCTTGCGCGCTGCATCGCCGAACAAGATATCGTCGAAGAGCAACTCCTCCATCATGCTCGGCAACATGTGGTCCACTTCGAGCCCCGGCTCGTGGACGAGGACGCGGCGCAGGCGGCCGATCTCCGATGTGACGCGAACCGTTGGCACAGGACTCCTCCGCGCTCGTGGGAGAATACCCTGTTTGGCCCGCCGATCCAGGACTGCTATGGTGCGTCTCGATGCGCCTCGATGCCGTAAGACCGCCCGCCGGCCCGTTCATCGTCTCGGAAGACGTTCCGGTGCGTTTCCGCGACACCGATGCGATGGGTCACGTCAACAACGCCGTCTATCTCACCTACCTCGAGGTGGGGCGTCAGGCTTATTGGCAGCGCTTCTCGCGCCAGGGCAGTTACAACGCGGTGCCGTTCGTGCTGGCGCACGTGTGCATCGATTTCCGCGCCGAGGCGCGCGTCGGTGAAGTGGTGCGCGTGTTCTTGCGCACGACCTGGGTGTCCCGGAGCTCGTTCGGGATGGAATACGAGCTGCGAGAACGCGACTCGGGAGTGCTGCTCGCGACCGCCGAGACGGTGCAAGTGACCTACGACTACGAGGCCAAGCACTCGATCGCGGTTCCCGATTGGCTGCGTCAGGAGCTCGAAATGGTCGAGGGGCGAGCATTGCCTTCCCGGCCGCCCTCGGGCTGATCGCCGCCGGCGCATGACGATGCCGAAGCCGACGGGAACCTCGCCGCACGTCGCAGCATTCCGGCAACGTACACCTCGGGGGTTTCGAGTGCGGTTGCTCGCGCGTTACATAAAATGGCTGCACACGGGTTGGCCGGCGGGCACGGTGGAGAAGTTGCCCGCAGTCGAGCCCGACGGGTCGACGCGCGTCCCGGGTCTTTATGTCGTCGGCGATCTCACGGGGATTCCGCTGCTCAAGTTCTCCTCCGACACCGGTGCTCGCGCCGTGCAGACGATCGTGGCCGATCCGGCGTTCCAAACGGCGCGAGCCGAACGCGGGCCCGAGGGACGGACGGTGCTCGATCTGGTGATCGTCGGCGCGGGCGTGTCCGGGATCGCGGCGGCGCTCGAGGCCAAGCAGCATGGGCTGCGCTTCGAGGTCTGCGAAGCCACCGAACCCTTCTCGACCGTCGTCAACTTCCCGAAGGGGAAGCCGATCTACACCTATCCGACGCAGATGACACCCGTGGGAGCGTTGCAGCTGCGTGCCGCGGTCAAGGAAGACCTGGTGCAGGAGCTGCAAACGTACGCGCAAACCGCAGGCATCACGCCGCGCATGGTGCGCATCGAACGCGTCGTCCGCCACGGCAAGCTGCTCGAGCTGACTCTGGCCCAGGGCGAGAGCCTGCTCGCACGCCGCGTCATCGTCGCCATCGGACGGTCGGGCAACTTCCGCAAGCTCGGCGTGGCCGGCGAAGACCTGCCCAAGGTCGCCAACCGTTTGCATGACCCGATGGATTTCGCCGGACAGAACGTGCTGGTGGTGGGTGGCGGCGACAGCGCCCTCGAAGCGGCGATCGCGCTGGCGCTGGCTGGCGCTTCGGTGACGGTGTCGTATCGCGGGGCGGAATTCGCGCGAGCGAAGCCCGAGAACGTCGACAAATTGCACGCGTTGCAGCGCGATCCCATGGCCGATGTGCAGGTGGAACAGCCGACGTCGGAACGCGTCACCACGTCTGCCGGGCGCTTCCTCGGCGCGCACCGCAAGCCCGGGCACATTCGCGTGCTGTTGTCGAGTCAGGTGGAGCGCATCGACGAAACCACCGTGACTCTCGCGCACGCTGGCCGTCCCGAAACGCTGCCGAACGCCGCCGTTTTCACCATGATCGGACGCGAGGCACCGCTCGAGTTCTTCCGCCGTTCGGGCGTGCCGATCCGAGGCGAGTGGACGCGCCGCAGCAAGCTCGCGCTCGCGGGATTTCTGCTCTTCTGCACTGCACTCTACGATTGGAAATCGGGCGGCTACCTCGATGCATTGGGGCGGAAGCTCGGAGGCTTCCCCTACGATCTCGGCCAATGGCTGCACGCCGCGCCGCATTCGTTTCTCGGCGTCACCCTCGCCTCGGCACAGGGACCGTCATTCTGGTACACGCTCGTCTATTCGACGCTCATCGTGGTCTTCGGCGTGCGGCGGATCCGGCGCCGGCGCACGCCGTACGTGCGCGTGCAGACGCTCACCCTCATGTCGATCCAGGTGTTGCCGTTGTTCTTGTTGCCGGAGATCCTGTTGCCGTGGCTCGGGTACCACGGCTGGCTGCCCGCCTGGCTCGCCGATCCGCTGTTTCCGGTCGTCGACTACGGCCACGGCCGCGAATACTGGCGTGCCTACGGCTTCGTGCTGGCCTGGCCGCTCATGATCTACAACTTTTTCACCGACTCGCCGCTTTGGGGATGGCTCGTCCTCGGCGGCCTGCAGACGTTCGTGCTCATCCCGTTTCTCGTCTACCGTTGGGGCAAGGGCGCTTACTGCGGCTGGATCTGCTCGTGCGGGGCGCTGGCGGAAACGCTCGGCGACACCCAGCGCCACAAGATGCCGCACGGACCGCGCTGGAATCGCCTCAACATGATCGGGCAAGCGATCCTGGCGCTCGCGTTCATATTGCTCTTGCTCCGCATCGCGTGGTGGTTGTCGCCGCAGACCGGCTGGCTGCGCGCCATCAATTTGGCCGCCAAGGACGGCAGTGGCCTTCCCGGTGCGCTGCACTTGCTGAGCTACAAGTGGCTCGTCGACGTCTTTTTGGCCGGCGTGTTGGGATACGGCCTGTACTTCTGGTTCAGCGGCCGGGCCTGGTGCCGTTTCGCCTGTCCGCTCGCGGCCCTCATGCACCTCTACGCGCGGTTTTCGCGTTTCCGCATCCTGGCCGACAAGAAGAAGTGCATCTCGTGCAACGTCTGCACTTCGGTGTGTCATCAGGGGATCGACGTCATGAACTTCGCCAACAAGGGGATGCCCATGGCGGACCCGGAATGCGTGCGCTGCAGCGCTTGCGTGCAGAGCTGCCCGACCGGCGTCTTGCGTTTTGGTCAGGTCGATCCGAAGACGGGCCAGGTACTGGGCTACGATCGGCTCGCGGCTTCCCCGGTCCAGATGGCCGAAGAACACTGATCGGGTACACTCTCGCGAGTGCGAACTCACCCTTGTGCCAGCGACGGAGGATCGATGTCGGCGTTGAAGGATCAGCTGGTCTTCGTCACCGGTGCGAGCAGCGGCATCGGCCGCGCGTGCGCGCGTGCGTTCGCGCGCGAGGGGGCACGGTTGCTGCTCGCGGCGCGTCGGATCGAACGCCTGCAGGCGCTCGCTGCCGAACTGGAGACAGCACAGGGGTGTGCGGCGCACTGTCTACGGCTCGACGTGCGTGATGCCAGCGCAGTGGACAAGGCGCTCGACGGGCTGCCGGTGGCATGGCGCGATATCGACATTCTTGTCAACAACGCGGGTCTCTCGCGTGGCCTTGCTCCCATTCAGGCAGGCGATCGAGCGGACTGGGACGAGATGATCGACACCAACGTCAAAGGTCTCTTGTACGTGACCCGCGCCGTTCTGCCCGGGATGCTCGCGCGCGAACGCGGCTACGTGATCAATGTCGGCTCGATCGCGGGACGAGAGGTCTACGCGAACGGCAGCGTCTACTGCGCCAGCAAGTTCGCAGTCCGCGCTCTGACACAGGGGTTGCGGCTGGACTTGCACGGCACGCCGATCCGCGTCAGTACCGTGGATCCGGGGCTCGTCGAAACCGAATTCAGTATGGTGCGATTCCGTGGCGATGCCGAGCGCGCGGCGAAGATCTATGCCGGCACGCGCCCCCTGACAGCGGAGGACGTCGCTGATGCGGTGCTGTTTTGCGCCACGCGGCCGCCGCACGCCACAGTGGCCGAGCTGGTTCTCTTGGCCTCGGACCAAGCCACGGCGACGACGGTCCTGCGGCGGCCCACTCAGATGTAGCGTTCACGCAGCACGCCCACATGATGCAGCTCGTGTCCAGCGATGATGTACAGAATCGCACGCACGCTGAACTCGTACCCGGATGCTGTGCCATGGCGCATCGCAATCTCCGCATCGAAGCTTTCGAACAGCGCCAGACTCGCCGTGCGCACGGCGGCGAACTCGGCAAGAATGGCGCGTAGCGGCCGGCGATCGAAGTTGGCGTTGGCGGCGTAGTCGTTCTGCTCCATGGACGGGAGCTTTGCGGGGTCGTTGCGGGCGAAGGCGAGAGCGCGGTAGGCAAAAACGCGCTCGGCGTCGATCACGTGACCGAGCACGAGCTTGATGCTCCATTTGTCCGGGGCATAGCGAAAGCGCGCCTTTTCCTCGCCAATCGATTCGAGCAGTTGCAGCGTTTGTCGGTTCTGTTGCGCCAGGATCTCCAGGATGTTGCCCACGGGGACCTTGTCGATGTAGAGGGCGTAATAGGGCGCGTGCTCTGTGGGCTCTGGACGCGTGAGCATGTGGAACTCCTCTTCTGGCGCGGGTCGTCGTGGCGGCGAACGGTGCTTCAGTCGGGCAAGAGAAGGAAGATGCGGGTCCGGAGTGGCCTCATGCAACCGGCTCGGCATTGCCGCGGCTGCGTCCTAGGAGACCCCGAACCCCGCGAATCCAGGGCTGCCACGTTCTATGAGGTTCGGCCTGGATTTCGACCGTGGCCAGATGCGCCCCATTGACGGGGTATAAGTATAAGCAATTCATAATAAATAAGTTAGATCAGCAAAAACGGCCGTCCGTTCACGATCGAATGTGGAAAGAGTACAGGAGAGTAGACATTCCCTATGGAAAATTGTACTAATAGGTAGAGTATTCAACTGGGACGTCACATGAAACTGTCCGCGCAAGAGGAGTACGGCCTGCGTTGCATCCTGAGCCTGGCAAGGCTGGAAGCAGAGCCAGTGGTGGAAGGCCGTATCTCGGCCACGATTGGCCAGATCGCCGAGCACGAAGGCCTGTCCACGGAGTACGCGGCAAAGCTCATGGGGATTCTGACGCGGGCAGGTCTCGTGGAGAGCGTCCGCGGGCGCAACGGTGGCTATCGGCTCGGGCGGGCGCCGGAAGCGATCTGCGTTTCGGAGGTTCTCGCCGCGCTCGGCGGCAAGCTGTACCGGCCGGCGGAGACGTGCGATCGCTTCAGCGGCGATCACAGGTTCTGCGTGCACTCGAACACGTGCTCCATCCGCTCGCTGTGGTCGGGATTGCAACGCATGATCGATTACGTGCTGTCGCGCACCACGCTGCATGATTTGGTGGCCACCAATGAAAGCAACATGGCCGAGTGGATGCGTGCACAGTTCGAGACGTTGGCGGAGCTGGTCACGCGTGAATCGTCAGGGTCGGGTGCAGGCCGTGTGACCTTGGTCACGCCGGGAACTGGCCGCTAGGCGAGCGCGCCAGGCGCGAAACGGAGAAACAGGATGTCCACCGAATCCATCCGTCAGATGACCGAGAGCGACTACAAGTACGGTTTCACCACCGACATCGAGTCCGACTCGGCTCCGCCTGGTCTCGACGAGGACATCATCCGCCTGATCTCGACCAAGAAGGGCGAGCCCGAGTTCATGCTCGCGTGGCGGCTCAAGGCCTACCAGCACTGGAAGACACTGTCGGAGCCGCGTTGGGCGAACGTGCAATATCCGCCCATCGACTACCAAAAGATCGTCTACTACGCGGCGCCGAAGCAAAAGCCGCAGCTCGCGAGCCTGGACGAGCTGGATCCGGAGCTGTTGGAGACCTTTCGCAAGTTGGGCATTTCGCTCGACGAACAGAAACGCCTGTCCGGGGTGGCTGTGGATGCGGTGTTCGACAGCGTCTCGGTGGCCACGACCTACAAGAAGCGGCTCGGGGAGTTGGGTATTCTCTTCTGTTCGTTTTCCGAGGCGGTGCGCGAGCACCCCGGTCTGGTGCGCAAGTACTTGGGGTCGGTGGTCCCGCACACGGACAACTTTTTTGCGGCGCTCAACTCGGCCGTGTTCAGCGACGGTTCGTTCGTCTACATCCCCAAGGGCGTGCGCTGTCCGATGGAGCTGTCCACCTACTTCCGCATCAACGCCGCCGACACCGGGCAGTTCGAGCGCACCCTCATCATCGCCGACGAGGGCAGCTACGTCAGCTACCTCGAAGGCTGCACGGCACCCATGCGCGACACCAATCAGCTGCATGCGGCAGTGGTGGAGCTCGTCGCCCTCGACGATGCCGAAATCAAGTATTCCACCGTGCAGAACTGGTATCCGGGCGACAAGGACGGCAAGGGCGGCATCTACAACTTTGTCACCAAGCGCGGTGCGTGCAGGGGGCGCAATTCGAAGATCTCGTGGACCCAGGTGGAAACCGGTTCCGCGATCACGTGGAAATACCCGAGCTGCATCCTGCAGGGCGACAACTCCGTGGGCGCGTTCTACTCGGTGGCCGTCACCAACAATTACCAGCAAGCCGACACCGGCACCAAGATGATCCACATCGGCAAGAACACACGCAGCACCATCATCTCGAAGGGGATCTCGGCAGGGCATGGGCAGAACAGTTATCGCGGCCTGGTCAAAATCCTCAAGGGGGCGGAGAACGCGCGCAACTATTCGCAGTGCGACTCCATGCTGATGGGGAGCGAGTGCGGCGCCCATACTTTCCCGTACATCGAGGTGAAGAACCCCACGGCGCGGTTGGAGCACGAGGCCTCGACGTCCAAGATCGGCGAGGACCAGATCTACTACTGCAAGCAGCGTGGCCTCTCCGAGGAGGACGCGGTGAACCTGATCGTCAACGGCTTCTGCAAGGAAGTCTTCCGCGAGCTGCCGATGGAGTTCGCGGTCGAAGCACAGAAGCTGCTGAGCGTGAGCTTGGAGAACGCGGTCGGCTGACGCCCGCCACAGCTTGGCCCCCCGGCACGGATCGTCGCGCGGCCGACGAGGAGGAAACGGCATGAAACAGCCACTGCTGCAGGTGCGTGGTCTCCACGTCGAGGCCGGCGGCAACCCAATTCTGACCGGCATCGATCTCGAGCTCTTCCCCGGCGAAGTGCACGCCATCATGGGTCCGAACGGGTCGGGGAAGAGCACGCTGGCGCACGTGCTCGCCGGTCGCGATGGCTACACGGTCACGTCGGGCGACGTGCTCTATGACGGCAAGCCGCTTTTGGATTTGGAACCGGAAATTCGCGCGCGCGAGGGAGTGTTCCTGGCCTTTCAGTATCCGGTCGAGATTCCAGGCGTCAACAACACCTATTTCCTCAAAGCGGCGCTGAATGCGGTGCGCAAGCACCGCGCGCAATCCGAGCTGGATGCCATGGACTTCCTGGCACTGGTGCGCGAGAAAATGAAGCTGCTCGAGATGGACGATTCGCTTCTCGGCCGGCCGGTGAACGAGGGGTTCTCTGGCGGCGAAAAGAAGCGCAACGAGATCCTGCAGATGGCGTTGCTCGAGCCGCGCCTGGCCATTCTCGATGAGACCGATTCGGGCTTGGACATTGACGCTCTGCGGGTCGTGGCGCGCGGAGTCGAGACGATGCGAAACGCGGAGCGCACGATTCTAGTGGTGACGCACTACCAGCGCCTGCTCGATTACATCGTTCCCGATTTCGTCCATGTGCTTTCCCGCGGGCGTATCGCGAAGTCGGGAAGCAAGGATCTGGCGTTGCAGCTCGAGGAAAAAGGTTACGCGTGGATCGACGCCGAAGCCGCCGAGCGCACGCGCTGAGCGCGGCGATTCGATGCGCGCTTGGCGCTGCGAGGACGAACGATGATTCGCACCAGCGATGACCGCGACATGTTTCAGGCGCGCTTTGCCGAGGTCGAGCGCCAAGCGAGCGCGAATGGCAGTGCTTGGTTCGAGCCACGCCGCCGCGAAGCCATGGCATGTTTTGAGTCTCTGGGTTGGCCGACACCGCGGCAGGAGGCCTGGCGCCATTTCGACGCCGGCCCACTGCGCCGCACGACGTTTCGCTACGTGCACGATCCCGAACGCGTCCGCATCGGCCGTGAAGCGCTGGCGCAGTTCCAAGTGCACTGCCTGCCCGGCGCGCAGCTGGTGTTCGTGGACGGCTACTTCGAGCCTGCCTTGTCCTCGGCGCGGGCGTTGCCACCGACCGTGTTCGCGGGCGACCTGGCCTCGGCCATCGGCCACCATCGCGTGCTGCTGGAGGGTCACTTGGCCCGGCACGCGGCATTCGCGACGCAGCCGTTCGTGGCACTCAACACCGCGCTGCTGCACGATGGCGCTTGCGTGCATGTGCCCCGCGGCGTGACGGTGAAGGACCCCATTCACGTGCTCTTTCTCTCGACCGGCGCTCGCGGGCCGACGGTTTCGCACCCGCGCACGATCGTCCTCCTCGAAGAGCAGGCGCAGTTGACGTTGGTGGAAGACTTCGTGTCGCTCGGCAACGAGGTCCATTTCACCAACCCGGTGACCGAAGTGGTTCTCGATCGCGGCGCCAGCCTCGACTATTACAAGCTGCAACGCGAAAACAAGAGCGCTCTTCATGTCGGCGCCATCGAGATACTGCAAGCGGCCGACAGCAGCTTCCAGTCGACGTCGATCGCCTTCGGTGGCAGCCGCACACGCAATGACCTGCGCTGCGTGCTGAACGGCGAGGGCAGCAGCTGTGCACTGCACGGGCTCAACGTCATCGGCGACCATCAAATGGTCGATGACTTCACGACCATCGTGCATGCCCAGCCTCACGGCACCAGCCAGGAGCTGTACAAGTCCATCCTGGACGGTCACGCCGAGGGTGTGTTCCACGGCACGGTGTTCGTGGCCAAGGACGCACAGAAAACGAGCTCGCGGCAGGTGAACCGCAACCTCGTGCTGTCCAAGGACGCCCTGATGAACACGAAACCCGAGCTGCAAATCCATGCCGACGACGTCAAGTGCAGCCACGGTGCGACCATCGGCGAGCTGGAGGAAGACGCGCTTTTCTACTTGCGGACGCGCGGTCTCGATGCCAAGACGGCGCGGCGCATCCTGACCTATGCATTCGCCAACGATGTCTTGGAGCACATCCGGCTCGAGCCGTTGCGCAAAACGGTGGAGTCAGACCTGTTCCACTTCATTCCCGCGGGAATGGAAGCGAAGAGACCGTGCTGATGCCGCGACGCCAGGATACTGCGGGCGCCGCAGGCGCGCGGCCGGCGCAATCCGGGCGCGGAGCGCCCGCGAGGAGAGCCAAATGGCGACGAAGATGATGACTGCGTACGACGTCAACCGGATTCGAGCCGACTTTCCGCTCTTGTCGTTGCAAGTGCGCGGCAAGCCGCTCGTTTACCTGGACAACGCCGCGACGACGCAGAAGCCGCAGCATGTCATCGACGCGCTCACCCACTACTACAGTACGGGAAACGCAAACATCCATCGCGGCGTGCATTACCTGAGCGAGCAAGCGACGGCGGCATACGAAGCGGTGCGAGCCCAGTCCGCCGCGTTCGTCGGTGCCGCGGACCCGGCGGAGATCGTCTTCGTGCGCGGGACGACGGAGGCCATCAACCTGGTGGCACAGTCGTACGGGCGCAGCACGCTCGCACCGGGCGACGAGATCGTGCTCACGACATTGGAGCACCACTCGAACATCGTGCCATGGCAGATTCTCTGCCAGCAGACCGGCGCGGTGCTGCGCGTGGCGCCGATCGACGACACGGGCACGGTGATCTTGGAAGCGTACGAGCAACTGCTCGGACCGCGGACGCGCATCGTCGCCTTCGCCCACGTGTCGAATGCGCTCGGCACGGTGAATCCGGTGCGGGAGATGGTGCGCCTGGCAAAGCAGCACGGCGCCACGGTGCTGGTGGACGGCGCGCAAGCGACAGCCCACACGCGCATCGATGTGCGCGCGTTCGGCTGTGACTTCTACACCGTTTCGGGTCACAAGATGTTCGGCCCCACGGGGACGGGTTTTCTTTACGGCAAACGAGCGCTTCTGGAAGCCATGCCGCCCTATCAGGGCGGTGGCGACATGATCGCGTCCGTGACTTTCGAGAAAACGACGTACAACCACTTGCCGCACAAGTTCGAAGCGGGCACGCCGCACATCGGCGGCGTCATCGGACTGGGTGCCGCGATGGCTTACGTGCAGGGAATCGGCATGGAGGCCATTGCAGCGCACGAGGAAGATTTGCGCCAGTATGCGACCGAGCAAGTGGGTGCCCTGGCCGGCGTGCGTTTGATCGGGACCGCGCAGCACAAAGCGGCGGTGGTCGGGTTCACTCTCGACGGCGTGCACCCGCACGATGTCGGCACGATCCTCGACCAGGAAGGCGTGGCCGTGCGCGCCGGACACCATTGTGCCCAGCCGGTGATGGAACGCTTCGGCGTTCCGGCCACGGTGCGCGCGTCCTTTGCCCTCTACAACACGCGCCGAGAGGTGGACGCTTTGGTGCAAGCGCTGCATCGCGTGCAGGAGATCTTCCGATGATATTCCACGGCGTGGAGTGTTGCCCGTGAGCGCCGATCTGCGCGATCTCTACCAGGAAATGGTCTTGGACCATGGGCGCCACCCGCGTAATTTTCATGTCATGGCAGACGCCACGTCCCAGTCCGTCGGGTTCAACCCGCTTTGCGGCGACAAGCTCACGCTGTTCCTGCGTTATGAAAACGACCGGGTGCAGGATGCCAGCTTCCAAGGCAGCGGCTGTGCCATCTCGACGGCGTCGGCATCGTTGCTCACCGAAATGGTGAAGGGCAAGACGCGAGGCGAGGTGGACGAGTTGATCGCTGCGTTCTTGGTGATGCTCACCGGAAGCGGCGTCGCCGAAGCAGGAAAGCTCGGCAAGTTGATGGTGTTCGGAGGAGTGCGAGAGTTTCCTGTGCGCGTCAAGTGTGCCACGCTTTCCTGGCGCACGCTGGAGGCGGCGCTGCATGAGGGAGCGAACGAGGTCACGACGGAGTAGCGACGCGCGAGCGGATAACTGCCGCGCCACCGCGCTCGAGCGCAGAGTCACAGACGGAGACGCAATGGAAAACCCGATCCCAAGTCCTGAAGCGCCGACCGCGGAGAGCAACTCCGCGGCGCTGCCCGCGAGCGAGACACGGAGCGTGGACCGCGACGCAATGCGGGTCCGGATCGTCGAGGTCATGCAGACCGTTTTCGATCCGGAAATCCCGGTGAACATCTACGAGCTGGGCATGGTCTACGACATCGTCGTCGACGACGCGGCGAACGCGGTCGTGACGATGACGCTCACCTCGCCCATGTGCCCGGTGGCTGGCAGCCTGCCGGGCGAGGTAGAGGCAAAGGTCGCCGCCGTCGCCGGTCTCGCCTCGGCACGCGTCGATCTGGTCTGGGAGCCGGCCTGGACGCCGGAACGAATGTCCGAGGCAGCCAAACTCCAGCTCGGCATGATGTAGACTCCGCCTCCCAATCGCAGGAGGTGGGAGCATGAACGGATCGTTGCGCTTTCCAACTACGTGCGCCCTGTGGTTTTGTCTCGCCGTCGTTTTCCTCCCGCGCCCCGCGGCGACAGAAGACAATCCGGCACTTCCGGGCTTCCAAACCGAGACCTCGGATCCGCGCGCGATCGCCATCGCCGATTCCGTCATGCAGGCGCTCGGTGGTCGCAGCGCCTGGGATGGCGCCCGGTTCGTGCGCTGGTACTTCTTCGGGCGCCGCATGCACTACTGGGACAAGTGGAGTGGTGACGTGCGCATCGAAGCTGGCGACCGGCTCGTGCTCATGAACATTCAGACGCGCAAGGGACGAGTCTGGGAGAAGGGTGTCGAGGTCACGCACCCTGATTCACTGGCCAAGCGCCTCGACAAGGGCTTCGGCTGGTGGACGAACGACATGTACTGGGTGTTCATGCCCTACAAGCTCAAGGACTCGGGCGTGCGTTTGCGACACCTTGGCGAGCGCGCCATGCAGGACGGCCGGCCCGCGGACGTATTGGAGCTCACGTTCACCGGCGTCGGCCTCACGCCCGAGAACAAGTACGAGGTTCTCGTCGACAAGGAAACGCACCTGGTCGGCGAATGGTGTTATTACGAGAAGGGGAGCGACACCGAACCGCGTTTCACCATGCCCTGGAAGAGCTGGCGCAAGGTCGGCAACCTCATGCTCGCCGGCGATCACGGTCGCGACGAAGCCGATTGGAAGCTCGCGGTCTACGACCAGCTGCCACCATCCGTCTTCACGAGCCCCGACTCGGTGGCCTTGCCCTGAACGGGAGCGCGGGCAGCCGCGAGCGCGAACGTCCGCGGGATCCCAGGATTGGAGCTGTGGGCCTCAACGCGGCAGGTGCACATGGCGCACAGCGGTGCGGGATGCACGCGACGAGGTCGCCAACGTTCCTTCGTGGTCCAACAACCAGCGCTTGCGCTCCATGCCGCCGCCATACCCCGTGAGCGAGCCGTTGGCACCGACGACGCGATGGCAGGGAATGACGACGGCGATGGGATTGCGACCGCAAGCGCCGCCGACGGCGCGTGCGGCACCCGGGTACCCGGCGCTCTGCGCCAGCTCGCCGTAGGTCACCGTCGTTCCGGGTCGGACGCGCTGCAACGCTCGCCATACCTTGCGTTCGAACTCGGTGCCTTGCGGCTCGACCGCAATCCCGTCGAGAGCGTGGATGTCGCCGGAAAAATAATCACGCAGGCGCTGGATCAGGGCCGGCGCGCCATTGCGACCGCTCTTCTTCGCGCGCGGAACGGCGGCTGCAGCCGGCACGCCGGCCACACGTCGTGAGAGCACTCGATCGGCGAATTCCAATGCACAGAGAGTCTCGCCGCGCGTGAGCAGCTGCAGCGTACCGATCGGGCTCTTCACTTCATGGCTTCGCGTGTCCATTCTTCGTCCCTTCGTTCCAGAGGATCATGGCGGCATAGGCGCGCCATGGGCGCCACGATTCGGCAGCGATCAGAACGCGTGCAGCTGTGGCGGGATGACCGTTGGTACCGAGTGCTCGTCGCAGACCCAAGTCGCCGGCGGGAAACGCATCCGGATCGCCGAGGGCGCGCAGCGCTGCGTACTGTGCCGTCCATGCGCCGACGCCGCGCAGCGCGCACAACGGGCGCACGAATTCATCGAGTGATGCCGGTTGCAGCGGGATGCGGCCGTCGACGACGGCGGCGGCCAAGCTTTGAATCGCCGCCGCGCGTGCACGTGGCACCGGCAGGCGCGACAGATCGGCGCTTGCCAGTGCCTGCGGGCTCGGGAACACGCGCTGCAGATCCTCGAAGCCGGCGTTTTCGAGCCGCAGCGGTTCACCGCACAGATCGACCAGTCGGGTGACGAGACGAGTGGCCGCGGCGACGCTCACCTGTTGCCCCAAGATGGCGCGCACGGTGGCCTCGAAGCCACAGGCGGCGCCGGGCAGCCGCAGGCCTGCATGGCGGCGCAGCCCGCGCGCCAACCGCGGGTCTTGGCGCAAGTGCCGCGCGATGAGATCGGGTTCGGCATCCAGATCGAATTGGCGGCGCAAGCGCGCCACGACCGCCATGAGTTGCGTGGCGTCGTCGAGACGAATGCGCGCGAGCAAGTGGTTCGCCCCCGGGACGCAACGCATTTCCACCAGACAGTGAGCATTCCCGAGGCGGAGCGTTCGGCAAAAGAAATCGTCGCCCGCCGACTCCAAACCCGGCACGACACGCGCTGCGAGGAAGCGCTGCAGCGATTGCCAGTCGTAAGGGGGACGAAAGGCGAGGCGGAGGACGATGTCGGAGCCAGTGGGGCGAGTCGTGACGCGGCTCGTGTGGCGCAGCTGCCGCGGCGAGCGCCGATAGGCGGCGTGTACGGCAAAGTTGAAGCGACGCACACTGCCGAAGCCAGAAGCGAGCGCGATGGTGCTCATTGGAAGCCGGGTTTCGTCGATCAGGCGCTTGGCAAAAGCCAGACGCCGCGTCTGCGCCAGGGCACGTGGTGTGGTGCCGAGATGCTGTAGGAACAAGCGGCGCAAGTGCCTGTCGCCGACACCGACGCGGGCGGCCAGCTCGTCGACGGAGTCGGCATCGAGAGCGCCTGCGGCGATGAGGCGCAGCGCGCGCGCGACTGTCGTCGTCGTCCCTGCCCAAGCCGACGAGCCAGGGGAGGTCTCGGGCCGGCAGCGCAAGCACGGCCGAAACCCGGCCTCGGCGGCAGCGGCGGCGCAGGCGAAGAAACGCACGTTCTGGGCGCGGGGCGTGCGCGCCGGGCATACGGGCCGGCAGTAGATCCCGGTCGTCTGCACCGCGGCAAAGAAGCGCCCATCGAAGCGGGCATCGCGGGCGCGGAGCGCCCGATAACAGGCGGTGGCGTCGAGGTGCTGGGGTTCGGTCTGCATCATGGAGAATGTGTAGCGCAATCCCGGAGACGGGTTCGCCGTTTTCGGACCTCGATGGACTCCGGGAAAAGGCGCCGCGCTACCAACGCCGCGTGCTGTCCCCCGGCGCCGAGCGCGGGCCTGCGCCGACGGTCCAGGCCGCTTTCGCAAACGCATCGAGCAACTGTGTCACCTCGGCTTGTGCCGGTGCGCCGGTCTCGCGCAGGAGGCGCATCTGCTCCATCGCCGCCTGCAAATGTGCCTCCGCGAGGTACTCGCGCGCCTGTGGGAACTCCGGCTGGATGTCGAGCGCTTTGGCGTAAGACTTGAAGGCTTCGTCCAACCGACCCAGCTTGCGCTGCGTGAACCCCAGCATGTTCAGGATGTCCGCATCGTTCTTGCGCGACTTGTTGGCGCGCTCGAAGAGCTCGAACGCGGCGTCGAAATCCTGTTTCTCGACTTCCTTCAACCCTTGCTCGTAGAGCTGGCCGGCGGCATCCATGGTGGTTTCCGTCGACGTCTCCTTCGACCCCGAGCCAGCAGCGGTGGCGCCGCCCGCGCACGCGATGACAGCGATCACGACGCAGAAGACCGAACCGAACCAACGGCGTTGCAAGCTCATGAGCCGACTCCCGTGCTGAGTAGAGGACTGCCCAGAGAATCCGAGACGCGAGCCCTTGGGGCCCCGGAGTGTAGCACCCTGAACCGCGGGAATGGGTGCTCAGAAGACTCCATGAGTCGATTGATCGAGCCTGGCGGTTCGACCCCACCCTGTACGAACTTAGGAGTAGGAGGAAAGGAGGGAGTATGAACCTGCTCATCGTCGGTCTCGGCATCGCAGGCCTGGCGGTCGTCGTATTCGCCGCGCGCAAAGTGGGTCTTGCCTACTGGCGGTCGCGTGGAGAACGGCTCGTCACGTGCCCGGAAACGCAGGCGCCGGCCGGCGTGGAACTGGATGCGAAGGGCGCGGCGTTGGCGGCGCTGCGCGGCCAACGTCACTTCGAGCTCGAGAAGTGCACACGATGGCCCGAGCGCGCCGGCTGCGGACAGGATTGTCTGCAGGAAATCGCATCCACACAGGACGGTTGTCGGGTGCACGCCATTCTCGCGGCATGGTACACGGGGAAATCGTGTGTTCTCTGTGGCAGGGACTTGAGTCGCATCGACTGGACGAGCCATCGCCCGGCGTTGATGGATTCTGGCCGCAAGATCGTGCAGTGGGCCAACATGGCTGCAGTGGACGTGCCAGGGCTCTTGGAGACGCACCAGCCGGTGTGCTGGGACTGTCAGATCATCGAGTCGCTCGTCCAGCAGCATCCGGAACGGGTGACTGTCCGTCCGCCGCACTGACAGGCTCGAGGAGACCGAGGAAGCTGCGGGTGATGGTGTCGGCATCCGCGTCAATGCGCCAGCAACCGTGCGCGTTCCAATGCAGCGCCGGCAGCAACGAGTGCTGCCGATTGCGGTTCACTTCGGCGTGAGCTTGGTGCATGCGAGCAATCAATTGCTCGGTGTCCAGCTCTTGTGTTGCCGCCACCATGATCCAGGTCGGTGGCCGCGATGGATAGAGGAGATCGGTGCGCCGGATGTTGTCCTCGAGGAAATCCTGCAGAGCCTGGAGCGTGCTTGCGTCCGTGGAGTCGGCGGTGGCGGTGAGGAGAGACGCATACACGGCGTCATTACGCATCGATCGCACCCGCTCGAGATAGAGCGGCAAGAACAGGTGCGGCTCCTCGCGCGGCACGGTGAACGAGAACGTGCTGCCGGCCCCGAGCTGACTCTGCACGTGCAAGCGCCCGTAGTTGAGCAGCACCAGCTCCTTGACGATGTTGAGCCCGAGCCCGAAGCCCTTGGCGCTGGAGCGCGCGTTGCCGTCGAGCTGTTTGAAACGCTCGAAGATGATCTCCAGGTTCTCCGGCGCGATCCCAGGCCCGTGGTCGGTCAGCCCCACCTCGATTTCACGGTCGTCTGCGGCCGGACGCACCCACAGATGCACCGCCGTGCCGGCGTCGGTGAACTTGACCGCGTTGACGCCGAGATTGATGAGGATGCGCCCAATCTTCTCGGGATCCCCGTAAATGCACGGCAGAGTCTCCGGAGCCTCCACCAGCAACTGCACCTGGGCTTTGGCCGCCTTGCGTTCGAGCGTCGGCAGCACGCGCGCGAAGATGTCGCTCATACGGCAAGGGCGCCGTGAAGTCCGCAGCAGATCCGCTTCGATGCGGCTGATATCGAGTAGGTCCTCGACGAGCACGTGCAGATCATCGACACGACGCATGATGGTGTCGAGATATTCGCGTTGCTGCTCGCTCGAACCGCTCTCGAGTTCCTCGCCGACGGCAGCGGCGTATTCCTTGATCACCGTGAGCGGGGTCCGAAATTCGTGCGAGACGTTGTCGACGAATTGGTGTGCCGTGCTGTAGAGCTCGCGCAGGCGCTGATTTTGGTTCTCCAGCGAGGTTTTGGCCCCGGCCAGCTCATCCGCGTGGAGTCGGGATTCCTCGGTACGTTCGGTCACACGCTCTTCCAGCGTTTCGTTCAGCTGGCGTAGCTCTTGTTCGATGCGTTTGCGTTCCACGATCTCACGATGTAGCTCTGCGTTGGTACTGGCGACGGCGCGGCCGTAGCTCTTGCAGTATTTGAGCTCGCGCCGCCGCGCTTCGAGGATCTGACCGCGCAGGTTGACCACCCGACGTTCTTGTTCGGTGAGGTACCACACGAGCGCGGTGATCAGGAGCGACAGTCCGGCGAGTAGGGCCTGGTCCGTGTGTGCCCAGGGCCAGAGATGGGTGAACTCGCGGTTGAGCAATGGCGCCATCGCGATGGCGAGCCCCGTGGTGGACAGCAGGCTGGTTGTGATGAGGATGAACCAGTTCTTGCGCGTGCGCTTCTCGAGCTGCGTGTGCTCCACGATGTCAGAGCGCAGCATTTCCTCGAGCGGCTGTTGGTATCGTAGATCCATACGGCCTGCGCCAGGCTCGGGTGTGTCTCGAAGAGGAATCGATGTGGCCCGAACAGCAACCGACGTGCCACGCAATGTTGCGATCCCGACGCCTGGAGAATGGCGTGATGGTGCGGAATGTGGCGCCTGGTGTACCGTAAGGGCAACGGTGACGTTGCGGAACAGCTTGCGATGCGAAGCCGCTGGCACCTTGGAGATGGGTCATGAACGTGCTGCTCACAGGCGCGTCGGGCTTGATCGGACGCGCGCTCACGGTGGGGTTGCACGCGCGTGGTCATTCCGTGCGGCCGCTCGCTCGTGGCGGGAAACCCGAGGCGTCCTGGGATCCACTGCGGGGCGTCCTGCCTGCGGATGTCATGAGCGGGATCGATGCGGTCGTGCATCTTGCCGGCGAGAGCATCGCGGGACTGTGGACCGGAGCGAAGAAGCGCGCCATCCGCGACAGCCGCTTGCTGGGCACCCGTCTGCTGTGCACGCGCATGGCCGAGCTGCCTCGGCCACCCTCGGTGTTGGTGACCGCCTCCGCCATCGGCTATTACGGGGATCGAGCCGAAGCGACTCTCACCGAAGCGGACGAGAGCGGGTCGGGATTCCTTGCTGAAACCTGCTTGAAGTGCGAAAGCGCGACCGCGCCGTTGGAAACGCTGGGAGTCCGCGTCGTCCGCGTGCGTTTCGGTCTGGTGCTCGCAGCGGATGGTGGCATCCTGGCACGCATGGTCGGGCCCTTTCGTTACGGCCTGGGTGGGCATCTGGGGGATGGCCGGCAGTTCATGAGCTGGGTTGGGCTCGAGGACGCAGTAGGGGTGCTGATGCATGTCTTGGACACTCAGAGTCTGCGCGGTGCCGTGAACGCGGTCGCGCCAGTTCCGGTCACCAACGCGGAGTTCACCCGCACGCTCGCTCGAGTCCTGCACAGACCGGCGCGGTTCCATGTCCCCGCATTCCTGTTGCGCGCGTTGTTCGGACGGATGGCGGACGAATGCGTGCTCGCCAGCGCGCGCGTGCTGCCACAACAGCTGGAGGCCAGCGGTTACCGCTTCCGCCATCCAGAGCTCGAATCGGCGCTGCGGCACGTGCTCGCCCTCCCAGATCCCGGGAAGACGTCGTGAGCCGCGCGGCTGGCAATCTGGTGATCGGCATCTCGTCCTGCGTTCTCGGCGAAGAGGTGCGCTACGACGGCGGCCACAAACGCGCCGCCTTCGTCACCGACGTGCTCGCGCGTTTCGTGCAATTCGTCTCGGTGTGCCCCGAGGTGGACCTTGGACTCGGAGTTCCGCGCGAGACGATTCACTTGGTGGCGCGGGAGAACGAGATTCGATTGTTGGGGACACGCAGCGAACGTGATCACACCGACGCCATGCGTACCTACGCACGGCGCAAGATGAAAGAGCTCGAGCGCCTCGATCTTTCGGGCTACATCTTGAAGAAGGACTCCCCGAGCTGCGGCATGACGCGTGTCCGTGTCTATTCCGGCACCGGACCGGCGACGCGTGCCGGCGTCGGCATGTACGCCGCGGCGCTTCTGGCCGCCTTCCCCGATCTGCCCGTCGAGGAAGAGGGACGCCTGTTGGATGCGCGCCTGCGCGAGAACTTCGTCGAACGCGTGTTCGCCTATCGTCGAGTGCAAACGCTGTTCACGGCACGGTGGACGATGGGAGACCTGGTGCGCTTTCACACGGCTGAAAAGTTGCTGCACCTGGCGCACGACCCAGCCACCTACACGGCGCTGGGGCGCTTGGTGGCGACGGCGCGCGGGCGCGAGCGGCCGACGGTGGCTGCGACCTATCGCCGCACCTGCATGCAGGGACTGACCAAGCTGGCCACTGTGCGCAAGCATGTCAACGTGCTGCAGCATATCCAGGGCTACTTCAAAAAGTGCGCGAGCGATGCGGACCGGCGCGAGTTGCAAGGGATCGTCGACGATTTTGGAGCTGGCCTCGTGCCACTCGTCGTCCCCATCACCTTGATCCGACATCTGGCACGTCGCTACGAAGTGGCGTATCTCGTCGGACAAACGTATCTCGAACCGCACCCGAAGGAGCTCATGCTGCGCAATCACGTGTGAGACTCCCGGCCGCCGCCAGGCGTGCAACCAGGTTCCTGTACCGATCGGCATGCAGAGCTCGTGGCGTGCCTGCTAGTGTCCGGAACTCATAGTCTCAGCAACTTTCTGAGACGCGTTGCGTAGCCCGAGTAGACTTTCGAGAGGAGGACTCGGATGCGCGGAGGACCACGGTTGCCGATCTTGAACCTGAGCCCGTACGAGCGCAGCGAACGCCTCGAGCAATGGACTCGGCGTCCGAAGACGGGCCAAGGCTTGGCGCGACGCCCGCGTGAATCGTTCTATCCGCCGCGGGTGGAGCAATACGGCAGTCGGCGCCAAACCTGGGATGACAAAGCGAATCGTCGGCAAGTGGCGTAGTCGCTTTCTCGAAAAACGTTTGGACAGACTGTTCGATGAGCCGCGCCCGGGAGCACCGCGACGGGTCAGCGATGCGCGGGTGGAAGAAGTGATCACGAAGACTCTGGAGACGACCCCTCGCGATGCGACGCATTGGAGCACACGCTCGATGGCGGAAGCGGTCGGGCTGAGCCATACAACGATCGTGGTAAGCGGTCATTCTGCGGAGCATTTCGTGATTTCGGCCGATGCCGTAGAAGAGGGCTGACGAGAGCCGGTCCTTTTTTACGAATCGGAGGCGATGATGGAATTGAAGTCGAGCCGTCGAGTGCAGCGCAGCGCGTCTGATTGGCAAGCAATCCAGCAGCGGTTTGAGGCTAGCGGTCGAAGTCTGGCGGCATTCTGCCGTGCCGAGGGGATCTCGCGCAGCTCGTTCGATGTCTGGCGGCGGAAGCTGCGAGTGCCCAAGAGCGCAAAGAAGGCGGCGCGGGAGTTCGTCGAGCTGACGCCTGTGTCCGCGCCGATGATCGGCGGCTGGACGGTGGAGATCGAGCTGCCGGATGGTCGGCTCGCCCGGCTGCGGTGTTAAGCCGTGCTGTTCGCGCACGGACCGCGGCGGATCCTGGCCTACCGACGCCCCGTCGACATGCGAAAGTCGATTGATGGGCTGGTGGCCCTGGTGCAAGGCGCGCTGCAGGAAGACGCACTCTCCAGCAGCCTGTACGTGTTCTTCAACCGGCGCGGGAACTATCTGAAGTTGGTGACGTGGGATCGGACGGGATTCAGTTTGTTTGCAAAGCGTCTCGAGCACGGCCGATTCGTTCTTCCGGGTGAAGCGGAGAAGGTAGAGTTGAGTGCGCGTGCATTCGAATTGATTCTTGATGGAATAGTTCTTGGAGCACGGCGCATGCATCGTGTAGAAAGGATGCATGACGCCGCTGGAAGAGAAGGCCGGATCGCTCAACCGTGACGAGATCGTGAAGCTGTTGGTGTCGGAGCAAGAGCTCACGACGCGGGTCGCGGAACTGCAGCGGCAACTGGAGTGGTTCAAGCGCCAGATGTTTGGCTCCAAGTCGGAACGCCGGATCCTGTCGCCGGATGGCCGGCAGCTCGGGCTGGGCGAACAGCTCGGCGCGACGACACCGGCCGCGGCAGTCACGGACGAGACGGTTCGCAGCTACGTCCGTCGGCGCCGGAAGGATCCTCTCGAGGGCGCTTCGGACGACAGCGGTCTGCGCTTCGATCCATCGGTTCCAGTGCGCGAGATCCAGATCCCAAACCCCGAGATCGCGGATCTGCCTCCAGAGAGCTACACCGTCATCGGCAAGAAGGAGACTTGTCGGCTGGCCCAGGAGCCGGGCGCGTACGTGGTGCTTCGATACGTGCGCGAGGTGGTGAAGCTCAAGAAGGAAGGAACCTTCTCGTGTCCGCCGGCGCCGCCCTCGGTGTTGGAGAAGAGTTTCGCGGACGTGAGCTTGCTGGTGGGAATCCTCATCGACAAGTTCCGCTTCTATTTGCCGCTTTACCGCCAGCATCAGCGCTTGGCGGCGAGCGGGATCCACCTGGGCCGGTCGACTCTGACGCAATGGGTGCACGCGGTGATCGCGCTGTTGGAGCCGATCTACATGGCACAGTGGGAATCGGTGCTGTCGAGCTCGTTGCTGATCATGGACGAGACGCCGCATCGAGACCCATCCGGCACGGGACGTCCATTTGCTCACGCCGCGATTGTGGAAGCAGCACTTCGCCGCTGACCCCTTGCGATCCGATCTCGATCGCATCCGTCAACGCTCCGCTGCCTGACCGCTTTTTGCCGGCGTTTCCCCCAGAATCGCAAAGGTTCCTCGAAATCGCGCCGCCGCGAAAGACTCTGTTCTTCTACCGCTTACCGATCGTGAATCTGGGCGTCGCACGTCGCACGACCCCAGTCGACGCATGACCGTCTTGGCGAATCTCAGGTTGCGAGCGATGAATCGATGAATGGGGACCCAAGGATAGCGCCAGGAGGACGCGAAGGTCGATGCGCCCCTGCGCCATCAGATCGCGCGATAATGCCTCGGACCGTAGTGCAGGATGCGGTAGGGCTGGATCACATAGACATCGTCGCCGGCTCGTCCCCAAACCCGACTTCCACCTAGCGTCTCACTCAGGAACGTCCACCGTGAACCGTCGTAGTGAAGGGACACGTGAGCGCCGACCGCATAGATGTCTCTGGAGGACTCTCCCCAGATGCCAGTGAGAGTGTCGGTGGAGGGACTCGTCATGGGCGTCCATTTGCCGTTCTCGAAATGCAGAATGGTTCCTTGAGCTCCAACGGCAACGAGGCATTGCGAATCTCCCCAGATCGCTTGAAGGCTCTCGGTCGTGTTGCTCACCATTAACTGCCATGACTTTCCGTCGTAATGGAGAATTGTACCGTCCTCGCCAACTGTATACACTTCGGAACCTGAGCGTCCCCACACGTCGTTCAAACCCACCGTAGTGTTGCTTTCCATAGTCACGAGGGTAGTCCCGTCGAAATGTGCAATCGCTCCATCCCAGCCAACAAAGAAAATGTCACTAGAGTCACCACCCCACACGTGCGCTAGCCCTTCCGGGAAATGGGCCACTCGCAATCTCGTTCCATCAAGAAGCAGGGCAACAAGACCATAATCCCCGATCGCGACCAAGGTATTGCCGGGGCCCGACCAAAGGTCCGAGATTGGTGCGCCATCGTCCATATAGATGTTGCGCCATGATGACCCATCAAAACGCAAGAGGCCTATGTAGTCACCTCCGACATAGATGTCTTGGTCGTTTCCGGAGATTGCCGTCAGATCCCGGTTGAAAGGCAGCAAATACTCACTCCGTTCCTGATTCCATGTCGCACCATCGAAGTGGAGAATAGTGGGAGGAACCCGTTCGTCTTCTCCACTGCCGACAACGAACACCTCGCCGTCCGGGCTCTCCCATAGATCTCGGATAGCAAGTGAGTACATTCCGTGACTAAGCCGCCAACCCTGCCCATCGTAATGATAGATGACATTCCCACCGGCGACGTAAACGTCATTGCTTGTAGAGCCCATGACTGTATTGAAGATAGGCCCGTAAGGCATTCTCGTGAGAGTCCACGTCCGGCCATCGTAGTGCAGAACGGTACCGTTCGGTCCAACGGCATACACGTCGTCACGAGAAGATGCCCAGATGTCATTTAGAGATTCGCTTGTCGTGAGAATCTCCGTCCACGAAGTGCCATCGTAGTACAGGACCGAATGTTGTAGGGCCGCGAAAAGCTCACCAGTCGGAAGCCCCGAGATAGCGTAAATGTCCTCGGTGGTTCCGCTCTCTATGGGTGTCCATGATGAGCCGTCATAGCGCTGGATCATCCCGCCACCACCAGCCGCAAGCACATTGTCGACGGAAGTGCCCCAAAGATCATGAATGGGAGCAGTGGAATTGATACTCATGGGGGAAACGACGGATCCATCAAAATGATACATGTAGTATTCGTAGACCCGGCTCCCACCGACGATGCTGCGTGAATAGCCGACGACAAAAATGTCCCGCGGTGACACGCACAGTAGGGCGCTCCAATGAGAGAGTGGAGCATGGAACGGGATCGATACAGTCCATAGGGTGCCGTCATAATGCAAGAGGGTTCCGGCATGGCCAAGAGCATAGACATTGGTGCTCGAGCAACCGGACACGCCGGCGAGATCCTCACATGTCGCAAGAACGCTCCAGGATGAGTCCGGAACTGGCACTGGTGCCATTGGAGACATGGCGCATGAGCTTACCATTATCGTCAGGGAAAGAAGGGTGTATGGGGGAGCGAACATTCTCATGACTTGATTCCTCAATCCAAGAGGGGGTGAAGGGGAGGGATGCTTTTTCCTTCGGGGTCTCGACAGGTGAAGAGCGCCGTATTCATTATGCACTCCCGATGCTGTCCAGCAAGAACCGGTGCAACCCAGGCGCCCAGGGGGGAGAAGAAATGTGCAACTTGCCCCACGGGTAACGAAAGGAGGGAAGTCATTGGAATCGCGTTACCCTATGATCTGGAATCTTTCTGAACCTTTTCTCTCTCCGTCGCAAGGCTCGGTCCCGCTCTCGCGGGACCGGCTCGTATCGTGTCGTCATCCGAGGCTGCCTTATCAGTCGGCAGGCACGCCTCTCCGAGTAACCCTTCTTCTCCTCCAACCACCGCACCGCCCGTCGCCGACTGGACGGGCTTACCAGTTTTTTCGACTCAGCTCCTTGAGAGCGTCGATGTCCATCGCCTGGTCGGCCACGATCTTCTTCAGCCGGCTGTTCTCGCGCTCGAGCTCCTTGCGCCGACGCGCCTCGTCCATGGTCAAAGAACCGTACTGCTTGCGCCAGCGGTAGTACGTCTGCTCGTTCACCCCAAGGCGTTTGCAAACCTGCGCGACGCTGGCTCCCTCCGCCACCGCCTTGTCTGCCTCACGCAGCTTGCTGACCACCTGCGGCGCTGTGTGTCGCTTGCGTTTCATCGAGAATCCTCCTGCCCGTCCGGGCTGCTAAGACTCTCATAACACTTGGATCAGATTTCGGGGAGCACATCACCTCGACCTGCCGCTCAGTGGGCTTGACTCAGCTCCGGGGAGCTGATGGACCTCTCAGTCGATCTCTACACCCAAACCCATTGGAAGGTTGGTGTCCAACCCATGTTGGCAGAGAGGGCGCCCCGGGAAAGAAGGTCCAGAGAAACGCCATCAGAATGGTTGTTTTCATTGGACCCGTTCAGTGGGTTGACATGGAGGTCCTGGTGCGAAAATGATTTGACCTGCCGCCGCAACTGCCGCACCCTCGGTTGTATCTACGCTTCGACGGTTGCCGCAAGAATGGGGGACAGAGATGAAAAGCCTGACTGGCCTAGTGTTGTTGCTGGCGCTAGTGGGGGCGTTGGGTTGGTCATGTAGTAAGGAGAGCCTACCGCCGGTAGCAGTAGAGGTATCAGATGGTCCATCAAAGGGCGATCCCCCTGAAATGGACTACGTTGACCCACCGGAGTGCGACCCGGATTGTGGGACGAATCAGTACTGGGTATGGGTAGATAGTGCAATTGTGCAGCAAGCAGATACGAGCGGTGCTGAATGGGATTCTCTGCGCATCTTCGCTAAGGACTCCTTCAGCAGCAGCAGCACCCACCCTAGACACGCGACACTCTGGAACAAAGATAGTGCGGCCGGAGCTTTGGCAATGGCAAAGGCCTTGGTCTCCATCCGCATGAGCCGGACGGGTGAAAGCCAAAACTACCACGCGCAAGTGGTTGGGGCACTCGACCACCTAATGGCAGATTCACTGAATGGCCACGATTTGGACTGGGAGGATGAACAACTTTCATTGGCACGTAACCTCCCCGCTTGGATCATCGCAGCAGACTACCTATTCGCTGCAGTTGGACCCAATCGCAGGGACGACTTCCGCGACCTCATAAGATCCCTAACATCAAACGCGCTCTCAGATGACGAAACCGGCGATAGGGATGGGCGCTCACTCAAGGCTGACGTGCGCTATCGTGCCAACAATCGTTCTGCTTGGAGCATAGCAGCGTTGGCCTGTGCCGGGTCATATATCGGTGAGGGCTACGATGGTGGGCGGTTGGCGCTGGCAGCGAAGTGCTACAAAGGTTACGTCGGTGATCTCACTGGATCATCGGCTGTGTATGTGTACAGGGATAGCGCTGGGGGCCAGAACGGGCTCACCTACACCGCGTGGGATTCTCTATACAGCGGCATGGCAAACAACTTCGCCCCAATAGCTATCCGGAACACAGCGACATTCCATTACGACGGCTGTACCGATGAGTTGTACACGCGCGACGTAAAGGGAATGATGACACAGGACATGAACGAAGACGGAGAGAAGCCAACACAGCAGACGAATTGCTACTACGACGCCGGTAATAAGGCGCCGACGTACATCAAGAGCGCAATGGGCGCAGTTGCGATTGCGGCGTTTGTGTTGGGCAAGACCCCAGGTCACAGCTACCTGGTAATCTTCCAGCATGGTTATGGTGGTTCGAGCGGGGAAGGGTTACTAGCTGCAGCGGAGTTCTGGACGGAAGAGGAGGCCGCTGAGAATCTTGGTTCAACGCACCTTTGGGAGTTTGCCGCACACGAGAAGAGCTCATGGGTACCGTTCCTGGTGAACGGGCTCACCAACGTGAATGAGATAACAGAGCCGTCGCAAGAGGGTAAAGCAGGGCTTCGTTACCTCGCCGGAACGAAGTGGCTTAAGAGCTATTTCTGAGGAAAAGGCACCAGTGGGTGTACATCAAGTGGTTGTTGAGCATGGTCGATGTGAACCGCTGACAAGGTGGCAGCTGGGATACATCCGGAGTCCATCATGTTCGTCTACGGACCGGGAAAACGCGTAGGAATGTTTTTGACACATCGAGACTAGAATGCAGCTGCGATCCTCGCCCGTGGTTGTTGGCGCGCTCAGGGCGCCAACCTCGGGTCGAGAAACGGACGGAGAACTCGATGCGCGCGGATGAAGTGCTCGAGCGCGCCGCGGCGCGTTGCCGGGAACGCCAGATCCGCATCCCGACCTTCGCGCAGATGTGCGACCCCAACCTCATTCCGGAGGGAGTGCGACGCGCGTTGCGTCACGTCGGGCTCCAGGACGTGGACCCGCTCAATCTTTTTCGCATTACCTGGAAGAACGAGCCCGTCGACAAAGGCGGCCTCTTCCACACCGGCAACTGGATCGAGTTCCCGCCGGCTCTGACCGGTGTCGATGCGCGCATCGTCGGCCTGGTCGGCAAGTGGTTCCCGACCGGAGCGCACAAGGTGGGCGCAGGCTTCGGCTGCCTGGTGCCGCGCTTGGTCGCGGGGCAATTCGATCCGACGACGCACAAGGCGGTTTGGCCTTCCACAGGCAACTTCTGTCGCGGCGGCGCCTTCGATTGCGCGCTGCTCGGGTGCGAAGCGGTCGCCATTCTGCCGGAGGAAATGAGCCGCGAGCGCTTCGAGTGGTTGCGGCGTCTCGGCGCCGAGGTCATCACGACGCCCGGTGGCGAATCCAATGTCAAAGAGATCTACGACGCCTGCTGGGAGATTCGGCGCACGCGGCCGGACTGCGTCATCTTCAACCAGTTCGAAGAGTTCGGCAACGCGGTCTGGCACTATCACGTGACGGGCGGCGCCATCGATGAAATCTTCCGCGCCGTGGCGCGGCCGGGGGATCGCCTGGCGGCTTTCGTCGCCGCCACGGGCTCGGCAGGAACCATCGCCGCCGGCGACTTCCTGCGCCGAGGTCACCCGCAGCTCCGCACCGTCGCCGCCGAGGCGTTACAGTGCCCGACGTTGTTGCACTGCGGCTACGGCGAGCATCGCATCGAGGGCATTGGCGATAAACACATTCCCTGGATCCACAACGTGCGCAGCACCGATGTCGTGTGCGCCGTGGACGATGCACAATGTCTGGCGCTGATGCGCCTGTTCAACGAGCCGGAAGGGCATTGTTTCCTGGCCGGTGAAGGCGTGGACGCATCGTGGTTGCCGCAGTTGCCGCTGCTCGGAATTTCGGGCATTTGTAATCTGATCGCCTCCATCAAGACCGCGCGCATGTTCGATCTCTCGTCGCACGACGTGCTGTTCACTTGCCTCACCGACTCGATGGATCTCTACCACAGCCGCTTGCACGAGCAACGCGAGGCTCGAGGCGCCTACAGCGGCATGTTGGCGGCCCGGCACTTCGGACGTTACCTGCAGGCCATCGGCACCGACTCCATGCGCGAGCTGAGCTACGCCGACCGCAAGGCCCTGCATCATCTCAAGTACTTCACCTGGGTCGAGCAGCAACAAAAGAGCGTGCGCGACCTCGATCGGCTGTGGGATCCAGAGTTCTGGCACCAGACCTATGCGCAAGTCGACGAATGGGATCGTTCCATCGCCGCCTTCAACCAGCGCGTCGGTCTCGATCGAGGGGTCTGAGGGGATGGCCCGGACTTCGACGAGCGCGCGACTGGGGACCCTTCTCGCGCTCAGCTCGGTCGTTTTTTCTTTTGCTGCCTTCGAGGCGTTGGTGCGTCTTGCCCGGCCCGATCTCGCCATCCCCCAAGCAGCAGGACACTTCCGCTTCACCCAAACCTTCGAGTTCGAGCTGCCGCACCACCGGCGCGACCCGGTTCTCGGCTGGAGACTGCAGCCGGGTGTCTACGGCCCGATGCGCATCAACAGCCACGGCTTCCGCGGTCCCGAATGGTCGAGCGGCAAGGCCGCGACCAAGCGCATCGCACATCTTGGCGATTCCTCGACGATGGGATTCACGATCGCGGACGACAGCCACGTCTATGCCTCGCTCTTGCCGCGTCTGCTGCAGCGGGATGGGTTGGAGCTCGAGGCGCTCAACTTCGGCGTCGACGGCTACTCCTCGCATCAAGGACGGATCCTGCTCGAGCAAGTGCTCGGTGATTTCACCCCGGATTATGTGAGCCTCTATTTCGGCTACAACGATCATCATTTTTCCAACGCCAGCGATCGGGAGACGCGATTCTCGACCCCGTGGATTCTACGGGCGCTGGAGCACAGCCACGTGTATCGCTTCATGCGCCGGCACCTGCTGCGGTGGACGCGCCGCGAGGCCGAGCTCCTCGAACCGACGCGGCGCGTCGATCCGGAGACCTTCGAAGCGAACCTGCGCACCATGGTGGAAGCGGCGCGTGCGCGTGGCGCGGTACCGATCCTGATGACGACGCCGCTTCGACCAGGCATGCCCCTGGTGGAGAACGAAGTGCGGATCGAGCAGGACGGCAAGCCGGCGTGGGTGACACAGGATTGGTGGGTGGCGACCGAGCTCCAGAAGCGCGGCCTCGATCTCGAACGCGCGGTGGGGTCGGAAGATCTGCGGCGCTTCTTGGTCGAATCGTTGCAGGCACACCCGGATTGGGCGTACTTGCACTTCCTGCAGGCGCGCGAGCTCGAGCGTGCTGGCGATTTCCAAGGTGCGCGCGCGGCGCTCGGGCGCGTGTCGCTGCACGACCGCGAGCGCGGCATTCTCGAACAGTACAACGAGCGCGTACGCAATGTGGCGCGAAGTCTGCAAACGGAGCTCGTCGACATCGCACGCATGTGCGAGGCCCGGCCATCGCCGCATCTGTTCAATGACGTCGTCCACCCGAGCCCGGCCGGTCACAAGTTGATCGCCCAAGCGCTCGCCAAGGCGCTGTTGCGCCTCGAAGGCCGCAAGCCGACACCCGGCGGGCCGGAGGAAGGCTGAGCGGCGTGCCCGAGCTGCCAGATGTGTTGCTCTACATCGAACGGCTCGAGCCGCGAGTCTTGGGCCAGACGCTGCAGCGCGCGCGGCTCGTGAGCCCATTTCTGCTGCGCACGGTCGATCCACCACTCCGAGACACCGAGAAAAAGCGTGTCCTGGCGCTCCGCCGTCTCGGCAAGCGCATCGTGCTGGGACTCGAAGACGAGCTCTTCCTCGTGCTGCATCTCATGATCGCGGGCCGGCTACGCTGGCGCGCCACTGGCGAACCGGTGCCGCGCAAGCGCGGGCTCGCCGCTTTCGATTTCTCGACCGGCACGCTTCTTCTCACCGAGGCGAGCACGAAGAAGCGCGCGTCCCTCTACGTCGTGCGCGGCGAAGCGGCGCTCGCAGCGCTCGATCCTGGCGGCCTCGAGGTCTTGGAAGCCGATGTCGGCGCGTTTGCGGCAGCGCTGCGGCGCGAGAATCGCACCCTCAAACGCGTGCTCACCGATCCGCGCCTGCTGAGCGGCATCGGCAATGCGTATTCCGACGAAATCCTGCACCGCGCGCGCCTGTCGCCACTGCAGCGCACGCAACATCTCGACGACGCGGCGATCGCGCGGTTGTATCGCGCCACACAAGAGACACTGCGAGAATGGTTGCAGAAGCTGCGGCAGGAAACCGGCGATTCGTTTCCGGAGAAAGTGACGGCGTTTCGTCCCGGCATGGCTGTGCACGGCCGGTATCGCCAGCCGTGCCCCGTGTGCGGCAACCCTGTGCAGCGCATCGTCTACGCCGAGAACGAGTGCAACTATTGCGCGATCTGTCAGACCGATGGCAAGCTGCTGGCGGATCGCGCCCTGTCGCGTCTGCTGCGCGAAGATTGGCCGCGGACGCTGGACGAGCTGGAAGAGATGAAGAGCGAGCGACGGCAGGGGGATGCCGACCGCAAGGGCGATTCTCCAGGGAAGTGAACGTTGGGATCTGGCACGAGCGGCACGGACAGATGGCGGCTCGCGGTGCTCCTGCTGGCAGCCGCGGGAGTGCTGATCATTGGTTGGAAACTGCTGTGGTTCCTGACCGACGACTCCTTCATCACATTTCGTTACGTGAGCAACAGCGTTCGCGGTCACGGTTACGTGTGGAACCCGCCTCCCTTTCTCCCCGTCGAAGGTTACTCGAGCTTCCTCTGGGTGCTGATTCTGGACGGCGTTTGGCGCCTCACGGGATCGCCGCCGCCCGCGGTGGCGAACTACCTGACGCTCGCGTGTTCGTTTCTCTCCCTCGCCCTCGCTGCGGTCCTGGTGCTCCGCCTGCGCTGGCGCGCGGATCTGGTTGCCTGGCGCTTCGTCTTCGCCGCCTTGGTGCTTTTGGGTCTCACCACCAACCGTACCTTTCTCACCTGGGCGAGCTCGGGGTTCGAGACGGCGCTGTTCAACCTCCTTGTCTTCGCGTGGCTCGCCCTCGGCGTCGGCGCGGGTGCCATGCGGCCGCGGCGCGTCGTCGCCTTGTCGGCTCTGGCTGCATGCTTGCACCTGGCCAGACCCGAAGGAGTTCTGTTCGCCGCGGCGACGATTGCCATGTTCACGCTCGCCCCCCGTGAGCTGGCGTGGTGGCGATCCCCGCGTGCTCTTGCTGCCTACACACCGCTGCTCTTGATTCCCCTCCACCTCCTGTGGCGCCACTCGTTCTACGGCGAGTGGTTGCCGAATACGTACTACGCCAAGGTCGTCGGTGTCTGGCCCGCGAGCGGCGCGCGCTATGCGCTATCCTTTGTACTCGAGTACGCTCTGTGGTTTTCGCTCGTGGTGATGCTCGTCGCAGCAGCGACGCAAAAGCGCGTGGCCACGGTGCGCTCGGCTTCGCAGTCAGTGGCAGCGTGGATCTGTGTCCTCACCCTCGTGGCGCACGTCTCGTATTACACCTTCATCGTCGGTGGCGATCATTTCGAGTATCGCGTCTACAGTCACTTGCTCGCGCCTGGCTTCGTGGGTCTGGTGTGGCTCGCGAACAAATCACGGCTGCGTGGTCGCGTGGTTGCGACCCTCCTCGCCGCCCAAATTGCCCTGGCGCTGCCGCTGCCATGGAGCCATTGGGCGCTCAGCCGCCACCTCGAGACACGCGAAACGACACGGCGCATGCGCGTGGCGGTGGCGCCGCATTGGCCACCTTTGTTGCGGGAGTACGTACGACTTTTCGATGGTCTGCAAGCCTGGCTGATCGAGCACTGGGTGTGCGTGCGACACCAAGAGCACAAGGTGAACCAAGAGTATCTCGTGACCCTCTACCCATCGCGCGCCGAAGGCGAGCAGTTGCCGGCTGCAGACTTTCCCATCCACGCCTTCCAGGCCGTCGGCGTGGCATCGTGGACATTGCCGCACGTCAACGTCATCGACCTCCTGGGGCTCAACGATTGGGTCATCGCCCGGAGCCCAGTGGATGCGACACGATTGCGCGGCATGGCGCACGAACGCCGGGCGCCCGATGGATACGCTGACTGCTTCGAGCCCAATGTGTTTCTTGCGCCCGGTGGAGGTGTGCGGATCACGATGCGCCCGGTCCCACTCACCGCTGCCGCGATCGAGTCTTGCGAACGTGATTGGTCGGCCCGGGTGCGAGATTCTGGTCGCTGAGTGCGGGGATCACGCGCCGGCGAACACGCGGGCATGTTCGGCGGCGAACTGCGCGAACGTCCGTGCCGGCCTACCGGTCACGTCTTCGATTACGCGCGTCGTCGCCGACGCATGACCGGCGGCGAAGATGCCATAGAGCCCGACGAGGGTGTCGGCCAGCCACGCCGGCATGCCGCCGGCGAGTAGGAACTTTTCGGCATCGCTCGGGGACACGTCGACGTACGTGACCGCGCGTCCCGTTGCCTCTCCAATGCGTGCGGCGATGTCGTGAAAGGAGAGCGCCTCGGGGCCGGTGATGTCGTAGGCCTTGCCTTCGTGGCCGCTGCGCGTCAAAACACAGGCCGCGACGGCAGCGATGTCGCGTGTATCCACGAGACCGATGCGGCCGTCGCGCATGGGGGCGTGAATCGCGCCGCGTGCGGCGATGCTGGCGGCGAAGCCGAGCGTGTTCTGCATGAAGTAGTGCGGCCGAAGGTGCGTCCACGCCATGCCGGACTGTTCGATTTGCTTTTCGGTCTGTCCGTGCCAGCGCGCGAGCGACAGCGATGCGTCCAGCCCGGCGCCGAGCACCGAGAGCTTGACCACGTGGCGGACACCGGCGCGCTGGGCGGCATCGACCGCATGACCTTGTTGCTCGACCTGTCGCGGATCCACTGGCGTGAGGAGAAAGAGATGATCCACGCCGTCCAACGCCGGAACGAGTGTCTCCGGATGATCGAGATCGCCGACAGCGATCTCCACGCCAGGAAGTCGAAGTGTGGCCGCCTTGCCGGCATCGCGAACGAACGCGCGCACGGGGACGCCTGCGGCCGCCAGCGCCCGCACGACCGCGCTGCCCGTGGTTCCAGTTGCACCGGTGACGAGAATCACCTTCGGCCCTCCTGCGACGCTGGACGGTGGACTCTCGCATTCGTGGACTCGACGAGGGTAGCTAATTTCACCCGCGCGCCGCAACGTGCACCGACAGGCCATCCCGTGTCGTGAATCGCTGTAAGCGGAGGACAGGAGAGATGAAAGCGGCCGCGTGTGTTGCTGCTCGGCTGCGGCCTGTGTCGGTCAACGCTGTCTCCTGACCAGAATCGTGGCCGGTCAGCCAGCGAACCTCGAGTCCGGTGAGCGTCTTCCCCACGACGGGGCTTTTCGCTCCGAGCTCGCGATGCGATGCCTATCCTCTGAGTTCCGGACGATTCTCCTTCTCTCCGTGGTCGATCCTCGACCAGTGGTCGCTCCGAAAAGCTACGAGTCGTGCGTTTGGAAAGGTGTGCCGGCAGTTTGCTGGGGCAAATGTCCCAACGGGCATGCGCCTTGCCGCGCGAAAGTGACAGGAGATGTCAGGCGGCCGTGAGTCTGGCCGTACATCCCGCCGCGCGCGTCCTCAAGAGTCCGAGAATCTGCGCGCTGCGGGGACCGCGCTCGAAACTGCCGGAGAGTCGCATGAACTGGACGCGATGCTGCCACCTCGGTGCCTGGCTGCTGGTGGCTGGAGTGGGCGTCACGCAGCCGAGTCACGCGCACGAGGTGCCCGGGAGCGCTCTGCAGCTGTTCGCCTATCAGACGGAATCGGCACCGGCACCCATCGACGGGAACATCGCGCCGGATGGACAAGAAGGCAAGTGGCGCAGTGCCTACGTGCGCAGCATCCGTTTTTCCAGCGCCGACGGAACCATCGTCAAGGATGGAACGCTGCTCATCACCAGCGATGCCGACTACCTCTACTTGGGAGTCGGCTTCAACTCGCAGTCGGCTGGCAACGTCAACTACGCGCGAGTCTACTTCGATCAGAACCACGACCACGTTCTGGATGGCAGTGCGTCGGTTCCCGGAGAATACTTTGTGCAGGTCCAGGGATCGAGTCCCTCCACCGTGACGCACGGTGGCTGGTTCGGTACGTCGGGCTGGCAGAACTATGCAGTCTCCCCGGCGGGGTTCGAAGCATCGGCAGAAAAACACGGCACCGGGAATCCAAACACCTGGAACTTCGAGATCAAGCTTCCCTTGCAAGCAGGCACCGGGGGCGGCGGTGAGAGCTTTCTGAACGTCGCGCCGGAGGCGGAGGTCGGCCTCCTGGTCGAGGTCAACGATGCCTCGAACGGCGTACTCTACTGGCAGCCGACCGGACGCAATCCCCAGGACCCGTCGACGTGGGGCGAGATCCAGCTCGGGGTTCCCAACCCGTCGCGAGACGTCGCGGGAAGCATTTCCCTGGGACACGAGCCGATCATCGACGGCAGCGTCACCAACGATCTGGCCTGGCGGCACTACACGTCGTCAGTGCGGCAGGTGCAGTTCACCAACTACAACGGCGACTTCATCTCCGGGCGGCTCTACGCGAAGTCGAACGCCAGCGACGTCTATGTTGCTCTCGTCCTGGATGGACGTCCCGCCGTCGCCGGAGACCGGCTGCGAGTCTTCTTCGACTACGAAACAGCGTCGGGCGGTGATCTGGATTACATCCTGACCAATACTTCCGAGAATGGAGCGAGTCTCATCTACACCGGTGCGGGGACTGGAACCCTGAACGACACGCACTTCGAGGACACGCCGGCCTGGGCAGCCGATGCCGTCGATGGCAGCGGCGCCGTGGGGCACAGCGGCGCGGACTACGAGTTCGAGTTCCGCGTGCCGCTGGCCGGGGTGGGCGCCGCGGACCTGCAGGTGGCGTTGGGAGCCCGGCTGGGGATGAACCTGGAGTTCACCGACGTCGGGACGGGTGAATCCTACTGGTGGGTCTCGGCCGCGAACTCGCCCTACCAGAAGATGCGCGTCGATGCCATTTCCTTCACGGCGCTGGGATGGCTGCGCCTGCAAACAGGTGCGCCTGTGATCCAGCCCGTCTATCCCCGTGACAACGACGAGGTTTCGGGGCACTTCCCGTTCATGATCTACTCCACGTCGGCGACCGGGGATGCCGGCATCGTTGCGACGGAGTTTTCCGACGACCTCGGCGCTACGTGGCAAACACTGGAGCGCACCGACGAGAGCGGCGTGTGGACCCGCGTGTGGAACACGACGGTGTTGACCGACGGCCCGCGGGAGATCCGCATTCGCGCCACCGACACATCGGACCTCGTGGCGACCGCAGTGCTCCAGGTGACCGTCGACAACCGAGGCGGTGTCTCGCTCGAGGTTCCGACGCTGGTCGTGAATGCGCCTGTGGCAGGCGCTTACGTCTCGGGAGTCATCCCGGTGACATTCACCGCCACACCGGCGCCGGGCCGGACGCTCCTGGACACGGAAATCAACATCGACGGGGGAGCCTGGATCGCGGCATCGAGCCCCTTCGCTTGGGACACGCGGCTCGGGAGCGATGGCAGCCACATCTTCCGGCTGCGAGCTCTGCAGAGTGACAGTCTCTACGGGTACTCGCAGCCGCGCCTGGTCGTTGCCGACAACACGGCGCCGGAGCTGGAGGCGCTCGCTGTGGCCTATCCGGCAACGCAATCCGCCGCGAAGACGGGAGATCTGATCCGGGTGACGGCGCTGGTGCGCGACGCGCGCGCCGGTCTCGATGCCGCAACAGTGCTCCTGAACTCGAATGCCGTGGATGGTGCCACCCACGTCATGGTGGACGACGGCAGCCAAGGGGATGACATTGCCGGCGACCACGTCTACTCCTACGCCGTGACCGTGACGAGCACCGTGTCGGGACCGGTAGCCGTGTCGCTCGGCGCCGGCGATGTTCTGGGCAACTCCGCCGCACCCATCGTCGTGGACGTGCTCTTGGACAACGACATGCCCGTGCACGTGTCCACCGTCGCCGGGGACGCTGATCGCATCTACAAGAACACGGACACCGTGAAGTTGACAACGGCGTGGGACGGTGCGGGATACTGGGTCACGGCGGATTTCGGCAATCTGGACAGCGGTTATGTCAAGGGCGCCGAGCAAGTCGTGGACAACGAAGATGGCTCTTACACGGTCACTTATGCCATCAGCTTCGAGAACACCGTGGCCGATGGCAGCAGCATCGCCATCCCCATCACCGCTCACGACCGCACGGGGAACGGGCCCGTGACCGACGCCGCGTTCGTCGTCGAGCTCGACAACACGGTGCCTGCCTTCGAAACGGTCGACACGGCGCAAGACAACTACACCGATGGTGAAACGGTGATTCTGATCGTGGTCATGGACGATTCGACCTATCGGGTGTGGTCGGACTTCAGCGCCATCGACAGCAACTACTCGGCGGGCGACGAGACGGTGACGCGCGCGGGGAATGCGTACACGGTGAGCTACACGCTGTTCCCGGATGCGCAGAACACCACGCCCGATGGCTCTTATGCGCTTCCCGTGTCTGCCGAGGACATTGCCGGCAACCGCGCCTCGCTCAGCACGAGCATCGAACTGGACAACACGCGGGAGGCAGTCACCATCCTGCGGCCCCGGGACGGAGATCTGATCACCGGCAACGTCGTGATCGACGTCACCTCGGCGGACGATACGCGCTTTGTCCGCTTCCAGGTTTCTCCCGACGGTGGGGTCAACTGGTACAACCTGGAGGGCACGCAGCAGCCGTTCGACTACACCCAGGACAGCGATGCCACCGACGGCTGGAGGCAGATCTGGCGTACTGCCGAGGATGCCCTGCCGGATGGCGTGGACTATCACATTCGCGTGCTGGCGTACGACGAGCAGGATCCTGTGCCGCACTTCATCGGCCAAGACGAGGTGGGAGGTGGACTGGTTGTCGACAATACGCCACCGACGCTCAGCATCGAGGTCGTGCCGCGGCCGTCGCTCGGACCACTGCGCGGCGAGGTGTATACGGCGGAGATCCTGCTCCGCGGCAGCTATTTCGACCTGCCCGACAGCAATCGCGTCGTCGGCATCACGATTTTCCACCGCAATGCCGATGGGGACGATGTCAACGACAGCCCCATCGCCGTTCCGGCCAGCGGCTACGAGTTCAGCCGTCGTATGCGGATGCTGGCGGGGATCAACTACATCACGGTGACGGTGTTCGACGAGGCCGGTCTCAGCACCTCGCAAACGGCGGAGCTGACCTACATGCCTCCGGAGAACGTGGTGACCGTGGGGCCCGCAGGGGGCGAGGTGCGTTCACCGGATGGCACGACATTGACGATTCCAGCCGGTGCGCTTCTGCGTGACGAGGATATCTCGGTGACGCGCGTGCCGCCGGACGAGCTGCTGCCGGCAGCGGATCCAAGGGTGACGCTGCTCAAGGTAGCGCACGCCTTCGATCCCGATGGGCTGGTGTTCCACCGCGCCGCGGGGCTCGTCCTGACCTACACCGACGCCGACCTCGACCCGGACCAGAACGGAACACCCGACTGGAGCGAGGCCGAGCTGGAAGTGTTCTTCTGGGATGGCTTCCGCTGGGTGCGAACGGAGCCGCCCCAACGCGATGCTGCCGCCAACACGTTGACGTTAAAGGTGAATCACTTGGCGACGTTCGACATCGGGGTGATGACGGCTGGGGGACCCAGCGCCAACGTGTACTGGACACGCAACCCGCTCACGCCGGAAGAGGGGAGCACCTGCGTGTACGAACTGCCGGCGGAAGGACAGCTGTCGCTCAAGATCTACGACATGACCGGGCATCTGGTGCGGACGGTCGTGGAGCGGGAGCCGGTCGCCATAGCGGGTTCCGTGCGCTGGGATGGGCTCAACGATTTCGACCGCTACGTCGGCAGCGGTGTCTATGTCTTCATCTTCGATTTCACCGGCAACGACGGAAGCAAAGTCAGTCTCCGCAAGCCGCTGGGGGTCGTGAAATGAGCCGGATCCAGCCGCGACAGGGAAGCATGGGTTGGAACCACCTCGTCGCCATCGCAGTGGGTGCTGCCAGCCTCTGCGCCGCCATGCCAGCTGCGCACGGGGATACGAGCACTCTCGTCATTGGCGCACGCGCACAGGGCATGGGGTCAGCGTTCAGTGCCGTCGGCGACGATGCGACAGCGACCTTCTGGAATCCGGCCGGTTTGACCCAGGTGCGCCGGACGGAGCTGAACTACAGCCACTGGCTGCTCTCGGACGTGTCCGATGTCAGCGTCGATTTCGCCGCCGTGAGCGTGCCATTCGCGGCCGGCGGGCTCGATGCGACAGTGGGGCTCAGCTTTGCCCGTGTTGGAGCGGACTTGGAGGAAGGACCGGCCGCGACCACTCAGGGCATCTCGGACAGCCGCTTCTCCCTTTCCGGGGGGCTGCGTGTTGTCCGCTTCCTCTCGGTCGGGATGTCGCTCAATCGTCTCGAAGTCGACAGCGATCGTGGAAGCGGCGCCGGTTTCGGCTTTGATGCGGCGCTCTTGCTGCAGCCCTTCGAGGAGTACGATGTCCGCGTCGCCGCCGTGGGTAAGAACCTCTCGGGCGACGTGAAGAACGAGGACCTGAACCAGTCCTGGCGTCTGGGGTTGGCGGGCTCCTTGTGGAAGAGCCGCGTGCTCCTCTCGGCAGATGCGAACCTGCGCCGCGACATCAATCGGCATGATGGCGTGACGGGTCTCTACTACGGCGGCATCGAAATCACGCCTCACGAGGTGTTTTCCCTGCGTGGTGGCTTCGGCAGTGAATCACAGTACGGACTTGGTTTCGGCGTGCGGCATCGGGGTTTTGCCTTCGACTACGCGTATTCCGATGACGACGAGGTGCTGGGGAGCCAGCACCGGGTTTCCGTTTCCCTGGCGTTCGGTTCTGGTCGCCTCGGCCAGCCAGCCAAGCCCGAAGGATCGTGAGCACTGCCGGATCCCGCAGCGAAATTCACCGCACTCGCTCTCGTCGTGGCGGAGGATGACCGTAACCTGGATCACTCGAAGCGGAAGACGCGGGTCGCGAGGAAGAAGAGGATCACGGTCGCGGCGCACATGCCGAGCACGTGGGGCAGGACGGCGGCCGGCGCGGCGCCGAAGCTGACGAGCTGGTGCAGGCCGTCCATGGCCCAGCCGGTGGGCAGGAAGAGCTGCAGCTTCTGCATCCATTTCGGTGTGATCTCGATCGGCCACCAGCAGCCACCGAGCGCGGCCAGCACGTTGGTGGCGACGACACCGATGGCGATGGCTTGGCCTTCGCTGCGAGCGAGGCTGCCGAGCAGAATGCCGAGCGTCGCCGTGAGCGTGGCATAGGCGAGCAGCAACACGACGACCATCCACAAGTTCGGACCCCAGTTCATCTTGAAGAGCACGGTGCCGGCCAGCATGCCGAAGGCGATCTGCACCACGCCGATCCCCATCTTGCCGCTCCACTTGCCGAGCACGATCGCGGGCCGGGAGATCGGCGTGTAGGCGAGCCGGCGCAGGAGACCCTGCCGGCGTTCGGTGAACAACAGCACCGCGCCGCTGGTGCAGAGAATCGAGAGCACGAACATCACGAGAATCCCAGGAATCGCCTGCTCGAAACCGGTGGGCACGTGCCGGCGCTTGCCGGCAGGCGCGACCTCGACCTGCAGAGTCCGCGGCAAAGAATCGAGGTGGGCAAGGCTCGCAGGTGTCGGCGCGAGACCTTGCTCGCCGGTCACGATGACGTCGGCAAGCAGTGTGTACGCGGCGCGCCCGATGCGCACGAGGTCGTAGTCGTTGCCGAGCCCACTTTCCTCGCGGACGAAGCGCAGTTTCACCGGCTTGCCGGCCAGGACGGAGTCGGTGAAGCCGGACGGGATGCGCAGGCGGCGCGACGCGGCGTCGAACTCGGCCATCGTTTCTGGCCGCACGATTTCGTAGCGCCGGTCTTCGAGCCGGTGCTGCAGCTGATCGCCGAGGAAGCCGGTGTCGCCGTCCGTCCACAGCGCCAAACGGTCCGGATGGCCGCCACGGCTGCCGAAATTCGACGTCACGGTGCCGATGAAATAGAAGAACACGATCGGCATCACGAACATCCAGCCGATGGCCTCGCGCTCGCGCAGCATGTACTGCACGTCCTTGCGTCCGAGAAACCACACGTGACGCAGCATCTTCACCCCTGGGCGAAGCCCCGCCGCAACCGGCGGGCACTGACGAGGAACAACACGGTGCCGACGGCAACCAACGCGGCGATGGCAGATCCGAGCGCCGGCGGCCGGACCGTGCCGTTCAAGATGTTTTCGAGTTGCTGCACCGACCAGCCGTTCGGCGTGTGACGGCCGATGGTCGCCATCCATTCCGGCATGGCTTCGAAAGGAAAGAAGCTGCCACCGATCATCATGAGCGGGAAGATGAGCCCCATGCTCACGATGTTCCCGGCGCGCTGGGTGCGCACGTGTAACTGGATCGTCATCATCGCGAGCAGGAGGACGGCCCCGGAGAACATCACCCACAGCGTGGCGAGCGGCAGCGCTGCCGGTGCGAGGCGGAAGTAGAGGAACGCGATGGTGAGCGACACGAGCCCGGTGGCGCCCATCAACGCGGTGCCGTAGATCGCCTTGCCGCCGAGGAACTCCATCACCGACCGCGGCGACACCACGAGCCGGCGCAAGGTCATCTGGCTGCGCTCGCGCCAAAGATCCTCGCTCACACCTTGGGCCATGAACAGCAGCGACATGTACAGGAGACCAGGCAGGAAGTAGAGCGCGAAGCTCTTGGGCGGTCCGGCGGTTTTCTCCTTTTCCTCTTCGTCCGTCGTCGCTTCGAGCTGGACAACGAGCGGGGAGAGATAGCTGCTGACGCGGCCGGCCAGCTCGTTGATCCGCACGCTGGAGGACATGATCTGCGCATTGGGGAAGGTGTCGAGGCCGGGGCCCGGGCCACCGGCGAAAGCGCGCAGGTCTTCGCCCAGCACGCGATGCAGGTAGAACGCGGCGTCGGCGAAAATCGCCAGGCTCTCTTCGACGATGCCGGGGAGAATCCGTTGCGCCGGATTGGTCACTAGACGCAGCGTGCACGGTTCTTCGCGCAGCACGGCATCGGAGAACCCGGCGGGGATGACCAGGAGCCCGGTTGCTTCGCCCCGTTCGACGCGCTTGCGCCCGGCTTCGAGCTCCACGACCTCGGCGCGGATGAAGCTGCCGGCAGCTTCTTGACTCAATCCACCGAGGAGGAAATTGCTGAGCACGCTATCGTCCTGATCCACGACCAAGAGATGCGCCTGTGGGCGCGGTCCGCCTCTTCCGCCGGTGGAAGCGACGACGAGTGTGCCGATGACGAGCGGGATGCCGAGCCAGAGCACGAACTCGACCGGAGTGCGGCGCTGCCGTTGAAAATCTTTGAGCGCCGTGCGCCACAGGAAAGTCATTCCGTTGCTCCCAGCCGGCGAGCTGTTACTCGCGCAGCTCCTTGCCGGTGAGCTTGATGAAGAGGCTCTCGAGATTGGGTTGCGTGACCGTGGTCTCGTACAGTTCGGCTCCCGCGGCCGTGAGCGCCTGCAGCGTCGCCGGCAGTTTGCGCGTCGCCTCGCGCATCGCCAAGGTCACCGAGTCGGTTTCCACCTGTACGATCTCGACGCCGTCGAGCCGGGTGAGCGCCTCGCGCACCGCAGCGGGCTCGAAACGCCCGGACAAGCGCAGCAGATCGCGTTCCCCGACCTTGGCGCGCAGCTCGACGAGCGTGCCCATGGCGATGATGCGTCCATGATCGATGATCGCCAAGCGATCGCAGAGGCTCTCGGCTTCTTCCATGTAATGAGTCGTGTACAGGACGCAGGTGCCCTGGCGGGCCTGGTCACGCACGAGATCCAGGAGACGCACGCGACTCTGCGGATCGACTCCCACCGTGGGTTCGTCGAGGAGCAATGCCTGCGGCGTGTGCACGAGAGCGCAACCGAAGTTGAGCCGGCGTTTCATGCCGCCGCTGAAGCGCTTGACCGGCTCCTTGGCGCGGTCGTGCAGCTCGATGATCTCGAGCACTTCCTGCACGCGCTTCTTGAGGGTCCCGCCGCGCAATCCATACGCTGCGCCCCAGTAGCTGAGATTTTCGCGCGCGGAGAGTTCTTCGTAGAGTGCCAGCTCTTGCGGCACGACACCCAGCTTTTCGCGCGACGCGCGGCCGTCGGTCACGACATCGTGTCCGAAGACACGCACGCGGCCGGCATCGGGCCGGAGCAAGCCCGAAACGCAACCGATGGCGGTGGTCTTGCCGGCACCGTTCGGCCCGAGCAGGCCGAAAATCGCACCGGGCTCGGCCTGGAAACTGACATCGTCGACGGCGGTGATCGAGCCGTACTGCTTGCGCAGGCCCAGAACCTCGATCATGGCGTGGCCCTCCGGAGTGCTGGAAGAAGCTGAGGATCATACGTGATTCGCGAGCGGGAGGTTACAGCGGGAGGGCGCGAGATCACGAGCCAGAGGGTTGCCCAGGAGGCAGCGGGTTGGCAGGGCAGAAGAGCCAGCCTGTGCATCTCGTGATGGAACGAGCGCGTATGATGAAGGACGAGGCACCTGCACGCAGGAAGTTGGCGGCACGTGCACGCGAGGAGGACGGCGGCCGCAGGAGGACGACGTGGTGCAGATCGTGAGCGCGGCCACACCGGCGCACATCGTTCAGGTGCGCGAGCTCTTCGTCGAGTATGCCGCTTGGCTCGGAATCAGTTTGTGTTTCCAGGGATTCGATCAGGAGTTGGAAAGTCTGCCCGGACGCTACGCCCCACCCGGCGGCCTCTTGCTGTTGGGACTGGACGGCGACCGCGCTGTGGGCTGCATCGGCATGCGACCCATGGAGGATGGTGTCTGCGAGATGAAGCGGCTCTATGTCTGCCCCTCGCACCGCGGCCAAGGGTTGGGCCAGACGCTCGTGCTTCGGGTTCTGCGCGCGGCCGAGCGGCTCGGGTACCGGCGCATGCGTTTGGACACGCTTCCCGTCATGGCCGCTGCACGACAGCTGTATGGGCGTCTCGGCTTCAGCGAAATCGCTTCGTACTATACGAACCCCGTCGAAGGGGTGGTCTACATGGAGATTACGCTCCCGGTGTCGGCTGTACCCAACGACCCTGGCCCGAGTAACTAAGAGGCTGGCCGCCCCGTTTCCCAGGATGTGCGATGCACCGGCGCTTTCAGGAGCTCGTGGAGATGTACCAGGACCGCATCTACCGGCTGGCGCGCTACAGCGTCGGGAACCGCGAGGAAGCCGAGGACATCGCGCAGGAGGTTCTGGTCCGCCTCTGGCGTCACCTGGACCGGATCGAGCCTGCCGGGATCTGGCCATGGCTCGTGCGGGTGACTCGGAACGCCAGCATCGACGCGCTGCGCCGGCGCGGTAGCTATCGAGCGGTCGTCGTGTCGGATCCTGAAGATCAATCGACGCAATGGGTTGCAAGTCCAGGTCGGAGCCCTGCCGCAGATTCCGAGGCCGGCGAGTTCCAGCGCCACCTCGAAGAGGCACTGCGCGAGCTGGCCGAGCCGTATCGGAGCATCGTGATCCTGCGTGAGATCGAGCAACGCAAGTACGACGAGATCGCGACCGCGCTCGAGCTGCCGCTCAACACCGTCAAGGTGTACCTGCACCGGGGGCGGCGGATGTTGCGGGCCAAACTTCGGGAGTTCGCCGAGCCATGACGCAACCCAGGGAATCACGCTCCACGCCGTTGTCGTGCGCGCGCGCTCAGGTGCTGCTCGAGATGGCATTGGACCAGGAGCTCGACCCCAGGCGCGAAGCGCAGTTTCGCACCCATCTCGCCGGCTGTGCTGCCTGCCGTGAAGAGTTCGAGTCGGCGCAACGCGTCCAGGGAGTTCTACGTCAGCTCGGGACGACCATATGTCCCGAAACGGTCGCGGTGGCAGTACGCGCACGTATCGAAGCTGAGGACAGTCGTCGCGAGGGCTGGATGACGGCCTTGCGTCGAAAATGGGAAGCCGCCTGGCGCCCGACTCTGGGCGTGGTCGGCGTGGCCGCGACTGCGTTGGTCATCGCGTTGCTGGCGCGCCCACCAGCCCGACCTGCGGGCGAAGCGGCGGCGGTGGCGCAGGCGGAAGAAGAAGTGCGGTGGGCCCTGGCATACGTCGCGGAGGTCACGCGACGGGCCAGCGACGAGGCGTTGGACCGCACGCTCGGAGACATCGTGGGCAACGTGATCGGCCGACAAGTGGTCGTCCCGGTCACGGATGCCGTCGGCAAATCACTGAAGGAGGAATGAGAGCCATGAACGAACGCGAAGCGATTGCGCAAGAATGTCGCCTCCGGGCCGTGCGAGCCCCGCGCTCGCGACAGCGCCTGGGGCTGTGCAGCCGGGGCGCCGTACTCGGACTCCTGCTCTGGCCCTGCATGGGTGCCACGGAAGAGAGCAAGCGAGCGGATTACAGCAAGGATGCGGGATACGTGGACTTCGAATCGCTCGGCCTCTTCAACGAGGAAGATGCCGTGGTCGAGATCTATCTGCACGATGCGCTTTTGGGTATGGTGGCATCGATGTCGAAAAGCGCCGACCCGGAGCTTTCCGACATGTTGTCGAAGCTGAAGCTCGTGCGCGTGCAGAAGTTCGAGATGGGTGACGCGCTAGGATCGGAAGTGGAGACCAAGGTTTCTGGTCTGGCGGCCAAGCTGGAGAAGGGCGGATGGACGAGGGCCGTGCGCGTGCGCGAGGCCGACGAGAACGTCTATGTTTATTTCAAGATGGGCGAAAAGTTGTTGCAGGGCATCACGGTGATGGCGATCGAGCGGGATCGGGAAGCGACGTTCGTCAACATCGTCGGCGAGATCGACCCTGAACAAATCGGCCGGCTGGGGAAGAAGTTCGACATCGACGAGTTGCACGATCTCCAGGATTGGGACAAGGGCAAGGATCGGGCGCGCGAGGAGCCGAAAAAGAAGGACAAGGACCAGAACGACTAGCGCTGCCCGTTGGAGGTCGCGATGAAACCGGGTCTGCGCGCTTGGATCTTGGGGGCGCTGTTGCCGGCGGTGACGGGCTGCCTGTGGACGCCCGAGCTGTCGGAGATCCAGCGCGAGATCGAGCGCCAACTGCCTGGCGCGCGCTTCGAGAAGGACGTGCGCATCAGCTTGGGGCCGCTGTCGCTCGGACTGGCGCGGTTCGCCACCGGCTTCATTCCGGAAAACGTGGCCCCGGAGGCGCGCGAAGCGCACGACTATCTCCAGGACGTGCGCCGGGTGCAGGTCGCGCTCTACCGCACACTCGAGCTGCCGACGTTGCAGGACGTGCGTCTGCCACAGCATCTCAAGGCCCGCATCCGCGACGAGGGCTGGCATCTGGCGGTGAAGAAACAGCAGCCGACGGAGCTCGTCTGGGTGCTGACGCAAGAAGAGCAGGGACTGGTGCGCGACATCTACGTGATCCTGCTCAACAGCGACAATCTGGTGCTCGTGCGCGTCCAGGGCCGGATGGACCAGCTGCTGGCCAAGGCGATGGAGAATCGCGCCGGCGAGCTGCCGCAGATGCTCGGTCTCGATCTCAGCCTCCAACAGTAGTCGCACGCGTGCGTGCTTCCCCTCGTTCCCAGGATGCTATAGTGCGTGCGGCGCGTCTTTTGCGCCATGCGGAGCGCTCGATCGCGTCCTGCGTGGACCGAACCTGCGGGAGGAGCACGTGGCGGAACCCGGCGTGGAAATAGCGACGCTCGCCGGCGGCTGTTTCTGGTGTCTCGAAGCCGTCTTCGAGCAGCTGCAAGGCGTCGTGCGCGTCGAATCCGGCTATGCGGGCGGCAGTGTTCCGCATCCAACCTACGAGCAGGTCACAAGCGGCAGGACTGGGCACGCCGAGGTCGTGCAAGTGACCTTCGATCCGCGGGTCATTGCATTCGAAGAACTGCTGCGCGTGTTTTTCACCATTCACGACCCGACGACGCGGAATGTGCAAGGTGCCGATGTCGGCACGCAATATCGTTCGGCGGTGTTTTGCCACACGCCCGAGCAGCTCGCCACTGCCATTGCCGTCATGGCCGAGCTGGACGCGGCGCATCTCTACGACGCGCCGATCGTGACCGAGATCGGCCTGTTGCGCGGCTTCTATCGCGGCGAGGACTATCATCAGGAGTACTTCCGCCGCAATCCGAACCAGCCCTACTGCGCCGCCGTCGTCGCACCCAAGGTGGCGAAGTTTCGCCAGCAGTGGTTGGCCAAGCTGAAGACGAAATAGCGCACGCGCGATCTCTACTTGACGACGACGATCTTGCGCGTGATCGTGTGCCCTTCGGAGCGCAGGCGCAGGAAGTAGACGCCGGAGTCGAGACTGTGGCCGCGATCGGTGGTTGCATTCCAGTCGATCTGCAACCTGCCGGGGGGACGAGTCTCGTGCAGCAACTGGCGCACGAGCCGCCCGCGCGCATCGAAGATGCTCATTTCTACCGTGGCGCGTCGGTACAGCATGTATCGCAGGAGCGTGTGATTGCGCAACGGATTGGGGAACACCTCGAGACGTTCGGCGAAGCGCAGGGTGTCATCGATGCGTGTCGAGCGAATCTCCACCGCCACGGCCGCCCAATCGACGGGGGAAGAGAAGCTGCCGCTCGTCGTGTGATCGCCGGCATCGACCGCGCGATCCTGCACCTCGATGGATGCAGTCGCCTGCGGCGTGCCGCTCGCGGCGCGGGCGCGCAGGAACGTGCCGTCGGTGCGCACGTGATCGCGATCGCGGAGCGCGACGGCGCGATAAACGATGCCGCCGTCGGTGAGCGTGGTGAGGAACCAGTCGTAGCGAGCGCTCTCGCCGCCGTCTTGGCAGCTCGCATCGAGCCCGCTGGTGTTCGCCGCCGTCACGCTGCCGAGCGGATCCTGGGGGTCGGCGCCGGAATAGCGTGAAACGGCGAGGACCGCATGCTCGACCGGGGCGGCGAAAACGGCGGCAATCGACCCCGGAGTTGGTGCCCCACGCGCCATCCACAGCTCCAACCCGGTCTCGCCCTGCGCACCGCATTGCGTTTTCACGCGTGTCCATTGCAAGCTCATGCCTTGCAGGCCCATGACCTGTCCCAAGGGTTGGCTCGAGATCGCGGCGAGATAGAGATCGCCGGCCGCGGCAGAGAGCGCGCTCTCGGTCTGCACCTGGATGGCGAAGGTCGCGGCACCCGTTGTGCTTTCACGGTAGGTGACGCCGCGTCCCTCGACGCCGATGCGGACGGCCGCGTCATGCATGGCGGTGCCGTCGCTGGCGCGATAGGTGAAGCCATCGGTGCCGGTAAAGCCGGGGTCGGGTGTGTAAGTGAACGAGCCGTCGTCGTGGAGATCCAGCTGCCCGTACTGCGGTGCGTCGAGCACGAAAGCGGACAACGTGTCGCCATCGGCGTCCGTGTCGTTGACCAGCAGACCGGGGGCGTGAGGCTGCAGACTGGCGCCGGCGACGACGAAAAAGGAGTCCGAACGCGCAATGGGTGCATCGTTCACGCGCGACACCTGCAGCGAGACTGCCCCGTGCCGCACCGCGCCGGCAGGATCGGAGACCGCGTAGACGAACAGGTCGCTGCCCGAATAGTCGGGAAGCGGAATGTAGACGAAGGAGCCGTCGCGACGGAGCGTGACGCCGCCATGCGCGGCCCCGCTCACCAGCGCCGCAGTCATCGCATCGCCCTCGACATCGAGATCGTTGCCGAGCAGGCCGGGAGCATCGACGCGCAACGTGTCATCCTCGGTGACGGTGAAATCGTCCGCGCCGGGGAGCGGCGCATCGTTCACTGCGGCGATGGCGAGCGTGACTTGTGTCGTCGCGAATGCACCCGCGGCGTCGCGTGTGGTGTAGACGAAGCCATCGCTGCCATGGAAATCGAGCGCTGGCATGTAGGTGAACGAGCCATCGCTGCGCAAGGTCAGCGTCCCGTGCGCCACCATGGTTTGCAGCTCGGTCTGCAACGGCTCGCCATCCACATCGCTGTCGTTGGCCAGCACGCCCGGCGTCCCGATGTCGAGCGGCATGTCTTCGTCGAGGCCATACGAATCCTGCAACGCCACCGGTGGATCGTTGACCGGCAGAACCATGAGGGTGACCTGCGCGTTCGCACTGCGTCCGGTGCCATCGTCGGCGGCGTAGTCGAAGCTGTCGCTGCCATGCCAATCGGCGTCCGGAACGTAGCGGAACGCCCCATTCTCGCCGAGCAGCAACGTGCCGTGCGCGGGGGAACGAACGATCTGCGCGCGCAGAGCATCGCCGTCGGCGTCTTGGTCGTTGGCAAGAACGCCTGGCGCATCGATCATCCACTCGCTGTCTTCGGCGCCGTTCCAGGTGTCTGCGAGCGGGCGTGGGACATCTGGGATCGCACCGACCTGGATGTGCACCGTGCCCGTGGCGATGCCGCCGGCGTTGTCGTCGACGATGTAGGTGAAGCTGTCGGGTCCGTGGGCGTCGGGCGCGGGTGTGTAGACGAAGCCGCCTTCAGCGCGCAGCTGCAGCGTTCCGTGCAAGGGCGGCGTGCCCGGACGCACGGTCAATGCATCGCCATCCACATCCTGATCGTTGGCAAGCAAACCAGGAGCCGGCAGATCGAGCGCCCTGTCCTCGTCGGTACCGAACGTATCGTCGAGGGCCGTTGGCGCATCGTTCACCGGGGCGACCGTGAGGGTCACGGTCCCCACGGCGTTGCCGCCATGGCCGTCGTCGGCGATGTAGGTGAAGTGGTCGGCACCATGATAATCGGCTGATGGCGCATAGGTGAATGCACCGTTCGGTTCGAGTCGAAGCGTGCCGTGCTCGGGGGCCGCCTCGAGCCGCAGCGAAATGGCATCGCCATCCACATCGAGATCGTTGGCGAGCAGTCCCGGAGCTTCGACAACGAGGACGCCATCCTCGTCGACACTCAGCGCATCGTTCCCGGCGCTGGGTGCGTCCTGGATGGGATGCACTGTGAGCGCCACGGTCTCGATGTCGCTGCCGCCGTTGCCGTCGCGCACTTCGATGGTGAACGCATCGGTGCCATGGAAATTCACCTGTGGCACGAAGGTGAAACCACCGTCGGCACTGACCGTGACGGCACCGTGCGCCGCGGGAGTGGCGAGAGACGCCACGAGCGCATCCCCATCCGCGTCAGTTGCGCCGACCAGAACGCCCAAAGAAGCGATCGTGAGCCCGACATCTTCGTCGGTGGCGTACGCGCTCGCGGCCGCCGTCGGTGCGTCGTTGAGCGGCTGCACGGTGAGGACGACGTTGCCGTCACGCGTCTCGCCCTTGCCATCGTCGACGCGGTAGCTCCAGCCATCCGTGCCGTGGAAATCACGCTCCGGTGTGAAGACGAAGGCTCCGGTTGCCTCCAGGCTCAACGTTCCATGCGCGGGTGCGCCCACGAGCGTGACGCGGAGCACGTCTCCGTCCACATCGGTGTCGTTCCCGAGCACTCCAGGCGAGGCCACCACGAGCAGCGTGTCCTCGTCGACGGCATAGACCTCGCCGTTCACGGAGGGGGCATCGTTCACACTGCGAATTTGCACGCTGCAGGTCGCGGTGTGGCTGCCGCCACGACCATCCTGGATCGTGTACGTGAAGTTGTCGCTGCCGAAGGCATTCGGCTCCGGCGTGTAGCGCAAGGCGCCGTCGGCGCCGAGCACGACACTGCCGCGCGCAGGACCGCTCGCGAGAGTCGGGGTCAAGGGATCGCCGTCCACATCGGCGTCGTTGGCGAGGATGCCTGGAGCCGGCACGACGAGACTCGCGTCCTCGTCGGTCGCGTAGGCGTCGGCGACAGCGACGGGTGCATCGTTCACCTCACGCACGAGCAGCGTGACGCTGCCGGTGCTGCTGGCGCCGGCCGGGTCTCGGAGCGTGTAGGTGAAGGTGTCGGGTCCGTGCGAGTGCGGCACCGGAGTGTAGGTGAAGCCGCCATTGGCAGCAAGAGCGAGCGCCCCATGCTGCGGTGGCGTATTCACGGTGGCGCTCAGAATTTCATTGTCGACGTCGGAGTCGTTCCCGAGCAGACCGGGAGCATCGACGACGAGAGCGATGTCTTCGTCGGTGGTGTAGCCATCGGCTGTGGCCACGGGACGATCGTTGACACCACGCACGGGAAGCGACACGGAGCCCACAGCCGTGGCGCCGCTCGGGTCGCGCGCCGCGTAGGTGAAGCCGTCGCTGCCAGCATAGTCCGCATGCGGCGTGTAGGCGAAGGCGCCGTTGGCTTGTAACACCAACGCGCCGTGGATTGGCGCCGTCGCCACCGTGACCGTGATTGCGTCGCCGTCGACATCGACATCATTGCCGAGCACGCCGGGCGAGCTGACGGCGAGCACGATGTCCTCGTCGGTGGCGTAGGCGTCCGACGCCGGGCGCGGGGCATCGTTGAGGGGCAGGACGGAGATGGACACCGCGCCCGAGCTCGTGGCGCCGGCGGGATCCCGCACCGAGTACACGAACGCATCGGCACCGTGCGTGTCGGGCGCGGGCGTGTAGGTGAAGGCGCCGTTGGCGGCGAGGATCAATGTTCCGTGCGCGGGTGGTGTCGTGACCGACACGGTGAGTCCCTCGCCGTCCGCATCCACATCGTTGCCGAGCACGCCGGGCACGGCGATCGTGAGCGCGAAATCTTCGTTCGTGGCGTACGCATCGGCACCGGCGAGCGGAACATCGTTCACCGCATTCACGCTCAGCGTGACCGACCCGGTCACCGAGCCACCGTTGGGATCGCGCAACGTGTAGGTGAAGGCATCCGGGCCGAAGTAGTGTGCCGCGGGTGTGTACGTGAAGCTGCCGCCCGTGCCGAACACGAGTGTGCCGTGCACGGTTGGGCTGGCGATACTGGCGCTCAGCACATCGTTCTCGATATCGGTGTCGTTGGCGAGAACGCCCGGAATGGCGACCACGAGCGCCACGTCTTCGTCGGTGGCATAGGCATCGGCAGCGGCGACGGGCGCGTCGTTCACCGGTTGCACGGTGAGCGTGACCGTCCCGAGTCCGGTGGCCCCGTTTGCATCGCGCACGGTGTAGGTGAACGCATCCGGGCCGAAGTAGTGGGTCGCGGGTGTGTAGGTGAAGCCGCCATTCGGATTGATGGTGAGACCGCCATGTGTGGGTGGGGCGGCGGCGCTCGAGGTCAGCACGTCGTTCTCGATGTCGGTATCGTTGCCGAGCACGCCCGGGCCGGCGATGACGAGCGCTACATCTTCGTTGGTGGTGTAAGCGTCGGCCGTGGCGAGCGGCGCATCGTTCACCGCGGCCACGGTGAGAGTGACCGAACCGGTGGCGGTAGCCCCGCTCGGGTCGCGCACTGTGTACGTGAAGGTGTCTCCCCCGTTGTACTGCGGCGCGGGTGTATAGACAAAGGCGCCGTCGGCGCCGACTTGTAGAACGCCGTGCGCGGGAGGCGCGGCAACGCTCGCGCTCAGCGCGTCGCCATCGATGTCCGCATCGTTGCCGAGAACTCCGGGGGGCGCGATCGTGAGCGGAGTGTCCTCGACGGCGGCAAACGCATCGTTCTGCGCCGCGGGCGGGTCGTTGCGCGCGGCGACGAACAGCACGACGGTTTCCACGTCTTCCGCACCACTCGCATCGCGCGCCTTGTACGTGAAGCTGTCGCTGCCGTTGGCGTCGCGGTCCGGTGTATACGTGAAGCCGCCCGCGGCTGCCAGCACCAGGGTACCGCGCTGAGGTGGCGTCACCACGGCGGCGGTCAGAGGATCGCCGTCGATGTCGGTGTCGTTGCCGAGCACACCAGGGGCCGAGATGGTGAGCACATTGTCTTCGTTGGTGACGAAGCCGTCGCTCGCAGCACTGGGAGGGTCGTTGACCGCGGTGATCGTGAGGTTCATCGCAGCAGCGTCGCTGGCTCCGCTCGGATCGCGCAAGGTGTAGGCAAAGCCATCGCTGCCGTAATAGTTCGCGCCCGGCATGTAGGTGAAGCTGCCGTTGGCATTCAACGCCAGTGTGCCATGCGCCGGTGGCGTCTCGACCACCGCCTCGAGCACGTCGCCGTCGATGTCGGCATCGTTGCCGAGCACACCGGGAACGGTGCGGACGAGGAGCACATCCTCTGGGATCGCGGCGGCGTCGCTGCTGGCGATGGGAGGATCATTCACCGCGGCGACGGAGAGGGTCACGGTCCCGGACGTCGTGCCTCCCTTGGCGTCGCTCAAACCATAGGTGAAAGTATCTTGGCCATTCCAGTCGGCCTCGGGCGTGTAGACGAAGTCGCCTTCGAATCCAAGGACGACGGTGCCGTGATCGGGTGGGGAGACGATGCTCACCAACAGAGCGTCGCCGTCGGCGTCTAAATCATTGCCGAGCACGCCTGGGGCGGCGACCGCGAGATCCAGATCCTCGGTGGCGAGCCAGCCGTCGCCGGTCGCGACCGGCCAATCGTTGACCGCGCGGACGACGAGAGTCGCGCTCGCCGACGCGGTCGCGCCAGCCGCATCGGTCACTCGGTAGGTGAAGCCGTCAGTGCCGGCGAAGTCGAGGGCCGGAGTGTACCTCAAGCCACCGTTCGCATCGAGGACGAGCGTGCCATGCTGTGGCGGGCTGGTGACAACGACGGTCAAGACGTCGCCATCCAAATCGGAGTCGTTGCCGAGCACACCGGGCGCCGCGCGCACGAGGGCTTGATCCTCGTCCAACAGAAGCACATCGGCCGCCGCGACGGGCGCGTCGTTCACCGGGCTCACGGTCAGGGTCACCGTTTGTGCATGGATGCCGCCCTGTCCATCGCTCACGCTGTAAGTGAAGGCATCGCTGCCGTTGAAATCGGCGTCGGGGATGTAGGTGAAGCCGCCGTTTGTGACCAACGTGAGCGCCCCATGCGCGGGGGGAGCGCTGAGCGTCACCGTGAAGGCGTCGCCGTCGACATCGACATCGTTGCCGAGGACGCCGGGTGCGTCGATCACGAGCGTGGCGTCTTCCGCGACGCCGTAGCTGTCGGCTGCGGCGACCGGTGCATCGTTGACCGCGCTCACCGTGATGCCGACGGCCGCGGTGGCAGTGCCGCCTTGGCCATCGCTCACGCTGTAGGTGAAGCCGTCGACGCCATTGGCATCGGCGTACGGCGTGTAGGTGAAGCCGCCATCGGGTTGCACCACCACGATGCCGCGCGTGGGTGGGGTGCTGACGATGGGGATCAGGACATCGCCATCCAGATCGGCGTCGTTGCCGAGGATCCCCGGTGCCACGATGGAGACGGGCGTGTCTTCGGCTGTGGCATGGTTCTCCCCGGCGGCCGTCGGCGCGTCGTTGACCGGGGTCAAGCTGAGCGCGACGCTGCCGGTGTCGGTGCCGCCATTCACGTCGCGCAATTCATAGGTGAAGACGTCGGATCCATGCGCGTTCGGGTTCGGCGTATAGGTGAAGCTGCCGTTGGGAGCGAGCACGAGCGTACCTCGCGCCGGGGCACTCACGACCGTCACGGTCACCGGGTCGCCCTCGGGGTCGACGTCGTTCGCCAACAGCCCGGGCGCCATGGTCTCGAGGACCTGATCCTCGAGCGTGGTGAAGGCATCGTCGATCGCGCGCGGAGGATCCTCGACGGCAGCGATGGCGAGCGTCACGGAGCCCGTGTCGCTGCCGCCACGGCCATCGCTCACCACGTAGGTGAAGGAGTCAGCGCCGTTCCAGTCCAAGTTCGGCGTGTAGGTGAAGGATCCGTTGCTGGCGAGACTCAGGCTGCCGTGCGCCGGAGCGTTCCCCACCTGCACGGTGAGTGCATCGCCGTCCAAATCCGAGTCGTTGGAGCACAGTCCGGGCGCGGGCACGACCAGCGGAGTGTCCTCGTTGGTGGCATGGCTCTCGTCCACAGCCACGGGTGGGTCGTTCACGGCCGTGACCGTGAGCGTCACGGTCGCGGGATCGAGCCCGCCGCGACCGTCGTCGGCGACATAGCTGAACGCATCCGGACCGTTGTAGTTGGCGCTCGGCAAATAGCTGAAGCCGCCATTCGCGGCCAACGTCAGTGCTCCGTGCGTGGGCGCCGCGGTCAGGAGGACGGACAGCGCATCGCCGTTGGCATCGGTGTCGTTGACCAGCACGCCGGGCGCCGCGACGGTGAACGGAGCGTCTTCGCTCGCGGTGTAGACATTGTCCGCGGCCACGGGCACTGCATTGGTGCCGCCACCTCCCGGCAAGGTCTCGATCACGAGGACGGGGGGTTCGGAACCCTCCTTCGAGCTGTACTCGACGTTGTTCGTCGAGGCGTTTTGCAGGCCGAAGCTGTAAGTGCCATCGCCACGGATGGCGGTGGTGACGTCGAACTCGACCCAGTCGTCTGTGTCGACGGAGGCCGCCGATCCGAGCGGGGTTCCCCCGATCACCGGCGCGTTCTGCCAGGTGAGCGTCTCTTCCGTCCAGGCCGTGGTGGTGGCCGGGAAGTAGTTCGAGACGCGATAGAGCGAGCCGCCGTCGGGGCCGCTGTTGGTGACGAAAAGGCGCAGCTTGGCGCGATAGACGCTGGTGCCGACACCGGTGATATTGAACTTGAGGAAGCTGCGGTAGCTTACGACGTCGGCTTCGACGCGCAGGTCTTGGTTGCTGCCGTCCGTCTTGGACGGCGTCCCCGTGTTGCCGCTGGCGTCTTCGAGCGGCGCGAGCGTGAGCGTGAGCGGCGTGACGTTGAGCGTCACGTTCGTCGTCGCGCTCTGCAAGCTGCCATCGGAGGCGCGGTAGGTGAAGCCGTCGAGACCGTAGAAACCTGCCTGCGGCGTGTAAGTGAAAGAGCCGTTGGCGGCGAGTGAAAGGGTGCCATGCAATGGGTTCGCGACCAGAACAGCCGAGATCGCCGTGTTATTGGGATCGCTGTCGTTGCCGAGCACGCCGGGAGCGCTGACGCTCAGCGCTTGCTGCATCACCGTCGAGTAGGAATCGTAGCCGGCGACGGGGGGATTGTTGGCCGGCGGCGTCGTGCTGACGGTGACCGTCACTGGATCGGTGCTGGCGAGGATGCCATCGCTGCCGCGTAGGCGCAGAACATAAGCACCCGTGAGCGAGAAGGTGGCGTAGGTCTCGGCGCTCGTGGAGCTGCTGAAGCTGACAGTGCCAGGGCCGCTCACCTTGCTCCACGTGAGCGTGAGCGTCGATGACCCCGGGTCGCGGTCGTCGTCGGCCTGGCCGCGCAGCCGGGCCTGCTGCGCGATGCCGATCGCCAAATCCGGGCCGGCGTTGACGCATGGCGCTTGGTTCGTCGTCGTGCCGTCGAAGGGTTCCCGGTCGATCACGAAAACGGGCACGGGATCGGTGGTGACGGTGACGAGGATCGGCGGATCGTCGCCGCGCTCCACTTGGATGCGCCGCACATTGGGGGCGACGAACGGATAGTCGTCGATCCAGGAATGGCCGTCCCCATGGATGAAGAGCACGGGCTTGCCGAAGGCCAGGGCATCGGGCTCGAACTGATCGAAGAACAGATCGCGACCGCTTCCCGGCCCCGCCTGCGCGAAGAGAACGGCGGCGCGCACGAAGGGCGCTTGCGTCGTCAACTGTTGCTCGACCCAGTCGGCATCGTCCTGCAAGACATCGTCATCGTTCGACCCGCCCACCAGGTTGAGCCCGATGAAAAGAACGCCCTTGGAGACGAAGGCGAAGTTCTGCGGCCGCGCCGTTTGCCGCGAGACGGCGAGATTGCTGCAAAAGTTCGACTCGAGGCCCAAGAAGTGCGTGTTCCAATAGGTCCATGCCGTTCCTGGATCGTCGCAGTCCTTGGTCTCGTTGTCTCCGGGCAACATGAAGGCCGGGACCGAGAGCACCTTCAGAACGTCGGCCACCTGCTGGTAGCGGAATTCTTCGCAGGGAGTGCCGCCGGAGAAAATGTCCCCCACGTGCACCATGAACTCGCCCGGACTGTAGAGATTGTGATCGACGCAGTGCTGCTGCAGCACCGGCAGCTCGCTGTCGTCGTAGGGAACGTCACCGATGGCGGTGAAGGTGATGGTCTGGGCGCCGGCGGCGAGCGGGCAGGCCGCGAGCAGCATGGTGAGACCGCTGGCCAGGAAGCGGCTGGACGCACGGCGCGGGGCGTGCGCGGCCACGGCCTGGCCGGCCATGCTCGAGTCAGTTGCGATGATTTGGTGTAAAAGCATACCCGAGACGCCGGAAATCTCCGTACTGCCGGCGTTATGTTCCACCGCGGGGTCCAGGGCCACCGCGGTTGGTTGGGCGCTCCAATGTATTGTTGATGATTATACGGGTTTCCACGCGCCAACAACAGGAGAGCGTCGCGCTGGCGCGTGCCGCATCGAGTGTTGGGCCGTTTGACGCAGTCGCTCGGGGAAAAAAAATGGAGCGTGCAGTTGCACGCCCCATTTCGCCGTCGCGTGTGCGAAGATTTCGCGTCTACTTCATCACGACCATCTTGCGCGTGAAGCTCTGGGTGCCCGCCTCGAGGCGATAGAAGTACACGCCGCTCGAGGCGCGTTCGCCGACGTCGTCGAGCCCATCCCAAGTCACCGACTGCGCGGCTCCGGCCGGGCGCGGCGCATCGAGGAGCGTGCGGACCAGCCGGCCGGCGACGTCATAGATGCGCAACTTCACCTGGCCCGTCGCCGCGAGATCGAAGCGAATGGTCGTCGTCGGGTTGAACGGGTTCGGAACGTTCTGGTGCAGCGCTGTTTGGCGCGGCACGGCGAGCGCGTCGTTGTCCGGCACGCCGGTCACGCTCGGAGCCTGCTGGCAAGCGATCGGGAGGACGCAGCCCAAGATCTTCGACATGAGGACGGTTTGGGGCGACGTCGGGGACGGTGGCAGGCTCGGGTTCTGCGAGAAATCGAACCACGGGTGCGACTGCAGGATGGTATTCCACGACTCGGCGGCGTTGCTGTTCATGACGATCGCCGCGGCGTTCACCGCCTGGTTGGTGCGGGGGTCGCGGTACGAGTGCGTCGCGCGGGCGGAACCCGTGACCCCGAGAGCGTCGTAGTCGCGTGAAACCGGACAGCCGCCGTCGAGACGGTACTCGTCACCGGTGAAGGTGCGAGCGCAGGTGGCGGTGCCGTTCTGGCGAAACGTGTACGCCAGGTCGCCGCGCACCTTCGGATACGCATCTGCCGTCTGTGTGGAGCCGTTGAGCACACTGCCCATGTTGGAAGCGTAGAGCGCGTTGCTCGGCTTCTCTTGCAAGGCGTTGGAGCCGATCACCCACAACGTGGCGAAGCCGGCCGGCGACAGAGTCGCCTGAGCCAGCCAGCTGCGGAACCAGCCGGCCTGGTCGACCTTCTGCAGGTCGAGATCGGAGCCATCCGGCATCAGCCAGCCAGTCGGTCCCGAGTTGCCGACGTCGTACGCGATCAGGTTGTAGCCCTGGGCCTGCTGCGTGGTGGCGCGACCCGCCAGCTGATTGTTGGTGTTCCCGAGACCCTGATGATCGTAGACATCGTAGTGTCCCGTGTAACCGAGTCGATCGAGCGTGTACATGAAGGACGTGCGGTTCACCAGGCCTCCACGCCGGCGCGTGTTCGTCATCTGCACGTACAGCATGCAGTTCTTCTGCGTCGAAGCAGCGATTTCTCCGGCCGTGGGGTCGAGATCGCCGTTCGGATCGTTGGTGATGCGCTGCAGATACGCAGGGTCCCAATTGATCGCCGGCAGGAAGCTCACCTCGAGCATGCCGCCTGTGGATAGGTCCGCCGCCTGGACGCTGGCAGGCAACGCACTCAACCCGGCTGGATCCGAGCTCACGCCGCCCAAGCCGTCCTGTGCGAACCAGAAATAGTGCAAGACGTCGCCACCGCGGAAGTAGGTGTCGTCGAGGTCGACGAACCAAAAACCGGCCAAGGTCGCGCCGTTGCTGTTGCGTACGCTATCGGCGGTGACGGCAAAAAAGCCGTTCGCCACGCTCCAGGGCGGCGGCGCCTTGCCCGCGTGCGGTCCGGCGACGATGGCGCCGTACCATTGGACGCCCGTTATACCACCCGCGCCGCGCGCGTCGACGACCTCGACGTAGACCGAATCTCCGGTGATCAGGTTCGGGCTGGATTCGTTGATGCCGAGCTCGGATCCCTGGGAGAACGCCGTGGATCCGAAACGGTTCGTGGACGGACGGAAATGCTCCCCCGAACCGGCAGTCACCCCGGTGTGGATCTCGGTCGGGAAGGCGTCCTGCGCCTGCGATCGGGCGTCGATGCCCTCGCTGATCGTGGGCCCGCTCAAGATGCGGCGGCCGATGCGGGTGTCGTCGATGTACGGCCCCGGCCCCGGGGTGAAGGTCACCGGCGGCGGCACCCCGACGATCCACTGCCAGTCGGAGGTTCGATGTCGCACCTGGACGTGGGTGGCGGTGGGGTCGAATTCCGCCGTCATGTCGAACGTGAGCGTTAGCCAGCCGAAGAACGACAACGAGTTCCACTGGGAGGAGTGTCCCCAGCCGCTGATGCAGGTCTGGCTGTCGACGATACTGCGGGCGCGCACCGACCAGTTTTGGACGATCCGGCTCGTCGAGAAGAAGTTGCCGGGGAAACGCCGGAAACGCAGCACGGTGCCGGTTGCCGTCGGCGTCGATGCCAGGCTCACCCATGGGCTGATGATGGCGTCGTCCAGCCAGTTGCGCACGACGTAACCATCCGGCGCGAACGCCATGCTGGGATCGTTGGCGATGGTGGGTGTGACATCGTCCGTCCACAGCCAGGCGCAGGTCTTGTTCTCGCTGCAGACATCGTTGTCGGTGATGTGTTGGAAGATGCGCGCCCATTCGCCGAATGGCTTGCTGTCCTGGATGTTGAGCAACGAGAGATTCGGATGCAAGGTGCCTTCGAAATTCTCGTTCACAGGAGTGGTGACGCCGACGAGCGCGATGTTGTCGATGACGATGGCTGCACCAATGTTCGTGGCCTGGAGACCATCGCAGGGCGAGTAACCGCCGTCGGCGAAGAACGCGATGTACATGCAATGCGTGCCGGCGCCGAAGCTGGGCACGGGCAACGAGGCGACGGCTCCGGCCACGTCGTAGCCAGAAGCGGAGAACTCCACGGTGCGGAAGGTGGCGGCGTTGCTGCTGGGATCGGTGTCGAAGTCGACCCGGTCGAAGGAAGCACACGCGGAGTCGCTTTCGACCTGCAAGAAATCGAAGCCGTCCTCGGAGTCGACCATGTAATCGAAGGACAGGAAGCCGGAGCCGGCATAGGTGATGCGGATTCCTTGGTACCAGTCATTGTCGTAACCCGTGGGCTCCGCGCAACAATTGTTGCTGGTGTAACCGAGAGCGGCGGCGTTGCCCGTGATTCCACCGTTGCCGGTGTGCGCGGAGGTGACGTTCCAATAGACGGAACCATCGTTCAGGATGTGGTTGTCGGCGCGGAACCAGCCGGTGTCGGTGCAGGGGAAGCCGAAATCGAAGCCCCAATTGGCGATCCACACCGTGTCCTGCAGAGCTTTTTGCGGCGCCGGCTCGGTGCCTTCCGAGTCACCGACGATGTCCACGTATGGAGCCGGGTCAGCGATCTCGTGGCGCAGTCCCGCAGGACGTGCGTAAACGCCGCTCGCGAACAACGAGACGATGCCGACACAGGCGCAGGAGATACGCAGGTATCTCTGCAACATATTGAACCCCCCGAGACGTGAGGCGATGGGTGAAATAGCATTCTCTGGCAGGGGCGAAACCCTCCAGCCAACCCGACGAAAGCGGTGACGACATGACTCGACCCGGGCATGGCCGAACGGCGGGGACGGATTCCGGGCGCTATGTCAGACTTGGCCTCGTAATACTACCAAGGCCGGTCTAGGAGGGTCAAGGAAACCGCCTGGAATGGGAGGCTGGGGCCCAGGCCTTGCCGGGAGGGTCGAGCCAGGCCTATAGTCGGCTCAGGAACCTGATAGGAATCGATCCAAGGTTCTGGCGGCGCCGTTCCACCCGAAACCGGAGGACCCGAAGATGCCCTACGATCCGATGCTCATCCAACCCATGCGCGAGGAGCTCACCCGTTTGGGGGTGCGCGAGCTGCGTAGCGCTGCGGATGTCGACACCTTCCTGGGTGAGAAAAATGGGACGACCCTCTTGGTGGTCAATTCGGTCTGTGGTTGTGCCGCAGGGCAGGCCCGGCCGGGCGTACGCCTGGCGCTCCAGAGCGAGGTCAAGCCGGATCGGATCGGAACGGTTTTCGCCGGGCAGGATCTCGAGGCGACAGCCCAGGCGCGCGGCTACTTTGCCGAGCTCCCGCCGAGCAGCCCGTCGCTGGTGCTGATGAAAGACGGCGAAGTGGTGCATTTCGTTCCTCGTCACGCGATCGAGGGCCGCGACGCCATGAGCCTTGCCAACGATCTGGTGACGGCGTTCCAAAAGTTCTGCAAGACCGCGGCGGCGCGCTGAGAATGGGAACATTCCACCAGGACCGCGGCGCGCTGCACGGCATCACCGTGGTCGTGGAAACGATGGGGAAAGACGTCTACGTCGGGCGCTGCGACACCGAGGACGGTGAAGCGATCGTGCTGCTCGACGCCGACGTGCATGCGGACGGCGCCGGGGGACGCAGCAAGGAAGAGTTCGTCCAGCAAGCAGCCCGCGTCGGCCATTGGAAGAAGCACGATCGTGTCGTCATCCCCGCGCGTGACATCGTCTCGGTGCGGCGTTTGGGAGACATCGGCGCCGGCTGATGGCTCGGTGCGCATGATCATCATCGCGACTCGCCGCGGCTCTTGCGATCCTTCTGGAACAAGTAGACGCCGATGGCGATGAGGCCGAGCGGCCACCAATCCTCCATCCAGTACAAGTCTATGTCGAACCGGGTGTGCAGGAGGAAGAGCACGCCCATGCCGATCAGGAACAAACCGCCGGCCATCGAGCCACGATTGCGCGGCAGCTCGAGCGGTGGCAGGCCTTGGTTCCCAGCCTGATCGAGCGCCATGTTGTAGAGCGACGCTCGCCGCGCTGCGTCGACGAAGTTGTAGAGCACGAAGAACCCCAGCGACAGGGCGAACAGCGGAGTGAGCCCGCCGGCGTCTTGGGAGAGAATCGTGACCAGCGAGGCGAAGATCAGGATGTGCAAGAAGCCCATCTGGTAGTAGCCGATGTAGATATGGCCCAGCCCCGGAAACGCGGACAGCAATGTCGCCAGCGCCACACTCTTGCGGCGCGGATCATGGCGCGGTGACCAGGCGGGTGGCGCCGGCGGGCGCGGCGCGGCGGCTGTGTCGACGAAACCGGAATCTTTTTCTTCCATTGCATTCATGACGAGCACCTCCAAGTGTGGGAAATCATCGCGGCCCTGATGTCGGGGAAGCGTCCGGATCGTTGGCGAGAGAACCGCGCAGCGTGACACGCAATGCCTGCAGCGCGTGTGAAAGGCGCGCGAGGTTGCCGCTCTGGATTCCGGCACCGGCTTCCGCCAGATCGGCGCACACCGCGCTCCATGTGGTGGCCACGGTCGGATGCGCGCGCAAAAATTCCTGCTGGCGCGCCGCCGCGGCGTTCTGGATGCGGCCGCCAGTGCCGGCCCAGACGCCCGCTGCATAGTCGTTCACGACCGGCTCGAGGCGATGCACGGCCGCAGGGAGCCCGCCGCCAACCTGGATCATTGATAGCGCCTGCTGCGGCAGGGGGCGAAGTGGCGAGAATGGCAACCCGCACAGCAAGATCAGAAGGAAGCAGGCAGCGGTGGCGAACTCCCATGCCAGGCGCGGACGCGCCGCCAGAAGTCGCCAGGCAGCGACGAGCCGTTCGCCCACAGAATGGCCGGCGCGTGGCCGGGTGCGTGTCGCCTCCAGGACGGCGATGGTGAACTCTGCGCCAGGATCCACCAGTGCCAGTGCCGGCAGATCACGACGCAAGGCGCCGAGAACGGCGGCGAGTGCGGCGCAACCCTTGCAGTGCCGCATGTGCGCGTCGACCAGAGTCGCATCGTCCACGGCGAGGACGCCATCGATGCGATCGGGGAGCTGCGACTGCGCGCGCGCACACGCCGAACCGGTGGTGCGCTGCAGCAGCGACGCGACGAAGGCTTCCGTGTCGGCGTCGGTCTTCGACTCCGCTCCGCTGGACTGCATGACTTCGAGAACGCTGGCGCAGCGCGGGCACTGCGACGCGTGGCGTTGCATGGCGGTGCTCGCGACAGTGACGAGCTCGCCAGCGACGAACGCGTCGAGCTGGTGCATGAACGCTGCGCAATGCATGGCGCCATTCCCCTTCAGTGTCCGCGTCCGTAATCGCCGCCCGAGAGCGCCTGCACCTTGCGCGCCAGCTCGATCCGGGCCCGATTGCCGCGCGACTTCACCGTTCCCACCGGCACGTCGAGAATGTGCGCGGTCTCCTCGACCGAGAGGCCGTGGATTTCGCGCAACAACAGGATCTCGCGATTCAGTTCCGACAGCGCGCGCAGCGCCAGATGCAACAGGCGCTTGCGGCCGTCCTCGTGCTGACCTTCCTCAGCTCCCGGCGTGGCCGCGGCGAGTCCCAGCACGGCATCGGCGGGCACGTCGTGCGCGGGAGGCCGGGCGCGCCGCCGCCGCAAGTGATCGATGCAGGCGTTGCGCGAGATGCGGATCATCCAGGGCAGGAAATGCGAGGCCTCGTCGCAGCGATGCAGGTTCTGGTAGATGCGGATGAAAATTTCTTGCGCCACGTCGCGCGCCTCCTCGGCGTTGCCCAGGTAATGCAACGCGATGGCATGGACGCGGGGCTGATGCTGGCGCACGAGCGCCTCCCAGGCCAGCTCGTTGCCGTCCCGACAGCGCGCGAGCAGGGTCGCCAGTTCCATCGGCATTCCCGTTCTCCCCGCATCGCACTCACCGTGCCGGCGGGACCAAGGCGTCTGCATAGGGAAACGCACGCCGGCGCGCCCCGGTTCGCTCCCGACCAGGGACGCGCCGCGTTCACCTCTGCGAGTGTAGCAAGTCGAAGTCTGGCAGGCGCTTGCGAACCCAGCGGCTCAGCCATCCTGGTCGCCCTTGGGCTGGCGCAACACCAGGACCTGCCGGCCGTCGCCGCGGCGGACATGGAGCCGTACACCCTGTTCGAGATCGGCTCTGTCGACCGCCGACTCGAACTCGCGCACGCTCGAGACCTCATGGCCCTGGACGCTCAGAATGACATCGCCGCGCGCGAGGCCCGCACGGCTTGCGGTGCTGAGCGGCTCGACCGAGGTGACGAGAACGCCGGCGACCTCGTCGTCGAGCCCGGCGCGGCGAGCGAGCTCAGGGGTCATCGTCCGGACACCGATGCCGAGATCGGAGACCTCGGGTTCGGTTTGTGGGCGCTCGCTTGCTGCGGTCTCCTGCTCGTCGACGTCGATGCGGAGCGTCTTGCTGCTGCCGTCACGCCACACCTCGACATCGGCCGTCGTGCCGGGGCGTGTGGACGCCACGATCGAGCGCAGCTCGGTCACGTTCGCGACCTTCTTGCCAGCGAAGCGCACGATGATGTCTTCGGTCTTCATGCCACCGCGCGCGGCGGGGCTGCCGGACACGACATCGCTCACCAGGACACCGGCCTTGCCGTTGTAGTCGAAGGATGCGGCCAGATCCGCATTGACGTTCTGGATCTGGACTCCGAGCCATCCGCGCACGACGCGGCCTTCCGCGATCAAGCTGGTCATGATCGACTTGGCCATGTTGGCCGGGATGGCAAACCCGATCCCCATGTACCCGCCCGTGCGAGTGAAGATCGCCGTGTTGATTCCCACGACCTCGCCCTGCAGATTGACGAGCGGGCCGCCGCTGTTGCCGGGGTTGATCGCTGCATCGGTCTGGATGAAGTCTTCGTAGTCGGCGATCCGCACGTCGTTCCGGCCCTTGGCGCTCACAATCCCGGCGCTGATGGAGCTCGACAGGCCAAAGGGATTGCCTACCGCCACGACCCACTCGCCGATCCGCAACGCATCGGAGTCGCCGAGCTTGGCGGGTTTCAGGTTCGCGGCCTCGATGCGCAACACCGCGAGATCCGTCTTCGGGTCGGTGCCGATGACCTTGGCGGTGTATTCGCTGTCGTCGGTCAGGATCACCGTGACCTCGTCGGCGTTGTCGACCACATGGTTGTTGGTGAGGATGGTGCCATTGGCGGCAACGATGACGCCGCTGCCGAGCCCGCGGGCCTCGTAGTCGCGCCCGCCGCCGCCGGGACCGAAGAAGCGCTCGAAGAATTCGCCACCGAGGTCGGGGAGGGGAGAATCACCGTGTGGATTGGCGCGCACGCGCCGCGCCGAACGAATGCTCACCACGGAAGGCTGGATCGTGGTGGCAATGTGTTCGAATGCGGCGGAAAGATCCTGCGCCGTGCTCAACGCGCGTTCGGTGGCCGCTGCGGGAGAAGGATCCGCGTGCACGATGGATGCGGTTTTGGGTGTGAAGGTCGTGACGGCCCCGAGCGCCAGTGCGGCGCCGGCAGCGCCGACAACCAGAGCGGTGAGCGAACGTCGGACGCGGTTCATGGGGTTCCTCCAGTGGGGAAGGGCGCGCTCAAGTTCCTTGGACGGGCCACGAAGGGTCAATATAGGATCCTTACCCGCGGTGGCTCGATCCAGTTCCGCGTCGCCACGCGCCCCCCGTTCCTGTTTCGCGCCCTTCAGGCGGCGCGGTCCAGTTCGGCGCCGCGGTGGTCCGACCGTTGCCGGGAGGAAAAGGTCATGGCGTACTGGCTGCTCAAGGCCGACCCGGAGGACTTCGGGTTCGCCGAGCTCGAGCGCGAGCGGACGAGCGTCTGGGACGGTGTTTCGAACCATTTAGCGCTCAAACACATGCGCGCGGCGCGCCGTGGCGACCTGGCACTCGTGTACCACACCGGGAGCGAAAAGGCCGTCGTCGGAGTCGCCAAGATCGTGTCGGATCCATACCCGGATCCGCGCCAGGACGATGCGCGTCGCGTCGTCTTCGATCTCGCGCCGCAGGTGCGGCTCAAGCGCCCGTTGCCGTTGGCGGCAGTCCGCGCCGATCCGCATTTCCGTGATTTCGCCTTGGTGCGGCTGCCGCGCCTCTCGGTGATGCCGGTGCCAGCGCCGTTGTGGAAACGCTTGCTCGAGATGGCGGGGATGAGCGAATGAAACGAATCGGGGTGGAGCCGGCGCTCCACCCCGAAGAAACGACGCCGTGGCCGAGGTCTCAGCTCTCGGCCTTGGCGAACTTGTCGGCCGGAATGACGTCGGTGAGCGAGAGCTTGGACGTTTCGGACTCGAGGAAGAGCTCGCCGTCCTGATGGATCACGGTCTTGTGCGGCAGCTTGATCGCGCCCACCGTCTTGTAGTTCTTCAGGAACTCCTCTTGATCCACCGGGCTGCCCTGGATGCTCTTGCCACGGTAATCCATCTTGACCACGAGGTGCGTGCTCTTGTCGACGTAGACCTTGAACTTCTTGCCGCCGCGTGGCGGAGTCAGCAGCAGCATGTCGGCGGGCGCGCCGTCGACCTTGCCTTCTTCGAGATACTGCGCGCTGTAGCTCTCGTAGTCGCGCAGGAACGAGATGAGCTCGCGCGACAGGTCGTCCTCGAAATCCTGCATCTCGGCCTCTTCGAGCGTCTTCGACCCGCCCATGCCCTTGACGAAGCCGGACTTGCCGTCGCGGCTGTACACCTGGACCATCGTCTGTCCCATGACCGCGATCTCGACGCGCAGATTGCCCGGGTATTGCACGTAGCGTGTCGCCTTCGCTTCCATCTTGTTGCCCATGACGTTGAGCTGCACGTTCTGGGATTCGGTGAGGTAGCTGACCTTGGCCAGCGCGTCCACGCCGCCCACTGCCTGCGCGGCCTGCGCCAGCACCGCCTGGCCCTTGGCCAGCATGGCCGGCGTGGCCGCTGGGAACTCCGCCGCCTTGGGCTCGGGAATGGTGATGTCGATGGTGTTGACCGTGCCGAGCGCGGTCAGAGGCTCGTCGAATGCTTCCGGCTTGCCGACCACCAACAGGGCGAAATTCTCCGGTTGCAGGAAGCTGCCGGCGACACGCTGCACGTCGGCGACCGTCACCTTGGCCACTTCCTTGGCGAAACGCTCGAGGTAATCGGCCGGATAGCCCCAGCGCGCGTAGTTCATCTGCCGGGTGACGATGCGGCCCTTGTCGGCGAAGTTGAAGACATAAGAGTTGAGCAGGCCGTCCTTGGCGCGCTTGAGCTCGGCGTCGGTCACCGGCGTGTTCTTCATGCGTTTGACTTCTTCGATGCAGGCGCGCGCCGCCTTGACCGTGGTCTCGGACTTGGTGCCGCACACCACCTGGAACATGCCCGGGTAGGCGAGCTCGGCGCCGAGGCGGCTGCCGACCTGATAGGCCAGACCCTGACGCGAGCGGACTTCGTTGAACAGGCGCGAGCCGAGACCGCCGCCGAGCAGCTCGTTCATCACCACGAGGGAGAAGTAATCCGGATGATCCGCTTTCACGCCGCGGTGGCCGAGACGGATGCTGGACTGGGTGACGCTCTCCTTGACCACCAAGTTGATCGATTGATGCACTTCGGGTGTTGCCGGGATGGGGGATGGCTGCATGGCCTGCTTCGGCCAGGTGCCGAGAGTGCGCTGCAACGACTGCACGATCTCTTGAGGCGAGAAGTCACCCCAGACGGCGATGCTAGCGTCGGTCGGGTGATACCACTTCTTGGCGAAGCTCTGGAGATCGTCGCGGGTGATGCGCGCCAGGTGATCGTATTCCACTTGCGCCGCGAATGGATGGTCCTTGCCCCAGAGGATCTTGGTGAACTCGCGATCGGCGATGCCGCTGGGGTCATCGTTGCGGCGCGAGATTCCCGACCGCGCCTGCGTCAGCGCCAGATCGAGCTTGTCTTGCGGGAAGGCTGGCTGCAGCAGCAGATCGCGCACGATCTCCAACACCCGGTCGGTATCTTCGACTAGCGCGTTGATGGTGATCTCGGTCGTCAGGTTGCCGGTCGAGATCTCGATGGAGGCGCCGCGACCCTCGAGCAGCTCGTCGAGTGCATCGCCAGCCAGCTTTTCCGAACCCCCCGAGCGCAGTACTTCGGCGGTGATGCCCGGCAGGCCCAACTGCTCCTTGGGCGCATTCGTCTCACCGGCGCGCATGCTGAGGGTCATGCGGAACAGCGGCAGCTCGCGATCTTCGAGCACGAAGAGCTGGATGCCGTTGTCGAGCGCTTGCCGGTGCACCGGCGGCACGTGAATGGGATTGAGCTCGGGAGCTTTGATCTTTTCCCACTTCTTGGCGGCGAATGCAGCGCCAGGGCATAGCAAGAGCCCGGTGAGCGCCGCCAGGAAGAAACGTCGTGTGTTCATGATCTTTCTATCTCCTCGTCGGCTTGCGGGATTCACTTGCCAGTGTCCGTTTGGGCGCTACGGTCGTCGGTGACCATGGCGCCGATGGTGGCGTTCTGCCGCGTCAGGTATTTTTTCGCCATGGCTTGGACGTCCTCGCGCGTTACCTGCTCGATGCGTCCCACCTCGTCGAAGAGCTTGTCCCAGCCGCCGCGCAGGATCTCGTACGCGGCCAGCTGGCCCGCCAGCCCCGCGTTGTCCTCGATGCCGCGGATGAACTCGGCGCGGACCTCGGTCTTGACGCGCGCCAGCTCTTCGGCGCTGATCAGCTCGTCTTGCAGTCGCTTGATCTCTTCCCAGCCGGCCTTCTCGATCGCCTCCGGGGTGTGGCCCGAGTTGGGGATGGCGAAGACGATGAACAGGCTCGGGTACTTGTTGCCCGGGAACTCGGGGAAAGCGCCGGCGAACAGCGCGCTCTTTTCTTTTTTCACGCAGCGCTCGAACAGTCGCGAGGTGCGGCCCTGGCCGAGGACGCGTGCCAGCACCGCGATCTTCGGATCGTCATCGTCCGTAGTGCTCGGACGATGGAACCCCATGGCGAAGATGGGCTGGGTATCGCCTTGGAGGGTGAAGCGACGCTCGCCGTTCTGTGCGGGCTCGGCCGTGTGCACGCGCATTGGATCCGGCCGGCGCGGGATGGCGGCGAAGTAGCGTTGCGCCAGCTTCTGCACCTCGACGGGATCGACATCGCCGACGAGCGCGATCACCATGTTCTGTGGCGTGTAGTACGTGTCGAAGAACCACTCGGCGGCGTCGAGCCGCAGGTTGTCCAGGTCGGCGCGGTGGCCGATTCCCATGTTCTTGTAAGGATGGGCCCGATACGCGATGCCGACCATTTCCTCGATGAACTGGCCGAACGGCTGCGAGTCGACGCGCATGTTGCGTTCTTCGATGACCACGTCGCGTTCCTTGTAGTACTCGCGGAACACCGGCTTGGTGAAGCGCGCCGCCTCGAGGTAGGCCCATAGCTCCAGCTTGTTCGACGGCATGCTGTAGTAGTAGTAGGTGCCGTCGGAAGCGGTACTGGCGTTCAATCCCACACCGCCGGCTTGGTCGATGATCTGGCTGAACTCGTTGGACTCGACGTAGGTATCGGCCTGGTCCTGGAGACTCTTGATCTCCTTTTCGAGCTGCGCGACGCGCTCCGGGTTGGTGCGCTCACCCTTTTGGCGCTCGGCGTAGAGCTCCATGAACAACGCGTCGATCTTCTCGATCAGCTTCGATTCCTTGCCGTAATCCTTGGCGCCGATTTCGTCGGTGCCCTTGAAGGCCATGTGCTCGAACATGTGCGCGAGACCCGTTTGACCCACGGGCTCGTCGACGGAGCCGGCATCCACGTGCGTCATGAAGCTGAACACAGGAACATCGTGGCGCTCGAGGACGATGAAGCGCAGACCGTTCTCGAGCATGAACTCGGTCACCTTCGATTCGAGGGCACTCGGGTCCCAGTCGGCGGACGATTTTCCTGCCTGGGCTGCGGGAGGGATGGCCATGAGCACGGCCAAACACAAGACCTGAACGCCGCTGTGCTGCATTCTCCAGCGCGAGGTTGTGGCGCTTCGACGATTCCGCATCGGGGCTCCTTTGAGTTTTCGAGAACCAGCGCCTCCCGAGCGCGCATCTTTCCAGCCCGCGGGTCGACCGCGATGGCTCGTGCACCCTCGGTGGGTCCAGGGGCGACCATGGTAGCGCAAGTCAGCGACGGTCGCGGAGTAAGGCGAGTGCGTCTAGTTAATATGTTTATTAGCAAATATTTACGACCATAAGCGACCCCCGACCCACGGCCGCCAACCATGGCTTCCCCTCTGCGTCGTACGCAGACTCGCGCCCGCAGGATTCTGCTGAATGATTAGAATGGGGCCGCCAAGATTGGCGCGGCGAGGTCGACTCGGCTCGGGATCTTCCCCGAGGTGTCGCGTGTACACCGGCTCGGGAGGAAAGGCGCGACGTGGTCCGCAGACAAATGCCAACCAGACATTGGGCAGTCGCGACGCGACTCGCCACGTTGGCACTCCTGTGGCGCTTTGACCTGGCGGCTGCGGCGGACGACACGGATGTGAGTGCTGCGACCGCGCCCCCCGGATTGTATGCGGTGCTCGAGACTTCGCTCGGCACGGTCGTCTGCGCTCTGGAGTTCGAGAAAACACCGGTCACGGTGGGAAACTTCGTCGGCTTGGCCGAGGGCCGCATCCAATTCCTCGAGCCGCGGACGCAGGAGTGGGTGAGTCGACCGTATTACGACGGCATGAAGTTCCATCGCGTGGTCAAAGATTTCGTCATTCAGGGTGGGGATCCGCTCGCGGACGGTACCGGTGGCCCGGGATACGTGTTCATCGACGAGTTTCACCGCGAGTTGCGTCACGACCGTCCCGGCGTGCTGTCGATGGCGAACTCGGGCCCCGGGACGAACGGCAGCCAATTTTTCATCACCCTCGCCAAACTTTCGTACTTGGACGGCCGGCACACCGTGTTCGGCCATGTCGTCCACGGGATGGACGTGCTGCAACGCATCGCCAGCCAGCCGATGACGGGGAACGACCAATCGGCGCCGGTGGTCGAAGTCGTGCTGCGCAAGGTGAGCGTGATCCGGCGCGGTGCGGCGGCCGCAAGCTACGATCCAGTGGCAGCCTTCGAACGCCAAGACGAGATCATGGCCGAGCGCGAAGTGCAGCGACAAGTTCAGGCGGCTCTTTTTCGCGCCGCCCTGGACAAGGAAATGGTGCATGCGCAGGCCACCGCGAATGGTGTGCAGTACGTCGTCCGGTCCGAAGGGCAGGGGGTGCTGCCCGAGGGCGGCGACCAGGTGTTGGTGCATTACGTCGGTTACTTGGAAGACGGGACCAAGTTCGACTCCAGTTACGATCGCGGCCAGCCGTTCCAGTTTCCCGTGGGGCAGGGACGCGTCATTCCCGGACTCGACGAGATCTGCGGCACCATGCGTCCCGGCGAAAAGCGCCGCGTCGTCGTCCCTGCGGGCATGGCGTACGGGGATCATGGCGCCAAGAAGTTTGGGATTCCTCCCAAAGCTAATCTGATCTTCGACGTCGAGCTCATCGAGATCGTGCGTCATTGACACGGAGCTCGGCTGCAGTGCGCAGCTCGCCGCGGCGCACGACGCCCTGCAGCGCGCGCAGGTTGCGGATGTCCACGAACGGATCGGCGTCCAGCAGCAAGAGATCGGCACGTTTCCCGCGTTCGATGCTGCCGCATTCCGCCGTTTGCCCCAGAGCCTCTGCCCCGCCTGCGGTCGCTGCGCGCAGCACCTCCAGGGCGGTCATTCCCGCCGCCTGTGTGGCTTCCATCTCGGCGTAAATCGACACGCCGTGCAAGACTCCGCGCTCTCCGGCAGCGCTGCCCAAGGCGATGGGAATTCCGGCGGCCTGGACGCGGCGCAAGTTGGCGGCGCGTCGGTCGATGACCTGCTGCGGTTGCATCGCGGGCGCCAGCGTTGCGGTGTAGATCGTGCCGGAGTGCTGGGCGAGCGCCAGGAACTCCGCGTCGATCGGTTCGTCGATCTCGCTCTCGAGAACGTCGACGCCGGCACCGAGCGCCGTCTTGGCATCCTCGAGGCGGGTTACCTGAGCCACGATGCGCATGCCGCGAGCACGAGCCTCCTCGATCGCCGCACGCATGGCCTTCTGCGACAGGTGCCCCCGCCGCCCCGCGACGCGAGCGCTGGGGGCGAACGCGATCACGACGGCATCGGCGCCCTGCGATGCGAGGTAGCGCACCGCTTCCTCGGCTGCGCGCGCGCTCGCGATGGGCAGGAGTTGCTTTTCGCCTGGCAAGTCGAGAGCCGGGGCGAAGGCGGCAAGCCGCGGACCCGCGGCAAGGACGTGCGGGCGATCGGTGGCGAGGCTGTCGCGCACGACCCAAGTCCAGGCGAAGCCGCCGGCGTCGAAGACGGTGGTCACACCCGCGGCCAAGTGGGCGCGAAAGAAGCGCTCGGGGTGTGTGCGCAGGTCGCTCGCGACCTCGGCGTACGATGGCGCGCCCGAATCGGTTCCTTCGCCGTTCGTCCCGCCCGATTGCGACAAGTGCACTCGCGCATCGACGAGACCCGGGACGATCCAGGTGCCGGTCGCGTCGACGATTTCGGCATCCGCGGGCACGGGACACTCTCCGACACACTCGATGCGTCCAGCGCGTACGAGGATCGTGGCGCCAACGTGGGGAGGGGCGCCGCCCCCTTGCCACACGAGGCCGCCGACAAGCGCGAGTGGCGGCGGCGGTGTTCCCGCCGGCGCGTCGAAGGCGCTCGTCATCGCGATGCGCCAGCCGGCCGGTGTGCGCACGAAAACGCGCTCGGACAGTCCCGTGTGCTCGTCGGTGCCATAGACGACCCGATAGCGATACGTGCCGTAGACCACGCCGGGCAGCACCGAGACGAGACGCATCGCCCGCGCATCGAACACGTCCGGCCACGAATCGTCACTGGCCTGGCTCGCGTGTGCCTCGTATCCGAGGCGCATCCCTCCTGGGCCGGTGCGCGCCAGTGTTTCTGCCCGCAAGTAGGTCGCGAGATACGCGTTTCGATCTCGGCGCCGGATGGCGTCCAGGTTGGCGATGAACACGCGACGGGCAGCGCCTACGTCCGCGGAATCGAGTGGCGCAGGTTGTGCAGAGGAGGGAATCGGGGCAGAGCCGAAGGCCCAAGCGATGACGGCCCCGCGGCCCCAGAGCCGGAGCGTGGTGGTGAGCGAACAGTGGGAAGGCATGCTCGGACCCCTTTCTTGCGACGCCCGCGACCCAGAGCCCACACGGGGGGAGCCGAATCCTGACCTCATCCCGCGCGGCTCGCCCGGAGGCCACCGGGTGCCCGGTGAGCCGGATCCAGGGGCGGACGTTACATTTAATTTGCGACCAGGAGGCGTCATCCCGCCGGCGGCCTCGGTATAATGTGACACTTCGGAACGGCTTGGGAGAGCGCCTCGGCGCATTCCGAACGTGAATGGACACGACCCAGGAGGATGTGGAACGTGCGTACCCTCAAGATCTCTGCACTGGTCATGATGATTTTCGCTTTCGCTGCATCGGTGGCCTTCGCTGGTGGTTCGGCTTGCACTGCTTCCAAGCAAGTGAATGCCGGCGCGTCCGACAACGCTTGCCTGTCGACGGTGTTCGCCGGCGCGGGCAACTCCTGCTCCGCCAGCAAGGCCAAGCTCGCCGCGCTCGTGGATATCGAAGCAACCCGTTTGCCCTCCGGTGGGCTCGTGGTCATGTACAAGGGCAAGACCGAAGACGCCGTGGCGTACCTGCAGGCGGCTGCCTGCGGCTCGCCGGAGAACTTCTGCTGCCCGTTGACGCGTCAGCTGGCTTCTACGCCGAACGCCAAGGTCGAGATCGCCAAGATCGCCCAAGGCGCGGTCATTGTCGTCAGCGCCGCCGAAAAGACGGTGGTCGACCAGTACGAGCAGTCCTTCTTGACCCTTGCTTCCGCCTCGCACTAAGACGCAGGCAATGCGTCCTTGACCGGCCGAGACCTCCGATGCGTCGGGGGTCTCGGCATTTTTGGGGAGTGGAATGAAAATGCGCCATGCCGCCGCGCTCGCGGGCAAAATGTCCAGGGTGGTCACCGTGGTCCTCGTGATCGCGTGTGCGCGTGATGCGCGCGCGGATCCAATCGGCAACATTCCCCGCGTCCAAATGGTCCGTGCCTTCCCGCGCCTCACGTTCGAGCGACCGGTCTTCATCACGCATGCAGGCGACGACGACCGACTGTTCGTCGTCGAGCAGGGTGGCCGCATCCTCGTCTTCCCCGCCGAAGCCGGCGCCGAGTCGACGCGCGTGTTCCTCGACCTCGGCACCCGGGTGCGAACGGAGCACAACGAAGAGGGGTTGCTGGCGTTGGCCTTTCATCCGCAGTACTCGACGCGTGGCACGTTCTTCGTCTTCTACTCGGCATCGAATCCACGCCGTGGAGTGTTGTCGCGCTTCGACGTCGATGCGCGCGATCCGACTCGCGCCCGGCTCGAATCAGAAACGGTGCTGCTCGAGGTGCCGAAGCGCTGGGGGAACCACAACGGTGCGACCTTGCTCTTCGGACCCGACGGGTTTCTCTACCTGAGCTTGGGCGACGGCGGTTCGGCGGGTGACCCGCTCGATGCCGGTCAGGACCTCGGGTCGTTGCTGGGAAAGATCCTGCGACTCGACGTCGACCGTGGCACCGGAACGCGAGCCTATGCCATCCCCGCCGATAACCCGTTCGCAGGCACGGAAGGGGCGCGCCCCGAGATCTGGGCCTATGGCTTGCGCAACGCCTGGCGCATGAGCTTCGACCGCGAGACTGGCGATCTGTGGGCGGGCGACGTGGGACAAAATCAATGGGAAGAGATCGACCGCATCGTGCGCGGAGGGAACTACGGCTGGCGCATTCGCGAGGGTGCGCACGTGTTCCGTCACGGCACGGCGCGCACCCCGCTCATCGACCCGGTGTTCGCATACGGTCGCGACGAGGGAGCGTGCGTCGTCGGCGGGTATGTCTATCGCGGCACGCGGATGCGAGGTCTGGCGGGGGCGTACGTGTACGCCGACTACGTCACCGGGACGATTTGGGCGCTGCGGGCACGCGGGGATACGGTGCTCGTGCAGCGCGAGATCCTGTCGCAGCCGCTCAACATCTCGTCCTTCGGCGAAGGGCGGGACGGCGAGATCTATCTCTGCGCCTTCGACGGACGGATCTATAGGCTCGAGGAAGCGACCGGGCCGTGAATCCCATTGCCTCCGCGCGTTCGCATCCCTAGCATGATCGGAGAGGCCACCGTTCTGCGCCGCCCCCCGCATCGTATGGGTCGAGAGCCGGCGCCCACGCACCGTTCGACGAGCCAGGAGGCCACCATGCCCAAGATGCACGAGGTCGACTACAAGATCTTCGGTGACGACATGCAGTTCGTGGAGATCGAACTCGATCCGCAGGAAGCGGTGGTGGCGGAAGCCGGCGGCATGATGTACATGCAGGACGACATCGAGATGGACACGATCTTCGGCACCGGCAACCAGAACCAGGGATTCCTGGGATCGTTGCTCGGCGCCGGCAAGCGTGTGCTCACCGGCGAATCGTTGTTCATGACCGTGTTCCACAACGAGGGCAATGGCAAGCGCAGCGTGGCCTTCGCGTCGCCGATCCCCGGCAAGGTCGTGCCGCTCAACTTGGCGCAGCTGGGTGGCGAGATGATCACGCAGAAGGATGCATTCCTGGCGGCGGCGCGCGGGGTGGAAATCGGCATCGCCTTCCAGAAGAAGCTCGGCGTCGGCTTCTTCGGCGGCGAGGGCTTCATCATGCAGCGCCTGCAGGGCGACGGCTTCGCTTTCGTCAATGCCTGCGGCACGCTGATCGAGCGCGTGCTGGCTCCGGGCGAGAGCCTGCGCGTCGACACCGGCTGTCTGGTGGCGTTGCAACCGAGCGTCAGCTACGACGTGCAGTACGTCGGCAAGATCAAGACCGCGCTCTTCGGCGGTGAAGGGCTGTTCTTCGCCCAGCTCCGCGGCCCCGGGCGTGTGTGGTTGCAATCGCTGCCCTTCGGCCGCTTGGCGAGCCGGATCTACGCTGCGGCGCCGCGCGGCGGCGGCCGCGGTCGCGAAGAGGGCTCGATCTTGGGCGCGCTGGGCAACATGCTCGACGGCGACGGACGCTAAGCGGGCTTGTGTACGAGCATCAATATGCGCACCCTGGCTCGGGCCGGACGCGGGGTGTGCGCCTGGATCCCGTACGCGGACGCCGGAAGCGACCGTTGTTCGGCTACACTTTCAAGCGAATATGAGTTACCACCCTCACCCCTCCGGGTCCTCCTTGCCCTCGAGTTGTGAGTAAAATTACTCAGCATGGTGAGTAAATCGTCAACCCCCGAGTTCCAGAGGGAATACGCGGCGACCCTGGCCGAGCGCCTGAAGGAGCCGCGGCGCCTGCTGCAGGTGGTCGCCGGGCCGCGTCAGGTTGGCAAGACCACCCTCGTCGAGCAGGTGCTGGCTGGCCTGAAGCGCCCCGAGGTCTTCGTCTCCGCGGACGAGCCCACCTTGCGCTTGAGGAAGTGCTGGATCATCTGAATGCCGATTAGAAGGCGTCATGGCAGTTCATCGTTGGGCGAGAATCCGTGACCAGTCCGGACAAAGAGGAGAAGGCGACACAGACGGTGCTCGAGCAGGCCGAAGTGCTGTCGCAGGAATGGGCGAGCGCATGAAGAGGTTGCCGGACCCTGGCGCGCGCCTGGTATCATGAAGGGGTCACTCGAAGACCGGGGGAAATGGTGCCAACCTACGATTATCTCTGCGAGCAGGGCCACCGATTCGAAGCGTTCCAGTCGATGAAGGACGAGCCGCTCAAGGCTTGCGTGGAATGTGGTGCCGGTGTGAAGCGGCTCATCGGGCCTGGTGCCGGCTTCCTCTTTCGCGGTGACGGTTTCTACATCACCGACTACCGCTCGAAGACCTATCAGGACAAGGCCAAGGCCGATGCCAGTGGATCCGCCAAGAGCGAGGGCAAAGCCGAGACGAGCGGCGGGTCCAAAGCGGACTCCGGCAAGCCTGCTGCGGACAAAGCCACCGGGCGGGGCGCAGAGAAGTCGAACACCGAGAAACCGCGCGCCGAGAAATCGAGCGACAAGTCCGGCAGCGACAAATCGGCCGCCGACAAGTCCTCGGCAAGCAAGAAGACTCGAGGTTCCGACACGTAGTCGAATGCGCTCGAGCTCACGTGTGCAAGAACGCAGGGAGAAAACGCACGATCGAGAGCAGGAAGCCGGCGACCGTCACCACCAGCAAGCCGAGCGCGGCGAGTTGAACACCACGGCCTTCCGGACGCTCACGCGCGCCACGCACTCTCAGCCCGAAGACGAAGCCGGTGAGGAAGCCGCCCAGGTGCGCCCAGTTGTCGACGCCGCGCATGAACAGGCCGAAAGCGAAGAGCACTACCGCCCAAGTGACGAATTGTTGCGTCAGCACGTCGCGCGTACCGCCCCGGCGCCGGCGGAATGCGATCATGCCACCCAAGAGACCGAAGATCGAACCCGAAGCACCGATGGACGGTCCGTTGCCGAGCAGACTCGAGGCCAGGAAGCCACCGGCGCCGGCCAGACTGTAGAGCACGAAGAATCGCGCCGGCCCCAGCTCTTCTTCGGCGAACGTGCCGAGTTGCCGGATCCACATCACGTTGAAAAAGATGTGCAGCAAGCCCCCGTGCAAATAGACTGCCGTCAATAGCGTCCACCAATGACCGAGCTCGATGCTGGGACGGCCGGTCATGCCGAGCAGATACAGGGCGCGCGAGCTCGGCGACAGGATCCCCATCAGTCCGCCCGAAGGCGCGAGCGCCGCGCGCAAATCGAGCGCGACACTGGCGACGAAGAGCACGATGCACGTAATCGTGATCAACGGCACGAGCTTCAGGTGGTGACCGAAGAGGCGTTGCAGGCGTGGGCCGGCTCCCCACAAGCCGGGGCGCATGGTGCCGCAATACGGACAGCGCGGTTCGTCGTCGCTGATGAGTTTTCTGCAGCTCGGGCAGAGCATGGCCGGCATGAGGAACCTCCCGGCGGGCATTCTAGCCGGTCGTGGCAGGCCAGAGTATCCTGCAGGCGCAAACGTGACCGCGGCGCCGTGGCTTTGGCGCCGGCGCAAAATCGTCGCAAGGACGGGGCCCGAGTCACTGTGGAATCGTGGTGCCGATGACCGAACCGATCGACAGCGCGGGGCGCGGCTATCGCGGCAGTGTCCAACGCGTGCTCTGGATCACTCTATTGCTCAACGTGGGCGTCGCGGCAGCGAAGCTCGCGACCGGGCTCGTGACCAGCAGCTTGGCGCTGCTCGGAGACGCGGCGCATTCGGCCATCGATGCGGCCAACAACATCGTGGGGTTGGTGGCCATCGCGGTCGCGACGCAGGCTGCCGACGAGAGTCACCCTTATGGACACTCGAAGATCGAAACGCTGGCCGCGTTCGTCTTGGCCGGACTGCTCTTCATCACCTGCTTCAATCTGGGTCTCGCGGCGGTGAAACGACTTGCAGGCGCCGAGGCGACGATGGCGGAGGCGACGCCGGTGGCGTTCGCCGTGGTTCTCGGCACACTCGTGATCAATCTCGTGGTCAGCCGTTACGAGGCTCGGCGCGGGCAGCAACTGGGCAGCGAGTTCCTGCTGGCGGATGCGGCGCATACGCGCAGCGACGTCCTGGTCACGCTCACCGTGCTGGTGAGCCTCGTCTTCGTGCACTTCGGCGTCCCGCGAGTCGATGCGGCACTCTCGCTCCTCATCGCCGGGCTGATCGGGCTCATCGGGTTTCGCGTCTTCCAGCGCACCGTTCCCGTGCTCGTCGACGCCTCGGCGATCCACGAACAGCGGGTCGTCGAGGTCGCGAACACGGTGCCCGGAGTGCAAAGCCCACACGCGGTGCGCTCCCGGCGTGCCGGGCGGCTGGTGTTTATCGATCTCCATATCATCGTCGATCCAGAGACCAACATCGAGTCAGCGCATGCCGTGTCGGACGCCGTCGAAACAACACTCGAGCGCAAGTTCGGTCCCGCGAGCGTCACCGTGCACGTCGAAACCTCGCGCCACTGTGGCCACTGAAATTGCGCTCTCAAGGCACGCCGTCGGGGCCGCTGGTGTGGAACGAGCCGCAGCCGCGCGAGCGGATCCAACGCACCCCCGCCTCCAGTGCCGCGAGGTTGGTCCCGAGCAGCTCCTTGCGCCGCACGTGTTGCGTCAACGCTTGCCGTGCGGCTTCGAGCGACAGGACCTCGGTGAGCTCGATGTACGCACCGAGCATCACCATGTTGGCGACAAGGGTCGAGCCCAGCTCGTCGGCGATCTGGGTCACGGGAATCCCGATGGCCTCCACATCTTCACGAACAGGAATCTGCGTGATGAGCGAGGCGTTGTACAGGATCAGCCCGCCGGGCTCGACCTCGGATTGAAAACGCTCGAGCGAGGGCCCGTTCATGGCGATCAACACCGTGGGACGTGACACGAGCGGCGAACCAATGGCATGGTCGGCGAGGTTCACGTGCACGTGCGCGGTGCCGCCGCGCATTTCCGGCCCATAGGACGGAATCCACGATACGTGCATGCCGGAGCGCAGACCCGCCTCTGCCATGACGAACCCGAGGAGGAGAACGCCCTGGCCGCCGAATCCGGCGATCTTGAGACGCGGGTTGCGGTAGCACAACGGCGTCCTGGGTGCCGGCACGTAGGAGGCATCTGCCGGTTCCGGCTCGATGGGGAGTGTCGATGAGACGGGAGATGGAACCAATGTTTCGCCATTCAGTCCGCTCGTGTCCGCTTCCCGGTCGCGCAGCACGCCCAAGGGGAAAACTTGCGTCATGGTGTCGAGAACCCAACGCGCGGCGTCGATAGGCTGCATGTGCCAGGCCGTGGGGCATGGCGAGAGGATTTCGACGAAAGTGAACCCGCGGCCCTCATCTTGGTAGCGCAGCGCTTTTTTCACCGCTCGCAGCGTCTTCATGTTGTGCGCCGCGTCGCCGAGAGCCGTGCGTTCGATGTACACCGGTGCTTCCAACGTCGCCAGCAGCTCCGCCATGTGCAGGGGCCCGCCTTCGTTGGCGCGGCTGCGGCCACGCGGCGACGTCGTGGTCTTCTGGCCGACGAGCGTGGTGGGGGCCATCTGCCCGCCCGTCATGCCGTAGATCGCGTTGTTGACGAAAAACACCGCGATGCGCTCGCCGCGATTCGCGGCATGCAAGATCTCGTCGCCGCCAATGGCGGCGAGGTCACCGTCACCCTGGTAAGAAAGCACGATCGAGCCGGGAAGCGCGCGCCGCAGTCCCGTCGCCACGGCAGGGGCGCGGCCATGCGCTGCCTGCACGTTGCCGACATCGAAGTAGTAGTAGGCGAACACCGAGCAACCCACCGGACTCACGAGAACGGTACGATCGCGGATGCCGAGGTCGTCGATGGCCTCGGCGATGTATTTGTGCACGTTGCCGTGACCGCAACCCGGACAGTAGTGGGTGACGGTGGGGTCGTCGGCCTTACGCACGAAACGCGGATAAAAACTCGCAGGACGAGCGTATTCAAGCCGCACCATGCGCAGTCACCTCCAGAGGCGGAATCCGCGTCTCCTCCGGCTCGCCCGTGACGCGGGGCAATGTCGGGGCCGATGCGCGCACACGCAGCGTTGCCAGCAGTTCCTCCGGCGACGGCAGCACGCCACCCATGCGGTTGTAAAAGCGAACGGGTCGGCGGCCCGCGACCCGGAGCTGCACGTCCCGCAGCAGTTGGCCGTTCGAAAGCTCGACGACGTGGAATGTGCGTGTTTGCGGCAAGACGCGTTCGAGGGCCGCGCTCGGGAAGGGCCACAGCGAGATCGGACGCAACAGGCCGGCGCGAATGCCGGCAGCGCGCGCCTGATCGACGGTGGACTGGAGGATGCGCGCCACGATGCCGTAGCCGATGAAGACATGGGTGGCGTCGTCGAGGCGGTAGCCTGCGGACCGTTGCTCCAGTTCGGCGGCGAGAACGTACTTCGCTTCGAGATGGCGGTTATGCGTTTCCAGATCGAGAGGATCGAGGAGGATCGAGGACACGAGGTTGGGGCGCGTTTCGGCCGTCCCTGTGACCGCCCAAGGTTTGAGCGGCAGCTCCGAGAGCGGCAGCGGGTACACCACGGGTTCCACCATCTGGCCGATGGCGCCGTCGGTGAGCACGAACGCCGGGTTGCGGTAGCGATCGGCGAGATCGAAGGCCAGCATGGTGAGATCGCACATCTCCTGCGCCGAAGCAGGAGCCAACACCAGCGTGCGGTAGTTGCCATGGCCGCCGCCCCACACGACCTGGTGGTAGTCGCTCTGCTCCGGGGCGATGTTGCCGAGGCCGGGGCCGCCGCGCATGATGTCGACGACGACACAGGGCAGTTCGGCGCCCGCGAGGTACGAGATGCCTTCTTGCATCAGCGAAATCCCCGGTCCCGAGGAGCCGGTCATGCAGCGCATTCCAGCGGCGGCAGCGCCATAGACCATGTTGATGGCCGAGATCTCGCTTTCCGCCTGCAGGAACGTGCCGCCGGCGAGCGGGAAGTCGCGCGCGGCGCTCTCGGCGATCTCGCTCGCGGGCGTGATCGGATAGCCGAAGTAAGCCCGGCATCCTGCCAGCAGCGCACCCTTCACCGCGGCTTCATTGCCTTTGACGAGCGTGCTCATCGGGCCTCGCCCCTTGCATCCGCGCTGATGGCGGCGGCGCCGTGCGGATGCCGAACGACCCGCAGGGCTCCTGGCTCCGGGCAGGTGTAGAAGCACACGCCGCACGCGGTGCAGCCCTGGTCTTGGAACTCGACGGGGTGATAGCCGAGGCGATTGAGCCGGGTGTGCGTGATCTGGAGGTCGTGCGTCGGACACACGTGCACGCACAGCTCACAGCCCTTGCATTCGTCCTCGCGGACGATGACGGTGCCCCGAGAGCGTTTGGGTTTCGTGCTGATGGCCATGGCCGATTCCTCACAGAAGATGGCGCCCATGAGCAGCGCGTTCGAGCTCTTGACGGAATTTCGGGTGCGCGAGCTGGATCAACGCCTTTGTCCGCTGGCGGACATTGAGGCCGAAGAGATTGGCGGCCCCGAATTCGGTGACCACCCAGCGCACGTCGGCGCGCGTGGTGACGACACCGGCCCCCGGTAATAGCGTCGGGACGATGCGCGAGATGGTGTCGTTTCTCGCCGTGGACGCGAGCGCGATGATGGGCTTGCCGCCGCGCGAGCGCGAGGCGCCACGGATGAAGTCGGTTTGGCCGCCGAAGCCACTGTAGAAGGCGGTGCCGATGGAATCGGCGCACACCTGTCCGGTGAGATCGACCTCGATGGCCGAGTTGATGGCCACCATGTTGTCGTTCTGCGCGATGACGAAGGGGTCGTTGGTGTAGGACGTCGGATGCAGTTCGATGATGGGATTGTCGTCGACGAAGTCGAACAGGCGTTTGGTTCCGAGAATGAAACCGGCGACGACTTTGCCGGGGTGCAGCGTCTTGCGTTCGCCGGTGATCACGCCGGCTTCGATGAGATCGATCAGCCCGTCGGAGAACAGCTCGGTGTGCACACCCAAGGCGCGGCGGTCGCGCAAGAAGCCCAACACCGCGTCGGGAATGGCGCCAATGCCGGTTTGCAGTGTGCAGCCGTCTTCGATCAGATCGGCGACGTTGCGCGCGATGCGCAGCGAGATCTCGTTGCCGGCCTCGGCCGGCATCTCGGTGAGCGGCCGCGAAGTTTCGACGATGGAGTGCAGCTGGCGCACGTGTACGAAGGCGTCGCCATGGACGCGCGGCATCTGATCGTTGACTTCGGCAATGACGTGTCTTGCAGTGCGGATCGCGTCCAGCGTGTGGTCGACGCCGACACCGAGCGAGCAGAACCCGTGCTCGTCGGGGGTGGAGACTTGCACCAGGGCGACGTCGATGGGCATCGCGCCGCTGCGGAACAGCTGTGCGATCTCGCCGAGGAAAATGGGCGTGTAATCCGCGCGGCCCTCGTTGACCGCCTGACGCACGTTGTGGCCGATGAAGTGGGCATTGTGGCGCATGTGGCCCGCCATGTCGGCATGCGTGTGCGGCGCGTTGCCGAAGAACAGCAGATGCATGATCTCGACATCGGTCAACTCGGGTGCCCGCACACACAACGCCTCGAGCAACGGCAACGGCACGGCACAACCCGGGTGAATGTAGACACGTTGACCGCTGTGGACGACCTGCACGGCAGTCGATGCATCGGTCAATTTGCGCGTGTAATAGGGTAGCCAGTGTGGTTGTGTTTGCAAGAGCTTCGAACCTGTTGAGTTCATGTCTCCCCGCCTCGTGTGCGGACACCATCCTCCATCAGGAAACTCTGACGCGAAGAGCAGTGCGTCAAGTGGCTGGAGATGCAACAGATCAACAGACTATTTGGATCGGGTGAGAGCGAGTGTCGATGCGAGAGGGTGCGATCGTCGTGATCAGAAAACGAGGGTGCCTTGGACGTAGGCCCAGCTGCCGGTGGCGCCCAGGTCGCGATCGCGCATTCCGTCGCCGGGAATGAACACGGCGCCGCCGAGCTCGAGGCGCGTTTTTTCCAGCGGCGTGATCCCGAGCACCAGGTCGACCTCCGTGCCGATATAGTCGCCCGCTTGGAACCCTAGGAATCCTGGTGGAGTGGTCGTGTCGAGGAAGAAGACATGCACTGTGGTCGTGGCCCGCAGGTCGCGCGCTCCCTGGAAGGCAAGGACGGCGTACGGATCGAGAAATCCGGAGGTACCGGCGAGGCGCTCGGCCACGTCCATCAGGCCGTAGAACTTGTGCCCGGTGTGGAAGATACGATTGACGTCGAAGTGCTCGTTCTCGTCGGTTCCATAATCGTCGCCCGAGAGGTAGTCGAAGCCCGCGCCGAGCGTCGGCTTGCCACGCTCGGCGAGTCGCACATGCGCCTGGAGCGAGAACAACAAGGCACGGAGATCGCGCTGCGCGCGACGGCCAATCTGATAGGCGAGCTCGTGGTCGAAGCGCACCCGGCCGCTGCTGCCGGCGAGACGTTCGCCCAGGGTGGTTTCGAACGTGCCGCGCGTGTCGTCGCGATACAGGGCATAAAACTCTGCGCCTAGATCGCGCGCTGGAAACGCATAGCGATTGTAGCTGAGGAAAAGGTCGTCGGTGTCGTTGGGCCCGGAAGCCAGTTGCGCGATTCTCGCTGCCGCCAGGTCGATGGTCCATCCCCCCTGGTGCAGCCTTGTGTGCAGCGCGTCGAACGTACGCCCGACGTTGCTCCAGTCGGTCGTGCCGATGATGCGCTCGCTGCCATAGGACAACTCCTGCCGCCCGCCACGCACGCGCCACTCGCCGCTCGACCAAGTGCGGCGCACTTCACCGTAGGCCTGGTGCACGTCGAGGTTCTTGTCGTTGGAGACCGTGCTGGCTTCGGCACCGAACAGACGCGAGTCCTGGATCTGGAGGACCGCCTGGATATTCTCATCGATGACGGCGGTGACCCCGAGCCTGGTGCGCAGCGGAATGGTCCAGCTGGGCTCGGTCCCGGCCACGAACGTACTGTCCATGCCCTCGAAGCGCAGGCGGAGCTGTCCATCGAGTCGGAACTCGGTGGCGAGAACGGTTTGGCAGCCGAAACAGACGATCCACGCAGCCGCAAGCCAGGGGTGACGCATGCGCAATCCTCCATGCCCGTGGCTGGCGAGCCTGTGGGTCGGACGGCGAGCGATCGCCAGAGACCCTTCGACTCGCGCTTAAGCGCCTGGGCGCAGGGCGAGCCGCAATCGGTGCATCATAGCGCGTATTCAGCCAGCAGATCGGCGTGCGCCGAGTGGCGCAACTTCCACAGCGCCCGGTCGCGGAGCTGGCGCACACGCTCGCGGGTCACCCCATGAACGACACCAATGCTTTGCAACGATTCGGGGGTGTTGGAGACCAGTCCGTAGTATCGACGCAGGATGTCTGCTTCCCGGGGGTCGAGGACATCCATGGCAGACTGAATGTCCTCCCTGCGCAGGGTCTCGACCAGCAAATCTTCGACGGAGGACTTGTCCTCGACGGAGTCCACCTCGAAAGTCGACTCCTCGCCTTCAACGGGCTCGTCGAGCGAGAAATGTACCGTGGGCAACTCTTGCAGAATTTCGACCTGGGCTCGGGTGAGCTGCATGCGCTTGGCCAGAGCCTCGGTGCTCGGCGAGGCGCTGCATTCCTGCATCAGTCGCTCGGACGCACGCACCAGCCGAGCGAGGCCATGAACCTTGCCCGCGGGAAGACGCACGATGCGGCTGTGGTCCGTCAGGTACGACATGATGCTCTGTCGGATCCACCAGACGCCATAGGAGATCAGGCGGAAGCCACGCGCGGGATCGAAGCGCGCGGCGGCTCGCATCAGACCGATATTGCCCTCGTTGATCAGATCCTCCAGAGGCACACCGTAGCGGGCGTACTGCCTGGCGACGCTGACCACGAAACGCAGGTTGTGCCGCACCAGCTCTTTCTGCGCGCCGCTGTCGCCACTGCGGGCGCGGATGGCGAGCTCGCGTTCCTCACGGGGAGTCAACACGGAAATGCCTTCGATCTCGGAAAGATAGCTTTGCAGGGCGCTTTTTCCTCCGCAAAAGGAAGGTTCGGTTGTCGTCGCGCTGTGAGATCCGCTGCGCTCGCGCATGTCAGTCCACCCCCTGGACCACGTGGTTGAAATGCACCTGGCTCTTCCGACCGGGAGTCGAGTTGCTCCAGCGTGGCTGGGACAACTCGGCCAAGGTCAGGGTATTGAACATGTCCTCCAGGCTTTTCTCGGCCCGTCCGAACACAGATTTCAGATTGCAGTCGCTGCTCAGTCCACAGTGTCCGGCGCAATCGTGCATCAGAAACGGCCCGTCGACGAGATGGATGACGTCGTAGGCCGTGATCCGATCGGCGCTCTGGCGCAACTTGAAACCACCGTGGTGACCCTTCATGGACATCAGGAGTCCGTTCTTCACCAGGTGCTGCAAGATTCGACTGAGCAGGAACGGCGGTGTTTGCATCTCGATGGCGATCTCGTTGGCCGGGACGTAGCGGTGACTGTCGAGTCGGGCCAGGTACACCATGGCCCGGAGTGCGTAATCGGCGCTGCGAGAGATGATCATCGCGCCCCTCCGTTCTCTTTTCCCGCCTCTGGCGCGGGGATGGGGCAATCAAACGCTCCGTCATTCCATAAAGCCAGGAACGTGCCGGTCTCGCAACTCGAGCGTCTGAATTCATCTGTTGATTTTTCACATACTTGGGCGTGCGACAGAATGTCGCATGGAATCGCGGTGTGTCTCCAAAGGAGGCAGTGAAGCCGCGGGATCCAAAATGGGAAACTGAGTTCGGGATGCACACGTGCGGCCTCTGCTGCACGCACTGCCATCGGGCCAAGGGCCGCCGTGTTCGTCAACCGACACAAACGATCCGAATGGTGCGAAAAGCCTTGCAACGCAAAGAATTACGTGAACGGACGCTTGACGCGCGCACGTTCATGCACCACGTTCCGGGTGAGACTGAAGGAGGAAGGGACAATGAAACTACAGGATCCCATCCATCTTCTCAAAGAGGAGCACGACACCACGCTCGCCGAGTTGGAGCGCATGGAGTTCGCGGTCGCCGATCTCAGTGGCAGAGGCAGGGCGCAGGCCCTGCAGACGCTGCAGAAAGGCCTGAAGTTCCTCGATGGTACGGTTCGAGCGCATGGCGAACGCGAAGAACAATTGCTCTACCCGGTGCTCGGACGTCATGTCCCGAAGCAAACCGTGGATGTCATGCTGGAAGAGCACAAGGAACTGTGGTGGGAGATGGACATGCTCCAAGGTGCATTGCGCCGGCAAGACCCGCCGCACAACGAGGTCCGTTGGCATGCGATCGCGCTGATCGATCTCTTGCGCCGGCACATCGACAAGGAGAACAACGTCATCTTTCTCATGACGGCGCAAATGCTGTCGGAGCAGGAGTATCGGGATCTGGCGGAAGCGTTGACGAGGATGCATGAGGCAGATCGAGAGCAGTAGAGCAGAAACGCTTTCGCACACCGGCGGCGTCTGAGCCCACGACGCCGCCGGGTTTTTTTCGTGTGCCGGTGGCCTTCCCAGGGGTGGCGACCGCCCGGCGGCCCGTTTGCTACCATGGGCCGACCGTGGCGTGGCGACCGCCCGGCGGGAACGCCTCGTCACGAGGCATGCGAAACGTCAGGAGTCGATGCCGCTCTACTTCCATCTATTGAACGACAAAGAAATCGACCGCCTCCAGGTGGTCCTGCGGGTCATTCGGGACAACCGTGAGGGAGTTCTGGATCGCTGGTACGAGCTGTATACCCTGCATTTCGCCCACGACCGCACGTTCTCCGAAAGCGAGTTCAAGGCGGTTTACGGGCGGGACATCGACGTCGTGACCGAGACGCTCCTCGACCACGACATCGTCGCCCTGGCGCAAGGCGTGCGCCGCATCGGCGACCAGCTCCTCGAGCGCGGCGTGCCCTTCGAGGAGATCATTGCTTCGATGCACCTGTTCGAGGAGAGCTGCGCCATCTTCTTTCGACGCAACCTTTCGGTGCTCGCCAAGGGTCCGGACATTTACCTCATTTTCGACAAACTATCGCACGTCCGCATGATCCTGATCGCCGAGGCCTACTTCGGCAGCCATGACGCCCGGCACCAGGTGCGGACACGAAGCCTCGAGCGCGATTTGCAGCAGCTCGATCCCGAGGTGACGAAGCGCCAGAGCTTCCACGGTCTGATCGGGGCGAGCCCGGCGATGCGCCGAGTGTATGAACGCGTGCAGGCCGCCTCCCCCGGAGGCGCCTCCATCTTGATCACGGGCGAGAGCGGCACGGGCAAGGAAGTGCTGGCGCGCGCCATTCACGAGGTGGGGTCCCCCCCGGCGGCGCCGTTCATCGCCGTGAACTGCGCCGCGCTGCCGCGCGAGCTGATCGAAAGCGAGCTCTTCGGGCATCGCAAGGGCGCCTTCAGCGGCGCCACGGGCGAATCCTTGGGGCTGGTGCGAGCTGCCGAGGGCGGGACGTTGTTGCTCGACGAGATCACCGAGATGCCGCTCGAAACACAAGCCAAGCTGCTGCGCGCCTTGCAGGAGCGCGTCGTGCGGCCGGTGGGAGCGACGGCCGAGATCCCCGTGAACGTGCGTTTCATCGCCTCGACCAACCGGCCGATCGCCGAAGCCATCGCCGAAGGCAAGCTGCGCGAGGATCTCTACTACCGGCTCAAGGTGCACACGATCGAGCTGCCGCCGCTGCGGGAGCGCTTGGCCGATTTGCCGCTGCTAGTGGAGCACTGCATCGCGCTGTTCAACCGGCGGTATCCACGCGTGGTCGAGTGCATCGAGGATGAGGCGATCCAGGCGCTGCGCGGCTACAGCTGGCCGGGTAACGTGCGCGAGCTGATGAACGCCATCGAGGTGGCCTTTGCCTATGGCCGCACCGACTGCATCCGCCTCCAGGATCTGCCGGCGGAGGTGTGCGGACGCCGGGAATCACCTCCCGCGGCCAACGGCGACGTGTTCGACGCCCTGTCGCCCATTCCAACCTTCGAGGAGTCGGAGAAACTCCTGCTCGAACGGGCTCTGGATGCGACCAGCGGCAACAAGCTGCGCGCTGCCAAGATGCTCGGGATCTCACGCAAGCAGCTCTACGCCAAGATCAAGAAGTACGCGATCGAGCTGGCCGCGGACTGATTTGACCCGACGTCGCAGACGATCCTCGCCTCAGTACGCCACCAGCCGATGCCGGATTCGTTCCAAGGCGGTCTTGTAGTCGAAGCCAGTGAACGTCGGACTGTCGGCATTGTGGCAGCGTTTGCACACCGGCGGACCGGGATCGATCAGCCCTGCCGCGCGCGCTTTGGCGTCGTCGATCATGTGCTCGATCTTGCCGTAGTCTGCGCCCGCACCATGGCACGATTCACATTGCACGCCGTCCTGGCGCTTGAAGCCTTCCGCCAGGCGTTCCTTCGCTTCCCCCGCGCCCGTGGTGTGGCAGCGCAAGCACGACTGCGAGTCTTGCGGTTCGGCGATGCCGAACTTCGCCGCGACCTCGCGCGCGCGATCGGTCCCCAGCGTTTCCCAGGCTTTCGCGTGGGCGCTGGTCCGCCAGGACTGCACCTGTTGTCCCGTGGCTTTGGAGCCATGGCACCTGCCGCAGCGATCGACACCCACGAACATCGGTGCCGGCTTGCCTTCCTGGCTCCAACCCGGGGCCAAGAACAGGGTGACGCCAACGGCCACCAGGAGCCCGTGTCCGAGCTGGGCTTTGCGTGTTCTCATGGGGCCACCTCCTCGATGATCCCCAGTAGAATTTGCAGCGCAGTGCGCCGATTTCAAAGGTCCGCCGCACTCTTCGAAGCGGCGAGGTGGTGACGACACCGCGGGCCGCGTTCTGTTCCTCGCCGCGATTCGAGTCCTGTTCCTGCCCGCGCCGGCACGAACCAGGCGCACGCTCGGGAATCTGTGCCCTCTGGACACACCATGGCCTCGCGCGGCATCGCTCCCGCGTCCGGCGCTGGCGCAATCGACGCCTTCACAAGAGATTCCCGAGTGGAGGCAAAGCGGCACGCACCTCGCAATACCGCGTGGCGAAGACACGTCGGTCCCGACGGCGACTCGAGGGCAGAAAGGCGGAGGAGATGCAGAGGCGCACCACGACCGTGGAGGGCAACGAAGCCGCCGCGCGCGTCGCGTACAAGCTGAGCGAAGTCTGCGCCATCTATCCGATCACACCCTCCTCGCCCATGGGCGAATCGGCGGATGCATGGTCGGCGAGCGCGCAACGCAACCTCTGGGGACACATCCCAGAGGTGGTGGAAATGCAGAGCGAAGGTGGCGCTGCCGGCGCCATTCACGGCGCGTTGCAAAGCGGCACCCTGGCGACGACATTCACCTCGTCGCAGGGGCTGCTCTTGATGCTCCCCAACATGTACAAGATCGCCGGCGAGCTCACGCCGGCGGTGTTCCATGTGGCCGCACGCACGGTGGCCACGCACGCGCTCTCCATCTTCGGCGACCATAGCGATGTAATGGCGGCGCGGGGCACGGGCTGGGCGCTGCTGGCCTCGGGTTCCGTGCAGGAAGTGCAAGACCTGGCCTGCATCGCGCACGCGGCAACGCTCGAAACTCGTGTGCCCTTCCTGCATTTCTTCGATGGGTTCCGCACCTCGCACGAGGTCGCCAAGATCGAAGAACTCTCCGACGAAGTGATGCGCGCGATGGTGAGTGAAGAAGCGGTGAGCGCGCATCGGCAGCGGGCGTTGACGCCCGATCGCCCGGTGTTGCGCGGCACGGCCCAGAACCCCGACGTCTTCTTCCAGTCCAGGGAAGCGGCGAACCCGTGGTACGACGCCTGTCCGCATGTGGTGCAGAAGGTCATGGATCGCTTCAGCGCCCACACCGGAAGGGCATATCATCTGTTCGACTACGTTGGCGCGCCCGATGCCGATCGCGTCATCGTCGCCATGGGCAGTGGCGCCGAAGCAGCACAGGAGTGCGTTGATGCCTTGCGCGCGCGCGGTGAAAAAGTCGGACTGGTGCGGGTGCGGTTGTACCGGCCGTTTTCTCTGCCGGGATTCCTGCGAGCGCTGCCACGCACGACGCGCTGCATCGCGGTCCTCGATCGCACCAAGGAACCCGGTGCGCCGGGCGAGCCACTGTACCTCGACGTAGTGAACGCCATTGCCGAGTCTTGCGACGCGCCGGCACCGGCGTTCGCCGTGCGCCCGCGCGTGATCGGCGGCAGGTATGGATTGGCGAGCAAGGAGTTCACACCGGCCATGGTCAAGGCCGTGTTCGAGGAGATGAAGAAAACCGGGGCCAAGAACCACTTCACCGTCGGCATCCGGGATGACGTCACGGGGACCAGCCTCGAGTTCGATCCGACCTTCACCACCGAGGGCGACGACGTGTTCCGCGCCGTGTTCTACGGTCTCGGCAGCGATGGCACGGTCGGCGCCAACAAGAACTCCATCAAGATCATCGGTGAGAAAACCGATCTCGCGGCCCAGGGGTACTTCGTCTACGACAGCAAGAAGGCCGGGTCCATCACCGTCAGCCATCTGCGCTTCGGCGGCTCTCTGATTCGCTCGTCTTACCTGATTCAGCAGGCGCACTTCGTCGCTTGTCACCATCCGCTGTTCCTGGACCGCCAGGACATCCTGGCCGCGGCGCTCCCGGGCGGCGTTTTCTTGTTCAACACGCCCGTGTCGCCCGCCCATGTCTGGGACACCTTGACGCGCGAAGCACAAGAGCATCTGGTGCACAAGCGACTCAAGCTCTTCGTCATCGACGCCTTTCGAGTGGCGCGCGAGGCCAACATGGGCGGACGCATCAACACCATCATGCAGACTTGCTTCTTTGCCATCAGCGGCGTTCTGCCGCGGGATCAAGCCATCGCCTGCATCAAGAACTCGATCGTCGAGACCTACGGCAAGAAGGGCGCGTCGATCGTGGAAATGAACTTCGCGGCCGTCGATCGCACCCTCGAAGGCCTGCACGAGGTCGAAGTCCCCTCTCAGGTCACCGCCACCCGCGGCATCGCGCCGGCGATCGCGGCCGCGGCGCCCGCGTTCTTGCAGCAGGTCACCTCACCGATCATCGCCGGATGCGGTGATGGCTTGCCGGTGAGTGCGCTTCCTTGCGACGGCACCTTCCCATTGTCGACGTCGCGGTGGGAGAAGCGCAGCATCGCCCTCGAGATCCCCATCTGGGACGCTGCGATCTGCACTCAGTGTGGCAAGTGCGCCATCGTCTGCCCGCACGCGGCCATTCGGTCGAAGGTCTACGCGCCGGCGGCGCTGGCCGGCGCGCCGGCGGATTTTCGCTCCAGCCCGGTGCGCGGCAAGGATTTCCTCGAGCTCGGCGCGGACTGGCTGTACAGCATTCAAGTGGCGCCTGAAGACTGCACCGGCTGCGGCATCTGCATCGAGGTCTGCCCGGCGAAGAGCAAGGAAGAGGTGCGGCACAAGGCCATCAACCTGTGTGCGAAGGACGAGCATCTGGAGGTGGAACGCACCAGCTTCGAGTTCTTCCTCGGCCTGCCCGAGGCCGATCGTGCCGCGGTGAAGAACACCAGCGTGCGCGGCTCGCAGCTGTTGCAACCTCTGTTCGAGGCGAGTGGCGCCTGCGTGGGTTGTGGGGAAACCCCGTACCTCAAATTGATGAGTCAGCTGTTCGGCGATCGAAGTTTGGTGGCGAATGCCACGGGTTGCTCTTCCATCTACGGTGGCAACCTGCCGACCACGCCGTGGTCGGTCGATGGCAACGGCCGCGGGCCGGCCTGGTCCAACTCGTTGTTCGAAGACAATGCGGAATTCGGTCTCGGTTTCCGCATCTCCGTGGACAAACAGCAGGAGATGGCGCGCGAGCTGTTGCAACGGCTGCGCACATCGATCGACGCCGACGATCTGGTGGCGGCGCTGCTCGACGCCGACCAGAGCGACGAGGCCGGCATTCGCGCCCAACGCGAGCGCGTCGTCGCACTGCGACAGCGGCTCGCGGGCTGCCTGGAACCCGACGCGGCGCGGCTGGGCCTCTTGGCGGACGCCTTGGTGAAGAAAAGCGTGTGGATCGTGGGCGGCGACGGCTGGGCGTACGACATCGGTTTCGGCGGCCTCGATCATGTCATGGCCAGCGGGCGCGACGTCAACATCCTCGTGCTCGATACGGAGGTTTACAGCAACACCGGTGGCCAAATGAGCAAGAGCACGCCACGCGCGGCAGTCGCCAAGTTCGCCTCGGCGGGCAAGTCGGAGGCCAAGAAAGACCTAGGGTTGATCGCCATGACGTACGGCAACGTCTACGTGGCCCGCGTCGCCATGGGGGCCAACGACGCGCAGACCATCCGCACCTTGATCGACGCCGAGTCCTACCCGGGTCCGTCGCTCATCATCGCCTACAGCCACTGCATCGCCCATGGGATCGACATGCGCTTCGGCATGACGAATCAGAAGCTGGCAGTGCAGAGCGGGCACTGGCCGCTGTTCCGCTTCGATCCGCGCCGAGTCCGCGAGGGCAAGAATCCGCTGCAGCTGGACAGCAAGCCACCGAGTATCCCCCTCGACAAATATCTGTATGGCGAGACGCGCTTCAAGATGCTGCAGAAGGCCCTGCCGGAGCGGGCGCGGCAACTCCTGCGCCTCGCACAAGGCGATGTCGACAAGCGCTGGCGGCTGTATGCACAACTGGCGGCGCTGCCGTGCAGCGACGAGCCTCGCGAACCGGGCAAGACGCGGGCGCCGCGCGCACTGGACGCGGCAGCGACGCACGCAGACGCGGCGCAGGACGGTACGCCCGGGTCCCAAACGCCTGTCGCAGTGGAGGGGGAGAGATGATCGACCTCACGACGCGCTATCTCGGCATGCGCCTGCGCAATCCATTGGTGCCGTCGGCATCGCCATTGTCCCGCGACATCGACATGGCCAAACGGCTGGAGGACGCGGGCGCGGCGGCATTGGTCATGGAGTCCTTGTTCGAGGAGGACATCCTGCACGATCAACACGAGCTGCATTCGCGCACCGAGGCTGGATCGGAGAGCTTTGCCGAGTCGCTGCATTACTTTCCCGAGCACGATCGTTACGAAATGCTGGGCGAGGACTATTTGGAGCGCCTGGTGCAGCTGAAGAAGAGCCTGGAGATTCCGGTGATCGCGAGCCTCAATGGCGCGACGCCGGGTGGCTGGACGCGTTACGCCGAGATGTTGCAGGAGGCCGGCGCCGATGCCATCGAGCTCAATATCTATTTTTTGGCCACGAGCCCGGAAGAAACGGCAGCGGCTGTCGAACAGCGCACCATCGACATCCTGCAGTCGGTGCGAGCGTCCGTGAACGTTCCCGTGGCCGTGAAGGTCGGGCCGTTCTGGAGCGCCTTCGCCCACATGGCACGACGTCTCGAGCAAACCGGTGCCAACGGCCTCGTCCTCTTCAATCGTTTCTATCAGCCGGACATCGATCTGGAAGACATGAGCCTGGTGCCCAACGTGCTGCTGTCCACGCCGCAAGCGATGCGCTTGCCTTTGCGCTGGATCGCGATCCTGCGTGACCAAGTCGCCCTCAGCCTGGCCGCCACGAGCGGCATCCATACCGCCAGGGACGTGATCAAGATGCTGTTGGCGGGAGCCGACGTGACGATGATGGCTTCGGCCTTGCTGATGCACGGGCCGGCGCATCTCGAAGCGGTGCTCGCTGCCGTCCGAGCCTGGATGGAGGAGCGCGAGTATGACTCGGTGGAGCAGATGAAGGGGAGCATGAGCTACGCCAACGTACCCAACCCCGGGGAATTCGAGCGCGCCAACTACATGCGCGCATTGAAGACCTTTCGCTGAGGACCCACTCGCCCGCGAGCCGGAGCTCTCGGCGCGGGCGAAGATCTCGGGTCCAAAACGCTTGTGAAAAATATCACGAAGTCGATTGAGTTGACTCCCGTCGTCACATCCCTTCTCCGACGGGCCACGGAGCTGCCCCTTTTGGAGTCAGAACCGGCCTGTGCCTCAACCGGGCGCGATTATGTAATGCGTTATCATTGTTTTGTTTACAGCCACATCTGTGCGGGCATGCTCTTCGCTATTCCCCGATTCGTCACGTGGGTCCATGGGCTCGGGCCGTCTCGTCGCGATCACGGAAGCGCGACCCGCAGGACCCAGAAGAAATCTTCGCCGGACGCAGAGAAGAGACGACATGCTCACTCCGTTTCGAGAAGGAACCGTGCTCGTGCTGACGGCCAGCGAGCAACTGGCAGGCATCGTCGCGCACGCCATCGAGAGCCTCGGGTCGAGTGGCCCGCGGCTCAGCAACGTGCGCACGCTCGCGGACTGTCTCGTGGCCCTGCGGCTGTTGTCACCGTGCATGGTCATTGTCGATGACACGGGGCTCGGGCTCGTGGCCGCTGAGGCGCTGAACGAGATGCACGCGGCGCGGCCTGGAACGCCCATCGTGTATTTGGCATCAGACCACACGCTGGATCTCGAACGCGAGATCCGCCAGCGCGGTGTCCTGTTCTACGTGCAGATGCCCGACACGCCGCACCAGCTGGATACCGTTCTCGGTCAGCTGTTGGCGCGGTTGGTGCGCGAAACTCCGGGGCGCGGCCACCACGGGTTCGTCGAGCGCCAGTGATCCTGAATGCTGGACGTAGCCAGGATGCTGCGTGTAGCTTCCCGGCCACATGCGGCCAGTGCGTCGGAAACGATTGCGTTGCAAGGGGGCCTCGAGATGCCGAGAACCACTGCCAGCCTCGCTGCGGCCACCGTCGCCATGCTCCTCGTCTGCGGATGCGGAGATGACGAAGTCGTGCAGGTCCAACAAGACCAAGCCATTCAAGTGCAGGTGCAGACCGCGTTCGACTCCCTCGATACCGGTGGAAGAACGGGCATCCAAGTCATCGTGCAACGGGCACCCGCAGGCGCCGATCTCCGCTACGGCTGGTTGGCCGATGCCGGCAGCTTCGCGGATGCCACGGCCGACAGCACGGCCTGGACGGCACCCGACAACCCCGGCGTCTATGGCCTCTCGGTAGTCGTGACCGATGGCGACAACGTCGCGATCGCCCAGGCGAACGTCGCGGTCGCCACCTACATGCCGGCGGTCAGCCCGTATTACAAAGGTGCGACCAGCTGCTCCGTGTGTCACAACGGCGGCCCCGGAGGCGAACAGTGGAGCACCTGGTCGGTGTCGGCGCACGCGGGTGCCATTCAATCGCTGAATGACATCGGAATGGGTGACAATCCGTCCTGCTTGCCATGCCACACCGTCGGCAGTTACGGCCGCAATGCCGACGCGACGCTCGACAACGGTGGCTACGACGAAACCGCGGTGCCACGCTTGGCCGGCGTGCAGTGCGAGAATTGCCACGGACCCGGCAGCGAGCACCCCTCTCCCAACTTCGCATCCGTCGGCTTCACGATGGACGCGGCTCTCTGCGGCCAGTGCCACACCGATGCGCACCATCCCACGTATGACGAGTGGCAGACCTCGGCGCACGCTGCCGGCGCGACGTGGACGGAAGCGTCGCCCCCGGGGATGCGCGCGAGTTGCGCCAAGTGCCATAACGGCATCGTTTCGGCCCCCTATCTCGACGATCCACAGAATTTCGTGCCGCCGACGGCGAACCCGACTCAGCTCGTGCGTCACTCCTGCGCGGTTTGCCATGATCCGCACGGCAACGACAACCCGGCGAGCTTGCGTGACGCATCCGTAACCGACGTGTGGCTGCCCAACAACGTGCTGGTCGAAGAGGCAGGCGCTGGACGGTTGTGCATCTCGTGCCACAACGGCCGGCGCACGGAGACCGACGTGCTCGGACAGATCGTCAACGGTTCGCGCAACTTCGGCCCGCATCACTCGATCCAGGGTGACATGCTCAAGGGCGTGAACGCCTACCAGACGCTGTCGCCTGCGTTCCCGTGGTCGAGCAGCAAGCACATTCTGGTCGAGGATGCCTGTGTCGCTTGCCACACGCACCAGCATGCCGGCGATCCGGAAGCCGGCATCCCGAACTTCATGGGCCACGATTTCCTCCCGGTGACGGAAGCGTGCGTGCGCTGCCATGGCCCGATCACCGAGTTCGAGGACATCGTCGCCAAGGCCGATTTCGACGGCAACGGCAGCGTCGAAGGCGTCCAGCTCGAGATCCGCGGTCTTTTGGATCTCCTGCATCAGACCATCATCGACAAGAGCCGCAACGACACGGTGAAGATGGATTTCATCAACGCCTTCATCCCGACGCTCGGTGACACCACCAAGAGCACTCGTGTCCAACGCGAAGCCGGCTACAATTGGGCCTACGTCGACTACGACGGCTCGAGCGGCGTGCACAACACCACGTACGCGGTGCAGCTCCTGCAGCAGAGCATCCTGTACCTCGAGCCGACGGCGCTGCCGCAAGGGGCGTTCGTCCTGCGGGAGGACATGTGACGCGTGGGTGGGGTCCCCCGCGCGCGTTCGCCGCACCTTGGGTCCTTGCCGGCGCGGCGACGGCACGCTGGGTCACCTGTGGCGCGGTCTGCATCTCGATCGCATTCTCCCCCCGGGTAGCCGGCGGCGATGAACCCGCCGTCGGGTGGTCGCCCACGGCTTGGTGGGTGGCCACTCGCACCACCGGCTACTGGTACGAGAGCATCGATCCCAGCACCGGTGTCTTGCTCGCGCGCGCCAACTTCCTGCAGAATGTCGACGCCTCCGTTTCACGCCTGTGGGATGACCACCTCGATTTGCGCTTTGCCGGTCGCTATGCCGATGCCGATCTCTACCCGATCCAGCCGACCAACGAGACACGCTGGACCGTGGGCTATGCCCAGGTGCGCGCGAGCGCTTGGCAAGTGCGCGCGCGCATGGGACGGATGTTCGTGCAGGAAGGTCCCGCGCATCACACGCTCGACGGCGCTTGGATCAAGCTCAATCCCGTGCGGCGCGTGGAGCTGCGAGCCTGGGGAGGGTCGCAGGCGCCGCCCGATCTCGAATTCGACATCCGTAGCATCGAGACGGACCTGGCGTTCGGGGGCCGCCTTCTCGCCACCGTCACGCCCGCTCTGCGCATCGGCGTGTCCGGTGCGCAATGGGAGGAAGACGGTGCGATCGCCGCTCGCCCCGTGGGGGCGGATGCCACTTGGTTCCCGCTCGCGGGACTGCGGACCTTCGCCAGCGCGGAGTACGAGACGGATGCCGAGCGCTGGCAGCGCGTCGAACTGCTGGGCGACTTCAGCCCGGGGCGTGGCTCGCCGTGGCTCTTGCGCGCGCAATACCTGGATCGCGCGCCGCGGATCGAACAGACGAGCTACTTCGCGCGCTTCGGCGCCCTCGAGCGCATCCGGTTGATGCGTGCTTCGGCGCGCTACGAGCTCGCCAATGGGCTCGGGGGCGAGATCGAGTCTTTCACCAGCGTGATCGATACCCGCACCGCGTCGCGCCTGGGCGGCGCCTTGCTCTTCCGGCACGGGCGGGTCGGGTACTCTGCACGCTTCGGTGACGCGGGCGAGGAAAGTCAGTGGTTCGGGGATGTCGATGTGCCGGTGCGCCCCTGGGTGCGTTTGGCTGCCGGCGCGGTGGTTTCGACCTATGCGCTCTTCGAGGATGCACCGAGCGACATGGAGCGCGACCTGGTCACGCTCTTCGGACGCGCCACGCTCGACCTGGTCCCCGGACTGCGAGGGGTGCTCGAGGTGCAAGGGTTGAAGAACCCGGATTTCGACCAGGACGTGCGCGTCTTGTTCGGTCTCGACCTGTTCGCCGGTCGCGGTCCGTCGAAGTTCGGCCTGGGACAGGGAGGGTGGTTGCAGTGAAGATGCGAACCCTCCATCGCCTCGCCGTCACCGGTTGTTGCCTCGCAGGTGCCGCGGTCCTGTTCGTGGTGACCTTGCAGGCACGCGACGCAAGACCGGCGTTGAAGCCCGTGCATGCCGTCCATGCGGCCAACGGGCTGGAGTGCAGCGTCTGCCATGAAGCCGCCTCGACGTCGCTGCGCGCCACGGATTTGCTCCGGCCGCAGAAGGAAACTTGCGCGCAGTGTCACGATGTGAACGATGCGGCGCAATGCGCGCTGTGTCATGTCCAAGCGCAGACACCGGCTGGATACGCGCCCCGCCACGTCGTGGCGCAGAATTTCCCGCACCAGGTGCACGTGCAGAACGGGATGGAGTGCGCCGCCTGCCATGCCGGCGAGGGAATGATCGAACCGGTGCTGCCGGACAAGGCGACGTGCCGCACGTGCCACACCACCGCATCGCAGGCGAGCGATTGCCGTTTGTGCCACGCTGCCGGCGAGGAATTGCGACCCGCCAGCCACGGGCCGCAGTTTCTGCAGTTGCATGCGCTGCAGGCATCCTGGGACCAATCGCGCTGTGCCAATTGTCACACCGAGACCGATTGCCAGGAGTGTCACAATGGCGACAACATCCGCCCGCGGTCTCACCCCTTGAATTTCTTCTTCGATCACGCACTCCAAGCACGGTCGAAGGAAATCTCCTGCAGCACCTGTCACGAATCGGAGTTCTGTTCGGATTGTCATGCGGCGCAACGAGTGCTGCCCTCCGATCACTCGCAGGCCAGCTGGCTGCTGACCGACGGCGGCCGTCATGCGGAGGCGGGGCGATTCGACATGGAGAGCTGCGCCGCGTGCCACGAATCCGGCAGCAGTGCGCCCACGTGCGCGCGCTGTCACGGGAGATGACGATGCGAAGCGTTCGCCGGCAGCATGCATTCTGGGGACTGATCTTGGTGCTCGGCTGCGCCGAAACGGCGCCGATGCAGGACGAGGTGCCCACGCATCCTCCCGACTGGAGCGTTGCGACGAGCGGCGATTTTCATGGCGCGCGCGTGGCGCGGGATGGGACGAATCTCTGCACCAGCTGCCATGGACCGGCTCTGCTCGGCGATGCCGTCGTGCCCGGCTGTTCCGATTGCCACGACGGCCCTGGCGGCCACCCACCGTACTGGAAGGACGCAGCCGAACCGTTCCATGGCACCGAGGTCGCACTCCACGGCCCGACTGCTTGCACGACCTGTCATGGGGACACGTATCAGGGCGGCTGGAGCGGAGTGAGCTGCTACACGTGTCACGCCGGCGGGCCGAGCGGCCATCCGGAGGGCTGGCTCGACAAGCATCTCCACACCTTCCATGGCCTCGAGGTGTCGGTACACGGCGACGACGACTGCCGCCGCTGCCACGGCAACGATCTCATGGGCGGCACCAGCGGCGTCGCCTGCAGCGACTGCCATCAGCCGTAGGCCGCGCACACGCTCGCGTGCGTTCCGGCCCAGCGGCGATGCGGATTCCCACCACGATCCCGCGCGCAGTGCACCGTCGCGTCATGGCAGGAAGAAGAACGCCAGGCCCAAGATGACGTAGACGGCCAGGAGTTGCACGCCTTCGAGCCAGTTGGCTTCGCCGTCCAAGGCTACGAGGTTGACGACGGCGACGGAGGCCACGACCGCCAAGACCTCGAAGTTGGTGAACAGTAAATCGAGCGGCTTGCCGAAGGCATAGCTGACGAAGATGAGCACTGGTGCCACGAACAACGCAATTTGAATGCTGGATCCCACGGCGATGTGCAGGGCCAGATCCATTTGGTTCTTGCGCGCTACGAGCACCGCGGTGCTGTGTTCGGCGGCGTTGCCGACGATGGCGACCAGGATGACGCCGACGAACACCTCGGTCATCCCGAAAGCCGTGGCGGTCGCTTCGACCGCCTGCACCAACCATTCGGACACGAGCCCAATGAATCCGGCGGCGATGAGCAAAACGAGAATGGCGCGGTTCCGGCTCCAGCCATGGGCTGCGCCGCTGTCCTTGCTGTCGATCGTGCCCATCCCTGCGCTCGTTGGGCCCGGCTGCCCGGCGTAGAGGTGCTTGTGCGTCCGCAAGGAGAACACCAGGCTCAGGAGATAGGTGGCAAAGAGCACGATGGCGATCTCGAGCGAAAGCTCTTTCTCGTGGGCGTTGGCATGGCCCGCCACCATGCGGTGAAAAATGGCGGGCACGACGAGACCGATGGCGGAAAGCGCCAGCAATGTGCCGCCCGTGCTCGCCGCCGTGGCGTTGAAACGCAAGCGGTCGAAGCGCAAACCCCCGGCAACGATCGCGAGGCCGAGGACGAGCAGGATGTTGCCGATGATCGATCCGGTGATGGAGGCCTTGACCACTTCGGGGAGCCCGCGCTGCAGCGCCACCAGCGCGATGATGAGCTCTGCGGCGTTGCCAAAAGAGGCGTTGAGCAGGCCGCCGAGCCCCGGCCCCATGCGCTCGGAGAGCGATTCCGTCGCGCGCCCCATGAGGCCTGCGAGCGGGATGATCGAGAGCGCCGAGGCCGCGAATACCAGCGGCGGGTCGGCGTGCGTAAACTCGAGCACCGCGGCCACGGGCAGGAAGACGAACATCAGCATCAGGAGTGGGATATGAAAGCGTCCGATGCGCATACTAGGATCTCCTCGGTCTGCGGATCCCAGGGGCGAGTCTGCGATTGCGGCACCGCTGTTTCGGCCGCGATATGGTGCCCGCCGGAGGCAACCATGCGGGTGTCGATAACACGCCTCGGACCCCGGCCGCAAGCCAGGAGTCTGCGCTCCTGGGCGGTGTTCGCCCTCCTCACGGCCGCGTCCTGCAGCGCCAGCACCCGCACGGAAACGAGCGATTTCGACGAGACCGGCCGCAGGGCCGACGGTTACAAGGTGAGCGCGACGATCGTCGGCAAGGACAAAGCGCAGTTGGATCGTGCCCGCAGCCTCGCTCGCGAGGGCGACTATGACGGTGCAATCGCGATCGCCGAGTCGCTGCTCCAGGCCCCAGACACCGATGTCGAGCTCAAACCAGAGATCCTGCTCGTCTTGGGAGAGTTGTACGGCGCACCGCTCAATCCCGATCGGGACCTCGACGCCGCAACCCAGCTGCTACGCCAATTGCTGGCGGAGTATCCGGACTCGAAGCAGGCAGAATCGGCGCGCCAAATCCTCGAGCCTTCCAAGCGTTGATTTTCTCGACATCCCCGTTCGATTTCGTGACGGTGGCGCACCTCGCGTTACGGCAATGATTTCGACGCTTTTCTCCGCTCGTGCGCTCATGCGGCGTTGAATTATTCGACGCCGAGATCGCGCGTCCAGCGCGCGCATGCTTGCACCGCCTGGCGCGCGTGCCGCGTAACTCGAGTCCCGCGCTGCAGTTCCTTCCTGCGCATGCGAATGCCCGATCCCGCCCCGCGCTGGCTCGTGTCTTGCGATGCAAGTCATCGCGGCGGTTCTTGAATCCGCCGCGGACAATCACCCGAGGAGGTGAGTCTTGTGACAGCGATTCTGGTCTTCTGCACCATCGCACTGTTCTTGATCGTGGATTCGGTGCGAACACACAGACGCGGCGCGGTCGTGGCGCCGTACGTCCCGCTGCGACTCGAACCGGTGGGGGGCGATTTCCCCGTTCCGGCGGGGATCTTCGTCGGCGCCGGTCACACCTGGGCGAGGCTCGAAACCGACGGCTCGATCAAGGTCGGCGTGGACGATTTCGCCTCGCGTCTGTTGGGTCGGCTCGACCGCCTCGAGGTCGCCGCAGCGGGCGCCGAGCTCGCGCACGAGGATGCCGCCTTCGTGCTGCATCAAGGGACCAAGAGTGTCGCGTTCGCGTCGCCGCTCACCGGCACGGTGACCGACGTGAACACCACGCTCTTGCACGAACCGGAACGCCTGCGCGACGCACCCTACGACGCCGGCTGGCTGCTGCGCATCCGGCCGCACCATCTAGCGCGCGAGCTCCGGCGTCTGCGCATCGGGGACGAAGCAGAGCGATGGCTGCGGCATGAAGCTGCGCGTCTCGGCGATTTCCTCGGTCGCACACTCCCGAGCGCACCCGTCGGTGCGACGCTCCAAGACGGTGGCCTTGCCGTGACTGGAGTGATGGAGACGCTCGACGCCAACGCGTGGGAGCGTTTCGAATCCGAATTCCTTGCCGGTCGCTGAGGTTGCAGCGACCGTGCGGTGCATAGGACACCTGCTGCGTGCAAGCGGTCGAATCAGAGGAGGAGGGCGACGATGACTGCGGCGCTGCTCATCGACACCACGCGCTGCATCGGATGCAACGCTTGTGCGGATGCCTGCAAGGAAGCCAATCATCTGCCGGGGGAGGTGGAAGCCACGCTCACTGCCCGCACCTGGACGGTGGTCGAGGAGAGGGGGGACGTGTACGTCCGGCGGATGTGCATGCATTGCGAGGAGCCGTCTTGCGCTTCGGTGTGTCCAGTCGGGGCGTTGCACAAGACTCCCGAGGGACCGGTGGCGTACGAAGAGTCACGCTGCATCGGCTGCCGCTACTGCATGGTGGCCTGTCCCTTCGGCGTCCCGAAGTACGAATGGGACAAGGCGCTGCCGCGGGTGCAGAAGTGCATTGGCTGCATCGGCCGCGTGCGCGCCGGCCAGAGCACGGCGTGTGCCGCCGCCTGCCCGGCAGAGGCCACGACGTTCGGTGAGCGCGAGGAACTGCTGGCGGAAGCGCGCCGGCGGATTCGCGAGAATCCCGATTCCTATGTGCACCGCATCTATGGGGAACGCGAAGTCGGTGGCACGAACGTGCTGGTGTTGGCGGCGGTTCCCTTCGAGCAGCTCGGGTTCCCGGCCGACCTGCCCGAGAGAGCGATGCCGTCCTACACCTGGGAAGCACTGTCGAAGATCCCGAACGTCGTCTCGGTGGGAGGCGTCGGCTTGCTGGGGATCTGGTGGATCATCCGCCGCCGTATGCAGCTCGAGCGCTTGGAAGACGTCGACGTCGATACCGGGTCGCTCCTGGAACGGGCCACGAGTCGAGACGGAGGCCGGTCATGAAGCCACGTATCGCTTTCCCGCGCATCACGTTCTGGAGGGGTGTGTTCGGGCTCATCGTCGCTGCCGGCCTGGTGGCGACCTGGGTGCGTTTCACCCGGGGATTGGGGGCGAGCACGAATCTCTCCGACCAATTTCCGTGGGGACTGTGGATCGGTTTCGATGTGCTCTGTGGCGTCGGGCTGGCGGCGGGAGGCTTCGCCGTCACCGCGATGGTGCACATCTTCCACATCGAACGCTACAAGCCGATCCTGCGGCCGACGATTCTGACCGCCTTCCTCGGCTACTTGCTGGTGATCGTGGCGCTGCTCTTCGACCTCGGGCGGCCGTACCGGATCTGGCATCCGCTGGTCATGCGGAACCCGCACTCGGTAATGTTCGAGGTCGCCTGGTGCGTGATGCTCTACACCACGGTGCTGGCACTCGAGTTCAGCCCCATCGTGTTCGAGAAGCTGCGCATGCAGCGGCCCCGGCGCGTCCTGCACGCCATTTCCGTGCCGCTCGTGATCGTGGGGGTGTTGCTCTCGACGTTGCACCAATCCTCACTCGGGTCGCTGTTCTTGATCATGCCGCAGAAGTTGCACCCGCTGTGGTACACGCCGATGCTGCCGGTGTTCTTCTTCATCTCCGCGCTCGGCGTCGGCTTCGCCATGGTCATCTTCGAGTCCTATTTGAGTGGGAAGGCCTTTGGCAAACAGCTCGAGCTGTCGTTGCTCTCCGATCTGGCACGCGTCGTCGTCGTGGTGCAACTCGTCGCCCTGGTGTGGCGGCTCGAGGACCTGGCGTTCCGTGGCGCCTGGGAGCACCTCTGGGCCACGACGTTGCCGGCCGCCGCGTTCGCCGCCGAGATGATCGTGGGTGCCATCGTTCCCATCGTGCTCTTCGCCGTGCCGCGCTGGCGCCAGAATCCGCACACCTTGTTCCTGGGCTCGGCGTGCGTCGTCTCGGGTTTCGTGCTCAATCGGCTGAACGTCGGCATCACCGGACTCGAGCTGGGCACCGGGCAACGTTACTTCCCGAGCTGGATGGAAGTCGCGGTCACCATGAGCATCGTGGCGATCGGTTTCGCGCTGTTCGGCGTCGCCTGCAGGACCTTACCGATCTTCGAATCGCCCAAGGCGCAGATCCGGCGGTTGCGTCGCGGCCGGCTGGCCACGACGCCAGCGCAACCGGCTTCAGCGCAGGCATGAGGGTCGAGTCACAGGGTCGCAAGGACCCTCGGGAGGAGCCATGGATGCAATCGGGCGCAGAGAAGCAGGAATGCAGCGCGCGCGCGTCGTTCCCGAAGGCGAGGCGCCCTGCATCTGGATGTTGGCGGGTGTCTTGAGCTGTTGGATCTGCGATCTGCAGCTGGACTGTGAGCGCTGCCCTCTGGATGCGGCACTCCGACACGAGACGCGGCGTTTGCTGAAGCCGCCGGTGGATGCGGTGCTGGACCGCGCAGCCAACGCGCGGCCAGCCTCCGAGTCCGCGGCGCCGGAGAATCCGAGTCGAGAGCAAGGCGTGCATGATCTCGAGATGCGAGATCTCCCCGCGCTCGACCCGGACGCCCTCTACTCGCGCGGCCACCTTTGGGTGCGATTCGAGGCCGATGGCAGGGCGCGCGTCGGCCTCGATGCATTCGCCGCCCGAATCGTCGGGCGGCTGCGTTGTGTTGTGCTGCCACTCGTCGGCTCACGCCTGCAGCGGGGGCGGCCTTGCACTTGGCTGGACCAACCCGGGGGAACCTTGACGTTGCTGGCACCAATCACGGGTCAGGTGTTGGAATGCAACGAGAAATTGGCTTGCGGCACTGATTTCGAGCTGCACGATTCGATGGCAGACGCGTGGCTGTTCGTGCTGCAACCTCACCGTCCACGCAAGGAGTCGGCAGCCCTGCTGCACGCCGAGACCTTTTCCGCCATGGTGCAAAGAGATGTCGAATCATGGCACCAGGCTCTGGTCCAAGCGCTCGACGTCGTGACTATGTCCGGGGGTGAAACGATGGCGGACGGGGGAGTGCCCGTGCACAGCACCATCGAGCTCCTCGGATCGCGCGGGATGCATCGACTGGCAGCTCGATATCTGCATCCGTCTCGCGCTTGAAGCGGCACGGCAACCTCTGGGACAAGGCGTGCGGCGAGCAAGGACAAAAGAGTCCAGCGATCGCCTGACTGACGACACCTTGCCGTAGTGAATCTAGACGGTTACATACAAAACAGGAAGACTCGATCGCCAACCGCGGAGATGCGGCATGGATGCGGACAAGCGCGATGCCAGCCAGCCGGACAGCAAGACAGGAGGAGCTGAGGCCGAGGCGGCCGGGGGCCTGTCTCCCGCTTCACAGCGGCGCTCGAGATTCTTCCATCACCTGAGTATTCGTCTCTTTTTACTCTTGTTTGGCTCCATCGTGGTGCTCTTGGCGCTCTTCACCGGGCTTGTGGTGCGTGAGCATCGCCGGCACCTCATGGCCACGGTGAGTCTGAGCGCTGGCCGCGCCAGCGACATCATCCGGCACACGACACGTGCCAGCATGCTGCGCAGCCAACGCACCGAGCTGCACGAGATCATGCAGAATCTCGGCACCCAGCCAGGGATCGACCTCGTGCGCGTCTACAACAAGCAGGGTGTCATCATGTTCTCCACCCGCGCCGACGAGCTGCGGCACCAAGTCGACCTGCAAGCCGAAGCCTGCCACCGTTGCCACGCGCAGGAATCGCCCCGTCAGGTTCTTGCGGGTGGCGATGCCGCGCGCATTTTCGCCAACGGTGACCACCGCGTCTTGGGTTGGATCAGTGCCATCCCCAACGCACCCGATTGCTTCACGGCTCCCTGTCATGCTCATCCGCGCGAACAAACTGTTCTCGGTGTGCTCGACGTTTGGATGTCGCTCGACACACTGGATGCGCAGATGCAGGCGAGCAGCCGCCACATGAGTCTGATGGCGGTGGCGGTGGCCGCGATGGTCGCCCTGGCTTTTGCCTGGCTCATCTTGCATCTGGTGCAACGGCCCGTGGAGCGTCTGATCGGGGCCACACGCGATGTCGCGGCCGGCAACTTGGAGCACACGATCGAGCACGGCGCAGACGACGATCTCGGCGACTTGGCGCAGTCGTTCAACACGATGACGCGACGGCTGCAGCATGCGCGTGCCGAGAACCGCCATTGGGCGCAGACGCTCGAGGAGCGCGTGGCCGAAAAGACGCGTGAGCTGCAGCGTGCGCATGCGCACCTGGGGCAGATGGACCGCATGGCGTCGCTCGGCAAGCTCTCGGCCACCGTCGCGCACGAAATCAACAATCCGTTGTCGGGGATCTTGGTGTCGGCGCGGTTGGTGGAGCGCACGCTGGAGGGTGGCGATTTTTCGCCACAAAGCCAGGAGTCCATGCACCGTTCGCTGCAAATGATCGGTTCCGAATCGCGCCGTTGCGGCGAGATCGCCCGCAACCTGCTGGCGTTCGCGCGCACTGCCGCGCCGCGGACAGAATCGGTGTCGCTAACGGCGTTGCTGGCGCGCTGCCTCGAGCTGGTGCGCCATCATCTCGAATTGGCCAACATCACGGCGCGCCAGGAGCGAAGCGGCGAGGATGATTTCGCCGACTGCTCCGCGGGCGAGATCCAGCAAGCCGTCTTGGGATTGTTGGTGAACGCGGTCGAAGCCATGCCGAGCGGAGGCATGCTCACCTTGCACCTGCGTCTCGAACCGGACGTGATCCGGATCGCGGTGCAGGACACGGGTGTGGGGATCGCCGCCGAGATCCTGCCGCGCATTTTCGAGCCCTTCTTCACCACGAAATCGGACACGAGTGGGGTCGGACTGGGACTGGCGGTAGTCTACGGCATCATGCAACGCCATGGGGGCAAGGTGGAAGTGGAATCGAAGGTGGACGCCGGCAGCACATTCACCCTGGTGTGGCCGCGCCGCGCCGCGGGGCCGGAAGTGCCGGGCCCCGGCATGTGCGGCGACTCGCGTTTGACGGAGGCCCCCGAGGAGATGCGCTCATGAACCGAGCATGCGGCAAGATTCTGGTCGTGGACGACGAGAACGCTGTGCGCGAGTCGTTGCACGAGTGGTTCGTCAAGGACGGGCACGAGGTTGCGATCGCGGCCAACGCCAAGGAAGCGCTGCAGCGGCTGCAAGAACACCCCGGAACGTGGGATGTCGTGCTGCTCGACATTAAAATGCCGGGGATGGACGGCATGGAGCTGCAGCGGCGGATTCATGCCCTCGATGCCAGCATCGTCGTCGTCATGATCACGGCGTACGCAGCGGTCGACACGGCGGTCGCGGCGCTCAAGTCGGGTGCCTACGACTACGTTACCAAGCCCTTCGACCCCGATCACTTGAGTGCGCTCATTCGCAAAGCTCTCCAGCATCGGCAGCTGCAACGCGAGAATGTGCGCCTGCGCGACCAGATCACCGAGCAAGAGCGCGGCGACGAAATCATCGGCCAGAGCAAACAGATGCAAGAGACCTTCGAGCTGGTACGCGTCGTGGCCCCGACCGATTCCACGGTCATCATTCGCGGTGAAAGCGGCACGGGCAAAGAGCTCATCGCGCGCGCCATTCACGCCCACAGCCGCAGGCGTTACTTCCCGCTGATTCCCGTCAACTGCGGCGCGTTGGCCGAGGGCATCCTGGAAAGCGAGCTCTTCGGCCACGAACGCGGCGCCTTCACCGGCGCGCACTACCGCCGCAAAGGCAAGCTCGAGATGGCCGATGGCGGCACATTGTTCCTCGATGAAATCGGCAACATCGCCATGAAGACGCAGATGGACCTGTTGCGCGTGCTCGAGACCAAGCAGTTCACGCGGCTCGGCGGCAACGAGGTCGTGAGCGTCGACTTTCGCGTCATCTGCGCCACGAACCGCAGCCTGGAACAGGCGCTGCAGACTGGCGAGTTCCTCGAAGAGCTCTATTATCGGATCAATGTGTTCGCCATCCATTTGGCGCCGCTGCGCGAGCGCAAGAGCGATGTCCCCGCGCTGGTGGAGCACTTCGTGCGCAAATTCAGCTTGGCCATGGGCAAACGTGTCGAAGGCTTGATGCCCGAGGCGTTGGACCGGCTCATGCACCATACGTGGCCGGGCAACGTGCGCGAGTTGGAGAATGCCGTCGAGCGCGCCATGGTGGTCGGCCGGCCGCCGCTGTTGCGGCTCGAAGATTTCTCGCTGCACTTCGACAATGGCTTGCACCCGGCGGAAGGCGACTCGCTCGAGGAGGTGGAGCTCGCCCACATCCGTCACGTGTTGGAACAGCAGAACTGGAACATCACGCGCACGGCCGACGTTCTTGGCATCAATCGCGTCACCCTGTACAACAAAATCAAGAAGTTCGGTCTGCGGAAGGAATGAGATGCAGGAGATCTGGATCCTGCCGCTCCCCGGGGCCGAGAGCGTCGAAATTGCGCGTGTCGCCTTGGAGGTCGAAGAGCAGCTGCATCGGCCGGTCGTGGTCGGCGAGGCGCGGCAGAGCGTCGATGCAGCTTACGATCCGATGCGCGACCAGTTCAATTCGCGGATTCTGCTGCAGTGGCTAGTGGAGGTGCGCCCCCGCCAGGCCGAGCGCGTTCTCGGCATCACCGGGCTCGATCTCTTCATCCCCGTCCTCACCTTCGTCTTTGGTGAGGCGCAGCTCGGCGGTTGCGCGGCCGTGGTGTCCTGGTCGCGTTTGGACAATCGTTACTACGGCTTGGGCGCGGATGCGAGCCTGCGACACGATCGCCTGGTGAAGGAAGCGATTCACGAGCTCGGTCATACTTATGGCCTGTTGCATTGTTTGGACACGCAATGTGTCATGCGCCGTTCGACCTATGTCGAGCAGATCGATCTCAAGCTGCGCCGGTTCTGCATGTCCTGCGCGCGGGCGATGCAGGTCGGGGCCACGGACAGCTGATCCAGGCTCAAGGACCGAAATCGATGCTGCAACTCGCGGTGTTCGGCATCGCTTTCTGGTGAGTCGGCGCGCTGCCGCGGATCCAATCCACCGTCCAGAACCTCCAACTGCAGCGTGCTGCGGCGATCCCGAATATGATTGGCGAGCAGATTGCGCGCGGTTCGGAACACGTATGCGCGCGCTTTGTCGGGCTCCCGGAGCAGCGGCGCCTGCGCCACGAAACGCGTCAGCGTTTCCTGACACAGATCCTCGGCCGCGTCGGCGTCGCGCAGCCGCCGGCGCAACCACGCCAACAACTCGGGGCGCAGGCGCTCGAGCCATACGGCGTCGTACGCGAATCTCGGGTCGTGCTCCTTGTCCATGGCCTCCGGATCCGTCCCGGAACGTCCCCGCTCCAGTTCTGAAGACACGCGAGCGAGTGAAAGGTTACGGAGACCGTCCCGGTGTCGGTGCCTGGAGCACGTGAGACAGACTGTCGGCAGCCGCTGACCGCCCGGTCGTTCGGTACAGGCTTCCCAGTGCACCCAAGGTCGCCGCGAGATCTGGGTGCAGGATGTCCAGCTGCTGCCGCTGAATGGCGAGCGCCTCGGCGAGCGCGGCTTCCCCATCCGCATATCGCCCCAGATCGATGAGAATCGTTCCGAGGTCGGTCAGGCTGGCTGCGACTTCAGGGCTCTGGTCGCCGAAAGTCGCACGCTGCGCATCCACCCCCATCTCGTACATGGCCCGTGCGCGATCGAGGACACCGATCTCGCGATAACCGCGCCCGAGAGCCTGATACAGACGTCCCCCCAACTCGGGTGAGTCGATCGCCGTCCGAACGCGCTCGGCACGTTCGTCCAAGACCTGTCGAGTGAGAGTCGGGTTCTCGCGCTCGTGCTCCGAATCGGAGCCGGCAAGAATCTCGAGCACGAGGGCGCTCGCGCTGCGGGCCTTCTCAAGCGCGACCAGGGCCTCATCACGCTCTTGTCGTGCACTTCCGGCTTGCCTCGCCGTCCCGACCAGCCCGGCGCCGAAGACGAAGACGACGATCGCGACGGCGGTGATGGCCGCGCGACGGCGAGAACTCGTGCTCCCGAGGCGGTCGATGAAATTCTGCCGCCTCGGCCCCACAAGCTGGCCCGCCTGGGAACGTTCGAGATCCTCGAGTAGCGTTTGCACGGAGGGGTAGCGGTCGGCGGGATTCTTTCCCAGCGCCTTGAGCGCGATATGGTCGAGGTCTCGCACCAACTGCTTACGCCAGCCACGCTGGCGCGCAGGCGTCTCCGCTCGCGCGAGCGCCATGCTCGGGGCCACGGCTTGCGCATGAATGACCGCCCGGGAGACCTCTCCCGGCGCCGAAGCGCGCGGGCCATGCGGCCATTGGCCAGTCAACAGTTCGTAGAGTACGACCCCGAGAGAGAAGACGTCCGTGGCCGTCGTGACCGGCTCGCCGAGGATCTGTTCGGGAGCGGCGTAGTCGAGGGTGAGTCGCGGTCGAGACGAAACCGACGTTGCATGCTCGGGGTCCAGGAGCTTGGCGATGCCGAAGTCGAGGAGCTTCACCTCTCCGTGATTGGACACGAAGATGTTGCTTGGTTTCAGATCCCGATGCACGATCAGGTTCTGGTGCGCGTACGCCACGGCACGGCAGGCCTGTTGGAACAGGCGCAGTACGGAAGCTAGGTCCTCGCTGCGCCGCACGCAGTAGTCGGTGATCGGCTCGCCCTCCACGTACTCCATGGCGAAGTAAGGCAGACCATCCTCGGTGGTGCCTCCGTCCACGAGTCGAGCAATGTGCGGGTGATCGAGTCGAGCCACGATGCGGCGTTCCAGGACGAAGCGCGGCAAGACTTCGTCGGGGTCGAGGCTCCCCTTCATCAATTTGATCGCCACGCGTTGTTCGAACTCGCCGTCGGCGCGCTCTGCCAAGTACACCACGGCCATGCCGCCGCGACCGATCTCGCGCACGATGCGCCAGGGGCCAATCCGGTGTCCTGGCCCCACGGGTTCTGGATCGCGGCCGCCGCGTCGCGGCTCTCGTGCGCTCGTCAACGCTTCGGGAACGAGCTCCAGCGCCGGGCGCGCGAGGAAGTCCTCGGCGCGTTTGTCGGCGGCAAGCAGCTGCTTGACACGATCGCGCAGGTCCTGGTCTGTGCCACAGGCACGATCCAGGCAGCCCTCGAGCTCCGACGCCGGAAGTTCGAGAGCCTCGTCGAGCACTTGGGCGATGCGCTGCCAGCGTGCCGAGTCGACGGCGCTGAGCTCCGCTCTGAAGCGCGGAGGTCTCATAGTTCCTCGGTTGCGCTCAGGCTCTCGTAGAGAAGGGCGCGGGCTTTGCGCCAGTCGCGTTTCACCGTGCGTGGGGCGACATCCATGACGTCCGCGGTCTCCTCCACCGAGAGGCCGGCGAAGAAACGCAGCTCGACCACACGCGCGAGCCTCTCGTCCAACATGTACAAACGGGCGAGCGCTTGGTCGAGGGCCAAAATTTCTTCGAGTCGGTCTTCGGAAGCCAACTGCACATCGTCGAGCGCGACGCGTGTGAGGTTCCCACCGCGTTTGTGTGCCAGGCGGCGGCGGGCGTAGTCCACCACGATCTGACGCATGGCGATGGCCACGACCGAGAAAAAGTGCCGGCGGTCGTTGAAGTCGAGCCGGCTCTGATCGAAGAGCCGGAGGAAGGCCTCGTGCACGAGAACGGTGGGACTGAGGGTTTGGGCGGAGGTGCCGACGTACAGCTTGGCGCGCGCCATGGCATGAAGCTCATCGTAGACCAGCGGCAACAGCTCGCCGAGCGCCTCGCGGCGCCCGTTGCGCAGGTCCACGAGCAGTGTCGTGATTCCGTTGTCCGGCATCGATCACCCGTTCCCGAACCGAAGGATCGAGGCGCCGCGGATCAAGTCAGTGGTGCCGGCATTGTACTCGACGCGGAGAAGGCGAAAAAGACCAGTAGCCCTCCCCTCGGACGCCTGCGGACCCCCTGTCCCCATTCCGGTCGGTCTCGCGTTCTTCAGCATGGAATCCATCGCGCTGTGGCGTCTGGCTTCAGCGTCAACGAAGGAGGTCTTGCATGTGGAGGTTCTCAGGAATCACTGGCGCATCTGGCCGTCGAGTCGGTCTCAGCGCGGTCGCCTGGGTTTCGGCGGCTACGCTCGCGGTTGCGCTCGCCACGGCCTTGGATGATGTCGCGATCGAACCGAAGGAGCTCGCCACCCCCGCGAACGATTTGAGCTGGTTCGCGATTGGCAGGAGCGGGACGGAAAGTGCGAGCGGCGGATACGTTCTCTCGGGCTCGATCGGCCAGGCCGATGCAAGCATGCAGGCAGCAGGCGGTTACGAGTTGATCGGCGGCTTCTGGGCCAATCGCGCCCTCGGGTCCGGAGCGACCGACGTCGGCCCGGGTACTGGCGAGCCAGCTGGGCAAACACTCCCGTTGCGCTTCCAGATGCACCCCATCCGCCCGAACCCGTTCAATCCCGCCACCTTGATCGATTTCGACCTCCCCGGGCCGCGGAGAGTCGTCATTCGTCTCTACAACGTGCGTGGCGAGCGCGTCTGCAACCTGCTGGATGCGATGCGCCCGGGTGGGCGGCACAGCGTGCAGTGGCATGGCCGTGACGATCGCGGCGTTCAGGTCGGAAGCGGTGTCTACATCGTGACAATCGAGGCAGGCGCAGATCGCGCTCGGCAGAAGCTCACGCTCCTGCGTTAGCGATGCCTCGTCGTTCGGCAAGAACAGCTTTTCAAACCAAGGAGTGCAGGAAATGAACCCCAATCGGTTTTGGTTCGGAGCAGCGGGCCTTGCCTTGGCGCTGCAGTTGCCGGTGCCACGTGTGCAGGCCCAGTTGCCGCTCGGTTCCACCTTCACATATCAGGGTCAACTGAAGCTGAATGGCGCTCTGGTGGATGGTTCCACAGACATGATCTTCACGCTCTACGACCGGAATCCCGGTGGGAACATCATCGGGGCCCCGGTGACGTTTCCCGATGACGGAAGAGTCATCCCACCTGTCGACGTCACCGCCGGTATCTTCAAGGTGGAACTGGACTTCGGTGTGACGAGCTTCAACGGCTCGCGCCGCTGGCTGGAGATTCAAGTGCGTCCTCACTCGATTGGCTCCTACACTCTCTTCGAGCGCCAAGAGGTGACGGTGGCGCCCTACGCCCTGCAGACACGTGGAATCTACGTCGATGAATTCCAGCGTGTGGGCATCGGCACCACGGCGCCCGGATGGCCCCTCGATATTGCTGCGAACCAAGCAGTCGTCCGTATGGTGTCCAGTGTGAACACCTTTGGATCGGTGCTCGAGCTGCGCAACAACGCGCTGACGCCGACCTTTATCGGGGCCGTCAACTTCGTCAACAACGCGGGGGCCTTTCGCGGTCAGATCGCCTACACGCCGAACGACGAAATGCAGTTCCGAATCGGGGGAACGCAGTCGATCGATTTCCGCAGCCATGGTCTCGAGGTTACCGGAAACGGTCAGACGTTCAACAACGCGACCATGCGTGCGATCAACACTCAGCCAAACCAAGGAATCGCCGGCTACTTCGAAAGCAACAGCAATTACTCCACCACGTTCATGCAGAACTCCGGTGCTGGAGAATTGCTTCTCCTGAAGCACAATGGTTCTGGGAGCTACATCAACGCTGTCGACGCAGACTTCAACCTCATGTTCTCGGTGGACAATGCCGGCGTTACCCGCACCCGAGTGCTGGAAATCATGGGGGGATCCGATCTTTCGGAGCGTTTCGATGTGAGCAGCGACGGGCTCATGGATCTTGCTCCGGAGCCAGGCATGGTCGTGTGCATCGACGCCGAGAACGAGGGCAATCTCGTCGTCAGCCGTGACGCCTACGATCGCCGCGTCGCAGGCATCATCAGCGGCGCGGGCGGCGTGAGCCCCGGAATGCTGATGGGCCAAGCCGGCACCGCCGCGAGCGGCGACCAGCCCGTGGCGCTGACTGGCCGAGTCTACTGTCGCGCCACGACGGCCAATGGACCGATCACGCCCGGGGATCTGCTGACGACATCGTCCGTCGCAGGCCACGCGATGCGCGTGGAGGATCATTCACGGGCCCAGGGCGCGGTTCTCGGCAAGGCGTTGGGAGGGCTCGCGCAAGGTGACGGCCTGGTTCTCGTCCTCGTGGGGTTGCAGTGATGCCCCCCCACTCCTTGTGTGCGCTCCAGGCCTTGCGGGGAGTCACGTTCGTGGTGCTGGCCGTGGCGGCGAGCGCGCTCGTGATCCTGCCGGCGAACGCCTCTCCGTACATCGAAATGCGCGTTTCGATCAAGCTCATCCGCAACCCGGTGGACGGCTCGTTGCCGCCGAATGCGACGAGCACGAACTTCGACTCGATGTTCACCCGTGCCAACGAGCTGCTCGCATCGTACTGGCGTGGCTACCGTTTCGTGCGCTTCGAAACGATCGCGATCGGCGGCATCTGCACCCCCTGCGACGATTCCAGCGACGGGCCGAGTTACTGGTACGACAAGGAGATCCGGGGAACGACGAAGGTCGCCTTCGACAATCTGGCGACGAACGACCCTGCTTACGCGTGGAGCGGCTCCGCAATCAACGTGTACTTCAACAGTGGCCAGGTCGGAGGCGAGTGCGCTTTCCCTCCTGGCCAGCCGATCGTCATCGACGAGGAGATCGCTTGGGAAGGCTTCGTCCTCATCCACGAGATCGGCCACTATTTCGACTTGGCGCATACGCATGATGGGTGCGACTGCGTCGATTGCCAAGCGCAATCCTGCCCAACGCAGCCGTGCGAAGGGGATGGATTCTCTGACACGCTCGCAGACCATCCCTGCTGGTCCTTGGATGATCTCGCCATGCATCATTTCCAAGGCCGGCAATACAGCCAACTTTCCCAGGGCGAGATGGATTTGGTGGATCATGTCTACTACAACGTGATGTCTTATCACGAGCCGCCGCTCCGAAACCTGGTGGAGGACTACATGACCGAGTTGCAGGTCGACCACTGGGCGGACACTTCACGAAGACATCGCCCTCAGGTCATGACCGGGTTCACCGGCTTCGTGGACTGGCGCAACAACGCGGCGCCATTCAGCGGCTACAGCACGGATCCGTTTGCGACGGTGGGGGCTGCGGTCGCCGCGCCGGAGGCGTTCGATATCCTGCTCATCCGCCCGGGAACCTACTCGGAGACCTTGTACTTGAACAGCCCCGTCACCTTGAGGGTGCCGACGGGTGGGAGTGCAATCATCGGCCCATGATGGAGGCGAGGATGAAAACCAGGCGTGGAGCGTTGAGATCGCCGCGCACGCTGGCGCTGAACGGTTTGGCACTTTTGTTCGTGGCACCCGTGACGGCACAGGAGATCGACGTGCGGCTCTCGATCAAGTACATCCTCGGCGCGGATGGGGTGCGGCCAACGGGATTCTACGGCACCGAGCAGAACGTACGCGATGTGATCACGGCCACAAACCGCGCCATGCAGCGTTGGGGTCGAGGGTATCGATTCGTGATCACGGAGTTTCAAGACGTGACCGTGAGTGGGGCGCCGGGCTCGGCGGCTTTCTCGACGATCTCGCCGCTCGACGAAATCGGGATGCTCGAAGATGCTGCCGAGATGGATCCGGTCGGCTACCACTGGAGAACGAATGCGACCAACATTTATATCGCCGATTGCTGCGCGGCGGCCGCGGCCATTCCCGAGGACGATGTCGGGCGGGAGATCGTCTACTTCTCGGCCGACGTGAACCTGTCGTCCACCGATCCGGGCCAGAACGCGCGCCAGACCATCTGGGCGCACGAAATCGGGCACCACTTCGATCTGATTCACCCCTGGGCCGACGACCGGGTCGCGGACACCCAATCCGAGCCGACGCCGTCCCAGTGCACGGGGCCGATCCCGCCACAAGGCACCTTTCCCTGCGCGCTCGGCGGCAGCGACGAGTGCTGCTGCTCCAGCAAAGTCGCGAACCTGCTCGCCGCCGCGCAGAGCAACGGTTGGTCGCAGCAAGAGCATGACGATCTGCGCTACAACGTCATGGGCTACATGGGGGCGGTGGACTGCGCGCTGCTCGGGGAAGACGTCATTACGATCGACACCATGCGACTCACGGACGGGCAGCTCGATCGCTGGACGGATGCCAGCCGCAGACACCATGCCGACGACACGACCGGCCTGACGCACTTCGTCGACGAGCAGGCCACTTCGCCGTTCAACGGCTACAGCGGTGACCCCTACCTCACGGTGAGCGACGGGCTCGGCGCCGCCGATTCCCTCGGCGGCGACATCGTGTTGATCCGGGCGGGAACCTATGTCGAGAACCTGATCCTCGACCACCCGGTGACGTTGCGTGCGAGTCGTGGCGCGGTGATCCTCGCGAAACCCTGACGAATGGAGAAGAGCCCGACAGCCGGTGGCAAAGCTGGTACTCTCTTGCAAAGGGAACCATCCTCATGCGTACGAGCGGGCGAATGTCGAAGGATCGGCGCCTCGCGGCAGTGAGACGCCGATGCGGCGGCGTTGTCTCCATGCTCTGCGTGCTCGCGTCTTGGAACAGCACTCGCGCTTGGGCGGCCCAGGGCGACGAGCATTGGTGGGACGGGTTCGCGTGGCCGGGGGCGGGGCTCGACGGCCCGGTTTCGTGCATGGCGGTACACGGTGGCGAGCTGATCATTGGCGGCCGCTTCACGCTCGCCGGCGGCGTCGCAGTCGATCATCTGGCGCGCTGGGATGGCTCGGCGTGGAGTCGGCTCGGCGATCGCGTCCTCAGCCATCTCAGCCGGGCGTACATCGGCCACATTGCGTCTTACGGGAACGAGCTGTTCGTCGCCGGGAACTTCGATCACATCGGAGACATCCCGGCCGCGAACCTCGCGGTGTGGAACGGGGTCGAGCTCCGGCCATGGGCGGTCGAGTTGCCTTCGGGCGCCAGATTGCAAACGGTCACCCAATTCGCCGTCGTCGACGGCAAGCTCTTCGTCTGCGGTTGGTTCGATCAGGACTCGACGACGTTCTATGGACTCGCGCAGTGGGACGGCATGAGCTGGACGCTCTTACCGACCTCCGAGCTCCCGATCGGCCAACAAATCTGGGCGCTCACCAGTTACGAGGGCCGGCTCGTGGTCGGTGGTGGCTTCACCAGCATTGGTGGGCAGTCCATCCGGCGAATCGCTGCATGGGACGGGAGCCGCTGGAGCCCGGTAGGAGGTGGAATCGGCAGCGACACCGACAGCGGCGAACTGGTGCTCGCGCTAACGGTGCATGACGGCAAGCTCGTGGCCGGTGGTCGGTTCCTGATGGCAGGCGGAGTTGCGGTGGACAACATCGCGCAGTGGGACGGCGCGATCTGGAAATCCGTCGCGGGGGGAATGAACGGATCGGTGGATAGACTCGCCGAATACGATGGGAGGCTGATCGCTGCGGGGCTTTTCTCTCGCGCCGGGTCGGGCGAGGCGTATCGGATCGCGCAGTGGGATGGAGCGGCCTGGAGTCCGGTGGGCGAATGGCTCGCGGACCAGCACATATACGGCTTCGCCGTGTTCGAGAGCGAGCTTGTAGTGGGTGGCGAGTTTCGCGCTGCTGGGTCCAACGCGGCGAGCAACGTCGCAGCTTGGGACGGGAATGTCTGGCGGGCAGTGGACCCGCGGGCACGGATCTCCGGGTTGGGCCTGAACGGGATCGTCGAGGCGTTCGCGGTTCACGGCTCGGATCTCCTGGTCGGTGGACAGTTCACCGTGGCGGGAACACTCGAGGTTGCCGCCCTAGCACGATGGGACGGGGACTCGTGGGCCTCGTTCGGCTTGCAGGCTGAGTACGTCCGGGACATCGCGGTGGATGGAGAGCGGGTGTTCGTGTCCGGATCGCTCCGTGATCCTCTGAATGGAACTGCGCACCAGATTGCGGAGTGGGATGGGAGCACGTGGCGGTTCCTTCCACCCCCGCCGATGAGCTATCTCGCGACACTCCTCCATGTGGAGGGGACACTGTACGCCGGTGGCAGGGAAGGTGTGCTGCGGTGGGATGGAACTTCCTGGCACGATCTCGGAGCGATCGTCGGGAACTGGGTCGTTGCGCTCTCGGTGTACCAAGGGAAGCTCGTCGCAGGGGGACGTTTCACCTCGATCGGAGGAGTCTCTGCGAATCGAATCGCGATCTGGGACGGAACGTCCTGGAGTCCGCTCGGAGGGGGCATGAGTGGTGTCCAGCCCTACTCCGACGCCGACATCCAAGATCTCACGGTGCTGGATGGGAAGCTGATCGCCGGCGGACATTTCTTATTCGCAGGGAACACGCCAGCGAGCTTCATCGCCCAGTGGGACGGCAGCGACTGGAGTGCGCTCCCGGGATTGAATGACGAGGTCCATGCGGTGGCTATCCACGAAGGTCAAGTGATCGCAGGGGGAAGGTTCGGGCCGGCAGCCGAAACGGACGCGAGTCGCATCGCGCGGTGGGATGGAGCGCGCTGGCAGGCGATGGGTTCGGGTTGCAACTGGATCCCCTACGCCTTCGCTTCCTACGACGATGACTTGTACGTCGGCGGCGGATTCACGCGCATGGGAGGCAAGGCCTCACATTACATCGCGCGCTGGGATGACACGCCGGTTGCGCTCAGCGTGTCGGAGCTGTGGGCCGAACGAGTCGATGGGGACGTGATTGTAAGGTGGCATGCTGCGGTAGGCGTGGAGGATCTATTGGGATTCCAAGTCTACCGAGAAGTCGATGACGGCGTGCGGATGCGTGTCACGCCAACGCTCCTTCGTGGGAACAAGTTCTACGAGCACCGCGATCTCGAGGTGCCGGCTGGATCGCTGCGCTATTGGCTGGTCGCCGTCGATCGATCGGGTGCATCGACCTGGCACGGGCCGGTGGAAGTGCAAACGCTAGGCGCAGAGACGGCGTTTCTCCGTGTCTGGCCGAACCCGTTCAGGTCGAGCACGCGAATCGATTTCGGGTTGTCCACATTGGGACCTGCGGCACTCGATGTTTACGACGTGCGAGGGCGACTTGTGACCCGCCTGATGGCACGGACGATCGGCGCCGGCCGCCATGAGCTGATGTGGGATGGACGGGAAGCCTCGTCGCGCGCAGTGGCCCCGGGAGTCTATTGGGTTCGGCTCGCGACTCCAGTGGGATTTCATTCCGCGAAGCTGATCAAATCCCAATAGAGCCAAGGGCGATCTCTGCAAGCGCGATGAACTCAGTGCGGCCCCTCACGAGGCCCGAATGCGTTTCCTGGTTGGAGAGGTCCCGGGGGAGATGGTACCCTCCCTCAGGAATCATCATGACTTGCTACTGCCGATGGGCACGCCGCGGGCGAAACGCTGTCCAGGACGGACTGCGTACTTTGGTGTGCACGGCCACTTTTCTCCTCTTGTCGTGGAATGGCATTGAGGCTGGTGCCGTCGAAGGCGACGAGCACTGGCGGGGCGGCTTCGTTTGGCCGGGACCCGGGCTCAATGCGGCAGCCTCGGCAATGATCGTCTACCAGGGGAAGCTCATCGTCGGCGGCGGATTCACGCTCGCCGGGGGCATCGAAGTCGGTCGCATCGCTCAATGGGACGGGACGACCTGGAGTAGTCTAGGTTCCGGAGTGACGATCTACCCAGGCCGCGCCGGGGTCCGCGCACTCACGGTCCACGGCGACACCCTCTACGCCTTCGGAACCTTCGACCATGCCGGAGGAGTTCCTGCAGCGAACTTCGCGGCCTGGGACGGAGTGCATTGGAGTCCAAGGAGCTTCGCGTTTCCTCAAGGAGTGCAACTCGTGACCCGATACCTGGTGGCTGGCTTGGATGACAAGGTCTACGTGTCGGGCGAGTTCAGACAGGGAACCGAGCTATTCCAAGGGTTGGCGGAATGGGACGGGGTGAACTCGAGGTTCCTGGCCACGGCGAATCCATCGAGGGAGCAGCTTGGTGTTTTTGCCCTCGCCGCGTATCAAGGCAAGCTCGTCGCCGGAGGACAATTCGTCACGATCGGCGGCGTTGCTGCGAAGAACATCGCCACCTGGGATGGGACGGGTTGGAGCGAGCTCGGAGGCGGCGTCGGCGGCACCGGCTCGGTCAGCAGGTTGCTGGTATACGACGGTCGCCTCATCGTGGCGGGACAACTCACGGTGGCCGGCATTGTGAACAACATCGCGGCATGGGATGGTGTGTCGTGGCATCGGCTCGGCGCGGGAACGAACGGCTTCATCAGCAATCTCGTCGAAGTCGACGGGAAGTTGGTCGTTTCCGGCAGCTTCACGCGGGCGGGTGGAGTCGAGACCTCGCTTGCGCAGTGGGACGGTGCTGCGTGGAGCGCGGTCGAGGGCTGGCCGCTTGGAAGTACCGCAACCCGCCTCGCGGCCTTCGGTGGAGAACTCGTGGTCGCCGGGTTGGTCTTCCGTGTGGGCGATCTGGAAGCGACCTACATCGCAGCATGGGATGGAAACACATGGCGGGTCTTGGATGGACGCGACACACGAGTAGGGATGGGTCTCAATCGGGCTGCGACGAGTTTCGCCACCTACGGCGAAGACCTGTTGGTCGGCGGGCCATTCGAGTATGCGGGAAGCGTCGCCGCGAAGGGCCTCGCGCTCTGGGATGGAGTCAAGTGGAGCTCCCTCGGGCTCGATGCGGACAATGTGAACGACATCGTGGTGGATGGCGACCGGATCTTCTTGTCCGGGCAGTTCGTTGATCCTTCCAACAGTGCGCGCTATAACCTCGCCATCTGGGACGGGGGCTCGTGGCGGTACATGAACGCACCCATGGCATTCCCCAATGAGCTGATCATTCACGAAGAGAAGCTGATCGTATCCGGATCCTCCAGTATCTCAGAGTGGGATGGAAGCTTCTGGCGTTCCCTCGGACCGGTGAGCGGTGACATTTTCAGTCTCCTCCAATACGACGGCAGGCTGATCGCCTCTGGCTCTTTCATATCGATCGGGGGTGTCGAGGCCGGGAGCATCGCGCAGTGGGATGGAACGGCCTGGCATCCCCTCGGGAGTGGGCTGGCAGACGCGAATTCGATTTCTTCACTCGAGGTTCATTCTGGGAAACTGGTCGCGGCTGTGAGATCTAACGACAACTTTCCGGCAGTATACGTGGCAGTCTGGGACGGCGAGAGTTGGACCTCTCTTCCGAGCGTGAATAATGGGATCTTTGCCTTGAAATCGCACGAAGGCGGGCTCTTCGTCGGCGGTCTCTTCACCGAGGCAGGCGGCGTGGTGGCCTCGTCCGTCGCGCGCTGGGATGGCACGAGGTGGAGCCCGATGGGATCCGGCTGCGATTGGGCGGTCCTGGGGTTTGGGTCATGGAAAGGCGAGCTCTATGTCGGCGGAGAATTCAATCTCGCCGGCGGACGATCTGCGGATGGCCTCGCACGCTGGGACGACACGCCGGTAGCGCTCACAGTGTCGGATCTGCAGGCGGTGCCAATCGACGACGATGTGCTCGTACGTTGGCGTACGGCTGGAGACGTGGAAGATCTTTTGGGATTCCATGTCTTCCGCGAGGTCGACGGCGGCGAGCGTGTGCGCGTCACACCAACGCTTCTACACGGGAACACGTTCTACGAGCACCGCGATCTCGACGCGCCTGCTGGATCCCTACGTTATTGGCTTGCCGCAGTCGATCGATCGGGTACATCGACCTGGTATGGACCGATGGAGGTACGGGGGGCGATCGGATCGACAGCGCTCCTCGGCAGCTGGCCGAGCCCATTCGTGTCAGGCACGCGAGTCCATTTCAGGTTGTCCACTTCGGGACCTGCGGCACTCGATGTTTACGACGTACGAGGGCGTCTGGTGTCACGTCTGCTGCAGGAGGAGTTCCCCGCCGGAAGACACGTGGTGCAATGGGATGGCCGTGACCAGGCGGGGCGTCCGTTGTCGCCAGGCATCTATTTCATTCGGCTCGGCACGCACGACGGGGTCCTTGCACACAAGCTCACGAAGGGGCGATGAGACTCAACTGCCGATGGGCACGCCGCGGGCGAACCACTGTCCAGGACAGACCGCGTGCGTTGGTGTGCGGCGTCATGATCGTCGCTCTTTCGCTCACCTCGAGTGGCTGGCAGGCGAGCGCTCTCGAAGGTGACGAACACTGGCGGAGCAACTTCCTTTGGCCGGGACCCGGAGTCAACGGCATTCCCTCGGCAGCGATCGTTCACGACGGGAAGCTCGTCGTCGGCGGTGCGCTCACGCTCGCGGGAGGCACCGAAGTCGGCCGCATCGCACAATGGGACGGCACGAACTGGAGCGGTCTTGGTTCCGGGATGACCTACTATCCAGGCAGCTGCTTCGTCAACGCACTCGCCATCTACCGGGACACGCTCTACGCCTACGGTAACTTCGACCGCGCCGGAGGAGTGCCTGCAACGGACTTCGCCGCCTGGGACGGAATGCAATGGACCCCTCGGGAGTTCGCATTTCCCCCCGGGGTTCAACTCGTGAACCAGTATCTGATCGCTGGCTTGGACGACAAACTCTACGTGTCGGGCACGTTCGAGCAAGGGGGCATGAGCTTCCAAGGTTTGGCGGAATGGAACGGAGCGAGCTGGAGATTCATTGCCACGGCGAGGGTGGGGGACCTTTACATTCTTGATCTCGCCTTGTACCAGGGCAAGCTCGTTGCCGGGGGACAGTTCACGACGATCGGCGGCGTGGTTGCGAGGCATATCGCCGCATGGGATGGAATGATCTGGAGCGAGCTCGGAGGCGGGCTCGACGCGGGCTCGAATGATGTCAGCAAGCTGGTGGTGTACGAAGGCGAACTCGTCGTGGCTGGGGAATTCACGGTGGCTGGGGTCGTCGTCAACATCGCGGCATGGGACGGTACGACTTGGAAGCGACTCGGTGCCGGAACCAACGGCTGGGTGAATAATCTCGTGGCTTTCGACGGGAAGTTGATTGCTTCCGGCGGTTTCACGCGAGCGGGAGGCGTCGAGACGTCGTTCGCACAGTGGGACGGTACAACATGGAGCGCGGTCGCGGGCTGGCCCCTCGGACAGGTCGTCCACCACTTGGTCGTCTTCGGTGGGGATCTTGTTGTGACTGGGTCTTTCCTTACCATCGGCGATCTAGAGGCGAGCTACATCATAGCTTGGGACGGCAACACGTGGCGTGCCTTGGATGGTCGCGGCGTGCGTGAGGGGTTGGGTCTCGATCGGGGGGCGACCAGTTTCGTTCCCTACGGCGAGGATCTTCTGGTCGGAGGGGCGTTCGAGTTTGCGGGAAGCATTGCCGCGAAGGGTCTCGCACGCTGGAATGGAGCCAAATGGAGCTCCTTCGGGCTCGAGGCGGACAACGTGAACGGGATCGCGGTGGACGGCGACCGGATCTTCGTGTGCGGGGGGTTCGTCGATCCTTCCAACGGCGCACGCTACAACGTTGCCACCTGGGACGGGGGCTCGTGGCGATACTCCAATGCACCCCCATACTTCCTCTACGAGCTGATCATTCACGAAGGGAAGCTGGTGGTCATGGGTACTTCCGGCATCCACGAGTGGGATGGAAGCTCCTGGCGGGTTGTCGGCACGACATACGGCGGCATCTACAGTCTCTTTCAGTACGACGGCAAGCTGATCGCCTCTGGTGGTTTCACGACGATCGGGGGTGTCGAGGCCCAGAAGATCGCGCAGTGGGATGGAACGGCCTGGACTCCGCTCGGGGGTGGTTTTGCAGATGCACGGTATGTCTCTCAGCTCGGGGTTCACGATGGGAAACTCGTCGCGGCCGTGTCTGGGGGACTTGCGCCTGCGTACGTGGCGGTGTGGGATGGCACGAGCTGGAGCTCTCTTCCGGGCATGAACGATCGAATCCTCGCATTGACATCGCACGAAGGCAGTCTCTTCGCCGGCGGTCTGTTCACCGAAGCAGGTGGCGTAGTGACCTCGCGCATCGCGCGCTGGGATGGCGTGAGCTGGAACCCAATGGGATCCGGCTGCGATTGGGCGGTCACGGGGTTTGGATCGTGGAAAGGCGTGCTCTATGTCGGCGGAGAATTCAATCTCGCCGGCGGACGCCCCGCGGATTGCCTGGCGCTTTGGGATGACACGCCGGTCGCGCTTGCGGTGTCAGACCTGCGGGCCGAACGAGTCGATGCAGATGTGCTCGTGACATGGCGTGCGGGCGGAGACCTGGAGGATCTCGTGGGGTTCCATGTCTACCGCGAAGACGATGACGGCGTGCGGAAGCGCCTCACCTCGACGCTTCTGCATGGAAACACAGTCTACGAGCACCGCGATCTCGCCGCGCCTGCAGGATCGCTGCGCTATTGGCTGGTCGCAGTCGACCGATCGGGTGCGTCGACCTGGCACGGACCGGTGAACGTGCAGGGGACTATCGGAACGACGGCGCTCCTCGGCATCTGGCCGAACCCGTTCGTGTCGAGCACGCGAATCGGTTTCGAATTGTCCTCCCCGGGACCTGCGGCGCTCGATGTTTACGACGTACGCGGACGACTGGTGACCCGCCTGATGACACGGACGGTCGGCACCGGCCGCCACGAGGCGATGTGGGATGGATGCGCCTCGTCACGCGCGGTGGCGCCCGGCGTCTATTGGGTTCGGCTCGCGACGCCGACGGGATTGCATTCCGCCAAGCTGATCAAGTCGAAATAGAGCCCCGTTGTGAAGGCGCCTGCGACGAGGCGAGCCGTAAACGGACCTTGAAACCAATGTGGCCCCTCTCGAGGCCCGAATGCGTTCCCTGGTTTGGAGAGGTCTCGGGGGAGATGGTAGTCTCCCTCTGGAATCATCATGACTTGCTACTGCCGATGGGCGCGCCGCTCGCGAACCGCTGTCCTGGATAGGCAGCGGGCTTTTTGCACGGCAACTCTTCTCCTCTTCTTCTTCTCGTGGAACGGCATGACGGCTGGCGCCCTCGAGGGCGACGAGCACTGGCGGGGCCGCTTCGTTTGGCCCGGGGCCGGGTTCAATAGCGGACCCTCGACGATGATCGTCTACCAGGGGAAGCTCATCGTCGGCGGCGGTTTCACGCTTGCGGGGGGGAACCGAAGTTGGTCGCATCGCGCAATGGGACGGCATGACCTGGAGCGGCCTTAGTTCGGGGATGACGGTCTACCCGGGAAGTGCCCTAGTCAACAAACGCGCTGTCTACCGTGACACGCTCTGCGCCTCCGGCGTCTTCGATCACGCAGGTGGAGTTCCTGCAGAGAACTTTGCTGCCTGGGATGGAGTGCAATGGAGTCCGGGGAGCTTCGCATCGACTGCCGGGGTGCAACTGGTGACTCCTCGTCTAGTGGTTGGCGTGGAGAACAATCTCTACGTGTTGGGCGGTTTCAAGCAGGGAACCACGTCCCTCGCAGGCCTGGCGGAATGGAATGGCGTGAACTGGAGATTCCTGCCCACGAAAAATCCGTCGGCAGGGACGTTTTCCATTAGTGACCTCGCCGTGTATCAGGGCAAGCTCGTCGTCGGAGGGCAATTCACCATGATCGGCGGCGTTGCCGCGAGGAACATCGCCACCTGGGACGGGATTGGTTGGAACGAGCTCGGAGGCGGCGTCGGGGACACCGGTTACGTCAGCAAGTTGCTGGTGTACGACGGTCGCCTCATCGTGGCTGGACGATTCACGCTGGCTGATGCCGTGAACAACATCGCAGCATGGGACGGTGTGGCATGGCATCGGCTCGGCGCGGGAACGAACGACTCCATCGGCGAGCTCGTCGAAGTCGGCGGAAATCTCATCGCTTCCGGCAGCTTCACGCGGGCGGGCGGAGTCGAGGCCTCGCTGGCCCTGTGGGACGGTGCCGCGTGGAGCGCGGTCGCCGGCTGGCCGCTTGGGCAGGACGCTTACCGCATGATCACCTTCGGTGACGAACTCGTGGTGGTCGGGTCGTTTTTCCGTATCGGCGACCTGGAAGTAGCCAACATCGCAGCATGGGATGGGAACACGTGGCGTGTCCTGGATGGACGCAGCATGCGAGCAGGGCTGGGTCTCGATGCGGCGCCGACCAGTTTCGTTCCCTACGGCGAGGACCTTTTAGTCCGCGGGGACTTCGAGTTTGCAGGGAACATGGCCGCGAATGGCCTCGCGCGCTGGGATGGAGCCAAATGGAGCTCCTTCGGGCTCGATGCGGACCGAGTGAGCGAACCCGTGGTGGATGGCGACCGGGTCTTCGTGTGCGGGTCGTTCGTCGATCCTTCCAATGGCGCACGCTACAACCTCGCCACATGGGACGGGGGCTCGTGGCGATACGCGAATGCACCCATAGCATCCCCTGGTAGACTGATCATTCACGAAGGGAAGCTGGTCGTATCAGGTTTCTCCGATATCGAAGAGTGGGATGGAAGCTCCTGGCGTTCCCTAGGACCGGTGAGCGGCAACATTTCCAGTCTCCTCCAATACGACGGCAGGCTGATCGCCTCTGGCGATTTCACGACGATCGGCGGTGTCGAGGCGCAGAACATTGCGCAGTGGGATGGAACGGCCTGGACTCCGCTCGGGAGTGGACTGGCAAACGCCCGGAATGTCTCAGATCTCGGGGTTCACGATGGGGAACTCGTCGCGGCCGTGCTTGGGGGATTCCCGCTTGGGTACGTGGCGGTCTGGGATGGTGTGAGCTGGAGCTTTCTTCCTCGTATGAACGATCGTATTCTGGCCCTGAAATCACACGAAGGTAGTCTTTTCGCCGGCGGTCTCTTCACCGAAGCGGGCGGCGTGGTGGCGTCGCGCATCGCACGCTGGGATGGCTCGAGCTGGAACCCGATGGGATCCGGCTGCGATTGGGCGGTCATGGGGTTCGGATCGTGGAAAGGCGTGCTCTATGTCGGCGGGAACTTCAATCTCGCCGGTGGACGCCCCGCGGACTGCTTGGCGCTTTGGGACGACACCCCGGTGCCGGTCGCGGTGTCGGAACTGCGGGCCGAACGAGTCGATGCAGATGTGCTCGTAACTTGGCGTGCGGGCGGAGACCTGGGGGATCTCGTGGGGTTCCATGTCCTCCGCGAAGGCGATGATGGCGTACGGAAGCGCCTCACGTCGACACTTCTGCATGGAAGCACAGTCTACGGGCACCGCGATCTCAGCGTGCCTGCAGGATCGCTGCGCTATTGGCTGGCGGCAGTCGACCGATCGGGCGACTCGACCTGGTACGGGCCGGTGAACGTGCAGGGGACGATCGGAACAACAGCGCTCCTCGGCATCCGGCCGAACCCATTCGTGTCGAGCACGCGAATCGATTTCGAGTTGTCCACCCCGGGACCTGCGGCGCTCGATGTTTACGACGTACGTGGACGACTGGTGATCCGACTGATGGCACGCACGATCGGCGCCGGCCGCCACGAGGCGATGTGGGACGGACGCGGGAGCCCGACCCATGCGGCGGCCCATGGGATCTATTTTGTTCGCCTGGCAACTCCCAAGGGATTGCTATCCATCAAGCTCATCAAGTCGCCTTCGAAGTAGTTCCGGACCGCCGGACCTCCGTAGATTTACGGATGGCTCTTGCTCCTGTGTGGCTCTCCCTCGCCGTCGTGCCACCGACTTGGACTTCCGCCGACCCGTATTGCCACTCGATTGCGTTTCCCTTGAGTGAGAGGTCTTGCGTGAAGGTGGTACCCTCTTGCTGGAATCAGACAAGGTTTGGTACGGGCGGATGGTGCGCCTTCGGCGCACCCATGCTCGCGATGGAACATGCGCCGTTTTGGGCTCGGTCACGCTCTTCGCCTTTTCCCCTCTCCAGAAGCGGCATGCAGGCTGAGGCTGCCGAGGGCGACGAGTCTTGGTGGGGTGGCTTCGTTTGGCTGGGGCCCAGGGTAAACGCTCACGACGCGTGACGAGTGGATGGTCCGGAAGCTCGCGAAAGGACGAGAGAGTGGTGAACCAACCAGATTCTCGCCAGCGCGCGCGCGCGTTCCTTCGCATGTGCGATCGAAGCGGGCGCGTGTGGGCGTGCGTCTATCTGTTCTTGCACATGGGCTTGCTTCTCCCCGCCACGGCTCACGCCCAGCCACCGCTCTTGAGCGCGGATCCTGTGTGGGTCTCGCCTTCCCACGCGACTCGCGGCCTCGCTCTCGGCGACGTGGACATGGATGGCGATTTGGATCTCGTGCTCGGCAACTTCCGCGAGGCAACGACGCTGCATCTCAACCAGGGCGGGCGTTTCGATCCTGCACCGGCGTGGTCGTCACCGGTTCAGCCGACGACGAGCGTGGCGCTCGGCGACGTGAACGGAGATGGCGCCATCGATCTCGTGTGTGGCAATGTGAATCAAAGCTCACGATTGTACCTCAACGTGGGGGGCCGGTTCGGAGATACGCACAACTGGCTTTCCGAAGGCCATGCCACAGAGGACGTCGCGCTGCTGGACGTGGAGGGCGACGGTGATCTCGATCTCATCTGCGCCAACCAAGACCGAAGCGTGCTCTACCTGAACGAAAATGACCAACTCGGCAATGTTCCGCACTGGAATTTCCTCACCAGTGCATCGGCAACAGCATGTGGCGACTTGGATGGAGATGGGGATCTCGACGTGGTGTTCGGCACATCTCCGAAAGCATCGTTCCATCGCAATGAAGGCGAGATTTTCTCGAGCGCCATCAACTTCTCGCAAGACCAGTCGACTTCGGGCATCGCCTTGGGAGACGTGAATGGAGATGGCGATCTCGATGTCGTCCTCGGAGGCAGCAGCACGACGACGCTCTATCTGGGCCAGGGAAGTTCCTTCAAAGTTTTCCCGGATTGGATTCTCCAAGCCCCGAACACCACGGACATTGCGCTAGGAGACGTGGACGGAGATGGAGATCCAGATCTCGTCTGCGGCCATGCTGATCAAAGCACGAAGTTTTACCTCAATGAATCCGGGACGTTCACCAACACTCCGTCGTGGACGTCGCAAGTGCACGCGACGCAGAACATTGTGTTGGGCGACGTGGACGGCGACGGCTGGATCGATCTCGTGTGCGGCAACGAGGATGAAGGCACGGTGCTCTATACCAATACGGCTGGACGTTTCGACGCAACCCCTGTTTGGTCGTCCTCGGAGTTCCGCACGTTCGATGTGGTGCTCGAAGACGTGGATGGGGATCACGACTTGGACGTGTTCCTCGGCAACTCTGGCCAGAGCACCATGCTCTATCTCAACGCCGGGGGGACGCTGAGCGCTTCGCCCATCGACGTGTCGCGAGCACACTTCACGCAGGGGATCGCCGTCGGCGATGTGGATGGCGACGGTGACCCAGATCTAGTCTGCGGCAACGGGCTCTTCGGCAACACTCTCTATCTCAATGTCGGAGGTGTGTTCGGTCCCGACCCGGTGTGGACTTCGCGGCCGCATGGAACGCTCGACGTGGCACTTGGAGATGTCGATGGGGACGGTGACTCGGACCTCGTGTGCGGCAATCCATTCCAGCCAACTGTGCTGTATCGCAACGAAGGCGGACGCTTCGGCAGTGAACCCGCTTGGATGTCGCAACTTCACGATACCCGCAGCGTCGCGCTGGGCGACGTGGATGTCGACGGAGATCTGGATCTAGTCTGTGGCAACATCAATCAGCGCACGACGCTCTATCGCAACGAGAACGGAATTCTCGGGACTGTGCCATTTTGGTTTTCGCAGGCGCATGCGACTGCGGACGTCGCGCTGGGCGATATCGACGGCGATCGCAGACCCGATCTTGTCTGTGCCAACACCAACCAGGAAAGCGTCGTTTATCGTAACGAGGGGGCGGGTTTCGGCGACGCTCCCCATTGGCTGTCCAAGACTCAGGCGACAGCCGCGGTCACGCTGGGCGACGTGGACGCCGACGGCAGGCTCGATCTCCTTTTCGCCAATCACGCCGAGCCGGCGACGATTTACCTCAACGGGGAGTCCGGTCTCGCGGCCGCTCCCGCATGGTCGTCACCAGTGCAAACGGCGAGCAGCATCGCCGCAGGGGACCTGGATTTGGATGGTGATCTCGACTTCCTCTGTGGAGGCAACATGCAGAGCTCGAGGTTGTACACTGGAACCTCGAGCCGTCCTTTCCGAGGCAATCCTCAGACGCCCGTACATCACTTGCCCAATCAGGATGCCGCACTGCGCTACGCGCACGTCGAGGTGCAGGGCGCGAATTGGGCTGCAGTGCGCTTGTTGGCGGTCGACCTCGAGTCGGATCCAGTGTGGATCCTGGCGGAGTATCAGTTCCGTGGCGAGCCCGAATGGCATCCTGTGGATTCGGCTGACACTTCAGGGCTTTTCGGACCGTTCGACACCTCGCCTCTCGGTGCCGCGCACGTGCTGTCATGGAAGTTGGATCGCATCCCCGTCGATCCCCGCCCGGTCGTCCTGCGGTTGAAGGCGATCTCTCACCCGCGCCGCACGGGTGAGATTCGCCACATTGGCGCTTCTCTCGTGGATGTGGGTGTGGTCGACGTGCGGCGACCGGTCATCGCCGCATCCGTTTCCACTCTGGAGTTTTCCACCGTTACCGTGGGCGACACGGTGACGGCAATGGTCACGATCTCCAATCGTGGCAACGAGCTGCTCACGTTGAATCAGGTCGTAACTGCCTCGCCGGAGCTACGCGTCGCGCAATCTACGCCTTTCGCCATCGACCCAGCGGGACACGTCGACCTGGAGGTATTCCTCGAGCCGCTCGCTCCACGCCTCGACTGGGGAGATCTCTCGATCGAGAGCAACGACCCGTCCACGCCACTGCTCACCATCGATATCGCGACGGATGTGCGCGACTTGTCGTTCACCGCACGGCTGCTCACAGCGACACCGGAGGTCCCCGTGGGCCAAGCGCTCACGGCCGTGCTCACGCCCGCGGCTCTGGTCCGGATCGAAACCGCCGCGGTGCACTATCGCGCCGCAGGCAGCAATCTTGGTTTTGCCAGTGCGCCGCTTCTGCCTCTGGCTGGCGATTTCATCGGCGCGATTCCGAACGCAGGAATCACCGAAGGGGGGGTGGAGTACTTCTTCGAGGTAGAAAACAGCAGCGTGGTCGCAACGGAACCACGTTCCGGTGGCTATTACACCCAAGCGGTTCGAGCTCCCGAGGCCATCGCGGCCGAACCCTTGCCGAATTCGGGGGCAGAGTTCCTCGTGGGGCGTGATGTGACCGTCCAAGTCGCGCTTCCCGAAGGGACGGAGTTCGTTCGCGGCGCCGTTCACTTTCGGCGTGGGGGCGAAGGAGACTACGCCATCGACAGCTTGCGGAGCGCGAGCCCTTTCCCGTTGGCCACGATCGGTCAAGGTTTCGTGACCGCGCGGGGGATCGAGTTCTGGGTCGATGTACAGACGCGAACGCGCACATTGACGCAGCCGCCAATCGATCCAATGGCCAACCCGCAAGTGGTGCAGACGCTGGTGCGGGATTTGGAAGAGCCCACGGTGCACCCAGGTCGTCGCTTCCGGCTGATTTCGGTGCCGCTCGATTTCGGCGCGGCGACGAACCGGACGCTCGAGGCCCTGTTGTCCGGTGAAAGCGAGTTCGGTCCCTACGATCCGTTCCGGTGGCGTTTATTCCGCTATCTGCCGGAGTCGAACACCAACGAGGAGCTGTCAGCCGGCAACGTCGCGTTCCAGCTCGGGCTCGCGCGCGCGTTCTGGCTGGTGAGCCGCGACGATCACAGGATCGACACATCTCCCGTGGATGCGCTGTCGACGCCGACGGGTGCGCCGTTCCCGATCGTGCTCGGGTCGGGTTGGAACCAGATCGGCAATCCGTTCGCGTTCCCGGTTTCGTGGGAGTCGGTGCAGGTTCCAGCCGGTGTCGGGTCGCTGACGGCATTCGATCCGGGTCTTGGAACGATTGGAGACTTCGTCGATGCGTCGGGGATCCTCCAACCATTCGAGGGCTACTTCGTCCACAACAGTTCGGCGGAGCAAGAGACGTTGTGGGTACCGCCTGTGGAGTCGCCGTCTATGGTGCCGGCGAAGTCGATGCCGCGCACGATGTCCCTGGATTCGTGGTCTGTGCGTTTGCAGGCCAGGACGCGAGTGGGGTTCGACGGAGCCAACACCTTCGGTGTAAGTGCTGCAGCAACGGATGGTGCGGATGCATTGGATCGGGTGAAGCCGCCGCAAGTGCCGGGTCCGTGGGTGCGAGCGAATTTCGTGCTACGGAACGCAAGCCAGGAGCTTTATCGGTCGGACGTGCGCAGCGCTGCACACGAGGGCAACTTGTGGGAGCTGGAGGTGCGCAGCGAAGCCGAATCGGAGGCGGTGACGCTAGAGCTGGTCGCTACGTCTCGATTGCCGGCTGATCTCGGCATTCGGCTGTTGGACGAGGAGCAGGGGACGACGGTGGATCTTTTGCAGCCCGGTGGTGAGCTCGGCCGCTACACCATCGTGGGGCGCGGGCCCGTGCATGCATACCGGTTGAAGATTCTCGCGGGCACTGCGGAATACCTGGAGACGGCCGGCGGTGCGATCGTCGAGCTTCCGGCGCGTGTGGTTCTGGATCTCGGGCCGAATCCATTCAAGGAGGCAGCGCGGATCCGATTCGGCTTGCCGCGCGCCACGCAGGCGAGTCTCTCGATCTACGACGTGCGCGGCCAACGAGTGGCCGAGTTGCGTCGGGGAGAGAAGCTCGCTCCCGGTTACTACGTGTCGGTGTGGCATGGGACGGACACGGCGGGCCGGGAGCTCGCGAGCGGTGTGTACTTCTGCCGCATCGAGGCCAGCGCCACCACGCTCACCAAGCGCATCGTGCTCTTGAGATGATTCTTTTTTCGGCGAGCCCAGTCCGAAGGCCCGGACGAGGACGAAAATGAAACGTTGGCAGAGCCTGTTTCCACGCCACACTTTTCAAAGCCTCTTCGTAGCGTTCTTCGTCATGGTCACGCTGAGCCGACCGATCGGGGCGGAGGAACCCACTTTTGGTCAGACGCCCGCGTGGGCTGGCACTGTGGAGTTCACTCGCAGCGTTGCGTTCGGTGACATGGATGGCGATGGCGACCTCGACCTCGTCCGCGGCAACGCTGACCGGCCGATGACCCTGTACCTCAACATCGGCGGCACGTTCGCTGAATCTTGGACACCGATCGGAAACGCGGGCCACGTCGCAAGTGTCGCCTTGGGCGATATGGACGGCGATGGTGACCTCGACATCGTCGTTGGTGGGGACGGGGGGACAAGACTTTTCCATAATGCAGGACTCCAATTCGCCCGTGTATGGGCGCAAGAAGGCGAACCGACACACACCGTGGCCCTGGGCGACGTGGATAGTGATGGTGCGCTGGACCTCGTTCGTGGCGGCACCAGCACCACCACTCTTCACCTCAACGCCGGCGGCGTCTTCACCGACACGCCCGCCTGGACCGGACCGGCCGGGATTACTTACAGCGTTGCCCTTGGCGACGTGAACAATGACGGCGACCTCGATCTCGTCGCAGGCGGAAACCCCTCCATGCTCTACCTCAATCTCGGCGGCACCTTCGTCAACCAGACCTTGTGGGGATCTTATGCAGAGAGTGTTGCTCTTGGTGACGTGGACGGCGATGACGATCTCGACCTGGTTTACGGCTCCGACCCGCAATCAGCGCGACTGCATCTCAACGTTGGGGGGACCTTCAACAGGGATCCAGCGTGGACGGGGCCGGCCGGCACCTCGGCGGGCAGCGTGGCACTTGCTGATGTGGACGGCGATGGCGACCTCGACCTGGTCCGTGGGGGTGGAATGGGCTCGCAAGAGCAAAGAACAGCGCTCCATCTCAACTCCGGCGGGACATTCGTCTCCGCGCACGCTTGGAGCGTGGCGCAGGGCTCATTGGACATCGCCCTGGGAGACGTGGATGGTGATGGGGATCTCGACCTTGCACAGACGAACGGAGGGACGGCTGCCCTTTACCTCAACGACAGCCCCAGCATTGCCTCCACACCTGCATGGAGGGGGCCGGTCGATGAAACCCAAAGCGTGGCTCTGGGCGACGTGAACAGCGACGGCGCCCTCGATCTTGTATGTGGAAACCGGCTTCCTGGAGGTCCAGGCCCGATGCCAGCCACGCTCTACCTCAACACCGGTGGCACGTTTGCGGCCGTACCGGCGTGGAGTGGACCTCCCGAGGAAACCCTGAGCGTGGTCCTGGGGGATGTGGACGGCGATGGCGACCTCGATCTCGTTCGAGGCAACAACAATGCAGGCACCACGCTGTACCTGAACATCGGAAGTACTTTCGCCCCCACACCGGCCTGGACGGGGCCCAGCGCGCAAACCTGGAGCGTGAGGTTGGGAGACGTGAACGGTGACGGCGATCTCGACCTCGTCCGCGGGAACTATGATGGGGGAGTGACTTTGAATCTCAATACCGGCGGCACTTTCGCCGATACGATGAATTGGAAGAGTCCGCTCTTTGAGAGCACTCAAGGTATCGCGCTGGGCGACATCGACAGCGATCAGGACCTGGATCTCGTTGCTGGAAATTACAACCACCCATCCAGTCTGTATCTCAACTTCGGTGGGAAGTTCCGTCTGGACACCCGTTGGAGCGGACGCCACGAGTGGACCAAGAGTGTAGGGTTGGGGGACGTGGACGGCGACGGCGACCTCGACCTCGTCCGCGGAAACTACAACGTGGGCTCCACGCTTTATCTCAACGCCGCCGGCACGTTTGCGAGCACACCGGCTTGGACCGGGCCCGAGGAGGGTACCAGAAGTGTGGACCTGGGATGTAGACGGGGACGGTGACCTCGACCTCGTACAAAGCGTCACCGTGGGAGTATCGCTGTTCCTGAACACTGGGGGAACGTTTGCCGCTGAGCCCACCTGGCAAGGATTGGAGGGCAACGGCATCAGCGTTGCGCTCGGCGATGTGAACGGTGATGGAGCGCTCGACGTCGTCCGAGGAGGTCGAGATGCAATTCTTTTCTTGAACAGGAGTCCGTGGATCAAGGACGGCGCCGCGGTCACGCACCTGCCCAACAATGACGCCCATCTGCGCTGGGTCCGCGCTACCCGAGTCGACTCCACCCGCTACCAAATCTCCTTTTTCGCGGTGGATGCCGAATCCGATCCGCTCTGGCTCGTCGGCGAGTACCAACGCGAGGGAACCCCGATCTGGTACGCCATGGACATCGAGGGCTCCTCACCCCGCGCTGGCCCCTTCGAATCGTCCCCTGCTGGAATCAGGCAGGAAGTGTCATGGGACGTGACCCAGCTTCCGTTCCATCGCGGCAACATCGTGATCCGGTTGCGAGTGGTTTCCTTGCCGCGGCGTGTCGGCGTCGTCCAGTTTGTTCCCTCCTATGTCGCAAACGTGGGACTGATCACGCCCGTCAGGCCGGCGATCGCGGTCGCACCGGAGACGCTCGTTTACCCCACTTTGACCGTCGGGGATTCGGCATTGGCGACGCTCCAAATCTCGAATCCTGGGAACCGCGATCTAGTCATCGATCAGATCGAGTCCCCACACGCGGAAGTTCACGTCGACGCCGAGCTGCCTCTCGTCGTGGCACCAGGCCAGACACTGTCCGTCGACGTCCTCCTCGCGCCCACATCGCTGATCGTGGGCCTCGATCCCGTTCGAATACATACCAACGACCCAACGCGCCCGATGCTAGACATCCCTGTCGTCACGGATGTCCGGCCGCTTCAAGTCACGACCGATCTGGTCACGGCACTACCGGAGCTTCCACTTGGCGAGGCAACGAGTGTGATCGTGACTCCGGCGCCACAAGTACACGTGGAGAAGGGATTTCTGCACTACCGCGGTCGCGCGCCGGGCGTCGCATTCTCCGACAGCGTCGCCCTCGTGCCACGCGGAACTGGTTTCATCGCGCTCGTACCCGGCGAGGACGTGAGCGAAGCCGGGCTCGAGTACTACGTCCGCGTGGAGAACAGCAGCGTCTTCGCTTTCGATCCGCCGGGAGCCCCGAATTCGACATTCTTCTACCCGGTAGCAGCGCCGGCCGGGATCTCGAGCGCGGCCCAGGCCGATCCGTCGGGCAACTTCCCGATGGGTCGACCCACACCCATCGAGGTGTCCATGCCACAGGGTTCGATCTTCCAATCCGGAATCGTCTACTACCGGCCCGGCGGCGCGGCGACCTACGACAGCCTCGATCTTGCGCTCGCAGAGGTGACGCCTGGCGTTTTCTCGCCGGCGGGCACCATTCCGGGTGCGGCGGTTGGACCACGTGGCCTGGAGTATCGGGTGCGGGTGCTGACGTTGACGCGCCCATTGACGGATCCTCCTTGTTCAGACTGCAGCAACGCACGAGTCGTGCGGACGAGCGTGAGCAACCTAGAAGAAGGCCGATCGTACCCCGGCCGGCGCTTCCGCTTGGTCTCGGTGCCTGTCGATCTGGGCTCGAGCCGGACGTTGGACGCGCTGCTCACCGACGAAGGTGAGTTCGGTGCGTACGATCCGGTGCGTTGGCGGCTATTCCGCTACGTGGGTGAGACGCACACGAACGCGGAGTTCGCTTCGGGGTCGGAAGTGTTCCACGTCGAGCCGGGGCGGGCATTCTGGCTCATCAATCGGGATGGTCATCGGATCGATACATCGCCTGTGGATGCGCTGTCGACACCAACAGGTGCGCCGTTCCAAATCGTGCTCACGCCGGGCTGGAACCAGTTCGGCAATCCGTTCGCGTTCTCGGTTTCGTGGGAGTCGGTGCAGGTTTCAGCCGGTGTCGGCTCGCTCACGGCATTCGATCCGGCTCAAGGGACGATCGGAGACTTTGCCGAGGCGTCGGGGATTCTCCAACCCTTCGAGGGCTACTTCGTCCACAACAGTTCGGCGGAGCAAGAGACGTTGTGGGTGCCGCCTGTGGAATCGCCGTCCGCGGTGCCGGCGAAGTCGATGTCCCGCACGATGTCCCTGAATTCGTGGTTTGTGCGTTTGCAAGCCAGGACGCGTGAGGGATTCGACGGGGCAAACGCCTTTGGCGTGGATCCCGCTGCCGCTGACGGACGAGATCCTCTCGATCGGGATGAGCCGCCCTCGCCGCCGGGTCCGTGGGTGCGGATCGCTTTTGTGCATGGAGACGAGGAGAACGGGTATCGCCGAGACATGCGCACGGCAGGGAAGGATGGCAACATCTGGGAGCTGGAGGTGCGAAGCGAGAAGGAGTCGGAGCCGGTGACGTTGGCGCTGCTGTCGGACTCGGAGTTGCCTGCAGAGCTCGCAGTCCGTCTCGTGGATCTGGAGCAGGGCGCGTCGCTGGATCTGCTCCGTCCCGGCGGAGAGCCGAGTCGGTACGAGATCGTGTCCTATGGACCCGACCACCCTTACCGTTTGGCGCTGCTCGCCGGCACAGAGGACTACCTGGAGAGGGAGGACGGATCGCTCGTCGAGCTGCCGACACGACTCGTGCTGGAGCACGGGTTGAATCCATTCCACGAGGCGACGACGATTCGCTTCGGATTGCCGCGCGCGAGTGCGGTGACGCTGGCCATCTACAACGTGCGCGGTGAGCGGGTGGCGGTGTTGCGGGAGGGCGACTTGGCGCCGGCTGGATATCACGTGTCGCTGTGGAGGGGAATGGATGGAACGGGAAGGCCCGTGGCGAGCGGCGTGTACTTCTGCCGATTGGAAGTCGGGGTGACGCAATTGACTCGTCGAATGGTTCTTCTGAGGTAGACGCCATGGGTGCGCATCGAATCGCAAATGCACGCGATCGGGATGAGCAGCGGAGGCTCTATCGGGGAATCCATGCCAAAGCGCGGCTGAACCCCGTTCGCTCGAGCGGCGGTGCGATCTTGGTCTTTGCGTTGCTGACCGTGCCGGCAAGCTTACTTGTCTTGCCGCGGCAAGTGTGGAGCCAAGTGGACTTTTTCCAACCGCCTTCCTTGATCTCGAGTCAGGACCGCAATACGCAGGGCGTCGCTCTGGGGGACGTCGATCGCGACGGCGACCTCGACCTCGTGCTCGGGAACTACAGGCAAAGCGCGACGCTCCATCTCAACTCCGCAGGGACTCTCGGTTCGATGCCGGCTTGGTCCTCCGACCTTCCGCATCGGACGACGAGCGTCGTTCTAGGAGACACTGACGGCGACGGCGATCTCGACCTCGTTTGTGAGAACTTCGCGCAGAGAACGACGCTGTATTTGAACGAAAACGGCAGCTTCGGCGTCGAACCGGCTTGGTTTGCAGGCCGGTGCGCTTGAAATGAATCGGTTTTTTTGTGGTGAAGCCAGTTCGAAGGCCAGGTGCGAGGCTGAAATGAAGACGAGTTGTCGAATACCCCAGCACAGGTTCGCCCTCAGGGCTCCGCTCCTTGCATTGGCGATCGTCGGTTTCCACTCGTCCGCTTGGAGTCAAACGCCCCTGTCATCTGCGCCTGTGTGGTCGTCGCAGGTGCATTGGACGCGGGGTATCGCCGTCGGGGACGTGGACGGCGACGGCGCTCTCGATCTGCTACTCGGCAACCAAAGCGAGAGCAGCACACTGTACCGCAACGTGGCGGGCATTCTCGGCGCCGACCCCGTCTGGTCCTCTCAGGTCGACAAGACGAGCAACGTGGCATTCGGTGACGTGGACGGCGATGGCGACCTCGACCTGGTGTGCGCGGAGTCGGAGGATTTCACCGGAAACAAGACGACACTGTACCTCAACGAAAATGGAGTGCTGGCCGACACACCGGTTTGGTCGTCACGGCTCGACCAGACGCACGACGTCGCGCTCGGGGATGTGGATGGAGATGGCGATCTCGACCTCGTCTGCGGCAACGACAGCCTGAGCACCTTGTACCGCAACGACGGCGGCAGGTTCGGGGACGATCCCGTCTGGTTTTCACAGCCCCACGAAACGTACGGCGTCGTCCTCGGAGACGTGAACGGCGACGGAGATCTCGACCTCGTCTGCGGAAACGCGGTTCAGGGCACGACGCTCTATCTCAACGCAGAAGGTGTCTTCGGCGCGGCTCCCGTTTGGGTGTCGCAGGTGCACGGGACGTACAGCGTCGACCTTGGGGATGTGGACGGCGATGGCGATCTCGATCTGGTGGTCGGGAATGGCTTCAACCTCGTCGTACAGGGACGGACCAAAACCTTGCTCTATCGCAACGACAACGGGAGGTTCGGCGATGTGCCGGTGTGGAGTTCTGCCTCCGAAGCGTTCACCACCGCTGTCGTTCTTGGCGACGTGGACGGCGATGGCGACCTCGATCTGGTCCTCGGCAACCGCGAGGCGAGGACGGAGCTCTATCTCAACGATGGCGGCGATTTTGGCAGTGCTCCCGCTTGGTACTCACAGGATCACGAGACGCAAGATGTGGTCCTGGCGGACGTGAACGGTGACGGTGGGCTCGATCTCGTGTGCGGCAACCGGCTCCAGAGCGCGACGCTGTATCTCAACACCGGTACGAGTTTCGGTGCCACGCCCGACTGGTCGTCTCCAGTGCCCTCGACGCTGGTGACGTTGGCTGCGGCCCTCTGTGACATCGAGGGGGACTCGGACCTCGACCTGGTGCTCGGTCTGAGCCGAGGCCTCATGCTCCATCACAACACGAACGGCAACTTCGGAGAAGCGACTGGGAGCTTCGGGTCGGGCGCGACGCGGGCCATCGCTCTCGGAGACGTGGACCAGGACGGCGACACCGACATGGTGGTTGGCATCAAGACGGGGACCACTCTGGCGGTGCTCCTGTACGCCAACCATTCTGGTTCGTTCACCTACGTGTGGTCGTCGCTGGTCGATACGTCGCAGTTCTACGACCCGGACGTCGCGCTCGGGGACGTGAACGCCGACGGGAGGCTCGACTTGGTGGTCGGGACTCCGAACCAGGGCGCCCTGCTCCACCTGAACGAGGGTGGTCGTTTCAGTGACGAGCCGATCTGGTCCTCGCCAGCGCCGTACAAGTTCGCTCGCCACGTTGCATTGGGCGATGTGGATGGCGATGGATGGCTCGATCTGGTTTGTGTGCTCGGCTCAGGTCTCGGTGTCGCGGTCTTTCGCAATGATGGCATTGCGTTCGAAAACACGCCCATGTGGTCTTGGAGTGTAAGCACCGCGGTCGGGCACGTGGTGCTGGGCGACGTGAACGGTGACGGCTGGATCGATCTAGTTTGTGGCACCATTCTCGATAGTGTGACGCTTTTCATCAACTCCGGCGGCACGTTCGCGGACAGCCCGGTTTGGGCATCCCCGACCGCCCATGAGTGGCCTCGTGTCGCCTTGGTGGACGTGAATGGGGATGGCTGGCTCGATCTCGTCGTGAGCACCAGGGAAAACAAGAACACTCTGCTGTATCTCAACGAAGGTGGCGGGTTCGGTGATGCTCCGGCTTGGCGCTCGCAATCGGCCGACACCCCTGGCATCGCTGTGGGCGACGTAGATCGAGATGGAGATCCAGACCTCGTTTGCGCCAACTACGATCAGCACACGACACTCTATCGCGGCAGGTCCAGCTACCGGTTTCTGGGCGACACCCGCGCGCCGGCGAACCAGCTGCCGAACAACGACGCCTTCGTATCGGGGACATTCATCACCGAGACGGGCGAGAATCGTTACGGGATCGGCTTCGTCGCCGCCGACATCGAAGCGGATCCGGTGTGGATCGTGGCGGATTATCAATTCCGTGGCGACCCGAGGTGGGCTCCGGTCCAGGTTCTGGGAGCGACTGGCAGGCTGGGACCGTTCGCGACCACGCCAACCGGGAACACGCATCGTTTGACCTGGGACACCTCTCGTCTTCCCGTCGACTCCCGGCCCGTCGTGCTGCGGCTGCGTGCGCTCTCGAACCCAGGCAAAGTCGGCGTCGTGCAGCGCGTCCCCAGCTACCGCTACGAGCTCGGGCCGATCGACGTTCGGCGGCCGATGATTTCGCTATCGCGGCCCGCTCTCGATTTCCCGAGCGTCACCGTGGGGGACACTGTCGAAGCCTCGACTCGGATCGAGAATCGTGGCAACGAAATGTTGACGATCGAACGTCTCGCGGTTCCCGCGTTCACTCGGGTTGTGGGGGAGTTGCAGACAGACATTGCGCCCGGAGACGGCGTGGATCTGCTGCTTTTCTTCGAGCCGCTCTCCGCGCTCGCCGCCGCCGAAACTCTCTGGATCGACAGCAACGATCCAGCGACGCCTCGGCTCGCCGTGCGGTTGCAGAGGGACGTGCGCGAGATCGAATTCACCGCACGTCTGCTCGCGCCCGTGCCCGAGGTTCCCGTCGGACAGGCGTTGACCGCGGTGCTGACCCCGGCAGCGGATGTTCGCATCGAGAAGGCCGATATTCGCTACCGGGAATCGGGGAGCGACGCAGCCTTCGTGACCCGACCCCTGCAGAAGGTCGGCGGCGACTTCATTGGCACGATTCCGAACGAGGGTGTGACCGAGGGGGGTGTCGAGTACTACTTCTCGGTCGAAAACAGTAACGTCATCCGAACTCATCCACCTGACGGTAGCTGGCTCACCCAAGCCGTGCACGCCCCGGACGGGGTCACGTCACGCGCGTTGCAGAACTCGAGCAACGGGTTCCTCGCCGGACGCAGTGTCAGCGTCGAAGTGCGCCTGCCGGAAGGCGCGCGATTCGTCCAGGGGATGGTGCATTACCGCCGAGGCGGCGAATCCACTTTCCGGTCTGCGATGCTGCAGGGGGAACCATCTGCTCTCGCCGCCACCATCCCGGACAGCGCTGTGACCGAGCGTGGGCTCGAGTATTGGGTCGAGGCGCAGACGCTGACGAGCATTCTCACTGACCCGGCGTCCGATCCCGCGCTCGCCCCCCACACCCTGCGTCTCACCGTGCAACGGATGGAAGAACCACTTGCGCACGCCGGTGCGGTTTACCGCATGGTCTCGATCCCATTGGACTTCGGCGAAGGTTTCTCCGGCACGCTCGAAGCGCTCCTGGCCGAGCTGCCGGTTTTCGGTTCCTACGATCCGTTGCGCTGGCGATCGTTCCGTTGGCTTCCCGAGCGCCAATGCACTCAGGATGCGTACGCCTGCTACGTCGAGCTCGGCGACGACGAAGCGTCCATGGTGCGCCCGGGTCGCGCCTTCTGGCTGGTGACGAAGGAGTCGCATCGAGTCCAATTCCAAGTGCCGGGGCAGTCCGCCTCGACAAAGGAGCGATTCGCGGTGCAGCTTCAGCCAGGATGGAACCAAATCGGGAACCCATTCGCTTTCCCCGTCGCATGGCAAACGATCGCAATCGATTCGTTGTCCGATGGCAGTGCCGCCAGAGTCGAGCCTCCCTGGCTATGGATCGTGTCGGCTGACGGCCGGGGCGCGTACGAGAATGCGGCAGTGTTGGCGCCATTCGAGGGCTACTTCGTGGTCAACAACAGCCCCGAACCGGCGGCGTTGCGGATTCCAGCACTCGAGGCGGCGATGCTCGTAAGCGGAATCGCGGGCAAGGCAACTTCGGGGGCCACAGGCAGGGTTGCATCGGACTTCGACATCGTCATCCGAGTTGACGCTGCCGGTTTTTCGGATGCGGCACACGCCGGACTCGTCGAAGAAGCCGCGCGAGGCTGGGACGCGCGCGACCGTTCGGATCCCCCTGGAGCTCCTGGCGGGGCGGTGTCCATCTACTTCCCGCACGAGGATTGGGACACCGTGGCGCATGCATTCTGCTGGGATACGCGTCCCCTCGCGTATTCGGGCGGAGTCGCCCCCACGCCGGTCCTGCTCGGAGGCGGTGAGGCATGGAGACTCGACGTCGCGCGCGCCGGGTTCGCGCCCGGAACCGAGCTCGACGCCGTACTCACAGTCGAGGGCATTGCGAACCTGCCACCGTCTCTGGATGCGGTGTTGCTGGACCATGTGCTGGGAAGCGAAATCGATCTGCGCCGCGAATCGCAGTGGCGCTTCGTGCTGGGGGACCGCGGGGTGGTCGGCGAAGCGGCCGCACGTTTCGAGCTCGTGATCGGGGATGCGGAGTTCCTTGGTTTGCATCGGGAGGCTTTGCTCGCATTGCCGCTCCGAACGCGCCTGCTGCCGAACCAGCCCAATCCATTCCACAGCGGCACCACGATTCGCTACGAGATCGCGACCGGGGCCGAGGCAGCGCTGCGCATCTACGACGTGCGCGGGCGTCTGGTGCGGACGCTCGCCCAGGGGCCGGCACGGCCGGGACGCTACGAGCTGATGTGGGATGGCACCGACGCGCGTGCGAACGTCCTGCCGGGTGGGGTGTACTTCACGCGCCTCGAGACCCCGGGTGCAGTGCAAACGCGAAAGATCCTGTTCGTGCGATAATGCCATGAAGGAGTGAGCATGAAACCCAAGTTCGTCTTGCATCGGGCGCGTGCCGATTCGCCCTTTGTCTCATGGAGGGCGTGGGCGCTCGCGATCTGGTCTTTGACGATCTGCGCGCGGGGTCTGCACGCGCAGAGCCAAGAAGACTCACTGTCTGCTTCAGGGGAAGAACAACCGACGGCAGCGTCTTCTCTCGATGTCGATTCGTCCCTGGAGCAAGCGCGTGTGTTCATGACCTCCCTCGAATACGAGAAGGCAATCGCGGTTCTCGAGCCCGTGCTCGAAGAGACCCGTTTCAACCCCGATCGGTTGCGGGAGACGTATCTCCTGCTCATCGAGGCGCACGTCTATGGCGGCAACCGCAGTGCGATCGGCAGCAAGGAACAGCAGCTCTGGTACGACGAGGCGCGCGATCTCATCCGCGAGTGCCTGGGCGTGCGCGAGCTGCGTCACACGCTGCCGGACCCGCCGGAACGTTACCCGAGCGAAATGCTCGGGCTCTTCGAGTCGGTACGGCGCGAAACCTTCGGGGCTTTCGAGATCACCCAGCTTGAGCCACGAGATGCCGAGGTGGTCTTCGACGGCGAGACACTCGTTCCCGGTGACGACGGCGTTTGGCGCGTGGCGAACGTCCCAGTGGGTGTCCGCATGCTGGTGATCCGGAAGTCGGGTTACGAGGATTTCACCGAGGATGTCGAGATCGCGCCCGCGACGCTGGTCTCGCGCCCGTATGAGTTGCGTAAGAGAAAGGGTTTCGGGTGGTACGCGACGCGCGTCGCGGCTCCTGTCATGGTCGCCGTCGGTGTCGTGGTGGGACTGACCGCGGGTGGGTCGGAAACCCCTGCCGCGGAGGAACCCCTGCCCGTCCCGCCGTTGCCGCCCGGGAAGTAGGCATCGCTCGGCATCGCGAGTCGGTGGCGATCGGGCTGCGTGAGGGTTGCAGTGCGATGGGGCAACGTCCGGATCAGTCGCGGCGGCCGCCCTGCAGGAGCCGGCGCAGCCACGGTTGCCGATCGCGAGTGGAGATCTCGGTTTCCACGAATCCCCTGAAGCAGCGCGAAAACAGCTCCGATTCCCCGTTCTGAGTTTCCAAATAATGCTTGCGACGCAGGTTCTCGCACACATGGTGCAGCGAGGCCGGGATCTTGCGTCCCTCCGCGACACGGAGTATCGCGCTGCGCTCGTGCGGATCGAAGGCATCCCACATGAAACGGTAGTGGAAGCGCGCTTCCTCGTAGAAGCGGCGCCGGATCTCGTCGAAATCGGGGTCGCCGCCATGGCCTTCCTCGAGATACTCGAGGCTGTGGCTGCAGGCGATCTGCAGGAAGAACGGGAACAGGCCCGCCATCTCCAGGATCTGACGCTCGTGAGACAGAAGCGGCCGTTGCACGTCGGCAGAGGGTACCTCTATGAGCTCGCGCGCTTCGTCGGGGCGGAGCACGCTGAGTGGCAGTGGCGTGAAGATGTTGAAGAATGGCGAGTCACGAATCTCCTGGGTATGGCAGAGCTGTTGCAGGTCACGCGCCGAAGAAGTGATGTAGGCGACATTGTAGTGATTGGCGAGATAGCGCAAGAAAGAAAAGAACTCCAAATCGAAGTTCGCATTCGTGGTGATGGCTTCGAACTCGTCCATGAGCAAGACCAAGCGCAAATCGCCGCCGTGCAAACGGTCGACCAAATCCTTGATGCCGCTCAAGTCGCGACTGCAGTCCGAGACGTCCAAGCGTCCACGTAGCTCGAGATTGGCGATGCCGAGCACCGTATTCACGAACGTATCGAGCGCCATGTTCTTTTGCTGTTGCAAATCGACGTAGACCATGATGGTCGATTCGTGGTCCTCCAGATGCTGCTCGCGGTTGCGTTTCGTGTAGATGAAATTAAGCAGCGACGATTTGCCGATCTTGCGGTCCCCGACCACCGAAACCGAACCTGGCGGTGTGGCATTCAAACGCGAGAAGATGCGGTTGACCTCTTGCTTGCGCCCGAAGAAATCCGCGGAGCTCTTGATCATGACCCGGTTCAAGTACGGATTCTTGAGCTTGGGCGCAGGGCGGGGAAGGGCCTTGGGCAAAGTCATCGTGCGGCTGGTGCTCTGCACATCCGACGAGACCAGAATCCCTTGCAGTCGCTCGGCGAGCGCCCCCGCTTCGACCGGACGCTGACCCGGCTGTTTGCGCAGACATTGATCGATCAGGCTCACCAGGGCTTCGGGCGCCTGTGGCGCGGCTTGCTGCACGGGCGGATGCGGGCGGTCGACGATGTTGTAGAGCGTGGACATGAAGTGCTCGGCCTCGAAGGGATGCAACCCCGTCACCATCTCGTAAAGAATGACACCGAAGCTGAAAATGTCGCTGGCAGGGGTCGCTTTGTGGCCGTCGATCACCTCGGGAGCCATGTATTTGAGCGTGCCGGCGATGCCGTGACTGACGGTGACGGACATCCGGTTGATGTCGCGTGCCATGCCGAGATCCAGGATCTTGGCGCGGTCGCTGTCGTCGACCATGACGTTGTTGGTCGACAGATCGCGGTGCACGATCTGCAAGCTGTGCAGCGCCTGGAGCCCGCGCGCGACCTGGATCAAAATGCGAAGACTGCGCTCCAGAGCCAGCGGCGGCTGCTTGGGAATGTCGCGCAGGGTGCGTCCGGGGAAATACTCCATGACCATGTAGGGGACGGACTCGTCCATGTCGTAGACCTGGACCACGTTCTCGTGGTTCAGGCTGGCGAGACGGCGGGCCTCGGCCAAAAAGCGTTTCATCTCCTTTTCTTCGGCGATCTCGGGCTTGAGCATCTTGAGCGCGACGCGGCGATCCAGTTTCTTGTCGTGACAGAGGTAGACCAGACCGAAAGACCCGTGGCCGAGCGTTTCGAGAACGACGTAATTGTTGCCGAAAATTTGTTCCGTCATGTCTACCCTTCCTCGCGCAGCACACGCAGCTTCTGTGCTTCCCAGACCAGCTCGAGGCGCTGGCCTGGCTGAATATCCACCGCGAGCTTGTCGCTCTTGCCGTCACGGAAAACGACTTCGATCGTATGCCGACCGGCCGAGATCTCTTGTTCCCCAGAGCTCGGCAGCTCGCCCGAGCCCACCTGACGCTCGTCGATGTAGATACGCGCTGGGCGGTCACCGCGGACGAGCAACATTCCCGCGGGCACCGAGCTCAGGCGCAGACGCAGGTGCTTGGTGGAGTGATCCACGACCAAGGTCGTGTCCACCATGACGTACCCGGCCATCTCGGCGCGGAAGAGATGCGAGCCGAATGCGAGCGCCGCGATCACGAGCGGGGCGACACCGCGTTTCTGGCCGTCGACATGGATCTCTGCCCCGTCAGGGATGGTGACGATGTTCAGGCTCAGTGTGATGGGTTCGAGCCGGACACGGATCGCGATCGTCGTATCGGGCAGCACGCGTACCGATCGTGCCAGAGTTTGGAAGCCGTCTTGTCGCACCTCGATCGCATGCTCGATGGGGACCCCCAAGCGGGTGATTTCAGCCGTCCCGGTGCCTATCTCGTTGCCGTCGATCCAGATACGAGCCGTCGCGGGATCGGCCTCGATGCGCAGCGCACCGTGTTGGGGTTGCAAAGCCACCCGAACCGAAGCGGAATCGGTTGCAGCAACCCGGGTCACGAGCGTCGAATCGTGAAAACCGGGCGCGCTGAGCACGAAACTCACATCGCGGTTCGCAGCAACGGCACGTTCGAACCGCCCCATGGCGACCGGTTGGCCGTCGAGGAGGATTCTCGCTTCAGGCGGCTCGACGACGAGACGAAGAAAGCCGCTCCTCGAGGCCACGAGGGCGGGCGGATCGATGCCCGCCGCGTCAGCTCCGTCGTCCGCCGGTTGTGATCGTGGCCAGAGGGCCCAGCTCCCCACCACGAGACCGGCGACGCCTGCGGCCGCGAGCGCCACCCATCGGGCCCGCCGCGACGGCGGCGAACGGAACGCGAGCCCCTCTTCGTGCATCACCTGCCAGACGGAATGCATGCGCCGGATCCACAGGCGCCAGAGGTCCATGCGAAACGCGAATTCAGGCGGTCGCACGTCGCTCTTGGTCAGCAGCTCTTGCTTGAAGAGAGTTTCCAGAGCCGTGGAAATCTCGGGACGCGTGAGACGTAGAGGGTAGTTTCCATTCTTGAGCGTGATGGTGAGATGTTCGGCGCTGGCGTGGCCGCTGGCGGTCTCGATGCTTTCCGCCAACAACGCGAGCGTCAGTTTTTGCTCTCGCTGCAGCGTGTCCCACAAGAACGTCATCTGCGGGAATGGATGCTCCACGATCATCTCGACGACCACGTCCAGGATGGCGGCGGTGACCGTGTTCGTGCGGTCTTCGTTCAAGGCGTCGACGAGGTACTGGCACACCGCCTGAGTGAAGAAGGGGTGCCCGGCGGTGAGACGCAGGATCGATTGCACGGTGTCGTCGGCGTACGTCACCCGACCGCTCACGGGTTGCTGGATGAGACGCAGGGAATCCGCCGGTTGCAAGTAGCTGATGCGACGGTATTCGTGCGCTTTCTCGAGAATGCCCCAGTACTCTGTGCGCCGCTCTTCCAGGTGCTGCGAACCGGTGAAGATGAGGAACATCGGCAAGTTCTCCATGAGATTGGCGAGGATGAGAAGAACGTCTTTCGTGAGTACGCCGTTGTCGAGTTTGTCTTCGAACAACTCGTACTCGTCGAAGAGCAGCAGGAGCTTGCGATGCGGACAATGCTCGAGTACGGATTCGATGAAGGAGCGGAACACGGCCGAAGGATTGCCGCGGGCGAAGTCCGGGATCTCCAGACTGCGACCTTCCTCCGCGAGCTGTTCGACGACTTCCTTGGCGATGAGTGACAGGAACTCCGTTTCGTCCTCCACCGCCATGGCTTGCATGTCGATGAGAACGGGGATGAACTCGCTGCCGAGTCGTCCCTGCTGGATCTGCAGCAGGATCGAGGTCTTGCCGCTACGGCGCTCGCCGCAGAAGACCATGAGGGAGCCACGGCCGGCCTGCTTGAAACGTTTCTGCACCAGCTCGAACTCGGACTCGCGGCCGAAGAACATCTCCGGATTGCGCACGGGATTGCCGACGATGAAGGGATTCGGAGAGATGGGTACGAACTCGGGAGGCGTCGGGCTCATGATCCTTCTCGCGCCGGGGGAGTCGTCCGCAGAAGGTGCCGTCGTTGCCGTCGCAATGGTCCCAATACCTTATAACGTAGCACAGGACTGAAAGGGGTCCCATGCCGTGTCCAGCCTTGAGAATTGCAGGATCGCAACTCCCGTTTCGCCGCTGATGCTGAATGAGACGCCATCGATGGGGGAGCGGACGCCGGACACCAGGCACTTCCATGGCCCCTCCACGCACATTCCTACGTTCTCCATGTAGCCGATCGAGCGGTGGCCATGACCACAGGGGCGCAAGCCCTAGCGACGGTGTGGGTTGCAGGAAAAACGGTTGTCGACCGATCGTTGGAGGGCGGGCGATGAAGAAGACTCTCATTTCGGCCTTTTTGGCGACGCTCGTGATCATGAGCTTCACGGCCCGGGACGCACGCAGTGCCGGTCCATCGCCGGACCGGGTTTCCGCGCTTCTGAACAGCCTGCGCCTCGATCCGGGGCGATCCTCTTCCGGCACCCTCGGGCAGCCACGTTTCGGCTACGACAAGGACGGTTGGATTCAGTATCTCGGGGCTCCTGCCGGCTACGCGTTCCCGGCTACCTCCAGTCAGACCACGCCCGAGGTGGTTGCCCAGACTTTTCTGGACGACAATCGTGACCTCTTCGGAGTCACCACCTCCGCGGTGAAGTTCTCGGTCAAGCGCACCAAGAATCTCGAGAATCGCCGTTTTGTCCGATTCGAACAAACCTACGCCGGGATCCCTGTCTTCGCTGCCGGGATCCTCGTGCAGTTGGACACGGCGAACGGAATCCAAGCGGTTTTCAGCGACTTGCTCACGGATACTGCGCGCATCGATCGCAACGAGATTTCGCTGTCGCCAAGTCTCACCGCCGAGCAAATCATAGATCTCGTCGGCGAGCGCCTGGAGCCTAAGACCGCGGCGATGCCGGTCGAGGTCAAGGCGCTCGGCCTCCTGCTCTTCGCCCCGCCGGTTCTGGATCTGAAGGGCGACATCCAGCTAGTGTGGCTGGTCGAGACCCAAAGCGAAGACGTCCTTGAAGCGAACCGTCGCCTGCTCGTGGACGCCCACGATGGATCGGTCGCCCGCGATTACCCGCGCTACTACTCCCTCGATCGATTGATCCACGACGCTGGCAACATGGACCAGGATGGCCCTCTCGTGCGCGCCGAAGGCCAGGCCCCCATTGGGCTTGCCGACGCGAACCAAGCCTACGATGCTATCGGAGACACGTACTCTTTCTACTTGGAGAATCACGGACGCGTCGGAATCGGAGTTCTTCCACTTTTCCCTCCCTTTTGTGGATATCTCACCGAATGCGCGACCGTACGATACTGCGACCCTGATGACCCTTGCCCATGGCAGAATGCGCGCTGGAGTGAAGGATCTCGCCGCATGTACTTCGGCTCCGGGTGGGCAGTGGACGACGTTGTCGCCCACGAGTACACGCACGGCGTGACCGACGCAGAATCCGATCTGATCTACGAGAACACCCCGGGGGCGATCAACGAATCTTTCTCCGATATCTGGGGTGAGTACGTCGACCTGACGAACGGGCGCGGCAACGACGCAGCCATCGTGCGTTGGGTCATTGGCGAAGACCTCGTTCGATCCCTCCGCGACATGGAGGACCCCCCTTTTCGCGGCGACCCGGATCGCTTGAGCAGCCCCTTCTATGCCCCGTCCGTGAGCAATCCGGACGATACAAACGACTTCGGCGGCGTCCACAGAAATAGCGGCGTCAGCAACAAGCTGTGCTTTCTCCTCACCGATGGCGACACTCTCGGCTTCAACGGGCAGACTGTCTATGGCATGGGAATCCCAGTTGTGGCGGATCTTTTTTATGAGGTGAATGCAAACCTCTTCACAGGTACAGCGCCCAACTGGTTCAATTACTACCACGCTTTGCAGCAGGCGGCGATCAACCTCGGCTGGAGCGACGCCGACCAGAACAATGTCTACGCCGCTTGCCTGGCGGTCGAGATCGTCGATGTGGGGCGGACCGTCGTCGTGGATGGGAGCTCGACGTGTCCGGCGGTGATTTACAATCCAGTCTGCATCCTCGGTGCAGGTCCGTACACCACCGTGACCGCAGGCTCGAACGCTGTGCGCCCGGGCGAAACGCTCTCGATCCGCGCCGGCAACTACGACGAGCTGGTCACGTTTGGCAAGCGCAACGTCATCGTTCGGAGCGAGGGAGGAATCGTGCGGATCGGACCTCCATGAAGGTCGGCCGGCGCGAGAACGTCCCGATCGCTTCAAGATCACGCCGCCGCGAGTGCTTGTTTCTCGTCTGAACGCCCACCCAGGGGTGGCCGAAGGATGGCCGCCGGCGAAGTCCGGGATCTCGAAACTGCGATCCCGCGCAGGACCAGGACGCGCGGCCGGGTCAAGAGATGCCCCCGACGACCCGGACCGCACGCCTGGTGCCCCTCCATCAGCGTTGGACGACGACTTTCTGCTTCCACGTGCGCGCTCCGAACGAGGCACGGAAGAAGTAGACCCCCGCCGGAACGCGGGTGCCGCCATCGTCGTGGATGTCCCATTGCAACCGGTGTCGACCCGCCGGCTGCAGGCCGCGCACGAGCGTGCGCACACGCTGTCCACGGGCGTTGAAGATGGAAACCTCCACGAGGGCGCTGCTTTGGAGATCGAAGACGACGCTTGTCCACTGCGTCGCCGGATTGGGATGGATGCGCTCGATGGCGACAACGGCCGCGGGTTCGCCGGCCAGAGGCCCGAGTTTGGTGGCGGCGCCGGAGCGAACTTCGACCGCGACGGCGGCCCAGTCGCCGGTGCTCTCAAAGCTCCCGTCGAACACGGTTGACGGCGAAGTGGCGCTGCGGTCCGCGACCGCGAGGCCGGCGACGCCGCCGCCCGAGCCCTGGTGCAGCTCGATGCGCTCCGACCACCCGGGACCTGGTGTGTTGACGCGGCCGCGCATGGCGACACCCCCGAACACGGCGGATCCGCTCTGTGTCGCGAGCGTGAGCGAATACGCCGGGCCATCGATGCCGTTGCTGCAGCTCCCATCCACACCGTTGGTATTGCCGGAAACGATGCTGCCGATCGGCGTGGTCGCATGCGCGCCGGAGTAACGCGCCACAGCGATCAACGCGTTTTCTACCGGCGACGCCAAGGTGGCGCTCACGCTGCCGGGACCGGGTGTGCCGCGCGCCATCCAGATCTCGATGCCGGTCTGGCCGCGGCCGGCGCACTGGGCGCGGACACGCGTCCACACGAGCCCCAATCCGGTGACGGCGGTCACGTTGCGAATCGGTTTGCTGGCAATGCTGGCGAGAAAGAGATCGCCTTGGGCGCCGCTCGGCGCTGCCGTGGTCGCCACGCTGGCGATGGCCGAGGACGCGCCGGACTGCACCTCGACGAAGGTGACACTGCCCGCGGTCGTGCCGCCGACGTTCAAAGTCACCGTCGTCTCGGCGCTCTGCAGGTTGCCGTCGCTGGCACGATACGTGAAGCTGTCCGCGCCGCTCCATCCGCTCGCGGGCATGTAGGTGAACGATCCATTGGATTGGAGCACCAGCGTGCCGTGATCGACGTCGTTCTGCAGCACGGCGCTCAAGCCCTCACCATCGGCGTCGCTGTCGTTGCCGAGAACACCGGGAGCCGCGACGGCGAGCGTCGCGCCCGCTTGCACGGAGTAACTTTCCGTGGCCGCTACGGGCGCATCCGGCGCCGGCGTCACCGTGATCGTGACGACGGCGGTGTCGGAACCACCGTTGCCGTCGCTGGCGCGGTAGGTGAAGGCGTCGGTGCCGTGGAAGTTGGCCTGCGGCGTGTAGGTGAACGCACCGCTCGATTGCAGTGACAGCGTGCCGTGTGTGGGCTGCACCGTGACCTGTGCCATGAGCGGATGGTTTTCGGCATCGGTATCGTTGGCGAGAACGCCGGGTGCCGCGACTGCAAGAGTCACATCCTCGGCGACCGTGTAACCGTCGTCGACGGCCACGGGGGCGGTGTTGCCGGGCCCGGGTCCCGCCGGTAGCTGCAGCACGAGCTGCGGTTTGTTGGCGCTCTCCTTCGAGCCGTAGCGGCCGCTGTTGGACGACGTGCTCTGCAACGCGAAGCTGTAGGTGCCGTCGCCGGTGATCGCAGAAGTGACGTCGAACTCGATCCACGTGCCGCTCGAGACACTGCCAATCGTGGTGAGCGCTGGCGCCGTGATCGCCGGCGCGTTGTTCGCGTGGATGCCGGTTTCGACCCAGGGTGTCGTCGTGCCCACGTAGTTATTCGAAACTGCATGCATCGTGCCGGCGATGGGGGTGCCATCGATGACGTAGAGCCGCAGCTTGGCGACATCGAATGTGCTCACCCCAGAGAGCGTGAACTTGAGATAACTCTTGTACGTGCTGCTGCCAGACTTCACCCGCATCTCGGTGGCAGCGCCGAAGTTGCTGGTGGATCCGGAGCGGATATACGCATCCGCCACGGGGTTGAAGACCAAGGTCGCCGGTGTCCCGGCGCTGTCGTTGTCACGGATGGTGCCTTGTCCACGCGCGTCGGCGAGCGTGGCGTTGCTCGCGTTCGAAAGATCGACGAAGAAAGTTTCGTCAGGCTCGTCGCCGGTGTCCCCGAGCACCGGCACGGAGATCGTGCGCGACGTGGTGGAACCACTGAAGCTCAAAGTTCCCGACGAGGTGGTGTAGTCCGCGCCGGACTGGGCGGAACCGTTCGTGGTCGCGTACTGGACGCTCACCGTTTGGCCGTCGGGGTTGGCAAGCGTGACGGTGAAGACGGCGGTGACCGAGCCAGTGTCGCCTTCGTCGATGCTCGCATCCGAGATGGCGAGCGAGGGCGTCGTCGACCCGCCGCAAGGTGGACGGCTCACGGGCTGCGAGTTGTTGTCCCACGGGTTGCGCACGAACTGAAACATGTTGGAGGCGTCGAGCGTGGCGGTGACCTGAACGGGGAGCTCCTGGCCGCCCTGCTCCACCTGCACACGCGTGACGTTGGTGGCCGAAAAGGGTTTGTCCAGCATCCAGCTGTGGCCATCGCCGTGGATGTAGAGGATCGGCTTGGCGAAGCTCTGTGCTGCCGCGTCGAACGGGCTGAAGAAGGTGGAGCGATTGCCGCCCGGGCCGGCTTGGGCGAAGACGACTGCGCCGCGCACTTGCGACGCCTGCTGTTGCAGGTGCTGGCTCACCCAGGCGGCGTCGTCTTGCATGATGCCGCTGTCATTCGAGCCGCCGACGAGGTTGATGCCGAGGAACAGCACACCCTTGTAGACGAACGAGAAGTTCTCCTGTCGCCCGCTCTGGCGCGACGTGGATGGCGAGCAGGTCCAGTTCGATTCCAGCCCCAGTAGGTACTGCACCCAGTATTGCCAGCCCTGGGAAGGACTCGAGCAGTCCGTGGTTTCGTTGTCCCCCGGGACGATGTAGGCGGGCACCAGCGAAGATTTCAGGATGTCACGCACGGTCCGGTAACGGTCCTCGGCGCAGCTCTCGCTGCCCGATTTGATGTCGCCGACGTGGATGAAGAACTCCGAGGGACTGTACAGGTCGTGCTCGTCGATCTGTTGTTGGAAAGGCGCGACCTCGCTGCTGCCGTAGGGCACGTCGCCGGTGACCGAGAACGTCACCGGGCTGTTGGCGATTTGGTCGGGAGTGTTGGCATCCGCGGAGCTGCTGCTCCACGTGATTTGTGGCGCGAGCAAGCTCGCAATGGTCAGGGCGAAGATGAATGGACGAACGCAGGCTGGCTGCGGACAGCGAGAGCGTGCGCTCGAGCCATAAGTCGGAGGCACTCGGTGGTTCATGGCTGAGCTGAAGCTCACCCGGCGATTAACGGGGCGCGCGATCGCGGGTCTATGTCCTGGCTTCGACCCTCCTTCCGGGGCGTTAAGGGTGCAGAAGCAGGTCCCCTTGCGGGACCTGTAAATGAGAACGAGATCATCGTGCATCAATAGGTTTAGAGTGTTTCTTCAGAACTTACAAGTGAATTGTGATGTAAATAGTTCAAACTGTGTAGTTTCTATCAATTACTGTTCGTATATTCACTGTTCAAATGTTCACAAAATCGTCAAGGAGAGGCCATGCCACGCAAAATCTGCGCAGTCTGTCCGTCGTCCGACGCTCCGCTGGCCGCTCGGCGCGACCCGGCGCGGCGGCCGCAGGCCACGGGCGCGCGCTGGATGCGCGGCCGATGTCTCCGGCCAACTGTTGACGAAAAATGTGAAAATGCTTTCACTTGTGCGCCGGGCGGTATCGGCTGCGCGACGGACGGCAAGTGACCAGGGTGGGGAGAGCGGGATGGCAAAGCAAGCTCATTTCATCCCGGCATTGTTCGCTTTTCTGCGCGACCTGGAAGCGCACAACGAGCGCGCGTGGTTCGATGCCAACAAAGACCGCTATCTACGCGATGTTCGCACGCCGCTGCAAGCGTTCGTCAGCGATTTTGGACCACGTTTGGCGCGAATCAGCTCGCGTTTCGTGGCCGACCCACGTCCCACGGGTGGGTCGATCTTTCGTATCCACCGCGACACGCGTTTTTCCAAGGACAAGTCTCCCTACAAGACGATGGCGGCGGCACAATTTCGCCACGAGCAGGGCAAGACCGTGCATGCCCCTGGTTTCTACTTACATCTCGAGCCGGGGCAGGTGTTCGCGGGCGCCGGGCTCTGGCACCCCGAGCGCGACAGCCTCGACAAGGTGCGTCGCGTGCTCGTCGCCCATCCAGAGCGTTGGAAGCGTATGGTGCGTGCCCCCGCGTTCCGGCGAGTGCTGACCTTGGCTGGGGACTCGTTGGCGCGCGCGCCACGGGGCTTTCCCGCCGATCACGAGCTCGCTCGTGACCTCAAGCGCACCGACTTCGTCGTCGTAGCGCAATTCTCCGAGCGCGATGCCTGTGCGTTGGGCTTCATGAACGAGTTCGCGAAGGTGTGCCGCACGAGCGCGCCCTTCATGGAGCTACTGACGCGGGCCCTCGGCCTACGCTGGTAAGCGCTCTCATCCGACTGCGAGCACTCCTCACTGTATCCATTTTCAGCGGCCCCGGCGCGACTGGTTCCTTTGGAAACACAAACGGCCGGACCGCTGGAGCCGATCCGGAGCACGGCTCTAACTAATTATTGAATAGATACTTACACTATCCAAAGGAAAGGGGAAACTTCCCCAACCCGGCACGTTCCTGGCAGATCAGCCTGATCGAGGAAGGGAGACCACAATGCTGCGAGGTCTGGTCAACTTCATCGGGCGCGCCAGCGGAGATGCCCTCGGTCTGATCGCAATCACCCTCTTGGGTGTGACTGGGGTGACCTTCCTGGGGCTCATGGCTGTTCAGCTCACGAGCCGGGAGCTGTCGCCGTACCTCGGAATCGTCATGTATCTCGTGCTCCCGGCCGCATTCGCCACCGGGCTCGGGCTCCTCGGGCTGTCGCGCTGGCGCGTGCGGCGAGCGCAGAGGAGCGGCCGGCCGGTCCCGTGGCAGCTCGACCTGACGAACCCGGCGCATCGCGAGCGTCTCGGTGTCTTCGCCTTCGTCGCGCTGGCCAGCATCATCATCTTGGCGCTCAGCGCCTACCACGGCGTGCATTACATGGACTCGACCAGTTTTTGCGGCGAAGTGTGTCATGTGGTGATGGAACCCGAGTTCGCGGCGTATCAGAACTCGCCGCATGCACGCGTCAACTGCACGGACTGCCACATTGGGCCGGGCGCCAGCTGGTTCGTGAAGTCGAAGCTTTCCGGCTCGCGGCAACTCCTGGCGGTGGCGCTCAAGACCTACCCGCGTCCCGTGCCGGCTCCGATCGAGAATCTACGTCCGGCACGCGAAACGTGCGAGCAGTGCCACTGGCCCGCGAAGTTCCACGGCGATCGCATGAAGGTCCACCTGCGTTTCCAAGAAGACGAAGCCAATACGGCGCTCAAGACGGTTCTCCTGCTCAAGGTCGGTGGCGGCAGTCTCGAGTCGGGGTTTGCGGAAGGCATCCACTGGCACATGAACCTCGCCAATCGCATCGACTACCGCGCCGACGAGAACCGCGAGAAGATCTACTGGATCAGGGTCGAGGACCGGGATGGCCACGTGCGCGAGTACTGGAAGGAGGATGGCCTCGAACGGCAGGCGATTCTGGCGCTGCCGGCGCGCCGGATGGATTGCATGGATTGCCACAACCGTCCCACGCACGAGTTCGACCGGCCGAGCGAAGCGCTGGACGAGGCGCTGCAGACCCGACAGATCGCTCCCGATCTGCCGTTCCTCAAGCGCGAGGGGCTCCGATTGTTGCAGTCACCGCACGCGACCAAGGCGGAGGGCGTGCAGAGCTTTGCGCCAGGGCTCGTCGACTATTACGCGCGCGAGTATCCAGAGCTCGCAGCGGCACGACGAATCGACATCGAGGCTGCCGCCGCCGTGCTGCAGTCGATCTACGCGCGCAACATCTTCCCGGCGATGAACGTGACCTGGGGTACGTACCCGAATCACATCGGACACCAGGACGACGGCGGCTGTTTCCGCTGCCATGACGAAGGACATACGACCGATGACGGGCAGACGATCAGCCAAGATTGCTCGACCTGTCACGTGCTCCTGGCTCACGAGGAGGCGGATCCAGAGGTGCTGCGGGTCCTGCGTGGCGAATAGGGTCTGAACACTCGTGCTGTGCGAGCCTGTCGCATGACCGAGTTGTCAGCCGGAATCGCGAGGAAGGAGATCAGCGAATGCGAGCCTGCCTCGTCACCCTGATCTCGATGTTGTGCATGGGCGTGCTGACCGCGAGCGGTTCACTGCGGGCGCAGGAGGCGCCTGTGACCAACGCTTGTCTCGAGTGTCATGGTACGGACGGCGTGCGCGATGCGACGCAGCCGCTCGACGGGATGAGCGTATTCCGGGGAGACTGGGAAGCCAGCGTCCATGCTGGGTTGGAATGCACGGATTGCCACACCAGTCTGCAAGCGCTGCCGCATGATGTGCCGTTGCCGCGCGCCGAGTGCTCTGCCTGCCATCCGGATGAAACACGAGCTTACGCGCAAAGCACGCACGGGCGGCTCTGGGCCGCGGGTGACAGCCTGGCGCCTTCCTGTGCCCAGTGTCACGACCCGCACGCGGTGCGCCCCTCCGACGATCCTACGAGCGTCTTGCATCGCACCCATTTGGCCGCTGTTTGCATCGTCTGCCATGGAGATGCCAACGGGGTGGGTGCGCGTCCGACCGCCGTACCCCGACCGGCCCAAACGTACGCTCGCGGCGCGCATGCGCAAGCGATGGCTGCGGGCAACCAAAAGGCAGCGACATGCAAGGATTGTCACGATAGCCATGCGGTTCTCGGCGCCAGCGATCCGGCATCGCCGATCTACTACAGCAATGTTCCGCACACCTGCGGGCGTTGCCACGTGCAGGAATTCGAGGCTTACCACACCAGCGTGCACAGCGCCGGTGCCGAACAGGGAGCGACGGGATCACCCGTGTGCAACACCTGCCATGGCGAGCATGCGGTGGTGGATTTGGGCGAGGCCGGGCAGTCCGCCGTCGTCGCCAGCGAGACCTGCGAGAGCTGCCACCAAAGCCCGGCCTTGGCACGGCGCTACGATTTGCCGGCGGGAGCGGTGGCTTCGTACGAGGACAGCTACCATGGACGCGCGGCGCGCGGGGGGCTGGCGCGGGCTGCGGGTTGCACCAGCTGCCATGGAGTGCACCGAATCCTGGCGGCCGCGGATTCCGCCTCGTCCATTCATCCGGCAAACCTGACGGTCACGTGCCGCCGCTGCCACGAACAGGCGAGCGCGGAATTCGCCACTTCCTACGCCCATGCGCCGCGCGCCGCGTCGGCGGCCGACCGCGGCACGGCGACCGTACGCAACATCTATGGATGGCTCATCGGGATCGTCATTGGCGGAATGTTGCTGCACAATCTGGTGCTCTTCGCACACGACATGCGCCGGCGCTGGGCGCATCATCGCGCGCACGCGACGCACGTGCGGCTCGTAGGCAGCGAGCTGCGGCAACACGCGGTGCTCCTCGTCACCTTTTCGGTCTTGGTGTTCACCGGTTTCGCCTTGAAGTACGACCACACCTTCTGGGCCCGCTGGCTCGAGGCGATCGGCATGACCGAGGAGGTGCGGCGAATCGTGCACCGAGTCGCCGCGGTCGGCATGATCTTGGTGTCGATCGCGCACATGGTCTACCTGTTCGGCCGGCGCGGGCGCGAACAGCTCGGTCACATGACCCCGCGGATGCTCGACTTGCACGAGCTGGGGCAAAACCTGTCGTACCACTTGGGGCGGCGGTCGATGCCGCCTGCATTCTCCCGCTTCCGTTACATCGAGAAGGCAGAGTACTGGGCACTGCTGTGGGGCACGATGGTCATGGTGGCGACGGGTCTCGTGCTCTGGTTTCCCGACCAGCTGCGGGGACCGAGTTGGCTGGTGCGCGTGGCCGAGGCGGTGCATCTCTACGAAGCCTGGCTCGCTTTCCTCGCCATCGTCGTCTGGCACTTCTTCTTCGTCATGCTGCGGCCGGGAACCTTCCCGCTCTCCTTCACCGTCTTCACGGGCCGCATGGAACCGGAGGAGCTCGAGCACGAGCACCCCCAAGAGTTCCACGCGCTGGCACCGCGTCGCCTGCACCGGCCACCACCCGGGACACCGGAGCCGCCCGCATCGGCAGGCTCGGGCGCACCGATCGAGCCGGCCGGTGGCGACGAGACACCGCCGCTTCCGGGGGCGGACCACGAGCCGGGACCGCGATCGTGAACGCACACCGGTCGCGCATCGTCGGGCTCTGGATCGCGATGCAGATCCTCGCCTTGGCGCCGGCAGTCGGCGCAGCCCCCGTTTCGGTTTGCCTCGAATGCCATTCCGACGCCGATCTCGCCACGGAGCGTCAGGGGCAGACGGTGTCGCTGTTCGTCGACCCCGCGATCCTGCAGCAGAGCGTGCACCGGGGGCTCGAGTGCGATGATTGCCACCTGGACGTGGATGTGGAGAACCTGCCGCATCCCGAGCGTTTGCAGCCGGTGCACTGCGCGACTTGCCACGACGATGCGCAGGTGGATTTCGACGCCAGCATTCACGGACAAGCGCTGAACCGCAATGCACCCTTCGCGCCTTCGTGCCGCGAGTGCCACGGCACCCACGACATTCGCTCGGCCGCAGATCCGACGGCCCCGACCTACAAGATGAACGTGCCCTTCCTCTGCGGGCGCTGCCACCGGGAAGGCGCGCCCGTGTCGCGTTATTACGACATCTCGGAGCACAACATCCTGGAGAATTACAGCGAGAGCGTCCATGGGGAGGCTTTGTTCAAGAAGGGGCTCATCGTCACGGCCACCTGCACGGACTGCCACGAGGCGCATCGGATTCTGCCACACACCAATCCGCTTGCATCCATCGCGCCGCGCAACATCGCCAAAGCCTGCATGAAGTGCCACACTCGCATCGAGCAGGTTCACGTGCAGGTGATTCGCGGCGAGTTGTGGGAGAAGCAGCCCGGCGCCATCCCGGCCTGCTCCGACTGCCACGTGCCGCACAAGGTACGCAAGGAATCGATGGAGCTGCTCCTGTCGGATCGGGATTGCATGAAGTGCCATGCCGCTTCCGACGTGCACAAGGTCGTGGACGGCGAGAGGGTCCCGCTCACCGTGAGCGTGGAGGACATTGCCACCTCGGTGCATCAGAACATCGCCTGCGTCAAGTGCCACTCCGACGTGGACCCGCGCCGCCGGCGGCCGTGCGAGACGGCGGGCGCGGCCAATTGTTCGAATTGCCACGTGCGCATGCAAGACGAATACCGTGAGAGCGGCCACGGCAAGGCCTTCGCCGCCGGCGTCAAGCAAGCACCGACGTGCACGACCTGTCACGGCACTCATCGCGTGCTCGGACACCAGGACGAGGCCGCTCCGGTCTATCGCGCCTCGGTGCCAGAGCTGTGCGGCAAGTGTCATCGTGCCAATGGCGCCGCAGGGGAAGTGGCGCAACTGTCGCAGACGACGGCGCTGGCGGACTATTCGTCCAGCGTGCATGGGCGTGCACTGACGGAGAAGGGGCTGCTGCCGAGCGCCGTCTGCATCGACTGCCACGGATCGCATCTGATTCTCGGTCACGCGGACGAGCGCTCGAGCGTCTTCAGCCGCAATGTGCCGGGAACGTGCGCCAGCTGCCATCGCGGCATCTACAAGCAGTACGCCAAGAGCATTCACTTCGGCGCGCGCAATGAAAAAGGCGAGAAGTTGCCGAACTGCACCGACTGCCACTCGGCGCACACCATCCAGCAGGTCGAGAAGGACCAGTTCATGCGCGAGGTGACCGATCAATGCGGTTCCTGCCACCGGGATCTCGCCGCGACCTATCTGGAAACGATGCATGGCAAGGCCTACCGGCTCGGCTACACGGGGTCGGCGAAGTGTTCCGACTGCCATGGAGCGCACGAGATCCTGGGCACGGACAATCCACTCTCGACCGTCGGCATGCGCCACATCGTCGACACTTGTAAACAGTGTCATGCGGACGCGACGATGCGGTTCACCGGTTATCTCACCCATGCGACGCATCACGATCCGGTCAAGTATCCGGCGCTCTACTACACGTACTGGGCCATGACCTTGTTGCTGGTCGGAGTGTTCGGGTTTTTCGGTCTGCACACTCTGATGTGGCTGCCGCGGTCGTTCCGCGCCCTGCGCGAGCGGCGCGCCCATGCCGCCGCCGGCGAGCCACGGCACTACATCCAGCGCTTCACCCGCATCCAGCGGCTGACGCACCTGTTCGTCATCCTGAGTTTTCTGACGCTCGCGCTCACCGGGATGATGCTCAAGTTCTCGTCCATGCCGTGGGCCGGCTTCATTGCCGGGGCGCTCGGCGGCGTGCGTGGAGCCGGCATCATTCATCGCATCGCGGCCTGCGTCACCTTCGGCTACTTCATCCTGCACTTGGGAACCCTGCTGGCGATGAAACGCCGGCGGCGCATGAGCGTGAAGCAGCTCGTGTTCGGCGCGAACTCGCTGATGTTCAATCGGCGGGACCTGAGCGAGTTCTTGGCGACCTTGCGCTGGTTCTTCCACCGCGGGCCACGCCCGGCCTACGGCCGTTGGACGTACTGGGAGAAGTTCGACTATCTGGCGGTGTTCTGGGGCGTGGCGATCATCGGCGCCTCGGGTCTGCTGCTGTGGTTCCCCGAGTTCTTCACCCGCGTGCTCCCGGGCGCCTTGATCAATGTCGCGACGATCATCCACAGCGACGAGGCGTTGCTCGCCGTCGGCTTCATCTTCACCATCCACTTCTTCAACACGCACCTGCGGCCCGAGGTCTTCCCGATGGACACGGTGATTTTCACCGGTCTCGTGCCACTGGCAGAATATCGCAAGGACCGCCCGGCGGAATACGAGGCGATGAAAGCAAGTGGCGAGCTGGCCAAGCGCGTGCGCCGGCAGACGATCTCGAAGCGGGCCGAAATCATGGTCCGCATCTTCGGTTACACGTTTCTCGGCATCGGCATCGTCCTCATCGGCCTCATCCTCTATTCGGTGCTGCGCGGCTACAAGTAGTCGGGACGCGATCCTGGCGATTCGTGGTGCTCGCGCGCGTCGTTGGCACCGGGAAGGCGTCCAAGAGTTCGGGAACCGCCGCGGATCAGGCAGGCAGCTTGCGGATGCGAAGAGCGAGGCCGACGAGGACGACGAGCACGAACACGAGCGACAAGGCCAAGCCGCGCCGGCGGAGTTGCAGCTCGCGCACGCCCTTCTGTGCCGCCGCGAGTGCGGCGTTGGCGTGCGCGAGTCCTTCCTCGTGCTTGCTCGCGAGATTGGCGGCTGCATCGGTGCCGCCGAACGCGTGCACGAGCACCTGCATCTCGATCTGAGAGTCCACGGCGCGATCGAGGGCGAGGAGCGCTTCACGCACCTCGACGCCGCCGCGCCGCGCGCGCAGCAACATGCGCTCGGCTCGGGCCGTCGCGCCGGTCACCTCCTGAACGCGCTGCAGGTGGTTGCGCGCTGTGTCGAGGCCGATGGCGCCGGCGGCGAGCTTCGGTTCGGCGGCATGGCAATCGCTGCAGCGCTTCACGCGGTCGGTGACGGTGCTGCCCGTGGCCGGATCGACGAAGCTGTAGTGGATCTTGCCAATGCGGAACTTCTCGAACAGCCGGGCAAATTCGGGCCGCAGGGGGACCGACCCTGCTTCGTCGGACATCTGCGTGTGCGTGGGCAGCTCCAACGCACGGTCCACGAGCCAGTCGAAGAGATGCTCGTCGTCGAGGCCGCGGGCTTCCGGACGCTCCAGGAGCGCCGCCAAGGTCTCGGCATAGCGGGCGCGCGTGGCCTCGGGTTCCGGGACGATGTCGGACAACAAGGACTCGTGGCAGAAAGCGCAGGGTGTCGCGGGGAGGGGGGCGAGCAACGCCACGGTTGGTCGCACGATGGAGTGATTGCCATGGCACGTCGCGCACTCCGAGAACGAACGGAGGTTCCGTTGCGCCGCCGGCTCGCTCGTGTCGTGGCAGGCGGCGCAGCCTTCGCGACCGGCGTCCTGCAGCAGGGCATTGTGCTCGACCAGCCCCGCATGTTTGGCGCTGGCCCGAAACAATCCCGCCTCGCGACCATGGCATTGGCCGCAGACGAATGAAACATCGTCGAGCCCGGGCGGTGCGGCGCCATGATTCCCATGACAGTCATTGCACGTCGGCGCCGACAAGTCCCCCTTCTGGTGCATGGCATGGGCGTGCACGCTCTGCTGCCAGCGAGCGTACTGATCGACCGGGAGTGGCGTGCCATCGGGCTTCGAGGACCCGCGCATGTGGTTGGCGTTGCCGTGGCAGCCATTGCAGGTCTCGGCGACGCGCTTGGGGTAGACGCGGGAATCCGGCTCGCTCGGCCGGCGGATGCCGTGCACACCATGACAATCGACGCAGGTCGCCACGCGCAAGTCTCCCTCGCGCAGCCGCCGTCCATGGTGGCTGGTGGCGTACTCTTGCTCCTGGTCCACGCGCGCATCGGGTTTGAAGCGCCTCATGAAGACGGGATCGGAGTGGCAACGGCCGCAGAAGGCCGGCACGCCGGCCCGGCCCGGTGCCCCGCGGTACGGGTTGGCCGCGTACTGCGACTGCATTGATGCTTCCATGTCGGTCGCGAGCGCCGCATCGGGGTTGCCGCCGTGACAGTCGTGGCAAGAAAGTCCAACCTGCGCGTGGACATCGGCGGCGAAGGCCTCGACGATGTCGCGCACGGTGTTGGCGTCGAAGAGATCGGTGTTGCTGTGACACGCCACGCAAGAGGTGGCCGGGAGCCGGGTGGCTGGCGTCGCTGCGGGGTTCGCCGCAGCGGGCGGATTTTCCTGTGCAGACGCAAGCGAGACCCAGCACGCGCCGAGCGCGGCGAGGGTGACTCGCGACGTTCGTTTTCGGGTGGGGAATCGCATGCACTCCCTTTCAATCGCGGTGCATGCCGCGACCGAGAACGACGACGACGAGACCGGTGCCCAACACGACGGCCACCGGAACCCACGAACGGTAGCCCCAGGTGGTCATGCCGACGACATAGGCCAGACCCAGCACGCCGATGGCGGTGAACAGCGGGCTTCGCCCGTCGCGGACGATGCGCCGATCGAGGAAAGGCACGAGCAGCATCCCGACCCCAGCGACGCCGAACAGCAGGATCGGAATCGCCTCGTATTCGATCCCTAAGATCTCGCCACCGGGCACCAGCTTCAGGGTCTGGAACATGAACATGAAGTACCACTCGGGCTTGATGTTCTTGTAGGCCGGTGCGAATGGATCCGCCTTCTCGCCGAGCTCCCACGGGAACAACGCGGCAAGACTGGCTAGCGCCGCCAGCGCCAAGATCCAGCCGAAGAGGTCGCGCAGGAGAAAATCGGGCATGAACTTCATGTGGCGACTGGGCCGCGATGCGTATCGCGGCGGCACACTCATCCCGTGCACCTGCACCAGGACGACGTGCAGTCCGAGGAGGAGCAAGGTCAGCGCCGGCAGGATCGCCACGTGCCAGCCATAGAAACGCGACAGAGTGCCACCGCTCACGTGGTCGCCGCCGCGCAGGAAACGCAGCATCCAAGTGCCGACAACCGGAACGGCACCGGCAATGTCGGTTCCCACCTTGGTGGCGAAGAACGCCAGCTGATTCCACGGCAGGAGGTAGCCGGAGAAACCGAAGCCGAGCACCAGGAACAGCAGCAGGCAGCCCGAGATCCAGGTGATCTCGCGCGGCGGGCGATACGCCTTCATGAAGAACACGGTCGCGAGGTGGCAGAAGGCGAAGAACACCATGAGGTTCGCCGACCACGAGTGGATCGAGCGCACGAGCCAGCCGAACGGCACCGTCGTCATGATGAACTCGACGGATTCGAAGGCCTCCTCGGCCGAGGGCCGGTAGTACAGCATGAGCAGGATGCCGCTCATGACTTGCACGACGAAGAAGAAGAGCGTCATGCCGCCGAAATAATAGAGAACCGTCTGCGGGTGAACCGGCACCGTCTTGTGGGCCGCGGCTTGGCGCAGGAAGGAAAGACGCAGGCGCTCGTCCAACCAAGTCCCGAGCGGGAGGCGAGCGGGCATGCGTTCAGCTCCTGGAGATCACCAGACTCGCCGGCTCGGCGCCGCGCTCGACGATGTGCACTTCATAGCGCGCCAACGGTCGGGGTGGCGGTCCGGCGACGTTGATGCCGTTCAGGTCGTACTGGCCGTTGTGGCAGTTGCACCAGATGCGCTGCTTGTCGTGCTGGTACTCGACGATGCAGTCCAGATGGGTGCATGTGGCCGAGAAGGCGCGGAACTCCATCTCCGAGACCTTGATGAGCAGCACGGGTTCGGCGCCGAAGCGCACGATCTTGAAGCCTTTGGTGCTGAACTCCTCGTCCCGAACCGTTCCGGCCTCGACCCGATGCGTGGCGGCCTCGGGCGTGCGCGGCGGGCTCAAGAAGCGAATCACCGGGTAGAGAATGGAAAGCGCCAAGGCCCCGACCCCGGTGGCGAGGAACCAGCCGAGGAAACCGCGACGTGAAGGCTGTGAAGCCATCGACACCCCCGAACGATCTGACTCCGTTTGTCTGCTCCTCGGTACGGAATGTCAAGTGCGGACTGCCGCTGGCCGGACAGCGAGTCATTGCGCACCAACGCGGCAACACATATCTACAAGAAGGGAAGCTGTCCTCACGACCCGCCGGACACGCATGGCGGGCGATGGAGCCGGAGAGGGAGGAGCGGCCATGAGCGATGCACGTTTGACGGTGACCGATCACCGCACCGGGAAACAGTACGAGATCCCGATTCAGGACGGGACGATACGGGCCTTGGATCTGCGGCAAATCAAGCTCAATGCAGACGATTTTGGTCTGATGACCTACGACCCTGGCTTCACGAACACGGCCGCGTGTCGGAGCCGGGTGACCTACATTGATGGCGACCGTGGCATCTTGCGCTACCGCGGGATTGCCATCGAGGAGCTGGCGGAGCACAGCGATTACCTCGAGACCGCGTATCTCCTGCTGCATGGAGAGCTGCCGAACCGCGCCCAGCGCGAGACCTGGGAGTACGAGATTATTCACCATACGATGGTGCACGAGAACATCAAGAAGTTCGTCGATGGGTTCCACTATGACGCGCATCCGATGGGGATGCTGGTGAGCACGGTGGCGGCGCTGTCGACGTTCTACAAGGGCGCGCGTGCGGTGAAGGATCCGGAGGCGCGCCAGCAACAGATCCTGCGGCTGATCGCCAAGATGCCGACGCTCGCGGCTCTCGCCTATCGTCACAGCACCGGCATGCCCTACGTGAACCCCGACAACGAGCTCAGCTTCACGGGCAACTTCCTCGCCATGATGTTCAAGATGACCGAGCTCAAGTACAGGCCCAACCCCGTGTTGGAGAAGGCGCTCGAAGTCTTGTTCATCCTCCACGCCGATCACGAGCAGAATTGCAGTACCAACGCCATGCGTAGTGTCGGCAGCGCTCTCTCCGATCCGTATGTGTCGACGGCCGCGGCGGCCGCAGCGCTCTACGGTCCGTTGCATGGCGGCGCCAACGAGGCGGTCCTGCGCATGCTGAGCACCATCGGATCGGTCCAGCACGTGCCGGAGCACATCCGCAAGGTGAAGTCGGGTGAGCTGCGCCTCATGGGGTTCGGGCATCGCGTCTACAAGAACTACGACCCGCGTGCCAAGATCATCAAGGGTATCGCCGACCGTGTCTTCGAGGTGACCGGGAGGAATCCACTCCTGGACATCGCGCTCGAGCTCGAGCGCATCGCGCTCCAGGACGAGTACTTCGTCTCGCACAAGCTCTACCCGAACGTCGACTTCTATTCGGGGATCATCTACCAGGCGTTGCAGATCCCGGTGGACATGTTCCCGGTGATGTTCGCAATCCCACGCACCGCCGGATGGCTGGCGCAGTGGGAGGAGATGATTCTTGACCAGGAGCAGAAGATCGCGCGACCGCGCCAGATCTACCAGGGCGAGGGGCGGCGCCCCTACATCCCGCCTGCTGCGCGCTGAGCCCCGGCGGGGCAGCGTCGGTGCGTCCGCGCGCGGTCGGGCGCACCAGGCAGGAGCTCAGTCGCCAAGCTCGGCCTTGGCGATGGTGGACAGCTGCATGAACGACGTGCCTTCGTAGATCTTGCCGATCTTGGCGTCGCGATAGAACTTCTCCACCGGGTAGTCCGTCGTGTAGCCGTAGCCACCATGGATTTCGAGCGCCGCCGACGTGATGAACTCGGCGGCTTCGCTGGCATAGAGCTTGGCCATGGCGGCTTCCTTGAGGAAGGATTGGCCGGCGTCCTTGAGGCGCGCTGCGTTGTACACCAGCAGGCGGGCGGCCTCGAGCTTGGTGGCGCAGTAGGCGAGCTGGTGCTGCACGGCTTGGAAGTCGCTGATCTTCTTGCCGAATTGCATGCGCTCCTGCGAGTACTTCTTGGCGCTCTCGAGCGCGGCGCCGGCGATGCCGAGCATCTGGGCGCCGATGCCGATGCGGCCTTCGTTGAGGATCTCGATGGCAATCTTGTAGCCCTTGCCCACTTCGCCGAGAACGCGATTTTCCGGCAGCGTGCATGCGTCGAGCACGAGCTCGCAGGTGCTCGACGCTCGGATCCCGAGCTTGCTTTCGCGCTTGCCGAGGCCGAAGCCTGGATCGTTCTTGTCGACGAGGAATGCAGTGATGCCTTTGTAGCCCTTGGCCGGGTCGACATTGGCGAAGACGAGGAAGACACCGGCCTCACCGGCGTTGGTGATCCATAGCTTGCGGCCATCGAGCACCCAGTTGCTGCCGCGCTTCTCCGCCCGGGTCGCCAGCGCGAAGGCATCCGATCCCGAGCCGGCCTCCGAGAGGGCATACGCGGCGACCGTGTCCGTTGCCACGCGCGGGCAAAAGGCGCGCTTCTGTTCTTCGTTGCCGAAGCGCAGCAAGCCGTTGTTGAACAGCGTGTTCTGCACGTCCACGAGCACGCCCACGGCGCCATCGGCACGCGAGATTTCTTCCACGGCGAGGATGGATTGGAAGAAACTGCCGCCGGCGCCACCGTGTGCCTCGGGAATCTCGATCCCCATGACGCCCATCTGGAAGAGACTCGGGATCAGCGTATCGTCGTAACGTCCGGCTTCTTCCATGGCACGCGCCCGCGGCGACACTTCTCCCAGGGCGAAGTCGCGAATGGCGTCGCGAAACATCACTTCGTCTTCCGAGAGCATCGTCAGTGCGGGCCGGCTCATGGCATCGACGGACATCGCTTCACTCCGATTTGCTTGCCGACCTGGCTGCGACTGTGTCTCGGATCGGTGGTCGTGCGCCACGGGGCGACGGCGATCCTAGCAAATCCAAGCGCCGCATGCAGCCGCAGAGGAGCGGAGAGGTCCATCGACGCCGCCGCCGGGTCACTTGCCCCGGCCGCGAACCTCCAGGTTCGGTCCACGGTGGCACTGGACGCACAGCTCGCGGCGCTTCTCGTGTGTCAAGAGCTGTTCGTGCGGTGTGCCGTGCGGGTTGTGGCAGGAGGTGCACACGAGAGCGTTGCCGGTGCGCGGATCCCGTGCCGGTTCCTGGAACGGGTGCGAATGGGTCGCGGCGGCGTCATGGCATTGACCGCACAGCGCCGGCTGCTTGTCGAGCAACAGGCCGCTCTGGCCGCTGCCATGCGCATCGTGACACATCGCGCATTCGAGCGCATCCGGGTGCGAGTATTTTTGGGCGAACACTTGCCGGTCGTGGCACGAGAAGCAGGTCTCGGAAAGAGTTTCCCGCAGCAGGAGCGACTGCGACCGGCTGGTGTGCGGTTGATGGCACCCGAGACACGCTGCGGTTCCCGTGACCGCAGCATGGGCGAAGGGTGCGGTCGCATCGCCGGCATGGTCATCGTGGCACGTCGAGCAGAGCGAGAGCCCTTGAGCTTGCATCGCGTCGGGCCCGGCGTGACACGATTCGCAGCTTCCTTCCGCATACGGCGCGTGCTGGAAAGCGTTGGCGAGCCCGGGCTTGCCGCTGCCGTGCGGGTCATGGCAACCAGAGCAGCTGCCTTCGCCGACCTTGTACCCATGGTGCTTGCTGTCGAAAGCCGCACCTTCGAGCCGGTGACAGCTGGCGCACAGCTCGCGCTCCGGCAAGCGCAGCGTGCCGGCGGCCTTGCCGGCGTGCGGATCGTGACATGTGAGGCACTTTCCCTCCTGCGCCGGGGGGTGCGCGTGCTGGCCGCGACTGCTTGCGACCTCGTTCGGGTGACAGGACGCGCAGAGTGCAGGGACCGGTTGGTCCAAGAGGCCCACTGTGGTGCCGGCATGGCCCGCGTGGCAGGCGCGGCACTCGCCTTTGGCGGCGGGAGCGTGCGCGGCACCGGCGGGCGCCGCCGCCAGCTGGGACTCGACTTCCGCGTGACAGGAAGCACAGAGCCGGGCATCCGTCGCGCGCAAAAACGTCGAATCACTGGCGGCGTGTGGCGCATGGCAGCTCGAACACTCGCCGTTCATGTACGGCGCATGCAACTTCTGCGACGCACTCGCTGTGGTCAGGGTGTGGCACGTGCCGCAGAGCTCGGTCTCGGTGGCGACGAGACGCGTGGGGCGACCCGGCGACGGCGGCTCGTGACACGTCGAGCAGTCCCCGTCGGCAAACGGGGGATGCACATGCGGTCGCAGCAGACCCTTGCTGCTGCTGCCGTGCGGGTCGTGGCAATCGACGCAGGAGCCGACTGGCAGCTGGAACTCGTCATGCGCGGCACGCAAGGTCGAACTTTCCGGATCGTGGCATTGGTTGCAGGTCGTTTTCAGCAAGATCTGACCCGAGGCATCGCGGGTGCGATGCCCGTCGTGGCAGGTGTTGCAGGCGCCGTCGCCAACCGGTGCGTGCACCACCCCCGATGCGAGGCGTTCGCCGAGATCGGTATGACAACCGAAGCACAACGCCTGGCCGTTGCCGCGGAGCAGCGCCGGACCTTTTGCCGTGGCGTGGGGCGAGTGACAAGCGGCGCAATCGCCCTGCGCCACTGGTGTGTGCAGCTCTGCCGCGGTCAGGCCGGCGGTCGTTTCGCCATGGCAGCGAGCGCAGAGTGTCGCCGTCGGGGCGGCGAGCAGCGCCGGCTCGGCCGCGGCGTGTGGCAAGTGACAGGTCGAGCAAGTCCCGTCCTTGAACGGTGGATGCTGCTGTTCGAGCCGCAGCTCTTCGGCCTGTGGCGTGTGACACTCGATGCAGAGCGCCGGTTCCGCTTGGCGCCGGAGCCCGGCTGTTTGGCTGCCGTGTGCCAGGTGGCACTGGAAGCACTCGCCGCGATCGAAAGGCGAATGGGATACGGGCAGAGTGGTGTCGACCACGTCCTGGTGGCACTGTGCACAGGTCTGCTGCAGGGGCGCTCGCAAGAGCGGGGACTCGCTGCTGGCATGCGGTGCGTGGCAGGTGCTGCAGTCATCTTGAAGCGGCGCATGCGCCACCGGCATCGCAGCCGTCTGTTGCACGACGTCGGCGTGGCAACTGCGGCAGAGTTCCTGCCGCGGCTGGCGCAAGAGACCCTCGATGTCGCTGCCATGCGGCGTGTGACAGCTCACGCAGGCCATGTTCGCGAAGGGGGAATGCACCTCGGCCAGCTGCGCATCCGCGCGCAGATCCGTGTGGCACGCCAGGCAGAGCTCCTCGTCGCTGCCGCGCAGGAGGCCGGCACGCTTGGCCGCGTGCGGGGCATGACAATGCAGACACTTGCCCTCGGCCGCCGGGGCGTGGACATGCGTGGTTTTTTGCAATTGGTGGCAAGCGGCACAGAGAGCACTCTCGGCCGCTTGCAGCACCTTCGGATCCTGGCTTGCGTCGGTATGGCAGGCATCGCATGCGCCCTCGGCGTAGGGAGCATGAATGAAGTCGTTGCCTTCGGCCGCTGGGTTGGCGTGCGGATCGTGGCACGAAGAACAGGGAGCGCCCGCCACCTCGGGTCTCGTATGAAGTTCCGGCAACTTCGCGGAGGCGTGGCAGCGGGCGCAGAGATCACGTTGGGGGGCGATCAAGAGGCCTGCTTGCGCCGCCGTATGCGGGGCATGGCAAGCGCTGCAGTCGCCGGCGGCGAAGGGTGCGTGTTGGCTCTTGGCCGCGAGCGCAGTTTCGATACGAGTGTGACACGTGGCGCAAGTCTGCGCCTGGTTTCCGCGCAGCAAGCTCTTGGCATCGGAGGCATGCGGATCATGACACGAACTGCAGGTGGTGCCGGCGATGCCGAGGTGTGACACTCCGCCGGGCGGCGCTTCGACACCCACATCCTGGTGACACTCGGTGCACAACTGGGGGAAGTCCTTCTGCAGCACCAGCTGCTGGGTGAAGCCATGGCGCTTGTGGCAAGCCTCGCAGTCTTGTGCTTTCACCGGAGCATGCTGGAATTTCTTGTCCTCGATCGCAGTGCGTGCGTCCTTGTGGCAGTCGTAGCACGGCCGGCGTTGGCTGGACTGCTGCGCCGAAGCGGATTGCGCCAGAGCGAGGGCAACCGCCACGAGACCGATCACGGCCAACGTCCGCAGCCGGGCGCGTCGTGCCTCGCTCATGGCTGCGACTCCTTCGGCTTGTCGACATCAGCAGGTGACTGTTCCTGCGGCGTCGCGGCGCTGCTGTCGGCTGTTACGTAACCGTCAATCTCCAGCAGCTTGAACGTGAAGAAGGATCGCGCCGAGTAATGCGGCGGGAAGTTGAGGAATGCCCAGGTGGTATCGGTGGCCGTCGTGTCGTGATACACGATCACGCGCGCCGCGGGGTTGGCGAGTTGCCGGGTGACGCTGGTGAACTCACCGTCGATGATGCGGAAATCCGGCAGGAAGCGGTCGATGCGTGCCGTGTACTCCGAATCGCCGAGGAAGAACGTCTCGCCGAGGCGCACGCGCAGCTGCTCGTGCCAGGTCGTGTACATGTGACTGCCGACTTCGACGCGCAGCGACAGACTCGTATCTGGTTCCACGGTGGCGGCAGAGGCTGCGGCCGCAGTGGCGTTGGGGCAGAGAAGGAGTAGCAGCAGGGCGAAGATCGTCGTTCTCATCTTCGGGCTCCGGATTCTGAAACGCCAGGCATCGAATCTGCGACCCCCACCGTCGGGAAGGTCCGCAAGCTCTCCACAATCGAACGTTCGAGCAATTGCTCGAGGTTGTGAACCCTCCCGAACCCAAAAAGCCATTCGCCATCCGTCCCGTCGCGGCTGTGGACCACGGCCCAGAGCACACGTCCGCCTGGAACCTGGAGCAGGCGCAGCGAGAACGACACGTGCGGTACCTGTTCCGAACCATCCTGGCGATAGCCGGAGCCGAGAATGGCGCCGACGAGGAGCGCATCGGCGCCGAGCTGCTCGCCGATCCGATCGAGAAGCTCGGGAGGAATGCGATCGAAGAGCAGCCACGGCTCCTGCGCCAAGGCCGCCTCCACCGCCCCGGGGTCGACGAGACCGATGCCCGGTCGCGTGCCGAGCTCGGCCGCCAGCATCGGTCGCATCCGGTCCGACGCATCGCGGTCCGCGGTGTAGTTGGAAAGCGGCAGAATGCCGATGCGTGGAGTGGCCGCGAGCGGCCCCACGTGGTGTGCGCGCGGCTCCGGCACGCAGCTGGCAATGGCTGCCATCAGGAGCAGCAAGGACGCATGTCGAAGCCCATGGGGCATGGCTTCACCTCGAGGGCAGCGTTTGCAGCAGGTCGCGACACACCGCGGTCGTGAGCTCGCCGAGCGTGTGGATCTCGCGCCATCCGGTGAACGGCATGGTCGGTCCGCCCCTGCGAGTGATGCTGGCGCTCCAAACCAGGTTGCCGGTTTCGACATCGAGGAGACGCACCTCGATCGCCACCAACGGATAGGCGCTGCGCCCGACGCTGGTCATCTCGTAGTCGCGCACGATGCCCATGAAAACGCCTTGGACACCGGCTTCCTTGCCGAGCCGAACGAGATCGGCCGCGGACCAGGGGAGATTCGAGATGCCCGTGCCCCGAATGCGCTGGATGGCAGAAGCGAATTGGCCGGGCTCGCGAACGGCGGCGAACTCTCGCGTCAACAGCTCGGTGAAGAAGACGCTGCTCACCTTCTCGCCCGCCAGGCGATCCTGACCGAGCGATTCGAACGGCACGATGCCGACGCTCTCGTAGAAGGAAAAGTCCGCTTGCGGATGGACGAAGCGCGTCACCGGTGTGCCGCAACCCGTGGCAGCCACGAGGAGTAAGAGACCGAGCGTGCCGTGTGCAGCGAGATGTCGGCATCGGGATCTCATTCCATCCCCTTCAGAAGTTGCGGGTGAGAATCACGCCGGTGGACACGTCGCGCGGTTGAGCGCTGCGGCGCGCGACCTTGGCGGTGCCGCGCAGTTGCAGCAGCTCCCGCGGTTGCAAGGTGAGATCGAGCCCGAGGATGTTCTCGTGCGTCGCGCCCGACGGCAGCCGGCTCTCGCGTGTCGAACCGTACAAGCTGAACGTGGCCGACTCGCGCAGGCGCCAGGTGCCGTTGGCGCTCCAGATGCTCTCCGCGCGTTCCAACTGCCCTTCACCGTCGAGCCGGCGAAAGGACCCGATCAAAGAAGCTCCGGATCGTGGCTGGTAGCCGAGCTTGATCTCCCAGGTGCGCTCGATCTGCTGCACGCCCGCGAGCTCGGGGAGAGAGTAACGGTTCCAGAGCACATCGAACGTCGTCGACGGGTTGGGCCGGGTGCGCAGGTCGAGACCAAAGTACCATTGCAGCGCCGCGTCGGTGTGCGGAGCGTGTGCGGCGCGCGTTTCGGCGCGTACCCAGAAATTCTGCCGCAGGTTGCCGTCGACGGTGAGATGGGCGGAGCTGTTGGGAATGCTGCCGCCCGCGCTGCCGAGATCGAGCGTCTGCGACAATCCCGTCCGCAACGCCGTGTGCTTCACGAGGTCGTGCTGGTAGAGCGCCTCGAGGCGCATGTAATCGGAAATCTGGTTCCCCGTAAACACAGTGGTCTTGTAATAGGAACGACTCGCGTTCAGCATCACGCTTTGGAAGGGAAGATAGGTGAGTCGCGCACCGAGCGAAGTCTCGTCGATCGGGGTGTCGCGTGTCACGGCGTTGTCGCGCGTCGTGCCCCAGCGGTAGAGACCATTGACGCCCAAGCTGGCTTGCCGATGCAGCGACCAAGTGGCATCGCCGGAAGCGCGCTGGATGTCCTGGTCGATCTGGCGGTCGCGCGACGAGATGTTGGTGAGGATGGCGTCGTAGTCGCCACCGAAGGCGATCGTCTTCCAGGCGCTGCTGCCGTTCAGGCCGGCGCGGTACTCGTGGGTGCGCGACGGGGCTTCGAAGCCCGCGGCGCGCGACTCCAAACGGCGCACTCCAACCCGGGCGGCGATCGGACCGGTTCCGTAGCTCAAGTCGGCGCGCGCGTCTTCCACGCCGGACTCGCCGGCCCGCGTGCGGCGGTCGGCGCGTGTGTAGGTGAGCGCCAGCTGCGGGGCGCGCGGCACCATCACGTTCATCCCCAGTTGCAGATCGCGCCGGCCGGGGATGTCGGACGCCGGCTGGGTGCGCTGCCACGGAACGAACTGCCCGTGCAGCCGCCAGGAGCGGCTGCTCAGCTCGCCGAAAGTGCGGGTACGGAAGATGTCGGACTCGTAGCTGAATTGCGAGTCATAGCGCAACGACGCTCCGAGGTCGAACCGCCAGGCGTTCGGCGTGTCCTGGCGCATGATGATGTCGTACAGGTGGCTGGTGCGATCGCTGCCCTGGCCAGCGATCTCGGAGTGGAACACGTTCCCCAGGTAGCGGCCATCGAAATTCTGGGCCACGGCTGCGGTGGCGAAGCCGAGGCTGCACAGGAGGGTGCTGCTCATGCGACGGATGGCTCCCATGGCCCCATGCTCACTTGTCCGGGTTGTGGACGTTGCGCGCTTGCGGCCCGCTGTAGTCGCGGCCGTGACAGTCGTGACAGCTCTGGGTGGCGCTCGTCCGGTGCGCCTCGCGATCCGAGATCGCGTTCATGACGATGCCCTCCACGGTCTGCGAACCCGGGATGCCGTCGGCGGCGATGTGGCAGCCGAGGCAAAAGCGGCGCGACTGGTCGGGATCGTTCAATGTGTCGTTGAGGCCGCTCCAGCCCAGCCGCTCGTCGCTCAGCACGAAGGCGTTAGGTGCGGCGCGGTCGTTGCCTTGGGAACCATGCGGGTTGTGGCAGTCGTAGCAGGGCAGCATATCGCCCCGGCGGAGGTGTGGCGGCCATGACAACGCGACCCGGGGATCGAGATCGATCCGGTGTCCGGCGTTCTCGTTGAGACCGCGATCGTAGTAATCCTCGATGAACTTGTTCTCCAGGTCCATTCCCGCCGGGCCGTCGCGCCCGTGGCAGCGCAGGCAATGGCGGTATTGCGGCGGCGGCCCGCTCGCATCGTGCCCGCCGATGCCACGGTAGGTGTCGACGAGAAGGTCGAATGGGTTCGCGGTGCCGTGCGGGTCGTGGCAGCCGAGACACAAACCCTCGCCGCCCGTGTCGCGACGCGGCATGTCGGGATCCTGCGCGTGGGGCGAGAGAAAACGACCGCTCGTGGTGATGCCAGGGTCGGTGTAGACGATCGCACCTGGCCAACGCCCGCGCAGCTCCACTCCGGGCGACCGTACGCCGCCCGAGTTGGCCTCGAAATAGCCGGCGTCTTGCGGTGCAGTCATCGGAATGCGATCGGTCTCGCGCAACGGGTAGTTCACCGGCTGACTCTGGTGGCAACCGCCGTCGCCGCTGCTCGAGAAGCACAGTTGGTTGGTGTTCTCGGCGAAGAGCACGTCCTTGTACACGATCTCCGTGGCATCGCCATGGCTCGGATGGCACTGGGAGCAAGCGCCGCGTGTGGGTGGATCGGTGGTGAGGCGAAGCACGCCGGTGGTTGGATTCCCGTGCGCATCGAAGACGGGGGTCTGCGCCACGCTCCAGGTCGAGCCGAGGAGGATGGCGGCCAAAATGTTGGCGGTCACGGCGCGCATGGAGCCCTCGCAATGGCCGCCAAACCCGTCCCTGCGGCCGGGCCCCACAGCGGCCGGAGTGTGGGGGCCCGGTTCGAAGGTCAGGAGCCGAAGCGCTGTCCCTCTCGAGGGAGGGTGCTCACCAAGGGCTCGTGTTCGCTCCACCTTGTCCGTGACACGCACGGCAGGTGTTGCGCATGTCGATGCCGTCGTCACCCTGTTCGTCGATCGCGCCCGTTCCAACCATGTGGATCAGGCCGAACGCGTTCTGGTTGCCGTGCCCCTTGTGACACGACATGCACGACGGAGTGAGTTCCGTATCGGTCGCTGTGTAGCTGCCGTGACGGACGCCCGCGGGCGACATCGCCTGCAGCTGGTTCGCACCTTCTTGAACGAAACGGGTCAGGTTCGAGTGCCCCCCGCCGATGGCGCCGATGTTGACGCCCGCTGCCGGGTGCCGCACGAACTCTGCAGCCGGGGATCCAGTGCCGCCGATTTCAGCGCCGCTCACCGCACCGTGGAAATCGGTGTGGCAAGACTTGCAGAAATTGGCGTACTGAGACGCTGTTTGGTCCGGTTCGTTGAAGGTCACGTGGGTGTTGCCATAGTGATTGGCGTTGGTCCCACTGGATGCATCCTCGAACACCCACATCGCGGTGTTGTTGGTATTCGGAGCGATGTCGCCGCGGGAGTAGCTCATTTCGACTCCCGTAGCGCTGCGCAGGTTGCGATAACCTCCCGGTGCCGGCAGACTCGTTCTGCCGTGAACCGCGTGACAGTCGGCACAGTTGAGCCCGTTCGTATTGCTCCACGCCGGGCTGCTGCCCGGTGCGACAGCCGTCGAGTTCAGCGTGTGCCCGGTCGGCGGCGGATAGAGGCCATTGCCTCCCTCTTCGTTCAAGGCGCCCGCTTGCCGCACGTAGCCGTTGGAATGCACTTCGAACACATCGGGTGCCCAAGCTTGCCCGTTATGACACGACAGACACAGCTCGTTCACCTCGTTGCGCAGCAGGTAATGGTAAGGCGCGCTCCCGCCGATCGGCGTGAACGTGCCCGTCCCATCGGCTTCGTTCCCGTGCTGCTGGCTTGCATGCATGACGTGGCAGTCCGAGCAAACGAGGTTGATGCCGTAGTGGAAGTCTCCCGCGAACGCGAACGACGCGAACGCCAGAGATGCCACCGCGACGACCCCCGTCACCAGATGCTTTCTCATGCAGTTCACCTCCCTCCAGGGACACTCTCCTCGACTCCGGAATTTCCGGAGCCCGAGCGCTCGAGCTCGGAACCGAGACCCGAGGTCTCGACCGGCTCGAGTTCGAAGATCTGGAAACGGGCACCGGCCCGTTCCAAGACCACGAAACGATTGGCAGCGAGGAACGCGCAGGCAGTGGGATAATTGAACTGCCCTGCTCCGCGGCCGAAACCGCCGATGCGTCCCAAGTAACGACCATCGGCGGCGGCGTGAATGCCGATGGAATGTCGAATGGTGTCGAGGATCCACAGCGTGTCGCCTTGGCCCCAGACGACGTGCGCGGCGAGCGAGAAGGTGCCGTCGCCTTCGCCATGCTCGCCGAAGGCGAGAAGGAGCACGCCCTCGGGGTCGAAGACCTTGACCTGCTGCAATGCGGGAGGATCGAGGACGACGATGCGGGTTTCGCTCGAGTCCACGGCGAGACTCAGAGGCGCTTGCAAACGTGCTTCCTCCGGCGCTTCGAATCCGATGCACCGGCTGGTCGTGCCATTCGGTTCGATGACGGCGATGCCGGCGCGTTCTCCGGCATACAGGACGTAGATTCGACCGCTCGCACCGACGCTCACGAACTGCGGGCGCACCAACCCGTCGACGCCTGGGGGAAGCTGGGGTTGCAGGAATCCGAGCCGGGAACCCGAGGCGCTCACGACCTCGATCTGCCCGGCGACGGCATCGAGGACGAACAAGCGTCCGCGGCCATCGAGGGCGACACACTTCGGCTCGCCGGCGCCGATTTTGCCGTTGCTCGCCCACGTGATGGCGCCGCGCGAGCGACCCATGGAATCGAAAAGGACAAGCCGGTGGTTGCCGGTGTCGCCGATGGCCAGAATGCCGCGTCCGGCGTCGACGGCGAGACCCATCGGGTGGCGGAATGGGTCGGCGAGAGTGGGACCGGTCACCACGCGCTCCACCGTGCGGATGGCGAAGTCACCGGACACGCACGGTGCCCACGCGGCGACGGTGCAGAGCGTGATGAACTTCAAGTGCCACATGAGTCGACTCGCTCCTGGCTGCTCAGGTTCTCCCCGAAAGAGAACCACCCAATCGGAACCTCGGATGATCTGTTCAGGACATCAACAACCGCGGGAGTCCGAAATGTCGAGAAACGACACGGAGTCCTGAGGCAGGCCAAGGGAGGAACTCCTCCTTTTCGGAACGAAGTCAGGAGGCAGGCCGGGGGGCAACCTAGAACCCGGTGGACGCGTCTCATACCAGCAAGGGAGTGCATGTCCCCGCTGCGGGTGCGGGGTTCTCGAGCCAGCGGGGGTCGATCGTGCGTAAAGTTATTTTTTCCAATGGTTTGAATATTTTTACCGCAATCGTGGTCGGGGCTCTGTGGCTCGCTTGCCCGCGCCCAGGCGCCGCGGCCGCTCTGGAACGCGAATGGAGCTTCGCGGCCAACCACTTGCGTCTGGCCAATCTGATCGGGATGGTGAAAATCGAGAGCCACACAGGATCCGACATCCGCGTCCGAGTCACACTGGATGGCAAGGACGCCACCCCGGAGCAGGTGCAATTCGAAGAGCACCAAGGATCCAGAGCCGAGTTCGCGATTCTCTTCCCGGTGGACGAACACCGGCGCTTCGTCTACCCAGCGCTCGGCCAAAGCAGCCGCACGCGCTTCCGGACCCGAGACGACGACGGCAGCTGGCTGAGTGAAATGTTGCAAGGCCGAGAGATCGAGGTACGTGGGGAGCCGTTCCGCGACGCCATCGAAGTGTGGGCCAATGTGGTCGTGCTCCTTCCCGCCGGCAAGGACCTCACGATTCTCCTGGGGGTGGGCGCGATCGAGGCGACCTCGATACGCGGTGGGTTGGATCTCGACACCCAGAGCGGCGCCATCGTCGTTGCCGGGCTCGATGGCCACTTGCGCGCCGATACCGGCAGCGGTGCCGTGCAGGTGGAAGACGTGAGCGGGGACGTGGATATCGATACCGGCAGCGGCAGCGTCGACGTCGGCAACGTGCGCGGAGCGCAACGGGTTGCCATCGATACCGGCAGCGGCGGCGTGTCGGCGCGCGCGATCGAAGCGCGCGAGCTGCGAATCGATACTGGCAGCGGCGCTGTCGAGGTCGAGGACGCGCGCACCGAGGAGCTGAGCGTGGATACCGGCAGCGGTGGTGTGCGCGCGCGCACGATCGAGGCCGATGGGGCGCTCATCGACACAGGCAGCGGCAGTGTGACGCTCGAGCTCGCGCGCATGGGCTCGGGGCGCTACGAAGTCAGCACCGGCAGCGGCGGTATTCGGCTGCATCTGCCGCGCGACGTGTCGGCGGTCTTCGATGTCGACACCGGCAGCGGCAGCATCGAGGTGGACGTGGAAGGGGTCGATCTGGGACGCAAGCCTCGTCACGAAGCGCGTTTCACCGTCGGCTCCGGGACCTCGCGCGTCGAGCTCTCGACCGGCAGCGGCTCGGTGCGCATCGTCCAGGGTCGGGCGGGCTGAAGCCGAAGCAGCCGCTGCGTCGGTGCAGGGAGGGAGGGCCGGCATGCGGCCCTCCAGGGTGCTTGGACCCGCCCCTATTTCGTCGCGGCGCTCGCGAGCGGGTTCGGGTGGGCGATCAGCGCCTTCTGTTTCTTGAAGTCGAAGCCGGCGAATGTCGGGCTCTCCGCGTTGTGACACACCGTGCAAGTCTTCTCGTCGGGAATGACGAGCCCCGCAGCCACCGATACCGCACGGTCCTTCATCACCTTCATGTTGATGTAGTCCGATCCGGGACCATGGCAGCTCTCGCATTGGACGCCATCCGCCTTGACGAAGGCGGCGTCGAACAGCTCGGCCCCCTTCCCATGGCCCGTGACGTGGCACTTCAAGCACTCGGGGCTTTCCTGCGGCGGTTTCGCCAACCCCTTCTCCTTGCCAATGGCGAGCGCCTTCTCGCTGGCCAAGGTCGCGAACGCCTTGGCATGCTTCGACGCCTGCCACTGACCGAACTGGTTGCCCTTGGCCTCGGTCTTGTGACACATGCTGCACTTCTTGACGCCGACGTACTTGTGCTCGGCCTTCGTCCCCTGAGCCTCGGCTCCAGCCGCGAGCACGAGGGCGAGCAACGACGCCCAGACGATCCGCTTCCGCATCGAGCCACCTCTTCTCTCCGTAAGGACCCGAACCTCCAACTGCCCAAAGACTGTCCATGACACTACCCGATCTCGGATGGCATGCTCATCGAGCATTCGCGCACGGCCGTCGCCAGACGCTGGATGCCGGTTTCGATGCGTTCCGGGGCGCAATGCGAGAAGTTGAGACGCAAGGTGTTGTCGCCGCCGCCGCAGGCGTGGAAGGCCGCGCCCGGGACGAAAGCGACGCGACGCTCGATCGCATGCCGCAGGACCTCGCGCGCGTTCAATTCTGCTGGCAGCGTGACCCAGAGGAACAGCCCACCCGCCGGACGCGTCCAGCGGACGCCTGCCGGCATGTGGCGTTCGAGAGCGTCCAGCATGGCTTGGCGGCGTTCGGCATAGACGCCGCGCAGAACACGAATATGCCGGTCGAGGAAACCGCCGCGGCAGGCCTCGTACACCAAGCGCTGGGTGAAAGTGCTGGTGTGCAGGTCCGTTCCCTGCTTGAGCAGCACCAGGCTGGCGATGACTTCTTCGGGAGCCAAGATCCAACCGATGCGCAGTCCAGGTGCCAGCAGCTTCGAGAAGGTGCTCGTGTACAGCACGTGCGTGCCGCGAAGGGGATCGTCGGATCGTCGCGGGTGGTCGCGTTCGGCATCGAGCACGAAGAGTGGTGTGTGGTGCGTGGCATCGTAACGCAATTGTCCATAAGGGTCGTCCTCGAAGATCGGGACATCGTGCTGCGCCGCCAACGCGACGATCTCTTGCCGGCGCACCTCGCTGATGGTGACGCCGCTCGGGTTCTGGAAATTCGGCAGCAAATAGAGAAGTTTCGGCTGCTGGGTGGCGAGCGCCGTGGCCAGCAGATCGGTGCGGATGCCGTCGTCGTCGACCGGCACGGTGACGAACCGGGGCTCGTAGGAGCGAAAAGCCTGCAACGCCCCCAGGTACGTCGGCTCTTCGACCAGGACGGTGTCGCCAGGGTCGAGGAACAGCTTGCCGACCAGGTCGAGCGCCTGCTGCGAGCCGGAAGTGATCAGTACATTCGTCGCCCGCGCCGCGATGCCGTATCTCGAGGCGTGCCGGGCGATGAGCTGGCGCAGCGGCAGATAGCCCTCGGTGGTGCTGTATTGCAACGCCGCCGGCCCGTCCTCGGCCAAGATGCGTTGCGCGGCCTCGCGCAGGATGCCCACGGGAAAATATTCCGGGGCCGGCAGACCGCCGGCGAAGGAAATCATGTCCGGTTGTTGGGCGAAGTGCAGGAGTTGGCGGATTTCGGAAGCGCGCAGATCACGCGTGCGCGAGGCGTAGCGCGAGGTCCAGATCGTAGCCATGGTCCGTTTCGCCTCCTTCGAGATCGTCCCGATCTCTCAGTTGTAGGAGTGCTGGCCGCCGAGCCAGAGGTTGCCGAGGAACGAAAGCACGACGATGACGAACCCGGCGATGGACAACCACGCAGCCCGCCGGCCGTACCAGGACTTCTGCAAACGCGCGTGGAGGTAAGCGGTGTAGAACAGCCACACGATGAGCGCACCGACCTCCTTGGGATCCCAACTCCAGAAGCTGCCCCAGGCCTCGTAGGCCCAGATGGCGCCGGCGAAGAGCCCGCCGATGGTGAAGAGTGGGTAGCCGATGGCGACGGCGCGATAGTTGATCTCGTCCAGGAGACGCAGCGAGGGCAGCACCGTGCTCGCAGTCTGGGTCGAGCGCACGTCCTGGAGCAAGCGGTCGACGGCATCCGCAGCATTGTCGTCGGCATCGAGCACGGCGATGTGCCCAAGGTGATCGGGAGTGTGCCCGGCGGCTGCCAGCCGACGCGATTGGTGCGCGGTCGTCGGGTGCGAGGGCGCAATATCTCGGCCCGCGAAGTCGTCCCCACGCCGTTCCTTCACCAGGTACATGATGCTGACCGCGAGCGCGACGGCGAAGGCGCCCTCCCCGAGCGCCGCTAGGCTCACGTGAATCGCCAGCCAATAGCTCTGGAGCGCCGGCATGAGCTGCTGAGTGATTTCCTTCGGTAGCATGGAGGCGCAGGTCATGACGGCGATGACGACCGGGATGACGAAGCTGCCGACGATGGTTCGGCGATAACGCCAGACGATGAACAGATAGGAAAGGACGGCCATCCACGCCAGCAGCGACGCGTACTCGTACATGTTGGCCATCGGCACGTGGCCGGACAGCTTCCAGCGCCAGATCAGACCGAGCGTGTGCGCGCCAAAACCGATGCTGGTGACAGCATTGGCGATCAATCCGGTGCGGCGGCCGCGGGTGGCACCGAACACCACGAAGAGGAGAAACGCGGCGAGGTACGACCAGTAGGCCCACCAGAAGAGACGGACATCGAAGCTCTGCGGTTGCATCGTGGCTCCCTTCTCAACGCCTGGCCGGCGTGGACTCGACCCAATCGCGGCTCGGCACGATCTTGGGGGGCAGCGCCGTGGCGGGCGCTGCCTTCGCCTCTTGCTTCAGACGGCGCGCCTCGGCGTGCACATGACGCACGAAACGCTCGAACTCGCTGCTGAAGGCGACGCGTTCGCGATCGCACCGTCCCGCGATCCACAGCGTCCACCCGCGCTCTGCCGGTCGCGCCACCAGATAGAACACGCGATGACGGACGAAGAAGCCGAGGACGAGCCCGAGCGTCGCGAGGAGGAAGCCCAGCCACACGAGCGGAGCTCCGGGGTTCGTATTCACCTCGAGCCCGGTTGAAAGCGCCGGTTGGGCGCCACGCAGCTCGACGACGAAAGGCAGGCCGGGCCGCGCGTGGGCGGGGAAGCGCAAGAACGCCCATTGCACGCCCACGACCTGCCCCAGGCGACGGATCTCGATTTCGGCGGCCGGGTTTGCGAGCTCGCGCGAGGCGTTGATGGGCCCGTCGGGTGTGATCTGCAGGTGCGCGAAGAAACGGCGCACGCGTAGCTCGTAGCCGTCGTGACCCGGGACGGGCGTGATCGAATCCATGGTCGTGAGCAGCGGCGTCTCCTCCGCGGCCGTGGGATGCGCGTGTCCTTCGGCGTGCGGCTCGACATCGCTCGCGCTTTGGAGGCGAATGGCCAGGGTCAGAGATTTCGCCCGCGACGGGTCGGCCTGATACGAGGCCTGATAGATGTTGTAGCCACCGAAGCGCAGCGGATGATTGACGGAGATGCCCTGCTGCCGGACCTCCCGCCCCGCGTCGAGAACAGTGAGTTGTGAGTGGTATTGTTTCACTTGTCCTTGCGCGTCGGTTTCGATGCGGAAATCCTCGACGCGCACGGCGTACGAGCTTTCCCCGAGCGCCAGCGTCTCGCCGGGACTGCCGCTCAGGAAGAAGCGCTTGCCGACGATGCTCGTCGCCAATCCCCCGACGACGAGAACCAGGATTCCGATGTGCATGATGACCGGTCCCGTGCGCGCCCAACCGCCTTGGTGCAGGGCCGCGACCTTGTCGTGGACGCCAGTCTCGACCGTGCCGACGAACCAACGTCGCCGCAGTCGTTGAACGACCGTGTCGAAGAGATCGGGCGTGGTGTGATGCAGCGTCGCCGCGTCCGGCAGCGCCAGCAGAGCCCGCGGTTCATGCAGTGGGTGCAAGCGGAAGGCCTGATGGAAATTCGGCCGGAAGTTCTTGAGGGCACAAAGACCGAGGCTGAGCGCGAGCAATCCGAGTAGGGACTTGAACCACAGAGCGCGGAAGGGATCGTGGAGCTGCAAGAGCATGAAGAGGGCGTACACCGGTCCCGGCAGCCGCTGCGACAGGGACTCGGCCTGCTGCGCGTCGCGCGCCGGGAAGAACTCCTGAACCAGGATTCCGGCGACGGAGGCGAAGGCGAGCGTCAAGGCGATCCAAATGGCGAATCGCATCGAGAACAGCAGCGGTGGAATCTGGATGTGCGGGATCGAGCGCGGCCGGCGTGTCGATACAGGCGCAGGCGAGCGATCCCCTCCTGGGGACGTGGCCGCGGGTTGATCTTGCATGCCTTTCCTCCGCGCAGGTTCGGGGAGTGGTGACGTTCCCCCATCGCCTGCGTTGCGATCCTCGTGCCGTCGCACTCCACAAAAGGAATCCAAGTTTCGACAATGGTTTGCGTCGGCGCGCGCAGCCGCCCGCGCGGCGCTGTCTCCTCTCGACACACCTGTGCGCCGATCCGCGGCGCCGGGGACTGCATCCGAAGGAGTCGCGGATGATCGCGGCCCCGCACTCAGGCGCAATCCGAGGTGGATTGAAAAGCGTGCCCAGGAGGATGGTGGACCCTAGGCCCCTTGCAGGGGCAGTGGCGGATGCGCGCGCTTGAGGTTCTTCAGGATGGTGAGCGACTCCATGCGATCGACGAGACCGAGCGGAATGAGCTTGTCGTGAATGAAACTTTCGAGAGCGGGCACATCCTGGAGTGCGACGTGCGCGATGAAGTCGAAGCGCCCGAGCACTAGGGCGCAATCGAGAACCTCGTCCATGCTCGCCATGGCGTCTCCGAAGCGTGCGACATCTTCGGGTTTCTGTTTCCTCAGAGTGAACGCCATGATCACCTCGAGGCTGCGGCCCACCGCCTGTGGGTCGACGCGCGCGCCATATCCCTGGATCACACCGGAAGATTCGAGGCGGCGCACGCGTTCGAGCGTCGCCGATTCGGACAGACCAACCGCGCGCGCGAGGCGCGTGTTCGTGATCCGCCCCTCGGTCATGAGAGAGCGCACAATCTTGGCGTCGACTGGATCCACGCCGGGATTATGCTCTCATCCGCGATGGAGTCAATGCGCCGGGGTTCCCTGCCTTCGCGCTGGTGCGCGCTCAGCCGCACGGGCCTTCCAGGCACTGGCCTATGCCGTTGATTGCATGGGCTGTGGGCGCGCGTCTCGGTGGAAACACGGAGCTGCCCCTGCGGCGGGCCAGCCCGCGGTTCGCCACCTGGCGACGCTCCATTCTGGGCCATCCAGGCCGCGGCAGTCCGGGGCGGAGTGGCCACAAGTCAATATGCTAGCGTGCAGCGCTTCGGTGCATGAGGTTCAGGTGAAGGAGGCTTGCATGTCGGTCCAGGCTGCAGTCGATTGTTATGAGCAGGCGCGCGAACAGCATCTCGCCGATCTGCAGGAACTCGTGCGCATTCCGAGCGTTAGCTTCGCGGGGTTTCCACCTGCGGAGGTGCAGCGTTCGGCTGCGGCGGTCGCAGCGCTGATGCGCCGGCGCGGTCTCGAAAACGTCGAAGTCCTCACCTTGGGAGATGCACACCCCTATGTCTATGGCGACTGGCTGCATGCGGCAGGGAAGCCGACGTTGCTGCTCTATGCGCACCACGACGTGCAGCCGCCGGGGCGGGAGGAGGTGTGGTTGTCGCCGCCGTTCGCGCCGACCTTGCGCGACGGACGGCTATTCGCCCGCGGTGCGGCCGATGACAAGGCCGGCATCGTCGTGCACACCGCCAGCATCGCCGCGTGGCTCGAGGCGACTGGACGGTTGCCGCTCAACGTCAAGGTGATCGTCGAAGGCGAGGAAGAGATCGGATCCTTGCACCTCGAGAGCTTCCTGCACGCTTACCGCGACAAGCTCGCGGCACAGGTCATGGTGCTGACCGACGCCACGAACTGGGACACGGGCGTGCCGGCGTTGACGACGCTGCTGCGGGGGCTCGTTGGTTTCAACATCGAGTTGCGCGCCTTGCAGCGTCCGTTGCACAGCGGCATGTGGGGCGGACCGATCCCCGATCCGGCATTGGGGCTCGCACGCTTGCTCGCGACCTTGGTGGACGCGGACGGTCGGCTGGCCGTGCCCGGCATCGACGCCGGCGTGCGGGCCCTTTCCGTCGCCGATCATGCCGAGTTCGCGAATCTGCCGATGAGTGTGGAGGAGTTTCGCCGCCAAGCCGGCCTGCTGCCGGGGGCGCAGTTGCTGGGCCGTTGGACGAGCCCATGGGAGGCCGTATGGCGCCAGCCGGCGCTGACGGTGAATGCGATCCAAGCCTCCAATCGGGCACAGGCGGCGAACATTATCTGCGATGCCGCTTGGGCGCGCGTCACGGTGCGCATCGTTCCGGATCAGGACCCGGAAACGGTGCGCCGGCACATGCTCGCACACCTCGAGCGCCACGTGCCGTGGGGATTGGAATTGCACGTCGAGTCCGGGGAAGGAGCCCGGTGGTGGTGCATCGATCCGCAAGGGCCCGTGTTCGACAAGGCCCGGCGCGCTCTTGCCAAGGGCTATGGGCGCGAGCCGTTGTTCATCGGTTGCGGCGGGACGATTCCCTTCGCGGCGCCGTTCACACGCGCGCTCGGAGACGTGCCGGCGCTGCTCACCGGCGTCGAGGACCCGTATACCAACGCGCATGCCGAGAACGAATCGCTCCACGTCGGCGATTTTCACAAGGCGGTCGTCAGTCAAATCTATCTTTTCGAGATGCTGGCGGCGGATTGACACGCGCCTCTGTCTGTCGGGCTGGACGCGCGGGTTGACTGCCGTCTAGACTCGACCGGCCGCGGACGAGCTGCCTCGATTCTGTCGAGCCAAGGGGGATGTATGCGAGTTGGAATCGCGAAAGAATCGCGCCCGGGCGAGCGCCGCGTGGCGATGGTGCCCGATACGCTCGTGCGCATGGCGAAGTCGGGCCTCGAGTTCCTCGTCGAGCGCGGAGCCGGCACGGGATCCTGGTTCGACGATGCGAGCTATGAGAAGGTCGGTGCGCGCCTGGTCGATCGGGACCCGCTCTACGCCGACAGCGAAATCGTGGTGAAGGTCGCCCCACCGACGCTGGACGAGGCGCGCCGCTTGCGCCCCGGGCAAGTGTTGATCGGGTTTCTGGCGCCTCTCGCCGATCTCGATCTCGCGGTCGTGCTCGCCTCGACCGGCGCCACGTGCTTCAGCATGGAGCTCGTGCCACGAATCACCCGCGCACAAGCCATGGATGCATTGTCTTCGATGAGCAGCATCGCCGGTTACAAAGCCTCACTGCTGGCGGCCGCGCACCTGCCGCGTTTTTTCCCCATGTTGGTGACCGCGGCCGGGACGCTCACTCCGGCGCGGGCCCTGGTTCTCGGCGCCGGTGTCGCCGGCTTGCAGGCGATCGCGACCGTACGGCGCATCGGTGCCGTGGTGAGCGCGTTCGACGTGCGTCCCGCGGTGCGCGAGCAAGTGCAAAGCCTGGGAGCCACGTTCTTGCAGATCGAGATGCCGCAGCAAGACACGGAAGATGCCGGTGGCTACGCCAAGGCGCTCACCGAGGAAGCGCACCGGCGCGAGGTCGAGCTGCTCTCCAAAGCCGTGCGTGACATGGACGTGGTCATCACCACTGCGCTCGTACCGGGTCAACGGGCACCGATTCTCGTCACCGAGGACATGGTACGCAGCATGAAGCCGGGTGCGGTGATCGTCGATCTGGCCGCGGAGGCCGGTGGCAACTGTGCACTCACCCGCGCCGACGAGGAAGTCGTGGTGAACGGAGTGACCATCCTGGGGCCACTCAATCTGGCGAGCACCATGCCGGTGCATGCGAGCCAGATGTACGGGCGCAACATCATGAGCTTCCTGCAGAACATGATCCAGGATGGAAAGCTGGTGCTCGACATGCAAGACGAGATCCTGCGCGGTTCGTGTTTGACTCACGCGGGCCAGATCGCGTCCGAGCGCACCCGCGCTTTGGTCGAGGCGGGGATGGCCGGCAAGGCTTGAGCGGGGGTGGCCGTTCGCGGCCAGCGGATGACGGCTTGGAGGAAGAACCGTGGCGACGAAAGACGATGCACTGAAGGCAGTGGTCGAAGGCGACGCGGATGCCTTGCGCGCCACGGTGGAGCTCGACCCCGAGGCGGCCGATGCGATCGATGCCCATGGAGTCCCCATCCTCATGCAAGCGATCTATAGCCGGCGTCGTGATCTGATCGACATCCTTCTCGCCGCCGAACCCACACTGGATGTCTTCGAGGCGGCGGCGCTCGGCGAGCGCGCATGGCTCGAGGACCTGCTGGACATCGACCCGGAGGCAGCGGCGGCGCACGCGGCCGATGGGTTTACGGCCTTGCACCTCGCAGCCTTCTTCGGTCACGAGGATTGCATGCGTGTCTTGTTGGCGCGTGGGGCCGATCTCCATGCCGTCGCGCGCAATGCCATGCGCGTCATGCCGCTGCACAGCGCTGCGGCGAGCCACCGTTGGCAAGCCGTCGAATTGCTGCTCGACCATGGAGCGCAGGTCGACGCGCAACAGCATGGCGGTTGGACTGCGCTGCAAAGCGCCGCAATGAACGGCGACGAACCGATGGTCGCCGCGTTGCTGCGCCGCGGTGCCAATGCCGGGTTGGTGGCGGACGATGGGCGCTGTGCCGTGCAGCTGGCCGAACAGGCAGGTCACGCGCAGCTTGCTTCTCAGTTGCTCAGCGCCAAGAATCTTCCGGCAGCAGCTCGAGCGGCAGCAGGTTGCGCGCCGAAGCGTAGCGCATGAGACCGCGCAAGCCGCCGTGGAAGTTGTAAGCCTCGTACCCAGCCTTGCGCATGCTCTCGGCCAGGAATGCGCTCTTCAAGCCGAACTCGCAGTACGCCACGTAGGGCCGGCCCTTGTCGAAGTGGCCGATCTGCGCCAACGCCAACGCAAGATCGATGCGTGCCGCACCGGGGTAGTGCCAGGCGCCGAAACCGTGCGTGCCGCGCAGGTCCAGAATCGCGGCACCGTCCGGGATCGTATCGATCTCGAGCGACTCGAGACTCCAGTCCTGTTCGCCGAGCGCGCGTGCGTCGAGGCGACGGCCGGAGGCGAGCACAGAATCGACATCGAGTGCGAGCGCCGCTTCGGCCTCGGCGACATCGGCGGGTTTGGCCGCCACCGCTGGCTTCTTCGGCACGATGTCACAGTACTCTTGCACGGTCGCCGATAGATCGAAGGTCCCGATGTCGCGAGCACGGGCGATGATCTCTTCCTTGTCCATGCCAATGAGTGGGCGCAGCACCGGCAGGTCCAGCCGGCCATCCAGGGCGCGCAAGTTCTTGAGCGTTTGCGACGATACCTGGCCGATGGATTCACCGGTGACGATGGCTTGGGCCCGGTGCGTCAGCCCGACTTGCTCGGCGACCTGATACATCGCGCGCTTGAGCGCCAGCTGCCACATCGCGGGGTGACAGCGCGCCCGGATGCGCTCGACGACGTCTTCGAAGGGCAGCACGTGCACGGTCGCCGGGCTGCCATAGCCCCAGCGCTCGCTCAACACCTGCAGGACACGCAACGCTCCTTGCGTGTGCACGGCGCCACCCAAGCGACAGAACACATAGTCCAGGGCGACACCACGCCGCATCACCATCCACGATGCGACCGCAGAGTCGAAGCCGCCTGAGATCAGCGCCACCGCGCGGCCTTCGCAACCGAGCGGCAAGCCGCGCCGGCCGGGGACCGAGTCGCTGAACAAGTAGGCAGTCCCCTCGCGCACTTCCACGTGGCAGGTGATCTCGGGGTCATCGAGGTGCACGGTGCCGTGATGCCGAAGCTGGTCGCCGAGGGCGATGCAAATGGCGCGCGAGTCGAACGGCGCGCTGCCGCCAGTTTTCGCGCGCACGGCGAAAGTCTTGCCCTGCACCATGGGGCGGAACCACGCCGCGGCGTCCTCGACCAAAGTCGTGAGCGACGAAGCATCGCGCGGCTCGACGCGCGACAGCGAGTGCACGCCGAAGACGCGCGCGGCCACCGTGATGGCGCGTGGATCGTCGGATTCGAACCGCAAGCGCACCCAGCCCGGATCGACGCGCGCCACGATGCCGGAGCTGCGAAACGCATCGCGCAGGTTGTCGACCAGCCGGCGCATGAAGCGCCGGCGTGTGCGGTCGGATTTCGTCGTGATGTCGGGACTCAAACGCACCAAAGCGTGCACGGTTGCCTCCGCCGATCGGGCGCGGGTTGTCGCTCGAGCGTCCAGTCTAGCCGCTGCGCACGGGTGCGGCAAACCGCCGCATTGACTGCCGCATGCAGCGCCGGCCGCTGTGCACGGCGCTGCTCACGCGTCCTCCGCTGCCACGGACCTGCCGCTCGATGCGCCGGCGTCGAGACGCACCAAGCCGTCAGCGGGTGCCGACGCTGCGATCGAGGAACGCCGCCACGGCCGCACCTTCCCGTTCGCGCAAGCCGACACAGTCGCGCACTTGATCGCCGACTTTGGCGAGCTGCACCGTGGTTCCGGGTGCCTGGTGTTGCGGTTGGCCGAAGAATTCCTGCGCCTTGGCCAGTCGTTCGGCCGAGCAGCCGCTGGCCATGAACGGCATGAAGCCCATGAACTCGGGCGGCAGGCGCCGTCCAATGACAGCGTAATTCTCGGTGACCCAGCGGAAGACGCGGTCTTGCCGTGGCGGGTATCCCAAGAGGCCACCTGGGATGGTGAACATCTCGTTGGGTCGGAGTGGCCCGGCGAGGGCATAACGCAACGCTTCTTCGACGATTTCCGGGTCGCGGAAGTTGGAGAGCGCTCCCAAGTAGCGATTGCGGTCGGCTGGCACTTGGGCCGACTCGAAACGTTGACGGTAGTCGTCGAACAAGGCGCGATCGCCGCGGATGGCAGAAAGCTCGAGCGCGACACTGGCGAGCTGCACGTCGATGGAATGGGGATCCTGCGTGTACCGGTGCGCCAGGTTCTCGGCCATTTCCAGAATCGCGAAATCCTTGCCCTTGTCGCCGAGCCACTCGAGCAGCTGCGGCCGGAAGAAACGGATTTGCTCGTCCTCGCCGGGTCGGGGTTCGGCGCCGAAACGCGCGAGCGCCGGGCCGAGCGTGGCGCGCACGTAAGCAGCGAAGGCGATCTCGTTTTCGGGTTGGACGAACGCCAGCTCCACTTTGCCGAGGGCGGCCAAGACCGACGAGATCACCAGCGGTTGCGGGTCGTCGGCGAATTGGCCGAGGGCGAAGAGGAAATCACCACCGCTCAAGACGCCGGCATCGAGGAGCGCCGAGAGGTTGCCGATGAACCCGACGCGCTCGCGCTCGTTCAAGATGTCCGCGGCGCCCGTCGCGAGTGCGCGCAGCATGTCCTGCGGCACCTCCCAGCGGTAGTAGCCACGCTGGTCGGCGTTGGGAAGCACCCAAGCCGGCGCGCCGCCGATGTCCAGGCTGATCGATTGCGATTCCTGTTCGAGGAACACCGTTTTTGCATGCACGGCGTTGCCGTCCGAATAACGCAGCCTCAACGGGATCTTCCACGTTTGCGCTCCTTGCTCGACGCCCCAGTTGGAGAAGCGCTGCTGGCGAATGCGGATGCGATTGCCGCCTTCGGCGTCGATACGGATCAGCGGCAGTCCCGGCTGCTCGATGAAGGTGGCCAAGGCAGCGCTCAAATTGCTCCCCGAGGCGGCCGACAAGGCTTGCCAGAGATCGGCGGCGGTGGCATTCCCCCAGCGGTGTGCGGCCAAGTATTGCAGCACCCCGGCGCGGAATTTCTCCGGCCCGATCCACTGCTCGAACATGCCGAGCACGGCCTTGCCCTTGTTGTATTGCGTGCCGAGGTTCTGCATCAGATTGTCCGTGGACTCCACCGGCTGACGGATCGCCAGCGCCGAAGGGCGCGAGTCACCATTCATGACCTGCAGCGACGACTGCAGCTCGGTCACCTCGATGTTGTACTGCGGGGAGACCTGATGCGCGATCTTGTCCCCGAGCCAATCGGCGAACGATTCGTTGAGCCACAGGTCGTCCCACCACTGCATGGTAACGACGTCACCGAACCACATGTGCGCGAGCTCGTGTGCGGTGATGCGGGCCAGGGTGCGCTGTTGCGACACGCTGGCCGCTTGGCTGTCGACGAGGAGGATGCTGGCGGCGTAGGTCACTGCGCCTGGGTTTTCCATGGCGCCGGGCCAGTACTCGGGGATGGCGATGAGATCGAGCTTCTCGAATGGATAGGGTTCGCCGAAATACTCTTCCAGTGCCTTCAAGATCGGCGGCGTGGTTTCGACCGCGAGCTGGGCCAGGTGGCTTTGGCCATGGACGGTGACGACGTTGCCGGGAATGGACATGCCCGGGATCGGCACGCGCTCCAGCGTGCCGGATGCGATGGCAAGGAGATAGCTCGGGAGCGGCTTCGTGCGCTGGAACACCAGCTTGCGCCAACCATTGCTCACGGTTTCGCTCTCGACCGGCGTGTTCGTCACCGCCGTGTGATTTTCAGGCACCTCGAGCACCATCTGCCACTCGAGCTTGAACGCGGGCTCGTCCCAGCACGGGAAGGCCTCGCGGGCGTCGTCGGCTTCGAACTGCGTGAACAGATAGCCGCGCCCATCCTGCTGCATGCGGTAGAGACCCGTGGCCTGGGTGCCGAAGCCGTTGGCGAAGTCGATGTCGAGGGTGTAGTCGCCAGGGGCGAGGGCTTGCGGCGCGCGCACTTCGACGAGAGCCCCGTCGATGATCTCATGCTGCACTGCGATGGCACCCTTGGCTCCGGTCAAGGCGACGCGCTGGATGGGCATTTCCTCGGCATGAAAGCGAAAGGTCGGCGTGGCTTCGCGGACCTTGAGCTCGATGCGGGTGCTGCCGCTGTAATCTTCGCCTTCGGCATCGAGCTTGAGCGCAACCGATTGGAAGGTCGGCACGACCTTGGTGTCGAGCCGTGCGGCGAGCCCGGGTGCAGGGACCGTGGCAGCGAAGGCGATGATCGCAACCATCCGCCGCAGTGGCCGGCACCATTCTGGGGCGACAAACACAGGCACGAGGACCTCCCAATGAATGACGGGATTCAAGTCGAGGGACCCGACGTTGTAGCGAGTACGTCGTCAGCCTAGCAGTGGGGCGGTACGCGTGGCAAGCCGGCGGCGCGGCACGTCGGCGTCCGCGACAACGGATGGCCGACGCGTTACAAGGTCTCGTCGCGGAGGATTTCGAGCGTGCCGGTGAGTGTACGGTGGACCGGGCAGCGCGCGGCAATTTCCTGCAGGCGCACGCGTTGCTCGTCGCTCAAGGGGCCGGTGATCTCCACCTTGCGGCGGATGACGTCGAGCATGCCGTCTTCGTGTTCGCAGTCGGCGCAGTCCTTGGCGTGGATCTTGTCGTGGCTCAGCACCACACGTACGTCCTGCAAGGGCCAGCCCTTGTGGCGCGCGTAGATGCGCAAGGTCATCGCGATGCAGCCTCCGAGCGCCGACAGCAGCAGTTCGTAGGGGTTCATGCCCTTGCCATTGCCACCCGACTCCAGTGGTTCATCGAGAATGATCGAGTGATCGCCGACCGTGGCTTCGTGCTGCAGGTTGTCCAGGTGAAAGACCTCGACACGGGTCACGCATGCTCCTTGGCGGTTGTGGCGACGGCGCGTGGCGATGCAGTGCGCTTGGGCGTGGCGGCCTCGCGCGTGCTCAAGCCCGGGATCACCGCCGCCAGCAGCTCCCCGATGCGCTCGACGAACTTGAACTCGAGCTCCTTCTGCACGTGGTCGGGGAGGTCACGCAGATCCTTTTCGTTCTCGCGCGGCAGGACGATGCGGCGCAGGCCGGCACGCCGGGCGGCGAGCACCTTTTCCTTGACGCCGCCGATTGGCAGCACCAGTCCGGCGAGGGTGATTTCTCCGGTCATCGCGGTATCGCTCCGCGCCGGGAGCCCGGAGTACAAGGACGCGAGCGCGGTGACGATGGCGACGCCCGCCGACGGGCCGTCCTTCGGGATGGCGCCGGCCGGCACGTGGATGTGCACGCCACTCTCCTTCAGTATCTTGCGCGCCAACCCCAGTTCGTCGGCGTGCGCCCACACCCAGCTTTGTGCCGCCTTGGCCGACTCCTTCATGACTTCGCCGAGGTGGCCCGTGAGTGTCAGGCCATTCGAATCGGGCAACAGGCTGGACTCGATGTAGAGCACTTCGCCGCCTGCCTCCGTCCATGCGAGCCCCGCGGCCACACCGGCCGGTGAATCACGCCGCATCCTCTCGAGAAAAAATGTCTCCGGGCCGAGCATGTCGGCCAACGACTGCGGCTGGACGTCGATGGGTTCGGTCTTGCCTTCGGCGAAGTGGAGCGCCGCCTTGCGCGCCACACGCCCGATGGCACGCTCGAGCTGGCGCACGCCGGCCTCGCGCGTGTAGCGCGAGATGATCGACTGCAGCGCCGCGTCGGAGAGGTGCAGCATCGCGACCGTCAACCCCGCTTCACGCAGTTGGCGTGGGATGAGGTAGCGCAGTGCGATCTCGGCCTTCTCTTCTTCGCTGTATCCCGGCAGCCGCAACACCTCCATGCGATCGAGCAGCGGCCGCGGGACGGTGTCGAGGCTGTTGGCCGTGGTGATGAAAAACACCTTCGACAGGTCGAAAGCGAGATCCAGGTAGTTGTCGCGGAACGACTTGTTCTGTTCCGGGTCGAGGATCTCGAGCAGCGCTGCTGCTGGATCGCCGCGGAAATCGCGCCCGAGCTTGTCGACCTCGTCGAGCATGAGCACGGGATTACGCACCCCGGCACGCCGGATGGCTTGGACGATGCGGCCCGGCATGGCACCGACGTAGGTACGACGGTGGCCGCGCAGCTCGGCTTCGTCGTGCATGCCGCCTAAGCTCATGCGCTCGAACTTGCGCCCGACGGAACGCGCGATGGACTGGCCCAGTGATGTCTTGCCGACACCGGGAGGACCGACGAAGCACAGGATCGGCGCTTTCGCCTCCGGGTTGAGCTTGAGCACTCCGAGGTGCTCGAGGATGCGTTCCTTCACTTCCTTGAGATCGTAGTGATCTTCGTCCAGGACCGTCCTGGAATGCGGAATGTCGATCTGATCCTCGGTGGCCCGGCTCCACGGCAGCTCGAGCACCAGCTCCACGTAGGAGCGGATCACGTGGTGCTCCGGCGACATGGTCGGCACCTTCTCCAACCGGCGCAGCTCTTTGTCGATCTCTTTGCGCACCTCGTCGGGAACCTGCGCCTCCTCGAGACGCTGCCGCAGCAAGTCCACCTCCGTGCTCTCGGGATCCTCGCCGAGCTCTTGCTGGATGGCGCGCAGCTGCTGGCGCAGGAGATACTCGCGCTGCTGGCGCGTCATCTCGGACTGCGCATCGGTGGCGATCTTGTTGCGCAGTTCCAGCACCTGCACTTCGTGACGCAGGTAGGCGTACATCAAGCGCAGGGCATCGGAACAGGTGCTCGCATCCAACAACGACTGTTCCTTCTCCAGCTCCAGACTGATGATCGAGCCCAAGAGATACACCAGTCGCATGGGCTGATCGTTGCTGCTGAGCAGCTGCTCGAACTCGACGGCTACCTGCGGACGCGACAGCTCGTTGGCGCGTCCGGCGAGCTCGAGCACCTCGCGGCGGAGGGCTTCGATTTGAACGCTGCGTTCGTCGGGCACGGGCGCCGGCCGCACGCGCGCTTGCAGATGATCTCCGACGCGCTCGAGCTTGATGAGGACGACGCGTTCGACGCCTTGCACGATGACCTCGAGCGGTTGCTCGTGCGGGCGCGGTAACTTCTTGATGATCGCGCGCGTGCCGATGGTGTAGAGGTCTTCTTGGCGCGGCTCCTCGATGCTGGCGTCGCGCTGCGTGATGACGAGGAGTTCCTTGTCTTCGGACTTGGCGGCGGCTTCGATGGCGGCTACGGACATGGGGCGGCCGACCGAGAGCGGCATGATGAGATACGGGAAGAGAACGGTGTTCTTGATCGGCAGCACTGGCAAGGTGTGCACCGTCTCCCGCGGCGTCGCCGGCGCCGCTGTGCGGGGCGTGCGCGGTGCGCGTGCTGGGCGGCTGCGTTCCTTGCCGCTCTTGTCCTCGGCCATTCGCGTTCCTCCGAGCCACGGACACGCGTGGCGCGATCGGGCCTCGGCTTGCCGGAGAGGGTTCTAGGGATCGGGATCGATCCTTCGTCCAAGGCTAAGCCGTGCACCGGTTCGGGTCAATGGACGAAGGGCGCGCCGTAGACCGGCGCGGGGCGACGGGGGAGGATGGCATTGCGGCGCGAAAAGGGGCCTTTGCGCCGTGTCCGCACGGCAGCGCGCCGCGTTATAAGCGCCTGGAGGTCATCGTGCCGCGCTTCCTGATCGAGTCGGATCCGCAGCAGTGGCGCGATCTTTATCCGTTGTTCATCGGTTGCGTGAACCCACGACCGATCGCGCTGGTGAGCACGGTGTCGCATGCGGGAGTGACCAACCTGGCGCCATTCAGCTTCTACAATATGGTGTCGTCGCAACCTCCGGTGGTGATCTTCGGGCCCGGAAATCGTGCCGACGGCACGACGAAAGACACCCTGCGCAACATCGAGGCCACGGGTGAGTTCGTCATCGCCACCGTCGTCGCCAGCATGGCACGGCAGGCGGTGGCCTGCGCCAGCGAGCTTCCCCCCGAGAGCAGCGAATTCGCCTGGAGCGGGCTCACGCCGGCAGCGGCCGTGCGCGTCGCGCCGCCGCTCGTGCGCGAGTCGCCGGTGAACATGGAGTGCACCGTGCGCGAGATCCTGCGCTTCGGCAGCGGCCCAGGGGCGGGCAACGCGGTGCTGGGGGATGTGCGCGTGCTGCACCTCTCGCCCGAGATCCTCGATGCGCGTGGCCGCGTGGATCCCGAGAAGCTGCAAACCGTGGGCAGACTGGGCGGCAAGTGGTACTGCACCGTGCAGCAACCCTACGAGATCGAGATTCCAAAGCCGGGCGGGGAAGCGCGCTGAGGTGCCGGGACGGCCGCGCCGGTCTGGCGACGCGGCCGAGGAACGGCGGCATCGGCATCGCGGCGGCGCGAGCAACATTCGCCCGTCCCGTCCTCCGGTGCGATCAAGTTCAAGTACGGAAGAGAACGGACTCGCGGCGGAAGAAGGCGACGGCGACAGCCAGAGCGATTCCGGCGTACACGCACGACGAGCAGAAAATGACCGCGATCACCGGCCAATTGTAGATTCCAGCCACTAGCTCTTTGCTCACCAGGCTGACGTTGAGGATCGGGATGAGCGCCAGAAGGGTGTTCAGCTCGACGCCGGGCAGCATCGCGGCGACCGCCGGCATGATGACCACCATCATGAGCGGCGTGACGTAGCTCTGGGCTTCCTTGTAACTCTTCGCCGTGAGCGCGATGGCGAGCAGCGCACCCGAGAACAACACCGCCACCGGGATCATGATGATGAGCATGGCGATGACGCCCTGGGCACTGAGATTGAGCGCGAACGGTTGCATGTCCGTGCCGCCGGAGCTGGTGAAGCGCGCCGACAACGTGAGCGACAGCAAGGACAGCAGCGCCGTCGCCATGGCGGTGGTGAGCACAGTGAGGAACTTGCCGCCCGCGAGCGCGCCGCGGGGAACCGGGCTCGCCAGGATGGTCTCGATCGTGCCGCGCTCTTTCTCCCCGGCCGTGAGGTCGATGGCCGGATACATCGCCCCGGTCAAGGTGAGAATGATGATGACATAGGGGATGAAGCCTCCCAGCGCCGCGCCACTCACGCGCTCTGCCGGCGCGACGTTGCGCGCTTCCGGCGTGAAGGGTTCGAGCGCTTGCAGCGACAGGTCGTGCGCCGCCAGACGCCGGGCGATGACCTCGTTCTTGTAGTCGGTGAGCAGCGCTTCGATCTTGCGCAGCGTGTGTTCCGAGCGGATCTCCCCCTCGTGGTAACTGATGCGCACGGCGACCTTGGCATCCAGCGGTTCGCCCTGGAGAGCGCTCTCGAACTGGGGCGGGAACTCGATGGCGGCTCGCAGTTCCTTGTCGGCAATGCGGTGCTCGTAGTCGCTGCGAAGCGGCACGATGTCCAGGAGTGGATGCGCGCGCAGCCGCGCGACGACGACCGGTGCGTGCTGCTCGCCGAGGATCATGATCGTGGCGCGCTCCGACACGGCGCGCTTGACCAATTTCATTCCGATTTCGGCGAGGCCGAACATGAGCCCCGGAATCACCAGCATCGGCACCACGATCATGGACATGAGAGTGCGGCGGTCGCGCAGGGTCTCGTGCATTTCCTTGCGATAGATGATCCAGATCGGTTGGTTCATCGGCTGGTCTCCGCCGCGGCTCGGCTTTCCGATGCATCCAAGAGGTCGATGAACACATCTTCGAGATCGTGCGAGCCGCTGCGGTGGCGCAGCTCCTCGACCGTGCCTTCGGCGAGGAGCTTGCCGCCGTGGATGATGCCCACCATATCGGCCAGCTTCTCGACTTCGCTCATGACGTGGGTGGAGAAAACGACCGTCTTGCCGCGCCGGCGACAGTCGCGAATGAACTCGACGATCGTGCGCGCGGCGCGCACGTCGAGACCCAGGGTCGGCTCGTCGAGGATGATCACGGGCGGGTCGTGAACGAGAGTGCGCGCGATCGACACCTTTTGCTTCTGTCCGGTCGACAGCTTGTCGCACTTGCGGTCGGCAAATTCGCCGACGTCAAGAAGACCGAAGAGCTCCCCCAGGCGCTGTTGTAAGGTGGCCGAGTCCAAGCCGTTGAGCCGTCCGAAGTACTCCACCATCTCGCGCGCCGAAAGGCGGCCATAGAGCGCCGTCGCAGTCGACAGGAAACCGACGGAGCGACGCACGTGTTCCGGAGCGCGCACGATGTCATGGCCGGCCACTTGTGCCGTTCCAGAGGTCGGTGTGAGGATGGTGGCGAGCATGCGCAGGGTCGTCGTCTTGCCGGCGCCGTTGGCGCCGAGAAGAGCGTAGATGGCGCCGGGTTTGCAGGTGAAGCTGATGCCATCGACGGCGCGCACATCGCCGTGACGCGACCGGCTGCCGAAGGCGAGAACGCCATCGAACCGACCCTTGCCGTGCTTGCGGTCCTTGAAGATCTTGGTCAGGTTGGTGGCAGTGATCATCGACGGCGCTCCGCTGCGAGTGGAAAACGATTGCGCGCGGCATCGAGGTGCGATCGCGCACACTACGGGCTCCCTGCAGCGACGTCAAGCCCGCCCGACACGCGTCGGATGACCGCACTTGTGTCGTGGTCGGTGGTTGATGCTCCGTGAGCGCGTGCGCGATGGCGAAGGGAGTGTGGCGTGCGGCGATCGGGAACCACGGAGTACGTGGACGTGATCGTGGTCGGCGCCGGCCCGGCCGGGAGCAGCGCCGCATTGCATCTGGCGCGGGAAGGGATGCGCGTGCTGCTGCTGGAGAAGGAAGAATTGCCACGCTACAAGACGTGCGGCGGTGGCATCGTCGGGCGTATCGCGCAGGAACTACCCCTCGACGATGCTGCTTGTGTGCAGCGGGTGCTGGGCGTTGCCACGATGCACCTCCCTTGCGCGGGTCTGCATTTCGAGGTGCGCCGATCGCAGCCGATTCTCTACACCGTCATGCGCGCGGAGTTCGACGCCTGGCTCTGCGAGCGCGCACGGGCTGCGGGCGCGACACTGCGCTCCGGCTGCCCGGTGCAGGGCTTGGAGCAGACCGCGAGCGGCGTGGAGGTTTGGACGCCTCAGGGCCGATTCGGTGCCGGATTCCTCGTCGGCGCCGACGGTGCCACGAGCCGGGTGGCACGCTGGGCTGGTTGGGACTCGGATGTCCGCACCATTCCCGCGCTCGAGTGGGAGGTCCCGGTCGCGAGCGACACTCTGGGACGCTTCGCAGCTGTCGCGCGCTTCGATTTCGATGTCGAGCCTTCCGGATACGCGTGGGTGTTTCCGAAGTCGCAGCACCTTTCGGTCGGCATTCTGAGCCTACAAAGAGGCGCGCACGCGCTGCGCCAGCAACTCGAGAGTTATCTCGCGCGGCTTCAGATCACGCCCTCGGGCACGCCGCTCTGCCACGGGGCACTCATCCCCGTCGCGCCGCGTCGTGGCGGCCCGGCGCGCGAACGCGTGCTCTTGTGCGGTGATGCCGCGGGTCTCGTGGACCCTGTGACGGGCGAGGGGATCTCTTATGCCCTTCGCAGCGGCGAGATGGCGGCCAGTGCGCTGCTCGCGTCGCCGGTCGATCCGCGTTCCGTTCGCATCGCGTACACGCATGCCTTGAAAAACAGCCTACACACAGAACTTCGGAGCGCTCGCCTCTTGGCACACGTTCTCGCCCACCCATCGCTTCGGGCCTGGGTTTTTCGGCATCTGGGTTCGCAGATGTGCGAGACCATGACGGATGTCATTCAAGGAAGGTTCGGCTATTCAGAGCTCCTTTCGTCGTCTTCGAGCTACCTCGCGCTTTCGCGTCTTCTCCTGCGCTCGATCCGCAAGGCATGAACGCTTCTCGGCCGCAAACAGAAAGAAGTTCCGAGGCAGCGGTCGTTTTGTCGGTCCACCCGCAGCCCATACCCTGTCTGTTCGACGATGGATTTCGATTGTCGGTCCACCTGCCGCCCGTACCCGTCTGTTCGACGATGGATTCCGATTGTCGGTCCACCCGCCGCCCATACCCTGTCTGTTCGACGATGGATTTCGTTTGTCGGTCTGCTCATCGGTCGCACCCATTCGGTCGTCGATGGATCACGATTGGCGGGGCTCTCCATCTTCCGCCGTTTTGGTCCGAGGTGAGCAATGAAAGAATCGTTCCAGGAAAAATGTCGAGTCTGGTGCTGCTTTTCGAGTTGGCATGATTCTAAAAATGTGAACGGCGTGTACAGGGGATGTCGCCAGCGTTGACAATGTCGCTGGAGCTAGATTCGCGGCTCCGTGCACACGTGATAAAGTAGAGCGAGCGAGGTGCCACGGCACGCTGCGCGGGAAGATCTTTGCCCGCGCTCGGGGGGGCGAATGTTTGAGGAGATCGCAGAAGCGAGGCGACGCGGACAACCGGTGGTTCTCTGCACGGTCGTCGAGACCCGCGGTTCCGTCCCTCGTCATGCAGGTGCCAAGATGTTGGTGTGGGCCGACGGCACTTTCGCCGGCACCATTGGCGGCGGCGAAATGGAAATGCGCACGCTTCACGCTGCCCTCGAGGTGATGCAGGCACGCGTGCCGCGCCTCGTGCGATTCGCACTCCAGAATCCGGACGCTGGCGATGCTGGCGTTTGCGGCGGGGAGGTCGAGATTTTTTTGGACCCGATCACGGTACGTCCGACGCTTCTCGTCATCGGCGCCGGCCATGTGGGCCGCGCACTCGTGCATCTCGGCACTTGGCTCGGGTTTCGTGTCGTCGTTTCGGATGACCGACCCGATCACTGCACCCCCGAAGCCATTCCTGGAGCGGACGAGTATCTGTGCGCGTCCATGTCGGAGGTGCCGCGACGCTGTCCGATCGACACCCAGACGTGGATCGTCATGCCGACGCGCGGGATGCCCCTCGATGTCGAGGGTTTGCCCCATCTCCTGGAGACTCCATTCGCCTATCTGGGTGTGATCGGTTCCCGGCGACGTTGGCTCGCAGCTCGACGCGAGTTGGAGGCCCGTGGATTCCCGCGCGAGAAGTTGGATCGGGTGCGTTCCCCGATGGGTCTCGAGTTCAACGCCGAAACCCCAGAGGAGATCGCACTCAGCGTCCTTGCCGAGATCGTCATGCTGCGCAATGGTGGTTCCGGCGCACCGATGCATGTGCGACCGGCAGCAGACGACGGCGCGGAGTGATCGGCGCTGGACTCGGCAGCGCCAATGCTCGACGCGGCAGGACCTCGGCTCGCTTCCACCTGGCCGGCGACTTCGCAACGCTCATAGAATCTCTGCGTGTGCTAGGATGACGAGCGTGAATCGGGGTGGACCGGCCGGCGGGCAGAACAGCGCCGGTTGGGCCTGAGAGAACACCCGTCGAACTTGATCCGGGTCATGCCGGCGCAGGGAATTCACGACGCTCCAACCCTCCATCTCGATTTCACTGCACGTCGTCCTGCCGTGGGGACGATTGGTGGCGAGGCGGCAGTGTGCTCAGCCAACCTGAGGAGTCGTGTGTCGTTCCAGAACGCGCAGGACGAAGATGCCCGCTCGAAAGAGCAAGCGCGCGCGGCAGCAGCGACACGAGCTGCGACCCCGCGCGTCATTCTCACCATTGCGGGCTCCGACTCGAGCGCGGGCGCGGGCATCCAGGCCGACCTGAAGACGATCTCTGCGTGTGGTGGTTATGGGGCGACTGTGATCACTGCTGTCACGGCACAGAATACGTGCGGCGTGCGAGAAGTTTTGGAGATGCCGCCTGACCTCGTCTCCGCGCAGATCGCTGCCATCTTCGACGACCTGGACGTGGCGGCGATCAAGACGGGAATGCTCGCGAGCGCCGATGTCGTGCGCACCGTGGCTCGAGAACTGCGAAGCCACCGTGCCGGCCCTGTCGTCGTCGATCCGGTGATGATCGCCAAGGGCGGACACGCCCTGCTGCGCGATGACGCCGTCGAATGCCTGCGAAAAGAGATGCTGCCGCTCGCCACACTGACGACTCCCAACCGGCTCGAGGCGGAACGGCTCGCGGGAATGCCGGTGCAGCGGCTCGAAGACGCCGAAGCGGCGGGCCGCGCCATCTTGCGCAGCGGTTGCGCGGCGGTGCTCGTCAAAGGCGGCCACCTGGAGACGCAGTTAGCCGTCGATGTCCTCGTCACGGCGGATGGCGTGGAGGTCTTCGAAGCCAGCCGCATTCGAACAGCGCACACGCATGGCACGGGCTGCACCCTGTCGGCGGCTATCGCCACCTACCTTGGACGCGGTGCCGGTTTGTCGGCCGCGATTCGCGCCGCCAAGCTCTATGTGACCGAGGCAATTCGAGATGGGCTGGCGCTCGGGGCTGGCCACGGCCCCACCGACCACTTTTTTTACTTGCGACGTCCGAATCCCGTGGCGTGGATGGACAAGTTGGCCGCCGCAGGCGAGCTTCCGAGTGCATCGGGTCCGGCCTCGGGCCGCGTCGCCAAGCCAGCCCCGACCGGCGAGGAACGATGAGACGCCAAACAGGGTCGAAGTGATGCGAAGCACACTCGGGCAAAAAACCATCGGACGTTTGCACGTGCTCACCAACGAATCGTTGCAAGATCGTTGGACGCATTTACAACTGGCGATTCTGGCCGCGGACGGTGGAGCCGACACGGTGCAGTACCGCGAGAAGCGGCCCCGGTCCATGGCCGAGCATGAACATGTGGTGCGGGATATCCGGCGGGCGCTGCCGCTCGGTGTGCAACTCGTCGTCGACGATCATGCCGCCGTGGCCCAGACTGCGGGCGCCGACGGCGTGCATCTGGGGCGAACGGACTTGGCGCCGCACGCCGCGCGGCGACTGCTGGGTGCGCGTTTCCTCATCGGGGGCACAGCCAACAGCCTCGCCGAGGCCCGGCTCTGCTTCGCACAGCCGCTCGATTACCTTGGCGTCGGGCCGGTGTTCGGCACGCAATCGAAGATGAACCCGGCGCCCGCTCTCGGTGTCGAAACCGTCGCAGCGATCGCGCGCGCGGCGCCGATTCCCGTGATCGCGATCGGCGGGATCACGCCGGATGCTGTCGAAGCCCTGATCGACGCCGGCGCCTGGGGTGTGGCGGTGCTCTCGGGGATCGTTTGTGACGCCGATCCGGCGGGGGCGACGGCACTCTATCGTGCGGCACTGGATCGGGCGCTCGCGCGAGGACAGGTGCGAGCATGAGCCACATCGAGAACAACGGGGGGACATTCCCCGCGCGCGCGGATGTGGTCGTCATCGGGGGCGGCATCATCGGGCTCGCCGTGGCGCACGAGCTGAGCGAACGCGGCCGGCGCGTCGTCGTTCTCGATGACGAGAGTCGCGCCGGCAACTCGACGCATGCTGCTGCCGGCATGCTCGCGCCAGCGGCGGAAGCGGACATCGAGTTGCCCGGACTGTGCGAGTTTCGGCAATGGAGCTATTCGCTCTACCCGCAGTTCGTGTCGCGAGTGCAGCGGCTCTCGGGGATCGACTGTGGCCTGGGCGCGGAGGGCACGCTTCTCGTCGCGCTCGACCGTGATCACGTGGCCGAGCTCGAGCGATTGCGTGGCATCCTGCAAGCGCAAGGCATCGACACGCAGCTGCTGGGTGCGGACGCTGTCGCGGCGCGCGAACCAGCTCTCAGCCCACGTCTCCTCGAGGGGTTGTGGTTGCCGCAGGATCTCCACATCGACCAGCGCCGCCTGGTGCGAGCGCTGCGCGCGGCGGTGGATGCGCGTGGTGGATGGCGCAGCGGCCAGGCGAACGTCGAGCGCGTGCACGCCGATGGGCAGGTCGAGGGGCACACGGGCTCAGGTGAATCCTTCGTCGTGAGGGGCGATGCAGTGGTCCTCGCGGGTGGAAGTTGGACGAACGTACGGATCGATTCACCCGGCGCGCATTTACCACTGCGGCCGGTGAAGGGGCAGCTGCTGCGACTGCATGCGCCCGGGCTCCTTCATCATGTGGTGCGCACGCCCGATGTCTACTTGGTGCCGCATGCCGACGGCGATCTCGTCGTGGGGGCGACGGCCGAGGACCAGGGCTTCGATGAACGGCCCACGGCGGGAGCCGTGCTCGACCTGCTGCGCCACGCTTGGCGCGCCATCCCCGCCGTGCACGATCTGCCGCTGCGCGAGGTCTGCGTCGGTTTCCGCCCGTGTGCGCGCGATCACCGGCCGCTCATCGGTCGGGTCGAGGGACGGGTCCTGGTCGCGACGGGTCACTATCGTAACGGCATCCTGCTGGCGCCGGGAACCGCGCGCATGATCGCGGCGCTGGTGTGCGACGAGCCGTTGCCGGCGTTGCTCGCCCATTTCGATCCACAACGTTACGGACGGGGCGCCGACACAGAGTTGCCCGCGCGCGCGGGGCAAGGTACGTCATGAACCGTCACGGTCCTGACCTAGCGATGCCCACGGTGTGCGTGAACGGCGAAAGTCGCATGCTGGGCGCAGGAACGCGCGTGGATGCGATCGTCGAACTGTTCGCGGGCGGGCAGAACGACGGTGTGGCAGTGGCCGTGAACGGCGAAATCGTTCCACGCCGGCAATGGCGCGAAAGAGAGGTTTGCAATGGCGACGACATCGAAATCGTCCGCGCCGTCCAAGGAGGGTGACGGCAGGCTCGATGCGCAGGCTGCCGACACCGGCCTGCGGCTCGGAGACCTGCAGCTCGCGTCGCGACTCATCCTGGGGTCGTCGCGTTATCCCAGCACGCAGGTGCTGCTCGATGCGCTCGCGGCCGCGGGCGCCGAGCTCGTGACGGTGGGCATTCGACGCGTGAGCCCGACCGCGGGCGGTGGCGAGAATCTCTACCGGCTGCTGCGCGAGCATGGCTACACGGTGCTGCCGAACACGGCGGGGTGCTTCACCGCGCGTGACGCCGTGTTGACGGCGCAACTGGCGCGCGAGGCCTTGGACACGACGATGATCAAGCTCGAGGTCATCGGCGACGAGGACACACTGCTTCCCGATGTCGCCGGCCTCGTCGAGGCAGCGCGCGAGCTGGTGCGACAGGGGTTTCAAGTGTTGCCGTACACGAACGACGATCCGATCACGGCACAGAAGTTGGAGGATCTCGGCTGCATCGCCGTCATGCCGCTCGGGGCGCCGATCGGTTCAGGGCTTGGCATCCGTAATCCTCACAACATCGAGCTCATCGTCGAGCGCGCCAAGATCCCCGTGATCGTCGATGCGGGCGTGGGGACGGCTTCGGATGTGGCCGTCGCGTTCGAGCTCGGTTGCGATGGCGTCCTGCTCAACACGGCGGTAGCGCGCGCGCGCGATCCGGTGGCGATGGCCGGCGCGATGTGCGCGGCCGCGCGCGCCGGTTGGTTGGCGCGCCGTGCCGGGCGCATTCCACGCCTATTCTACGCCGAGGCATCGACGCCGATGACGGGTCGCATCGGCAGTCGCAGCGCCGAGCGCGACACGCAGACGTCGTGAGCGCGTCGCATGCCGACACCGGCCGGGGTGAACGCGTCGAGCCGCAGAGGGACGCGCGGATTCCACATCTCTATCTGGTCGCCGCGCGTGCACTGTTTCCCGATGATGAGACGTGGCTCGAGACGATCACGCGCGTCGGCAGCGCACTCGCGGCATATCAGTCGCGCCCCGACGCCAGGACGCTCCACATCGCCATGCAGCTGCGGATCGAAACCGCAGCCGATCCGACGGCGCTCGCGGCCCGCGCTCTCGAGCGCATCCGCCAGACGGCGCCCGCGATTCCCGTCTATCTCAACGCCGAGGCCGATGCGGAGCCGCTCGGTTTCGACGGCATCCACTGGCCCGAACGCCGCATTCCGGCGCGTGCGCCACGCACGCATCTGGCCTGCGCGGCATCGGTGCATTCGCTCGCGTCGCTGCGTTTGGCGGAGTTGGCCGGAGCTTGCTTCGCTGTTTTCGGCGCCATTTGGACGCCGTCCTGGAAGCAAGATGCCGCGCGCGGTGTCGCAGACCTGAGCACTCTCGCCGCGCAGGCACGCATCCCCGTGCTCGCGATCGGCGGCATTACCCCCGCGCGCGCGAGTGCTTGCTTGCAAGCTGGCGCAGCCGGCATCGCGGTCGCAAGCGGTGTGTTCACTGCAATCGACGCCACAGCGGCGCTCGCCGCCTATTCGCACGCCCTCACGGTTACACCACAGCAATGACTCTCCCCCCGGCACGGCAAAGACTCCAGGGACGAGATCGTCGCGAAGTGGGTTCCTCGTCACCCAAGCAGATCGGCAAGCGCGACTGTGGACGCGTGCCAGTCGACGTGAAGGTCTGAGACATAAAGAGTTGTTCCGGCGTTTTTCCGGCGTATACGGTGGTGCCCGATGTACAGGAGGGATGGCCGAAGAAGGTGACCACCACGCCATGCGTACGCTCTCCCTGGAGTACCTGCGCACATCCGAGGATCGTGGTACCTCTACACCGTCCGCAAGCGTTCGCTGGCTCATGACCAATGGACGTCTCCGTAGATCTACTGAGTTGGATTCGCAGCAGAAGGTGCTGACCCCCAAAACTCGGACATGATGTCCTTGTGGAGTTGACTCCGGGGGAATTGAGTCGTTCAATAACCGTTCAAGAACGAGAACCGCTCTTTTGCTGGTTGCTGGAACTCTAGAGCATCGCCGGAGCGGATGATGTCATACAAGCGAGAGAGGCGGCACTCTGCACTCGGGAACCAGGCGCCGAGACCCACATCCGGCCGTAGGCCGCCGGGCCGCCAACAGGTAGTGCTCTCATCGCTCGAGCTTGCTCGGACACGCGGTGAATTTTGCCGCATCGACTGAAATGGGAGGTGTTCTCGTTGCGGGACGACGATCCAGATCCCATCCCAGGTGCGACTTCCGACTCGAGCGCAACTTCACCCCGGCAACAGCCTCCAGCTTCTGAACAGATCACTCGAACGGCACACCCGACATCGGACGAAACAGGGCGAATCGGCCCCTATCGCATTCTCGAGCAGGTCGGCTCCGGGGGGATGGGTGAAGTCTATCGGTCCGAGCAAACCGATCCCATTCGCCGCACCGTAGCCCTCAAGATCATCAAACGCGGCATGGACACCAAGGAGGTCATCACTCGCTTCGAGGCCGAGCGTCAAGCACTGGCGCTCATGGATCACCCCTGCATCGCCAAGGTCTTCGATGCAGGCTCCACCCCGAGCGGCCGTCCGTACTTCGTCATGGAGTACGTCCGCGGCATTCCCATCACGACCTACTGCGACGAACACCAGCTTGCGGTGCGTGAGCGACTCGAACTGTTCATCCAGCTATGCGAGGGCGTGCAGCACGCGCACCAGAAGGCGATCATCCATCGGGATCTGAAACCTTCCAACGTGCTGGTCACGATCCAGGGTGAAAAACCCGTGCCCAAGATCATCGACTTCGGGGTGGCCAAGGCGACGGCACAGAAGCTCACCGAGAAGACGATGTACACGGCCTTGGGCGAGATGATCGGGACGCCCGAGTACATGAGTCCCGAGCAAGCCGCGATGACGGGCGAAGACGTCGATACACGCACGGACGTCTACTCGCTCGGAGTGATTCTATATGAGCTGCTGGCAGGGGCTCTGCCCTTCGAATCGGCGGAGCTGCGCAAGGTCGGCTTCGAAGGAATCGTTCGCATCATCCGCGAGCAGGATCCGCCGCGCCCGAGCATCCGAGTGAGCACCTTGGGCGACCGATTGGCCGGCGTTGCCCGAGCGCGGCGCACGCTCTCGGGGAAACTCTCGGGCCAACTGCGTGGTGATCTGGATTGGGTCACGATGCGGGCGCTCGAGAAGGACCGTACGCGCCGGTATGGCTCGCCCTCGGATTTGGCAGCAGATGTGCGGCGGCATTTGCGCTACGAGCCTGTGCTTGCGGGACCTCCGAGCGCAGCGTACCGCACACGCAGGTTCGTGCGCCGGCACGCGGTGGGTGTGGGCGTCGCTTCGGCTGGGGCATTCGTGCTGGTGGCGTTCGCGGTGACGATGGCCGTGCAGGCCAATCGCATCGCCCGGGAACGGGACCGGGCGGACGAGGAGGCGAAGACATCCGATCGCGTCTCGGAGTTCCTGGTGAGCGTGTTCAACGTGTCGGACCCGGGTGAGGCCCGCGGCAACTCGGTGACGGCGCGCGAAATTCTCGACAACGGCGCTTCGAGGATCCAACGGGAGTTGAAGGAACAACCGCTTCTCAAGGCCAAGATGATGGAGTCGATGGGACGGGTGTACCAGAACCTCGGCCTGTAC
>CAZMNW010000021.1:0-23372 GCA_964567755.1 uncultured bacterium
TGTGGAGATGGTGATGCCGGGCGACACGGTGGAGCTGGACGTGGCGCTGATCACGCCGATCGCCATGGAAGAGGGCCTGCGCTTCGCCATCCGTGAAGGCGGCCGCACCGTCGGCGCCGGCGTCGTCGTCAAGATCTACGAGTGAACGCAACCAACGGACCGGACGGTGAGCGATGCGGGATCAAGTGCAGTTGGCGTGCGGTCAATGCAAACGCCGCAACTACGTGACCACCAAGAACAAGCACACGCATGCCGAGAGGCTCGAGCACCGCAAGTTCTGCCGGTTCTGCCGTCAGCACACGGCGCACAAAGAGACGCGCTGAGCACAGGAGCTTGGCGCCGGGACGTACGCGAGTAGCTCAATTGGCAGAGCACCGGATTCCAAATCCGGCGGTTGGGGGTTCAAGTCCCTCCTCGCGTGCCAGAAGTGAGGCGAGGTCATGCTGAAGAACTGGTTGCGCAAGGCATTGGGCTTCGTGGGCGAGGTCCGCGCCGAGTTCAGGAAGGTGACTTGGCCGAGCCGGGCCGAGTTGAAGGGGCAGACCCTGGTGGTGATCGTCGCGGTGTTGGTCATTGCGGCCTTCATCGGGGTCGTGGACCTCATTCTCAGCAACACCATCAAGCTGCTGGTGACCCGGCTGACCTGAAGGGTCGCCGCCAGTGCACTCAGACCGCCCGCAGAGGCGAGAGGGCCGACAGGCCATGAGCGAGGGAAAAAAGAAGGTGCAAGTCGAAGCGCATGCCACCACCGGCGGGGCGCGGGGCGAAGCCGGCGCCGCCACCATCGCCGCAGCGAACCCGCATTGCAAGTGGTACGTGGTGCACACCTACTCCGGTCACGAGAACAAGGTGAAGCAGAGCATCGAAAAGGCCGTCGAGCTGCAAGGGATGAAGCATCACTTTGGCCAGGTGCTGATCCCGACCGAAGAAGTGACCGAGATGAAGAAGGGGAAGAAGATCAAGGTCAATCGCAAGTTCTTCCCCAGCTATGTGCTCGTGCATCTCGAGCTCGACGAAGAAATGATGCATCTGGTCAACAACATTCCCGGTGTCACGCGCTTCGTCGGCACCGGGAATCGGCCAGTGCCGGTGCCGGACAAGGAAGTCGACCGCATTCTCAAGCGCGGCGAGACCCGCGCCAAGGAGACCAAGGAAGTCCGCGAGATCCCGTTCCATGTCGGGGAGCAGGTCAAGGTCATCGACGGACCGTTCATGGATTTCAACGGCATGATCGACGAGATCAACCCGGAGCGTGGCAAGCTCAAAGTCATGGTCGCGATCTTCGGGCGCGAAACGCCCGTTGAGCTTGATTTCTTGCAGGTCGAGCGCCTGTAGGGCATTGGCTGCGGGAGCGCCGCGCGTGCGGCGCGCACCGCTTTTGAGAGTAGGTGTCAGGCAGCGTGGCGAAGAAAGTATTGACGATGATCAAGTTGCAGATCACCGCGGCGCAGGCGAACCCGGCGCCGCCGGTGGGGCCGGCTCTCGGCCAGCACGGCGTGAACATCATGGAGTTTTGCAAGCAGTTCAACGCCGCCACCCAAGCGCAGGCTGGAACGGTGACGCCCGTGGTGATCACCGTCTACCAAGATCGCTCGTTCTCGTTCGTGACCAAGACGCCGCCAGCCTCGGTGCTGCTCGTCAAGGCCGCGGGTCTCGTGAAGGGCTCGGCCGAGCCCAACCGCAACAAAGTGGGCAAGGTCACGAAGCAGCAAGTGACGGAGATCGCCAAGACGAAAATGCCGGATCTCAACGCGGCGACGCTCGAGGCCGCGATCCGGATGATTGAAGGCACCGCCCGCAGCATGGGCATCGAGATCGAGGCATAGGGCATATGGCACACGGCAAAAAATACACGCAGTCCGCGACGCTGGTGCAGTCGTTGAAGGAATACTCCGTGCCAGAGGCGGCGGATCTGGTGAAGAAGATGGCGACGGCGAAGTTCGACGAGAGCGTCGACATGGCCATTCGTCTGGGCGTCGATCCGCGGCACGCGGAACAGCAGGTACGCGGCGCCGTGGTGCTGCCGCATGGCACCGGCAAGACGGTGCGCATCCTGGTCTTCGCGCGTGGCGATCGCGACCGAGACGCGCGCGCCGCGGGCGCCGATCATGTCGGTGCCGAGGACTACGTCACCAAGGTCCAGGAGGGCTGGACCGATGTCGATGTGATCATCGCGACGCCCGAGATGATGGGTCTCGTCGGGCGGCTGGGCCGCATTCTCGGGCCGCGTGGTCTGATGCCGAATCCAAAGCTCGGCACTGTGACCGAGGACGTCGCACGCGCCGTGCGCGAGGCCAAGGCCGGCAAGATCGAATATCGCGTCGACAAGGCCGGCAACGTCCATGCGCCCGTGGGCAAGGCGTCGTTCTCCAAGGAGAGCTTGGTGGAAAACATGACGGTGCTCATTCAAGAATTGCTGCGCGCCAAGCCGTCCTCGTCCAAGGGCCGCTACATCCTTTCGGCCTTCGTCAGCAGCACGATGGGGCCATCGGTGCGCGTGGACACCAACAGCGTCACCTTGGGAACCTAAGGGGGATCCGATGGCGACCGACGAAAAAGTTCGCGAAGTCGAAGAGTTCGCCGGGATCTTGCAGGACGCGCAAGGCGTCGTTCTCGCCGACTTCACCGGTTTGTCGGTGGCGTCGGTCATGGCGCTGCGCCGCCGGTGCCGCGAATCCGGTGTGCACTACAAGGTGGTCAAGAACACTCTCGCCAAACGCGCGCTCGCCGGCACCGGCATGGAGGAGCTCGGCAAGCTGCTGGCGGGCCCGAACGCTTGGGCGGTGCACCCGAGCGATCAGGTTGCGGCCGCCAAAGTCATCGCCGAGTTTGCCAAGGCTCACGAGGCGCTGAAAATTCGCGGCGGCTTCATGGAAGGCCGCGTGTTGACGGTGCCGGAGGTCCAAGATCTGGCCAAGCTGCCCTCGCGTGAGGTGTTGCTGTCGCAGGTGGTGCGCGGGATGCAGGCGCCACTGGTCGGCTTCGCCGGAGCGCTCACGGCGGTGTTGCGCAGCTTCGCCACTGTGGTGGACGCAGTTGCGAAGAAACGCGCCGAATCGGTCGCCGCATCGGTTTCCGAGTCGGTCGCCGCATCGGCTGCCGAAGCGGTTCCCGAAACGGAAGGTGCTTGACGGTTCATGCGCGCGGCAGCGCGCGCTCGACGCTGAACGATGGGTTGGACACGAGACAGGAAGAGAGGATTGAGATGTCGGAAACTGCAACGACCGCCAAGGTCGCTCAGGTCATGGAGCTCGTCGAGGGCATGACGGTGCTCGAGCTCTCACAGCTGGTCAAGACCTTCGAAGAGAAGTTCGGCGTCACCGCTGCCGCCCCCATGATGGCAATGGCTCCGGGTGCGCCGAGCGTCGCCGTCGTGGAGGAGAAGACCGAATTCGATGCCGTCCTGGTCGGCGCCGGTGCCCAGAAGATCCAGGTGATCAAGGTGGTGCGAGCCATCACGGGTCTCGGGCTCAAGGAGGCCAAGGATCTCGTCGAAGGCGCCCCGAAGGCGATCAAGGAAGGTGTGCCGAAGGCCGAAGCCGAGGACATCCGCAAAAAGGTCGAGGAAGTCGGCGGCACGGTCGAGATCAAATAGCCGAAGTCCCCTGACACGGGCGGTGGCCGCCGTTCGCGCCGTGGCCGCCGTCTGCTTGCGTCTGCGCGTTGTGCGTTCCGCGACCAGCCCGCGAGGTTCGATGGCCCACGCCACGGACCGCAACACCGGTCGGCGACGCTTCGGACGGCGTTGGCAGGGCTCATGCGAGCCTTTGTTCCTCAACCTGAAGGGGATGTGACGCACTTGGAGAAGATCCAGCGCAAGAACTACTCCAAGATCCCGGATCTCCTGGACATTCCGAATCTGCTCGATGTCCAGCTCGAGAGCTACAAGAACTTCATTCTCTCGGAGGGCAAGGACAAGCCCGGCGAGAGCTTGCAGTCGGTGTTCGAAACCGTGTTCCCGATCGTCTCGGCGCGGGAGAACTTCGTCCTGGAGTTCGTACGCTACGAGGTCGGCGAGCCCAAGTACACGGTCGACGAGTGCCAGGAACGGGATCTGACCTTCGCGGCGCCGCTCAAGGCCAAGCTCCGCCTGATCATCAAGGTCGACGAGGACGGTGAGCGCAAGGTCAAGGACGTCATGGAAGCCGACGTCTATCTGGGAGACCTGCCGCTCATCACCGACAAGGGAACGTTCATCATCAATGGCGCCGAACGCGTCATCGTCAGCCAGCTGCACCGTTCGCCGGGCGTGTTCTTCTCGGATTCGACCCACCCGAACGGCAAGCGCTTGTTCAGCGCCCGCATCATCCCGTACCGCGGCTCGTGGGTCGAGTTCACCACCGACATCAACGACGTCATGTACGTCCACATCGATCGCAAGCGCAAGCAACCGGCCACGATCCTATTGCGCGCGGTGGGCTTCGATACCGACGCCAAGATCCTGCAGCTGTTCTTCAAACACGAGCGCGTGCAAGTGTCCAAGCGTCCGTCGAAGGGCGATACGACCTTGGTCGGTCGCTATACGGCCGAGGATGTCGTCAACCGTGAGACCGGCGAGGTTCTGATCGAGGCCGGCCACGAGGTGACCGAGGACACGCTCACTGCGCTCCGCACCGCCGACATCGACAGTGTCCTGGTCATGCATCCGGGCGAGTACGGCGAGAACGACATCGTGCGCAACACGCTCAAGCGCGATCCGACGCGCACCGAGGAAGAGGCGCTCAAGAAGATCTACAACTTGCTGCGTCCCGGCGACCCGCCGAGCGTCGATACGGCGCGCACGCTCCTCGACCGCCTGTTCTTCAACCCGCGGCGGTACAATTTGTCCGCGGTGGGGCGCTACAAGATGAACCAGCGCCTGCATCTCAGCATCCCGCTCGAGGAGCCGACATTGACGCCGGCGGACTTCGTCGCGGTCGTGGCCTCGTTGCTCGATCTCGCCAACTCCGACGGCGAGGTCGACGACATCGATCACCTGGGCAACCGGCGCATCCGCTCGGTCGGTGAGCTGCTGGCCAATCAGTTTTCGCTGGGGCTGTCGCGCATGGCGCGCATCATCCGCGAGCGCATGAGCCTGCAAGACGCCGAGACGATCACGCCCTACGACCTGGTGAACGCGCGCACCATCAGTGCCGTCATCCAGTCGTTCTTCGGCTCGAGTCAGCTGTCGCAGTTCATGGACCAAACCAACCCGCTGGCCGAGCTGACGCACAAGCGGCGCTTGTCGGCGCTCGGACCGGGGGGGTTGACGCGCGAGCGCGCTGGCTTCGAAGTGCGCGACGTGCACCATACGCACTACGGTCGCATGTGTCCGATCGAGACGCCGGAAGGACCGAACATCGGTCTCATCTCCTCGTTGTCGACCTATGCCCGCGTCAATCGCTTCGGCTTCCTGGAGACGCCGTATCGCAAGATCACGGACGGCAAGGCCAGTGGCGACATCGTCTATCTCTCGGCCGACGAGGAAGACCAGTACTTCATTGCGCAGGCGACGGAGCCGCTGGCCGCCGACGGCCAGCTGGTAGCCGCGGGCGTGCCGGTACGTTTCCACGACGACTTCCCCAGCGTCAAGCCCGAGGAAGTCAACTACATGGACGTGTCGCCGAAGCAGCTGGTGTCGGCGGCGGCGTCTTTGATCCCGTTTCTGGAACACGATGACGCCAACCGCGCGCTGATGGGCTGCAACATGCAGCGCCAAGCGGTGCCATTGCTGCGCACCGAAGCGCCGCTCGTGGGCACGGGGATGGAAGAGAAGGTGGCGCGTGACTCGGGTGCCGTGGTGGTCGCCAAACGCCCCGGCGTGGTGCGGAACGTTTCGGCCGACACCATCCTGGTGCAATCGAAGGGGCGCAAGGACGACGCCATCGAGGATTTCAGCGGCTTGGGTGGCCTGGACGAGTACCGGTTGCAGAAGTACCGCCGCTCCAATCAGGACACCTGCATCAACCAGAAACCTCTGGTGCGTGCGGGCGACAAAGTCGAGAAGGGACAGATCCTGGCCGATGGTCCCGCCACTTGCGATGGCGAGCTGGCGCTCGGGCACAACGTGCTCGTCGCCTTCATGCCCTGGTGCGGCTACAACTTCGAGGACGCCATCATCCTCAGTGAGGACTTGGTGCACGACGACAAGTTCACCTCGATTCACATCGAGGAGTTCGAGTGCCAGGTGCGTGACACCAAGGCCGGCATGGAGGAGATCACGCGTGAGATTCCCAACGTCGGCGAGGAAGCGCTGCGCAAGCTGGACGAAGATGGCATCGTCATGATCGGTGCGCGCGTCAAGTCCGGCGACATTCTGGTCGGCAAGGTGACGCCGAAGGGCGAGACGGATTTGTCGCCGGAAGAGCGCCTGCTGCGCGCCATCTTCGGCGAGAAAGCCGGCGATGTCCGCGATGCGTCGCTCAAGGCGCCGCCCGGGATGGAAGGAATCGTCGTCGAAATCAAGGTGTTCTCGCGCCGTGAGCGCGACGACCGAGGCAAGGCCGAGGAAAAGAAGAAGCTCGAACGCTTGCGCCGTGTGCTCAAGAAAGAAGAACAGCGCATCAAAGAAATACGCGACGAGCGTTTGATCGAGCTTCTCGACGGCCAGACCAGCGAACGCCTGGTGCATGCCGAGAGCGGCGAGATCCTCGTGCGCGCCAACACCAAGCTCAGCATCGATCGTCTCAAGGAGATCGACTACGATCACCTGCAGTGGGGAATGCCGATCGTGCAGGATCCCGCCATGGACCGGCGGGTCAAGAAGGTGTTGGAAGCGGCGCAGCGCGCCTTGGAGCGCGCCACGCGCCAGCACGAGAAGGAAAGCGAGCGTGTGACGCGCGGCGACGAGCTGCCTCCAGGCGTCGTCAAGCTGGTCAAGGTGTACATCGGGCGCAAACGCAAGGTGTCGGTCGGCGACAAGATGGCGGGCCGGCACGGCAACAAGGGCGTGGTTTCCAAGATCGTACCCGTCGAAGACATGCCGTACCTGCCCGACGGCACCTCAGTGCAGATCATCTTGAACCCCCTCGGTGTGCCCAGCCGTATGAACCTGGGCCAGATCCTGGAGACGCACTTGGGTTGGGCGGCTCAGACCCTCAACTTCTGGTGCGCGACGCCGGTGTTCGACGGCGCCTCCATCGACCAGATCAAGATCGAGCTGCGCACCGCGGGTCTGCCCGAAAGCGGCAAGAGCGTCCTCTACGACGGTCGCAGCGGCGAGCCGTTCGACGAACAGGTGACGGTCGGTTACATCTATATGATGAAGCTGTCCCACTTGGTGGACGACAAGATCCATGCGCGGTCCATTGGGCCGTACTCGCTGGTGACACAGCAGCCGTTGGGCGGCAAGGCGCAGTTCGGTGGCCAGCGCTTCGGCGAAATGGAAGTGTGGGCGCTGGAGGCGTACGGCGCCGCCTACTGTTTGCAGGAGCTGCTCACGGTCAAGTCGGACGACGTCGTCGGCCGCTCGAAGATCTACGAAGCGATCGTGAAGGGCGAGAACCCGCCAGAGCCGGGGATCCCAGAGTCCTTCAACGTGCTGGTGAAAGAGTTGCAGAGCTTGTGCCTCGATGTACAGCTCGAGATGTCGTAATTCCCGCTGGGTAGGAGGTACGTCCCGTGTTTGCGACGAATGAACGGGAACGGAGACGGCCGACCGATTTCAAGGCCATCCGGATCCAGCTGGCTTCACCGGAGACCGTGCGTAGCTGGAGCTACGGCGAGGTCACCAAGCCGGAGACGATCAATTATCGTTCCTTCAAACCGGAGAAGGACGGGCTGTTCTGCGAGCGCATCTTCGGTCCGGTGAAGGACTGGGAGTGCGCTTGCGGCAAGTACAAGCGCATCCGCTACAAGGGCGTCATTTGCGACCGCTGTGGCGTCGAGGTCACGCAGTCGAAGGTGCGGCGCGAGCGCCAGGGGCATGTCGAGCTCGCCGTGCCGGTGTCGCACATTTGGTTCTTCAAGGGCCTGCCCAGCCGGATCGGCCACTTGTTGGGGATGTCCCTGTCGAATCTCGAGCGCATCCTCTACTACGAGTCGTTCGTGGTCACCGACGCTGGCACGTCCGAGCTGCACTACAAGGAACTGATTCCCGAGGATCAGTACCTGGACGTGCTGGAAGCCGAGAAGGGCACGTTCACCGCCAAGATGGGTGCGGACGGCATCCGCGATCTGTTGGCGCAGATCGACATCGAGAAGCTGTCGGTGGAGCTGCGCGCGCAGGCGAAGATCGAATCGTCGACGCAGAAGAAGAAGGACATCCTCAAGCGTCTCAAGATCGTCGAAGCCTTCCGCAATTCGAAGAACAAGCCCGAGTGGATGATCCTCGAGGTCATCCCGGTGCTGCCGCCGGACCTGCGGCCGCTGGTGCCGCTCGAGGGCGGGCGCTTCGCCACCTCGGATCTCAACGATCTGTACCGGCGTGTCATCAACCGCAACAACCGCTTGAAGAAGCTGATGGAGATCCGGGCGCCGGAAGTGATCTTGCGCAACGAGCGCCGCATGCTGCAGGAGGCGGTGGACGCGCTGTTCGACAACGGCCGGCGCAGTCGCGCCGTGCGTGGTCAGGGCGACCGTCCGCTCAAGTCGCTGTCGGACATGCTCAAGGGCAAGCAGGGGCGTTTTCGCCAAAACCTGCTCGGCAAGCGCGTCGACTACTCCGGCCGCTCGGTGATCGTCGTCGGCCCGGAGCTCAAGCTGCATGAATGCGGCCTGCCCAAGAACATGGCGCTCGAGCTGTTCAAGCCCTTCATCATTCGCAAGCTCGAGGACCGCGGTTACGTGCAGACGGTGAAGAGCGCCAAGAAGCTCGTCGAACAAGAGAAGCCCGAGGTCTGGGACATTCTCGACGAGATCATCCAGGACCACCCGGTGCTGCTCAACCGCGCACCGACCTTGCACCGCTTGGGTGTGCAGGCCTTCCAGCCTGTGCTCGTCGAGGGCAAGGCCATCCGCATCCACCCGCTGGTCTGCCAGGCGTTCAACGCCGACTTCGACGGCGACCAGATGGCGGTGCACGTGCCGCTTTCGTACGAGGCGCAGATCGAGTGCCGCGTCCTCATGATCTCGTCCAACAACATCCTGCACCCGGCGAACGGCACCCCGGTGGTGACGCCGACTCAGGACATGGTGCTCGGCTGCTACTACCTGACCAACGACAAGCGTGGCGACAAGGGCGAGGGCCTCACTTTCTACGGGCCCGACGAAGTAATGACCGCCTATGCGGCGGACCAGGTGGGCCTGCATGCACACGTGCGCGTGCGCTATCCCGATGGCCCCAAGAAGACGAAGCTCGTCGAAACCACCGTCGGCCGCGTCATGTTCAACGACATCATGCCGGAGGGTCTCGGTTTCTACAACGAGACCATGGACAAGAAAGCACTCAATAACATGGTGGGCGAGTGCTATCGCTTGTTGGGCGGCGAGACGACGGTGTTGTTCCTCGATCGCCTGAAGGACATCGGTTTCACCTTCGCCACCCGCGCCGGCATCACCATCGGCATCGACGACCTGCAGGTCCCCGAGCAGAAGCCGCAGATCATCGCACGCGCTGCCGACGAAGTGCGCAAGATCATGCAGGATCACGCCGAAGGCGTCATCACCGGCGGTGAGCGTTACAACCGCGTCATCGACACCTGGACCAACGCCACCAACGGCATTTCGGAGATTCTTTTCCAACAGCTGGGTGGTGACCGCCAGGGCTTCAACCCCATCTTCATGATGGCGAGCTCCGGCTCGCGTGGCTCGAAGGAACAGATCCGCCAGCTCTCGGGCATGCGGGGATTGATGGCCAAGCCGCAGAAGAAGATCACCGGCGGTGTCGGCGAGATCATCGAGATGCCGATCACAGCCAACTTCCGCGAGGGCCTGTCGGTGCTGCAGTACTTCATCTCCACCCACGGCGCGCGCAAGGGGTTGGCCGACACGGCGCTCAAGACCGCCGATGCCGGCTACCTCACACGGCGCTTGGTGGACGTGGCTCAGGACGTCATCATCACCGAGATCGACTGCGGCACCATCCGGGGCTTGCGCATGCTGGCGCTCAAGGAAGGCGAAGAGATCATCGAATCGCTGCGCGATCGCATCCTCGGGCGCACGGCACTGCACGACCTCGTCGACCCGCTCACCAGCAAGGTGCTGGTGGAAAGCGGCCAGATGATCGAAGAGGACAAGTCCATCGAGATCGAGGATCTGGGGCTCGAAGAGGCCATGATCCGCTCGGTGCTCACGTGCGAGAGCCGGCGCGGTGTGTGCGTCTACTGCTACGGGCGCAACCTGGCCACCGGCCGGGTGGTGGACATCGGCGAGGCCGTGGGCGTGATGGCGGCGCAGTCCATTGGCGAACCGGGGACGCAGTTGACCTTGCGTACTTTCCACATCGGCGGCACCGCCGCGCGTATCGCCGAGCAGACGCAGAAGACGGCGATCGCCAACGGTCACGTGAAGATCGAGAACCTGCGCACGGTCATCGGGCGGCAAGGCGAGAACATCGCCATCGGTCGCAAGGGCGAGGTCTCCATCATCGACGAGCAGGGGCGGGTGCGGTCGCGCTTCGGGCTGCCGTACGGGGCCCGGCTGTTGGTCGACAACAACGCGCCGGTCAAGCAAGGTGCTGTCATCTTCGCCTGGGATCCGTACAGCGACCAGGTCATCACTGACCGTGGCGGCCGCGTGCAGCTGTTCGACGTCATCGAAGGCCGCACGGTCAAGGAAGAAGTCGACGAGAAGACCGGCAAGCGCGAAATGATGGTCATCGACGATCGCGAGAAGACGTTGCACCCGCACGCCAAGATCATCGACGAGACTGGTGTCGAGGTGCGCGACATTCTGCTGCCGACGGGCGGGTTCTTGCAGGTGCGCGATGGCCAGGAGATCTTCCCCGGTGACTCGCTGTGCAAGATTCCACGCGATATCTCGAAGATGCGCGACATCACGGGCGGCCTGCCGCGCGTCGGCGAGCTGTTCGAGGTGCGCAAGCCCAAGGAAGCGGCGGTGATCTCGGAGATCGACGGCACGCTGTCCTTCGAGGGCATCACGCGCGGCATGCGCAAGATCGTGATCACCGGTCAGAACGACAGACGCGAGTACATGGTGCCCCAGGGCAAGCACCTGCGCGTTCAAGAGGGCGATCACGTGACGGCCGGCGACCGGCTCACCGAAGGACCGCTCAATCCCTTCGACATCCTCAACATCAAGGGGGTCGAGGCGGCGCAAGAGTACCTGGTGAACGAGATCCAGGAGGTCTACCGCCTGCAGGGCGTGCGCATCAACGACAAGCACATCGAGGTCATCGTGCGGCAGATGCTGCAGAAGGTGCTGGTCGAAGATCCTGGTGAAACCAAGTTCCTCGAAGGCGAGCAGGTGGACAAGGCCGAGCTCAAGAACGAGAACGAGCGCGTGTTGGCCGAGGGCGGCAACCCGGCGAGCTTCAAGCCGCTGCTGCTCGGGATCACCAAGGCGAGCCTGTCGACCGAGAGCTTCATCTCCGCGGCGTCGTTTCAGGAGACGACGCGCGTGCTGACGGAAGCCGCGATCCAGGGCAAACGCGACGAGCTGCTGGGGCTCAAGGAAAACGTCATCATGGGGCACCTGATCCCGGCTGGAACCGGGGTCGGACGCTACCGCTGGATCCGCGTCGAGGACGACTTGATCGAGGAAGACGAGATGGAGCCCATCGTCGCCATCGCCGACGTCGTGCCCGCGGCTGCTGTAGCAGCGCCAGCCGTGGCCGACGTGTTCGCTGGCGACGCGCCGATCGAGCAGGAGCAACGGCAGTAGACGCCGCGGTGTCTATGCCGCCGCGAGAAATGTTGAGACCACAACGGGATGCGTCAGCATCCCGTTGTGGTTTCTAGTCCAGCCTCTCGAATCCGAGTTCGTCGAGAATCCCGCGCGCCAGCCGCTCGATGTCCGGTGACTCGGCGTCGTTGGCGAACAGCGGTCCGTTTGCCGCTTTGCGCGCGAACAGGATGATCGATTTCAGGTGGCCCCACTCCTGGAGATCCACCTCCAGCTTCACGAAACCTTGTCGGCGAGAAATACTGCCCTTCACTGCGAATCTCCTTCCCGGAACGGTTGCTCCTGGCGCCCGCCGCGCCGGCACGAGCGGTCGAGGCGGACGCTCCTCGCGCGCATCCTGCGCGCTCGTTCGCTCGGCACGAGCGCTGCTCGGGCATCCATGCCCTCGCGGGCGCGCTCGTGACGCCGCCTCGACCGCTCGTGCCGGCGCGGCGTGAGTTGCCGCCTCGACGAGATTCACGGGCGCGGGGGCGTTGTCAGCGGGGGATTCTCCTGGTGGCGCATGGCGGCGTCAAGGACGCCCTCTTTCCGTTGTCCATGCGGCGAGCGGGGGCCTATACTGCAGTCATTGGAAGGGGTGGACATGCCCGAAGTGTCTTCGCTCGCGGTGTTCGTCGATTTCGAGAACTTGGCGCTCGGTCTGGATGACCGCAAAGACCGATTCGACATCCAGCGCGTGCTGCGGCGTTTGGTCGAAAAGGGCAAGATCATCGTCAAGCGTGCCTATGCCGACTGGAGCCGCTACTCGGATTACAAGCGCCAGCTCCACGAGGCGGGACTCGAGCTCATCGAGATCCCGCGCCGTGCCATGACCGGCAAGAACTCGGCCGACATCCGCCTGGTGGTGGATGCGATGGACATGAGCTACGGCAAGGAGCACATCGACACCTTCGTCATCATCTCTGGCGATAGCGACTTCTCGCCGCTTGTGGCCAAGTTGAAGGAAAACGGCAAGCGCGTGCTCGGGCTCGCCATGCGCAAGTCGTCGTCGGAGCTGCTGGTGAGCGCTTGCGACGAGTTCATCTTCTACGAAGAGCTCGAAGCCGATCAGGTGCACGAACGCGCGCAGCTGCGGCGTATCCTGCCGGGCGACAAGAAGGATATCTTCGGCCTGCTGCTCGAAACCTTGACCGCGTTGCAGCGCGAGGTGGCGGGTCCCATCCTGGCGTCGATGATCAAGGACACGATCCGGCGCAAGCAGCCGTCGTTCAGCGAATCCGCGTTCGGATATCGCAGTTTCAGCGCCTTGTTGGAAGCGGCGCAGGCGGCGGGTCTGCTGCAGCTTTCCACCGATTCGCGCAGCGGCACGTACGTGGTGACGGAGTTCCAAACCACGGCCCAGCCACAAGCGCCGGTGATCCGCCGCGGCGTGCGGCGCGCGCGTCCCGCGGAAGCCGAGGCGAGCCCCGCCGGCCCGAGCCCCGCCGAAGCAGTCCCTGCCGAAAGTCCCGGCGCGGCGCTCAGACCGGCAGACTCGAGCGGCCCGCGCCGCCGTCGCCGTCGTCGACCGGAGAAGCCTGCCGACGACAGCCCGAGTGCCGCGGCTCCGGCCGCAGAAAACGGTGTTCGCCGTTCCCGGCGTCGCCGCCGCTCGCGCATCCGCGACACCGCCGCCGAATCGCTCTGAGATCGCCGGATCGATGTGGCAGCCTGACTGCAGAAGTCGTGTGCCGGGCTGTCCTTTCGCCGGTTTCTCCATACGCGTGCTGCGGTGAACCTCCGGAAAACTACTGAGATTTGTTGACGTCGGCCCTTCGTGGATTGTGACGAGCAAGGCTCTTTTGCATCGTCACGTCTTGCGACGAAAATCGCGCCAGCCTATCCTGAATGGGGAACACGCTCGAGGTACATCGAGATGTGGATGTGCGGCGATGCAATTCCTCGTCATCACGCTGACCTTCCTCCTCACGGCCGCCAACCCCATGGGCTCTCATGCCGTGCCCAAGCCCAATGGCAAGTGGATCCGTGTCCACACTCCCAGTTTTACGTTGATCAGTGACGCCCATCCCGAGGTGGCGACCGAAGCCGCGCAGATTCTCGAATGCTTCCGGGCCACGGTCGAAGAACGAGAACCATCGACGGCGACAGAGGCGTTCGTACCGACGACGGTCATCGTGTTCGAAGACGACAAGTCACACAGACCCTACAAGCTCCATCCCAGTGGCGAGCCCATGTCGTACGTCGGATTGTTCGCCCCCAGGCCGGACGGAAACTTCATCGGCATGACCATTCGCAGCGACCGCGACCCCTATGCGACCGTTCTGCACGAATACATCCATTGGATGTTGAGTCGAAATCACAACCAAGTGCCGCTGTGGCTCAACGAAGGCATGGCGGAGTTCTACGAAACATTCAAGATCAAAGGTGACAAGGTGCAAATCGGCCGGCCAATCGAGAATCATCTCGAGTGGCTGAAGTACAAACCGATGTTCCCGCTCCCCAAACTCTTTGTGGTCGATCAACAGTCGCGCGAGTACAACGAGGCGGAGCGCATCGGAGTGTTCTATGCGCAGTCGTGGGCACTCTATCACTACATGCACCTGGGACGTCCGGATCTGGGCCCGAAGCTGGCAACGTTCCTGCGCTCCCTCAACGCCACGGCCAACGCAACGGTGGCGTGGCGCGATGCCTTCGGGACGGGTCACGATCCGATCGAGGCCGGGTTGAAAGAGTACGTGCGGGAGAACCGATTCCCGATTCAAGAGGTGCCCGTGCGCTGTCCGGATCGCGAGCAGCTGGCCAGAGCCGAAGCCCTGCCGTACGCGGACGCCGTCTACATTCTGGGGGAGTATCTGGCTCACGTCACTCCCTGGTGGAAGCAGGAGGTTCGATTTCATTTCGAAGCTGCGATCCGTGCTGATCCGCGCCACGCACGAGCCCATGCGGCGCTCGCAGCCTTCCTCGACGATGAAGATCGCCATCTCGAAGCGGAGAATTTGTTCCGCAAGGCCCGAGAGTTGGCTCCGAACGACCAGGAGGTCTACTTTCGCTGGGGCAGCACCCGTGTACGGCGCTTCGTGCACGCACAGGAGGGCGCTTCCACGCTGCCGGATTCCGTGCCCGCCAAGCTGCTCGGGGCCCGCGATCTCTTGACTCGTTGCCTGGAGCTCGAGCCGAAGCGCGCCGAAGCCTGCGTGAACCTCGGGGCTACCTATCTCCTCGACCCGGGCGATGTGAGCAACGGCGTCTCGGCACTACAGACGGCGCGAGCGCTGCTACCTTCACGCATGGATGTGGCCTATGACTTGGTGTATCTCTATTTACGCCAGGGGAATCGCGCCGCGGCCGCAGATTTGGTGAGCGGAGCGCTGGCACATTCGCTCAGACGCGAATGGCTGCAGCGAGGCACGAAGCTCCTGGAGGAGGATACCGTCAGGCTCTACAACAACGCCGTGGACCGCTACAATGACAGGGATGACGCGGGCGCACTCTTGTTCTTGGATCGGCTGCAGGTTGGCGTGAACGACGTGCAAATGACCAACAACATCGCGGCGTTTCGGGAAAAGGTCCTGGCGCGCAGCACCCGATCGCGGTAGCGGCACGCGCGGCTCGATGAGCCTCTCGCTTGCCATTCGCGACAAGATGTCAAATCGGCATGTTTCCCGATCACCAACCCGTCGGACGCCACCGCTGGGTCGGGCGCGAGCCCGGGTCAGCGCCGCATTCAGGATCGCCCGCGAGCCATCGAGCCTGGGCCCCGTATTCCGCAGCTTCGCGCCTCCGAGTTTGGTTGCCCAGGCAGCCACGTACTTACCGCAGGAGTGTGAGCAGGCGCGTGGCGGTCGTCGCGCTGCCGTGCAAGCGCGCGACGTAGACGCCGGACGGCACGTCGCGGCCGCGCGCGTCGCGGCCTTGCCACTCCACGCGCGCTTCGCCATCGATCGGGCCATTCCACAAGCGCGCCACGCGCCGGCCGCGAAGATCCAGGATCTCGAGCGCTACGTGCTCGCCGGCAGGCGCCACGAAGCGCAACGTCGTGCTCGGATTGAACGGGTTGGGGCGGTTGGGAAGCAGCCGCACCGAAACGGACAGCGGCGGCTGGGGAACGGACGACGGCGTGTCCGGCAGCATGAATGTGATGTCCTGAGGCGGCAAGCCGAAGCCGATCGATGTCGTCGTGATCTCGCTGCAGCCGGGGGCGCGAAAAAGACGGACCCCGGGGTTCATGAGAGCACGATCGGAGAGGAAGATCGTGCCGTCCGTGTGGATTTCGACATCGGAGAGACGGAATCCCGCCGTCGTGAGACAAGTGGCCGCTAGCATCTCGGTGCACCAATCGAAACGCACGAGCTTGGTGTTGAAGCTCGAATCATTGACGATCGCATAGCCGGTGCAATCGGTCCACAAGCGCACGGCGTTCAAGTCACCGCCGAGCTCGCTCTCGGTGATGAAGAAACCTTCGGCCGTGAGCGTCACGGGATCGACGAACTCGGCGCCGCCGTCCTGGGCGCCGAAGTTGCCGACCTCGGCGACGACGATCTTTTGGCGCACCGCATCGAAGACGAGCTCGCCGAGCGGATTGCGCCCGGTGAGCAGGATGCCCTGCACGCCGTTCGTGTTCGGATCGACATCGACGAGCTGGTCAGTGGTGCAGTCGACGACGGCGAGGAAGCTGGGGTTGGAAGCGAGGAAACCGCCGGGCCGATCGAGGCGCTCCAAGGCAACGAACAGGAGATTGCCGACGAGAACCATCTCCGTCGTCTCGGGCAGCCCATCGGCATCGCTGAAGCCGGCGAGGCTGATCTGGCCCAGCGACGCGCCGGTCTGCGGGTTGAAGATGCCGAGATAATCGGTTTCGAAAAGGCTCACGTAAGCCTTCGTTGGTGTGAAGATTTCGATGTCCTGCGGATTGGTGCCGTTCCCCGTACTCCACTGCGTGAGCGTCGCGCCGTTCGCGGCATCGATCACTTGGACGTGGTCACAGCCGAAGCGGCCGAGGGAATAGACGCGGTTGCCGTGGGCGCGAACCACCGCGTCGGCGCAGGTGGAGGCGATGTCGATGCTGGTGCCATGGGGAGGTGCGAGCGCGAGCGTCGAGTAATAGCCCGTGGCGAAATCCGTCGACAGCACCACGGCCGTTTGCGCGCTTGCGGACGAGGACGGCAACCCGGCGAAGGCAACGGCTGCGAGACCCGTCGCGAGACCGACGGCACGGAGTATTCTCGGATGGAACGGTTGCATGTGTCGATCTCCTTCTCGGGTGTCAGAAGCGAACGTCCGAGCCCAGCGATACCACGCGCCCCGGCAGCGGGAACCCCGCAACATCGCGAGCGCGATCATTGGTCAAGTTGCGGACGGCCATGCGCACCTGCAGATTGCGCCGTTGCACGCTGAGGTCGATCCCGTGCAGGTCGCGCCGCGTCACCACATCGCGATTCCATCGATCCAGGTAGTTCTGCCCCAAGAAGCGGTAATCGTAGCCGAGGGCGATGCCGCCGAAGCGGAGCGCGACGCGCGTGAACAGTTGGTGCGCCGGCCGGCCGGGGAGCGCCTTGCCGGCGTACCAGCCGATGTCGACACCGAGGTCCTCGCTGCGCAGCCGGGTGTAATTGCCTTCGACGTTCCACAACGAACGTGGGCTCGTGTCGGCGATCAGCCAGTGTATTTCTTCGCCCTCGCAGTCTGCCGCCCCGATGTTGCGGGCGACGAACGTGCGTTGCGATTGTGGCAAATAGGTGATCAACTGCTCGATGTGATTGCGGAAGTGCGCAATCTCGAACTGCGCACGCAGGTGGCGGAACGATCGTGCGCAATCCAAGGCAATGTCCTGGTTCTTGCCTTCTTCGGCGACGAGATCGGTGCTGCCGGCGATGCTGCCGCCGTCGCCGAAGAGCTCGAGGAATCCCGGTGACCGATGATGGCGTCCGGCGCTCGCCTCCAGATGCACGCCGGGAAGCACACGCAAGCGCATGCCCACTCGCGGTTCGACGAACTGGCGCTCTCCGGAAACTGCCGGCCCTTTGGAATAGAGAGTGCGCAAATCACCCGAGAAGTGGTCGGTTTCCTGCGTCGCGCGCACCACGCCTTGCAAACGCAAGCGCCCGTGCGCCAGCAACCATTCGGAATCGAGACCTGTTTCCAGGGTGCGGCGCTCCTGTTCGGGACCGAGCTGGGGGTTGGGGAAGCGGCGCCAGGGCATGAAGGTCTCTTGTCGCGTGTCGAGGTGCAGCGCCAGGCGGTGCGACAGCGGAGTGCGCACCGAGGTTTCGACGTGCACGCCACGCGTTTCGCTCACGTCATGGTTGTCTTGCAAGCCGAGACCGATCTCGCCCGAGGGTCGCTTCGCGTCGCTGAAGGAATCGATCCTCCAGTCGTAGTAGACCTGAGCGCGACCGCGCAGGCGCCCGCCCCAACGTGCTGGCGACCGCATGCTCGCGGTGGCCATGTGATGGCTGCTGCTTTGCGCAGCGGCGGTCGACTGAATGCTGGTGTAGCCGGGCACTCCTTGTTCGCGTTCGACCCATTGGTAGAGGAGCTCGAAACGGCCGTCGCGACCCCACGCATGACCAGCCTTGGCGAGGACTTCCTGCTTGCGGACGGCGTTGTTGATGCGCGCGGTGATCTCGTCGTCGTTCCGGTTGTGCACCGTGCCGTTGTCGTCGTGGAACTCGAAGTCGCCTTCGCTCCGCAAGGCGTCGAAGACCACGAGCGCGCGCCACCCCGTGCCCACGCCCCATTCCTGGGTGAGGCCCAGCCGACCGCTGCCGAAGCTGCCGGCCGCGACCACGGCGCTGCCCGCGCGCGGTGCACTGCCGTCGAGAACCTGGGTCACCAGCTGAATGGCGCCTCCGGGTGCGCTGCCCGACAAGCCCGGTGGCGCGAAGCCGCGATACACCTCGATGTGATCGATGCTGGCGAAGGGCAACTCGGCCAGATTGGCGAGTCCAAGCCCGGCGCGTGCGAGCGGCACACCATCGAGATAGACGCGCACTTGCGACGGGCTCATGCCGCGGATCGTGACGCTCGCGCCGCCGCCGACGCTGCCGTACTCGCGCACCGAGAGCCCGGGCACACGGTCGAGCACGGTCGCCACGTCGGTGATGTCGCCGTGAAATGGTTCGACGTTCACAATGGAGACTTGGCCGGGAAGCAACAGTGCAGCATCGGCGGGGACAATGCGAGCGCCCTTCACTTGGATTGGCGGGAGTGTGTAGACGCTGTCGCTCGTGTCGGCGGCGGCGATTGCATGCGGCGCCGGCCTCGTGTCGGCACGTTGCGCCGGCGACGCGACGCACGCACGCATCGGGACATGCGCGAGCGCGAGGACGACAAGACCTGCGAAGCCGCGCCACATGGCGCCAACCCCTTTAGCCGCGGCGAGCGCGGCAGGGACGGCGCAGCACGATCATTTCGCAGGAAATGAAAAGGAGACTGTGCGGCATACTGCCCGACGCTCTTTCCACGAAGCGCCAACCTGGCTCATGTCTCCGGGCAGGTCTCCTGACTCAGGGCTCGAGCGCCGGCTCGCACCTTCCCCGCGCGCGTGCGCGAGTGGTGTTTGCGAGACGACATCGCCCATCACAGTGGCGGGACCGTAGGGGTTTCGCACCCCATTCCCTTTTCAGCCCATGTGGGCACCCGGAAACTGCGAAGGAACGCTGGTCATTCTAGGGGTCATCCCACGGCCGCCACAAGCATGTCTATTCAAGTTGTTGTTTTAATGTGGATTAACAAACCTGTCCGGATCCAGACACCAAGGGCTTGGGCATGTTCGCTCCCGGCTGACGCACGCCTTGGAAGGTGTCCAAGTCCTGTCGTTTTAGGGGCTTGCTTTCGCCACCCCCAGTGGTGTTAACTACCGATTCGCCTCGGGAGTCGTTTCCCTCGGAACACAACTACCAGGGCACGATACGCCTAATGGCCCTTCCGGGGGTCGAACGGCGCCATGCTGAAATGGCGCCTGGAGGCTGTGTCCTGCACCAGAGGCTTTCCGAAAGAGCTTTGCGCACTCCCGCGGGGCGTTGACAGCCTCGCCGGGCCTTAAGTAGCGTGACGAATCCACGTCACGGTTGGGATCTCGAGAACGATCCGTCCTGAACGGAGTACGAGCTTGCCGACGATCAGTCAACTGGTGCGAAAAGGCCGCAAGACCATGAAGGTCGCGGGAAAGTCGCCGGCGCTGCGCAGCAACCCGCAGAAACGCGGCGTTTGCACGCGCGTGTATACGTCGACGCCCAAAAAGCCCAATTCGGCGCTGCGCAAGGTCGCGCGTGTGCGTTTGACCAATGGCATCGAGGTCACGGCCTACATTCCCGGCGAAGGGCACAACCTCCAGGAGCACTCGATTGTGCTCATCCGCGGCGGACGCGTGAAGGATTTGCCCGGGGTTCGGTATCACATCGTGCGTGGCACGCTGGATTCGACGGGTGTCGAGGGCCGGCGCAAGTCGCGCTCGAAATACGGGGTCAAGCGGCCCAAGTCGTAGCCTGAGCCCATCGTGTCGTCGGGCCGTGGACGTCACGGCGACGGACGACGACGACAGGCCGGAGGAACGCATGCCGAGACGCAAGGAAATCGCACGGCGCGAGATCGAGCCGGATTCGCGGTACAACAGCACGTTGGTGCACCAGTTCATGAACTATCTGATGGGGGCCGGCAAAAAAAGCGTCGCCGAGGGTGTGTTCTACGGTGCCATGGACATCGTCCAGGAGCGCACGGGTCAGGACCCGATGACGGTGTTCAAGCAGGCGCTCAACAACGTCAAGCCAACGTTGGAAGTGTCTTCCCGCCGCGTCGGTGGCGCCACGTACCAGGTGCCGACGGAGGTGCGCCCGGTGCGCCGGACGGCGCTGGCGATGCGCTGGATGATCACCTTTTCGCGCCAGCGCAAGGAACGCTCGATGGCGGAGAAGCTCGCCGCCGAAGTGATGCTGGCGTACAAGAACGAGGGGCCTTCCGTGAAGAAGAAGGAAGACACCCACAAGATGGCCGAGGCCAACAAGGCCTTTGCGCACTATCGCTGGTGAGGATGCGGGCCCGATGGCGGGCCGTGCACGCAAGAACTGTTATAGGCCGGCGACGGAACCGTAACAGTGGAGCTTAAGCCCTCCGCTGCGGTGCCTCGGACCGGCGGAGGATTTTTTTGACGGTCGGTCGAAACGTGGAAGAGTCATGGCGCGAGAACTGAGCCTGCAAAACTACCGCAACATCGGCATCATGGCCCACATCGATGCGGGCAAGACCACGACCACCGAGCGCATCCTCTATTACACCGGCAGGACGCATCGGATCGGCGAGGTGCACGAGGGCTTGGCCACCATGGACTGGATGGAGCAGGAGAAGGAACGCGGCATCACCATCACCAGCGCCGCGACCACCACGCAGTGGCGCGACCACCGCATCAACATCATCGACACGCCGGGACACGTGGACTTCACAGCCGAGGTCGAGCGCAGCTTGCGCGTTCTGGATGGCGCCGTGGCGCTGTTCTGCGCTGTCGGCGGCGTCGAGCCGCAGTCGGAGACGGTGTGGCGCCAGGCCAACAAGTACAAGGTGCCGCGCATCGCTTTCGTCAACAAGATGGATCGCGTCGGCGCCAGCTTCATGGGGGTCGTCAAGCACATCCGTGAGCGACTCAAGGCGCGGGCGGTGCCGGTGCAAATGCCGATCGGCGAGGGCGAGCTCTTCACCGGCATCATCGACCTGTTGACGATGCGCGCGAGGTTCTACAACGAAGAGACGCTGGGGACCACCTTCACCGAAGCCGCCATTCCCGACGACCTGTTGGACCAAGCCAAGAAACTGCACGTCGAGCTCATCGAAGCGGTCGCCGACCACGACGACGAAGTCGCCGAGCGCTACCTTTTCGAGCACGACGTGCCCGGCGAGCTGATCATGCGCGCATTGCGCAAGTCGACCATCGATTGCAGCGTGGTGCCGGTGCTGTGCGGTTCGGCGTTCAAGAACAAGGGCGTGCAGCGGCTGCTCGATGCGGTGGTGGATTTCCTGCCGAGCCCGCTCGACATGCCGGAGGTGCAGGGCATGGACGTCGACGACGATACGCCGGTGGCGCGGCCGCCGCGGGACGACGTGCCATTCAGTGCGCTCGCGTTCAAGGTCATGAACGACCCCTACGTCGGCCAGCTGACGTTCCTGCGCGTCTACTCCGGCACCTTGAACGCCGGCTCCCACGTGTTGAACGCCACCGAGGACAAGAAAGTGCGCATCTCGCGCTTGCTGCGCATGCATGCCAACAAGCGCGAGGAAGTCGACGCCGCTTATGCCGGCGACATCATCGCCGCCGTCGGCCTCAAGAGCACGCGCACGGGCCACACCTTGTGCGACCCGGATCACCCGGTGCGGCTGGAATCGATGTCCTTCCCCGAGCCGGTGATCTCGGTGGCGATCGAGCCGAAGACGCGCGCCGACCAGGACAAGCTGGGGGTGGCGCTGCTCAAGCTCGCCGAGGAGGACCCGACTTTCCGCGTGCGCAGCGACGCCGAAACCGGCCAGACGCTGATCTCGGGCATGGGCGAGCTGCATCTCGAGATCATCGTCGATCGCATGATGCGCGAGTTCAATGTCAACGCCAACGTCGGGCGCCCGCAAGTGGCATATCGCGAGACCATCCACGGCAGCGCCGATGCCGAAGGGCGCTTCATCCGCCAGTCCGGCGGGCGCGGCCAGTACGGTCACGTCAAGATCACGCTGAAGCCGCAGAGCGAGAACAACGGTCTCATCTTCGAGAACAAGATCGTCGGCGGCTCCATCCCGCGCGAGTACATCTCGGCGGTGCACAAGGGCGTCGAAGAAGCGATGCAGAACGGTCCTGTTGCCGGCTATCCGTTGGTCGGGCTCAGGGTGTCCCTCTACGACGGCAGCTACCACGAGGTCGATTCATCCGAAATGGCGTTCAAGATCGCCGGCTCGATGGCGTTGCAGGACGCGGTCAAAAAAGCCAAGCCCATTCTGCTCGAGCCGATCATGGAGGTCGAGGTCGTCGTTCCCAGCGATTACATGGGCGAAGTCATCGGCGACCTCAATTCGCGCCGCGGCAAGATTTCCGGCATGATCCAACGTCCCGATGCCCAGGTGGTGGCCGCGTCGGTGCCCCTGTCCGAAATGTTCGGCTACGCCACCCGGTTGCGCTCGCTGACGCAAGGGCGTGCAGTCTACACCATGCAATTCGCGCGCTACGAGCCGGTGCCGGCGAGCGTGCTGGAAGAAGTCGTTTCGCGCGCCGTGGGTCGTTAGCCCAGCGGTTGCAGGTCGGCGGGGGTCCTTGCGGCCCACGGAACGGAGGAACTGAGATGGCGCGTCAGAAGTTCGAGCGGACGAAGCCGCACGTGAACGTCGGGACGATCGGGCACATCGATCACGGCAAGACGACTTTGACGTCGGCGATCACGCGGGTATTGGCGGCGAAGGGTTTGGCGGATTACATGCCGTTCGACCAGATCGACAAGGCTCCGGAAGAGCGAGCGCGGGGGATCACGATCGCGACGGCACATGTGGAGTACCAGACGACGAAGCGGCACTACGCGCACGTGGATTGCCCGGGTCACGCGGACTACATCAAGAACATGATCACGGGCGCGGCGCAGATGGACGGCGCGATTGTGGTGGTGGGCGCGAACGATGGTCCGATGCCG
>CAZMNW010000022.1:0-4611 GCA_964567755.1 uncultured bacterium
CCACTCACTCTACCCGCACTACCTTGCGCGCCTGCACGCCCTGCTCCGTCACAAGCCGCACCACGTACACTCCCGCCGCCAGCTTGACCCCGCGGCCATCCTCGCCCGACCAACTCCACTGACCCGAACCGGGCCGCAGCAACCCCTCGAAGACGCGGGCCACCTCACGCCCCGTGACGTCGTGCACCGTGAGACGCGCGTGTCCCCCATGACCGCTCGAAAATGGAATCACGACGCGCGCTCGCGCCGGGTTCGGGTAGAGACTCCAAAGCCGTGTGGGTCCGCGACTGGTCCCGAGCGCGATCGTTTGCTCGGCCAGCATCCGCCACGCTTCCTCTGGGCCCTTGTAGAAGAGCCGGTACACAATGTCGCCACTGTCCTCGAGCTGCGGCGAACGGTCGAAGGCCACGAACTCAGTGCCCGGGTGTGGATCCACGGGAACGTCCCATCGTTCTTCCCCGCGCGCGGCGCTCAAGCGGAATTCACCGCCACTTTCCCTTAGACGGACCGTCCAGCGAACCTCGACGACATCTTCTTCAGAGCGCGAGAGAGTGAAGCTGGATAGAAACACGGGCGTGACATCACATTGCAAAGGTAAGATCTGGAGACCGGAGACCCCGTCCGCGACGTAGGCGTGGGTGCCCGAAATGGCAACGCCACCGGCCTCGCCCGGCGTATCCACGCTGCCCACGAGCTGGGGACTCGCGGGATTCGTGATGTCGATCACCTTGAGATTGGAATAATAGTCCGCGACGTAGACGTAGTTGCGCGAAACGGCAACGCCAAGGGCATAGGTCGGCGTGTCCACGCTGCCCACGAGCTGGGGACTCGCGGGATTCGTGATGTCGATCACCTGGAGACCGGAATATCTGTCCGCAACGTAGGCGTGGGTGCCCGAAACGGCAACACCATAGGCTATTTCGGGCGTATCTACGCTGCCTACGATCTGGGGGCTTTGAAGATTCGTGATGTCGATCACCTGCAGACCGGATTCCCAACCTGCGACGTAGGCGTGGCTGCCCGAAACGGCAACGCCAACGGCCTCGCCCGGCGTGTCCACGCTGCCCACGATCTGGGGGCTTGTGGGATTCGTGATGTCGATCACCTGGATACCGGAAGAACCGTCCGCGACGTAGGTGTGGGTGCCCGAAACGGCAACGTCATTGGCAGCGCCCGGCGTGTCCACGCTGCCCACGATCTGGGGGCTTTGGGGATTTGTGATGTCGATCACCTGGATACCGGAAGAACCGTCCGCGACGTAGGTGTGGGTGCCCGAAACGGCAACGCCATTGGCAGCGCCCGGCGTGTCCACGCTGCCCACGATCTGGGGGTTCTGGGGATTCGTGATGTCGATCACCTGGAGACCGGAGACCCCGTCCGCGACGTACGCGTGATCGCCCGAAACGGCAACGCCACCGGCCGCGCCCGGCGTGTCCGCGCTGCCCACGATCTGGGGGCTTTGGGGATTCGTGATGTCGATCACCTGGAGACCGGACCCGCCGTCCGCGACATAGGCGTGGGTGCCCGAAACGGCCACGTCAGCGGCATAGTACGGCGTGTCCACGCTGCCCACGATCTGGGGGCTTTGGGGATTCGTGATGTCGATGATCTGGAGACCGCCCACGTCCGCGACGTATGCGTGGGTGCCCGAAACGGCAACGCCAACGGCCCCGCCCGTGTCCACACCCCCCACCCAATGCAGATAGTCTCCGTAGTCGATGCACTGACCTTCTGCTGGCGCATGCCAGGCGGCCAGGATGGCGCTGAGGGAAAGTAGCGTGAGGATGGCGGCCAATGAGGATGGGGATCGAGTCATGAGAGGCCCCTCCGTTTGCTAAGCCCACGTCCACGCGCTACGCTTTGGCATCGGCCGCTGAGCCGATTCCCGCACGAGTGCGAGCGATGCCATCGGCCACGAGTCGAACCGTGTACCACTCACTCTATCAGCACGACCTTGCGCGCCTGCACGCCCTGCTCCGTCACGAGCCGCACGACGTACACTCCCGCCGCCAGCTTGATCCCGCGGCCATCCTCGCCCGACCAACTCCACTGACCCGAACCGGGCCGCAGCGATCCCTCGAAGACGCGCGCCACCTCACGCCCCGTGACGTCGTGCACCGTGAGCCGCGCGTGTCCCCCACGACCGCTCGAAAATGGAATCACGACGCGCGCTCGCGCCGGGTTGGGGTAGAGACTCCAAAGCCGTGTGGGGCCGCGACTAGTCCCGAGCGTGATCGTTTGCTCGGCCAGCATCCGCCACGCTTCCCCTGGGCCCCTGTAAAAGAGCCGGTACACAATGTCGCCACTGTCCTTAAGCTGCGGCGAACGGTCGAAGACCACGAACTCAGTGCCCGGGTGTGGATCCACGGGCACGTCCCATCGTTTTTCCCCGCGCGAGGCACTCAAGTGGAATTCACCGCCAGTCTCCCCTCGACGGACCGTCCAGCGAACCTCGACGACATCTTCAGAGCGCGAGAGAGTGAAGCTGGAGAGGAACACAGGCGTGACATCACATTGCAAAGGCAGGATCTGGAGACCGGAATGACCGTCCGCGACGTAGGCGTGGGTGCCTGAAACGGCGACGCCCTCGCCCCCACCCGGCGTGTCAACGCCGCCCACGATCTGGGGGCTCGCAGGATTCGAGATGTCGATCACCTGGAGGCCGGAATAATCATCCGCGACGTAGGCGTAGGTGCCAGAAACGGCAACGCCATCGGCCCCACCCGGCGTGTCCACGCTGCCCACGATCTGGGGGCTCGCGGGATTCGTAATGTCGATCACCTGGAGACCGGATTCCCAACCCGCGACGTAGGCGTGGGTGCCCGAAAGGTCAACGTCCCTGGCCTCGCCCGGCGTGTCCACGCTGCCCACGATCTGGGGGTTCACGGGATTCGTGACGTCGATCACCTGGAGACCGGCGTAGTCCGCGACGTAGGCATGGGTGCCCGAAACGGCCACGCCATACGCATAGTCTGGTGTATCCACACTGCCCACGATCTGGGGGCTTTGGGGATTTGTGATGTCGATTACCTGGAGACCGGAGACCCCGTCCGCGACGTAGGCGTGGGTGCCCGAAACGGCCACGTCAGCGGCATAGTACGGCGTGTCCGCGATGCCCACGATCTGGGGGCTCGCGGGATTCGTGATGTCGATCACCAGGAGACCGGACCCGCCGTCCGCGACGTAAGCGTGGGTGCCCGAAACGGCGACGTGAACAGCAGCGTACGGTGTACCCACGCTGCCCACGATCTGGGGGTTCGCAGGATTCGTGATGTCGATCACCTGGAGACCGGAGACCCCGTCCGCGACGTAGGCGTGGGTGCCCGAAACGGCAACGCTAGTGGCATCGTCCGGCGTGTCCACGCTGCCCACGATCTGGGGGCTCGCGGGATTCGTGATGTCAATCACCTGGAGACCGGAACTGCCCGCGACATAGGCGTGGGTGCCCGAAACGGCAATGCCATAGGCATAGTTCGGCGTGTCCACGCTGCCCACGATCTGGGGGCTCGTGGGATTCGTGATGTCGATCACCTGAAGACCGGAGACCCCGTTCGCAACGTAGGCGTGGGTGCCTGAAACGGCAACGCCAGAGGCATAGTTTGTATACACGCTGCCCACGATCCGGGGGCTCGTGGGATTCGTGATGTCGATCACCTGGAGACCGGAATAACCGTCCGCAACGTAGGCGTGGGTGCCCGAAACAGCAACGCCAGAGGCATAGCCCGGCGTGTCCACGCGGCCCACAATCTGGGGGCTTTGGGGATTCGTGATGTCGATTACCTGAAGACCGGAATAATCGTCCGCGACGTAGGCGTGGGTGCCCGAAACGGCAACGCCAGAGGCATAGCCCGGCGTGTCCACGCTGGCCACAATCTGGGGGCTCTGGGGATCCGTGATGTCGACCACCTGGAGACCGGAAGCGTAGTCCGCAACGTAGGCGTGGGTGCCCGAAACGGCAACGCCATTGGCAAAGCCCGGCGTATCCACGCTGCCCACGATCTGGGGGCTTTGGGGATTCGTGATGTCGATCACCTGGAGACCGGCAGTCCGGTTAGCGACGTACGCGTGAGTGCCCGAAACGGCAACGCCCAGGGCATAGTCCGGCGTGTCCACGCTGCCCACGATCTGGGGGCGTCCGGGATTCGTGATGTCGATCACCTGGAGACCGGAGACTCCGTCCGCGACGTAGGCGTGGGTGCCCGAAACGGCAATGCCACGGGCCTCGCCCGGCGTGTCCACGCTGCCAACCCAACGCAGTCCGTAGTCGATGCACTGACCCTCTACTGGCGCATGCCAGGCCAGGATTGCGCCGAGGGGAAATAGCGTGAGGATGGCGGCCAATGAGGATGGGGATCGAGTCATGAGAAACCCTCAGTTGTTAAGCCCAACGTCTCGCGCTACGCTTTGGCATCGGCCGCTGATTCCTGCACGAGTGCGAGCGATGCCATCGGCCACGAGTCGAACCGTGTACCACTCACTCTACCCGCACTACCTTGCGCGCCTGCACGCCCTGCTCCGTCACAAGCCGCACCACGTACACTCCCGCCGCCAGCTTGACCCCGCGGCCATCCTCGCCCGACCAACTCCACTGACCCGAACCGGGCCGCAGCA
>CAZMNW010000023.1:0-137006 GCA_964567755.1 uncultured bacterium
GCGATGGCGCTTGACTGCCTCTGCATCCAAGCTCAAACTCCTGAGCGAAAAGCGAACGGTCCTGAGATCCAACAGCCAAGTGAAACCGATCACGCACCAAATTCCGACGGAACGAGTCCGTCATGAATAATCCGGGCTAGGAAGATTGCCTGGCGGACCCCCCCGCGTGGAGGAGCCGGTAGAGAACGGTCTTGAATACTCAGCGGACATAACCCAGAAATGCAGCATCAAGTTGCCAGGCGAACTCATCCAGTTCCATGCTGGATGATATCCTCCGCAGTTTCAAGGGATCGTCTCCGGCACACACGGTTCCCGGCGTGGTTGTCACGGCCGTCGCGAACCCCATGCGCCTCGTCTGCGATACCGTCTCTTCGTTCCAGTGCGGATTTAGGATCGGATGCGGGTACGCAAAGTGGAGGATCGGTTCGCCCAGCTCTTTCTCCAATCTCGCTTTCGATTCTCCCAGCTCCTGTCCAATCTCGTTGTCGTGCACGTGGGCCAGGTTCGGATGCGACATGGTATGGGATCCGACGATGTGTCCCGCCTTGCGTAATGTCCGCAGGTCTTCCCAGCGCATCATGAGGTCCGCATCGGAGTCGGCCGGATCGACCTGCAACTCGCGCTCGATCTCCATGACGGCCGCCTCCTGAGTCATGCCAGCCAGACGAGCACAGCGCTCGCAACCTCTCCTGAAAGCCTGGCGGCGCGCGTCGGGCTTGTCGAGGGTGAAGGCATTCCCGCCGACAGAGTCGGTCCACACGGCGCTCCTGGTCGTTGCGAACGCGCGTCGCAAGCGGCAGAACCAAGGAGCTTTTCGGCTCTCGACCGCCCCGACGACGACGTAGAATGCTGCAGGGACCTTCATTCGGTTCAAGACTGGGGCGGCATGGCTGACGTTGTCGACATAACCATCGTCGAATGTCACGGCAACTGCCTTTCTCGGCAGCCGCTTTTTCTCTTTCAACAAGAGGAGAATCTCGTCGAGCGACAGAGGAACATATCGACGCGCCACCAGCTTCACCTGGCGCTCGAACACTTCTAGCGGATGGATGATCCCTGTGCCGATCGAGTCTTTGTAGCGCTCCGGATTCTCATGGACAGAATGGTAACGCAGCACGACCACGCGCGGCTGGCTGAGGCGCGATGCCAAGTGCACGACCTTGCTCTTCGTCAAGGCATTGCGAATCGACCGTTTGCCGATGGCCCAAGCGCTCATTGAAGACTCCGTCTCTAGTTTGCCCTGGGTGCTGGAGGCCATTGCGGCCGGGGCACCGAGCCCAAACGCTGCGGGCGCGTCCCCGAGTGCATCCTAGGGCCACGAGGCAACGGGTACTCGCGAAGTCGAATAGGCTCGTGCTTTCGCCCTCCCACCTGGCAGGAGGATTCCCTGATGATTCAAGCACTTGCGAGGCGCTGTGTCTACGGGTCTGTTCTTCGCCTCAGCGTTTGTGCAGAGTCTCGACGATGCCGCCGAGCATCTTCTCGAACAGATGCGGGCGATAGCTGGTGCGATAGTTGCGCGGGTTGTTGGCAACCTCCGGCCGCGGTTCGATCGGCTTGAAGCTGGTCGTGGGTGCCGTAGCGATGCCCTCGGGCCCCGCGCGCTGGATCAGCAGTGTGAGCTCGTTGATGTGCATCAGAAAGTCCGGGGTCATCGGCTGTGGCCGGTCCTCGCAGATCGCACGCACCATTTCGGCGATGCCGAGCAACTTATCCTCCGCATAGATTTCACGACGACGGATCCAGCTTACGATCATCTGCTTGAGTGAGCGGCGAACGCCTCGCTCCGCCTCCACCGCGTGCGATTTCCAGTGGCGTACCAATGGGAGCCTGCGCCCGCCGATTCCAAACATCCGGCCGATCAATGGTTGGGTTCGCACGGTATATGCTTTACGAGCATTGAGACTGACCGTCGAGAAGCGCTCGAGTCGGACCGGCGACTGATAATGACAATAGATGTCCGCGCAAATTTCGCCTTCCTCGCCGATGATGCGCAGGCGATGGTCTCTCGGCGCGACGATGCTGCAGGTGATCCGCGCCGCGACCCCGTTCGCGAAGCTCAGGCATCCGACCGAGTAATCCGGCGTATCGGCAGGCGAGAGCGGCGTATCCGTCTTGTGCTCGATCAGCGCCTTGGAAAAGGCCGTCACGGAGGTGGCTGGCCCGAACATCGCACAAATCCATACCAGGTGGTATCCGACATGCTCGAATGTGCAGCCTTGCTGGAATTCCTCGACATAGGGCCACGGCGCACCGGTAGGGCTCTGCACCTTTTCGATATTCATCAAATGGGCTGGATTATCGTCCAGCTCGGCATAGACGAGCACCGGCTTGCCGATCGCGCCGTCGCGCACGGCCTTCCACAGGGTGCTGACGGCATCGCTGTAAACATTGCAGGGCGCGCCGGTGAACACCAGCCCGCGCGCCTCCGCAAGCGCAAAGAGCTCACGGGTCTGATTGATCTCGGTGGTCAGCGGCTTTTCTGAATAGACGTGCTTGCCCGCCTCCAGCGCGCGCTTGGTGACTTCGTAATGCGCCCCGATGTTTGTGAGGTTGATTACAATCTCCACCGCTGGATCGGTGAGCAGGGTCTCATAGTCTGGATAGACGTGAAAGCCATAGTGCCTGCCGACTGTATTCGCGCGCACGGTGTCGATGTCGAAGACGCCGCAGACCTCCAGCTCTGGATGCGCCCACTTCGTGCGCATGTAGATGTCGAACACGAAACCACAGCCGACATAGGCGATCTTCATGCCGGATCATTCCTCGTATTTGCCGATTCCAGAATCGATTTGCGGATCATATCTGCGGTAGAAGCCACCGCAATGCTGTCGCCCAGCGGCATCACCGCGCTTTCGCCGGCGCCACGCTCGATGCAGGTGCGCACCTCGTCCGCCTCGTAGTGATAGCCATTGCCGGAATAGTAATAGTTGAGCCTCTTACCCCGGCTGCGGCTCGACAGGCCGGCGAGCTGCGCGATGCGGTGGACGACGCCGTGCTGGCGAATGCGCGTGCGCCAGCCGAAGTCCAGCTCTACGAGTCGGAGAGGTGCCTGGCGCGAAACGTCCAGGCCGTAGGGCCGAACGATCGGGCCGTGGAAGCCGATCATGCCATCGGTGCCCATCACCCGAAAATCGTTCGGGGCCCAGGCGCGCACGCTGGCGAAGAAGGATCCGATCACACCGCCAGGATACTGCAGCAGGAACGCCGCATCCTCATCGACTTCAGTGGCGCCGACCGTGCCCATCGCTTGTATCAGCGTCGGCGAACCAAACAGCCATTGCGACAGCGATAGCGGATAGATCCCCAGGTGCGCGATGGCCCCGCCCCCGAGGTGCCGATCGAAGCTTCCCTTCGCCGCATCCGGCACCTCCGAGGCGCCGAAGTTGCCGGTGACCAGCCGAACCTCACCCGTGTTGCCTGCGGCCAGCTTGTCCTTCAGCGCCTGCGCAGCGGGAAGGAAACGTGTCCACATCGCTTCCATGGCGAACACTGATTTTGTGCGGGCGGCATCGGCGATCCGCAATGCCTCGACTGCATTGGTGGCGAAAGGCTTCTCGACAAGCACGGGGATGCCCGCGTCGATGCAGAGCAGCGCATGCGTGGCATGCTCCGAAGGCGGCGTAGCGATGTAGATCGCGTCGACGCCGCCCGCCGCGGCTGCTTCAGCATAGCCCTGGATCGCACGAGTGAGTCCCATCCCGGCAGCGAACTTCTGCGCCTTGGCAAGCGACCGTGACGCGACAAAGCTCGCTTCGGCGTCCCGCGCGGTGGCGAGGCCAGCGACGAACTTCGCGGAAATTGCGCCCGTGCCGAATATGCCCCAGCGAAACCGCGTCACGCGTCGTACGCCGGGGCAGAAGCAGTTGCGAGACGGCCAAGGACGCGACCGGCTATCCCTGCTCTAATCAGGCAAACTGAGACCATTAGACGAGCTGTGCCGCCCATCCTGTTCATTCGTTCACCGGTACACCAACTGGTCGTCATATTCCATCAACTCGCCCGATAAGGGGCGGCGCATTGCTGGACACTATCGATCACGCCATATCATCCATCATAACATGTATTCGAGCTTTGGAGCGACGCCGCAACGTCTTGTAAAATAACGAGAATGTGTGGCCACGCTCAGCCTCGAGTGGCTAACCGTCCTTCCGGAAGAAAAGCATGTTGGCAGATGCAAGGCTTGGAAGAGGGTCAAGACGGAACCATGCTCGATTAAAGGAGTGTACGATCTTGCGAGCCGCTCGCGACTGGAATCGAGAATAGAGTTCGGAGAATTCGCCCGAATGTCTCTGGAACAGTTGCAAGCCGCGCGCCTCGAAGGCTCGTCGTAGCCAGCCGATATCAGATTCCCGCGTAACGAGGGCACCTCCCGCTTCCTCCGACCAGTACTCGTAACCCGCGGGCACATGGGTGGGCTGCACGCCCTTCCTCATGACAACTCTTGCGGTTCGAAAGAGCGAGCGCACCAGGGATCTCGAGTTCCCTTCGCTTACCAGGAGCACGCCGCCCGGACTCAGGACACGACTCAACTCCGAAACAGCCGTCTCGACCTGTGGTACGTGCATAAGCACACCCCAACAGAAGCCGAATCTAACCGAGTTGTCCGGAAGGGGCAGCTTAGTAAGGTCACCAGGGGAGACACTGATGCACTCAGAGAGTCTGGCTTCAGCAACCGCAGCGCGAGCTAGGTCGATCGCCGACTCAGAAAAGTCGAACCCTTGAACAGAGAAACCACGTTTGGCGAGTCGGATGGCATGTCTCGCAGAGCCACAACCGAAGTCGACGATCGTATCCGACGACTTGAGGCCCATTTTCTTGCACGTATAGTCTAGTGCCAAGTCATAGAATGGCTCGTTCTCCGGTCCTCGGTACATAGAGATCCACTTGCGATGCGCATCTTCTCCCTGCAAATATTGCTTCACGGTTTCGGGATCGCGACTTGAATAGTTCATTCTCTAGAACCTGCCATTCTGTCGGGTTCTGGGGGCAGCGAATGAGTGTTTGCCAAGTTGCGTACACCCGCATATGCCTCCCCAGGCCCCCTTTGCGAGCCCATATCTTGCCTGGGGCAAGTACTAATTACAAGGCTGTTGAGCTCGGGTCTGATACAGAATGGAGTCACATGCTGCCGTATGGCCGAGATGGCTCGGTGTCATCTGTCACCGGGGACCAGGGCCGAATCCCGAAGCCGTTGGAGTTTGCCCCGCCGGAATGGGTGGGCTGGTTCAACGTCCGACCGCTCCTTCGAGTCAATCGGCTACCCCTCACCCGTAGTGCTGGGAGATGCGCGAGAGCGATGGTCCGAGCCAATGCATTCTGCCTTAAATGACGGGGCCCCAGAATAGTCGAGGGCGGTTCCCGTTGAGGAACCACTGCGAGTTTCATGCACGAACGCCACACCTCGAGTGATATGCTCCACGAGGAGGCTCGAACACGTGGCAACTGATATCCTCAAAGTCTTGGGCGTCCTTTTTCTTGCTCCCTCTCTCTTCTTCTTTCTGTATTATTTCATTCTGGCTTTGTTATCCGTCGTCTGCCGGGGGAAGCCCGCGGCTCCACGTAGAGCAAACGAGAACCCTCGCTTTGCCATTCTCGTGCCCGCCCACAATGAAGAGATGTCGATTACGCCTACCCTGCAGTCCTGCCGGGCAATTGACTACCCCTTGGATAAGTACGATGTATTTGTAATCGCCGACAACTGCACTGACGATACGGCTGGCATCGTTCGTGCGCACGGCTTCCAGTGTCTCGAGCGACATGATGAGAGACTGATCGGTAAGGGACATGCGTTGCGCTGGGGCTTCGATCAGCTCTTGCACGTAAGCTACGATGCGTTCGTCGTGTTGGACGCAGACTGCCAGATTGATCCTCATTGTCTCAACGTCTTCGCCAACGAGATTATGTCCGGACAGTCGGTGCTACAGGCCAACTCTGTCGTGTCCAATCCGGACAGTAGCGCGATCAGCTACGCCGTTGCGGTCGGCAACGCCATGGAGAACCATCTCTACTATCGCCCGAAATCTCTCCTGGGGCTCGTGGTCCTCCTCCGGGGAACCGGAATGGTATTCCGGCGCGATGTGCTGGAGCTTCATCCATGGAGTGCGTTTTCAATCGCAGAAGACACAGACTATTCGATTTCACTCTACACGAACGGAGTCACTATCAAGTTCCTCCCTGGCGTAACCCTGCGTTCGCCGTTCCCGGTTAGAATGGAGCAGTTGGCTGCGCAGCGCCGACGATGGGCCGGGGGAAACATGCAACTTGGCAAGAGCAGGGCTTTGAAGTTCCTCTGGGAGGGGATCTCAAAGGGGAAGGTGCTCTACCTCGACATGGGATTGACCTTAATGTCACAAAGCAAACCCTTGCAGTTAGCCTTCGTCGGGCTGCTTTACCTTGTGTCTGCTCTTGGATTCCTGCTTACCCATGAGCGATTCTTTGTAGCGCTGATTGGATTGAGCAATGCCCTCGTCCTCGGATATGCTCTCTATCTGCTTTGGGGGATTCTTAGTCTTGGCCTCTCCCGGCGTCGGTTCGCTCTCTTGATTCAGACACCTCTTGTGCTTGCGGCCCTTGTCATGCTTGCTCTCAGGAGCATTTTCGTCTCCAGGGATGTCCGTTGGGAGTCGACACCACGGCAGTAAAGCAGTCAAGACATAAAGAGGGGAGATGTGGCTACCTCGGCAAAGTCTTCGGCGGCACCGTTCAGGTCGATGGTAACGCGGGATAAGCTTCTGCTGGGTCGTCACGACGGTCTCCCTCCTCTGGTTGGTCCCAAAGGCAGGGTACCCGGACGACCCACTTCATTTCGAGGTGGGCTGTCAGATCAACTCGTGACTACTGCAAGTGACGCGAGGTCGAGTACCTGCGCCCGATCGAGCGACGGCTGGAAGGCGAAGTCGAAGGTATCGGGAGACTTGAGAAACGGCCGCCCCGACAGCCGCAACGAGCTCTTGATCCGCCGCTCCTCGCGCGCTGCGATCTCTTCTTCGAGTACCTCGTCGACGTGCTGCAGCGCAATCGAGACCCATCCGGCGCGCGACGTCCATCTGCTTGCGCCGCGATTGTGGAAGCAGCACTTCGCCTCGGACCCCTTGCGATCCGATCTCGATCGCATCCGTCAACGCTCCGCTGCCTGACCGCTTTTTGCGGTGGTTCCCCCAAAATCGCACACGTCCCTCGAGATCGCGCCTGTCGCGGAAGACGCTGTTCCTCTACCGCTTACCGAGAGATCACCGCTTACAGTAATGGTCCACGAGTCGACCCAAGCGATGATCAGAACCCCGTGTATGAACGACAACCTCGACAACTCGCTGGCAGCAAGTGACATTGCGAAGCAAATGCCCATCCGTACAATCCGCAAGAATGCGCAAACGCTTATCACCGCGCGGAGATATGCTGTTGTTGTTCGCTATGCCACCGAGTTCTTCCTCATGTTTCTGGACAGCTCATGGGCCAAGGCCCAGGAATCGCTTCCCATCCCATAGTGGTTTGCATACCACCGGCGAAAGCGCTCCAGACTCTGGGCGGAACTCACCACCACTTCGTAGCCTAGGACGCGAGTTGCGCGGTCGCATGAATACCGAACGCCCCACATCTGTTGTCGAATCAATTGGACAGTGATCGGCCGCCTCTGCGTCGGGCCATTATGGGGCCTCCGGGTGTCACCATACCGCTCCCGCAACCAAGAGTGACACCTCAATGGCAGAAACCCCACCACTGCCTTCGCGCCGCGCTCTACCGAGCCAAGGATGGGATCCTTACTCAGCAGCGTGCGCGTTTCGGAAGATAGAACATGCTCAAGCGTGCGCCGGATTGAGGCCCGCGGCTTTGCATTCGCCTGCAGCGCATGAATGGCTTCATCGTGACCAAGCTGCTCCACTGGTACATCGTTGACAGCGAACGGTGCCAAACCATGCACGAGCTGGCCCCAGGTGAGATCGTCTGCATTGGTGATGAAGATTCTTTGCCCTGATGTCTCCGTGGAGTTCAGGCTCAGCTCAATCGCGTGTACGAGGTTGTCCACATCGACAATCTCACAGGGCGTATTGCCCTCGCCGACCAACGCAAACTCCCCGCCACACATAGCATCCAAGACGTCCATGAAGAACCCTTTTGCATGTGGCCCGGTGATACTCGGCGGGCAAAGCGTAACACATGGGAGTCCACGCCGCGCTGCAGCTACTACGAGTTTGTCGCCTTCTCCTTTGAGCCACCCGTATGTATGGCGCGCCGCGCGTGAAGGACTTTCTTCATGACAAACGTGCTCGTGGAACACGTCTCCATAGACAGCAGCGCTGCTGATGTGAACAAACCGTGCTATTTGCAGTTCGCGGCATGCGGATAGTAGATTTTGAAGGCCTTTGAGCATCACTGCGCTGGAGCCACGTGAGCAATTGATGACGTGCGTGCATCCTTCGAGAGCGGCACGCAGATCTGACGGGGAAAGTAGATCGACGAGTCGAAGAGGTTTCCCGTACCTCGCCAAATGCCAGGCATTGCCGCTACTGTGAATCAACGGCAAGACATCCATAGTATCCTGACGCCAGAGGTGCTCCACTAGGGCGCTGCCCACAAGTCCAGAGGCACCAACTATTCCGAGCTTCATCCTCAGATGTTCCTCCGCGGGAGAACTGTATCGTCCCATATCTCCGGCAATGGGGTCGGCTGCGCGTAGAGCTGCGCTATGAGTCGGAGAGACGCCATGCACTCACTGGCGGGCACTGTCGGCTGCCTCCCAGCAACGCATGCCTCGACAAAGTCTTCTATCTGAAGCCGAAACACATCCGTTTTCCCAGGAAGCAGACGGTTCGTTGCACCTTCAATGGTCATCTCAAGCTGTGGCCACTGCTTGGGAGAAAACTGGATCTTGGCATCGACAGAATCGGGCAGAGCCACCCTGCCATTCTCGGTCTCTACAATAAACCCGCTGGGAAGCCTAGCAGTCTTCGAAAAGCGGGCCACGCCGGTAAAATCATGGCCGTCACGGCGATATGTGAACGTGGCAATCGCGTTTGCTTCAGGTCCACCGAGGCTATCGTAAACCAGTCGTGCGTCGTCAGGATAGCCAAACCAGTAAAGCATGCGGTCCAGAAAGTGACTGCCGACATCCACAAGGACGCCTCCGCCCGTGGCCTTGCGGTCCAGATTGAACGCAGAAAATGGCGCCCAGCCACCGCACGTGCCCTCTTGTTGTAAGAAGCGGTAGATTCGACCAAAGTAACTCTGGTCCAGCAGCGACTTCATAAGCTTGATGCACGCGGCAAACCGACTAACGTAGCCTACTGCCACAATTGTGCCCTGTTCCTGTGAAGCCCGGCAGATTGCCTCACCTTCGGCCACCGATGTGGCAAGCGGCTTTTCAACAAGGACTGGGACTCTTGCTCGTAGACATGTGAGGACCAAGTCCGAATGCAGATGATTCGGTGCTGCAATTATTGCCCCATCGACGGAACCGAGCACCTTGTTAAGGTCGGGTGAAATCAAGGGCCTTAGTCCGTAATTTTGTGCGAGTTCACGCGCTCTTGATTCCACAGGGTCGACCAACGCCACAACTTCCGCCGTTCCCGATGCCAGGCACCCCCGGAGATGATGCTCGGCGACTCGGCCGCAGCCAACGATGCAAAGACGGAACTTGTTCAACAACCCCTTCATCTTCCGTTCATGTCGATGCCGCCCAACCGGCCTCGTCTGAACTAATAAGAGATTCAATCTCCAACGACAGGGCTGAGCATAAACCGCAGAAGCCTGGTGAAACAAGGGGTTTAGGACTGCCCCCAGGAGCATCTTGCGTCTTCGCAATCTTATAGTTGCCTGTCCAGGACTCCCGAGTCTGACCTATTTTTGGAAACTGAAGCGGCTCCAACCGCTGTGGTTTGATGAGGTTGCTGAGACCCATCACCCTCAGAAGGAGGTGATCGTTCCCTCGTGGGTGGAAGAGCCCGGGAAGCTGCGTGCGTCCAGGACCAATGCCCGCGCCTGGGTCGGCAACCACCCGCAGGAGATCCCTGCGCTCAGGTCCCAGGTCCTGGACGTGACGGGCGATCACGTGGGTGATCTGGTTCTCGAGTACCAGGCGAAAGCGACCTTGGACCTAGCCGCCGTGGAGAACGAACCGATCGCCTTCCGTTACGAGAGCGCCTCGGGCACGGGAGGAGTCATCCGTTAACGCGAAGGAACCCGACCCCTAATCTGCTTGCGAAGCCAAGCACGCTCGTTTCCACCTAAGCCCCAAAAGATGCACAGTAGCGCCTGAAACATACCCGTACCAGCCACCCCAAGAAGCAAGCGAGGATATGACCCAGTTCCCAGAATGGCACTAATAACCAAGCCGAATGCAAGGGAACAAAACGCAACAACGAAAGGCCGGAGTTGAACCTCTACAATGAATGACTTGACACTTATATGGAAGTAGCGGCAAGTATGTACGAGAAGAAGCGTTCGGGTAAGAATGGAACTAAACAAGACGGCTGCAGCAACACCGATAATACCCATGGGCTTAACTAGAATAATGCTGCCCAAGATTGTGATCCCAGTCCCCAAGAAGGATATTTTCAACAGTGCATCCAGCTGACCTACTCCAATGAATAAACGCCACAAAAGAGGCTGCGAAACAGAGACCGCATAACTTGCGGTCAGGATTATAAGCACAATCTTGCCTTGCACTGCGTATGTCTCCCCTACCCACAACGAAATGAATGGAGTGCCAAACGCGATAATGACCACGGTCATAGTCAGTATGATGAGCAGCAAGTACCGTGAGTACTGGAAGTAGAGACTGGCAAGAAGACTCTTCTCATCGCGACTTTGGAGCTCGCTGAACATGGGCATGAAACTTGGCGAAAATGCTGTGGCCAATCCATTGGCGTACTCTGTAAGCCTGCCGGCCATCACATAATAGGTTGTAGCGACGGAGGAAATGGCTGTACTGATAATGATCGGTTGAGCATTCACGGACAAGCTCGCTGCCGTGGATGAAACAAAAACACGACTGCCAAAGGAGAGCAGCTCTCTGACCGATTGTCGGCTTGCCAATCTCGGGTGGAAACTCACTTCTGGTAGCACTCGGCGAGAAAAGAAGGCCGTTATAACAACTCTTGCAAGGTCGATGGTCAGCTTGCAGCAAATCATTCCCATGAGTTTCCATCGTGGCAGAAGAAGCAGCAACAGAACTGCGTTCATAAGAGTTGTCGATACGCTGAGCCAGTTGATAATGTAGTATTGTTGCATCCCATACAGAATTCCTGAAAACACTAGGGCTACAAATACCAGCAACATATCGGCCGCGAGAAGAAGAGTCAGTAAATTGATGTGGGGTAGCTCACCCGGAGCGATTACATAGCGAGCGAGCAATGGGGGCAAGCCAAACACAAAGAATAAGGCGACAACACCTCCTACTCCCAAGAAGAATGCGAGAGCAGCACCTAGGAGTTCCGAGAGCTTACGAGTGTCGCCCTGGGCTTGATATTGGCCCACCAATTTCACTATCGCTGGATGTACTCCCATCTCGAGTATTCCGGCGTAACCAATGACGGAAATGAGAACTGCCCAGTGACCGTACAGCGAATCGCCAAGGTTTCGTAAGATAAACGGGGTAACCATGAACGCCACAGCCATTGACGTGACGTGCGCCAATACAGCGGACAGTGAATTGATGGCGAGGCGTCGGTGAAGTCCGGGGTAGCGTGACTCCGGTACCTGGTCGTTCCCCCGTTCAGACGGAGTCGTTATATCAGGTGGTTTGGATTCCAGGTGCACCCGCGTGACTCTCTCTCGGACAAGTGGCTTGACTACGCTGCTCTGTGACCCTCAGAGATGAGCAACCACGCAAACAGTATGGCTCTGGGGCCCGACGCACAGCAAGTCGAATTAGGCTGGCTCGATCACCAATAGATGCTGTCGAGCCGCTGGTGCGTCGTAAGGCGGAGCGCCCGAATCACGTGTGGAGCTACGATTTTGTGTGGGACGAGACTGAGGGCGGTCGGAGGCTGAAGATTCTGCCGGTGGTGGACGAGTTCAGCCGCAAGTGCCTGGCGATCGTAGTGGGACGGTCGATCACGGCGCAGGGAGTCATCCGAGTGCTCGAGCAGTTGTTCGCGGAGCATGGTGAGCCGGAGTTCATCCGCTCGGACAACGGCCCGGAGTTCATCGCGAAGGCGGTGCGGGCGTGGCTTGCCGAGCGCGGGGCGAAGACGCTGTACATCACCCCCGGGGCACCGTGGGAGAATGCCTTCAGCGGAAAGCTTCAACAGCCGTCTGCGGGACGAGCTGCTGGACCGTGAGCTGTTCAACGAGCGAGGCCGAGGCCCGAGTGCTGCTAGAGGACCACCGCCAGATGTACAACGAGGAACGTCCCCACAGCAGCCTTGATGGCAAGACCCCGTCAGAGTTCGCAGAAGCGTGGCGAGCGTCGAACCACGCCGATCGGTCGAAAATCGACGCACACAGAAGCCCCAGGATCGACGCAATCGACCTGGGGGGATCCGGAGTACCCCCGAATTGGAGGGCGTCGGACTCTCATGACAACTGGTACAGAAAACGGGGGCACGTCAGTGAATGTAAACCCCGGATCTTTGCGGGCGAAGGATGGCATACCATGGTCCAGACCTCGGACTCCAGCAAGTCGGCACACCATATGCTTGTTTCGTAGAGAGCCATTATAGGAAGTTGCAAGACCTGGTGGCATGACCTAAGAAAGGCGGGACGCCTTTCCGTGTAGGAGGTCGCCGACTACCTAGTGGCAAGAACTGGTCGAGATGGGGCAGCGAAAGAAGGCCGGTTGATCATGCGATCCGCCAATCTTGACAAGTAGGCATTGTCTCTGCTATAAGGATCAGTGATGGGAGTCGGCGATGTTCTCTACCAAACATCAACTCGTTATAGTTGGCCGAAGAGCAACCGCGTTGCCTGTGCTGTGCCTCTCTCTTTTCGCAAACCTAGCGTGCCCCTTGTCCGTTACTGACCTGTCCCCGTCCATTCCGGCGGACGGAGTTATCGTCCCGCCCCCGGTGATTGCATCGATTAGTGGGACCCCCGCTCACGGAGAAACGATTCAACTCCAAGGAAGCAGGTTCGGCAGTCACACTCTCGATATCGAGTGGACAGGCGATTGGATTGAAGCTCAGCCTGTCGGTACCAATCCTGATACTAAGCCAGGATGGTCACATGTATACTCTCTCCAAGGCATTCGCGACCACATCTCTACCAATAGAGCATGGTCGGGGTCAAAATCAATAGACGTCAGCATCGATCAGACGTTGGACCCGTACTCCCACGAAAGCACCCTCGGCTATGAACACGCTGCCTTTGATAAGATCTACGCAACCTGGTGGACGTATGTCCAGCCAACGGCCTTCACTCTTAACGGTGGAGAGTATACACAACTAAAGTACGCATACGTAACATGCCACGACTGTAACGGGGGCGCAGTCCTGCAGGCTGTAACCAACTCCGTAATGAACCTGATCCGCTATACCAAGACAGACGAGACATTGGCTGAATTCGGCTATGAGAATAATACCTGGGTCGATTGTCCGGGAGTGCAAACCCCACTCTATGATACCTTCGCCATGGCCGAGGGAGTTGGCTACTCCCTGCCGACACTGGGATATTGGAAACGCGCAATCAATCGTGGCGCGGACAACTGGAATACCGTGAGGAATTACGCGCCTTCAAATGGACAGTGGAACCGAAACGAATGGTACTCCTATCGCGGATCTGCCCCGGACGTTCCGGACGGGGAGCTGGAGTTTGCGGTGGTGAAACCTGGCCAGGGTCGATTTGTCGGACATCAAACGCGTGGCGTGGTGCTTCAAACGGATCGAACAGATTGCCGCAGCGAGCCGACCGACTGGAGAAGATTCGTGTTCATGCTCTTCTTCGACGATGCGGGAGTGGGCGATCGTGTGGAGAAGTGCACGATTAACATCGACGACGTCTACATGCAGTTTGGCACTCAGGCACGTGTAGAAATGGGTGATAGCCAAGAATACTCTGCCTGTACCAAGCTTGAGATTCAAATTCCCACGCAGTGGTCGAGGGATTCCATCTCTTTGAAAGTCAATCGGCCCGCTTCCTTCGCCTTGGCACAGACTGCATATCTCTTCGTTGTTCGGGACGATGGCACAGTTAGCAGTGGGTATCCTATAAACTTCAATTGACCCTCCCATCGCCTGAAGACAGCCCAGGCGATGCAGGGCTTCAGTCTCCGCCGCCTCCTGGCCATGGAGGGGTCCGGGCTGGATTACATGGACGTAAGCGGAGGCGGAACGGCGTTATAGACGCCTGGCGTCGATGTGGGATCGTAGCGGGTTCTGGGCGAAGTGAAGTTTCCAAAGTCTCGGCGTGAGCAGCTGCGCCTCGCGCGCAGGATGGGTCTCGATGCGTTGCAGCACGTCGACGAGGTAGGTGTAGGGATCGACGCCTTGCAGGCGACACGTGGCGAGCAAGCTTTGGATGATGCCGACGTACTTGGCTCCGACTTCAGTCCAACAAAACAGCCAGTTCTTGCGACCCACGGCGATGGGTCGGATCTCTCGCTCGAGGTGATTTGTGTCGATCGGGACCTGGGGATTCTCGAGGCACACCCGCAGCGCCTTGTCGCGCTCGAGCGCATAGCTCATACCTACACCCCGCTCGCGCAGCAAGTTGTCGATCGCTGCGCTGACGTCCCTGGCCAAGGGCACCATGCGTTGCTTGCGTCCCTTGCCGCGGAGCATGACTTGCGAGCGTGCTCCATCCAACGAGAGGTCCGCTGCCTCGACACCGAGCGCTTCCGAAATCCTGGCTCCGGTGCGAGCAAGGAATAACAGTAGTGCTCGATCACGACGCCCGCGCGGTGAGTTCGGGTTCGGCGCATGAATGAGCGCATTGAGCTCAACTATGGAAGCCCATTGTCGTGGCGAAGGTAGTCACAGGGCACCTCCGGGAAACGGTAACGCGACATCGGCGAGCTGCGGCACGGCGACCTTGATGTAGAGCGATGTGGTGTCGATGTGCTGGTGGCCTAGCAGATCTGCGACTTCCTTGATGGGTCGTTGCTGCTGGACCAGTCGTGTGGCAAGGCTGTGACGCAGAAGATGGGCGCCACCGCGTTGAATCGGAATCCCCGCACGTTGCAGTCGAATGCGAACGATGCGGGATACGCTACTGCTGTTGGAGAAAGCGCGGACGGGTGGAACGAGTGAGAGAAAGACCCTGCGGTCCGTGGTCTGTGGGCGCGCGCGAAGCACGTACTCGGCGAGCGCCGCGCCGGTCTCCTCGAGCAGAGGCACGACGCGGTCGCGATGCCCCTTGGTGTGCCGTAGCACCAGCTCCCCGGCCCGCCAGCGAATGTCGCCGAGCTCCAACTGACGCAGCTCTCTGTTACGCAGGCCGGTGGTTGCCAATAGCAGCATGATCGCCCGATCGCGTATGCCCGACGGCGTCGTGGTCTCGATGGCGCCGATCGCGCCTCGGACGTCCTCCCACGCCAGATGAGGCGGCAGGTGCGCCTGGCGCCAGCACGGGGGTCTCGGTACGAACCGCGCCAGATCCCGAGCGTTGAGGTTCGCCCAGTGCAGGTAGCGCAGGAACGAGCGCATGTAAGCCGTGGTGGATGATCTCGCGCTGTCGCCGCGGCATCCGGCCATGAGATCGCGCGTCATCGTCAAGGCGTGCTTCGCCGTGAGCTCGGAGAGCGGCTTACCAACGAGATGCTTCTTCTGCCACGCCAGCATCCGCCGCGCCGTCAGAACGAGCCCCTCACATGTCTTCAGCTGCAGGCCGCGAGTGACGCGCAGGTGCTGCAAATAGGTCGCGAACAGAGGGCCATCCGGATCGTGCTTCTTCGAGGACGTGGCTGCAAACCGCTCCGGGCAACACCGCGCGGCATGGCCAATCGCCACCTGTGCGGCCCAGCGCGCCGCAATCGTCGGTCTGGCTCGCAGATAGCGATCGCCGATCTCGCGGGGAATTGGCCTCGACTTGCTGCAACCGCATCCGGTAGCGTACGCGCTGAAGCGGGCGATGCGCGCCAGATACAGCTTGACCGAGTCGCGCTTGTAGCCCGCCCTCGACAGGTCGGCTGCAATGTGATCGATCTCATTGCCGAGAGCGCTGCGGCGAAAACGTGCGATGACTCGACGATACTTGAAATAGAGCTCCAACATAACCACTCCATCCTGTTGTCAAAGCCGGGAACACTCCGGCGTCGGAGAGAATGGAACCCAGAATATTATGTGGCGGACAACGAGGCCCGTGCCGGAAAGTTCCGAGACGTCATGGAGCGACGCCACATATCACAACTCGGCACATAACAGTGCGTCCTCCTGCAGTGCGCCTTGCCCAGGCCCACCAAACCATCAATCGACTTCCGCATGTCGACCGCCCTCTTGGTAAGCCATCGCACGCACCTCCTTCGGTGCGAACAATGGGCGATACCCGGGGTGGGGAATACTCGTGAGAAAACTGGGGAATCCTCGTGAGAATACCGGCCCCAAATCTGGGGCATGCTCGTGAGAAAACCCAGCTTCTACCTGGGGAATGGTCGTGAGAAATCAGGCCTCAGGCCTGGGGAATGCTCGTGGGAAATGACAGCAGGCATGCAGGCGTGCCCGCGGCGTGGGAGTGTATCTTGGCTGCGCTTCTTGACTACCAACAGCTGTGTACACCCACGATTCGCCGAGACACTCCTCGGATGGTACAATGAGCAGACGAGGAGATACGATCCCTGCCGCCCCGGGACGATGTGGCGGCCGTCAAACCCGCTCACGTAAAATCGAGGGGAGCCGATCTGAGTATGACGCGACGCGACGCCGAAGAAGAAGCCTCGTCTGTTCTCTGGATTGACTGGGGTCACAATGTGAGAAGCCATACACTGTCTCGAGAGCTAGGGATTGAGCTTGTAGAGATTCGTTTTAAGGGGCCAAGAATCTGGCGGTATATCCGGAGTGCATTTCGAACCTGCGCGATGATTCGCGAGCGACAACCCCGCGTTGTTGTCGCCGCTAACCCATCCCTTGTTCTCAGTTATTTGTTGCTCATCCTCAAAGTACATCACAGATTCAGACTGGTATGCGACGCGCATTACTTTGGCATAAAGGCGCCTGGTGGACATCGGATACTGCAGTACTTACTGAATTTCTACAATTCCAGAGTGGATCTTGTTATTGTTACGAACGACAACCATGCCCGGATCGTGGAGGGCATCGGAGCACGGTCCTATGTTTGCCAGGACCCCTTGCCACACCTTCCACTTCCGAGTGAGTCCATGGCCCAAGAAACCGTCAAAGTGGCCTTCCTGATATGTTCTTTTGATAGCGATGAGCCATATGAAGCTGCGTTCATGGCGTTCGCGCCGCTCCAAGAGCAGGGCTACTCTCTAATTGTGAGTGGGGACTACAGGAGGAAGGGAATCAATGTGTCCGCTTTTCCGTGGGTTCGGTTCCTGGGATACCTGCCCGATCAAGAGTACTATGGGTGTCTTCGATCGTGCACAGTAGTCCTCGATCTGACCACCATGGAGGATTGTTTGGTTTGTGGTGCTTACGAGGCCCTCGCTGCTGGCAAACCTCTTGTACTTTCGAGAACGACTGCGTTGGCTGAGTATTTCGGGGAGGCTGCGGTTTTGACGGAGAATACGCCAGCCGAGATCCGCGAGAGTGTTCTGAGAGCATTCGAACAGCGGGATGTGCTCGCAGAAAAGGTGGCAAAGTGGGTCGCTCGCAATCGCTCGTACATGAACGATCGAATCGAAGAGCTTAAGGCAGAGCTGCTTTCATTGGGAGTGGGTGCCAAGACCAATTGACGCGGCAACCGACTTCTGCGTATAGAGTTCTCGGGGGCGCGGCGCGGTTGATGAGTTCATCGTCGAGCCCGTGCGGGGTGCCTCGCCGGCGGGATCACTTATGCGATAGGATCGACTGATGTGTGGGATCTGTGGATTCGCAGGCTCGAAGGTCACGCTCACAGCGGCAGATCTGGCACGCATGAATGCATCCATCGCCCATCGGGGGCCGGATGACCATGGGCAGCTCACGGAGCCCGGCGTCGGCTTGGCGGCTCGGCGTCTCAGCATCCTCGACCTCGAAGGGGGCCACCAGCCCATCACCAACGAAGATGGGTCGGTCGCGGTAGTCTACAATGGTGAGATCTACAACTTCCAAGTGCTTCGCGCCGATCTCGTATCCAAGGGTCACGTCTTCCGTACGCAGACAGATACGGAAGTCTTGGTGCACCTCTACGAGGAGCGCGGCAAGGATCTGGTCCACAGCCTCCGGGGGATGTTCGCGTTCGCGCTTTGGGATCGCCGCAGCCGAACACTTCTCCTCGCCCGTGATCGGCTGGGGATCAAGCCGCTCTACTATGCCATCCATAATGGCTCTTTGCTCTTCGGATCGGAGATCAAGGCCATCCTGAGCGCCGGGATCGTCCCCACGGATATCGACTGGCAGGCCGTCGATGCATTCCTCACCTTCACGTACATCCCCGCGCCGTACACGATCTACAAGTCCATCGCGAAGCTGCGGCCGGGCCACCTGCTACTCTATCGGGACGGTGTGTGCGTGCAGGAGCGCTACTGGGACGTCGACTTCTCCCGCCAGGACGACACTGCGTCAGTCGACGACTGGAAGCAGAGGATCGAGGACAAGCTCTACGACGCAGTGCGGTCCCATCTCGTCAGCGATGTCCCTCTTGGGGCGTTCTTGTCGGGAGGCATCGACAGCAGCCTCGTCGTAGCAATGATGGCCCGGGCCACGCAGGCGCCCGTCGAGACCTTCACCATGGGCTTCGGAGGCAAGAACCATTTTCTCCGTGATGAACGACCGTACGCGCAAATGCTGGGGGGGCGATACTCCCTGCAGTACAACGAGTTCACGGTGGAGCCGGATTTCCGTGACATCTTGGACGAGATCCTGGATGCCTTCGATGAGCCATTCGCGGACGACTCCATCATCCCCACTTACTACATCTCTCAGCTGACGCGGCAGAAGGTCAAGGTGGCGCTTTCCGGCCTCGGGGGCGACGAACTCTTCGGCGGCTACCATCGATACCGTGGTCTGCTGATGAGCGCCTATTACGATCGTGTGCCGCAGCTCGTCCGTACCGGTATCGCCGATCCATTACTGCAGCGGCTCCCGGAGTTGGGCGGGGGCGATGACAGGGTTGATCATGTGAAACGCTTCTCGCGGTTTTCAACGCTGAGCCCAGATCAGCGCTACCTGGGCTATGTCTCGTCCCTGGACATCGCGGGGCGGGAGCGCCTCTACAGCGCGGAGATGCGCAGGCGGGTGGATTTCGAGCGGACGTCGGAGGTGATCACGGTGCCGTTCAACGGCTGCGGCTCCACTGACCTTCTCAACCGCGCCTTTTATACGGATCTGATGACTTACCTGCCGGACGACATCCTTGCGTTATCGGATCGCCTCAGCATGTGGCATTCCCTGGAGATCCGCGTACCTCTCATCGATCACGAGCTCACAGAACTCGCCGCAACACTCCCCAGCAAGTACAAGATACGTCTTGGGTCGACGAAGTGGCTGCTGCGGGGAATCGCCGAGAACTGGTTGCCGCGCGAGATCATCCACCACCGCAAGCAGGGCTTTCAGTCGCCCATGGCTGCCTGGCTGCGGGACGAGCTGCGGGGGTTCGCGAAGGAAGTGTTGCAGGATCGATCCGTGGCTGCTCTCGGGCTATTCGACGCCGCGGAGATCGAACGTCTGCTCAGCCAGCACGCGAGCGGCAGGCAGAAGAACGACAAGATCCTCCTGTCGCTGCTGATTCTGTTTCGCTGGATGCGGCGGAAGCTCCTGTGAGGCTGGGCTGCAAGATGCGCAGGATGATGGCGCATTTGGAGTTGTACGATGCTCGTTGCTGAAACGGGACTGAAAAGTGTCTGAATAATCCCTGTCCCTCTGCGCCGCGTTCAACCATCCGAGAAAAATCGCCCTCTTGGTCGAACCGTCTCGAGAACTCCTGTTGGGCGCTGACTGGTTCGTCCCGTGGCATCGGCATTGCCCTGATTGCTTTGGTCAACGCCGATGGATCGTGGACCACAATTGGGCATGCCGGCCGTTGCGAGACATCGTTGTACTCCGGCGCGCTCATGAAACTTGGTGTCGAGCGCCTCAAGCCAGCGAGTTTCGACTAGTCTGCGGTGTCACATCGGACCCCACTCGTGCTGTAGAGACAGACAGAGGGCGATTTGGCGTGTGTAGCCGACGGGTCCACCAGTGGCGCTATACCACCCGCCAGAACACGCCGTTTCGTGAGCGTATGAGAGGTATGACGCAGATGGCGACGAATGTGCTAATCTAGCTGAGTGGATCGGCTTGCACCGATCGAACGGTGGGGTATCCCGCCCCCAGCCACACCGTAAAGACCATCGGTAAACCGTGTGCGGAAGCACAGGCGGGGTTGAAAGGGGAATCTGGCGCCAATGGGCCCTCTTGTGGGGGCAGTGCGCCAGAAACTACAAGCAATGGGTAGCCGACAGTACTTCACTCGCAATGACAGATTGAGTCCGCTTGCGGAACGCCCCGATCTTACGAGTTCCGCTGAGACGGTGCTGGGGCGACGGATAGTTTACTTCCTCGCCATAACTCTGATTGGTATCGCCCTGGGCTTGGCCGCGACGAGAATTCCCCTGCTATTCCTAGTGGGACTTCTAGGCGGTGTAGTTTGCCTTGTCTTGATCTTGATGCGCCCATATGTGGGTCTGTTGATCTACACGGCTCTTTTCATCCTCCGTCTTGGCGAACTCTATCCAGTACTTGCCAAGCTGCGGCTGGAACTCGTTATCGGAGTGATCACTTTCGCCGGCATCTTCCTCAACCAGTACTTACGAACAGGTCGCCTCCAGATGGACAGCTCGAAACAGACGAAGTTCCTCCTTTTCTTCATGGTCTCGGTGCTCCTTTCCGTGCCGTTCTCATACTATCGAACAGCCGCTGTCGGTGGGTTGACTGAAACGCTTCGAGTCGTTGTCTTCTACATAATGATCGTTCTACTTCTGAACAGTCGAAAAACGTCTCGCTACTTTGTCTGGTTGTTTTGCCTCTTGATGGTTCATCTGGCCTTCACTGCGCTGAGAGGCTACTACTCAGGACATGCTGGATTCGCCCAAGGAATCGCCCGCGCCGAAGCAGCCACGTCGATGGGTAACAACCCGAACGAATTGGGAACAACTTGCGCCTCTGCTATACCCATTTTCTTCCTCGTGATGGCTGTTCCCCGTTCGGGGTTCCGGCGACGCCTTCTCCTGGGAGCGAGCGCGGTTGTCCTCCTCATGGTGTTGATCTACACGGGCTCGCGAGCTTCCTTTCTCGGATTCTTGGCTGGTTGTACGTGTCTTTGGTGGCTGGCGCGCCGTAAGGCACTGATGGGCAGCCTCGGTGTTTGCCTCCTTCTGGCCGGGCTCTACATGCTTCCAGAAGAATACAAGGGACGGTATCGGACAATCGCAAGTGCCGCAAGTGGTGGCGAGATTGATGGATCTTCACACTCCCGCATCGAAACCTGGAAGGATGGCCTTCGGATGGTCATGGACAGGCCCTTGTTCGGTGTCGGTATTAGTTGCTTTTCTGCCGCCCATGGACAGCGCGACGGGTTTTGGCTCAACTCCCATAGCCTATACGTTCAGGTTCTGGCGGAACTCGGCATTGTCGGCGCTATTGCGTTTTTCGGGTTCCTGATCGAAGTCATTCGACTGAATCGCCGAACGGCGCGGCGCATGACCATGGCCTCCGGTGACTGGTCTTTCGAGAAAGCCACGCTCAACGCAATTCTTGCCGGACTCGTCGTGCTCTTTGTGTCAGGCATATTCGGTCACAGTCTCATGCGGCGCACCTGGTATGTCTACGCCGCGGTGAGTTTGTCGATTGCTCGTATCTACCAACAACGAGAGGACTTGGACGAAGAATCTCTCGACTCTACTAAACACGCGGTTCTCCGCATTGGACAACCAGCGTGACCTCCAAGCGAGCCCCACTTCTTGTCTCTTTGACCATCTTGCTCGCGGGCTTGGCCGTCGCTTATGTCCCCGTTCTCACCGAGCTCGGTCGTGATTGGATGCGTGATCCCAACTACAGCCACGGAGTGCTGATGCCCGTGATATCTGCTTACGTCCTGTGGCGGCAGCGAAAATCCTTGGCTGCCCTGCCGCGACGACCCGCACGAATAGGATTCCTTGGCGTGCTCGCGGCAATGGGGTTGCTCGTCGTCGGTACGGCCGGGGCTGAAGTGTTCACCCAGAGGGTGAGTCTCGTCGCCCTCATGGGGTCGGCTGTCCTGTTTCTCCTGGGATGGCGCTGGCTTGGTGCGGCCGCGTTTCCGATCGCCCTATTGCTCCTGGCGATTCCCCTGCCCTATCTGATCTACTACACACTCACGAGTCCAATGCAGGCTCTCGCGGCGAAGATCGCCGTGATCGGTCTCAAGGTTACAGGCATTCCTGTCGTCGCGCAGGGGAACATGCTGCACCTGCCCGAGAACCTCTCGCTCGAGGTGGCGGAAGCGTGTAGTGGCATCCGCTCGCTTTATGCATTCCTGGCGCTGGGGGCTCTGATTGCATATTTCACCCCACTCCCCTTGTTGGGTAGAATCTTGGTGTTCTTGGCCACGATTCCCCTAAGTGTCTTGGCCAATAGTTTCCGGGTTTGGGCCAGCAGCCTGGGTGCCTACCTCGTCGGCCCTGAGGTGACCAAAGGAATCGTTCACGAACTGTTCGGCCTGCTCGTGTTCGTAACCGCCCTGGCACTTTTTTTCCTGGTGCGGAAGGGGGTGAGAAGTCTGTGGCCGTCCGCATCCTGATCGTGGCCCTCTGCGTGAGCTTCGCGGGCTTGTATGCCAGAGACCTGTCATCCCAGCGCAGCGTTGTCACACAGCTACCCTCTTTCACGCGCCTGCCCGCGACTTTTGATGGTTGGTACAGCGAGGATTTCTCCATGTCCGAAAACGTTGCAGAGGTCCTCGATGCGGACGCCGCCCTGCAGCGCTGCTACCGCCACCCGAACGGGAGCGAGGTGTGGCTGTTCTTGGCCTACTTCTCCGAACAGCAGGTGAATTCGCAGATTCACTCGCCGCGACACTGCGTCCCCGGAGGCGGCTGGAACGTAGTCTCACTGCAAAGCGAGACGGTGCAGCTCGCGCACGGGCCCGAGACCGTGGCATGCATGAACGTCGAGCGTGGTGGTAAGCAGCAGCAGATCGTGTACTGGTTCCGCACGCAGGGCGGTACCGTGACGGGAGAATATGCGCTGAAGTGGGACCTCGTGCGCAATGCCCTAGGCCGCCGACCGACGAATGCCCTTTCCGTGCACTACAGCGCTACCCGCGAAGACACCGAGGCGATGCACAAATTGATGGCAGTGCTCGATCCTCTCTTGAACGACATTATGCGCGAGGTGGGACTCGAATGAGCCGGCACGATGTCAGCTGGGCCGATGAAACGCCTCGACCTGCGCCGAGTGAAAGTACCGAACCCGTGTTGGCAACTTCGTCGACAGCGACAGAATTATCGACAGCAGCCTTCTCGGCGGACGTCGAGGACTACTTCCAAGTCGAGGCGCTGCGCCGGGTGTGCCCCAGGGAACGCTGGGAGACCTTCGAGGACCGCACCGAGGCCAACACGGATCGTCTCCTCGAGTTGCTCGCACGACATGATGCTCTCGGCACATTCTTTGTCCTTGGCTGGACCGCCCAGCGGCATCCCGGTCTGGTCCGGCGCATTGCCGCGGCCGGCCACGAGGTCGCCTCGCACGGTTTCGATCACGAACTGGTCTACAACCAAACCCCGGAAGCCTTCAGACAAGACGTGCGGCGCGCTCGTGCCCTACTCCAGGACCTGAGCAGCCAGGAGGTCCTCGGCTACCGCGCCCCGTCTTACACGATCGTGGCACGGACGCTCTGGGCTCTGCCCATCCTGGCGGAGGAAGGCTATCGTTACGACTCGAGCATCTTCCCCATCCGGCGGCGCCGCTACGGCATACCCGCAGCGCCACGCACTCCTTATATGCACACACTTGAGAGCGGGCTCCAGCTTGCCGAGTTCCCCCTGCCAACGATTCGACTCGGTGGCCTCAATTTTCCCGCCACCGGCGGCGCCTACCTCCGGTTGCTCCCTTACGGATTCCAGACATGGGCGGTGCGTCGGATTCTCGAACAGAATCGAGGCTTCGCCCTGACCATCCACCCTTGGGAGATCGATCCCAGCCAACCGCGGTTTTCAGTCAGTGTACGAACTCGTTGGACGCACTATCACAACCTCGCACATGCAGCGAGGCGACTCGAGGGGCTGCTCGAGTTGGCGCGCTATCGGCCAATCTCCGCGGTTCTGCGAAGATTGAACCTGCTCGACGACGTGCCCCTCGGTGTCACCTCTTAATTGGGTTGGGTGCCTCTATTGCGCACGCATGACCTCTTCAACGTGGAGAACCACTGCACAATGTTGGATCCGAGGATCCTGATGAAGACGTTCGAGGGCTTCGTGTGGGGTCACGGTGCGCACAGGCTATGAATCGCGTCGTTTGCCATCTCATCGCGAGTGAATTCGCCGGCGGCCCGGAGAAACAGATCGTGGAACACTGTGTGCGCTTGCCGCAGCCGTGGCGGGCGGTCATCGGATCTTTCCGAGAGAATCGCACGCAAGTCGAGGTGATCGAGGCTGCCCGTGCGCGTGGTCTGCCGACGTTTCTCATCGACACGCGTTCCGGCTTCAGCTTGCTCGCGGTGCGCCAACTGCAACGCTTCCTGTCCGACTGGAAGGTCGACATCCTCATCACTCACGGCTTCAAACCGAATGTCGTGGGTTGGCTGGCTGGGCGCATGAGCCGCTGGCGTCCGGTTCCGTTTGTTCGCGGCTATACGGCGGCAACTTGGCGTGTGCGCCGCTACGAGGAGCTGGACCGTTGGGTTCTGCGTCGTTCACCGCGAGTACTGTGCGTGTCCGAGGGCACGCGTCGCGTCCTCGTGGGTCACGGGCTTCGCCCCGAACGCATTACAGTCGTGCACAACGCCGTGGACTGCGACATCGCTGCGCACGTGCGACCGCGTGATCTGCGCGCCGAGTTTGCGTTGCCTCCGGCTGCAAAGGTCCTCGTCGCGGCAGGTCGGTTGAGCCCCGAGAAAGGGCACGCGAAGCTCCTGGAGGCGCTGCAGGAACTCCGCCACCGCGATCCGCCAGTGCACCTCGTGCTTTGCGGCAGCGGCGCCATGGAGCAATCTCTTCGCCGCCAAGCCGAGGCAACAGGACTCAATGAACGCGTCGTCTTCGCGGGCTTTCGTCGCAACGTCCTCGAGTATCTGGCCGGTGCCGATGTGGTGGTCAACCCGTCGTTCACAGAAGGCCTCCCCAACGTGCTCCTGGAGGCGTTCTCGCTGGGGAAGCCCGTCGTGGCTACCAACGTCGGTGGAACTGCGGAGCTCGTGCTCGATGGACAAACCGGCTGGTTGGTACCACCGGGTGACGCAACGGCGCTCGCATCTGCTATTACAGGGGCTCTCGACGATGCGGTGCGTGCGGAGGCCCTCGGCTCGCAGGCACGAGAGCACGCCAAGACCCACTTCTCGTTCGAGAAACAAACGGAGGAGCTCACCAGAGTCTATGCTGAGCTTACCAATGGCTCTCGCAGGTGATCGCCCACGAACCCTCCTGGATCGGAGATGCGAGCATCCATGATGGCGTGGTGGTTCAGAACCTTCGTGGCGCCCCCTTGGGCCTTGTGGGAACACTCGCCTTACCTCCGCGTGGCGACACGGCTCGACCGTGAGCGCGCGCTGCCGCTGGAGGAGCGCCGCGAACGGCAGTGGCGAGAGCTTTGCGCCATCGTCGCCCATGCTTTCCACGAGTCACCCTTCTATCGCCAGCGCTTCCAGCAGGCCGGCTTCGAACCAGGCGACTTGCGCTCTTGGGACGACCTGCATCGCTTACCGGTTCTGACGAAGGACGATATACGCGAGCATGGAGACGACATGGTCGCGCGTTCCCACAACCGTGACACGCTCTTACGCAAGCGCACGTCGGGATCCACAGGTGTTTCCTTGCACGTTCTCATGGACGAGGCATGCGGCGAGTGGAGGCGGGGGGTCGTGCTCTACCGCGACCGCTGGACGGGTTGGAATCTCTGCGAGCCTCGTGCTGCCGTCTGGGGCAATCCCCCCAAGCCGACTCTTCGCCAGAATCTCCGCAATGCACTGCTGCAACGCACGTTCTATCTGGACACGTTGCGCATGGACGAAGCCATGATGACGAGCTTTGCGCAGCAGATTCTCGCCCAGCACCCGACATTGCTCTGGGGGCATGCGCACTCGCTCTTTCTCTTCGCACACTTCTGGGAATCGCAGCGGTACCCCCGGCCACGACTCAAGGGAGTCCTCAGTACGGCAATGGTGTTGCATAGCCACGAGCGCGAGGCCATCGAACGAGTCTTCGGGGTCCGCGTGTTCGACCGCTACGGTTGTGAGGAGGTCAGCCTCATCGCCAGCGAATGCGAAGCCCACGAAGGCCTGCACGTGAACACGGATGCGCTCGTCGTCGAGGTCGACCGACGTGACAGCGACCCCGCAGGTCATATTCTAGTGACGGACCTGCGGAATCGCGGCATGCCTTTCATCCGTTATGAGGTCGGCGATCGCGCCATCGCCAGTGAGCGTTCTTGCTCCTGCGGGCGCACCTATCCGTTGTTGCAAGCTGTGGCCGGTCGCGTAGCGGACTATCTGTATACGCCTACGGGGGAGCTCGTCTCAGGAATCTCACTCACGGAAAACTTTGCGACCCTCATCTCAGGAGTACGTCAAGTTCAGATCGAGCAAGACCACCTCGACCACATCGTCATTCGTGTCGTACCGGAGGCTGAATTCGGTACCGCGAGCCGCCAAGCAATCACAGCATTGGTGGCTCAACGCTTCGGCTCACAGATGCGGCATGACATCGATTTGGTGGAGAAGATCCCCCAAGAGCCCTCAGGGAAATACCGCTTCTCGATCTGCAGGATCTCTCGCGACACGTGACACCCCGGTTCCCGGCCGCTGTGTCCGCTTACTTCCCACCGTTCGTCCTCGATTTTCCCTTCCGCGGATTCCATACGACCTGCTTCTCACCGCGCAGGAATCCACCGAGGGCTGCAAGCGAAGCGGCGTTCAGAAGACAGAAGTAGAAGGCGTAGCGGGCCCCCGGTAGCCAAAGGGATCCCACGGCGCCGGACCCAAGGAGCGCGGCAACGTAGAAGAAACCCTGTGTCACCAAGAGAACGGAATAGAAGTAAGACTCCCGCGCCGCGACCGCGTTGAGCACGAGTGCAGACAGTTGGAACAGACCTGCGAGATATCGCAACAGCTTATGGCTCAGAAGCTGGAATGCCGCTCGTGGATAGCGCACCGGGTTCAAGAGCACCTTCATCTCGTTCATCGCGTGCAAACTTCGCAAGACGACCCGAACACGCATTGCCCATTCATCGGCACTTTCTGTCAGCGTAGCTTCGTGGACCAAGGCCTCTTTTTCGTAGACCACTCGGTACCCGCGTTGAATGACCCGAAGCGGCAAGACAAAATCAGGAAGCGTCGCTGCTGGCATGGGTTCATAGAGGGACTTGCGGGCCGCATCGATTCCACCGTCCACCCCGATGACCGAGCCGAACTCCGACTCGAGACTCCTGAGAACATTCTCGTAGCGCATGTACACCGTGCACCCTGCGCCGACGATCGAGCGGGCTTCGTCCGCGTAGACCATTCTGCCGGTGACGTAGCCGACCGCCGGATCAGAGAAGTTCCGGACGAGTTTCAGGACGGCATCCTGTTGATAGATGGAGTTTGCATCCGAAAAGACGATGATCTCACCTTTGGCCTCTGCGACCATTCGGTTCAACGCAATGGTTTTACCCTGGCGAGGGGCTTGACGGATCAGTCGAACACCCCTGGCCTCGAACGACTTGACGATCTCGTCCGTTCCATCCGTGGATTCATCGGAGGTCACCAGGATTTCCAGTTGTTGCGCTGGGTAGTTCAGATTCAGCTTGTTCTCGATGGTGCTTTGAATGCAGTCCGCTTCATTACGAGCTGAGATCACGATCGTGACGGCGGGCAGGCGCTCGGGATCCCAAGGCCTACGCTTCACCGTGAAGAGGTTGACCACCCAAAGGATCGCTGGATAGCCACAATACACGTAGATCATGAGCCCGACGGAAGACCAGAATGCCCACTCTAGCTTCATTCCAGTACCCACCTGCCCGGATGACGAAACTCGCGCCACTCCATTAGACCGCGCCAGAACCCGAACAGCATGCCAACGTGCAACGTTATGAATGCGGCCCCGATACGTAAGGAGATGGCCCTTCCACGACCCAATAGAAACGACTCTACGAGGACCGCTCCACCCCATACGCAAGTCGCCAGTCCCAGCACGAGGAGTCCTGTTTCCCAGTGGGAAAGCAAGGTGGCCAAGAGCCCGGCTACGACCGGAACACTCGCGATGAGCAGAGGCCACGCGACAATGGTTGGGTGGCGGGCCATGAGCCGAGCACGTCCGCGGCCATACCTCTGCATCTGGCGGAATAGCCCCCTGAGCGTGCCTCTTGGCCTATAGCAGACCTTCAGATCCGGGTGAAAGTAGGCCTTCTCCCCAGCTAGGGCCACACGGTGATTGAACTCGACATCCTCACATGCATCGAACCGCTCATCGTAGCCTCCGAGTGCGAACAACACCCGTCGTTGGTAGGCAGCTCCGGCAGAGTGTGGATTCGTGGAACCTGCGTGCGTCGATTCGTGCTTGTAAATGTCCGATCCAGGGTAGTGGCCCAGCCAGGAATGCCGCGCGCGCGCAATGGCTTTCGCCCACGCGGCATCGTCGAGTTCACGCAGCGGTTGCGGCCGGCATAGGCACGCCGCCCCGGTGGCTTGAAAGATTTCCACCATCCGGACGAGGTAGTCCGATCGTGGCAGGCTGCAATGACCGTCGAGGAAGAGAACGTAGTCCCCGCGTGCCGCCCGGGCTCCCGCGTTGCGCCCAGCGCCGCTCCGCACGTTGGGGTTGTCGATCAAGCGAACGCGTGGGTCCTTGGCGGCAATCCGATTGACGATATCGCGTGTCGTGTCTGTAGAACCACCATCGGCCACGAGAACCTCGAACCCACCGGAAGGGGGGGCCTGGTTCAATAGCGCGTCCAGGAGGTTCCCGATGTCCTTTTCTTCGTTGAGGACGGGAATCACCACAGAAACGAGATGAGACGTTTGGATGGCCGCTTCAGGATTTTCCACTGCGCTGGGAACGACTCCCCTTCGATTGTGACGTGGAGTAGCCATAGTAATGTGTATCCAAGTACTCTGGTGCGGCCTGTTGCACGTTGCCGACCACGAGCCCCAGAATCATCACTCCAAGGCCCAAACACAACTCGCGCGCTCTCTTGAGGTGGTGCTTCGTGCTCGATCCTGCCATGACCACCATGATGACGGCGTCGCAGAGCGGAAGGACTGCAGTCGCATCCGCGACGGGCACGAGCGCGGGCGTGTCTACCAGGATGAGATCGTAGGATTTGCGCAAAACCTGGAACACTTCGACGAGCCGTGGTGCGCGCAGCAGGAACTGTGGATCCTCCTCCGAGCTGATCGGCACCAACAGATCAGGTCCTGGGTTGCCGTGCACGATCGCTTGCGTGACTGGACATTCACCGCGCAGCACCTCAGCAAGACCACTCTCAACGTGTACATTGAAGAACTTCTGCACCGACGGAGTCCGTGTGTCGAAGTCGACCACTAGGATCTTGAGCGCCGGATACGCCGCGAGTGCAGCGGCCAGATGGGCTACGGTTGTGCTCTTGCCCTCGCCGCGGAGCGCACTCGTTACCGCGATGACCTTCTTCTTCTCCTTCAGTGCATAGTGCCACAACCGAGAGGCCAACTTGGAGATCTCCGTTGCCATTGGCTCTGTGTTGAGAAGGTCATTCGAACTTTCCATTTCCTCCCCTTCTCCGGTATCAGCGGCCGGTCTGCGCGTCGGAGGCTTCCCCGGCGGGGTGTGCGCCCGGAAGGGGCTCTTCCTGAGCAATCAAGCGTGCCGCAAAAAATGCCGCTGTCAGAAGGACGACCGCCGATACGGCGGCAGGCAACCAAAAGCGCCGAATCCCCTGGACCCGCGGCTGCAGCTTGCTTAGCAACGGGGTCGTGCATAAAACGGGCTCTGGAGCTACACGTTGGATGTCCGCGAGCGTGCGCACCGTTGGGTCCATGATCTCGCTCAAGAAAGCGAGACCAAGCCCGAACATCGTGCCGAGGAGCAAAGCCCCCAGGAGTATTTTCACCCGGTTGGGACGGCTTGGAGCCAGGGGTAGTTGGGGGGGCTCGAGAATCCGCACCTGCCCGCCCAGGCTTGCGCTCTCAGCCTGTTGTAGAATCGTGTTTTTGGTTTCTGAGTTGCGGAACAATTCCCGCGTCGCTCGCTTACTATCCACGTCTTGTTTCAGCTTTTGCAGCGCGAGCTCTTGCTCCGGTTGATTCTGTGCTTGCTGCTCGTAGGCTTCAATCCGCTGGTCCAGGTCTTTCGCGACCTCCGATCGGGCGTGCGCATCGATGCGGGACAACAAATAGTCAACGTACGTTGCCACATTGACGGGATTGGCCCGCGGCCGCTTGATCTGAACTCTTTCCTGCAGTTTGGCCGCGAGCCTCTGGCGCAGGACTCTGTATTCTGGGGGTGGCCACAATGACTCGCCCTCCGGAAGCGACTCAAGCGTCAGTCGATTGTCGACCCCGCCGGTCAGATCCTCTTTCAACTGCTCAGCGTGCTGGTTGAACTCGGTGTCGCTCAAGATTGCATCTGCGGTGGCCTTGTTGATTTCCGCCTTGTCCAAGTCATTCGTGCGCTCGCGGACCAAGTCCTCTGCAGCCTCCGCAAACTTCCGGACTCCGCGCTGCAGCAAATCCGCCCTCTCCCGGTTTTCGGCACGCACTGCTCCTGGGGGCAACTCCTTTTGGATTTGCGACTCTCTATACTGCTCGTATTTCTCCTCGGCTACCCTCAGCTCCTGTTCATGGAGGCCGCCTTGTTCTTCCGACCACAGGATCGCATACTGCAGCCCTTCAACCCTATGCTTCTTGGTCTCCTCCATGTAGAGATCTCCGATGTACCCGGCCAGGTCCTTTGCTGTCGCCGGGTCGGAATCCGTAACCACCACCTCGTAGATTCCGCTTCCTCTGGAAACGAATCTCAACCGAGATTGGACCTTGTCAACCACGAGACGCAGGGCAATTTCGTCGACTGATAGCTGTGGGGTCTTTCGCTGAATCTCCTCGGCAACGGCTCTTACGCTGGGGGTCGAGGTCATGTTCGGCAACTTCAGTACTACGAGCGTCAAGAACGGTCGGCTCTGAATCACCGAGGCGAATCTTTGCAGTCGTGCGTCTTCCCTGGGCCCACTTGAAGTCTGAGGAGTGATCTCTGGCACCGCCGTTTGCGCTTCTTCGAAGCTCACCTGCACGGTAGCCTCATATTCGTCTGGCATGAAACTCAGCGCCACGAGAGCCGAACAGAAGACTGTGATCACCGAAAGCAGGATCACCCCCTTTCGCCGCCAAAACATTTTGACGTAGTGCCTGGGGTCGATCGACATGTCTGAGGATACTGTTGTCATCATTCCTTCTGGGGCGGCTCTCTATTGATTGTCGATGACGACGATGAGGCTTGTTAGCGTTGTGATCAGGGGCAGGAATAGCACCAGACCCCTAGCAAGCGTTCCGGGCCCAAAGGCTTTCGACTTAATGGTGATGGTGTCACCTTGCTCAAGGCCGATGTCTACATCGGTCTTGCCCTCGAACAGCATCGCCTCAACATCGAGCTCGTAGGACACCAAACCAGTGGGGGTGACGCGAGCTAGGGAGACTTTGCGAAGGTTGGCTTCCGGGAGGGGACCACCTGAAAGTGCCAGAGCTGTGTACACGGACTGCGCTTCGTTCCAGGGGTACACACCAGGGACACGAACCGAGCCGAGTACCTGGAATTGCGCGCCGGTCACTGCAACTTCGGACGCCTGCGCGGGAACAAAGATCTGGTCGCCTGGGAGCAGATCTGGCAGCGTTTTTTCGCCGCGTTGGAAAGCGGATACGTCGACAGGGATGATCTCCCCCTTCCTAAAGACTTGAACGCGGGTCATGTCTGCAATCGCTGTGGGTCCACCGGCCTCGAGGATAACTGAGTAGACATCGGGAATTTCAGGGAATCCGTAGAGGCCTTGAGCTTTTACCTCTCCGGTGACCCTTACACTTCGGCTCTTGAATTCCACGACGTTGACCCTGACTTGTGTGATTGTCGGATCTGAGGTGCGGTAGAGCCGGGTCAGCTGGTCGGAAAGGTCGGATTCCGTGAGGTTTCGAGCATTGACTGTCGTATCGAGCTGGGGTAAGAGAAGTGATCCATCCCGATCCAACGTGGTCTGAAGCGACAATTCAGGGTGATTCAAAACCTGGATGCGCACGACATCCCCGGCGCCCATGCGGTACTTGGGTTTCTCTTGCGCTACGACCGTCGTGAAACTGAGAGCCATGTAGGCGAGGGCCGGTAGCAGCCTCCCGTACGATTGCCAGAGTACCGTCCGCAACGTAGCCTCCAAGTGCTGGATTTGATTTAGTTTAGCACAAAAGATCGGCTCGTGAACCAGACTCGCCGACTCCATCGCGTAGTCGCTGCAATATGCTGTGGTAATTACGGTTAACTGTCCGTTTTGCGGGTTTTGGGTCCCTTCCCTGGGCAGGCCGCCACCCGTGCTCTCCGTCGAGACACATCAGGTCAGTTGGTCGACCCTGGAAGTCAGTAGGGAAACAACAGTCGCTTTTCCGGCATCTCCTCTAACATCGCGTCAACGAAGAACTTCGTGGCCCAGTTCAGGACTCGGTACTGCCCGTACGCCGCGTGGATCGGATAGGAGCCGCGGATACCGCCCCGCAAGCCTTCATTCCGTGACGTACGATCCTGGCTGCGACGTAGAAACTCGTTGACGCGACGGGAGGCACCGAGGAATTGCGTGGTGTCCCCCTCCACTCCCCGTGCATCTCGGGAGTGCAGTCGTTGCCAGAGGACGGACATTTGCGCCATCCCGGTGAGGCAGGCCCAAGGGACCGCCACCTGCCAGCGACGCTTGAACCTTCCCGGCATCCAGCCGTCCTCCCGCACGTGGGGAACGAGACTCCTCGCGGTGCGAGTCGCGGCCGCCACGAGTTCTGGCCAATCGAGTCGCCGGCCACACTCGAACTGCCCCCGCGCGGTATAGGCGATGGTGTGGAGGAGTGGTGCTGAATCGTTTCCAAGGCAGTTGCGATCGAACCAGCCATCTTCCTTCTCGAGCGACAAGCCCCACTTCAAAAATGGCCGGATCGAGTCAGCGTATCTCTGGTCGCCGCTCACGATGGCGAGCTCCGCGAGCGCCCAGGCCACGCAGGCATTGTAGACACGGCCTGGCCCGCCTGAATCCGATTCGTGACGCCATACACCGTCGGCTTCTTGCTCGCCTAGAAGCCACTCGGCGGCGCTGGTCGCGGCATCTAGATAGACGGCGTCCCCTGTGCTCCCATACGCAGCAATCCATCCGAAGATCACTTGTCCGGTGTCGAAAATCGTTGGCTTCCCATCGATGAGATTCGGGATGGCGCCAGATTCCAAGCGGATCGCGAGTTCCCATTGCGACATGCGCAACGCTCGCTGCCGTGCATCTTCATCTCCCGTCGTTGCGCTCCAATTGAGCACCGTGGGAATGATATATCCCGTCGTTTCTGGGTAACTTCGCATCCACCCTTTGCCAAGCAGGTAACTGTGGCTCACGCCGCCGTCGCCATTGGCATCCTGGGCGCGATACAGCCAGCCAACGGCCGCAGCGGCGTGCTCTCGAGCCGTCCCGGCAGGTCGCGAAAGACGCAGTCGCTCGCGGCCACGCTCGATCAAACGCTCCAGAATCATCGTTCTCCACGCAATGGTAGGTCGACACCCGCTCGAGTCACCGCGCAGCCCCCGAATCCCTTCTTGAATTCGTGGAGGCCCCACTGAGGATGGCTTGGATTCGCCGCTTCCAAAGGCACGCCTCCCAGGTTCAGCTCTACGGCCCCTTGATCGAGGAGCAACTGGATCAGCTTCACATACAGGAGATACATGGCATACATCTCGTAGCCCGCAGGGAACGAGCCAGAGCGCACGGTCACAGCACGCCGTGCTGCCGTGAGGAAAGCAAGGCCCGCAAGAAGCTCATCCCCGCGCTTGGCGAAGAGCACTCTGCCAAGCCCTTTACTGTAGACGTGTTCGTGAGCCTTACGAAAAAATGTCTCCTCTCGTACGGAAAACCCGTGCTCCTTCTTTGCAGCCCGTTGTGATGACTCTTCCTGCATGGCGCGCAGGCGCAGCAGACCCTCAAGGCTCGAGTCCTCAACGACAGTCACCCCCCGCGCTTCGGCGCGTCTTGCATTCTTGCGGTGCGTCTTGTGCATCCCCTGCAGAACCTCGTCGTGCTGCCGGCGCAGGTCCAGGACGAACTCGATGAGGCTCTCCTTGGCATGGCGTGCGAACAGCTCGTGACGATCGAAGTACGCGCTCGATTGTGGCTGTACCACCAAACGCGCGTAGCCTGAGAGGCGGGCATGGGCTTCGAGCGCTGTGAGCACGGCCTCGGCCCACACGGCGTCGGCCAGTGCCGGAGCCGTTGGTAGGACGAGCTTGCCCGGGCCCACGGGGATCCTGCGCATCAACCTGCGGCTCACGGCCAATCCCAATGCGCAAGCAACAACTGTCTCGCCTTCCTTGAAAAGAAGAAAACGCAACGACTCAGGGGGATAATCAAGGAGGTGCGTCGCCGGCAAATGAAGGGCGTTGCCATTGCAAGCTTCAACGACCCGAACCCATTCGGACTCCTCGATCGAGCGCCGCTCTTCGAGCTGAACCGTGTTTGCGGTATTCATCGTTCGGCTCGCCCTGCGCGGAGAGTCTGTTCGTGGAGTCCTTCCAGTGCCCGGGCGAACCGTCGCCGTGCGAGAGTCGCGCGCACGCGTCGCGGCAACCGCCGGTGGATGAAGCGTTGGTACACCCGCTGCGGAAGGGAGCGGTGCACGTGCGGGACTCGTACCGCAATCTCGCCTTCAGCCAACGTCCCCGCCAACTGGCTCGCAGAGATCCCGCCTTCTCGCGCAGTCTGAAGGAGCTGTTTGACGAACCTACGGTACGAGCTGGCAAAGAGAACCTCGATCTCGCTTCGACCCAACCCATGATCAAAGAGAGATGACGCCAGAACGCCCCCGACGTTAACCACGTAGCCAGGCAAGCAGATGACACCACGAGCGTGCAGGGAATTGACGGCCCCCTCCTCATAGGGCGCGTTTGCAATGGGCAAGACCGCCCGTGCCCGCAATCGAGCCACCAATTCCCGTGTCAGAGTTCGCGTGCGAGCCGCTGGGATGAAAACGTCCACATCAGCCGTCCGCAACGTATCCCCATCGACGGTGGTTCCTGCCAGATGCTTGACGAAATCGTCACCATGCCGATCACTCAACTCAGCGAGTTCGACGGCCTGCCGCCCTTGCACGTCGAGAACGGCTGCTGACAGTGTCGCCACTCCGACGATCCGGTAGCGATCCGTGAGCCTTCTTGCAAGGTGACGCGCCACGCTCCCGAACCCCTCGATGGCAAGCGTGACCTGGCGGCCTGAAATGTTGAGCGCATCGGCACACGCTTCGAGAGCGTGATACACGCTGAGCGCCGTGAACCACGAGGTATCGGTCACCTGACCCAGCGTGATGCCGGCACCGGAATAGATCGCCCGCAGCTCTTCGGGGCCGCAGTTCATGTCCATTCCAGGGTGGTAGATCCCCATGCGTACGAGAGGCCCGATCTTGGCACCGAAATCCTGCAGCGCGCGCATGCGCTTCTCTCGGTCGAGTGCTGAGCTCAGCTTGACTCCGGCCTTGGCGCCACCGCGAGGGAGTCGAAAGAGGGCGTATTTGAATGACATCTCTCGGGCCAAGTCACGGATTTCTTGGATCGCGAGATCCTCATAGATACGCACTCCTCCAGAGCTCGTGTCCCCCACGATGCTATCGATGACCAAATAGCCGGTGTAGTCTTCACCACCCACCTGAATGTTCATGAAGGGTTCCACTCTGGGCACCTCGGGACAGTCTCGGTGGCTTGTTGGTCACCCACCCGCCGTCGTTATGCGACATCGGCGGTGTGAAAGATCGTGGATCATTCCATCCCCAAGTACTGGCGAATCCCCTGCACGATCCGCTCTGCGGCACGCCCATCCCCATAAGGGTTCTGGCGCTGCACCCAATCCGCTGTGTCGCGGTGTGAATCCAGGATGCGGCGCGCCTCGGCGACGATTCGCGTGGGATCGGTACCGACCAGCCAGGCGACACCGGCTTCGATGCCCTCAGGCCTCTCGGTCTTGTCTCGCAGCACCAACACGGGCTTCCCCAACGACGGGGCTTCTTCCTGCACGCCACCGGAATCGGTGAGTAACAGTGTCGCAAGTTTCATCACGTGAACGAACTGCACATAGTCGAGCGGCTCCATCAAGAGCACGCGCGGGTTCTCTCCCAGGATTTCATGCACCGGGCCGCGGACGTTGGGGTTGGGATGCACCGGAAAGACTATTCCGGTATCCGGGAACAGCTGCAGGATCCGTGACAGTGCCTGGCAAACGGCACGCAGTGGTTCGCCGAAGCTCTCGCGCCTGTGCGCCGTGACCAGTAGAAGTCGCCCTACCCTGGCGGCAAAGCGTTGCACCCGTTCGAAACTGGCGTCGTCCGGATCGGGCGCGGCTGCGATCCGTAACACCGCATCGACCACCGTGTTGCCTGTAACCAGGATAGCGTTCTCGGGGACCCCTTCGCGAAGCAGGTTATCCCGTGCCCGCGAAGTGGGGGCGAAATGCATGTCCGCCAAGGCGCCTGCAATCCGCCGGTTCATTTCCTCTGGAAATGGTGCGTACTTGTCGGACGTGCGGAGCCCTGCCTCCACATGCCCCAGCGGGACTCTGTTGTAGTGACAAACCAGCGCCGCCGCCATGACGGTTGTTGTGTCCCCCTGGACCAACGCCATTTGCGGTGATTCACGCTTCAGCACAGCGTCGATACCGACAAGGCATTTCGATGTCACATCCACCAGCTTCTGGTCGGTGGTCATGATGTCGAGGTCGTGATCGGGAACGATGCGGAAGACACGCAGCATGTCGTCCAACATCTCCCGGTGCTGGGCTGTGGCGAGGTTCACCACGTGGAATGCAGGATCGGCCTGTAGGGCTTCGATCACCGGACCCATCTTGATGACCTCGGGGCGCGTGCCGAAGATGCAGAGGATTTTGCACTTGTCCTTCATGACCCGCGTCTATCCTTACTCAGCTCGCCGACTTCCCATCAGGGGCAAACATCGGACGATCGGGACGTCGCTGCTACCTTGGCTGCGACTCTCCCCAAAGCGGCGTGCCTGCAAGTCCGGGTTATCGGTGCTGATTCTGTGAGACTCAGTGCACCAACTTTGTGTGACCTTATTGCAGTGTGGGCTACTCGAGCCTCCGCGCGCAAGTTTCCGCCCACGCGACGGGTCTAGTCGTTCTGAGGAGCCCCGTCCTGGGGAGCGGCCATGCCAAAGACCGCCGGAGTGTCGTACTCCGAACCCCATCCAGACGATGGCTTGCACTCCCCTCGACCGTAATCAGGTTTGATCCGCCCCATCGCTCATCCAGAGCGAGTTGCTTGACGGCGAAGGCCTCGTCGAAGGAGAACGGGCGCGTGCCCAGTGCGATGGCCAGCGCAATGACCGGAACACCCGGAAGAATCGTCTTTATTAGGCAGACCGCCAGCTCGCAGGAGTACTACCAGGCGACTTTACATGGGTACCACACCCTTGGACGAGTAGGTCCTGGATCCCGGTGTATCATCAGGGGACGGTAGCTGTTCTCGTAGGGGAGTCAAGCTGGTGAGAGTTTTTGCCGTTCTCTACTGCTACCCGCCGCTTCTTGTACCGGCGACCATGTGCTACGTGAAGCTGGTCATCGGCCTCAAGGAGCTGGGACATGACGTGGAAGTCCTGACCATTGTTCCAGAATCTTTCCGCCCTCCGGGCCCGCATCCATTCGATCCTTCAATGAACAGTCTGATCCCCGATGGTGTGAGGCGCCATGAGGTATGGTCTTGGGAAAAAAATCGAATCCTCAACGCCATCAGGGATATTGGGGTTCTTTACCGGCTCGGATATCGGCTCTGGGAGCCGCGAAAGAAGGAGTGGGTTTTCCCGGCTCTGCGTTATGTGAACGGCTTGGATTTCTCACGTTTCGATGCGGTGCTGAGCTGTTCGCAACCACACTCCAACCACATGATTGGATTGCACCTGAAACGCAGACATGGCATTCCTTGGATCGCTTACCTGAGCGATCCCTGGTCCGACATGCCATGGCATCAACACCGTTTCAAGGCAGTCGCTCACTACAATCGTCGCATTGAACGCGAGGTCATAGAATCAGCCGACACCGTCCTCTTCACCTCACAGGAAACCGTCGAACTGGTGATGAAAAAGTACCCCCCCGCGCTCCGCGACAAAGTCGGCGTTTTGCCTCACTCTTTCGTGCCGGAGTGGTACGGTCTCGGGAGGACGGCAGCAAAAAGTGGGCACGCTCGGATCAAGATCTTGCACACGGGTCATTTCTACGGTGAGCGAACGCCGCTCCCCGTATTTGCGGCCTTGGAGCGGCTGAACTTGGAAACCCCCCTCAAAGATCAACTTCACCTGACTTGCGTCGGTAGCATGCAGGAGTCGTATCGACGCTACGTGACCGAGCGCGGGTTGGAGTCCTACATCACCGTACTCGAAACCGTGCCCTATCTGGATTCGTTGGCCTTGATGACCGAGTCCGACTACCTGCTGGTGCTCGATGCTCCCCTACGGAAAATCGCCGAGAGCGTGTTCCTACCGTCGAAGCTGGTCGATTATCTCGGCAGTGGCAAGCCGGTCATCGGCGTGACCCCGAAGCGAGGGACAACCGCACGGGTCCTGCAGGAAACAGGCAACTTGTGGTGCGACGTGGAGAATGACGAGGAGATCTACCGCCTGTTTGCCGGGATCCTGTCCGGTAGTGGCAAGGCGAGCCTGAAGCGCGAGCGGGTCATGGAATATCACTACCTGGCGACTTCCAAGCGCTTACACGACGCCTTGAACCGGATCGTTGCCAAGACTGCAACGGCGAAATAGGCGCGCATGATCCGGATTCTCTATCTGATCGACAATCTCGATCAACCGACAGCCGGGACCGAAAAACAACTCATGAGGACGGTCGCGCTTCTCGACCGGCGCCGGTTCGAATGCACACTCATGACGCTTTCTGCCAGTCCTTGGTTGGTCGAAGAGACCAACCGTTCGTTCGCCTGGGAGAACCTCGAGTCGGGCCCGCTTCTGCGCCCCGGAATGCTCAGTGTTGCACGACGCTTCGCCCAAGTTTGTCGTCGCCGTGAGATTGATCTGGTTCATACATATTTTGTGGATTCCAGCGTGATCGGGCCGTTGTGGGCGAAACTGGCAGCAGTCCCCGTAGTGGTGTCCAGCCGCCGCAATATCGGATACCACCACACACGAACGGGTCTTTGGGCCCTGCGGTTCGTAAGACAATTCACGACACACGTCATCGCGAACTCGAAGGCTGCGGCTAGCGCTGCCGTTACTTTGGAGCATTTCGATCCCACCCGCATCAGCGTGATCCCCAACATGCTCGACTTGGGGGCTTTCACTCGCCCTTCCGATGATGCGCTAGAAGGAATCAAGGCTTCCTGGGGATTCCCCAAGGACGCGGTGGTGGTTGGGGCAGTAGCGAATCTGCGACCGGTGAAGAACCTCGAGCTACTGGTTCGCGCCGCCGCTACCATCGCTCCACGGTTTCCAGCCGCGCGCTTCGTGGTCCTCGGTGAAGGGCCCGAGCGTTCACATTTGCAGCGCTGCGTCGATGCTACCGGGCTCGGTCATGTCTTCGCCCTGCCGGGGACTTCGGTCAACATACACCGCGACATCTTCGCGTTCGACATTGGCTCGCTCGTGTCCAACAGCGAAAGCAGCCCCAACGCACTCCTGGAATACATGGCTGCAGGAAAAGCCAGCGTCGTCTCCGATGTCGGCGGCGTTAAGGAAATCGCCACGCACGAGCGCACGGCTCTCATATTTCCCAAGGACGACTTGAACGCCCTTGTTCGAAACCTCGAACGCCTGTTATGTGATCTCGATCTCCGTGCGCAGATCGGACGACAGGCACGTCAGTACGTACATGCGGTGCACGATCAGGCAATGGTTATTCGTACCCTCGAGGACTTGTACGTCCGCTTGGTGGAAAGCAGTCGCAAAGTCAGCCATTCTCACAGGCCTGGGTAGCGCCACGACTCGTCAATGCCTCCACCACCACACGCGGAGGCATCGATCCGAACAAGGGAGCGCGTTCCGACTTTCCGTCTCCCTCAGGATTCTGCCTGCGGCATGAGTTCTGTGGTGCGCCGCGCGCGTCAACGCTCGCCACCGGCCCACCAGCTCGACCTCGCTCGACTCACAGGTGAAGTGCTCGCGCTGGCCCGGCAAGTGCGGCACGTCCTTGGCACAGGCGCGGCTGGCTCCGGAGGCGTTTCGTCGCCTGCGGTGTTTCGGAGCCCCTCCTGAGGTGTCGGAAAAGGCTACAGGTCGGTTTTGTTAGTGTTTGGTTACTTGTTTTAAATCAATGCAATAGCTTAGGGAACACCGCTTGCTCAAGACTCTGCGTCAGTCGAAATTTATCCTGCGCCTGGGAAGGTTGTTCCAAATGAAGGCCACAAAGCCGCTCGTTGTCCTGATGACCACACTTCTCGTTGCGCTGGGCGGGACCGCTGCGCAAGCAATCCCCGTTCTCCAGCTCTACATCGAGGGCGCCACGTACGACACGGACTCCGAGAGCTGGGTCGTTGCATCGAACAACTTGCGTCTCTGGGTGATCGGAAACCCCCAGTATGGTGCGATTCTCGACGTCAAGCTCTCGGCCGCCTTTAAGACCGGTGAGATGGGGACGATCGGTCTCACGCCGTCGACGTCGACGTTGCTCACCGACCCGTCCACCCCCGGCGCCCCGATGCAAACCTCTGGCGTTGGCGCAGATGGTACGCGTCCTCTAATGAGCGACGGGAGCCTCCTTCCGAGCCACGGCATCTACGGCGCTGGCACCAGCTTCAAGCAGTGGGAGCTTGGGGACTTCGACATGATGGATTCCCCCATCGGGGACTTCATCAATTCGTACCCGACGAGCTTCCCAAGGATGGGCCAAATCAACGTTTACGACGTCGCAATCACCGGATACTCGACGGTCCACTTCGACGCCTACAACCATGTCGAGGGGTCCGTCCACGCGATCAAGGCCCCGTTCTCCCACGACGCAGGTACTGCGGTCCCAGAGCCGGGAACCTTGATGTTGGTTGGAGCTGGCCTGTTGAGTTCGACTGTGCTCCGTCTGAAGAGGAAGAAGCGTTCCTAGGAGCGGTTTTAAGGCTTCCGCGTCTCGTTTGTCGACCAACTTGACGGTTGTGCCAGCCGCTACGTGCTGAACTGTATCTTGAGCCCCCACAACAGATTCCAGTTTAGCGCACCGTGCCTTCGCGGGCGTTTGGTGACTAACCTCACCTCGAACTGTCGGCGAACCGGACACAATCCGAAGCTGATCCCAGTGCCGCCGGCGTCGGTACACTGCGCAAACGACCGTCTGGAGTGGCGCTCCAGAGCGTGATACAATTGAGGCTTCCTGGAGGAATTCAATGATCGACGCGCTATTCGGGCGCCCTGCCATCGAGACGATCCGTTCGCTCCCTCACAGGCTCAAGCGCTCGAGCGCCGTCTGGGTCATTTTTCTCGCCCTGATGCCGGCCGTGGGGAAAGCCGCCTCGAGCCTGCAGTTCCTGACCAAGTGGGGAAGCCTGGGGTCCGCAAATGGGCAGTTCATGGAGCCGAGCGGCCTCGCGGTCGGTGCAGGGGGCAATCTGTACGTCGCCGACCGCGCCAACCACCGCATCCAGGTCTTTTCCAACAACGGTGCCTTCGTGTCGACCTGGGGGGATTCAGGCACAGCAAACGGCCTGTTCAACTCCCCGCGCGACGTCGCTGTGGATGCAAACGGCGAGGTCTACGTCACCGACTTCTTCAATGACCGGGTGCAGGTGTTCTCGAGCACGGGAACCTACCTGCGGCAGTGGGGAGCTACGGGCACGGGTACCGGTCAGTTCAAGTCCCCGCGCGGCATCGACATCGACGACAGCCTCCATGTCTTTGTCTCCGAAGACGGCTTCCCGAACAAACGCATTCAGAAGTTCAGCACCACCGGCGTGTTCCTCGGTACGTGGGGGACGATCGGTTCGGGGAACGGTCAATTCCAGTCGCCGCGCGGCCTCGCGACGACCGACAGCTTTCTCGTTTACGTCTCGGATCCGATCAACAACCGGGTGCAGAAGTTCACCTCTGTCGGGCAATTCTTGGTGGCCTGGGGACAGATGGGCGCGGGGACAGGTGACTTCCAGTTTCCCGGAGGCGTTGCCGTCTCGAACGGCCGCGTCTTCGTGATGGACACCAACAACCATCGAGTTGAAATCTTCGGGGCCTCTGGAGCTTTCCTGGAAGTGACGGGCAGTCAATGCCGGCTCTCGGATGGCAGCGGCTGCGTCGATCCCGACGCCGGGGGCTCGCTCGCCCTTGGCGATGGCCAGTTCTACTTCCCACTCGGGATTGCCATCGACACCGATGGCGACGTATTCATCTCCGACACCCAGAACCACCGCATCCAGAAATTTGCGCGCGCACCGACGAGCAGCGCCGGCCCGCCGGCGGCAATGCTCTCGACGTTGGTCGTGACCCCGAACCCCACGCGCGGATCGGCATGGGTCCGCTTCGGTTTCGCTGCCTCCGACTTGGCCAGTGTGCGCGACCACCACGTATCCGCCCGGGTCTACGACAGCGCCGGTCGTCTGGTGCGAACGTTGTACACCGGCACGATGCTCGCGGGCGATCACGCGCTGGGCTGGGATGGAACGCGGGTCGACGGCGCGGCCGTGCCGCCTGGCGTTTATTTCGTCGACCTGCGGGTGGACGATGCCCCGTCGCGGAGCGTCAAGATCGTGCGTCTACCTTGAGGTCGCCCGTCGTCAGATGCCCTCGCTGCATGGAGAGCACGAGGAGCGCGATGCCGGCGACCACCCAGCAATCGGCTAGGTTGAAGATCGGCCACACCATGACGCCGAGATCGTAGGGTCCGAGAAAATCCACCACGCCGCGATTCGACAGCACACGATCGATCAAGTTCCCGACTGCCCCGCCGGTGACGAGCGCCACACCCGCGGCGCGTGATCGACTTCCCGCCGGCGTGCGTTGATAGACCGTGCCGAGCCAAATCAGCACGACAAGAGACAGGAGGATGAACAGCGGCCGCGACGCCGGGCCCAGGTCGAGGCCGAAGGCGGCACCACGATTGAAGCTGAGCGTGAGGAGGAGAGCGCCATCCCATGCGCGCTGTGTCACGCCGCGCTCCAGAGTCTCGAGCGCCCAGCGCTTCGTCCCCTGATCCAACAACACGAGAACCACGACGACAATCGCGAACACGATCCACTTGCGCTGCGCCATTGGTCTCCTAGGTTGCAATCGCCCGGGTGAGGCTGCCCACCTTCGATGGCTCCGCCCGTAGCCGCTCAGCATGAACTCCCGACAACCGCATCTCGGCGCGGCGACGACGAGCCGGCATGCTACCATGCCCCGGGCCCCACTCTGCTGCGAACGAGCTCCACGATGTCCTCTGCCAGCCGCGAGATCGAGATCACCTTCGCCGTCGCCACCGATGCGCCCGAGGCTGTTCTCGCTCGTCTCGAAGCTGTTGGCCGTCTCGCCGATTTCTCGCTGCGGCATCGACAACCCGAAAACCTCCGGGATGTCTATCTCGATCTTCCCGCGCGTCCCTTGCGCCAGCGCGGGTACGCGTTGCGTGTTCGCCACGTCGACGATCGTTGGCTCCTGTGTTTGAAGGGACGTTCGCGTCGCCGCGGTCTCGCGGTCGAGCGGCTGGAGCTGGAAGGCGAGCCCACGGATCTTGGGCTTTGGACCCGCATCCGCGACGAGCTCGGTGCCGATTGGCCCGCGGCGTTGGCGCCAACCGCTGCAGCGACGCGCGATTTCGCAGCCGATCCGCTGCCGGCGTTGCAGAGCGCCGGGTTCACACCGATCCAGGACCGTCGCACGCTCCGCCGCCCGCGCGACGTCATGGGAAATGGAAACGTAACACTGGCCGTCCTCGCCATCGACAGCGTGATCTACGTCGTGGATGGGACACCGTTTCGGCACCACGAGGTCGAGATCGAGGCAGCCGCGGGCACCGATGATTCGACCTTGGACGGCATTGCCCGCGCGCTCGTCGCGACATGCCCCGAGCTCCGATTGTGGCAACCTTCGAAGCTCGCGACCGGCCTGGCGCTGGAAGCGCTCGTGCGTCGCGCGCAAGCTGTCCCCATCTCCGACCCCGACGGCAACCTTCTGCCACAGATCTACTCCTTGCTGCAGGAATGGCTGCGCTCGCACCGCAGCGGATGACAATTCCGCTGGCCGCCGCACGACGCTTCGCACTGTGCTCTTGGTGCTGCAAACCGTCAGGGCCGAAGTGGTGCCAAGTCCAGGACGATCCCGTCCAAACTGGCGGGCACCGGAACCCGCACCATGTTCGCGAGCGTCGGCGCGACATCGACGCTGCGAATGTTCTGCGCGGACGAGCCGGAAGGGATCCGTGCCCCAAGGAACAGGATCGGCACATGCCGATCGTCGAAGCTCGGCGAACCGTGTGCCGCTCCGGACTCGGATCGTACCGCCCACGGTTGCAGCCGTGCTTCGATGCCGTGCACACCGAGCGTGCGCCGCCGCGAGCCCGAACCCAGCGGTTCGAGCGGAAACCGTCCAGGATGGTACGTGTGGCGAAACACGCGCAGGAACGAGTCTTCGGCCGCCGGTGCGGTGACGCTGGCCAGGTCGGTATGCGTGTAGACCTTGGCGACGAAGTCATGCCGTGCGACACGAACCGCTCCGATCTGTTCGCGCTGCGACGCCTGATTCGCCTCCACCTCGCGTAACCCGTCGAACAGTGAATCGATGCTGGCGGCCAGCACTTTCTGCACGGGAATGCCGTCCTCGCGTCGATGCACCGCCAAATCCGTCACCCCATGATCGGCGCTCAGAACCATGACCCAACGGCCTCGGCCGACCTTCGTATCCAAGAAGGCGAGGAATGCTCCCAGGTCGCGATCGAGCCGAAGCAAGTTGTCGAGCTGTTCGAGGCTCTGCGGACCGTATTCGTGCCCGACATAGTCCGTCTGCGACAGAGCTAGCGCCAGCAGATCCGGAACATCATCGTCGCCGAGCCCGCGCGCCGACACCGCCGTCGCCGCCAATGCCAGAAGCGCAGCGTCCGGGAACGGCGTATCCCTCCACCATGTCCAGAAGTCGCCTTGGGCGGGGTCGAATCGATGCACGAAGTCGAGCTCGGTAGAACCAGCCTCCCTGTCATTGCGGAATGGTCCTGCGCTCGATGCCGGCGCCGCGACGCGCACCCGGGACCGTTGCGCTGCCGGCACCTCGCACATCCAAGTGGAATCGCGGCTCAGCGCGGGCCACTCGCGAGCGTGGAACTGCTGCAGCCAGTCCGGATCAGCCGCGGCATACCAGCTGGAGGTGACGAAGCGACCGTCGCTCCGCGAGAACCAATAGACGTCGCCGCGAGCGTTCCCTGCCAGCAGGATGCTGGCGCGGTCCTTGCCGCCGAGAGCCACGACACGCGATCTCGCGTCCGCAGCTTGCATCCACTCGGCCAAGGTCGGAGAAAGCAATCGATGCGGCGACACGCCCGCGGCCGCCGATCCGACAAGATGCGTCGTCGAATCGGCGACACAGGGGACGACGACAATGTCGTCACCGATGCGTTCGCACCAGGAGTTGTCGACGATGCCGTGCCGGGCGGGAAAGACTCCCGTGGCGAGGGTTGCGTGGCCAGGCCCGGTGTTTGTCACCGCGTGGTCCTGCACAGCCTGGTTGAAACAGCTGCCCTGGTCGAGAAGACGGCGGAAGCCGCCGCGCCAACAATCGGCGTAGCGTTGCAGGAGATCGCCACGCAGCTGATCGACGACGACCAACACCACGAGACGCGGTGCACCAGCGTTCTCGGTGTCACAGGCGGCGAGGCCAAGCCCCGCCGCCAGGAGACCCAACAAGATTCTTGCCCGCGGTTGGCTCACTCAGCCGCGCCCGCCCAACAGCTCCACTTCGAGGCCGGCGTCGAGCGCCTTCTCGACCCTCTCCTGGATCTCGGTGAGGTGGGCACGGGTGTACGCATCGAGAGTGGCGCCGGCAGCGATGGCACGCTGCAGTCGGGTCTGCAGCTCGCGCAATTGCACCCGCGTCACCGCGCGTGCGTCCGCCGGCATGCGGCTGGGTGGATGCGTGAGAATCGCCGTCATGCGGTCCACGTACAGGCGCTGGAGGTTGCGCCGCATGCTGGTGACGTTGTGCGGCTGCGCGCCCCACACCTCGCTCCACACCGCGCCGCTCAGCGCCTCCATCATTTCCGGAATCGAGAGCACGTTCTGCGCCCCGACCAGACTCTCGTTTTCTACCAGGCGCGACAACCGCACGGGGTTCGTCATCAGGTCGAGCAGCCCGCCCTGCATCAAGAGCACGAGTTCGTGCAGCGGAACCTCCACGCGTCCGAGAATCGTGTTCGGCTGTCCCCAGTGACTCCATCGATTCGATCCCAGCTGCGTCAGCACTTCGCGCGGCATGACGAAGGCCGTTTCGCTGAAGGCGCTCTGGACCACGTGATCCAGCGCCTCGCGTTGCTTCGCCTTCGGCACCACGATGAATGGTGCGCGTGCCTGAGGATCCCCGAAGTGATCGCGGTTCACTTCTTGGCCGCCGATGTACTTCACTGCCGGCGCCAACGCCTGCACGTAGCCGACCAGCAAAGTCATCAGCGCGTTGGTCAGCTCGTAGTGCGGTTGGCCGTCGTAGAGCACCGCCTGCGGCAGGCGGGACCAAATGCCACGGATCAACTGCGACCGTTCCTTGCTCCAACCCAACGGGTCGTCACCCAGGTCCCAGACATTGACCGTCGGGTCGAGGGCTGCAATGCCACCGGCATCCTCGTCGGTCCCGTACAAATTGCCATCCTGTGCCGCCTGACGCGCCAGCGCCGCGGCTTTGGCCGCATCGGGCATGTAACCGAAGGCGATCGCCCAGCGATCCCACGTACCGACGGTGGGTGTGTAGTAGTGGCCGTTGGGTTTGCCATCGATGGCGAGATTCGGCGCCGGATATTCCATCACCGAGTTCACCAGACCGTTGTCCCCCGTCCATATGCGATCGTGCAACTTCGCCATCGGCGTGTCCGTGGAACCGCGAAAGTTGTGCCGCAAGCCCAACGTGTGCCCGACCTCGTGCATGGTGATGAACTTCAGGAACTCGCCGACGAATTCGATGGGCACTGGATCCTGCGGCGTGATGTCGCCACGCAGGAGAAGGCTGGCACGCACCAGAGCCATGTGCATGGTCAGCTGGTCGGCAAAACCCGCATGCTCGTAGTTGGGCCCCGCCGGCGCCGGCAGCGCCGCCGCCAGGCCCAACGCGTTTTCGATCGCCCGCGCCGGGTCGGCGAGAGTGCGCCACGTGCGGCGAGCCCAGAGCGTGATCGACGCATCGAACAGCACGTCGGCGTCCAAAACTTCGCCTGTTCTCGGATCGACGACCGAGGGCCCGATGGCGCCGTAGCTCGGCACGTCGGTGGCGACCCAGCGAATGGTGGCATAGCGCAAGTCTTCGGGGTCGGCCTCGCGCGGCAGCAGATCGGCGCGCATGGCATTGTCGAATCCCGCCGCTTCGAAAGCGCGGTTCCACTCCTCGATTCCGGCTTGTACGTAAGGCCGAAGCTCCGGTGGCACGCTGGAATCGATGTAGTAGGTGATCGGCTTCTTGGGAATGTACAGCTCGTCGCGCTTGCGGTCTGGCTCGAGCCTCCACTTGCGGATGTAACGGGTGAAGAAAGACTGCTCCGGCCGGGCGAAATCTTTCTGCGCCAGCAGGAAGTAGCCCATGCGATCATCGGCAACCCGGGGTTCCATGGGTTCTGTGGGCAGCCGCGCCATCACGCAGTGCACCGAGAGTGGCACCGACCTCCCATCCGGGACGGCATCCCAGTCCACGGGCTCTCCGGGCTTGAAGGTGAGCTTGGCGCGCACGTTGACGTTTTCCGGGAAGACTTTGACTTGCTCGATGAAGCTCTTATCCGACTCGAGCTGCGCATTCCCGCGCTGTCCGGGGCCCGGCGACAGCGTGGAACGCAACATCTCCCCCACGCCCGACAGGTCCGAGACGAACCACTTGTCGACGTCGATCACTGCCGCCTTGTCCTTGTCGCGAATGCTGAGAATCTCGGCCGATGCCAGCACCGAGGATCCGAAGGCGAAATCGACCATGCTCTTGTAGCCGGGATCGCTGGCAGTGTAGCGGTGCGGTTTCGACACCAGATATACGGTGTTGCCGTGGCGTTCGAAGCAGACGAGCAGGGCCTCCCAATTCATCATGGAGCCGCCGATGAGCCAGCCCGTTCCCACACCCTGAGCGAGGGTGAAACTCATCAGGAAGTCTTCGCCCAGGCGGTTCTCGGGGACGGCCAACAATAATTGGTCGGGTTTTTGGTAGACGTCGAAGAAACCTTCGAGGAGCGTCGCGTCTTCAGTGACCTCAGAAAACTCTTTGAAAGTCCCCTTCTTCTTGTTTCCTTCTTCCTTCTGCGTGCTTTGCGCGTCTTCCGCTTTCTTTGCCTTCTTCGCGGCCAACGCCGATGCAGTGGGAACGGTCAGAACGAGGGCAATTACCAGGACCATGAAACGCTTCACGGCCAACGACCTCCAGAGTATCGGCGAGGAGTGCTCGAGGGACGCAGGGGCGGACCCGTGGGTCGCGCCAGGCGCAATGACCCGAATATCCTACTACACCGACGAGGCGAATGGACGGCACAGGCCGCGGCAACGAGGCCGCGGCCGCGCGACCATCACCGGCGTCGCCCCGACATCGCTATCGCCGCCACCAACCTCACCACCATCGCGACCGCCCGATCCCACCGCCCACGGCCCCAGACCGAGGTGAAGCTCGTCCGGCGGCTCAATACGGCGGGCCGGCAGCGGCGAGAGCGTGTACTGTGACGCAGTCGCAACCCCGAGGTCAGAATGCGCCAGCCGCTCGACAAGCATCAGGTCCGGGTATTGGTGATTCTCACCCTGGTCAATTTCATGAACTTCGTCGACCGGCAGATCATCGGCGCCATTCTGCCGCTGCTCCAGGACGACTTCTCCCTTTCTCACTCGCAAGCGGCATTGCTCGGCACGGCGTTCGCTCTCATGCACTCGGTCTTCACACTGCCGCTCGGGATCCTCGCCGACCGGACCTCGCGCAAGAACGTGATGGCGGCCGCCGTGATGTTCTGGAGCCTGGCGACATTCGTCACGGGGTTGGCGCGCTCCTTCCGCTTCTTGTTGATGGCGCGCTCCTTGGTGGGGCTCGGCGAGGCCGCCTTCACGCCGGCCGCGACGGCCATCATCACCCGCAGTTTTCCCGCCGCGGTCCGTGCCCGCGCGCAGGGGATGTTCAACGCCGGGATGTTCATCGGCGGCTGCGTCGGGCTCGGTCTGGGGGGGGCGCTCGCCTCCTGGATCGGCTGGCGCCCGACATTGTTCATCGTCGCGATTCCCGGCATCCTGCTGGCGTGGAAGATCGTGTCGCTTCACGAACCGCGGGTGGAGACCGCACCGCGTCCAGTGCCACTGCTCGATCTACTGCGCTTGCCCGCCTATGCCGCTGCCGTCGTCAGCGGATGTTTCGTCACCTTTTCGGCCTATGCCTTGATCTTCTGGGGAACCACGTTTGTCGTGCGCCACAAGGGCTTCGCGCTGGGCGAGGCCGGCATCATCTTGGGCGCCAGCCTGGGAATCGCCGGCGTGCTCGGAATCGTGGTCGGTGCCTGGCTCGCCGACCGACTCATGCGCCGCTTTGCCTGGGGGCGTGTCGCCGTCATCGTGGCGGGTCTGGCGCTCGGCATCCCCTTCTTGGTGTGGGCCGTGCATACGCCGCACCGGATGCTCTTCCTCGCCACCTTCTTCACTTCGGGCTTTTTCCTCAGCTGGTATCACGGGCCGCTCACAGCGGTATTGCACGACATGACACCGGAACACGCTCACGCGACGGCAATGGGTTTGTACAACGCCATCGTGCATCTAGTCGCCGTCACCTGGGCGCCGCTCGTGATTGGCGGTATTGCAGACCATTGGGGACTGCTCCGCGGCATGGACGTCGCTGCCGCGACCTTCGTGCTCGGCACCCTCGGATTCGTCGTCGTCCTCCTGCTCGTGCGTCGTGCTTCCATCGCTTCCTCGCCAAGTGTTAATCTGCGAACTCGCATGGACTTCCAGGAGTGGACCGCCGTGACTTCGCCTCCAGGTGCCGTGCCGGCGCCCCCCCAGAGTGGGAGTGAATCATGACCGCGAGCCGCGACACGTTTCGAACCCGCACGACACTCGACGTTGCCGGAAAGAAGTACACCTACTACAGCTTGCAGAAACTCGCAGCCGCCGGGTTACCGGTCGCCCACCTGCCGTACTCGCTGCGCATCCTGCTGGAGAATTTGCTGCGCTGCGAGGACGGGCGTTCGGTGCAGCCCGCCGATATCGAGGCGCTCAGCCGTTGGCGACCTGGCGCCGCGCCGGAACGCGAGATCGCCTTCATGCCGGCGCGGGTGATCTTGCAGGACTTCACCGGCGTGCCTGCGGTCGTGGATCTGGCGGCGATGCGCGATGCGCTCGCAGCGCTGGGCGGAGATCCGCGACGCATCAACCCCTTGTTGCCATCGGAACTCGTCATCGATCATTCCATTCAGGTCGATGTTTTCGGCACTGCCCAGGCGCTGCAGGAGAACGTCCGCCACGAATACGCGCGCAATCGCGAACGCTACGCCTTCTTGCGCTGGGGCCAAGGGGCATTCGACAACTTCCGCGTCGTGCCGCCGAACACGGGGATCGTCCATCAAGTCAACCTCGAATACTTGGCGCGGGTGGTCTTCACCCAGAAGACGCCCGACGGCGCGGTGGCGTATCCGGATTCCGTGCTCGGCACGGACAGCCACACGACGATGATCAACGGCCTCGGTGTGCTCGGATGGGGCGTCGGTGGTATCGAAGCCGAAGCGGCGATGCTCGGCCAGCCGGTGACCATGCTCGTGCCGCCCGTGGTGGGCTTCGAGCTGCGCGGTGAGATGCCCGAGGGAGCGACCGCGACGGATCTCGTGTTGACGGTGGCCCAGATGCTGCGCCACAAGGGCGTGGTGGGAAAATTCGTCGAGTTCTACGGCAATGGGCTCGATGCGCTCACCCTCGCCGACCGCGCCACCATCGCCAACATGACGCCGGAGTTCGGCTCCACCTGCGGTATTTTCCCGATCGACGCCAAGACACTGGATTACTTGCGCCTCACGGGGCGGAGCGACGACCGTGTGGCGCTGGTGGAAGCGTACGCCAAGGAACAAGGGTTGTTCCGTTCTCCGTCCATGGCGGCTCCGGATTACAGCGAGCGCATGGAGCTCGATCTCGCCACCGTCGTGCCGACATTGGCGGGTCCGCGGCGGCCGCACGATCGAGTCGCGCTCGCCGACGTCAAGAGCCAATTCGCCGCCGCGTTGCCGCAAATGTTGCCGGCCGCGCGTGGCGCCACATCCGCCACGACGGAGCCGGCGCTCGGCCCGCGGGTGCACACGCGACTCGATGGCGAGGAATTCGAGCTCGGTCACGGCGCCGTCGTCATCGCCGCGATCACGTCGTGCACCAACACATCGAACCCTGCGGTGCTGATGGCCGCGGGCCTGTTGGCGAAGAAGGCCGTCGAGCGCGGCCTGCGGGTGAAACCGTGGGTGAAAACGAGTCTCGCGCCGGGATCGAAGGTCGTAACCGAGTATCTGACAGCCGCAGGTCTGCTGTCGTACCTCGAGACGTTGCGTTTCCACGTCGTCGGCTATGGCTGCACGACGTGCATCGGCAACAGCGGCCCCGTGCCAGAACCGGTCGCCCATGCCATCGACGACGGTCGACTCGTCGCGGTGGCCGTCCTGTCCGGGAATCGGAACTTCGAGGGCCGCATCAATCCGCTCGTCCGCGCCAACTATCTCGCCAGCCCGCCGCTCGTGGTGGCCTACGCGCTCGCCGGGCGCATCGATGTGGATCTGCAACACGAACCGCTGGGCAAGGATGCCAACGGGCGCGACGTCCATCTCCGCGACCTCTGGCCCAGCAATGCCGAGATCGAGGCCGCGGTTCAGTCGGCGCTCACTCCGGCGATGTTCACGCGCCAGTACGCGGACGTTTACACCGGCGACGACAACTGGCGCAGCATCCAGGCACCCGAAGGCGTGCGTTTCACCTGGGAACCCGCATCCACGTACGTGCGCCGGCCGACGTTTTTCGACGCCATGCCGCGCGATCCCGCGGCCCCGACCGACATCGAGAATGCTCATGTCCTCGCCATGTTGGGCGACTCGGTCACCACCGACCACATCTCGCCGGCCGGCTCGATCCCGAAGGACATGCCGGCGGCGCGTTACCTCCTCGAACACGGCGTGCGCTTCGAGGACTTCAATTCCTTCGGTGCGCGGCGCGGTAACCACGAGGTCATGATCCGCGGCACCTTCGGCAACGTGCGCTTGCGCAACGAGCTTGCTCCCGGCACCGAAGGCGGCTGGACGCGACACCTGCCCGACGGGACTGTGACCACGATTTACGACGCCGCGATGCGCTACATCTCCGACCGCGTCGCGCTCGTGGTAATCGCCGGCAAAGAGTACGGCTCCGGCTCGTCGCGCGATTGGGCCGCCAAAGGCACCGCACTGCTCGGTGTGCGTGCCGTGATCGCGGAATCCTTCGAGCGCATCCATCGCAGCAACCTCATCGGCATGGGGGTGCTGCCGCTGCAGTTCGCCGACAGCGAGACGCGTCACAGCCTGGATCTCACCGGCGAGGAGATCTACTTGATTCGCGGCATCGCGCGCGACTTGGTGCCGGGCAAACGGCTCGACATCGTCGCCACGTCTGCTGCTGCCGACGATCCCCCGAAGCAATTCAGCGTGGTTTGCCGCATCGAGACGCCGCTCGAGCTGGAGTACTACCGCCATGGCGGCATCCTCCAATACGTGCTGCGGCAGATGCTCTGAGGCCGAGCGAGCGGAGGCGTGTTTCTCTTGGTTCCTGTCGATCGCGCCGGACGCAGCAAACGGAAGTCCGCGCCTCAGAAGGCGCGGCGTTCGCCGGCGCCACGCAATGATCGTCGCACGGCACGCGCCAGCGACCAGCGGCAGGCGCGCCGCGAACAGATCTTGCGCGCCGCGGAGGGCGTGTTCGCCGACAAGGGCTTCCATGCCGCCAGCATCACCGACGTCATTCAGGCGGCCGGGGTGTCGCGCGGCACTTTCTATCTTTACTTCGATAGCAAGCGCGTCATCTTCGGCGAGCTGCTGGATTCTCTTTTTTTCAAACTGGCGGCTTGCGTGCGCCCGGTGGATCTGGCGCCGGGAGCCCCGAGCCCGCTCGAGCAACTGCGCGACAATGTGACCTGCGCACTGCGCGTGGTGGCGAAGAACGAGAACCTCATGGGAATTCTCTTCCGCACCGGTCAAGGCATCGACCCCGAGGCCGATCAGAAGGTGCAGAACTTCATCACCAGCATCATCGACCTCATCCGTCGCGCCCTGCAACGCGGCCAGCAGATCGGTGTCGTGCGCCCATTGGATGATGAACTGGTGGCCCAATGCATTTTCGGCAGCGTCAAGGAGATCGTCTTCCACGGCTTGCAATCCGGCTCATTCGCCCGGCGCGCGCTCGAACCCATGGTGGACGAAGTGCTGCGGTACAACCTGCGCGGCTTCTTGCGCGTCTGATGCGTGTGGACAGGCGTGCGGCGGTATTCGGTTCTTCTTCCTGACCAACCCTCCTTTTTCCCGACACCCGGCCAACTCTATCGATAAAAACGTGTGCTGATTAAGATAACTTCTTATTTTACAGTTGTTTGTGTAGCAAAAAACCACTTGAACTGGACTGACACGTCAGTCTACTATTGGGCGGTTCGTAGAGTTCGACGGGTGCAGAGCGTCCGAGGACCAGCCCACGCGATGGAACGCCGGCGGGCCGCCTGCCAATTCAGCACGCTCGCGGGTGCAACGCTCGCGAGATCGAGCACCAAGGAGGATGCCGTGGCAACCGCGATCGAGCACTACACGTCATACAAGGCCCGCCCATTCAAGCGCGAAGAGCGCGACAAAGTCACGATCCTCTTCGGCGGGCTCACGTGGAAGCACGAACGTCTAGTGCAGGGCGCCTTCCACAACATGGGTTACAAGGCCCAGCCGATTCCCAACATCCAGCGCGCCGACCTCGAGGCCGGCAAAGAGATGATCGACGTCGGTGCCTGTTGTCCGACGATTTTCACCACGGGAAGCCTGGTGAACTTCCTCAAGTCGGAAGTCGCCACCAAGGGTCGCGACGAGATCGTGAACAACTATCTGTTTTTGACCGCTGGCGCCTGTGGCCCCTGCCGCTTCGGCCAATACCATCAATCCTACGAAATGGCGCTCGACGGCCTCGGATTGCGCGACTTCCGGCTTCTCCTCCTCGACGACAACCAGATGGACCAGGGCAAGAACGACGGCGGCGGTCTCGATGTCAACCTGCCGCTCAGTCTCGGTCTCGTGTGGGCGATTCTCTGCGCCGACGTTCTCACCGACATGGAGTACGCAACGCGACCCTACGAGGTGAACCCCGGCCAGACGGATGCGGTATTGAAGGAAAGCGTCGAGATTCTCTACGACGTCTTCCAAAAGCGACCGCTCAAGGGCAAGAAATGGGGCGCCCTTGCCTGGCATTTCGCCACGCCATACTTCAAGAACGCGTTGCGCGAAGTGCGCAAGAAGTGGGATAGCGTCGAAGTCGATCGCCTGCAGGTCAAGCCGAAGGTGAAAGTGACCGGCGAGTTCTGGCTGCAGACGCATGAGGGCGACGGCAACTACAACATCAAGCGTTGGTTGGAGCAGGAGGGCGCCGAGACCATCCCACCGCCCATCGCCATCTGGCTGGCGTATCTGCTGCACACGCCGCTCTGGCGCATGGAGAAGAAGCGGCACCTGGACAAGAAGATTCCGCTCAAGATGGCCATGGTGCGCGCTTTCGAGAAGCTCTACAACCACAACTACAACGGCTTCCGCAAGGCGCTCGGCAACGTGCCCAACCAGTTGCCGGACCAGGAAGAGCTCAAGGAGCTGGCGTCACCGTACTTCCACCATGAGTTGCGCGGCGGCGAGGGCCACATGTTGGTCGGCAAGGCCCTGTACTCCTATCACCACAAGAAGGCGCACATGGTCTGCGAGCTGTCGCCGTACTCGTGCATGCCGAACACGATGTCGGTGGGCGCCATGGCGAACGTGCAAGGCCGTTACCCCGACCTCCTCTATGCACCGATCGAGGTCAAAGGCGACGCCGAGGTCCACGCGTTGTCGCGTTGCCAGATGATCCTGACCGAAGCGAAAAAACGCGCGCAGAGCGACTTCGAGGACGTGCTGCAGAAGACAGGACTTTCGGTCGAGGCGCTGCGCCAACTCGAGGCGCGCCGCCCCGAGCTGCGTCGGGCCTGCAAGCGCATCCCGCACTACGGTTATGCCGGGATGGCGGCGAACTACGCCATGCATCTGGCGAAGCGGGGCCGCGCGTGAAATCTATCGCGCGCATCACTGCCTCTGCGGGGGTCGCGCCCGCAGAGGAGGCTCCGGCCACAGCGCACTGCGACAGCGCAACCGCTGTCGGGACTCTCGCTGCCACAACGCACGGCAACCCCGCCAATCGTCTCGCATCCGGGACGCCGAGTGCGACCGCCATGATCTGCGGCGTCGATGTCGGCAGCACGACATGCAAGTACTTGCTGGCAACATCAAAGGGCGAGACCATCGCTCAGGCCTATGAACGGCACAACACCCGCCAAGCCGAAAAGGTGCTCGACTTCCTCCGGCGGCTCGAGCAGGAACATGGCTTGAGCGCCGGGCGCGACCACGTTTTCTTCACCGGCTCCGGCGCCGGGCTGATTGCGCCGCTCGTGGGCGGCAAGATGGTGCAGGAGGTGGTCGCGGTGGCGGCCGCCGTCGAGCGCTTGCATCCGGAGGTGTCCTTCGTCAGCGAGATCGGCGGCGAGGACATGAAGACGATCTTCTTCACCGGCCAGGGCTCGATGCGCAGCAAGCAGGTGCTCATGCAGAGTGCCTGCTCCGGGGGCACCGGAACATTCGTCGAAAAGACAGCGCGCAAGCTGAACATCCCGCTCGAGCAGCTTTCGGACATGCGCTACACCGGGTACACGCTGCACAAGGTGAGCAGCAAGTGTGGCATCTTCGCCGAAGCCGACTCCAACACGTTGCTCAAGGCTGGCGTGCCCGTGGAGGAGATCATCGCCTCGTTGTTCGAGGCCGTGGTGTATCAGAACCTCTCTTCGCTCACGCGCGGCAATACCCCGATGCCGCAGATCCTGCTCCTCGGCGGCCCCAACCTCTTTTTCAAGGGCCTGCAGGAAGCCTGGCGCCACCATCTGACCCGTCTGTGGGCAGAGCGCAAGATCGAATTCCCCGCAGGGACGTCTCCAGAGGACTCGATCCTGGTGCCGCAAGAGGCGCTGTATTACGCGGCGCTCGGCTGTGTCGAGACCGGCATGCGCGAACCGGCGCACGTCGGGCTCTACAGTGGCGCCGACAAGCTGCAATGGTGGATCGAAATCGGGCAGCACGAGGAGAAGAAGAAGTCGGGCCGCGGTGGCCTGTGGACCACTGTGGAAGAACTCGAGGCTTTCAAAGCACTGTATGGCGACGGCAACAACGGCAATGGCAACGGCACCAACGGCAATGGTCATGCTTCTGGCAACGGCAACGGCAACGGCAATGGTCATCCCGTGGCGCATGTCGAAGGCAACGGCCACGACTTGCCTGCCGGCGCCGAGAACGGCAACGGCCGCGCTTCGGCCGTCGTCGCGTGCGGTGGCGAGGCCGTGTTCCCCACCCAGGACATGGGCGCCCACAGCTCTCTCGACGCCAAGAAAACGCGGGTCGCCGAAATCGTCGTCGGTTGCGATTTCGGCTCCACCACGGCGAAAGCCGTCTGCCTGGGACCGGACAAGGAGATCGTTTTCTCCTGTTACGCCCTCAGCAAAGGCAATCCGATCGAGGACGCCAAGTCGCTGTTCCAGCAGATCGAAGCGGGAATCGATGGCGCGCGCATCGCCGGGCTCGGAATCACCGGCTACGGCAAGGATCTGCTCAAGACGATCGTCGGTGCCGACTGCGCCGTGGTCGAGACCATCGCGCACGCGACGGCTGGCCTGCGTTACTTCCCCGACGCCGACTGCATCTGCGACGTGGGCGGAGTCGACGTCAAGATCATGATCCTTCGCAACGGCACGGTGTCCGATTTCCGCTTGAACTCCCAGTGCTCTTCGGGCAATGGCGCCTTTTTACAGGGGGTCGCCGAGCAATTCGGTATTCCGCTGACGGAGATGGCCGACGGCGCCTTCCGCGCCGAGGCCATCCCCCAGCTTTCCATGGGTTGTGGCGTCTTCTTGCAGAGCGACATCGTCAACCAACAACGCAAGGGCTGGCAGGCAGAGGAAATCTTGGGTGCCCTCTGCGCCATCCTGCCGCTCAACGTGTGGATCTACGCTGGCGGTCTCAACAACGTCGGGCAGGTGGGCCGCAAGTTCATCCTCCAGGGCGGCACGCACAAGAACCTCGCCGTGGTGAAAACCCAGGTGGATTTCATCAAATCGAAGGTGCCGGACGCCGAGATCTTCGTGCACCCGTATTCCGGCGAGGCCGGTGCCATCGGCGCGGCTCTCGTCGCGCTCGACTGGTGGGAGAATGGCGGTCGCAGCGCGTTCCGTGGCTTCGACACCATCCAAGAGCTCAACTACAAGACCTCGACATCCACCGACACGGTGTGCCATTGGTGTCCGGTCAATTGCCAGCGCAGCTTCATCGACGTCGAGCTCGCAGGCGGTGCCGGCCGCGAGTGGAGCAACGTCCGCCTGGAGCAGGGCTGGGAACGCGTCATCGTCAACAACTCATGTCCCAAGGGTCTGGTGGAAGACGCCAACGAGATGCGCGTCATCAAGACCGAGATGGAAAAAACGCGAAATGATTTCCCGAACGTTGCCGACCTGGTTCGCAAAGAAGCGTTCCGCCGCGTCGTCGCCAGCGTCTGATCGCTCGCGACTGCGCGTCGGCATCCCCAAGGCGCTCAACGTCTGGAGCACGCACCAGTTCTGGGTGGGCTTCCTGCAGCATTTGGGCATCAAGCCGCACAACATCGTCTTCAGCTCCGACTCCTCGGAGGAGCAATTCCGCGACTTCGGCAAGGGCCGGGTGACCGTCGACTGCTGTTATCCAGTCAAGGTCATCGCCGCGCACTACGGCGAGCTCGTTTTTGGCCAGAAACAGAAGATCGACGTGCTGCTGAGCCCGATGATCTACTCGCTGCCTTCGGTGCTGCAGGGCAACGTCAAGGACACGCTCACCTGCACGCGCGTCATGGCGGGTCCGGAGAACATCAAGGCCGGTTTCATGAAGGAACGCGACCTGTTCGCCGAGAATGGCGTCATCTATGCCTCGCCATTCGTGTCTTTTGCCGAGCCCGAGGTCGTGCCTTCCCAGCTGCACGAGTCGCTGGCGGAAGCCCTGCACATCGACTACGCCGAGACCGAGCGCGCGGTGCGCGCCGGCTACGAGGCGCTGGACGCTTTCAATCGCAAGGCACGCCAGCAGTCACGCGACGTGCTCAGTTGGTGCGTGCGCGAGAAAAAACCCTGCATGCTGGTGCTCGGCCGTCCCTACCACATGGACACCGGCATCGGCCACGAGATCGAAGCCGAGCTGCAAGCGCACGGCTATCCAATGCTCTGGATGCAGTACTTCCCCATCGACGACGACTTGATGCAATGGCTCTTCGGTGACGAGATCCGCGCCGGACGCATCAAGAGCCCGTTCGACATCTCGGACGTGTGGAGCTCGTCGTACAGCAGCAACACCAACGAGATCCTCTGGGGCGCCAAGGTGGCCGCGCGCTGCCCCTGGATCACTTGCGTCATTCGTTTCTCGAGCTACGAGTGCGGCATGGACCAGCCCACCTACACGCCGACGCAGAAAATCGTCGAGGCATCCGGCACGCTGTTCTTCAAGTTCGGGGACCTCGACTCCACCAAGCCTGCAGGATCCATCCGGATCCGCGTCGAGACCATCGTCCACTACGCCGGCAAGTATTCGGGCGCCATCATCGAGAAGAAACTGGCGGTCATGCCTCCAGCCTGCCCCTTGATCTAACGACGCGGATCGCGGCAGCTGCCGACCCAGAAAACTTGTTATTTCACTATGAATTAGCATAAATGTTGCATGATTAGATGTTAGACCATTGACAGGTGAGGCTAATCAGGTAATCTCTGGCCTCCTTGACTCGTCTCAGATCCGCGAGGAGCCCGCCGATGCAGCCGTTGCGCGATTTCCTGGAGATTCCATACGACCAGCTCGAAGACATGAACCTCGCCGCCAAGGCCGACCGCTTGGCGCGCAAGGCGCCGGAAAAGATCCGCGAGTTGCGGGCCAAGTACCTGACCGACGAGAAGCGCATCAAGGCGGTCACGGTGTGCTTCACCGATCTCGAGGGCCGGCTGCACATGCTCGATTACGACAAGAAGTTCCTGCTCAAGGCGTACGACAACCTGACTTTCGATGGATCGTCGATTCGTGGGTTCTCGCGTCAGGCCGAGTCGGACTTGCGACTCGCCATCGACTGGCCGGCTTTCTACTGGCTGCCTGCCGACGTCTTCGGCCCCGGCAAGGTCCTCGTTTTCGGCGAAGTGCAGGATCAGGACGGCTCGCTGTACGCTGGAGACCTCCGCGCGCGCTTGAAGGCCTATTGCACCGAGCTCGCCAAGAAGGAAATGGTCGCCCAGGCATCGAACGAGATCGAGGGATTCCTGTTCAACGGGCGCGATTCCGAACGTCGCTATGGCGACACCGGGGGCTTCGACTTCATCTCCACCGGCGGCTACTACCACTCACTGCCCGGAGATGCGCTGCGCCGTTTCATCGACACGGCGGCAGAAGTTCAGCGCGCTCTCGGCTTTGCCAACGAAAAGGACCACCCCGAGGTGGCGCCGTCGCAGTTCGAGATGAACTACAGTTACACCGAGGCCACCATCGCGGCCGACCAGGTGCAGCTCTACAAGCTCGTCGCGCGCCAGGTCGCTGCGCAGATGCAGATGACGGCCTGCTTTCTGCCCAAGCCGGTGGCTGGCGTGAACGGCAACGGCATGCACACCAACATGTCGGTGGCCAAAGGCGGCAAGAATCTCTTCTTCGACAAGAAGGGGCAGGACGGTCTTTCCAAGCTGGCGTGGGGCTTCATCAACCGCATTCTGGCCAATGGCAACGATGTTTGTCTGGTGCTCAACTCCAGCGTCAACTCCTACCGGCGGCTGGATCCTCACTTCGAGGCCCCGAACCAGATCAAAGTCTCGCCCAGTGACCGGGGCTCCATGGTGCGCATTCCCATCGGCAACGAGCGCACGGCGCGCATCGAGGTGCGTTCCATCGCGCCCGACGCGAACCCGTATCTCGCCATCTATACTCTGCTGCGCACCGGCCTCGAGGGGCCGCTTCCCGACGACGACAGCGACGGCAAGCGCCCGCGCACCCGCTTCCTGCCCGACAACATCTACGACGCCACGCGTCTCTTCAAAGCCAGTCGCTTCATGGAGGACATTCTCGGCAGCCAAGTGCACGAGAAGTTCGCCGAGCTCAAGCTCGCTTCTGCCGAGCGTTGCCCGAAGGCCTTGGGATCACGGATCAAGAGCAGCGAGATCCTCTTCCACCACGAGGTCACCAACCAGTATCTGTGGTCGCAGTTCTGAACGTTGGGTCGGCAGGAGCATCACTTCAAGATCACGCCGCGGCGCGAGTGCCCGTCCAGCCGCAAGTCGAGCGGGCGGGAGAGATGCACGTGGCGCAGAAACGTCGTCTCGCGTTCGGCGGGCTGAGAATCGAGCCAGGCGAAGTCCACGAACCCCCCGCCGGTGCGTTGATTCACCGTGAAGTAACCGATACCGAACGACGTCAGATTCTGGAAGAAATGCGTGCCTTCGGAAGGCTCGACGGAAAGGTCGTCGAGGTCGGTCTCGATCATGGCGCGGGCGCCTGAGATCTGGCGCCACTCGACGGGGATCCCGAGCCAGCGGTCGGCCGTGCCCCATCGGCCTGGTCCCACGAGCAGGTAGGGCCGTCCCTGTTCGCCGAGGGTATGGTTGAGGATCCCGACCTCGGCACCGATGTCGGCGGTGCGACTGCGCTCGAACGTTTGCGGCCGGACGTAGACGACGTCGCGAATGTCGCGCACACGGCCGTGCCCAAGTGCGTGCTCGGTGGAACAAAGAACATCCGCAGGGGAGATTCGTTGCAACAGATCGTCGAGGTTCTCGGTGCCCGCCTCGACGGCCATCGGTCGGATCTGCACCACGGCGAATTCCGCGTTGCCGCTGCCGCCGCGCACATTGACGGCGAACTCGATCTCCACCTCACAGCTCATGGCCTCGCGACCGATGTCGAGGAGTCGCCGCAAAATCTCGGCGAGCGGAAACAATCCGCCTTTGAGAATCGGTGCAAAGGTGACGAGAGGGACACCGCGTCGAGACAATCCGTCGTAGACCGCATCGTTGTCCTGTGAGTACACCGAGGCCACGACGCCGAGAGTGCCGTGGGCGGCGGCGGCGGCGAGATCGAGCTGTACCAAAGTGTCGTCGTGTTCGTTGGGCTGCGGGGAAAGGTGGTGTTCGAGATCGAGCGCGTAGAACTCGCGTTGCGCCGAACGCATGATCTGCGACGTGCCGGAGAACTGCGGAATCGCGCACGGCGCCGCCGGCGAGAACCGCACCGCCTTGCCGCCCTCGACCACTGTGCGCCCGAGCCCGAGCGCGACAATGGCGATTCCGCCCTCGGCCGTGAGGTCGAGCACCGGATAGAAGTTGAACGAGCGCGCCACGCCGGCGAAATCCGGATAGAAGTATCGTCCGTGCTGGCGGCCGACGAGCTGCTGCAACACAACCGCCATTTTCTCTTCTTCCGGGCGGTAAGGCGTATTGACGAGATAGGCCTTGGCATTGCGGGAGAACGTCGAGGCGTAGACGAGCTTCACTGCGGCGCAAAGATCCTCGAGACGCACCTGCGGTTCGGGGTGATTGTTCGGCAGCATGACGGTGCGATAGATGCCGGCGAAGGGCTGGTCATAGGAGTCCTCGAGCAGGCTCGACGAACGTACCGCGATGGGATAGCGGATGCGCTCGACGAAGGCGCGCAGGTCCTGCATCGTCGCCTGCGACAGTCGGCCGTCGAGAAACGCGCCCGCGATCAGCTCGTCCGGCGAATCGGAAAGCGCCAGCGCCGACAGGTGATTCTCGTGCATGAACTGCTCGAAGATGTCGGTCCCGATGACCGCGGCCGCAGGCACGTAGAGGCGAACGCCGTCCTGCTCGACGCCGCCCCGGCGCGCCAGCCAGGCGTTGATGAATCCCAGACCGCGCCCCTTGCCACCCATGGAGCCCGTCCCGATGCGGGCGAACCCGCTCTTGGCGTCGAACTCGTGTGCGAAGTCGGCAACGACACCGCGGCGTGTCTCGGCATAGAGCTGGCTGAAGGAGTCGATCAAGTACTGGCGCAGACCTTCGATGCTGGGGAACTCGTCCACCGTCACCGGTCGCATGCGTACCGCGAGCGCGAACTCCGTGCGCGCCATGCACCAGTTCGAGAAATGGTTGCGCGAGGCGTGATAGCGCAGGGATTCCTCCGGCACCTGCCGCAGCATTTCCCGCATGCCGGCCAAGTTGCGGGCGCGCCCGACCTCGCTGCCATCGGGCAGCACGAAGACAAAGTCACCGAATCCAAGGCTCGTTTCCAGGAAACGCAGGATTTCCTTGTGCAGGTGTTTCGAACCCTTGTGCAAGAAGGCGGCCCCGAGCGCATGCGCCTTCGGCGCCAGCTCGGCATCGTAGGATTGAATGAGGGCCGGCATATCCGGATCGACCTGCTTCACCCGCTGCACGAACTCGAGCCCCGCCTCGGGCTCGATGCTGCCGCCACGCGCGAACCGCGCATCGGAGATGATGCCCAGCGTGAAAGCGCGGTACTGTTCGTAGAGCGCCCAGCCATCCTCGTACGTCTCTGCCAGCAGGATTTTGGGACGCGCCTTGAGCCGCCGCAGCCGCTGGCGCGCATTGGCCACGTCACCAATCAGCGCCTGTGTCTGTTTCATGAGCTCGGCGTAGAGGAATGGCAAGTACGTCGAGTAAAAACGCACCGAGTTCTCGATCAGGATGATCGTGCGCACGCCGGCATGGTTGGTGTCGTTCTCGACGTTTTCGCGGTCCTCGATGTACTTGATGATGGCGAGGAACAACGTCGTGTCGCCGCGCCAGACGAACACCTGATCGAAGACGTTGCCGACATTCTGGTCCTTGACGCGGCTGGCGCTGGCGGGGCTATCGGCCAGCAGCACCAATGGCAAATCCGGCCGCTTCTCCTTCAGGCTGCGACCAAACTGCAGCACGTCCATGTCGCCCAACCGCGTCATCGAGATGACGAGATCGATCGGACGCGTCTCGAGCACGTGCTGCGCCGCCTCGCCGGTCGAAACTTGGGTGATGTGCGGGGCATGACTCAGGCGGAAATCGAGGAATTCGGCATCGAGGCTCTCGGCCAACCGCCCGTCTTCTTCCAAGATGTATGAATCGTACTGGCTGGAGACGAGCAAGACCTCGCGGATGCGAAACGGCATGAGGTCGCGAAACGCCGCATAAGTGGGGTCGTACTTCTCCCACAGACTGCCGCCTGCACTACTCCGTTCCATGGGACCTCGGCCGGCTGCGGGCCCAAGCTTCCGGGCACGGCGATGCTAACACAGGGATGGAAGAGATTCGGGGCAGCGATGGAGTCTCCTCCGCGGCGTCAGGCAGCGTCGCGGAAGCTCACCAGTTTGCGTTTTTTCTCGTCCCAGAGCGCGAGATCCATGGTGCGCAGGCTGCTCCAGAGCGTCAGCACGGTGGCTTGCTCAAAGAGTGGGTTTTCGTCATGGCACTTCTGCAGCAGATAATTGGGGATGCGATGGCTCAGATGATGGACATGATGGAAGCCGATATTGCCGGTGAACCACTGCAGGATCTGTGGCAGCTTGTAATACGAGCTGCCACGAATCGCCGCGGTATAGTAGTCCCAGGCACGGTCTTTCGACCAATAGACATCCTCGAACTGGTGCTGGACATAGAACAGCCAGGTTCCGACGCTCGCCGCGACGACCAAGATGGGAATCTGCACGCTCATGAAATTCCCGAGCCCGACCGTCCAGGTCATCGCCACCGTGCCGGCAACGAGAGCCACGTTGGTCCACAGGATGCTGGCGCGTTCTCGGTCGCGCAGCGTGAACGAATCCCGCGGTGGCAAGCGGTGGAAGATCATCAGCATCAACGACGGACCAATGACGAACAGCACCAACGGGTGGCGATAGAGGCGGTACTTGAAACGCCCCCACCGAGTTTCCCGCTGGTACTCCTCGACGGTCATCGTCCAGATGTCCCCGACGCCACGCTTTTTCAAGTCGCTGTTTGTCGCATGATGGATGGCATGCTGTTTACGCCAATGTTGATAGGGCGTAAACGTGAGAATGCCACAGATGGAACCAATGAGATCGTTGACACGCTTCCAGCGCATGAACGACGCGTGGCCGCAGTCGTGCTGGATGATGAAGATCCGAATCAGCAAGCCCGCGGTGGGAATGGCGAGCAGGAGCGTGAGCCAGTAACTCAATTCCAGGCTGCGGTACATCAAGTACCACATCAGGAGGAAGGGAAAAACGCTGTTGCCGAGCTGCCAAATGCCCTTGCGCGTACTCGGAACCTGATAGCGCGCAACCAAGGATTTCCAGGCTGAGGTGCTCAGTGTTTTGGTATGGAAGCGTTTAATGTGCAGTGGAAAGGCCTTCTCTCTGCTCGCCCGAACATCGCCACGCCGGAGAGACTCCCATACTCCAAGCCCGGGTGTCAACATGGGGGATCCGGCGCCTGAAGTCACGCACGGTGGTCGCTGGCCTTCGAGATGATGCAATAGTCGTTCCCGGGGGTGTCCTGCAGTGCCCGTGTCGGGCAGTCGGCTGGATTCCATATCGACGGGCCGGTAGACTCGCCATCGATGCAAAAGCCAATCCGCATCTTCCTTGCCGACGATCACATCTTGTTGCGCGAAGCCCTGGGATGCTTCCTCGGCGCGATCCCCGATTTCCTGGTCGTCGGTGCAGCCGGCACGGGTCACGAGACGATCGATCGTCTGCCGGCGCTGGACCCCGATGTCGCCGTGCTCGACATCGTCATGCCGGGATTGAATGGGATCGAAACGACACGCTGGCTGCGCGAGAACCACCCGCGTACCGAAGTCGTCATCCTGACCGGACATCACAACGAAGCCTACGAGCGCGAGTGCTTCGAGGTCGGTGCGCGCGGCTATGTTCTCAAGGGCGAGGAGTCGATGCACCTCGTGGCCGCCATCCGTCACGCCGCACGCGGTGACTACTATCTTTCGGGAGCCGCGGGGCGAGATGTCATTGCCGAATACGTCAAACCGTGGGTGGCGCGCCAACCGCCCGGTGGCGTCCTCACCGCGCGCGAGCGCCAGCTCGCGATCTTGATCTCGGACGGCTATTCCTCGAAGGAAATCGCCACCTTGCTCAACATCAGCGTCAAGACCGTCGAAACTCATCGCGCCGCGCTCATGCGCAAGCTCGGTGCCCGCAACGTCACCGACGTGGTGAAGTATTGCATCCGCAACGAATGGGTCGAGCCCTAGAGCCACGCCATCGCCTGGCGACCGCGATCGATTGGCGTCGATCGAACCCCGGGCGCAGCTCGGCCTACACACTTCCCCGGACCCCATCTCAGGGGTTTCATGGATGGTCGTTCCGCTCGCAAGAGCCTAGCGTACGGAGGGTTCGACCGACCGGTCACCCAGGGAGGGTTTCCAGACATGAACGGTTACGTCACCAAGCTCATGGCCGAGGTCAAGTCCAAGAATCCTGCGGAACCCGAGTTCCACCAGGCGGTGCACGAGGTGGCCGAATCGTTGGCGCTCGTCTTCGAGCGCCATCCCGAATACCGCAAGGCCAAGATCCTCGAGCGCATCATCGAACCAGAGCGAGTCCTCATGTTCCGCGTCCCCTGGGTGGACGACCAGGGCAATGTGCAGGTCAACCGCGGCTTCCGCATCGAGATGAACAGCGCCATCGGCCCATACAAGGGGGGCCTGCGCTTCCATCCGTCGGTCAACCTCGGCATCCTCAAGTTTCTCGCCTTCGAACAGGTGTTCAAGAACTCGCTCACGACCTTGCCCATGGGCGGCGGCAAGGGCGGCTCCGACTTCGACCCGAAGGCCAAGAGCGACAACGAGGTCATGCGTTTTTGTCAGAGCTTCATGACCGAGCTGCAACGCCACATCGGTCCGGACACGGACGTGCCCGCTGGCGACATCGGCGTCGGCGGCCGTGAGATCGGTTACCTCTTCGGCCAATACAAGCGCCTGCGCAACGAGTTCACCGGCGTGCTCACCGGCAAGGGCCTCAATTGGGGCGGTTCGTTGATCCGGCCCGAGGCCACCGGCTACGGCGCCGTCTACTTCGCCGACGAGATGCTCAAGACACGCAAGGAATCTCTCGAAGGTAAGATCGCGCTCGTGTCGGGGAGCGGCAACGTCGCGCAGTACACCATCGAGAAGCTGCTCGATCTCGGCGCCAAACCGGTGACGATGAGCGATTCCGGTGGCTACATCTACGACCCCGAGGGCATCGGGCGTGACAAGCTCGCCTTCCTCCTCGAGCTCAAGAACGTGCGCCGTGGCCGGGTCACAGAGTACAGCGACAAGTTCAAGAGCGCGCGCTATGTCCCCATCGATCCGAAGCTCGACCACAACCCGATGTGGGACATCAAAGCGCAGTGCGCTTTCCCGAGCGCGACACAGAACGAGATCAACGGCAAGGATGCCGCCAACCTGCTGAGCCAAGGGGTCTATGTCGTGTCCGAGGGCGCCAACATGCCGTCGTCGCCCGAGGCGATGAAGCTCTTCCTCGACCACAAGATTCTCTACGGACCGGCCAAGGCAGCCAACGCCGGTGGCGTGGCCACGTCGGGGCTCGAGATGTCGCAGAACAGCATGCGTCTCAACTGGAGCCGCGACGAGGTCGACACCAAGCTGCACGGCATCATGATCGAGATTCACAAGAACTGCTTCGAGACGGCGCAGCGCTTCGGCTCGCCGGGAAATCTGGTGAACGGCGCCAACATCGCCGGCTTCCTCAAGGTCGCCAACGCGATGATGGACCAAGGCGTCGTCTGACACACCGATTCGCTGTCGACAACGGGGCAGGAGATTTCCTGCCCCGTTTCGTTTGCCTGCCCTACCCAGCTCTTCGCAGCCGGGACACGGCGCGCGTCGGACGACTCCGCGCCAGGTCATATCCCGCCTGAAGATTGAGCCAGAACTCTGGCGTCGTGGCGAAGGCCTGCCCAAGCAGCCAGGCCGTCTCCGGCGTGACCCCTCGCTTGCCGCGAATGAGCTCGTTGATTCTTTGCACCGAAACTCCCAGGTGCTCAGCCAAAGCCACCTGGGTGATTTCGAGAGGGACCAGGAACTCCTCCTCGAGGACTTCGCCTGGATGAGTTGGGATGCGGTGGCTCGGAATCATGAGTCCTTGTGCTTTGGCTAATGGTAGTCCGTCAGACGGACATCCTGGGCATCCGCTCCAGACCAGCGGAACACGATGCGCGAGGCAGTAGGCATCTGGCTTCAGCTGGCGACTGCGGCGGCGATGCGTTCTGCCACGGGTGTGCCGGCGCGCTGCCAGGTCTCCCAGTCGCGGGGGGCGAGCGTCGTCTGCTGGGAGACCGGGTCGACGAGGCTGAGCTGATGGTGCTTGCTGTTGCGCAGGGATCGCCAGACTTTCCATAGCTGTTGCGGCGCGAGACCCGGCACGTTGGCGATGATGCGGTCGAGACGGCGCAACGGGTTGTAGAACTGCAGGTATGCCTTGCGCAGCTTGCTCTCGATGACCGGGCCGGGCAAAGAGTCGCGGTGGAACACCACTTTGCCGCCGGTGAAATTCGCCCAGTCGTTGTCGAAAATGCGGCTCTTGTTGCGTTTCCAATCCGTCGTGCCCGGAAAAGGCGTCAGAACCGAGAACTGCGCCTGGTGCGCGTTCAGAGTCTTGGCGTAGGTAATGGTGCGTTCCAGATCGTCCTCGGTTTCCGATTCCATCCCGAGGATGAATGCCGTGAGCGAGCGGATGCCGTTGGCACGCAGCAATTCCACGGCGCGCACACCGGTGTCGAGGCTCATCTTCTTGCGCCAATGCTTGAGCACGTGCTCGTTGCCGGATTCCAGGCCCAGGAACACGTTCGAGCATCCGGCCTGCGCCATGTGCTCGACGAGATCCGGGTGCTTGACCAGGATGTCGGCGCGCGACTGGCACCACCAATGAAACTCAAGACCGCGTTCGATGATCTCGGCGCACAATTCGTGCACGCGAACCACGTTGGTGGTGAACAGATCATCGACGAACAGCACGCCGCCAAAACCGTAGTCCTGCTCGAGCTGTTCCATCTCGTCCACGGCTTGCACGACGTCCCGCGAGCGCCATTTGCGCTTCTGGTACAGCGTCGGGACCGAGCAGAACGTGCAGTCGTAAGGACAGCCGCGGCTCGTGATCATCGTCGTCACCGGCCGGCCGCGCAGACGCGTGACCTTGTACGGCTCCATGTTCAGCAGGTGCCGTGCTGGGCGTGGCAGATCGTCGACCGTGCGAACGTCGGGGATCTGCGGATTGTCGATGACGGTCCGCCGCGCCGGATCGTACCAAGACAAGCTCGGGACCGATCTCGGGTCGAAGCGGCTGCCCTGCTCTTGCAGATTGCGCGCGAGGATGGCCGCTGCCTGCTCGCCTTCGCCGCGGATGACGAAATCGACGCAGTCGATTCGACATGTCGTTTGCGCCGTGAAGGTGACGTGCGTGCCGCCGAGGACCGTGCGACACCCGGCTTCGTGCGCCCGCTCTGCGTACCCGAGCGCCTCTGAATATTGGGGCGTCGTGCAGGTGATCCCAACCAGATCGTAGCCGTCGTAGGTCTCCGGGCCATCGTAGAACGACATGTCACGAACCTCGACGTCGTGACCTTCGGCGTCGAGTTTGCCGGCGACGTAGAGCAGACCGAGGGGTGGGATGATCACGCGAGCGGCGTGATACAGATCGTTGAGGGGTGGGCTCACCAGGAGAATCTTCATCGGCACCCCGATGCACGAACCGGGCTCCCGAGGCGTCCAAGAGCGAGCGCCATCATCCCACTTTCCCGGTGGGCTGACAATCGTCTTCCGGTTGGGGGGGTGAAGCGCCCGCGTGCCTCAGCTGCCGTACTCGACAGGGGTGACGGGAAGCTCCAACTTCTCCGGGCCGCGCAAAAACGTGAGCGTGATCGAGCGCACGAGCGGCCATTCCGTCAGGTATCGCAGCAGATCGTCGATGCCACGCACGGGCTCGCCATTCAAAGCGATGAGGAGATCGCCCTCACGGAGCCCGGCCCGCGCGGCGGGTCCGCCCTTCTCCAGAGAAACGATCTCAATTGCCGTCTCCTCGGTGAGCGCGTGGTGGCGCACGCGACGCCGATCGATGGGACGGTCCTGGCCCGCGACGCCGATGCGGCCACGCCGGACGCGGCCGTGAACCAGCAGCTGTGGCAAGGTCCACCGTGCCGTGTTGGCGGGAATGGCGAAGCCCATGCCTTGGGCGATGGCGATGATCGCCGTGTTGATGCCGATCACACCACCCTTCGAATCGAGCAGCGGCCCACCCGAGCTGCCGGGGTTGAGCGGCGCCGTGTGCTGCACGATGTTCTCGATGAGCCGTCCATCTTGGCTGCGTAGCGCGCGGCCCAGTGCGCTCACGACTCCCGTGGACACCGTGGATTGGAACCCGAGCGGATTTCCCATGGCGATCACCAGCTGACCCACTTGCAACGCCGAGGAGTCAGCGAGGTTCGCGAACGCGAGACCGGCGCGCTCGCAACGCAATACCGCGAGATCCGTCGCCGGATCGTCGCCGACCAGCGTTGCCTGCGCCGTGGTGCCGTCATTGAACACGGTGGTGATGCGGCCATCGCCCTGGATCACGTGGCTGTTGGTGAGCACGTAACCGTCGGGGGTTATGACAATGCCGGAGCCAGAGCCGGAGCGTCGCCGGGTTCCGGCCTGGCGCGGACCGATATGGACGCTCACCACAGCGGGGCCCACGGCAGCGACCACACCCACGACCGCACGCGAATAAGCGTCGAGCAATTCCGCATCGCTCGGGCGCGGCCCTTCGATTTCCGCATGTGCGTACTCGCGATCAGATCGCGAATTTCCGACCCATTGCATCGGGATGATATTGTCTCGCCGCCGCTTCATGCGCGCCTCTCGGCCAATGGTCATGCGCCTTGCCGCAGAGCCCCCGGGGGCCGCATCGGGCCACACGGGGCACTGACAATTCTAACCCTCCTACGTCGGGACGGGCAGTCCGGTTCCCCCCGGCAAGCCCTTTGAAGCCGCGGAGGCCATGCCCCTCAGCGGAAGAAGTAGCGGAAGCCCACAGCTGCCGACAGCACGACCTCGGCCTCGGGCGTCATGTCGAAGGTGGGGACGAGCTCGAGAAACACATCGAACGGCGCCTGGGGGAAGATGTAATCGAGGCCCACGACGGTGCGAATGCCGAAGCGCGTCTCGTCCCCGAATTGGGCGCGCACACCGGCTCCGAGGTAGACAGGCAAACCGCCGCTCGAGACGTCGAGGAGGCCGAACTTGTGCCAGATCAAATCGCCGTAGACAGCCGTGGCGCCGTCGTCGACGAAGGACCATGCGAGCCCGCCCTGCAGGGCAAGCTCCGGGCCTTGCCACAGCTTGGCATTCACGCCCGAAGGCTCGCCGAGGACGAACCCGAGACCGAAGCGACCGCCCTGACTGGATTGCAGGATCTGCTCGTTCTGAGCCGCGACTGGCGCCGCTGACAAAACGAGGCCCGCGCAGGACAGGACCGAAACAATCGCAAGACCGAGAAGAATCGTACGCAACATTGGAAAACCTCCACCTCCACGACCCCCACCCGTCGTCGCGCAGACCCTAGCATCGTCTCCTGGAGTTGTCATGCGCTGGAGTTTCCCGTTGGCAACGGGACTGCGGGCCGCGGCTCGCCGTGCTCAGGCCGAGAGCAGGCGTGCGAACAGTGCTTCGTAGCGCGCGACCATGGTGGCGACATCGAACTCCCGCACCACGCGCGCGTGCGAGGCCGCACCCCAGCGGCGCGCCGTTTCGCCATCCCCGAGCACGCGGAGCATGGCCCGCGCCAGTGCCTCTTCATCACGCGGTTGCACGAGCAGTCCGTTCTCGCCGTCTTTGATCATTTCGGCGAGGCCTCCGACTCGCGTTCCCACCAGGGGCAATCCCGCGGCCATGGCCTCGAGGAACACGAGCGGAAATGTCTCGACGTCGGTCGAGCAGAGAACCGCGACGTCCAACGCCGCGAGCACTGCGGGCACGTCGCTTCGCCAGCCGGTCATGATCACCCGCCGCTCGAGACCGAGAGATTCGATCTGGCGCTCGAGCTCGCGGCGCTCGGGACCATCGCCGGCGAGAACGAAGCGTGCCGCTGGCAGCTCGTGCAGGACACGCTGCGCCGCGCGTACGAATGTCGCGAGGTCCTTCTCGGGGCGCAGCACCGCGATGCTGCCGGCCACGGGCGCATCTGCATCGATGCCAAGCTCGCCGCGCACGCGAGCGCGCACCGCTAGGCGCTCGGCGCCGAGATCGCAAGCCGCTACATCGATGCCGTTGTGCACGACGTGGATTCTGTCCGCCGGAATTCTCTTGGTCTGCGTCAGATATGGGAGCTGACCGCGTGCAACCGCCACCCAGGCGCTCGTGATCGGGACGAGGAGACGATTGATGCGGTGCTTGGCCGCCGACATGTCGCGCTCGCCGGTCGAATGCTCCGTCACGATGCGAACGGGCGCTCCACCCAAGAGCGCCGCCAGTCGCCCGACGACGCCGGTGCTGAAGCCGTGCGTGAGCACGATGCGAACACCCTCGCGGCGCACGAGCGCGGTCGTGCGCCAGAGGAAGCGCGGGTCGAAGCGTCGCGTGTCGGAAAGTCGGTGGACCATGCAGCCCGCGTCGGCGAGCTCATCCCCCACCGGGCCCGATGCATGCTGGCAAGCCACGATGGGTTTCCACCGCGCCCGGTCGAGCCCGAGCGCCAAGGTCTGTATCTGGCGCTCGGCACCCCCGACTCCCAAGGATGGGAGCAAGAAGAGAATCGGAACCGGACGACGCATACTCCCCCTTGCGATTCGCAGATCGTGCATCCGTCAGTATACGGAGATCTCGTTTCCGTAAAACCCACATCCGTAGCTCAGCGGATGCAATCATGGGTCTTTATGCGTGGAGGAATTCGACCGCGCTGCAGTCCGTTGCGCGGTCGCGGTGGCACGACTCCCTGAGCAGACACGGAACGAGCCCGGAGCCGCATGTGGCCCAGGGCTCGTCCTGAATGCACGGACGCCGTGTTCCGTCACGCCGGGAGAATGGTCAGAAACTGAACCCCGCAGTGAGGACGAGCGCGCGGTTCTTGGCGTCTGAGAACAAGGCCGTGGGTTCATCGGCAATGCCGGTCAACCCCAGGTTGTAGCCGACCTCGATGAAGCTCTCGTATCGTCCCGGAAACGTCAGGCCGCCGGAGAAATACAGCGCCACTTCGGTGCCTTCGGTGTCGTCGTCGATGTCGGCCTCGACGCTCCCGGTGAGGCTGGTTTCATATTCTGCCTTCGACGACAGCAGGAATCCAAACTGCGGACCGACCTTGAGGAACGGTTTGTACCGCATCGTCGGGGACGTCACGCGCACGAGCAACGGCACGTACATGTACGCGAGCCGAATGGTCGCTGCGCCTGAAATCGTCTGGTTGAAGAAGGTGCCAGAGCCCTCGATATCGCTGCCTTGCTCCGTGAAGGTCAGACCGGTTTCGATGGCCAGGTACGACAGGACCGGGAAGTCCACGTGCCCGGCCAAGAAGTAGCCGACGCGGTCCCCATCACTGATTCCAGCCGCCAGGCCGTCGAACGACATCGAAGCGAGCGTGGCGCCGGCGCGGAATCCAACCGGCAATGACAGCGTCTCCGCGCCAGCAGTGGAACCGAAAGCAACCAGCAACAGTGCGGCGACAACGCGGCTCTGGAGCCGGCGGTGCTCCGTTGTCCACGATGGTCGAGTTCTCACGACGTCTTCCTTCCCCAAAAGTCCCGCTCGGCCTCCTTCTTGGCAGCCCCGAGTGTACGCCAACCAGATGTTCCTTGGGCACGACCCGAGGTCCCCGTGGCAAGCAGGATCACTTCTCCCCCATCACGTCCACCCAGCAGTGCACTTCGTGCGCAGGTCCGACGTTGCGGCCTGCCGGGTATTCGCGGCGACAGACGTCTTGCGCGTGGGCGCAGCGCGGGACGAATGGACAACCTGGCCCTGGATCGACGAGGCGTGGCGGGCGTCCGGGGATGGGGACGAGACGATCGCGTTCCCCTGCGAGCCGCGGCAACGATCGCAGCAGCGCCAGGGTGTACGGGTGACGCGGGTGGGCGAAGAGCTCCGCCGTGGGAGCTTGCTCGACGATCCGGCCGGCGTACATCACCGCCACTTCGTCGGCGGTTCCAGCGACGACGCCAAGGTCGTGTGTGATCAGCACCACCGCCGTGCCGTATTCCTGGCGCAGATCGCGCATCAGATCCAAGATCTGCGCCTGTACCGTGACATCGAGGGCGGTCGTCGGCTCGTCGGCGATGAGGATCTCTGGCTTGCAGAGCAACGCCATGGCGATCATGACGCGTTGTCGCATGCCGCCGCTCATTTCGTGGGGGTAGCCGTCGAAGCGCACGGCCGGCTCCGGAATGCCGACACGCGCCAGCATGTCGATGGCGCGCCCGCGCGCTGGCGCGCGTCTCATCCGTTCGTGTTGCTCGAGCACCTCCGTCAATTGGCGTCCGACGCGCAGGTACGGATTGAGCGACGTCATCGGATCCTGAAAGATCATCGAGATGCGCTTGCCTCGTATCCTCTGCATCTTGCCTTCGGGAAGCGCCAGCAGATCCATGCCGCCGAAACGGATGCGACCGGAGACGATGCGTCCCGGCGGCTGCGGCACCAGACGCAGGATGGACAGGTTCGCCACGCTCTTGCCGCTGCCGCTCTCGCCCACCAGCCCAAGCGTCCGGCCTTGCCGCAACACGAACGACACGCCGTCCACCGCGCGCACGACTCCGTCCTCGGTGTCGAAGATCGTGTGCAGGTCTTCGACCTCGAGAACCCGCGCGCTGTCCGTGTTGGTTGTGGTTGCCTGCATCGCAGCCCCTGTCGTGTCGCTGCCGGAAACTGGACTCTGCATCCTTCGGCCCCTTCGTGCGTCAGTCGTGGCGCAGATGCGGATCGAGCGCATCCCGCAACCCATCGCCGAGGAAGTTGAGACAGAATAGCGTCAGCGCCAGCGCCAGGCCGGGGAACAACGACAACCACGGGAAGAACGCGATCACGCGCGCACCATCGTTCACCAACGTTCCCCAACTCGCCTGCGGCGGCTGCACGCCGAGACCGAGGAAAGAAAGAAACGCTTCCTGCAGCATCACGGCCGGAACCGTGAGCGTGGCGTAGACGATGATCGGCCCCAAGGTGTTCGGCACCACGTGGCGGAAGATGATGGCAAAATGACCCGTGCCCATGGAGCGCGCGGCTTCGACGTACTCGTTTTGTTTGATCGACAGCACTTGACCGCGCACGATGCGCGCCATCGTCAACCATTGCACGAACCCGAGCGCCACGAACAGCATGACCAGGCTGCGACTGAAATACACCATGAGCAAGATGACGAGGAACATGTACGGCAGCGAATAGAGAACGTCGACGAAGCGCATCATCAGGTTGTCCACCCGCCCGCCGAAGTAGCCGGCGGCGGCGCCATAGCCGACGCCGACGCCGAAGCTGACCAGCGTCGCCACCAGCCCTACCAGGATGCTGATGCGGCCGCCGTGCGCGACGCGCGCCAGCAGGTCCCGCCCGAGGATGTCGGTGCCGAAGGGATGCGCGAAGCTCGGCGCCGTGGCCCCGAGTTGCAGGTTCTGCAGCTCCGGATCGCGGATTCCCGGCAGCACCGGTGCCAAGAGCGTGATCACGCCCAACAGCAGCAGGAACGACCCGCTCGCCACGGCCATGCGATTACGGCGCAGGCGCCGCCAGGCATCGCGCCACAGGCTCGTGCCCCGTTCCGTTTCGAGCGCGCTCGTTTGCACCCTTACTCCAACTGCACGCGCGGATCCAGCACCGCGTACATCAAGTCCACCAGCAAGTTGAACACGATCAGGAACCCGGCGTAGAAGATGACGATCCCCATCACCAGTGTGTAGTCCCGGTTGAAGGCGCCATTGACGAAGTACTGGCCGACGCCGGGGATGGCGAAAATCTTCTCGACCACGATGGAGCCGGTGACGGCTCGCGCCAGCGCCGGGCCCAGGAAGGAAACGACCGGCAGCAAGCCACCGCGGAGCGCGTGCCGCCAGACGATGACGCGTTCCGGCAATCCCTTGGCGCGCGCGGTGCGAATGAAATCAGCGCGCGTAACCTCGAGCATGCCGCCGCGGGTCAACCGCGCGATGTAGGCGATATAGATGGCGGACAGCGTGAACACCGGCAGGATCTTGGTCTGCATCGATCCCCAAGTCGCTGGCGGTACCCAGTGCAAGGTCAGCGCGAAGACGAAGATGAGCATCGGCCCGAGGACGAAATTGGGGATTGAAACACCCAGCATCGCCACCGACATCGGGGCGTGATCCCAGAAGCTGTTTTGCCGCAGCGCTGCCACCGTGCCAATGGGAACCCCGATCACGAGCGCCAAGAGGATCGCCGACGCTCCCAGCTCGAGCGAGATCGGCAGCGCCCCGAGCACGATCTCACGCACCGAGCGTGCCGGGTATTTGTACGACGGTCCGAGGTCGAAGCGAACGACGTTGCGCAGATACCTCCCGTACTGCACATGCAGCGGTTGATCGAGGCCGTACTTGGCCGATAGCGCCGCCCGCGCTTCGGGGGGAATCTCGCGCTCGGACAGGAACGGCCCGCCTGGGGCCAGCCGAATGATGAAGAACGTGAGCGTGATGATCGCCCACAAGGTCGGAATCATCGCCAGCAAACGCAAGAGCACCATCCTCATGGTGCCCTCTCTGTTGCGTGAGGCTCGCCACTGCGGGCCAGAGACACGAACTTGAGCGGGTGCTCGTCGAGCGCGGTCGGATGAATGCCGCGCACGTAGGGCGCCACGAATTCTCGGGTGCGATAGGCGTAGATCGGAATGAATGGCATGGCATCGAGCGCGATGGCCTCGGCGTCGGCGAGAAGCTGCATGCGGCGGGCGGGATCGTGTTCGCGGCCGGCGCTCGTGACCAGCGAATCGAAGCGCGCGTCCCCCCAGTTGGTGCGGTTGTTGCCGTCACCGCTCACCAGAATGGCTAGAAAGGAGTTGGGATCGACGTAGTCGCCGATCCACGATCGGCGCGCGATCTGGTATTTGCGGTCCACCGTCGCCCGCATGTAGCTCGCCCATTCCTGATTGGTGAGCCGCACGTCGATGCCTAAGTGCTGCTTCCACATCGCCTGGATGGCTTCGCCGATCTTCTTGTGGTCCTCGCCGGTGTTGAAGAGGATCTCGATTTCCGGCAACCCCTGGCCGTTCGGGTATCCGGCTGCGGCCAGCAACTGCCTCGCCCGCTCCGGGTCGAAGCGCGCGCCTTCGGGGTACGGGTAGTCGTCGAACCCATGCGGCACGATGTTGCCCCAAGGCGCCACGCTCTCGTGCAGCACGTAGCGCGTGATCTGCTCGCGATCGATGGCTGCTGCGAGCGCCTGCCGCACCCGCTTGTCGTCGAGCGGCGGTTCGGTCACCACCAGGCTGTAGAAATAAAGCGCCAGATACGCTCCGGCGCGATAGTCCTTGTAGTGCTTGACGTAAGGGACGAATTGGGCCGGCACGTAGCCACTCGGATTCCAATCCGTCATCCCGGCGCGATACATGTTCAGCATCGTGCCGGGATCATCGACGCTGTAACAGATGATGCCCTGCAGGCGCACGTGTGCCGCATCCCAATAGCCGTTCCACTTCTCGAACACCATCTTGTCGTTCTGCCGATGACTCACCAGTCGGAACGGTCCATTGGTGACGATATTCTCGGGGCGGGTCCAGTTGTCACCATGCGCCTCCAAGGTCGGCCGGTGCACGGGAAGGAATGGATGGTAGGTGAGGAGCTGCAAAAAATAGGGCGTCGGCGCTTCCAAGGTCACCTGGAAGGTGCTGTCGTCGAGGGCGTGAATGCCCACCTGCGCCGGGTCTCGTATCTCGCCTTTCTTGTAGGCGCGCGCATTACGGATGAGATAGAAGAGATCGGCATAACGCGCCGGAGTGTCCGGGTGCAGGACGCGCAGCCACGACCACTCGAAATCGCGCGCCGTCAACCGCTCCCCATTCGTCCACATGGCGTTGGTGCGCAAGTGGAAGGTGTAGGTGCGGCCATCGGGCATGAGCTCCCACGCATGGGCGATGCCGGCGCCTGGACGCAGCGTTTCCGGATCGGGCACGAGGAGCCCCTCGAAGAGCGTGCGTGCCACGCGACCGTCCGGTTGTCCCGACAGCAAGGCTGGGTCGAGAGTCTCGGGCTCGGCGCCGTTGGTGAAGCGGAACACATCGCCGTCGGCGGGCGTGGTGCGGCCGAAGTACGCGGCGTCTGCAGGCGGCGCGCTCGTGTGCCGCCACCACGCGATTGTGGCTGCGACGCCAGCGATGGCGACACACACCAGCCACCTTGCTCTGGCTTTGCCGTTTCTGGGGGGCGCGGAGTCCACGCGGACCATGCGAAGAAAATAACACGCCAGTTGCGGTACGTCGCCAAATCATGTGCGCGGCGCAGATCGATTCGTTGGTTCTCGTGCCGCTTGCGCGTCGCGTGGGCATAGGTGCCACACGACCCATGCTTCACGTACAGTGACGTCCTCGTCATGCGGTCCCGAGGGAGAATGCACGGCAGAACCTGGGCACTGACGCTCGCCGCGCTCGTGGTGCGCATGGCGCTCTGGGCATTGCGCCCAGGGCTCACCTACGACGGTACGTACTATCTGCGCCAGGCCGAACGCGTCCTTCACCTCGACTTTCAGGTGATCGGGTTTCCGCCAGGGTACCCGGTGGTTGTGGCGTTCCTGAGACTCCTCGTCGGTGACTTCGAGCTCGCCGGACGCTTGGTGAGTCTCGTGTCGGGAATCGCCACCGTGATCCTCTTCTGCGTCTGGGCGCGCCGCCGCCTGCCGCCGTGGCTCGTGGTGGCCGCGACGCTCGTACTCGCTTTGCACCCCGAGATCGCGAGGAATAGTGTCGAGGTCACGAGCGAGCCGCTCTACATCTTCTGTGTGATCGCGGGCCTGATGGCCTTCGAGTCGCGGCGCGACCTGGCCGCCGGGGCGCTATTCGGTTTCGCCTTTCTCGTGCGCCCGGAAGCGCTGGTCTTGCTCGTGGGTGGGGCGTTGTGGCGTTTGTGGGCGTGGCGGCAGTCCACGGCGACCATTCGCGACGCGCAGTCTGAGCCACGGACCTTGGCGACTCCTCGCGACGCCTTTCCCTGGCGCTTCCTCGCCATCGGATTTCTGCCCGTGGCGGCCTACTCCGCCATCGCGTCGCAGGCGATCGGTCACTGGGTGTTGACGCCGAAACAAGGGCAGATCGACATCGATGCCGATGTCTTGAAGCGACTGTGGAGGACTCTCGTGTCTCTGCACGCAATCTTCCCGTTGATCTTGCTCCCAGGCGCGCTGTGGCAGGGCTGGCGCACGCATCGAATGCTTCTCGTCGGGGTGGCTCCCATCTTGGCATTGCCGTTCTTCACCATCCACATTCAGCCGCGCCTGTTGCTGCCACTGCTGCCGTTCTTGCTCGTCCTGGGTCTCTCCTGGGTCGCCATGCAGCGTCGAGTTTGGCAACGCCTCGCACTCGCGGTCGCTGCGATCCTCTTGTTCTGGGGTGCGGCACCGGCATTCGTGTCTTTGCGCGGTCCTGGCATCGTCACACCTCATGACAAAGCACTCGGCGCCCAGCTGCATCCACACTTGCACTTCGAGGACCGTGTTGCCTGCCGCTTCCCGTTCGTGCCGTATTACGCCGGTACCGGCTTCGTGCGCGTTCCGCTCGCGTCGTACGTGAGCACGATGGATTCGCTCGCCGCCGCCGGCGCCACGCATCTCCTCGTGCTCGAGCACGAGGTGATCGACATGGTGCCGCAGCTGCGACCGCTCTTCGACGATGCGGGCTTCGCGACCGCCGAAGGCAGGCTCGATCTGGTGACCGCGCTTGCGCCCGCCGCGGGTCCCCGCGCTCTCCTGTATCGATTCCACACCCCGGTGCTGGCCTCGAGCCAGCGTGTCGATAGCTTGGCAATCGCAGCGGCCTGGCTCGGCACCCGCCTCGTCTACACTGGGCGCGACGGCAAGGTGCATCACGACGAGTCGATTTCCGCCGCTGCCGCTGGCGTCTTGCGCCTCGTCGCCAATGCACGCGATCTGTGTGTGTCTGCCGACGCGAGGCGTGTCGCGTTCGTGCAACAACACGATGGTTCGTCGCAGCTCGCCGAAATCGACCTCGCCACCGCGGCGCTGCGCGTGCACGCCGCGACCGCCGCAGACATGCCACGCTCGCCGTGTTATGTGGACGATGCGCTGCTTTACGTGCGCGGCGCCGGATCCGGCGGCCTGCACGTCCTCGAGCCGGGCGGGCGCGTGCACGCCGTGGTTCTCGCCGGGCTCACCGCGGGCGAAGCGCAACCGCTCTTCGTCACGGCGCGTGGACGAGATATCGCGATCACCTTCGCCCGGCCGCAACGCCAACTCGACAGCCACCGCATCGTCGCCACTGCGGTCTGGCCGGCAACGGTGACGGCCGATACTGCCGTCGTCCTCGCCGGACGCTGGGCGACACAGTTGTCGCTAGCGGACGATGCCGTGGCCTGGGTGCCGGATGCGGACCGGCTCGTGGGATGCGTCGTTGTGCGCGAGCTCGACGAGGAGGGGGCTGTCATTGGGAGTTTCTCTACGCTGGCTGTTTTCGCCGCGGATGGACGCCTGCGTACGCTCGGCTACGGCCTCGACACCCCGCGGCGCCCGGTATTGCGCGCCGGGCACATCGCGTTCCTGACTGCCAACGCAGAATTGCGCACGGCTCCGCTTGACGCGGACGATCTTCGCATCCCAGAAGTGCGCGTCTTCGACGCGCCGCGTCCGGCGCTGCGCCGGCGGAGTCGCGCCGCCTCGGGCGCCGCTGACGCAGGTTTCTCGGCCGCGAACTGAATCGACCCAGCAAAACGCATGGTGAACTTTGCTTGAACAGAAGTCTATGCGCGCCTCGCGTCTGACCTAATCTTGCTTAGGCTGAGGCTAGGTCATCTGACCAGCCCGCGGTCCAAGACTGACCCACTACCCGCTTATGCTCGGTCTGAGTCAGGGCTTGGCAAAGGTCACGCGTGCGGTCGTGATCTGACCGATGTGATCGCGCGCTTGAAGAAAGAAGCGCGACACCGTGGCCGTCAACGGGCGGGGTGGTGCCGCGCGCAGGACGGTCCATGGGGACCACTGTCGATCGTCGTTCGGATTCGTAATGTCCCAACCGTAGCGATAGTCGCGGGATGTGCCGCCGTAGTGCCGCGTTTCCATCGGCCCCCAGGCGACCGTCACCGAATCGACGCCGGTCGCGTCGACTTGGATTTGTGGCGCCGTGTTGCCATCGAACACCCAGTTTCCCAGCCCGGCTTGTATTTCGCGCACAGGAACCCGTGGCCCGACCGGAAGATCCGAGCGCACGTGCAAGACGCCGAAGTTGCTGTCGACGAAAGGCGTGTCGCCGAACTGCGGCGTGATGGCGCCGCCATCGTCCAAGCCTTGCACCGCGAAAGCGTAGAAAGAGTCGCCCGAGGCCGGTGCCAGGACATCGCGCAACCGCGCTTCGCGCGTCGAATCGACGACCCCCCACGCCAGCCAATCGCTCCAGCGATCTTCAGGCAAGTCGTAGAGCAGATCACGCACCCTCTCCGTTCCCACATCGATCGCATTCACCGACACGAGCGCCCAACGTACGGACACTGGATTCTGCGTGCGTCCATCGCCGATGTCGTCGACACCATTCCAACGCATCACGAACGTGCGCGGCAACTCCACGACATCCGGGTTGGGAAGTGCCGGTTCGAGCAACCACAGATCCGGTGCGACGGTGAAGGCCGCGAAAGTGCGTGAGTCCGGGCTCGCATCCCTCGCGCCCTCGTTGTCGATAGCGCGGACGAAGAGCGTATGCCAACGGTCGAAGTGTCCATCGCCGATATCGCCACGCGGATCGGCGCGCAACGTGTCGGCCACGGCGACGAGGTCGATGGCGAAGCGGGTTCCCTCACCCTGCGCCGGCCCCCAGCCCGGATCGTCCACCGCCGGCTGCGGCACGACGATGTCCGTAAAACGCCCAAGCGAACGCGGGTAGGTGTGCAACAGATACTCGAACTCCGGCACGTTGCCGTCGGCGTCGCGGCCGCTGAATCGGATCTCTATCTGGTGGGGCACCGACTCGCCATTGGCCGGGACGGAGCTGGTGATTTCGGTGTCGGGAGGTTGGTTCGGAGCCAGAGTGCCCTCGTCACTGCCGCAGCCTGCAAGGAACGTCGCGGCGATGCCGAAGAGGAGGCCTTTGGCCGTCGATTCACGCTGCATGGAGCTCCAGATGCGGCCGCTCACAAGAGCGGTGGAACGGTTCCCCGCCTCCAATGAGCGCTGGGGTGTGGGTTCCATGGTAGCCAGAGGCAGGCGGTTGCGCAACGCAGCGCGCAAAGCAGGGTGCTGCACATCGGCCACGGCTCGCCCATGCAGACGCGAAGAATGTGCCCGGCCGCATGCGACCACGCCGTCGGACCCGGCCGGATTCCGGAACCGCGGCGCTGTCCCCACCCGACGCGAACCGGGCACATCACCAGAACACGCAAAGGACGCGCGCGTGGGGAGACGCCGCTCGCAAGCGTGCCGAGGGCTCCGGAGGAGCAACGAGCCCTCGGCACATCGAGTGCTGATCACGGTCGATTGCCACGTCCGTGGACGGGGCCCGGGAAATAAGGGCAGGGGATCGATGCTTGTCAAGCGCCGGCGACACGAAGAGGTGTTTGCGACGTGTCCAGGACGTCCATGAAGGCGCTGACGGAGAAGATCGCGCGGCCGACTCCGGGCTCACCATAGCCGCGCGGGACCGGAAGGTGATGCCGCTTAAGGGTGTCACGCCACAAACGCAGCAGTCCGAGATGATAGGCGAGCGGGGCCGGCCCTTGATCGCGACCTAGAACCGAGAGCTTCTCTGGGCACCACGTGGTGAAGCGCGGCACCACGCCGTGCGACATAAAGAACTCCAGGCCTTCGCCCGTGGAGCGCAATGCGTCCTCGACACGCGTGAATCCCCACGGTTGCGCCATCTCGACCCCAGCGACGAAATTGGGGATGACGCGCGCCGGTCCCATGATCTCTGCGGCTGTGAGAATGCGCTCGATCCATGCCGCGCGGCCGATGAGGCGCTGCTTCCCGGGGCAGAGAATCTCGAACAAGGTCGGATCCCAGACTTCGTAGTTCGGATGATAGATCTGCACGCCGGCATCGTTGAAACGTCGCACGGCCTCCGCGTCGTGCGCTTGCACGACCAGCTTCGAGATCCAGCGTCCGGGGAACTTGCCTTCGATGGCTGTGACATAGCGGCAGTAGAAATCGACCTCGGACAAACCCTGCAGCTGCGTCGTGATGCTGCCACCGGTCAATGTGTAGGCCGTCGTCGGCTGCAGCGGCAACGTGGCGGTCGCGCTCAGCCTCCCCGCGGTCGCACCGGGCGGCTCTGCCGTGGCGCCGTGCGCCTCCACCCCCGCGGGCCGCCGGCGTTCCTCTTCGTCGATGATCAGGAGCGCCGCCAACACATCGTCGAGATCCTTCACCTGCGTGTATGGCCTGCCGGCGCGACGTTGCTGGCGAAAGTTCTCGTTGATGTCGCAGAACTTGCATTCTTCCTCGGCGCCGAAGTACTGGCACAGGCGAAACACGGTGAGGTAGATGAGATAGCCCCACTCGATGGTCGGGGCCACTTCACGCATGCTCTTGCCACCCGGCAGCTCTCGGGAATAGTAAGAGGGCATTGGCGCCAATTTGATATCGCACAATACCTGTGCGCCGACGAAGAGCTGCAGCGCTCCTTGCTGCTCCTCAACCCGATACGGCGAGCTTGGGTTCAAGCGCACCGACACGATGGTGCGCTTCAGGTCATGGGGTCCGCCAACGAGCGCGATCTCCTCCGGCGCATGCAATGCCGCCTCGGGCAGCTCCGTCAATGGCACCATGTCGAAGGAGAAGATGAAATAGGCCTTGGGTTTGGCGCTCGCCGCCAAACGCAACGCCTCCGGCATGAAGTGCACACCGAGACGCAGCAAGTCTTCCTTGAAGACCGCCTCGAGCGGCAGATCGGCCTCTGCCGCGGCGAGACGCAGAACGTCTTCGATGTAGGCTTCCCCATCGTCGTGTGCCGAAAGATGCGTCGCCTCGCCGCGTGCCGCCGAGCGGACGACCGGACTGCGCGCCGCGGGACCTGCAACCACGCGCGGTTGTGGCTTGGTCATGGCTTTTTCTCGGGCAGCCCTGGTTCGAGCACCGGTACTTCCATGGGCGTGATCGTCACGCGCTCGTTGCGTGCGCGGTTCCCCGGTGTGTCGTTGGCGACCCATGGCGACTCTTCGCCGTAGCCGATGGCCGTGAGTCGCGCTCGCGCGATGCCGCGCGACACCAAGTAGACCACGACGGCCTCGGCGCGACGCTGGCTGAGCGCCTGATTGTCGGCGTTGGCGCCGATATCGCTCGTGTGCGCCTGCACCTCGACCTCGGCGCTCGGGTAGGCCTTGAGCGACAGCACCACGGAGTCGAGAACCGCGAGACCTGCGGGTTCGAGATCGGCCGAGCCGGCACGGAAGCGCACGCCGGAAAGCACGCGCTCCTTGTCGATCGCCGCCACGGTCGGACAGCCGAGCGAATCCACCGGCACTCCCTGCGGCGTGTCGGCGCACGTGTCCGCCGCATCGGCAATGCCATCGCCGTCGTTGTCCGCATCGGGACAACCGTCCTCGTCCTGGAATCCGTCCTTGTCTTCGGCTGTATCGGGACACTTGTCGTCGACGTCGGCCAGCGCGTCGCCGTCGTTGTCCGGGTCGGGTACCCCGTCCTCGTCCTGGAATCCATCCATGTCTTCCGCCTGATCCGGAGCCTTGTCGCCCGTATCGGCGACTCCATCGCCGTCGTTGTCCGTGTCGGGACAGCCGTCTTGGTCTTGGGTTCCATCCTTGTCTTCGGCCGCGTAGGGACAAGTGTCATTGCGGTTGGCGATCCCGTCACGATCCGAATCGCGGTCGCTGAAAAAGTAGTGCAGGCCGACGAAAACGCTGCTCAGAAACTCGTTGGCGTCAACGTGTGCGGCGCTGCCATAGGCGGCGCTGGCTCCGGTATTGTCCTTGTCCTGATCGATCAACCAATCGAACCGCGCGCGTGCATGCAGGCCGATCCGATACGCCACTTCGACCTCGGCACCGATGCCGAAGTGCAGCGTCCAATTCTCATCGCTCAAAAAATCGCGCCCGCCCAGCTCGTTGTATCCAATCGGAACCTCGCCGTCGTCGAACAGCCCGGCGGACTGACCGGTCAGGTCGACGACCTCCCAGAACGTGACCCCGGCACCACCGAAGACGACCGGCGTCCAGCGCGCTTCGGGGTTGAAGCTGTAGAGCAGGCTGGCCGCGATCTGTGTGCTGCGATTATGGAAAGTGCGCCCGAGGTTCTGCCCCGAGGCGGTCAGGCTGTCCGGAAGCTCGGTGGTCGCGAAAGCACCATAGCGTAGGCCCAGCAGCAGATCCACGTTGCGTTTCCATCCCATGCGCACGCCGCCATGCAGGAGCGTGCCGAGGTCCGAGTGGTCGAGATTCCCCCCGCTGTACTTGCCGGCGCCTGCGCCGAACTCGACGCCGATGCGATTGGAATAGTCTTCCTGAGCAGCGAGCGGAGCCGTGAGAACGAGGCTCAGGACCCAGAAGCACCAGGTCGCCTTCTGCGTTCGTGGCACGTGCATGCCTCCTGGAATCGAAACAACGAGCGGACTTCCGGGGGGACGAAAGAGGGTTGCAGCCTAGAGGCCGCCAGGGCGACTTGTAAAGTCCCCGCAGGTGTTCCAACCGCCGCTCAGCGCCTGTCCGCTCGCCGCTTGCGCGGGGGCCGCACCGATCGCGTCGACGCCGTGGATCGTGTTTTCCCCGCCCGTCGCCCGCGCCCACCGGCCGATTTCTCGCCGGCGTCGAGTCGCTCGAGCACGGCTTTCACGACCATGGGCCAGACGATGGTGGCGTCGGCGTACACCTCGGCATAGCGCCCGCCTTCGGAGGTCGGCACGAACTTGCCCCACGACACGCCTTCCGAGTAGGTGCAGCCCGAAAGGCCCCCCCAGTGCACCGGTTCCGGACAAATGCGCACGCCATAATGGAAACGCCGCATGCCCTTGCCAATTCCGGCGCGCTTGTGCAGGAGATCGAGGTAGGGTCCCACTTGCTGCGCCCAATTGCGCGGTGCACCACCGCCAATCGTGAAGATGCCGAGTGTCTTCTGCTTCTCGATGTGCTGTGTGTAGTCTTCGAGATCCAACAAGGCATCGAACGACAAGGGTGCTCGGCCGGCGTGCTGGCGCCGGCGGCTGTGAATGGCGAAATCCAACCCGAGCTCCGAGTCGGTGAACGCGGGGACGTAGACCGGCACGTCGTGCTCGTATGCCGAGCGCAAGATACCGCGCCCGGCGCCGCTCCGCGACAAGTGCGCGCCGAGATCGCGGTGCAGTTGGACGCTGGACCACGGCTGGCCGTCGTCGCGCGCATCGAGGATCGTGCGCACGATCGGTTCGACGTCGTCCAAGTTCTTCTCGAGCTCGAGGCTGTCGTAGACACGATTGTAGCCGCGGTCGAACAGCTCCTCATCGTCCATCGCTGGGTCGTACTTGAAATGCAGCAGGCCGCTGGCCTCGACGAACCCGTGCGCCATAAGCGCGCCCGTGGCGACGATTGCCTGCACCATGCCGCGCTCGATCATGTCGCAGACGACCAGACCCATCTTCGCCACCGTCATCGCGCCAGAGATGGTGAGCACGACGTAGCAATCCGGGTCGCGCGTCATCGACTCGAGAATCTGCGCCGCGAGCCCGACCTGACGCGCGCCGATGGCGGTGCGCTCGTACTGCGCCACCAGATCCGAGACCGAGCGCACGACGCTCAAGTCCAGCGGCACCGTGGCTTCGAGACGATCGTCGACACCGGTTCCGTAGGCGGTCGTGGCGCGGCGCACGTGCCCCGCGCCGGCCGTGCGGCGGCCGCGACCCTTCTTCTTTTCCACCTTGCCCCTGCTCATGCTCCCCTCCGGCGGTACACGAGGACGAATTCGCTGTGCCAATATTGTGGAACGGTGCGGATGAGCTCGTATTGCTCGTGAAATGCGGGCAGCGCGTTCATGGCGTAGTCCGGAATGCGCTGGAACGAGTACCCCGCACCTTGGTCGTTGAGCGAGACGAGAACGATATAGTCCGGTTGCCGCGACAGCACGTAGCGAGGATCGGCTTTGTAGTGCATCCGCCCTTGCAAGCGCGCGATGCGCGGGTCGATCAGACCGAACATGTCGAGAATACGGCGTTCGGAAAAGTACCCGACCGCTCCCACGTCACTGATGGCGATGATCGCGCCCGCGGCGGTGGTCTCGGCGAACCACAAACCGAGCTCTTGGTAGTTCTGGGACAAGTAGTTGTGCGATTCGAGCGCCGGAAGCACGGCGCGAGCCACGCGCAACTCCGTATTCCCGATACCCATGAACGTGGCCGCCAACACCAAGGCCGCAGTGCCGTAGAGAGCCAGGGCGCGCAGGGTTCCCGCGCGCACCAGGTCCAGGACTCGCGCCAGCCCCACCGCGATCAGGGCCGCGAGCACCGGGAGTACGTGGGCAAAGAAGCGGTAGTGATACATCCAATCGCCGCCGGCAAGAATGATGAAAACGAGGTACGCCGCGACGACGCCGAGCCCCATCCACAGCGTCGGCGTCACCGGCCCCAGCAGGACCGGCGCCAGAGACAACGCGACGAAAAAGGGTCCGCCACTGTCGCGGGTGAAATCGAGCGTGTACTGCACGCCGTCGAAGACACCGTGCAGTCCCCCGCGCGCCTTGGCATAGAATGTATTCGGGAACGCCGCGTCGTAGTACGACCACCGCCACGCGACGTAGACCGCAAACAAGAGGGTGAAGGCGACGCTCACGGCAGCGAGCCAGCGTCCCGTGCCCGGCTCATGCCGCGCCACCAACCACCACCGCATCCCGAGCAACCCGCCGGCGAGAAGCGCGCCTTCGGGCCGCGTCAACGCCAACAAGAGCAGCACGGCCACGAGACCGGCGCTGCTGCCAGCTCGCGGGGGGTGGCTGGACGCTGCGAGCAGCAGCGCTGCCGCGAGCAAGGCAGCGAACACACTCGTTTCCAACCCGGCGACCGCGTGCTGCACCAGCACTGGCGACATGGCGAGAAAGTATGGCGCCAGCAGCGCGCTCGAACCGCACTGCGGCCATGCTTTCCGCGCCAAGGCCCACGAGAGCAGCACGGCGCCGATCCCGGCCGCGAGGCCGGCAACCTTGGTCGTGCGTTCGATGTCCCACCCGGCGCCTTCCGCCACGGCTCCAAGCAACACCCAGGTGAAGTTCGAGTAGCCCTCGATGCGCTCGCCCAGGTTGAAGACGAACCCTTCCCCGTTGGCGACATTGTGTGCATAGCGGTAGGTGATGAACGCGTCGTCCTCGGTCCATTGCCAATAGATTCGTGCGTGGAAGACGAAGAGACCGACGGCGATCGCCAACATCACCGCCACGACGATGGCCCGCCATCGAGTCGGTCGTGCGGGTGCCTCGTCATCTCCGTCAATGATTTGCGCCCCACCGGCGCCGCCGCTCACGATTCGCTCCCGCCCGCCGGAGGCGTCGACGCCGCACGGACCGAACCGGCATCGCCCTCGTGCATGGGCGTACCCACGATCTGGAAATCTCCCTGGTGGGTCTTGGCGAAACGTTGGAACACGATGTCACGGAAGACCACGCGGACACGCGGCTCGCCGTTCGGCCCCACGTCTTGGGCTTGCACGCGTCCCTCGCGGTAGCAGAACGACAAGACTTCGGGCCCGCGCCGCAGGACCTCGATCTCGACCTCCACGGTACGCGCGCGCACTTGCGCCAGGACGGCGTGGCGCAGATCCACCAATCCTTCGCCGCTCTGCGCCGAAACGAAGCGCGCCCGCGGATGATGCCGCAGCATGATGTGGACCACTGTCGGATCCGCCAGCGCATCCATCTTGTTGAAGACCATCAGCGTGTCGCATGGACTCTCGAGAATGTCGTCGAGCACTTCGTGCACCGTATCGATGTGCGCCGCCAGCGCCGGGCTGGTGACATCCACCACGTGCAACAGCAAGTCGGCTTCGTTGATCTCGGCGAGCGTGGTGCGGAAGCTGGCGACGAGGTCGTGGGGTAGTTTGCGGATGAACCCGACCGTGTCGGTGAGCAGGGCGTGCGACCCGTCCGGGAGCGTCGTCCGGCGCGTCGTGGCATCGAGGGTCGAGAACAACCGGTTCTCGACCAGCAACTCGCTGCCGGAGAGCGCATTCATGAGTGAGGATTTGCCGGCGTTGGTATACCCCACGAGCGCGACGCGGAACTCGCCATGCCGAGACTTGCGCTGCGTCGCCGCGACCCGCTGGCGTTCGCGCAGTTGCTGCTTCAGATGCGCGATACGCTCGCCGACACGCCGCCGGTCGACCTCGAGCTGTGTCTCGCCGGGACCGCGTGTGCCGATACTGCCATCCTGGCGTGACAGATGGTCCCAGAGGCGTTTCAAGCGCGGTCGCATGTACTGGAGCTGGGCCAGCTCCACTTGCAGCATGGCCTCGCGGCTGCGCGCATGCCGCGCAAAGATATCGAGAATGAGCTCGGTGCGGTCGATGACGTTGCGCTCGAGCACCTTCTCTAGATTGCGTGCCTGGGCAGGCGACAACGTGTCGTCGAAGATGACGAGATTGGCGTCGAGCCGATCACAGAGCTGGTGGATTTCATCGACCTTGCCGCTGCCGACGAAGGTGCGTACGTCGGGTTGGCTGCGTTCCTGCAAGAGTGTCGCCAGCGGTTGCGCGCCCGCGGTGCGCGCCAGATGCGCCAGCTCGTCGAGATTCTGCTCGACTTGCGCGCGCGTGTGCTGCGGCAGAACCACGCCGACGAGCACGCTCCGCTCTTCTACCCGGCCCCGTCGCCAGGTGCGATCGCGCGGCCCGGAGTCGCGCTGACTGACGTTCGCGTCGCTCCGCCGTGCCGGTTGATCCCAGCCGAGTACCGCGCCGAAGCCCGGTGCGCCCCATTTCTGTCGCGTGCCGCGACCGTCCTTGCGTCTCACGCTCCCCTTTCAGCGCTTGCGCTTCGCCTTGCCGTCTGCGACCTCGAGCCCGCGGGTCTTGCTGCCGATCTCCTCGGTGAGTCGGTCCCAGACTGCGTACTGGGCCGCGAGCGCCTTTTTCTTTTCTGCGTGCGTTCGCGCTGCGTCCTGGATCTGGTCCGCTTTCAACTTCGAGGCATCCGCCAAGGTCGTTTCCAGCTCCTCGACGTCGACTTCGAGGGCCACAATCCGATCCTCCAGGCTCACCAGTTCCCGCTTCAAGCGCGCGAGGACATTCTTGCTCACCCGCGGCTCGATTGCCGCCGCCTGAGCGGCAGCAGGCGGCGCCGGGAGCGGCGTGTCGCTTGGCGCTGGCACGCGGCCTTCTTGCGCCCGCCGCCGTTCCGCCTCTTGCCGCACAATCTTGCTCCACAGCGGCTTCCCCTGCAACGACTGCACGTATTCCTCATAGCCGCCATGGAACAGCCGCGTCTCCCCCGCGGTCAGTACCAGCAGCTTGTCCACCGCGCGCGACAGCAGCTGCCGGTCGTGAGACACGAGCAGGAGCGTGCCGTCGAATCCCCGCAAGCTCGCCTCCACAAGATCGATCGACTCGAGATCCAAATGATTCGTGGGTTCGTCGAGAACGAGGAAGTTGTGCTGCATGAGCATCAGCTTCAACAGTCCCAGGCGACTGCGCTGGCCGCCCGAGAGCACGCGCACCGCGCGGTCGGCGAACTCGGCGCCGAAGCCGAAGGCGCCGAGGCAGCTGCGGATCTCTTCCTCGCTCTGCGAGGGATCGATGCGCCAGATCTCCTCCATCAAGGTGGGCGCGTCGCCGACCAGATCCAGCTCCTGGTCGAAGTACCCCATGTCGATCTCGGAGCCGAGCTTCACGCTGCCTGCGTCCGCCGGCAACCGGCCGGCGAGGATCTTGAGCAACGTCGTCTTGCCGGCGCCGTTCGGGCCGATGATCCCCAGTTTGTCGCCGCGGGTGAGATCGAAGCCGAGGGACTCGAACAGCGTGCGTCCGCCCAGGCGTTTGCTCAAGCCGCTGGCGCTCAAGACGACGTTGCCGCCGCGCCGGCGGGCTTCCAGTCGCAAGTGAAAGCGGGTGCGCTCCTGCCGCGGTTTGTCCAACCGCTCGAGCTTCTCGAGTTTCTTGCGCCGGCTCTGCGCCTGCTTGGTCTTCTGGCCGGCGAGGTTGCGGCGAATGAAATCTTCCGTCTTGCGAATTTCGTGTTGCTGGCGTTGATAGGCCGTCTCTTCCTGTACCACCCAGGATTCGTACTCGCCGACGAACTTGGAGTAGTTGCCGGGCCACCGCATCACGGTGGCCCGCGACAGGTGCCAGACACAACTCACGGTGTGATCGAGAAAGTATCGGTCGTGCGACACGACGAGCATGGCGCTCGGGCTTTGCCGCACGAAGTCCTGCAGCCATTCCAATGCGTCCAGGTCCAGATGGTTGGTCGGTTCGTCGAGCAGCACGAGGTCGCCGCCCTGGACGAGCACCGCCGCCAGCGCCGCCCGCCGGCGCTCGCCACCGGAAAGCACGCGCAATGGTTTGGCGAGATCGTCCCCCCCGAAGCCCAACCCATGCAGCGCCGCTTCGACGACCGAGCCGTGCGCATAGCCCCCGAGCGCTTCGAAGCGGTGCTGCAGATCTCCATAGCGTTCGAGGCTGTCGCTGTCCAGCGTGTCGCCGCGCTCGAGCCGCGATTGCAGTGTTTCCAGCTCGTTGCGCACGGCATCCAGGTCGCCGTGCGCGGCGCTCACCCATTCCAGCAAGGTGCCGTCGCCCGTCGCCGCGGTTTCTTGCGGCAGGCACACGATGCGTGCCCGCCGGGCGACGTGGCGCTCGCCACGATCCGCCGGCGTTTCCCCGGACAGGATGCGCAGCAACGTCGACTTGCCGCTGCCGTTGATGCCAACCAGCGCCGCTTTCTCGCCCGGCTCGATGTCGAGCGTGACGTTCCGCAGCAATTTCTCGCGACCGAAGTCGAATTCGACACGGCTCAAGCTCAGGATCGGCACTGGATCGTTCCCTCGCAGAGTTTCACGACAGCAGTGGGGGCTTCCCGAGCGCGTAGCTCAGCGACTCCATGGCGATCGAGAGATCGACGTCGCGCAATGCCACGTGCGCTGGAATGGCGAGTTTGACCGGGGCGAAGTTGAGGACTCCACGAATGCCGGCCGCCACCGCGGCGGCCGCCACATCCTGGGCTGCACCTTCGGGAACGGCGATGATGGCGATGTCGAATGGCGTTTTCGCCGCCGCCGCGCGCAGATCGTCGATGCTGCGGATGACGAGTCCTTCCCATTTCTGCCCCACCTTGCGCGGGTCGTTGTCGAACACCGCCTCGATGACGAACCCCTGTTTCTGGAACGCCTTGTAGGCGAACAGCGCCAGCCCGAGGTTGCCAGCGCCGAGAAGCGCCACATGCCACCGCCGGGTGAGCCCGAGGATCTCGCCGATCTTGCGTCGCAACTGCGCGACATTGTATCCGAGGCCGCGGCGGCCGAAGTTGCCGAAGAAGGACAGGTCCTTGCGCAACTGCGCCGAAGTGAGGCCCCCGCGTTCGGCCAGCCGGTCGGAAGAGATGGTCTCGGTCCCGTCCGTTTCGAGCTCGCCGAGCAACCGGTAGTAGCTCGACAGGCGTGTGACCGTGGAGGCGGAGGCACGATCCATGTGCAAGGGACGGCGCCGGTCGTGGCCGGATGGCGGCTGCCCGCTGCTCGATCGTTGCTGCATCGATCATCCTCAGGACTCGTCGTCGTCCTCTGGCGTCACGTCTTCTTCCATCACGGCGGACGCCTCTTGCTCCTCCGGCGAGACGAGATTCGGCGACGCCGGCGGCAGGGGCACGCCTTCGTCGTCCTCCTCGCTGGCAAGATGCGCCACCGCCACCACCCGGTCTTCCTCCCCCAAGCGCACCAAGTGCACACCTTGCGTCGCCCGCCCGAGCTTGGAGATCCCGCGCACGGGCAAACGAATCAACGTCCCGCGGCTGGTGATGAGCATGAGCTCGTCGCCTTGGAGGACTTCACGAATCGTCACCAGCGGGCCGTTGCGTTCGGTCACGCGCAACGTCAGCACCCCCTTGGTGCCGCGCGCCGTCAGACGGTAGGCATCAATGGCGGTGCGCTTGCCGTAACCCTTCTCCGTCACCACCAACAACTCGGCTTCGGGCCGTGACACGGCTACCATGCCGATGACCTGATCGTGCTCGTCCTCCAGCGCAGCGCCGCGCACGCCGGTGGCGCCGCGACCCATGGCGCGCACGGCGGTTTCCTTGAAGCGCACCGCCTTGCCCGAGCGTTTGGCGAGGACGATCTCGCTATCGCCACGCGTGAGCGCCACGCCGACCAGCATGTCGAACTCGCGCAGATGAATGGCGATGATCCCCGAGGGTCGTGGGTTGCTGAAATCGGCCAGCTCGCAACGTTTCACCACGCCCGCACGGGTCGCGAACACCAGAAACCCCGCCTCGCGCAGATCACGCACCGGGATCATGCTGGTGACGCGTTCGTCTTTGAGACGCAGGAGGTTGATGATAGCCTTGCCGCGCGCAGTGCGGCTCGCCTGCGGGATCTCGTGCACCTTCACCCAGTAGCAACGGCCGCGGTCGGTGAAGCACAAAAAATAGCTGTGCGTGGAAGCGACGAACACGTGTTCGACGAAGTCGGCCTCGTGGCCACTGAAGCCAGCGATGCCGCGACCGCCGCGCCGCTGTTGACGATACGTCGTCACCGGCAGGCGCTTGATATAGCCGGTGTGCGAAATGGTCACCACCATGTCTTCGTCGGCGATGAGATCCTCGGCTTCGAAATCCACTGTGGCGTTGACGATGCGCGTGCGCCGCGCATCGCCATACTTGGCCTTGAGCTCTTGGAGCTCTCCCTTGATGATGCCAACCACCTTCTGGGGATCGGCGAGGATGGCGCGCAGGCTGGCGATGAGCACCAGGGTTTCTTTGTACTCCTGTTCGATCTTGTTGCGTTCGAGACCCGTGAGACGCTGCAAACGCATGTCGAGGATGGCGGCGGCCTGCACCTGGGTGAGACCGAAGCGCTCTTGCATGCGCGTCGAGGCCTCGGCCGGGTCCTTGCTGGCGCGAATCAACGCCACCAGCTCGTCGATGTTGTCCAGCGCGATGCGCAAGCCCTCGAGGATGTGGGCGCGTTCCTCGGCCTTGCGCAAGTCGAAACGTGTGCGCCGCACCACCACTTCCCTGCGGTGTTCGATGTAGTGGTGGATGAGAATCTGCAGCGTCACCGTGCGCGGCTTGTTATCGATCAGCGTCACCATGTTGGCGCCGAACGTCACCTGCATCTGTGTGCTGTGGAAGAGCTTGTTGAGAATCACCGTCGAGTTGGCGTCCTTCTTGAGCTCGATGACCACGCGCATGCCGCGCCGGTCCGACTCGTCGCGCAAATCCGTGATGCCTTCCAGGTGGCCGTCTTTCACCAGCTCGGCGATGCGTTCGATCATGCTCGACTTGTTCACCTGATATGGAATTTCGGCGACGACGATGCGCTCGCGCTCTGTCTTGGGATCGGTCTCGATCTCGGCGGCGGCGCGCACGATGATGCGGCCGCGGCCGGTCGTGTACGCGTCGCGAATTCCCTCGCGCCCGAAAATAATGCCGCCGGTGGGGAAATCCGGCCCCGGGACCATGGCCAGGATCTCCGGCAGCGTGATCTCCGGGTTGTCGAGCGTCGCCGTGATGGCATCGACGATCTCGCCGAGGTTGTGCGGCGGAATGTTCGTCGCCATCCCCACCGCGATCCCCGACGACCCGTTCACCAGCAGGTTCGGCACCAGCGCCGGCAACACCACCGGCATTTCCCGGGTGTTGTCGTAATTGGGCACGAAGTCGACGGTTTCCTTGTCGATGTCGGCGAGCATTTCCCCGGCGATGGCGCTCATGCGTGCCTCGGTGTAGCGCTCGGCCGCCGGCGGGTCGCCATCGATGGAGCCGAAGTTCCCCTGACCGTCGACGAGCGGGTAGCGCAGAGAAAAATTCTGCGCCATGCGCACCAGTGTCTCGTACGCCGCCTGCGTCCCGTGCGGGTGATAGTTGGCGGTGACATCGCCGGTGATCTTCGCCGACTTGCGGTACGGGCGGTCGCTGAACAATGCCAGGTCGTGCATGGCGGTGAGAATCCGCCGGTGCACGGGCTTGAGCCCATCACGGATGTCGGGGAGCGCGCGCGACACGATCACGCTCATCGAGTAGTCGAGATACGACTTGCGCATCTCGTCTTCGATGTAGACGGGGACGACGCGTTCGCCTCGGTCTTGTCCTTCCGGCATCGCTTTCCACTCCTTCGTCGTCCTGCTGCGGGCCGCTCCACCCCTTAGGGGCATTCTCCCCGCGGCGCGCGGCGCAGCGCCGAGGCGTTGGGTCGGTCAGACGTCGAGATTGGCGACGTCGTGCGCGTTCTCTTCGATCCAGCGCCGCCGCGGTTCCACTTCCTCACCCATGAGCACGGTGAAAATTTCCTCGGCTTCCACCATATCCTCGAGCGTCACCTGGAGAATGACGCGCTTCGACGGATCCATCGTGGTCTCCCACAGCTGGTCGGCGTTCATCTCGCCCAGGCCTTTGTAGCGCTGGATGTACACGCCCTTGCCGTTCTGCCCGAACTCCGCCAGTGCCCGGTCGCGTTCCTCGTCGCCGTAGGCGTAAACCACCGCCTTGCCCTTCTTCAGGCGATACAGCGGCGGCTGCGCGATGTACAAATGTCCGCCCTCGATCAGCGGCTTCATGTGGCGGAAGAAGAAGGTCAAGATCAAGGTCCGAATGTGCGCGCCATCGATGTCGGCGTCGGCAAGGATTACGATCTTGTTGTAGCGCAGCTTGCTGTCGTCGAACTCGTCTTGGCCGATCCCAGTGCCGAGCGCGGTGATGATGTTGCGGATCTCTTCGTTGGAGAGGATGCGATCCAGCCGCGCCTTTTCGACGTTCAAGATCTTGCCCTTGAGCGGCAGGATGGCCTGGAACACCCGGTCGCGCCCCATCTTCGCCGTGCCGCCGGCGGAGTCGCCTTCCACCAGGAAGATTTCGCACTCGGCCGGGTTGCGACTCTGGCAGTCGGCGAGTTTGCCGGGCAAGGCGTAGCTGTCGAGCGCGGATTTGCGCCGCGCCAGCTCGCGTGCCTTGCGCGCCGCCTCGCGCGAGCGTGCGGCCGCCAGCGTCTTTTCGATGATGCGCCGCGCGACCGGTGGGTTCTCTTCCAGGAAATCGGTGAGACCGGCGGCGACAATGGATTCGACCAGCCCCTTCACCTCGCTGTTGCCCAGCTTCGTCTTCGTCTGGCCTTCGAACTGTGGCTCCGGCAGCTTGACGCTCAGCACGACGGTCAGGCCCTCGCGGGCGTCGTCACCGACGATTTGTGTCTTGTCGCTCTTGAGCAGATTGTTCTTCTGCGCGTACGTGTTGATCGCGCGCGTCAGCGCCGCCTTGAATCCCACCAGGTGCGTGCCACCTTCGGTGGTGTTGATGTTGTTGGCGAAGGCGAAGATGTTTTCGTTGTAGCCCTCGTTATATTGCAGCGCGATCTCCATCTCGATGCCTTCGCGCTTCTCGCGCACGTAGATCGGCTCGGGGTGCAGCGGCGTCTTGTTCAGGTTCAGATGCTTGACGAACTCGATGATCCCGCCGGCGTATTGGAACTCGTGCTTCTTGCGCGTCCGCTTTTCCTCGATGTAGATGCGCACGCCCGTATTGAGGAAAGCCAGCTCACGCAGCCGTTGCGACAAGGTGTCGAAGCTGAGATCGACGTTATCGAAGATCTCCTTGTCAGGCTGGAACCGCACCGTCGTGCCGATGCGCTGTGTCGTCCCCTTCTTGATGACCCCGGTGGTCGGGACGCCGCGCGCATAGCGCTGTACCCAGACGCCACCGTCTCGATGCACTTCCACCTCGAGCCATTCGGAAAGCGCGTTCACCACCGAAACGCCGACGCCGTGCAAGCCGCCCGAGATCTTGTAGCTCTTTTTGTCGAACTTGCCGCCGGCATGCAGCATGGTCATGACGACCTCGAGCGCCGGCTTCTTCTGTTCCTGGTGCATGTCGACCGGAATGCCGCGACCGTTGTCGGTCACCGTGACGCTGCCATCTTCCTGCAACACCACCTCGATATCGTTGCAAAAACCGGCCAGCGCCTCGTCCACGGAGTTGTCCACGACCTCGTAGACCAGATGGTGCAATCCATTGGCTCCGGTGCCGCCGATGTACATGGCCGGACGCTTGCGAACGGCTTCGAGTCCCTTGAGGACCTGGATGCCCTCTGCGGTGTATTCGGCCGACATGGTGGTGACCCTCACTCCTCCCCTGGTCTGGGCAATGCGCGCCCTGGCGGCGTGCGCATGGCGCCCAGCACGATGCGCCGCACGCATGGGGATCCGAGCCCCGCGTTGAGGCGCTGGACGATGCTCTCGCGCAGGAGACCCAGCTCCTGCAGCCAAACGCTCGAGTCCACTTCGACGAAAAGAACCCCGTCCTGGATCGCCGTGGCCTGCGCATGCGCGGCCACGGCGGGGCCGACCGTCGCGGCCCAGGCCGACACCGCCCGATACTCGGCCAGGCGCGCCGCCAACCCGAGACCGCGCAGCAGTTCGCCGAGCACCGGTCCCACCGGTTCGAGTTTGCTCGGCACGCGTGCGGGCATGGATTCCCTCTTAACGCTCGCGGATCAGCCGGCCGGCGTCGACACGAAACACCGTGTCGCCCGGTCCGAACTGCAAATCGCTCTGTCGTGGCACTGCCAGAATCGTCTGATGCTCCCTGCAAACGACGTCCCAGAGACACCGGCTGCGTTTCTCGTCCAGCTCGGCGAAGACGTCATCGAGGAGCACCACCGGCCGTTCCCGGCGCTGCGCGCGGATGAAGCCTGCCTGCGCCATTTTCAACGCCACCGCCGCCGTGCGGCATTGCCCTTGTGAACCGAAGCGACGCAAATCCCGGTCGCCGACCACGAGCCCGATGTCGTCCCGGTGTGGACCGACGAGGCAGACCTTGCGCGCGATTTCCGCGACGCGACGCTCGCGCAGCCGTGCCGCAAAGGTGTCGTGCATCGCCGTCGTGTCTTGCAGCAGGGTGGCAAGCTCCGGCCCGACGCGGAAGCTCCGGCCCGTCGCATGCACAGCGTACTGCAACTCCAGCGGCTCGCTGCCGCCGAGTTCCGCATGCGCGCGCTCGGCCAGCGGTGCCAGGTCGAGCAACGCCTCGGCGCGCCGCCGAGTCACGTCGAGACCCTTGGACACCAGCTCGTCGTCCCACACCCGCAATGCCGGCGCGACCTCGCCGCGTCGCGAGGCGCGCAGCAACGCGCCACGCTGCTGCAACACGCGGCGGTACTCGGCGAGCGCATTCAGGCTCGTGCGGCTCGTTTCCGCCAGCGTGTAGTCGAGGTACCGCCGTCGTAGCTGTGGTGCTCCACGCGCCAGCTCGGCGTCCTCGGGACCGAAGGACACGCAGGCGAGAACGCCCGCCAAATCGGTGAGCCTGGTCACCGCTCGTCCGTCGACCTTGATGCGTTTGCTCCGCGGCGGTGTGAAGCCGGCCTCGATGCTGAAGGCGTCCCCGGCGTCCCCATCCCCCTCCCCGCGCACGAAAAAATGGTCCGCCCCAAACCGCGGGAGCTCGTCGTCCCGCGCCCCTCGATGCGACCTCCCGAGGGCGAGGTAGTGGATGGCCTCGATGACGTTCGTCTTGCCTTGGCCGTTGCCGCCGACGAGAACATTCACGCCGTCCGCGAACTCGATCTCGCCGTCCGCGATGTTCCGCCACTGGACCGTGCGTAGTTTTCCGAGTCTCACGTCAGTCTGCGAGTCGAAGCGGCATGAGCAGACAGAAAAACTCGTCGCCGTCCTTCCCCGCCACGGGGTGCACCATTGCCGCCGTGTCGGCTCGATCGAGCGCCAACTCGACGTCGTCCGTTTCCATGCACTTGAGAATGTCGAGCAAGAAAGTAGCGTTGAAGCCGATGTCCATCTCCGGTCCCTTGTAGGCGGCGACGACGTCCTCCTGAGCCTCCCCGAGATCCGGGGTCGAAACGCTGAGTGCCACGGCATCGCCGCGCAGTCCCATCTTGATCTGGTGGGTCAGCGTGTTGGCGAGAATCGCGACGCGCTTCGTCGCCTGTGTCAGGCTATCGCGCTCGACGGTGAGCTTGTTCTTGTTGTTGGTCGGAATGACGGGCCGGTAGTTGGGGAACGGTCCCTCCAGCAACCGCGAGTGCAGGAAGGTATCCCCGAGATCGAAGCCGATGTAGTTGTCGCTGACACTGATGCGTACTTCCGCGTCATCGGGCATGAGTCGTTGCAAGTGCTGCAGCGCCTTTCCCGGCACGATGACCTCGCGAACGCTGCCTGCCCCGATCTTCTCCGGCGCCGTGGTCTTCGACAAGCGACTGCCGTCGGTCGCGACCATCGAGAAAGAGGCTTTGTCGAATTCCCATAGCACGCCCGTGAGAGCCACGCGACTCAGGTCTTGGGACACGGCGTGGATGACGCGATCGATCATGCGGCTCAAGATCCGTCCCTGAATCGAAAACCCCTTCTCCGACATTCGATCCGTCACCTTCGGGTATTCGTCGGGATCGGCACCGAGGATTTTGAAGTCGCTCTTGCCGCACTGAATGCGGATGGCTTCCGGCCGGCCGCCGAGCTTGACGTCGCCTGGCGGCAAGGCGCGCACGATCTCGCTCACTCGTCGAGCCTGGATGCAAATCGATCCTGGCTGCTCGACCTTTGCCGGCATGGAGGTGGTCATCGACAGATCGAGATCGGTGGCGGTCAATCGCAGTTGATCACCCTCTGCATGCAGCAGGACGTTGGAGAGAACGGTCAGCGTCGTCTTCGCAGGAACGACGGCACAGACGGTCTGCAGCTTTTGACTCATCTTCGCTTGGTCCGCCACGATCTTCACGGGCGTCTACCTCCTCGCTGCGATCCCGTGCCGGGTGCCGCCGGGCCGACCCACGTCAGAGGAACAGCAATCAAAAACAGAGTCCCATCGCGCCCACTTGCAGCCCGAGCGGCCATCATGCCATCTCGAGACCGCTTCCGTTCCGTGGCTGCTTCCTGCAACCGCGGGCACAGGGCACGAGAAGGGAAACCGGGTGGAACCAGCAGGTTCGATCATGGGGTTCCCGACGATCGGATGGTACGCGTCGCGGACACCCTTTCGCAAGCAAAAACGGGCCGGTTTTGAAGTGCTAAACAATTGATTTCTAGTATCTTATAACCACATTTTAACAGCTTTGGATGCCCTCTCTTTCTGGTTGCGCTCCGTTCCGGGAATCCGAGTTCCTCTGACGAGATTGAATAAACCTTGTAGTAGTAGAAAGACTGTGGATTGCCGTGTTTTTTGAGCCGGAGCCACAGAGGTGGAGATGACGATGCAAGAGCTTGCACCTGGGAGTGAAGCGACGACTGGATGTGAATTGAGGTTGCATGAAATACCTACTTTATCCACACCGCGACGCTCCTGTGGGTAAGATTCCAGCGGTAAACCCACCTTTTCCCCACTGACTTTCCCCAGAAAACGGAAGGGCCGGTCCGAAGACCGGCCCCCGACTGGAACCTGCTGTAAAGGTGGTAAGGTCACGAGAACAGCAACAGCCGCCTCATCTTTTCCAAGCGTTCTTGGAAAGATGAGTCCTGGCGGGCGAGCCGCGCGATCTTCCTATAGGCATGGAGGATCGTCGTGTGATCGCGTCCGCCAAACCTCTTGCCGATCTCGACAAGAGGAATTCCTGTCAGCTCACGCGTGAGATAGATAGCCGTCTGGCGCGGGAATACGAGCCGCTGCACCCGGCTCTTGGCCTTCATGGCTTCCACCGTCACACCGAATTCATTGGCGACGACCTTTTGGATCGTCGCGATTCGCACCTCGCGCCGCTGCGGTCGCATGAAGCCCCGGAGAGCCTCCTCGGCCAACGGCACGGCCACCGGCTGTCCGGTCAGGCTCGCGAACGCCAGCAGGCGCACCAACGAACCTTCGAGCTCGCGGATGTTGCTGGTCACCCCTTTTGCGATGTGATACAGAACGTCGTCGGCAACTTCCACGCCCTGCTTCTCGACTTTCTTGCGCAGGATCGCCACGCGAGTCTCGAAATCTGGCGGCGCCAGGTCGGTGATGAGACCGCTTTCGAAGCGGGACTGCAGGCGCTCCTCCAGCGAATCGATCTCTTTGGGCGGTCGATCGCTGGCGATGACGATCTGCTTCTTGGCCGAGAACAGGTGATTGAAAGTGTGGAAGAACTCTTCCTGTGTTCCGGCCTTGCCCGAGAGGAACTGGATGTCATCGATGAGCAGCACGTCCACCGAGCGGTAGCGGTTCTTGAATTCCAGTGTGCGGCCTTGTCGGATGGCAAGGATGAGCTCGTTCATGAAGGTCTCGGAAGAAGTGTAATGAACGCGCTGGCCATGTTCCTCGGCGACGAAGTTACCGATGGCTTGCAGGAGATGCGTTTTCCCCAGGCCCACGCCGCCATAGATGAACAGCGGGTTGTAGGTGCGACCGGGCTTTTCTGCCACCGCAAGGCAGGCGGCGCACGTCAGCTGGCTGTGCGCGCCGATGACGAAATCCTGAAAGGCGTAGCGTGGATCGAGACCATGTGCCATCTGCTGCTTTTCTGGTGGCCGCGACGCAGGCGTTTCGCTTCGCTCTGGGCCGCGCCGGATTCGCTGCGGCGCATGCGACCCGTTGGCGACGCAAAGGGTCACCGTCGGGCGGTGGCCCAGGACCAGCAGAGCCGCATCCCCGATCCGGTCCAGGTGGTGTTCCGCGAGCCAGTCGACGAAAAATTGGTTCGGACCCTCGACGACGAGCTCGCCCTCACGCACCTCGACAAGGCGCGTGGGCTCGAACCACGTCGAGTAGCTCTGCGGATTCACTTTCGCCCGGACGCGATCGAGAATGCGTCCCCACAGACTCGAAGGGCTCGACCCCTGAAGGACAGGGTCATCTTCTGTCGAGGACACGGAGTCATTCTCCTCGCCACGAGGCTCTGAAAAAGAGGGAGCACCCCAAGGCGCGACACCAGGAGGGGCGTAAATTTTCTTTACGCTTGTGGATTGGAGCGACAAGTCGTTGCCCGCGAGCGTGTTAGAAAAAACGTCCGGGACAGTCAAGCCGTGCGCGTCCACCTGGAAACCTCGCGCTCATGGTGACGAACTATAACTTCTTGAATTCAAACGTTTTGTGCCGCTAGTCTCGGGCTGCTTTCCTGCGGCGCCGGGCAGTCTACCAAAAGGTCTCCAGCGTCGCAAGAGTCATCGGGAGCTCGAAGAAAAATCGTAACTTGCTTTAAAATAATTGTTTGCTCTTATCATTCCTGGCCTGTAAAGAAATTTACCTTCTCGACTGGCGCGTACAGTAGGGTGTGTGGAAAACGGCGATGGATGCGATGTGGAAGCGGTTTCCAGGCTCTTGACACTCCGCGGGTCGGTCCCTAGCCTAGGGGCCTCGATTCGGACTCAGCACATCGCCGTTCCCAGAAGAATGAGGGTTCATGAAGCGCACCTACCAGCCGAGTTGCACACGCCGTAAGCGCCGGCATGGTTTCCGCAGCCGCATGGCGACGCGGGGAGGACGTCTCGTCCTGAAGCGGCGTCGGGCGCACGGCCGCAAGAAACTGACGGTCTAAAATTCACGTCCTTGGCCGCGTCCTTGGCCACGCCACGGCCAGCCGTGTGATGGGATCATGTGGCCGACGCTGAAGAACCGCGGGCAGTTCGATCTCGTCTACTCGCAGGGCCACAAAAGAATCAGCTCGTCGCTTGTGATTTTCCATCTGGACAGCGCTCCCGACCAGAGGGTCGCCTACGTAGCAAGCCGCGTGGTGGGTGGAGCGGTGCAACGGAACCGCGCCAAGCGGTTGTTGCGTGTGGCATTTCGGCAAGTCACCAAGGATCGGCTGCTGCCGACCGGCTGGTTCGTGCTCATCGCGCGCGGGGGAATCCTGCGCCAGAGAAGCACGGCAGTCATCCGCGAGTTGTCGGACGCGCTCGACAGCGCTCCGGCGCAGAACCGCCGTGCGCCGGTCTCGAGCAACGATCGCGCCGGGGAGGCGCCGTCGTGAAACAAGTGATGGTCTTCCTGGTACGCGGTTACCAGCTCGTCGTGTCGCCTTGCCTGCCGTCTGTCTGCATGTTCACCCCGAGCTGTTCGGAGTTTTCGGCGGAGGCATACCGGCGCCACGGGTTCTGGCGCGGAACGCAGTTGACGATCGCGCGGCTTCTGCGCTGCTGGCCCTGGACTGTTGGCGGTCACGACCCCGTTCCATGAAGCACAGCGCGCGAGCGACACAATGTTTGCCGTGCAGGAGGAATCGATGGAAAATCGCACCAAGATCGCTTTCCTCCTGATCGCGTTGGTGCTGGGGACGAATCTCGTGCTCATGGAGCGAGTAGGCCCCAAGCGGCCACGGCGGTCGGACGTCGCGGACAGCGCGGCAGCGCGCACCGAGACCGCAGGGCTTAAGCCCATCCCTGTGCCCTCGCCGGGCGCAGGAACCCCGGCGTCGGCGGCCAGCTCGGCCACCACCACGTTTCCGGATGCGTCGAGGTCGGACACAGAGATCATCGTCTACACGCCGCTCTATGAGGTGCACATCGCGACCGCCGGCGGTGTCATCACGTCATTGCGGCTCCCCGGTTTCGATTTGGGGAAAGACGGGGCCGTCGATCTGATTGCGGCGGACACGGGACTCTCCGGGCGCACCGCTCTCGGTGTGCATCTGGCGACAGTGGCCGGAGACTTGGACCTGACCCGGGCGCGGTTCGATGTAGTGACGCCGCTGCAAGAACCCGGCGTGATGCGTGTCGCCGCCGGGTCGGAGCCACAGCGATTGACCCTTCGGTCCGCCGCTGCGGCAGGCGGCGCCATCCTCGAACACTTTGTCTTCGATCCAGCCCGATACGTCATTGGCTTCGAACTCGAGCTCGAGCGCGGCGCGGGGATTCCCGAGGTGAGCGCGCTGACGGTGCAGTGGACGCGCGGTCTCGCCACCACCGAAGGCAATCAGAAGGACGACTGGGCAGCGTTCAAGGTCGCGGCGCGCGTGGACGGCGAAGTGCACCGCCACGGACTCGGAGGCATGCTCGGCGGCGGCTCGGGCGAGAAAGAGAATAGTTATTCAGGCAATGTCGACTGGGTCAACGCGCAGTCGAAGTACTTCACCGTGGTGCTGATTCCCAAATCGCAAGAAGGGGGCACGCTGCGCCTGCGCACCGATGCCCGTGCTCATTGGCTCGGGTTCGACCTCACCCACCCGCTGGCGTGGAAGCGCGGGCCGCTCGAGGTCTACGACATTTACGCCGGCCCGATCGATGTGGATTTACTCGCCGAAAACGGGCGGGGTCTCGAGGCGATCGTGGATCTCGGCTGGGCCTTCGTGCGCCCGATCTCGAAAATCGTCCTCGCCGGAATGAACTGGCTCTACGGCTTCATCCCCAACTACGGAGCCGTGATCCTCATTCTATCGACAGTGACACAGCTGATGTTCTGGCCGCTGTCGCAGAAATCTTTCAGTTCCATGCGCAAGATGCAGAACTTGCAACCGATGGTGCAGGAGCTGAAGCGGCGCTACAAAGACAGTCCGCAGGAAATGAATCAGCAGATGATGGCGCTCTGGCGCAAGGAAGGCGTCAACCCGATGGGGGGTTGCATGCCGATGCTGGTGCAGGTCCCGGTGCTTTTTGCGCTGTACAGTGCGCTGCGCAGCACCATCGATCTGCGCGGGGCGCCGTTCGTGCTGTGGATGGACAACTTGGCGGCTCCGGACGTGCTGTTTCAGCTGCCATTTTCGATCCCGGGCCTCGGACCCGCCATCAGCGTGCTCCCCATCCTCATGGGCGCGGCCATGGTGTGGAGATCCGCCATCAGTCCGGCGATGCCGGGGATGACGGGTGCGGCGGCGCAGCAGCAAATCATCATGAAGTGGATCATGCCAATCGTGATGACATTCATCTTCTACAAGATGCCATCTGGCCTGGTGTTGTACTGGCTGGTGAACTCGGTCCTGGGTGTCTGGCAGCAGGTCTTGATCAATCGCAAGTTCGGGCCGGTCCCGGTGCCGCCCGCCTTGACGACGCCAGCGAAGCATGGGGGCAACGATGATGCGGCAGCAAGTCGAAGCGACGGGCAGCAGCCCCGACGCGGCGCTGGAAAAGGCGCTGACCGAGTTGGGGGCAAAGCGCGCTGAAGTCGCCTGCGAGATCCTGGATTCCGGAGGCGGTCGCTGGCTTGGCCTCTTCAAGGGGCGGCCGGCGCGTGTACGCGTCGAACGCCTGGTGCACCGGCACGCCAACGCCGCTGAAGTCGTGTCCGAACTACTGCAATCGATGCAGATCGAAGCGCAAGTCGAAACGCGCGACGCGGATGGGGTGACCGAGATCACGATCCACACCCAAGGGCTCGACGGCTTGCTCATCGGCCGGCGCGGCGAAACCCTGGTGGCTTTGGAGCACTTGGCCGGACGACTCGTCGGGCGCGAATTCGGTCAGGACGTGCAGCTGATCGTCGACGTCGGCGATTACCGCAAGCGCCGGCAGACGCAGCTGGTGCAGAAAGCGCAAGCGTTGGCCGAGAAGGTGCGCGTCACCGGTCGTGAGATCAACCTCGAGCCGTTGCACGCTCCGGATCGCCGCACCGTCCATATGGCGGTCGCTGACATTCCCGGAGTACGTACGTACACGGTCGGCCACGGGCTGCATCGCAACGTCGTGATCGCGCCAGCGGGTCGGCGCAGGGTGGAGGAGCCCGCGGGTGCCGACGTCCGCGCGCTTTGACCCGGCAACCATCCGCGCGCGTGCGCCAGGAGTGGAGCGGAGCCTTTTGGCCGGGCATTTCGAGCAAACCATTGTTGCGCCGGCAACGGCGACCGGGGCGGCCGGCCTCGCCGTCGTGCGCTTGAGCGGAGGCGGCGCCATCGGCATTGGCGCACGACTCTTCCGTGGCGCCGACCTAGAGAAAAGCGAGAGTCACCGCGCGCACCATGGGTTCGTGGTCGACGCCGCGAACACGCGCATCGACGAGGTGCTGGCGTTGGTGCTGCGCGCGCCAGGCAGCTACACCGGCGAGGACACCGTAGAGTTCTCCTGCCACGGCAGCGCGCAGGTCGTGGACGAGATCGTCGACGCCGCGTTGCGCGCGGGGGCGCGCCTGGCCGAGCCCGGCGAGTTCACCCGCCGGGCGTTCTTGAACGGCAAGCTCGACTTGAGCCAGGCCGAGGCGGTGGCCGATCTGATCGCGGCGCAAACACGCGCTGCCCGCCGCGCGGCGCTGGAGCAGCTACGCGGCCGACTTTCCGACCGCGTCCGCGACGCGCGTGACGCCCTGCTCGCCATGTTGGCAGAAATCGAAGCGAGTATCGATTTCGTCGACGAAGGCATCGAATTCATCGCGCACGACGAAGCGGTGCGTCGCGGCCAGAGCGCAGACGACATGATCGAAGCGCTGCTCGCCACCGCAGAAGAGGGCGTGGCTCTTCGCAGTGGAATTCGCGTCAGCCTTGCTGGCGCGCCCAACGTTGGCAAGAGCAGCCTGTTCAACGCGTTGGTGCGCAGTCCGCGCGCGATCGTCACCGAGCATGCGGGCACGACACGCGATGTCGTGCACGAAACCTTGCGGTTGGGCGGTGCCTTGGTGCAGCTCGAAGATACCGCCGGCCTGCGCGCCGCGACGGCGGACCCGGTGGAGGCGATCGGCATCGAGCGCAGCCGCCGGAGCCATCGTGAAGCCGACATCGTATTGCTGGTCCTGGATGCCGCCCGCGCGCTGCAGGCCGAAGAAGCGGCCGCCATCCAAGACGCGGCGCCGGGCACGATCGTGGCGCTCAACAAAGTGGATTTGCTGCCCCCGGCGATGCGTGCGAGCGCCAAGACGGCCGCCACCTGGGTGCACGCACAAGGCGGCCGGTTGCCGGCCGGGATCGAAGCAGTCTCCGTGTCGGCGCAGACGCGCGCCGGCGTCGATTCACTCACGGCTGCTCTGGGACGACAAGTCGTGTCGCAGCGGCTGATGCTGCAGAACGATGGTCTCATCGCCATCAATCAACGGCACCGTGACATTCTGCTGCGAGCGCAGCAAGCGGTGCGCGCCTTCTTGGCCAGCCTGGAAGCGAGCGAGCCGGCCGAGATTCTCGCCGTCGATTTGCGTCAGGCCGTCGCGGTGCTCGGAGAGATCTCCGGCGAGCAGGTGAGCGAGGAGATCCTCGACGCGATTTTCTCGCGTTTCTGTATTGGCAAGTGAACGGCGCGGTGTCCGGCATGATCCACACGACCGCTGCAAGCGCAGAAGGACGGAGTCCATGACGCGGGATTACGACGTCATCGTCGTCGGTGCCGGGCATGCGGGATGTGAAGCGGGGTTGGCCACGGCACGCATGGGTCTGCGCACGGCGGTCGTCACCCTGCGTCGCGACCGGATCGCTTTCATGCCATGCAATCCGGCCATCGGCGGACTCGGCAAAGGGCATCTCGTGCGCGAGATCGATGCGCTCGGCGGCTGCATGGGGCGGGCGATCGACGCCACGGGAATTCAGTTCCGCATGCTGAATCGCAGCAAAGGACCCGCGGTTTGGTCGCCGCGCGCGCAAGCGGACAAGCAGCTCTACAGCGACTGGATGCGCGCGGCGCTTTTGACCCAAGCGAAACTGGAGATTCTCGAAACCAGTATCGAGGCTCTTGTCGTCGAGGCGACGCCAGGTGGAACGCGGCGCATCCGCGCCGTCCGCATCGCGGATGGCAGCGAAATCGCCGCGCCCGCGGTGATTCTCACCACCGGGACGTTTCTCCGCGGCCTCATGCACACGGGTGAGGAGCGCGAGCCGGGTGGGCGCAGCGGCGAGCCCGCCGCCTCAGGCTTGTCCCCCGCACTGCAGGCGCTCGGGATCGCGCTCGGACGCTTGAAGACGGGGACGCCGCCGCGGCTGGTGCGCGACAGTATCGATTTCTCCCGCTTCGAACCGCAAGCGGGCGACGAACCCCCACGGCCGTTTTCACACGCGACACAGAGCCTCGTGCTCGCACAGGTGCCGTGCTGGATCGCGTCGACGAACGAGAGCGTGCACTCCCTGATCCGCGCCAATCTGCATCGTGCGCCGATGTACAACGGACAGATTCACGGCACCGGTCCACGCTATTGCCCCTCTATCGAAGACAAGGTCGTGCGTTTCGCCGGCCGCCAACAGCACCTCCTGTTTCTCGAGCCGGAGGGACGTGCGTCCGCCGAGATCTACGTCAACGGATTGTCGACGAGCTTGCCACGTGACGTGCAGCGCGACATTGTGCGGCGAATTCAAGGGCTCGAGAACGCGAGTGTCGCGCGCTACGGTTACGCCGTCGAGTACGACTATGCGCCGTCGGGCCAGGTGCGTGACACGCTCGAGACGCGCGCCATCGACGGCTTGTATTTGGCCGGCCAGATCAACGGCACATCGGGATACGAAGAAGCGGCAGCACAAGGTTTGATGGCCGGGATCAACGCCGCCGCGCGCCTGCTCGCTCTACCCGCGCTCGTGCTGCAACGGTCGGAGGCCTACATCGGCGTCCTCCTCGACGACCTCGTGCGGCTCGAGCTCGTCGAGCCGTACCGCATGTTCACATCGCGAGCGGAGTTCCGGCTGGTGCTGCGAATCGACAACGCCGACGAGCGACTCATGCCGTACGCCGAACGCTACGGGCTCCTCGACGCGCCGCTTCGTCGACATCGTGAGCGCATGGAGGTCGATCGTGCGCATCTCGACGCTTTGTTGGGGCGGCGACTCGACGCGGCTGCGGTGCAGCGCATCGCGGCAAGCGCCAACGTTTGCATCGCCGGTGGGTCACACACCCTGGAGAAGCTGTTGCAGCTCGGGCTGCGTGTCGAGCAGGTGCGCGATGCGCTCCCGGAACTCGAAGCGGCCACTCCGGAGGCGCGCGAGAAACTCGAAGTGCGGGTGCGCTACGCCGGTTACGTTGCCCGACAAGCGCGCGAGGTCGCAGCCGCCCGACAGCTGGAGGATCACGCCATTCCAGGAACACTTAAATTTACCGAAATTTCAGGCCTGAGCACGGAATCCATGCAAAAGCTGGAGAAGCTCCGCCCGCGGACGCTGGGGCAGGCGAGCCGCATCGACGGGGTGCGCGCAGCCGACATGGCGCTCCTGCAGGTGCATGTAGAACGACATCGCCGCCATGAGCGGGCGGCTCTAGCCGCCGGACTGTTGAATGCAGGTGCTGCCAATGTCTGAAGAGATAGAGCCGAGCGCGCGTGCGGCGGAACTGTCGAGTGCGCCAGAGTTTGCCCCGGACCTCGAGGCAAGGCTCGGAACGTATGTCGAAGCGCTCCTGCAGGCGAATCGCTCGGTGAACCTCGTAAGCCGACAGGACACGGCGGCGCATGTGGGGCGATTCACCGCAGAGTGCCTCTTCCTGGCGAAACTGCTCGCTGCTGACGCAGCGAGGCGCCCTGCCCCGATCCGTCTCCTGGATATCGGCTCTGGCGGCGGGTTTCCTGGCCTCATTGTCAAGCTTGCGCTTCCGGGAATCGAAGCGACACTCGTGGAGGCGACGCAGAAAAAGGCCCGCTTTTTGGCGGATGTTTGCCGTCAGCTAGATCTTCGAGGGACCACTATTCTGTGGGCGCGGGCAGAGGCACTCTCCGACCGGAGGTCCTCCTCCTACCGCCAGGACCTTCGTCGACGCTTCGACTGGGTCACCGCCAAAGCCGTTGGTTCGCTCCGCGAATCGCTCGACCTCGCCGCCCCGTTCTTGAGCCCAGGTGGCATGCACTGGTCCTTCAAAGGTCCAGGAGTCGATCGCGAAATCGCCATGTGCAGGCAGCGTTTCGATCAGCTGCAGTGTTCTGTCGCCAGTGTGGAAAAAATCCCAGGAGACCAGGGATCATTTGTGGTGGCGATCCGCCGTGGAGATGTCGAGGACACGGATGTTTCACGTGAAACAACCGGAAACGAATGATGAGTGTTTCACGTGAAACAACCGGTGGCGCAACTCGAACCAGCCGAATAGTACTTGTAACATTTTACAAACAAATGATTTAGCTTTGTTTTGCGCGATTCCACGCCAGATCTTCCGCACGGCCAGAGAGCGTTTCACGTGAAACACAACGTTGTCCAGACAGGCAGAAATCGTATAGAACGATTCTAACGGCTGATCCCAGGGGGGATCCTAAGGGCTTTCGATCGGGTCGGGAAGGGAATCATGAGCCAGGCGCGCATCATTGCGATCGCCAATCAAAAAGGCGGCGTCGGCAAGACCACCACCGCGATCAATCTTTCGGCAAGCCTCGCGGCGGCGGAACGTCGCGTCCTGCTCGTGGACATCGACCCGCAGGCCAACGCCTCGAGCGGTCTCGGGCTGCAGGGGAACAACGAGCCCGTCACGATCTATGAAGTCCTCCTCGGCGAAGCCGAGGTGAATCACGCCGTCCATCACGGCGTGCTCCCCTTTCTGGATGTCATCCCGGCATCGAACCGCTTGCACGGCGCGGAGATCGAGCTCGTGCCCATGCTGTCGCGAGAAACGCGACTGCAACGCGCACTGGAACCCGTGCGCACGACATACGATTTCGTCATCATCGATTGTCCGCCAAGTCTCGGTCTGCTCACGATCAATACGCTCACGGCGGCTGATTCCATTCTCATTCCGATTCAATGCGAATACTACGCCCTCGAGGGGTTGACGCAATTGGTACAGACTGTCGAGCTCGTGCAAGAGAATCTCAATCCGCGTCTCGAGATCGAGGGTGTGTTGCTGACGATGTTCGATCGAAGGTTGAATCTCGCCAACCAAGTCGCCGAGGAGGCGCGGCGATTTTTTGGCAACAAAGTCTATCGCGCCGTCATTCCGAGGAATGTGAAACTGAGCGAATCACCGAGCTTCGGCAAGCCGATTCTCCACTACGATGCACAGTCCACCGGCGCAGAGAGTTACATGAACTTGGCACGTGAAGTGATCGCGCAACGAGTGTGGAGCGAAAGTCCGACGCTCGATGTCGCGGCGGCCGTGGAGGAAGCATGACGACAAGGAAAGCATTGGGTCGCGGTCTCGAAGCGCTCATTCCCCGGCGCCCGGAGATGAGTGCGGCGGCGCGAATGGCGTCGACGGCAGCGGTGATCGACGCGGCCGCAACCCACGAAATCGCGATCGATCGCATCCAGAAGAATCGTGTGCAACCGCGCCGGCGTTTCGACGACGACAAGCTTCAAGAGCTCGCCGCGTCGATTCGGGCCAACGGAATTCTGCAGCCACTGCTCGTACGCGAGGTAAATGGGGCCTACGAGCTCGTGGCTGGCGAGCGGCGCCTGCGTGCAGCGATCTTGGCCGGCCGCGACACGGTTCCGGTCGTCGTGCGCAATGATGTCGACGACCGCGACTCGTTGAAGCTGGCGCTTCTCGAGAATGTGCAACGCCAGGATCTCAATCCCATGGAAGAGGCTCAGGGCTACGCGCGACTGCTGGAAGAATTCGGAATGTCGCAGCAAGACCTGGCCGAGCGCCTCGGCAAGAGTCGCAGCGCCATCGCCAACACGTTGCGCCTGACAAGTCTGCCCCCGGAGCTCCAGACGAAAATCGAAAAAGGCGAGCTGAGCGCTGGACACGCACGCGCTTTGCTCTCCGCCGGCTCGCTCGAGGAGCAGATCGAAATCGCGCAGCTCGTGCGCGAACAAGGGCTGAATGTGCGTGAGACCGAGCACTTGGCGCAGGCCCGCCGCAAGCGCCGGACGCAGGCGATGGCTACGAACCCGGCGCTCGAAGAGTTGCAGAAACGCATGGAATCGCGCTTCGGAACACGCGTGCGCCTGCGGGCGCGGAAGGCCGACGGCTCCGCCGGGCGCATCGAGATCGACTACTACTCGCTGGTCGATCTGGAGCGGATCTTCGAGCTCGCCGGTGTTTCCTACCTGCTGTAGCAGCGCCAAGGTGACCCCGGCCGAACGGATGGCGTACGACGACGATGAACCCGGGAACTCTGAAGAGACACTGGGCCAAGCGCATCTCGGTAATTCTGGTCCCCGAAGGTGGCGCGCGCACGTTCACCCTGCATTTCCGCACCGTGCTGTTGATCATCGGCGCGGCGCTCACCGTGTTGTTGTTCGCTGGTACCGTGACCCTCTTCTTTTCCCAGGGTCGCCTGCTGGGAGCGCTGCAAGAAAACACACAATTGCAGCGTAAGATTCGCTCACTGCAGGTGGAGCTGGAGAAGGTCCGTGTATTGGAGCAGCAACTCGCGCAGAGCGAACGGACGCGCACGGAAGTCCTGACGTTGATGGGAGCGCGAGGCGAGTCGTTGGATTCGCTTCAGGCCGGAGAGGAAGTGCTGGCGCTCGCGAGCGCGGGTGCCGACGAGCTTGGCCTCGGCCAGGAAGACTTCCTGCGCTCTGTGCCGTCAGCCTGGCCCGTGCGCGGCCCGGTCACGCGGGACTTCTCGAGCCCAGGAAGCACCGCGCGACCCTACCATCCGGGGCTCGATGTCGCCGCCGCGTCTGAGTCTCCCGTCGTCTCGGCCGGGAACGGGACCGTCACGTTTGCCGGAACCGATCCGGAATACGGCAACTTGGTAGTGCTCGAGCACGGCCTTGGGCTCGAATCCCGTTACGGCCACAATTCCCGCTTCACCGTGCGCGCTGGAGACCGAGTGAAGCGTGGCCAGCCGATTGCCGCCGTGGGCAGCACGGGCAACAGTACCGCTCCGCATCTGCATTTCGAGATTCGCAAGGACGGCGTTCCCATCGACCCTCGCCAGTATCTGAATTAAGTCCGAGTGGTCGAGGATCTTCCAGGCGGACCCGAAAGCGGTGCGATTCTCGTCGCCAGAGCCCACACGGTTCCTCGGCCGCGTGCTACCCTGCCACGGGATGCGGACGCCCGTCGCGCGACTTCACTGGAAGGGCTCTTGCATAGAGTCGCGACAGGAAGTTCATGAGAGGTCGGATTTCGCTGTCCGACTGGCGTCAGAGACCCCCTCGAAGGAGGACGTTCAATGTTCGGGAAAGAGGTGGACACCAACGTCCAGGAGGGACGCATCAACTCCATCCTGGGTAAGGGGTGCAAGTTCAAGGGGACCATCGAAGTCGAGGGGACCCTGCGCATCGATTCCGAGTTCGAGGGTGTGGTCAACTGCCCAGAGACCCTTGTCGTCGGCAAGACCGGGGTCGTTCGTGCCGAGATCAACGTGAAAAACGCAATCATTGGTGGCAAAGTGGTCGGTAACATCACCGCCACCAACAAGATCGAGCTCCAAAGCGGCTCGCATATCGAAGGCGACATCACGACCCACCGGCTCGTCATCGACGAAGGTGTGTTCTTCGAGGGCAGCTGCAAGATGGGTGAGCTCCGGGCCGGTCCTGGCTCGCTCAACGAACCGGTCACGTCCCACAAGCCGGCCAGCACGGCCATCCAGCAGCCGATGCGGGAAAAGATCGGCGTCGGTCGCTGATCCAACGCCGTCGAAGGATGCACGACATCCAGACACGAGGAGGGTGCCAAAGCACCCTCCTTTTTGTTCCCCCAGACATTTGTTCACTGTTGATATCCACCGCCTGTCTGTGGAAAACACACCAAAAGCATAAAACACAAAAGAATACAGGCGCCAACTCGATTTGGTCCTGATGGGTTATCCACACGGCCCTGGTTTGGTTTGCCGTCTGGACGGCTATTCCGCGAGGTCTCGGAACGCGGTTTTAGGCATTGACCCTCGAGGGGTGGAACAGTCGCCGGGGCGGAAATGGGCAAGAAAGTGGAAGGCGAGAGTGGCCGCGGGGAACTAGGCTTGCTGCACAGGGTTTTGCAGCGTTGAGGGCGGCGTGCCGGGTCCGGCCGTGGTGCCAGGCTGAGTCTTAAGAATCCGGAAGGAGTCGACTTGAGCGACATGAAGGACGGGTCGGATCAGGAACAGGTTCGGGACCTAGAACGCGCCCACCGTGCGCTGCAAGCGGAGATCGCCAAGGTCATCATCGGCCAGAGGGCGGTCATCGAGGAGTTGCTCATCGCGCTTTTCTCCGGCGGCAATTGTCTGCTGGTCGGCGTTCCTGGCCTCGCCAAGACACTGCTCATCTCGACCTTGTCGAAGGCGTTGTCCCTTGGATTTTCCCGCATCCAGTTCACTCCGGACCTCATGCCGAGCGACATCACCGGCACCGAGATCCTCGAGGAAGAGGTTGGCACCGGACGCCGAGTCTTCCGATTCATGCGCGGTCCAGTCTTCGCCAACGTGATCCTGGCGGACGAGATCAATCGAACGCCGCCGAAAACCCAGGCAGCGCTGCTGCAAGCAATGCAGGAGCATGAAGTCACGGCCGGTGGACAAACCCACAGCCTCGATCTGCCCTTCTTCGTCCTCGCCACACAGAACCCGATCGAGCAAGAAGGGACGTATCCACTTCCCGAGGCGCAGCTCGACCGGTTCATGTTCAACATCAAAGTGGGCTACCCGAGTTTCGAAGAGGAAATTAAAATTGTGGAAAAGACCACCAAGCCGTTGGGCGGGAGCCCGCAACCCGTTCTCGATGGGCAGACCATCTTGCGCTATCAGCAACTCGTGCGACGCGTGCCTGCTGCGAGTCATGTAATCCAGTACGCAGTGCGCCTCGCGCGCGCGACGCGACCCGGGGCGGATGACGGCAAGGGCATCCACGAGTTCGTGGGCTGGGGGGCTGGACCGCGCGCCGGTCAGAACCTGGTGCTCGGCGCCAAGGCGCGCGCGGTGCTGCACGGCCGACCGACACCCGGCGTGGAGGACGTCAAGGCGATCGCACCAGCGGTGCTGCGGCACCGCATCGTCACCAACTTCAGCGCCGAGGCGGAAGGCATCGCCGCAGACCAGCTCGTCGAGCGCTTGCTGGCCGAGATCAAGGAATAGCCACGATGGCCCCGAAGACACACAGGCTCGCCGCGCAAGGTCCACAAGGGCGCCGGCTCCTCGAGCCGGAGGTGGTGTCCAAGTTGCGCAACATGGAGCTGCGCGCGCGGTTGGTGGTGGAGGGGTTCATCCAAGGGCTGCACCGCAGTCCGTACCACGGTTTCAGCGTCGAGTTCGCCGAGTATCGCCAATACATGCCCGGGGATCCGCCGCGTTTCGTGGATTGGAAAGTCTACGCCAAGACCGATCGCTACTATTTGAAGGTGTTCGAGGAAGAAACCAACCTCAAATGCGTCATTTTGCTGGACAAGAGCGCCTCGATGGGGTTTGCCGGCAAAGGCATCACCAAACTGCGCTGGGCGAGTCTGCTGGCTGCTTCCTTGGGGTTCCTCATGCTCAAGCAGCAGGATGCCACCGGACTCGTGATGTTCGACGACCAGATTCGCGATTACATTCCGGCGCGCTCCGTGCGCGCGCAGTTGCACGAGATATTGGGGCGACTAGAGCGGGTGCAGCCGTCGGAGCGGACCAACATCAGCGATGCACTGCATGCGATGGCCGAACGTCTCAAGCGGCGCGGTCTGGTGGTGTTGATCTCCGATCTCCTCGATGATCCTGCAAAGATCCTCAAAGGTTTGCAGCACTTCCGCCACCGGCAGCACGAGGTCCTCGTGTTCCATGTGCTCGATGACCTGGAACGCACTTTCGACTACAGCCAAGAAGCGCGCTTCGTCGATCTCGAAACCGGGCGCGAGATCCGAACCCAGCCATGGTTCATCAAGGCGGATTACCGCCAGAAGGTGGAAGGCTGGATGCAGCAGCTGGCACGCGAGTGCCGCCAGCATCTCATCGATTACGTGCCGATGACGACGTCCACACCTTTCGATCTGGCGTTGCTGGCATACTTGAACAAGCGCAGCCACTTGGGCTGATGCGCGCGCCGCGCAGCCGGGCCTGGTGCGCGACAGACCGGCATGATCCCCGCGGGTGAAAAAGCAGCGCGCCGGGACCCACGCCGGAACGGAGACACGGGTGAACCTGACGTTCCTGAATGGGATTTTCTTGGTGGGCTTGGTGGCCGCGGCCATCCCCGTCATCATTCATTTGTTGCAACGCCGCCGGTTGCCGCGGCTCGAGTTCAGCGATCTGCGCTTCTTGGCACCGCTCAACCAACAGCGCATGCGCAGTCTCAACTTGCGGCGGCTGTTCTTGCTCGTGCTCCGCATTCTCATCGTGGCGTTGACTGCGGTGGCCATGGCACGGCCTTCGGTGCGCGGCACCCTCACGCGGCTGGTGCCGGCGCAAGCCCACACCAGCGTGCTCTTGTTGCTCGACACCAGCTTCAGCATGCAGAGCGAGGGCCCGCAGGGCACAGCATTCGACGCCGCGCGCGCGGCGGCCGGCGGCATCTTGGCGCAGATGCATCCAGGGGACGAGGTCAGCCTCATGAGCTTCGACGATGCGCCGCACCGCTGGTTTCAGACTCCGGTGCGCGATCTGGACGCGGTGCGGGAGCGTCTGGCGCAACTCGAGCCCAGTCATCGGCGTACGCGGTGGCGGCGGGCGCTGGAAGAGGCGTTGAACGATTTAGCGGGCGCGATGAACCCCAACCGTGAGCTCTACATCCTGTCCGATTTCATCGGCGCACCGCAGGAAAGCCTGCGCACCGATTTGCGCGCGGCGCAAGGTGACGTACGGGTCACGCTCGTGCCTGTGGGCGTCGAATCGTTCGTCAACGTCAGTCTCGACAAAGTGGAGATTCCGCCAGGCGCCATCCTGCGCGACGATCCCGTCCAAGTCGCGGTATCGGTGCGCAACCATGCGCCGGACGTGCCGGCGGACTGCGTCTTGCGCGTCGATTTGGATGGCGAGGCGAAAGGCGAGGCGAGCTTGCGCCTCGGGCGTGGCGCGATGCAGACGCACGACTTCAACTTGGTGGCGACGAAAGCGGCGGAGCTGGCCGGCAGCGTCCGCAAGCAGGCGGATCGGTTGCCCGCCGATGACGTGCGGCATTTCGTCCTTCCCGTCCTGGCGCAGCTGCGGGTGTTGCTCGTGACCGGTGCCGAGCGCGGCGGCGGTGCCTTCTTCCTCGCGCGTGCGCTCGAGCCGACACGCCAGGGACGGTCGCCGATTGCTCTCAACGAAGTGCAAGCGCAGCGTCTGGCGAGCCAAGACCTGGACGGCGTGCAAGTCGTCGTTCTGTCTTCCGACGCGCTTCTCACCCAAGCCCAAACGCAGGTTCTGGCGACATTCATTGCCGAAGGCGGCGGGCTCTGTGTCTTGAGCGGGCAGCGCGAAGCCGCCGATGCGACGAACGGTTTGCTGGAACGCCTGGGGGCCGCACGTTTGCGCGGGGTCGTGACGCGCAGCGAAGGGTTTCAGAACCTGGTGGATCTGCGCCCGACGGGCATTCTCGCCGGCTTTGCCGACGAAGCGCTGCGGGGGCTCGAGAACGTGCGCTTCACTCGCTACGCCGAGCTCGCCCCGGGCCCGGACGTGCGCGCGGTGCTGCGTTTCGCCGGCGGTGAACCAGCGGTCATCGAAGGCGTGCACGGGGCGGGCAAGTACACCGTCTATGCATTCGACGCCGGCACGGACGGCAGCGAGCTAGCATTGTCGCCGATGTTCCTGCCGCTCCTACATCGCACCGTCGTTTATCTTGCAGGCGAGACCGGCCGGCAACAGCTGGATTACGAGGTGGGTGAACGCATCGAGTTGTTCGTTCCCGTCGCCGCCGACGGGCGGCGCGTCGGCATTGCCACGGAAGAACGGCTGGCGCAGGCCGGCACCTCCGATGGCGGCACGCGCGCACCCGAGGGTCGCGATGCCGCAGCGGATGCCGCGGCTCGCACCTTCACGGTGGTCACACCATCGGGCGAGCGCGAGCTGGTCGAGGCGCGCTTCGTCGGCAAGATGGCGTTGGTCGCATATGAAAACACGAATGAGCCCGGACACTATGTCTTCCAGGGCGAGGGCGGCACGTTCGTGCGTGCGGTGAACGTGGCCCCCGAAGAGTCCGACCAGCACGCGATCGATCCGCAAGAGCTCACGTCACAGATGGGAATCGAAGCCAGTCTGCTGCGCGATCCAGATCAACTCGCGCGGCACATCCGCGAAGCCCGCCATGGCAAAGAGATCTACAAACTGATCGCCGCGCTCGTATTCATGCTCCTGGTCGTCGAACTGTTCCTGTCCCGTGCCGGCTCGCCGGCAGGCAGCGAGGGATCGTAGCTCGGGCAGGCCGGCGCCAGGTTGTTCCGTGGAATGGACCGTCGTTGCCCAGAGGATGGAGGTCGAACGAGGCCATGAGGGAGAAACCCCTGCAAGGGCAGGTCGCACTGGTGACTGGCGGCGGCACGGGGATCGGTCGTGAGATCGCGCTCGCGCTCGCACGGGCGGGCGCAGTCGTCGCCATAAGCGGCCGGCGCGTCCAGAAGCTGCAGGGCGTCGTCCACGAGCTGGAAGCAGCGGGCACGCCCGGGCGCGCCATCCAGGCCGACGTGCGTGACCCAGCTTCTGTCGGTACCATGGTAGAAACAATCGAACGCGACATGGGTCCACTCGACATCGTGATCAACAACGCGGCCACCTTCGCGCGCGGCGAAGTTCACGAGCTCGAGGTCGAGAAATGGAACGATGTCATTGCGACGAATCTGACCGGGGCTTTCCTGGTGACGCGCGCAGCGCTCCGGGGCATGGTGCAGCGCCGGAGCGGCAGCATCGTGTTCATCTCGTCGACTTCGGGGAAGCGTGGTGACCCGGGCCTTGCGGCGTACAGTGCCTCCAAATTCGGCCTCATGGGCCTGGCACACAGCCTGCTGTACGAGGTGCGGCGGCACGATATCCGCGTCATCGTGGTGTCGCCGAGTCTCATCGACACGCGCCCCGAGCAACCCGACTACACGACCGTCAAGGGTGTCCCGGCGCACGCGGCCGACGTGGCCGAGAGCGTGGTGCACTGTCTGACGTTGCCGGGTCGCGCCATGGTGCGGGAACTGGAAATCTGGGGCACCAATCCGTGAAGGAGACGATGTCGATGCAAAGCACACCCAGCGCCACCCGCGTGCTCTCCTGGCTCGTCGCTCTGCACATAATCGGTTCGGCGCCGGCTGTGGCGGCGGCACCGCGCGCCATCGTCGCTGGTGAGCACCATCTCGACGCCGGCGAGATCGAACCGAGCAAGGTGCTGGAGTACGACTTCATCCTGCGCAATGAAGGCGACGCCTCGCTCGCTATCGAGGATCTGAAGCCGACGTGCTATTGCACCAGCGCGCGCACGGATCTCTGGGATGTCCCCCCCGGCGGCGCGGCCAAGATCCACGTCCGCATCGATCCGAGCGACTTCGTCGGCAAAGTCAACAAGGGCGTCGAGATCGTGACCAACGACCCAACCAACCCCGTGCTCCTGGTCGATGTCGACATCCAGGTGTTGCCCGGCATCGCGGTCGTGCCACCGGAGCTCGACTTCGGCACCATCGGTCCAGAGGGGTCGAAAAAATCACTACCAGTGGCGGTGAAGGTGCCGCGCGATCGCGAGCTGCAGATCATGGGCGCCACCAGCGAATCGCCGTTCTTGTCGGTGACGCATGAGCCGCTGGAGCTGGAGGAACGCCACGGCGTCACGGTGCTGGTCAAGGTTTTGCCGGGCGCACCGCCCGGACCGTTCACGGCGAAAGTCCTGGTACGCACCAGCGACACCGCGCTCGCCGCCATCGAAATCCCGGTTCGCGGTCGGGGCCCCGGGGGATTGCGGGCCCAGCCGGACAAAGTGATCTTCGAGGCTGCATCCGCCGGCGCCGAGGTCGGGTCCTTCGATGTCACGGGTGGCAAACAGTTGCTCGTCAAATCATCCGTGGCCGGATTGCAGGCAGAGATCGAAACGGGAACAGGGGAGTCGCACCGAGTGCGCTTGCGTCTCGCGTCCGACGCACGTGCGGGACGCTTGTTGGCCAAGGTCACCGTGACCACCGCGGACGGCTCGCAACCGGAGCTCGTGGTGCCGGTCACGGGAATCGTGCGTTGACCGATGACCCGTCTCGCCGCACAGGTTTTCGTGCTCGTCGCCGTATCGGTGGCGCTGGGGATGGCCTCGAACGCGCTGCGTCCGCAGGGCATCGATTGGGGTGGCCGGGATCCTGAACGCTTTCGTCACCCCGACGTCGAGTTTCTGAGCGTCGAAGAAGCGGCGAGCTTGCACGCCATTTCCACGACATTCTTTCTTGATGCGCGCGCGCCGGAGGCATTCGCTGCCGGGCGCGTGTTTGGCGCCGTGTCGCTGCCAGCCGACAGCCAAGAAACTGCATACGACGAGCTGCGTGATTTTCTCGCAGCGGAGATGACGCTCGTTGTTTACAGCGACGACTCGATGCTCGCGGTGCGCGTGGCCAAGTTTCTGAACGCCCGCGGCTTCAAGGCGCGGGTACTCGAAGGTGGCTGGGAGGCTTGGCAGGACCGGCGTTTGCCGGTGGAGTGAGTAGACGGGCCCTCAGAGTTCGCGCCCCGGAGCCCAACGGAGAAGACGATGACCATCCCCGAACCGCAAGAGTCGCGGATCGAGCCGCATGCGGCGCATGGCGGGTGGGCTCTGACCAGAGCGCGGTGGGTGCGGCGCGGTGAGCGGCTCGGGCGGTGGGTGCTGCCAGGAGGCTTGCCCCTCGTCGAAGCGGTTCTGTTGCTGCTGCGGCTCGGCATGGCGGCGGTTTTCGTCGGCGCGGCGCTGCCGAAGATCGCGGCTCCGGATCTCTTCGCACTCAGCGTGCACAACTACCAGATGTTGCCGGCCTGGGGTGTGAACACCATCGCCATTCTCCTGCCTTGGCTCGAGCTCGTCATCGGGATCTGCCTTGGGCTCGGGATCTGGAGCCGCGCCAGCGCCGTGGTCATGACCGGTCTCATGATCGTTTTCATGATCGCGCTGGTCTCGGCAGCTGCTCGCGGCCTCAGTATTTCCTGTGGCTGCTTCGAGGTCAGCGAGGGAGCGGAACACTCCTCGCTGGTTGGGGCGGCACTCCGCGACGTTGCGTTTCTGCTCGGCGCGGTCCTCCTGGTGCGCTTCGGTGGTGGACCTCGGCCGCTCGCACTGCTCGCGCGGGCACGTCGGCGGCAGAGCGCCTGAATGCACCACCAGGCTGAAAGAGCGCGCAGGCCTTTCGGCCTGCGCTTTGAGAAGGCATGTAGCAGAAAAGAAGTGCAGAACTACTCGGTCGGTAGGAACTGCATTGGGAAGCACACGAAGACTAAGTTGGAACCGCCGCTTTGTCAACTAGGGAAACGTCCGACGTCGGCAGGAATAAAATATGTGAGACAGGAGGCCGTGAACGCTTCACCACAGACAGAGCTCAGCGCCGCTCGGGTGCGAGAAGTCGCCGCCAGGATCACCCGTGGTGAAACAATTCGATACGCCACGCGAAATGCATGTTCCAGCCCGACTCGAACCACAGGTCTTGCTCTCTGGGTGACACCGTACCGCGTAATCCACGCCGGTTCATCGATGCGGACCCCCGCGGACATCGCGGCCGTCGCATCATGCGGTGAGCGCGACCAAGCTGTCTCTGGCTCGGAGCGGTCCCTTGACACGCTCATCGAGCGAGACAAGACTGACACCAGCGCCACAAGAAGAGGCCTTCCTCGCCTCGGCTCGGCCGGCTTCACCTGTCGCTCCCGGCCGCGGCGCCGTTGCCCAGGAGTCGTGACGGCTCCGGGCGCACGAAGTCGCGGCCCGGGTGGAACCGAACGACCTGGGTCGGCTAAGGGCATTTCCTTCGAGACGAAATCGCAGTGACCACGGAGTGGAGCATGGCCGACGCCGTCCAGGGACGCCCAGAAAACCCGCGGTCCCCACTGATCTTCGATTGGAACCGCCTCGACGACTTCGTGTTCCGCCACAAGCCGAACTTCGAGCTCAACGATGAATCGTTACGGGATGGCCTGCAAAGCCCTTCCGTTCGCGATCCCCTCTTGCCGCAGAAGATTCGGTTGCTGCACCTGATGGAGAACTTGGGAATAGCCGCGGTCGATCTGGGTCTCCCGGGTGCAGGCGTCAATGCGGTCGAGCACATCGAAACGTTGATGCGCGAGATCATCGACCAGAAGATGCGCATCCGCCCGAACTGCGCCGTGCGCACCGTGATTTCCGATATCCAGGCCCTGGTGGAGATCTCCAACCGCACCGGGCGCCCGATCGAGGCCGCGACGTTCATCGGCTCCTCGCCCATTCGACAGTACGTGGAGGATTGGAGCCTGGATCGCCTGCTGCGCATGACCGAGGAGGCGGTGACGTTCGCGGTGAAGCACGGTCTGCCCGTGATGTATGTCACCGAAGACACGACTCGCGCGCATCCGGACACGGTGCGGCAGCTGTACCAGACGGCGATCCGCGCCGGCGCCACGCGCATCTGTGTCTGTGACACCGTGGGCCACGCCACCCCGATCGGCGTGCACGCACTCTTGCACCATGTGCGAGCGTTGATCGCCGAGGTGAATGCGGACGTCAAGATCGATTGGCACGGGCACTCGGACCGAGGGCTCGCGATCCCGAACACGATGATGGCCATTGCTTCGGGCGTCGATCGGGTGCACGCTACCGGGCTTGGCATCGGTGAACGCTGCGGCAACACGCCGATGGATCAGCTCATGGTGAATCTCGCGCTCGAAGGCATCTTCCACGGCTCGCTGGAGAAGTTGTCGGAGTACGTGCATCTGATCTCCGAGGCCACGGGAGTTCCCATCCCGCTCAACTACCCGGTCTTCGGCGCCGACGCCTTTCGCACCGCCACCGGCGTGCACGCGGCCGCCATCGTCAAGGCCTTGCGCAAGGGAGACCGCTGGCTCGCTGACCGTGTCTACAGCGGCGTCCCCGCGGCCATGGTGGGCGAGAATCAGACGCTCGAGATCGGCTACATGTCGGGCCGGTCGAACGTGGATTTCTGGCTCGAGTCCCACGGCTACGCCAGCACGCCCGAGCTCGTCGAGCACATCTTGAGAGCGGCGAAAGAATCGCCGCGTGTGCTCACCGACGAAGAAATCTACGGCCTGGTCGCGGCCGGCCAGGGTCGCCGGCGGGAGGCGCCGGGGTCGGAGGAGTGAGCACGGCCGCCACGGATCGACGCCTCCTCTACACAGCTTCGTTTCTCCGCGCTCTGGGTACCGGGACCATCGGAATTCTCCTCGGCATCTACCTGCCGGCTCTCGGGATCGGCATCGAAACGAGCGGATTCATCATCACGCTTGGCCTCGCCGGTGCGGCGGGCTCGGCCGTGGTGGCGACCTTCGCCGGCGACCGCCTCGGGCGGCGGCGCTGTCTCATGGGGATCGCAGGAGTGATGGCGGTGGGTGGCGTGTTGGCGGCATTCACCACCGACGTGCGTCTGCTCGCGATCGCCGCCTTCGTCGGCGGGCTGAACGGAATGGGACGCGATCGGGGCGGCGGGCTCGTCCTGGAGCAAGCCATGCTTCCGGGCACGATCGGCGCGCACGACCGCACGCGCGCGTTCGCCTGGTACAACGTGCTGCAAGACATCGGTCATGCCTTGGGCGGGCTCGTGGTGGGCTTGATGTCGGTCCTGCAGCAGCGAATGGGAATGGAAACCACAAGCGCGGCACGTGTCGTGTGGATGGTGTATCCGCTCGCGCTCGGTCTCGGGGCGATGCTCTACCTGCGACTTTCCCCCGCGGTCGAATCCGAGCGATGGCAGGCAGCAAACGGGCGGAACGAACCCGTGGCACCCCTCCCGCGTGCTGCACTGACGCCACGAACGCGTCGGGTCCTCTGGCGCATCTCGCTCCTGTTCGCCATGGACAGTGTCGCCGGCGGCTTTCTCACGACCGCGCTGCTCACGTACTTTTTCTTCGAACGCTTCGGCACCAGCGCGCTCGCGATCGGCAGTCTCTTCGCCGCAGCGCGCATTCTCAACGCCTTCTCGCACCTCGGGGCGGCATGGCTGGCGCGGCGGATCGGACTCGTGAACACCATGGTGTTCACACATCTTCCGTCCAGCTTCCTCTTGGTCACGGTGGCATATGCGCCCAACTTCACCGTGGCGGCCGTGCTGTTTCTGATCCGCGAGGCGCTCGTCGAAATGGACGTCCCGACGCGACAGTCCTACGTGATGGCGCTCGTCCGCCCCGAGGAAAGGACGCTGGTCTCGGGCATCACGAACATCGTGCGCATGGTGGGTTGGACCGTGGGGCCGGTGCTCACCGGCATCCTCATGTCCCACGTCGGCCTCGGCACGCCGCTCGCGATCGGCGCCGGCCTCAAAATCCTCTACGACCTGTCACTCTGGCGCGCCTTCCGCCACCTCCGCCCGCCGGAAGAGCGTGCGACCTCGAGACTCCGCCTGCCGTAGCGCCCACGCGACGAGTCAATGGCTTTACAATGAAGATCCAGACGGCGATCCGGAGTGCTGGCACGAAACGACCGTAGCGATCCACATCTGTGCGCTACGCGAAGTGGTTTCGATCTCCGGATGCTCGTCGACGGGCCCATGTCTGCGGTTTCTTGTGTGTAAACATCTAAAAAACATCAGTTTATCTCTGTCTATGCCGGGGGCGCGGTGCGAGAAACGCTGGAACAGAGCTTGATGCATCGGCACGGGGCGGATCGCGGGGAACGCCCAGCGCGCCACGCGGTGTGGTGCATGGACGACGTGTGGAGGCTAACGATGCGGACCAGACAGTCGAGAAAACAAGGCACTCTCGCGGGCACGATTCTTCTGCTCGCGTGCGCACTCATGGGATGGATGCAGGGCTGCGTCAACGACACGACTCAGCCTGTTCCGGTGGACCCGCAACAAGCGACGGAGGCGAGCGCTCAAGCAGCGCAGTTCGCTCTGCTCGCGACCAATGAGAGTGTTCTCGATGCGGTGGAGGATCCGTTCACGGCCGCCGTGGGCGATCTCGATGGGCTCGGCGAAGTGGGCCTTGGGAACGACGACTTGGGAGATCTGGGTGGGCCCGCGGTGTTGGCCCAGGCCGTCGATGGTTTGCGCAAGGCCGTGCCGATCGGCGCCGGTGTGCGCGCATTGTCTGCCGCAGCGCTCGAAAAGGCGACCGCGGGCAACGGGCTTGCGGCACCCGAATGCAATCCGCTGCCGTCGACCGCGTGCCAGAGCGCGAACATCTGCACCGAGTCCACCAGCGAACCCGATGTCATCACCGTCACCATCGAGAAGTCCGCTTGTGAAGGCGTGATCGCAAGCTCTGAGCAGCGCTTTACCGTCGACACGCAGGGCACCGTGATGCAGGACGACGACGAGATCCGCAACTACTGGTCGCTCACGGCGCTGTTCACCGGCAGCGAAATCGAGCTCTCCATGCAGCCCGTGACCGGGACGGCGATCGTGGACGGAGCGCGTGTCGACCTCACCGAGACCATTCGCCACCCGGTGGGAATCGTGAGCTCGCAGACCAACGTCATCGAGATGGAAGTGGGCGATGTGCAAACCGATGGCGACGAGGTCATCTGGGATCTTTCGTCACAGGTCGTGTTCCGCAATGGCGCGAGCGCCAGCGTGACCGCGACGGAGGTCGTCGAAGGCACGCCCAACGGCATCACCGATGGCGATCGCGTGCGTGTCACGTGGCAGTGGACAGCGGAGCCCACGAACCCGCGGCTCGAGAGCACGAGCGCCACTGTCGAGGTCCTGGTCGGCGTTCTAGCCGATGCCGAGGACGACCTCTACGCCAGCGTGCAACACACGGTCGTCTTCGACGGCACGACGGCCCTTGGTGGCTTGCCCACTGCGAGCGCGCTCTTCGTGCCGGTCGAGCCCGTGGCCGAGGGAGAGGAACCGTGCGGTGGCACGCTGACGCAGGCCGCCACTTTCCCGTCCAGTTGGGATGCGCAGACGTTCCAACACACCTTGATCAAGTCCTGCGATGCAGGCGGCAGCTCGGATCTCCAGGTCACGTTCGCCAACGGCACGAGCTTCAGTCGCACGATCGCGTGGACCGGCACCGGGTCGGCAACGCTTGACGTCGCCGGGCGTGACGGCACGACGACGCATGGGACGTGGACCGAGACCGGCAGCACCGCGACGTTCGTCGTCGATACGGATTTCCCAGCCGGGAACGATCCGGTGTCCGTGCATCAAGAAGGTTCGAGTGATCGATCGGCAGGCACACGCAGTTACAGCTTGGTGGCGACCTTCATCGACGACCACCAGGAATCATTGGCCGTGCAGGCGCAGCGCAATGCCGACGGCACACGCACGCTCACGGGCACGGCGACGAACCCTGCGGGCACGACGACTTTCGCGCTCGAATGGGATCCGGAAACGCAGGTGCTCACGGGCACGTCGCAGGGCCCGGTGGACGAATCGGGCAGCTTCACGCTCGAGCGCCTCGAGGATGGCGGCGCACTTCTCGCGTTCACTTGGAACGATCCTTCGGAAGACCTGACCGTCGAGGGCATGGCGACCATCGGCCCGGATGGCAAGGGTTGTGGCGAGCTCACGGTGTCCCAAGGTGCAGGGTCGAGCCGCTACGTGTTCTGCTTCGACGCCGATGGACGAGGGTTCATCGGTGGCGGCACCGCGGTGCCTTTCTGAGATAGCGCCGCGGGGCTGGTGACACACGCCCGGTGCGGCCCGTCGAGATCGCGCACGTCGCGCGATGAGAGGGGGAGCAGCAATGCTCCCCCTCCGCGCGTGCGCTCCAATCGTAGGCGGCCAACTTCTTGGGTTGCATCAGGTTTTCCCTGGCTCGAACGCCGATCGCGGTTGTGGTTGCCCTGTTCCGACTCCCGCCTTTACAATCTTACAGCCACCTCGGATCCTCTGAAGAACCCGAAGAGCTCCATCGGAGGGCCCAGCATGCGCTTTGCGATCACAGCGTTGATCTTGAGTCTTGCCTATGCGCCGCCTGCGCTGGCGCCGGTCACTCCGACGGCAGAAGGTCCCGAACCAGTGCCTCTGGTGCTGCAAGCCTTGCACGTTGTCGGGGGGGCTACCACAGACACTCCGGTTTGCGGAGTAGACCTGCTGCATCCTGTGGAGGTAACGGTGCAGCTCGAGGACGCGATGGCCTCCGGGGAATGGCTCCGCGCCACCGTGACCGTCACCAGCAGGGAGGATCTCGTCGACGTACGAATCGACCTGCTCCCAGTGCCGGCGGTGGAGCTGGCCGGGAACCGTAAGACGACGCTGTCACGGATTGCCTCGGGGGAGCGACAGGAGATCGGGTTCCTCGTCCGTGTTCCCGACACGCAGGCGCCGTTGCAAGTGCAAGTGCGCGTCGTCGGCAAGGCGGATGCCGGCATGCTGGAACGTGCAGCGGTATTGCATCTCTTGCCGCGCGGCCCGGAGCATCCAGGCGTCGAGAGTGCCGTGCCTTCCAACCAGCATCGCGTGCTCGAGTATCGCGGTGCGGGAAGGAGGGTGCAATGACACGCGTGCAACGGGAAATGGCTCCACGTGTCGAACGGCATCCCCTCGCGCGGCGCGTGCATGGGGCTCGACTTTGGATCGCTGCCCTCGGCATCGCCGCTCTCGGCGCGCAATCAGTGCGAGCGGCCACGTTCCAAGTCACGGGAACGTTGCAATACCAAGATCGCATCTGGGACAAGAACGGTTATACCGGAACGGCGGTGAACCGGCCCATCCGCCAAGCCGACGTCGAAGTCGTCAACCTCGGCAACAGCGCAGTGGTCGGGACGGGATTCACCAATGCCACGGGGCAATTCACGGTTTCCGTGACCTTCACGGGGAACGTTAGCCTCTACGTCCGCGTGCTGTCGAAGACCGACCTGAGCCCGAATTATCAAATCACCGTGCTCAACGACGCCGGACTGAGCAGCATTCACGCCGGCGTGACGGGCAACTTCCCCAACCACAACCCGAACCAGAACCTGAACGTGGGCACCTGGCTTTTCGTCGACACCGACGGGTTCGGGGTCGGGCAAGCGTTCAACGTCCTCGACTGCGCTGTGGACGTCTACGACTGGCTGTCCCAGCCGCAGGTGCTGAACCGCTACCCGACTGTGTTCGAGTTCATCCAAATCCAATGGTCCACCACCCTCAACGCGCCGGGGTCATACTACTCCGGTCAATTTATCAACATCTCCTCGCCAGTGAGCGGCGACACCGACGGCTGGTCCGACACGGTGATTCTGCACGAGCTCGGGCACTACGTCGCCGACGTGTTCCATCAGGATGACAACACCGGCGGGCAGCATTTCCTCGGCGACAGCTTCCAGGACCCGCGCCTTTCGTATGGCGAAGGCTATGCCACGTATCTCTGCGGCGAAGTACGCGAACGGCGGGCGGTGGCGAACGGATCGGACGCGCACGTGAGCATTTACGCCGACTTGGCGATGCCACCGGCGCTGCCGACCGCCGGGGGGCTCGAGTTCTCCTACGATTTCGAAACGGGACTGCTCGGAAACGGCACTTCCCTCGGCCAGATCGGCCAAGCGAACGAGACCAACATCACGTCGACGATGTGGGACCTGCACGACGGGTCGGCGACACCGGATGAATCGGCGGCCGTCGACGACGACGCCATCGACGGCGATGGCGGCGATGTCTGGGACGTTTTGTTGAACTACATGGCGATGATCCCATTTGCGGACATCATCACCTTCGAGGATTTCGTCCAGGGCTGGAAAACGGTGCATGGCGCCGCATACCAGGCGACGGAGCTCGATTTCATTCTCAATACGCTGAACCTGATGGGGTTCGAGGATGATGCTCAGGAACAGGACGATACGGCGGCGACGGCGGTGAGCGCGACGATCGGTTCCTTCGCGCTGATCGGTGCCGGGGGCGCCGTGGTGTTGAACGAAATCGAGCTGGGCGCCGAGGACGCCATCGAGATCTACAACAGCTCGAACGTGGCGGTGAATTTGCTCGCTTGGCAGATCGAGGGTCTCTCGAACTCCGCCACCACGACATTCACCTTCCCGAGCTACCTCCTGCAACCAGGTGGATTCGTCTACGTGCGCGAGCGCGGCAGTTCCACGAGCAATACCGACGAAGACTTCTACGGCGGGTCCGCGTTCTCACTCGCGTGGGCGAACGGCAGCCCGGGTGCCTGCATCCTTCGTGACAATCTCGGGGCGGCGCGCGATTTCTTGCGTTGGGACGGCGTCGGCAATCCGTCGACGACGCCAGTGCCTCCGGGCACGTCATGGACCGGAGCGCTGATGAGCGCCCCGGGCGGCGCTACGCTCGGGCGGAGCTCCTCGGGTACCGACACGCACAATTCGTCGGATTGGAGCACGGCTCCGAGCAGCATCAACCAGCCCAACGGGCTGCCGTATCTCGACCACACCACATTCGACACGGGAGACGAGGATCACCTGCGCCTGAGCCTGATCAAGGATCGTCTCTACAGTGTGCGGACGTTCACGCTCTTCGGAGCGTCGGATACATACCTGGAGCTGTTGGCCGCCGACGGCACGACGGTGCTGGCGGCGCACGACGACCGCGGCCCGCGGCTGCCTGAGTCGAAGCTCACCTTCGTAGCCCCGGCCACGGGCGACTTCTTCGCCCGCATCGCCCATGTCGGGGCGCTGACGCAGTACGGCATGTATCGCAGCCGTGCGTTCGAACATCCCCAGACGGGTGTGCTCCTGGCGCCGATCGGGTTGATGGCGGATGCCGACAATACGCACGTGAGCGGGGATCCCGTGGCGCTCGCGTGGCTCAATGGCAGCGTCTACGACTTGGTGCAGGTGACTGTTTTCGACGCGACGACGACGGTGCTGAGCACGATGCTCGATGGGGACGCCACGTCGTTGGATACGCAGCTCGATCGAGGGCTGTACCGATACAACGTTCAAGGCAAGGTGGGCATGCAGCTGTCGACGGCGAGCGAGAGCTGCGTGTATGCCGGCGTTTACCCCACCACGTTCGCCGATTCCTACGATGGCACGCCGGCGCTCTATTCGTGGCAAGCGCAGAGTCCCTGGGGGACCACGACGAGCGTTTTCTTCAACGCACCGAACGCAATCAACGACAGCCCCGGCGGCGATTACGCCAACAACATCGACGTCAGCATCGAGCTCAAGGTGCCGGTGCGGCTCGGCACCGCCGGCCAACTGCGCTTCCGTCACATCTGCATCACGGAAGCGGCGTACGATTTCGGCTACGTGGAGATCACCGCCGACGATGGTCAGACCTGGACGGCGCTCGCGGCCTACGACATGGACGACCATCCCGGCTGGAACGATGGCGTCGCCAGCAATGGAGATTTCGTCCAGGAAACGCTTGCCCTCGGCGCGTACGACAACCAGGTGGTGCGCGTCCGCTTCCGCTTGGTGACGGATGGCGGCGTGGTCGAAGATGGTTGGATCATCGACGACGTGAGCTTCACCTCCGATGTCACGGCGGCGCCAGAGCTGCCGGCGGTTCGCTACGCGCTGCAGCCGAACCACCCGAACCCGTTCAATCCCAACACTTTGATTCGCTACAGCTTGGCGGTGCCAGGGCGCGTGGACCTGCGCGTCTACGACTTGCGTGGACGCTTGGTCCGGACCCTCGTCGCGGCCGACCGGCCAGCGGGGTGGCAACAGGCGGTGTGGGATGGCCGGGACGACGCAGGGATCGCGGTCGCTTCGGGCGTCTATTTCTATCGTCTCGAGTCCGGAAGCTTCCTGCGATCGCGTAAGATGCTGTTGCTGAAGTGATCGCCCGCAGGCTCTAGCGATCGATGGCCGGAGAAAGTCTCGCGATCGAACGGAGAAATGAATGCGTGCATCAGCTGTTATCGCAGCGCTCGTCATGAGCGCGATTGCCGCCATGATGTCGCCATCGTGGGCCCAGCGCCCGGATACATCGGGGCCACAAAAGGAAGCGATGCAGAAGCTCGCCCACTGGGTTGGTGAGTGGGAAGGGACCGGATGGAGCATGCGCGGCCCGGGGCAGAAGGAAGAATTCACGGTGACCGAGAGCGTCCAGCCCAAGCTTGGGGGAATGTTGTTCCTCGTCCAGGGGCAGGGGAAAGGCAAGGATCCGAGCACGGGACAGGAGACCATCGGGCACGACGCGCTGGCTGTGGTGTCTTTCGATTCCAAGGAAGGTAAGTACCGTTTTCGCCACTACACGATGCAAGGCGCGAGCGGCGACGACGAGCTCGTCCTCACCGAGACGGGAATGTCCTGGGAACTGAAAACCGAAGGGCAGCCGTTCCAGTTGCGTTTCACCATCGAGATCCAGGGCGACACGTGGCACGAAATCGGCGAATTCTCGCGCGATGGGCAGACCTGGATGCGCACCATGGAGATGACGCTGCAGCGGGTGAGCAAGAAGGGGTAGGGCCGCTCCCCGCGCGGAAGTAGCCCTCCAGACCCGCGCACGAATGCTTGCAGGCGAGAAGGGACCATTGTTAGCCTGCCGCGACCTCCGGTGCCGGGCACCGAAAGGAACGGGTCCCATTCGTGAGCGCCATTCTCGGCATCAACGCCTTTCATGCCGGCGCCTCCGCGGCGGTGCTGGTCGATGGCGTGCCCGTGGCGGCCGTGGCCGAGGAACGGCTCAACCGCATCAAATACTACGCCGGCTTCCCGAAGCTCTCGATCCGCCGCTGCCTCGACATGGCGGGACTCCGTTTCCGCGACATCGATGTCGTGGCGATCGGGCGTGACCGTGCCGCCAACCGCGCCGAGAAACTGAAATACGTCTTGTCGCAGCCGACCAAGCTGCTCAACCTGGCGAAGATCGGAACCGCACGACGCGCACTCGACGACGTGCGCGAGCTGCTGGTGCGCGACTGTGGCGCCGACGCAGCGGAATTGCGCTACACCCAATACGATGTCGAGCATCACCTGGCGCACACGGCCAGCGCCTACTTCGCGTCGGAGTGGGATCATGCCGCCGGGCTCACCGTCGATGGGTCGGGGGATTTTTGCACCAGCATGCTCTGCGAGTGCGAAGGCGACGAGATCAGGGTCAAGCACCGAATCTACGTGCCGCATTCCCTAGGCTCGCTCTACACCATGGTCTGCGAGTTCATCGGCTACGGAACCTATGGTGACGAAGGCAAAGTGATGGGGCTGGCCCCGTATGGGCGCGACACCTATGCCGATCACTTCGCCGACATGATCGAGCTCACGGCCGACGGCTTCAAGCTGAACCCGAAGTTCTTCGTGCCCTTCGGGGCCAATCAAGGCATGCGCATCACCGAAGAGGGGACGATGGTTTTCGACCGGCATTTTGCCGATCACATGGTGCAGCTCTTCGGAGCCCCGCGGGCCAAGCACGCCGAGATCACCCAGCGCGACGAAGACCTCGCTTTCGGACTGCAATCAATGTTCGAGAGCGCATACATGCACTTGCTGCGCATGTTGCACCGCATGGTGCCCAAGGAAAACCTGGTGCTGGCGGGAGGATGCGCACTCAACAGCGTGGCCAACGGCAAGCTGTTCACGGCCACACCCTTTCGCGCCACGTGCATCCAGCCGGCGGCTGGAGACGATGGGCTGGCTCTCGGGGCAGCGCTGTACGCCAGCAATGCGATCCTGCGCGAAGGCCGGCGTTGGGTGATGCGGGACGCATTCCTGGGCCCGGAGTACTCCGAAGTCGAACTGCGCCAAGCGCTCGAGGAACGCAGCGTCGCCTACACCCGGCTCGAGCGCGACGCCCTGCTTGCAGAAACCGCAGCCGAGATCGAACGCGGCAACGTGGTCGGCTGGTATCAGGGGCGAATGGAATGGGGCCCGCGGGCGCTCGGGAACCGCTCGATCCTCACGCATCCGGGGCGACCGGACATGAAGGAGGTCCTCAACGCCAGGATCAAACACCGCGAGCCGTTTCGGCCCTTCGCGCCCGCAGTGCTCGCGGAGCGGCAGGCCGAGATCTTCGAACAAAACCATCCATCGCCGTTCATGCTGCACGTGTACAAGATTCGTCCCGAATGGCGCGAACGTCTCTGTGCCGTGCGCCATGCCGACGACACCGGACGCTTGCAGTCGGTGGCTCGGGACGAAAACCCTCTGTACTATGATCTCATCCGCAAGTTCGAGGCTCTGTCTGGTCTCCCGGTCGTTCTCAACACCAGCTTCAACGAGAACGAGCCGATCTGCTGCACGCCCGAAGAAGCCGTCGACACATTCGTCCGCACGAAGATGGATCTCCTGGTCTTGGGGAACCTCGTGGTTGACAAGCCTGCGATTACCCAGCCCTAGCGCGTTGGTCACGCAGGCGTCGCGAGGATCCACCCGTGGGTGCCGTCGGCAACCGACGACTGCCAGCGACGTTCCTCATAGCCGAACTCGCCGAGGAGCGTAGCCAGAGCTTCACGAGTGCTGTGCACTTCGATGAACAGCGACGGCGCGCTGGTCTTCAGGACCTGTGTCGCCCCCCGCAGCACGTCAAGCTCAGCGCCTTCGACGTCCATCTTGATCCAGTCGACCCGGGCGATGCCAAGCGTGTCGACAACGGCGTCGACGGTGACGCACCTGGCTGAGAACGTCGGGCCATGATCGGTCTGATGAGTCCACACGCGATGGACCTCTTCCAGGGAGAGTTCCATCGTGCCGGGCACTCGCCCAGCGCCTGCTGGCAAGACGATCACGTTGGAGGCGTCGTTGAGCCCGACGTTGCGGACGAGGGCTCGATACGTGATCGGATTCGGCTCGAAGGCCACCACGAGACCGTCCGCACCGACCGCACGGGAGAATCCAGCCATGTACCTGCCCTCGAACGCCCCGATATCGAGGACCACATCGCCTCTTGATGGCGAGATCCAGTCCATCGGCTCGTATCGCGGAAGGTGGTTCCAATGTTCGATCGACTCCGTGTCGATGGCCTGGAACGTGAATTCCCCGCCCTGTGTTTCGAGCACGGTGTCATCCAATGAGAACGGGAACTTCGTCCAGTACATCGGGTGCCAGACGGCGCTTCCCAATCCTTGCCGCGCAGCCGATCTCTGCACCGCGGGACGGATGAGGCCGTAGACGGCCCTGTTCACGGTCACCTTCAATCCTCGACGCTTGCCTGCCGTCATGCTTCCCTCCGTGGCCAGCGTGCGGGTTCTTCATCTCGGGTGGGCAATCCATCCGAGGACCTGCGAATCACCATCGACGACCTCCTCACCGCCCTCCTGCGTCAACCCTGGCCGAACGGCCTCACGGCGCCCTTTCCAAGTATGTCCGCCGTGATCGTCACCTGGGGGTTAGAAGCACGTCCCGCAGTCCAGTGATGGTCTCGATCCGGATCTCACGTCGTCGAAGAACGTCCCGCGCAGCGTAATCGTGCTTGTCCAACCACAACGCGAGATCGGCGATGCCGACGCCCAGCTCGACGTAGTGCTCCGGGTTCACCTCGCACAGGATGGGCGGCCGACCGATCGACTCCAGGCATTGTGAGAGTCCTCGGAGTACCTGGACCTCGAATCCTTCAACATCGATCTTGATGAGATGCACGGGTGCGTCAAGAATGGAGGCAAGCTCTAACACCGGGACGCGTATGGCGGGCCCCGGATCCGGGACTGCCGCCCGCACCACGCTGTTCACTCCGAGGTTGTCGCCGACGTTGACGAAGAGGTCGATCGTTCCAGAGAAGTCGCCGGCCGCGGCTGGATAGACGCGGATGTCTCGTCCTTGGTTCAATTGAGTCAAGCGGATGAGCCGATCAGCGTAGTCAGGTACGGGCTCGATGGCGTGGACCACACCGCCACGGTTCACGAGATCAGCGGCGAGAGCCGTGAAATAGCCGAAGTTGGCGCCCACGTCGACGAACGTGTCACCTGCGTTCAGGTACCGACGCATCGTCACGGCAACCTCCGGTTGGTAGGTGCGCCGATACATCATCGAAACAAGCGAGGGGGAAGCGGGGAAGTCAAACTCGAACGTGACGGAACCGATACTTCCAACCCGGGTCTCGTCCGGTGTCCGACGAACCTTGCCCAGCTTCCCTAAGGCGACGCGAGAGAACTCGCCCGGGTCAGCCCTCAACAACTCGAGCGCTCTGGACGGGAGAGATTGGCCCGTAATCATCAGCGAACGGCAAGCTACACGACCGCAGGAGCGCCCGCGAGAATCCGACGAAAGTCGGTCGTCCCTCGATCCGACCAGCGGGTAGGCTCCGCCACGTGCGCATCCTCGTCCTGAACCAATACTTCTACCCGGACCGCTCGGCGACCAGCCAGCTGCTGACCGAGCTGTGTGAGGACCTCGCGCGCGACCACGACGTGTTCGTCGTGACTGGCCGGCCCAGCTACAACGCCGCCGAGACCACCGGTTCCCAGGGTCTGGTCTCGCGCGAGTGGTACGGGCCCGTGCGGGTGGCGCGCGTGTGGTCGACGACATTCGACCGCACCGATATGCCACGCCGGCTCGCCAACTACGGCTCCTATCTCGCGTCCTCGGTCGCCGGCGCGCTCGCGGTCGCCGACCCCGATGTGGTGATGGCCCTCACCGATCCTCCGCCCGTCGGGCTGATCGGCGCCATGGCGGCTCGCGCGCGCCGCGTGCCGTTCGTACTCGTCACCAAGGACATCTTCCCGGACGTCGCCGTCGAGCTCGGGATGCTGACCAACCCCGCCGCGATCCGCGGCCTGCGCGCCATGAAGTCGGCGCTGTTCCGAAGCGCCGATCGCGTGGTCTCGATCGGGCGCGACATGGACCGTCGTCTGCTGGCCCTCGGGGTGCCGGCCGACAAGATCGTCACGATCCACGACTGGGCCGACGGCTCCGCGGTTCGCCCGTTGGACGCCCCGTCATCGCTTCGAACCGAGCTGGGCTGGGGCGAGCGGTTCGTCGTCATGCACTCGGGCAACGTCGGTCTGTCCCAGGATCTCGAGACCGTCATGGACGCCGCGGACAGGCTTCGCGACGAGCCGGACGTGGTGTTCGCGATCGTGGGGGAAGGCGCCGCCAAGCAGGATCTGATGCGGGCCGCCGAGGTCCGGGAACTGCGCAACGTCGAATTCCTGCCGTTCCAGGACAAGGCCGATCTGTCCAAATCCCTCGGGGCGGCCGACATCCACGTGGTGGGTTTGCGACGCGGCCTCGCCGGCTACATCGTGCCCAGCAAGGTGTATGGGATCCTGGCGGCCGGCAAACCGTTCATCGCCGCCGTCGAGGAAGACAGCGAGCCCGCGATGATCGTGCAGGAACACGGCTGCGGTGTCCGGATCGACCCGGGCGACCCCGGCGCGCTCGCCGGCGCCGTGATCCGGATGCGCGACGACTCCGACCTCATCACCATGGGCAAGCGCGGCCGCGAAGCCCTCGAGAGCCGCTTCGACCGCCCGATCGCCGCTGACGCGTACCGCGAGCTGCTGGAGTCTCTCGTCGGCGACCGCTGAAGTTACTCGAGCGCGCCCGGCGCGAGACGGAACGGGCTCACGACGGTGACGGATCCGAGTTCGGCGCCGTCCTGGAGGTCCTCGGTCAGCAGGTGATCGCACCCGGCCACCGTTGCCGCCCCAACGACCATCGCATCCCAGAACGACAAACCGAAACGCTCCTCGACGTCCCAGCCCGCCTCCAGGATCCGTTCATCACTCGGGATGGGGCTCCACGCCAGGAGATCTTCGACATCCCGCCTCGCTTCTCGCCGTGAGAGCCCGGGATCCAGCTTTCGGGTCACGGTCGCGTAATACTCGTGGAGCACCTGGAAACTGATCCGCCCCGAGCCGGAGACCCACAGGTGTTCCATCCAACTCCTTGCCCCCTGGTGCTTCTCGCGATCCGAGGTGTCGCGCGCGTAGACGAGGACGTTGGTATCAACGAAGACCGGCACGGTCGTGGACCTCCTCGCGAGTGGGGAGGCTGCCACCGAGCTTCTTTCCGCGGCGCGACAGGTAACGCTGCATCGAGGCGGCATAAGCGACCTCGCCGACCATGCGTTCCCTTAGGAGTTCCCTCAGGTAGCTCGAGACGCTCATCTCGTTGCGAGCCGCCTCGATCCGAGCCCAGCGTGCGGTTTCCTCGTCGAGCGTGACGGTAACGTTCTTCATGACACGAGTTTCGTGTAACACGGAATCCGTGTCAAACCCTCAGGCGCACCATGACGCCGCGAAGATTCCGGAGAACATGGGCGATCTCCCACCTCCCCGGGGCACGCTCGTCGTAGGATTGGCGACCAGATGTACGAAGGCACACCTCTTCCCCAGGAGATGACGTGATCGACAAGACTTCGACGAATACCGTGTCTCGAGGCGCGCCTAACGATCTCCGCGCCTATGTGTCGGTGCTCCGACGGCGCAAGTGGACCGTCATCCTGATCACCGCGCTCACCGTTGGCGCTGCGGTGTTCTTCTCCTACCGCCAGACGCCGCTCTTCGTGTCGTCCTCGCGTGTATTGGTGAAGCCGCTGAACCCCAACCAGATCCTTCAGGGGTTCAGCTACGCCATCAGCATGGACACCG
>CAZMNW010000024.1:0-3983 GCA_964567755.1 uncultured bacterium
GTCGCACTACCTTGGCTGACACCTCGACCTCCCGCACTGCACCATTGACTCCCGGCTCTTGGGACATCTTCGACCTCTCGATCACCCTCTACACTAAACTCCGAGGGGTCCGGTGTCTCATCGATGTTGGCAGAGAGGGCCTTGCCGGCAGGGGAGGAGGTATCGAGGTCCTCGGTGTAGCTGATGAAGTCGATCCCAAGGTTCCGGAACTCCTCGAGCGCCGTGAGTAGTTTCGTCGACCGGGCGAACCGATCAAACTTCCACACGAGCACGACGTCGAGCTGGCGCTTCCGAGCCAGGTCCATGAGCCGGAGGAGGTTCTTCCGGTTCTCGTTGGACCCACTTTCCTTGTCGACAAGCTCGCGTACAACACGGAAGGATCGTCGGCGAGCGTAGATGGAAAGCTCCCGGAGCTGGTTCTTCGGCGTTTGGTCGCGTGTCGAGACGCGCGCGTAGATGGCGCAACGAGGCCGTATCGAAACTCGACTCACAGACGAAATCCTTTCGTCCAGGGATAGGCCGTGCCGCAGGCGCTGCAGGCGAGCGGGCCGGCGGGTGTTGCCGAGGTTGAGCATCACGGACTCACACCGTTTGCACGAGAGGATCTGCCAGCTCGAGCAGTCGAGACAGACGGTTCCGCGGAGCTTGTAGTAATCGCCATGACATTCCACCCGTCCAGTGTAATTCCGGCAAAATTGCCGCCGGCTTGGGCTTGCACCCACGACGCACCAATCAGACAAGCGATAGCGAGCATCAATGTGCCGGTACAAACGAAGAAGAACTGCTTGGCCTTCATGTTCATTTCCAGTGTTTTGTGCTGTCCATAAAATGCAGAGGGTTGTATCCGGAGTGCTCCGCGAAGCGGATGCGTTACGTGAAGAGCGTGACCTTGCGCCTATCGAGGTGCGCACCAGGGCGGAAGGTCCAGAGCATTCCGGATACAACCAGTTGAACTGAACCGCGGGGAGCCTATGGGCGTTGTTTCGGTTGGGCGGGGCTGGGATGCGGTTTTCGGGCGGAGCGACTGACTGGCGCGGTCGAGTCGGCGCGTAACGAGATGTCGCGAGGTGAGCCGCCGAGAGAGCATCGGCGGTTTTGCTCTTGGCTCGGGCACGAGCTGGACCGGAGCGTGTCGCGAAGGACGACATGGGGACGGATTGTGGTGGACGCGAAGTCGCGGCATGGTTCTCCTACGAGGTATCGAAGGTCGGTGGCTGAGTGCCCTCGAGGTGGTGATCGGATCCTGGCCCGATCGTCTCGATGCGGCGCATGCGGCCGATCTTGCATTCCGGACAGAGGTCGTCGGGCTCTGCCGCAGTCGAGCCAGATGCGGCTTCGGGGGGAGAATCGACGCCGTCGGGTTCCTGGGTGTCCGCGAGCAACTTCCTGCAGATGCCGAGCTTTTCATCGCGCACACGATTGGCCAGGAAGCCGAAGTGGCGGATGCGCTGGAAGCCCTTGGGCAGGGCGTGCAGGAGAAACCTGCGGATGAACTCGACGGCGTCGAGGGTCATGGTGCGTTGTTGGTTTCCTCGGGCGTAATCCTTCCAGCGGAAGGTGACCTGGTCGTTCTCGAAGGACACGAGCCGTTGGTTCGAGATGGCGACTCGATGCGTGTATCGCGCCAGGTACTTGAGGACTTGCTGGGGTCCTCCGAAGGGCGGCTTGGCATAGACGACCCATTCGCAGGCGCGTTGCGCGACAAGCCATCGCGACCAGTTCTGAGTGTCGGCAAGAGGTTCGATGGCACCGTGGAATGAAAGCTTGCCGGCGTTGCGTGCATGGTCGAGGAGAGCGAGAAACCGGCGACGGAAGTAACGGCTCAAGACGCGCACCGGGAGGAAGAAGTTCTCTTTGCAAGGCACCCAGTGGCAGGCGTCCGGGGACAGGCCGCCGCCGGGGACGACGCAGTGGACGTGGGGGTGGTGGTGGAGGTTCTGCCCCCAGGTGTGCAGCACGGCGAGCACGCCGATCTCGGCGCCGAGGTGGCGGGGATCGCGTGCGATGGTGAGCAGCGTCTCGGTGACGGCACGGAAGAGAAGCCCGTAGACGAGACGCTTGTTCTGTAGTGCGATCGGGCCGACCGCCTCCGGCAGCGTGAAGACGACGTGGAAGTAGGGCACCTGGAGGAGATCGCGCTCCTGATCCTCGAGCCACTGTGCCCGGGCGCTGGCCTGACACTTGGGGCAGTGGCGATTCCGGCAGGAGTTGTAGGCGATCTCCTCGTGACCGCAGCGATCACACTTCTTCTTGTGCCCACCGAGGGCCCGGGTCCGGCAGCGGGAGAGATCGCGCAGGATCCTCCGGTGTTGCGCCGGACACGCGTAAGCCTCCTCGTATCTCGCTCCGCACTTCCGGATCACATCGGCCACTTCGGGCCGATGTGGCCTCACGAGTACGTGGTGACCTTTGCCTGCGCGAGCAGGTCGATCGGCTTGCCATCCGAGCGCAGAGCGCCGGCTGCGACATGCAAGTACATGGCGCTCGTGTTGAGGCTGCGGTGGCCGAGCAACAACTGGATGGTGCGCAAGTCAACGCCGGCTTCCAGCAAATGGGTGGCAAAACAATGACGCATCGTGTGCGTGGTCAGAGGCTTCTTCAAGCCGGCCTTCTTCCGAATTCTTCGCACCGCCCGATGCATGGAGTTCTGGGTCAGCGGCCGCTCAGGCGCCTGGCCAGGGAAAAGCAAGTGCCGAGGGCGCGAGCTCTTCCAGTATTCCCGCAGGCTCTCGAGCAGCGTCGGTGGAAGGATCGTGTAGCGATCGCGCCGCCCCTTGCCTTGCTGGACCCGGATCAACATGCGACGGCTGTCGATGTCGTCAACGTGCAGCGCCAGGGCCTCGGCGATCCGCACCCCGGAGCCATACATGGTCATGAGCACAGTGCGGTGCTTGAGATTGGGCACGGCCTGGAAGAACGTCGCAAGCTCCGCCGGGCTCAAGACCACCGGCAGCTTATTCTCCTGCTTGGGGAACGGAATGTGTTCGATCATCCACGGCTTGCCCAGGGTGAACTTGTAGAAGAAGCGCAACGAACAGACCGCGCAATTGAACACGGCCCAGGACACGTTCTTGGTGTTGACGAGATAGGCCTGGTACTCTCGGATGTGCTCGGGACCGAGCTGGTCGGGAGACTTGCCGAAGTGCTTCGCGAAGCTCGCAACAGAGCGGATGTAAAGACCGATCGTGCCGGGCGCGTAGTTGCGCACGCGCAGATCATCGATCATTCTCTGACGTAGCGACGTCATGATGGGCTCCTTGGCTGGAGTGGGTTGTTGTTGGCAAACGCAACCCTACCTCACCAAGGGGTCCATCTGCTTTGTCGGTTGCAAAGCGCAGAGTAGGCTGACGATGCGGGGCTCAAGCCATTACCGCGAAGCGGTTTAGTTCAACATTTCCTTCCTGATCCAGCAGTTCCCGTTCCCAGTCCCTATAGGCCCGCGCGGGAACGGGAATGGGAACGCGTTCGAATCGACCGCCTCAGCGCTGGTCTATCACCCATAACTGCCATCCGGCCACGTTGCCCGGCGCTCGATCGTGAATGCCGATGTCGGCAAAGTCCATTTTTCGGCGGTTCACCGCGATCGGCAACACTGATCGATGCCTCCCGCGCAGGGGGTCGAACGAACACCGTTCCGCCCCTTTTTCTATCCCGCGTTTGACCCTCGGCACCTAGCCTCCAGCGTCAAGATGTGGCAGAGTATCCGTGCTCATCTCGTAACCAAGCCCACCAGATGGAAAACCCAGCAACCAAAGCCGATCTACAGCAGGCTGTCACCGATGTTGGCCGGCAGTTCTCCGAAGTGCTCCGCCGCCACGCCAAAGACATGAACGACCGCTTCGAGCGCATAGGAACTTCGAAGCGCATTTTACTTCACTTGGCGTAGACGGGTGGAAGCCGTCGTGGGGGTTGAGGGCGGTGTTGCGGTCACGGCGGTTGAATCGGGAACGGTTGGGCAAGTCATGGTCGCGGAAGTGGACGCG
>CAZMNW010000025.1:0-253854 GCA_964567755.1 uncultured bacterium
GGCGATGGCGCTTGACTGCCTCTGCATCCAAGCTCAAACTCCTGAGCGAAAAGCGAACGGTCCTGAGATCCAACAGCCAAGTGAAACCGATCACGCACCAAATTCCGACGGAACGAGTCCGTCATGAATAATCCGGGCTAACAGAATCGCGATCCTGGGGGTGGACGCCCGCGAGCCAGGCGCCGGGGCCAGCGACAGCGCTCGGCATCGCCCGGCCACAAAGCGTCTCGCTGGCCGGGCTGATGTAGAGAAGGCGTCGCTCGACCGGCTCGAACAAAAAGAAGACATCCTCGATGTGCTCGGCCAGCTGGCGGAAACGCTCCTCGCTCTGGCGCAACGTGACTTCGTCCTGTTTCGCGCGCGTGATGTCACGCGCCAGGATCGAGGCCGCGACGACTCGATCGTCGCGCAGGATGGGCCCGATCACGTTGCCAAACCAGGTCGAAATGGTGGGGGCAAAGTTCTCGAAGTACGCGGGCTTCCCGTCCTGGAAAACTTGGGCGAGCGCGACACGCATCGCGGCGTGACTTTCGGGGGATGTGTAATCGTAGATCGTCGTCTTGCCAACGACGTCTTCCATGCGGTAGTCGGCCGCGGTTCGGTTCAGGTAGAGAATGGTGCCCGAGGCGTCGACGACGAGGATGAAATCGAACGGGTTCTCGGCGATGGAGCGCCAGCGTTCCTCGGACTCGCGCAAGCGCTCGAGCTCGGCATTCTCGGCCGAGATGGTGGAATGGGCATGGTCGAGCTGAGCACGCAGCGCTTGCAGCAAGGGGCCAACGGAGTCGCCATCGCCGCGCTCGCGGAGCACCCGCTCGAGAGCGTCGAGGGTCTGTGCCTGCAGCTCGGGGCTCAAACCACCTCCATTCGCTGGGGGTCCGGCAGCCGGACGGTGGTTCTGGAATCCATGCCAGTCTAGCATGCGTTCCTCCCCCTGGGGACCGCCTCGCGGCCCTGCGGATGCCCATGACTCAGTAGCCGCACGATCCGTTTACCTACTTACAAACGAAAGCGTGATTCGAAGCGAACAGCGGAATAGGGAAAAATGTGGATCGCTGGGGCGAGAGGTCGCGGGGAGCGAGGGAATGGCTGTGGGCGAGGGGATCGCTGGGGTCGCGGCTGGTCGGGGTGGTCGGATTTGAACCGACGGCCCCCTGCTCCCAAAGCAGGTGCGCTACCAGACTGCGCCACACCCCGACGTGGCAGACAACCTACCCATTGCAGCTGGAGGGGGTCAAGCAGGCGGAGGCGGGCTGTGGACGGTTCGAGGGACCCGTCCATCCGACCGTGAGAGAGGACCCTGCAGCAATGGAGGTTGGCGCCGGCCGAAAAAAGTCTGGTTCAACGGAAAAGCGATTTGACCGCTGACCAGGTTTGTGGCGCCACGGGGGTCGGCAAGTACTGGAGGATGGCACTCCGCAGGTGAGCATCGTTGAAGCGACCGAGCTGGCCGAAGGCTTCCCCGACGGAGGTATAGCGCACGATACCCTGCGCATCGATGACGACGTAGTTGTCGTAACGAATGTCGTAGGGCGCAGGATAGAGAGCGCCGCCGTTACGAAGCACTGGGAACGTCACGCGAGTGAAATCGATGAAATCCTGCAGTTGGACAGAGTTGCCATTCCAGAAGTCGAGAGCCAGAACGCGAAACCCTCTCGTGCGGTAGTCCTGCCAGATGCGCTCGACGGCCGACCCGGCCGCACGACACTGGGCTCAACCATAGCCCACGAGAGCCAAAAGCACGACCTCGCCCGCGAAACCCGAAAGGCTGTACGAAGCCCCGGTAAGGTCCTGAAGGGTGAAATCAGGCGCCAGCTCGCCAGGCACGACCGCCTGCGGAGTGGAAGCCATGCCGGCGACGATCCAAAGAGCGATCCCCACGACGCGGAGGCGTTGCATTCTGTCCTTTCCCATCGCGACGAACACAGGCTCTCCGGTCGTTCGTCCCCATCCGCCATTCTCAGACTCTCTGACCCAACTCTGCCAGCAAAGTGGGCCGCGCTGCCACCAAGGCCTTGGCCCGGTGACTCATAGAATTCTTCGCAGCGAGGGAAAATTCCGCCAAGGTAGAGCCAGCTTCTGGAACCAGGAACACCGGATCATAGCCGAAGCCGCCCGCGCCCCGCGGAGTCTGGAGAATGCGCCCGTCGATGCGGCCGTCGAAGAGCTGGATCCGAGGCGGTTGGCTTGTCGCTGCCGGCATGGCAAGCGCCACGACGCAACGGAAGCGCGCGGTGCGCTGCGCTTCCGGCACAGCGGCCATTTCACGCAGCAGCTTGGCGATGTTGTCGGCGAACGTGCAGGCGGGTCCCGCATAGCGCGCCGAGATCACTCCCGGGGCGCCCTGCAAGGCATCGACTTCCAGGCCGGTGTCATCTGCCAGAGTTGGCGCACCGGTCCAGGCACAGACCTCTCGCGCTTTCTTTTCGGCGTTGGCCTCGAGTGTGGCCCCGTCTTCGACCACCTCTGGACAGCCAGGAAAGTCCCGAAGGCCGCGGAGTTCGACCCCCAGCTCGAATTCGCGCAGGACAGCCGTGATCTCCGCCAGCTTGTGCTGGTTGCCGGTGGCGATCACCAAGACCTTGGCGGTCATGCCGGCCCTTCGAGCGCCCGGCGCTGCATGGCCTGCACCTGCTCGATGCCGGTGCGCGCGCAGTCGAGCAGACCGAGCAACGCGTCCATGGCGAATGGCGCGCGCTCGGCGGTGCCCTGCACCTCGATGAAGCGCCCGGCCTCCGCCATCACCACGTTCATGTCCACTTCGGCGGCGGAATCTTCCTCGTAGCAGAGATCGAGCAAGGCATCGCCCTGAAAGATGCCGACACTGACCGCAGCGACGAGCTCGCGCATGGGATGCACTTGTTGCTCGAGCTGGCTCAGTGCATCGTGGAGCGCAACGCAGGCGCCGTTCACCGCCGCGGTGCGCGTGCCGCCGTCGGCTTCGATGACGTCACAGTCGAGATAGATGGTGCGTTCTCCAAGCGCGCGCAGGTCGACGACGGCGCGCAGGCTGCGGCCGATGAGGCGCATGATCTCTTGCGTGCGACCGCCCAGGCGGCCACGCACGGACTCGCGCACGGTGCGCGTGTTCGTGCTGCGCGGCAGCATGGCGTACTCTGCCGTCACCCATCCGGTGCCCGAGCCACGCAGGTGTGGCGGCACCGATGGCTCGATGCTCGCTGCGCACAGCACATGAGTGTTCCCCATCTTCACCAGTGCCGAGCCTTCGGCATTGCGCAGGAAACCGCGCTGAATCTCGAGCCGGCGCAGCTCATGGGGGCCGCGCCCATCGAGTCGCTGCATGCATCCATCCCTTCCCAAAGGCGCCGGCGCTGGCAGCGATCACTGCCAGTCGGCGACATCGATCGGTTTCGAGGTATCGAAATGCCCGGCGAGCGTGTCCATGGCCTGGCCGTCCACCAGGAGCTGCAGATGCACCACCTGCGGGAAGTTGGCGGCGATCGTGCGCACGAGCGCGCCGAGCGTCAAGTACTCCGCCGTGCTGCCGCCGGGGTGATGGTCGACGAGTGCGCTGTTAAAGTCGACGTATAGCGTTCGCGTCGCCTCGGTGTAGAAGACCTGTTGCACGCGTGCATCGCGTGGCAACACCGCGACATTCCCATCCTGCTGTGGGCCCGAGGCGAGGGCCGTCACCGTGGCTTGCACGTTTTCTTCCAGTCCCGTGCCGAAGGCGATCTTGCGACTCTCGCTCGCCAGGTTTTGTGCTTGCGAATCGGCGAAGTAGAGCTGCACCGCTTGCGCTTCGCCGCCGTGGTCATCGCGGTCCTCCTGCGTTGCGGGGGACTGCGGTTCGAGGCCGCCCTGTGGCCAGAACAACAGCCCCGCCGCTGCCGCGAGCAGCATCACGACGAAGCCCCAGAACAGGAATCGGCGCCGGCGTCCGCTGCCGCTTTCATACCCAGGTTCGTCTTGCTCCTGCATCGCACCCGCCTTCCCTCTCAGCGCCCCGCCACCGGATTCGTCTGCAGCGATTCCGCGTCTCCGAGGTGACCGCTTGCGTCCGCGCCCTCGGTCGCATCGCAGAAGCGTTGCACCGCGGCGACGATGCCTTGCGCCAAGCGTTCGGCGTAGTCCGTCCCCACCACAGCGTCCGCCTCTTGGGCGTTGGTGAGGAACCCGACCTCCACGACCACGGCGGGCATGGCAACGCCGCGCAGAAACGCCACGTGCGAAGCGTGCGCGCCCCGATTGGGTACTGGCAAGCGTTTCTGCAGCTCGGACTGCAGCAGCTGCGCCAGTCGCTGGCTGCGCGTGGCAAAGGGTCCTTGCGCCGCACGCCACGGGCGAAAGTCGGCCGCTCCGGCGACAGCGGTTCCTCGTGCCTGGCTCGCCCTGGCGAAGAGCACCTCGAAACCACTCGCCGTGGCGTCGAATGCAGCGTTGCAATGCAGGCTGACCAGGAGATCGCCGCCGCTCCGGTTGGCGAGCTCGGCTCTGCGATCGTCGCCCAGTGCCCGGTCGCCCGCGCGCAACAACTCGACACGCATCCGCAACCCCGCCTCGAGCTGTGGCAAAAGCCGGTTGGCGAGCTCGAGGGTCACGTTCTTTTCCGCCAGACCCGCGCTCTCGACACCCGGATCGTCGCCGCCATGACCGGCATCCAGAATCAGGACGCGACATCCGGCGGCGCTTGCAGGCTGACGTGGCTCACTCGCGCCCTCGGGCAGCTTGAACTCGGGAAGCGGCATGGGCTCGGGCCGCCGTCGCAGCGTCACCACGAGCGTGCGACCGCCATCCCGACTGCTGGTCTCGAAGCCTTCGACATCGCGGTCGAGATCCAGGTACAGCGTCGCTTCACGTCCGCGCTGCTCGGCGCGCACGCTGCGCAACAACGGCGCCGGCGCATCCGCCACCAGCGCCAGCGGATCGAGCACCGCATCGAAAATGCGAATGCGCACCAGCGCCTGCGAAGTCGCTTGCACGCGGTGCTGGTACGACCGGGCCAGATGCAGGCGCACTTCGGTGTCCCCGCCAACGGTGGCGTAGTCGAGCCCGAGGACATCCGCCGCGACGCGTCCCACCGTGAGCGTCGAGTTGCTTCTGTCGAAGCGCCAGCGGTTGTCGGAGACCGCGGTAAAGACGAGATCCAGGATTTCGAGCGGCAGCATGACGCTGCTGGCCCGATAGCGCACGGGCAGATGCAGCAAGACATCGTCTTCGTCGATGATGACGAGCCGTGCATCGACGGTGACGGTGACGCGGTGCTCGCCGATGCGAAACACGAGCTTGCCGGTCTCGGGCTTCCAGAAGCGTTCGATGTCGAGGACGCGCGTCAGGTCGTTCGCCGCCAGGTAGCCTTCCAAGCTCTGGGATTCCAGGCGCTGGAGCTCGATTTGCGCTGCCGGGCGACCATCCTCGAACACGATGCGCAGCGACTCGGCGGCGCCGCGCGCAGGCAGAAGCAGGATCGCCGCGAGCAGACCGGGCCCCCCGCGCCACAATGCCCGGCTGCCGATCCACCGCCAACGTCTCTCGAGCCGCGGTTGATCTTGGAAACGCGGCGCATACGAGCGGCTTGCCATCACTGTTTCGCCTCCTTGAAGGCGCGGTCCAAATCGCGTTTCGCCTCGCGATCCGCGATGGCGGCGCGTTTGTCGTAGGCGCGCTTGCCCTTGACGAGAGCAAGCTCCACCTTGATGCGATTGGCCTTGAAGTAGACGCGCAGCGGCACCAAGGTCAGACCCTTCTCGCGCGCCTTGAGCCCGAGCTTGAGGATTTCGCGCTTGTGCAGCAGCAGCTTGCGCACGCGCTCGGGTTCGTGATTGAAGCGATTGCCCTGTTCGTACGGACTGATGTACACGCCGACGAGAAACAACTCACCGTCGCGCAGCTCGGCGTAGCTGTCCTTCAGGTTGATGCGACCGGCGCGCAGCGATTTGACCTCGGTACCCTGCAACGCAACGCCAGCCTCGATGCGGTCGAGGATATGGTAGTCGTGGTGGGCCTTGCGGTTGGTGGTGATGGTTCGGAAGGCGCGACCTTCCGCCGCCTTGCCGCTAGTCTCGCTCACGGCACTCCTCTTCTGCACCGGCACCGCAACGTACCAGAGCATGGCGCGCACGGCAAGCCGACGAACGCCGCAACCCGAAGCGATGACGCGCGATGCGCCGTGTTCGGGTCGTTGACACCCCGCCGGCGCGTTCCGTATAGTTCGGGAAAGCTCGCGGATGCAGAGGATCGCCCTCGCGGTTCGGTGCGCCTTCCGCGAGTCACGTTTGTCTCGGGTGCCGAAGTGGTGGAACTGGCAGACGCGCTGCGTTCAGGGCGCAGTGAGGGAAACCTCGTGCGGGTTCGAGTCCCGCCTTCGGCACCACACTGATCGCCGGCTTTTGCTCCATCTTTCCGACCTCACGCTCGACGCGCGGCACGCTGTCGAATCGAGCCCAACGAGACCGACCGCAGGAGCGCATGCAGCCTCGCTTGAAGAAAGCCCGAACGCACGCCCAAGTGCCCGTTGCCAAATTGCGCTGGCGATGCCCGCCTCGACTCCTCGGCTTCCGCGATACGAGCGCGCTCGCCGTGCGCGCCGAGACCTTCGGCCAGGCACGCGCGCTGGCGGCATTGCGACTCGGCCTGGAGATCCCGAGCCCGGGGTTCAACATCTTCGTCGTCGGTCTCACCGGCACCGGGAAGACGACGACGATCCGCCGGCTGTTCGAGGAACTGCAGGTGCGGGGTTCGGCGCCACCCGACCTCTGCTATGTGCACAATTTCCAGCATCCCGACGAACCGTGGGCGCTGCACCTGCCGGCCGGGCGCGGTTGGACACTGCGCCAGGACATGCGCGACCTGCTCGAATACGTGCGCCGCGGTCTTCCCGAGATCTACACGAGCGAGACCTATCAGAAGCGGCATCTCAAGACGATCGAAGTCTTCCGCGAACGCGGTCGCGCCGCGTTCAAGGAGTTCGAAACCCGCATCCAGGCGCAGGAGTTTCGCATCGTCCAGATCCAGATGGGGGCGCTGACACACGCCGAGTTGCAGGCGATGATCTCTGGCGAGCCGGTGGCGCTGGAGAAACTCAAGGACATGGTGGACGAGGGCCGATTCGACCGTGCGCAGTTCGAAACCTTGCGGCGCAAGCACGAAAAACTGTCCGTCGATTTGCAGAGCACCCTGCAAGAAGGTCGCCGCATCGAGAAGGAACTGCGTGAATCCCTCCACAAGCTCGACCGGCATTTCGCCGCGCTCGTCATCCGCGATCCCATCCAGGAGCTGAGCGAGAAATACGGCGAGCTACCGCGTGTGGTCGAGTATCTGCAAGCGGTGCAAGAGCACATTCTCGTTTCGCTCGGGAAGTTCGTCCGCCCGGCGGAAGACGCTGAAAGCGGCGAGGCCGACGAGGGCCCCAGCGCGCGCGACTTGCGCGAGTACGAGGTGAATCTCGTGGTGGACCATGCCGACTCGGAAGGTCCGCCGATGGTCATCGAATCCTCGCCGACCCACCGCAACCTGTTCGGGTCGATCGATTACGTGCCGATGCGCGCCGGTGCCTGGCGAACCGACTTCACCCGCATCCGCGCCGGCAGCCTGTTGCGCGCCAATGGCGGTTTCCTCGTCTTCAACCTCCATGACGTGACCGAGCCCGGTGTGTGGCCGACGCTCAAACGAACGCTCAAGAACCGCAAGAGCGAGATCCGCGCCCCCGAGTCGCCGCTGCTCCTGGCCTCGGCACTCAAACCCGAGGCGGTCGACCTCAACGTCAAGGTCGTGGTCATCGGCGACGCGCTGAGTTACAACATGCTGCACACCTACGACGACGAGTTCCGCAAAATCTTCAAGGTCAAGGCCGACTTCGACGCCACGATGACACGCAATCAGCGGAGCATCCAGCAGTACGCGCGCTTTCTGGCAACGCTCGCGCTGCGGGAAGGCTTGTTGCCGTTCGACTCGAGCGGCGTCGCCGCCATCCTCGAAACCGGTGCCCGACTCGCCGGCCGCCAGGACCGTTTGACCACACGCTTCAGCGATATCGCCGACGTCGCGCGCGAGGCGCACTACTGGGCGCTCAAGGCCAACCGCCGCGCCATCGGCGTGCAACACGTCGATCAGGCGCTGCACGAACGGGTGCAGCGGGTCAATTTGCTGGAGGAAAGGGTGCAGCGATCGATCAACGACGGCGTGTTGTTGCTCGACCTGCGCGGCAAGAAGATCGGCCAAGTGAACGGTCTCACGGTCTACGACCTCGGTGATCACATGTTCGGACGCCCGGCCCGCATCACCAGCGAGGTTTCCATGGGGCGTTCGGGAATCATCAACATCGAACGCGAGGCCAACCTCTCGGGGTCGACGCACGACAAGGGTGTGCTCATCTTGGCAGGCTACCTGCGCGGCAAGTATGCGCAGCAGCGGCCGCTGACCTTGTCGGCGAGCCTTGCCTTCGAGCAATCCTATGGCGGCGTCGACGGCGATAGCGCCTCGGCCGCGGAGCTGTTCGCGCTGGTTTCCGCCATCGCACGCTTGCCGTTGCGGCAGGATCTGGCGGTCACGGGTTCCATCAATCAAAAGGGCGAGATCCAACCCATCGGCGGCATCAACGAGAAGATCGAGGGCTTCTTCGACACCTGCAAGGGGCGCGGCCTGAGCGGCAGCCAAGGCGTGGTTTTCCCGGCCGCCAACCTGCCCGAGCTCATGCTGCGCAAAGACGTCCTCGACGCTGCGCGTCGTGGGAAGTTCCATCTCCACGCCATGCGCAAAGTCGATCAGGGGCTCGAGATCATGACCGGTATCAAGGCCGGCCGGCGCACGCGCAGCGGTTACGAGCCCGATACCGTGCACGGCATTGTAGACGACGCACTCGCCGAGCTCGCCGAAGAGATCAAGGAGTACGTCGAGTCGAGCGACACCGTGAGCGGGCGCCCCGCAACGCAGGGACTGGACGACGACGAAGAGGAAGAGGGCGACTTGCTGCGACCTCGAACACGACGCCGGCGCGCTCGGCGATGAACGTCTTCGAGCGCCGCCTGCTGCATGCTGTGTTGACGCGACCCACGGCGCCCTTTCACGAACACTACGTGCGCGCAGCGATCGAACACGCGGCGCGCCGCATGGGGCTGCGGTCTCGGCGCGATCGTTTCGGCAACCTCTATGTCGGCTATCGCAAGGGCAACGCCCCTGGTCTCGCCTTGACCGCGCACATGGATCATCCCGGCTTCGAGGTCAAGTTGGCGGGGCGCAGGGTGCACGCGACGCTCCTCGGCGGCGTCGATCCCAAACATCTGCGCGGCAGTCGCGTGCTGCTCTATCACGATGCGGACCATCGCGAGCACGCGACCGCGCGGGCTCCCGCGGCCGTGCGCGGTCGCATCACATCCGTCGCCGCGCTGCTGCCCGAGGGTGCGCGCCGGCCACAGGTCGAGGTCGAAATCGCCTGTGCCGCAGACGTCGAAGCCCGCGCCTGGGGACACTTCGATCTGCCCGGAATGGAACTGCACGGAGGTTTGCTGCGCTCGAAGGCCCTCGATAATCTGCTTTCGTGCGTGCTCATCTTAGCGACGATGGCGCGCCTGCGCCGCCGCCGGGCCGTGGCCAACCTTCTCGGTGTGTTCACGCGCGCGGAGGAAGTAGGATTCGTCGGCGCGGGCGGCGTGCTGCGCAGTCGCGTCCTCAACCCGAAGCGCCCCGTCGTCGTATTGGAAACCAGCAAGGCACTGCCGAGTGCGCCCATTGGACGCGGCCCGGTGCTCCGCGTCGGCGATCGCATGACCTGCTTCGACCCGGGAATGGATCTGTGGCTGGCCGAAGGGGCAGCGACGCTGGCAACGCGCGAACCCAGCTTCACCTATCAACGCGCTTTGATGACCGGCGGCGCCTGCGAGGCCTCGTTGTTCATGCTGCATGGCCGGCGCGTCGGCGCGCTCGCCATGCCGCTCGGCAACTACCACAACATGACCCCACGCGGCGGCATCGGACCGGAGTTCGTCGACGCGAGCGACTTCGACAAAGCGCTGTTGCTGCTCGAACACTTGGCGACACACCCGCCACAGCCCGGGATCTTAGAGCGGCATCGCGCCACGCTCGACGCCATCTTCGACCAACTCGGACCGCGCCTGCGCGCCGGTTGAGCGCGGTGCGAATGACCAGATCGCCGGAGAAAGGCGCGCGACCCGCGACGCGTGCTACATTCCGTCGCGATCCTCGCCCGATTCGCTGGATTCGGGCAACGCACGACTCCCGGAGCGCCGCCGATGCTCACCCCTGGCACCAGACTCGGTCCCTACGAGATCACAGGCCCCCTCGGCGCGGGTGGGATGGGCGAGGTCTACCGCGCCCGTGATACGCGCCTGGGGCGCGATGTGGCGGTCAAGGTGTTGCCGCCCCATCTCGCCACGAGCCCCGAGCTGCGCCAGCGCTTCGAGCGCGAGGCGCGCGCAGTCTCCTCGCTCAATCACCCCCACATCTGCACGCTCTACGACGTGGGGCGCGAAGGCGACATCGACTTCTTGGTGATGGAACACCTGGAGGGCGAGACGCTGGCCACGCGCCTCGAGCGCGGGCCGCTGCCCACCGACTTGTTGCTGCGGACCGGGGTCGAGATCGCCGACGGGCTGGATCGCGCGCACCGGAGCGGCATTGTCCACCGGGATTTGAAGCCCGGGAACATCATGCTGACCAAGGGCGGGGCGAAGCTCATGGACTTCGGGCTCGCGCGCGGCGCGGGCCCGCCGGACGGCCCCACCGGAGCCGCCATGAGCGAGTCACAGACCGTGCGCCAGTCGCTGACGGCCGAGGGGACGATCATCGGCACCTTCCGGTACATGGCCCCAGAGCAGCTGGAGGGGAAAGACGCGGACGCGCGGTCGGACATCTTCGCGCTGGGCGTCACGCTCTACGAAACGGCGACGGGGAGGAAGGCATTCGAAGGCAAGAGTCAAGCGTCGCTGATCTCGGCGATCATGACGTTCGATCCACCGGCAATCGCCACCGTCGCCCCCATGAGCCCGCCTGCGTTGGAACGCCTGGTGCGCGCGTGCATCGCCAAGGAGCCGGACGAGCGCATCCAAACCGCGCACGACGTCAAGCTTCAGCTGCAGTGGATCCGCGATGCGGGTTCGCAGGCGGGCGTGCCGGCACCGATCGCAAAGCGGCGCAAGAACCGCGAGCGGCTGGCGTGGATCGTGGCAGGCATCGCGACGCTGGGGCTTGTGATCGGAGCGGCGCTCGTGGTACCGGGCCTGATGCGCAAGCCGGCTACCGCTGCGGCCATGCGATTCGCGGTGACAAGCCCGCCCGACGTGACGCTCTTGAACGACGTCGCCAACTCGGCGATCTCAACCGACGGTCGCACGCTCGCCTATCTCGCAACGGACACAAGCGGCACGGGACGCATCTGGCTTCGTCCCGTCAACTCGCTCGCGGCGCAGCAGCTCGCGGGGACGGACAATGCGTCGCTGCCCTTCTGGTCCACGGACAGCCGGCACCTGGGGTTCTTCGCCGACGGGAAGCTCAAGAAAGTCGCGGTCGCGGACGGGTCGTCCGAGGTGATCTGCGATGCCCCGGATGGCCGTGGCGGGACTTGGAGCAAGGACGGCGTGATCGTCTTCGCCCCGGTGGCGGCGGGCGGCCTGATGCGCGTCTCGGCGGACGGCGGCGAGCCGGTCGAGGTCATGCAGACCGATTCGAGCCGGCAAGAAACCGGGCTCCGCTTTCCGAGATTCCTGCCGGACGGGAAGCACTTCACCTTCGTGAGCCTTCCCGCGCACCGGGGAAATCACGATGTCTACCTCGGCACGCTCGGCTCGACGCAACGGGAAAGCCTGCTCGTCTCGGCAGCCGCGCCGGTCTACGCGGAACCCGGATACCTCATCCTGGTGCGAAATGGCCGGCTGCTGGCGCAGCGATTCGACGCGAAGACGCTCGAGCCGGCCGGGGAGGCGATGCCCCTGGGCGAGGCTCCGCCACCATCCGGGACCTACGGTGCGCCGGCGGTCTCCGTCTCGACCAATGGCATTCTCGCCCACCCTGCGGCCGGGCTCCCCAATACCCAACTCGTCTGGTTCGACCGCGCCGGACGGCCTCAGGACACCATCGCCCTGCCGCCTGGGCGTTACCTCAACCCATCGATCTCGCCCGACGATCAGCGAATGATCGTCCACCGTCAGAGCTCACCGACCGAGATGGACATCTGGATGGTCGAGATCTCGCGGGCGGTCGCGACCCGTTTCACCTTCACCGCCTCGCACCGGACCGAGAACGCCGTCTGGTCCCCGGATGGGCAATGGGTCGCCTTCAACTCGAACCGGAGTGGACCGCAGGACATCTATCGCAAGCTCGCCAGTGGAGCGGGCGACGAGGAGCCGCTCCTCATCTCCGGCGCGCTGTTCAAGATCGTGTCGCAGTGGTCGTGGGACGGGCGCTTCCTGATCTTCTTTCAGCCCGATGCCGTGACCGGCTGGGACGTCTGGCTCCTGCCAACGGAGGGCGAACCCAAGCCGACGCCGATCCTGCGCTCTCGATTCAATGAATCCGCCGGCCAGGTCTCTCCTGACGGTCAGTGGATCTCTTACATCTCCGACGAATCCGGGAGGACCGAGGTCTACGTCCAATCGTTCCCAACCCCGGGGAGCAAGTACCAGGTAACGATCTCGGGCGGTTTCTACGGCGTTTGGTCCAAGGACGGCAGGGAGATGCTGATCGCGGGGTTGGACGGCACCGTGCTGTCGGTGGACGTGCAGACGGGCGCATCGTTCAGGGCGGGCACGCCGAGCGTGCTCTTCAAGGTCCGCCAGGACGCATTGGGAGTCACGGCGACCTCGGACTTCCAGCGCTTCATCCAGGCGGTGCCGGTCGGCACGGCGGCCCCCAACAGCATCACGCTGGTGATCAACTGGACGGCGGGACTCGAGAGGAAGTAACCCTGCGGGCAACCGCGCGCCCGCACAAGTGCGTCGCGCACCGGCTCGTCGAGGAACCCAAGTCGCGGCAACGATTGGTCCATGGTCGATCAAGAAGCAATGGGGGCTGTGTTGTACGCCGCGGCGAGCAATTGCATTGGGTGCACGACACGGATGTGCGCGAGACGAGGTTCTGTGCGGGCTGCCTGCTGCAGGCCGGAGCGAATCTGTAGGATGCAACCGGCGTTGCCCGTCGCCACGGTATCGGCATTGCTGGCGGCGATGTGGCGGATCTTCTCCTGCAGGATCGCGCGCGCCAATTCGGGATGCGCCAGGTTGTAGACGCCGGCGCTGCCGCAGCAGCGATCGGCTTCGGCGAGTGTCACGATTTCCACGCCTGGAATCGCCGCCAGGATGCGCTTGGGTGCCGCCGAGATCCCCTGGCCGTGCAGCAAATGACAGGGTTCGTCGTAGGCCACGCGCGCAGGCACCGCATGCGCTGGCGCCACCAGACCGAGCGCATCCAAGAACTCGCTGATGTCGCGCACTCTGGCGGCGAACTCTTGCGCCGGCACGGCGAGAGCAGGGATCTCGTGCGCCAGCTGCCCGTACTCCTTGAGCGTCGACCCACAGCCCGCCGCGTTCACGATCACGGCGTCGTAATCGGCGCGCGGCGCGAATGCTCCGAGATTGCGCTCGAGGAGTCGCAGGCCCTCTCGCCGGTAACCGAGATGAAAATGCAACGCGCCGCAGCAGGTTTGCTGCGGAGGCGTCACGACCTCGCAGCCGTTGTATCGCAACGCCGCGATGGAAGCAGTCTGCACTTCAGGCAGGAATTCCGGCGCCACGCAGCCGCGCAAGAACAGCACGCGGGCGCGACGCTTGCCCACTGCCGGCAACACCGCCGGCCAGCCTCGACGCAACTTGGCCGCAGGCACGCGCGGCGCGAGCTGTGCCTGCGCGTCGAGTCCGAGAAGGCGCAAGAGCCCAAAACGTTGGGCCGCCGCGTCCATTCGAGTTGCCTGGACGAAGCGCAGCATGTGGACGAGCCGATGCAAGCAACCCTGCGCCGGGAGCACGTGCAGCAACAGCCATCGCCCCACCGTTGCGGCGAACCGCGCCTTCTCCCGCGGCGACGCCGTGGCGGCCGAATCGCGCAGCAGCGCACGAAACTCCTCCATCATGACGCCGAAACGCACCCCCGACGGGCATGCGGTTTCGCAGGCGCGGCAGACGAGGCACAGATCGAGATGCTCGGCGAAGGCGGGCGTCAGCGCTTGCCGGCCCTCTTCGTGCGCCCGCATCAGGTAGATGCGGCCGCGCGGCGAGTCCGCTTCGTTGCCGAGATGCAGGTACGTCGGGCAGACCGGCAAGCACAGTCCGCAGTGCACGCAGTCGCGAGCGATGTCGTAGCGGCTCTTGACTTCGGCGCGATCCACGGCGGGAGTCATGATTCGGCCTCCGGGTGCGCGAAAAGCGCGGGACGCAAGCGGCCCTCGGCATCGAAAAGCGCTTTGAGGTCGGAGTGCAGCGCCGGCAATTGCGCCTGCGGTGTGAGCGCATTACCCCACGGAGTCTCGATCCGGCGCAGACTTCCGCCTCGCGACGCGAGCCGTTGTTGCAAAGCCGGGAGACTCGACGCCCCAGCGCGCGGCAACTGCACGCTGCACTTCCCGACGCCGAACAGGGCGACGGCGTTTGCGTCGTTGCCACACGTCTCGGCGACCGCGGCGAGCAGCTCGCAGACGCCGACCGGGAGACTCGTGAGCTGCAACACCATCGCATCGGGGCGTGGCTCGGCGTGCCGTTCCACCGACTCCCACGCGTCTGCGGCAGCCTCCGTTGCCAGCACTTCCCCATCCCAGTCCAACGCGCACGCCTCTGCCTGTGCACGCACGACCGGCTCGCGGCCTTCGAAGCGTGCGAGCAGCTGCAAGCTGCCAGGAATTCCTGTGGGGTGGACGACAGCGAGAGCCGCCGGTCGCAAGGCGCCGCGATGCGTCGCCAATAACTTGTGCCCAGCCGATTCGAGCGGCAGCAAGACTTGCACGACAGCACTCGCCTCGGGGCGTGGGACCAGGCGCACATTGATTTCGGCGAACACGGCGAGCGATCCCATGGAGCCGACATAGAGTTTGGGCAAATCGTAGCCGCTCACGTTCTTGACCACCTTGCCGCCGCTCCGCGTCATCGATCCATCCGCGTGCACGACCCTGCAACCAAGCACGGCATCGCGCAGCGTTCCCGTGCTCGCACGACACGATCCGCTGCGATTGGCCGCACACGCGCCTCCCAACGTCGCGGCCGTGCCCGGCCAAGGCGACGGCGCCAGTCGTTGTCCGGCAGCACCGGTCCGACGCGCGATCTCGTGCAGGGTCACACCGGCTTCCGCCACCAAGGTGAGATCTTCCGCCACGTACTCGAGCACGCGGTCCAGTCGGCGCATGGACAGAACGAAATCGATCGCTCCTGGCGCGCCACCGAGGTGCAAGTGCTCCATCGACCCGGCCGGCAGCACCCGCAATCGCTCGCGCGCGGCGAAACGCAGGCACTCTTGCACCTGACCCAAGTCCGACGGCAGCGCAACCGGTGTTCCCGCAGGCAGGAAACCCGCGAAGGCCGCCGACGGCGGTTGCCATTCCTCGACTCCGTAGGGCCCAAGGAGCCCGACCAGGCGCTCGGGATCGAAGCTCATCGTTCCTCCGCAGCCGTTGCATCCAAGGTCAGCATGCGCCCGCGCGCCTCGATGCAGGAGCGCGCCGCCGGCAGTACCTTCTCCGGGTTGCACAAGCGCCGCGGGTCCCATAGATCCCGCACGCGGCGCATGAGATCGAGATCTGCCGGATCGAAGAGCAGTGGCATGAGGTCGCGTTTCTCGACACCGATGCCGTGCTCACCACTCAGCGCCCCGCCGCACTCGATGCACAAGCGCAGGATTTCCTCACCGGCGGCCATCACGCGTCGGGCCGCTTCCGGATCGCGGCCGTCGTACGAGATGTTCGGGTGCAAATTGCCATCACCGGCGTGAAGGACGTTGGACAAGGTCACGCCATACTTCTCGCGCACGCGGTACACCTGTTCCAGGATCCACTGCAGTTTATGCCGCGGCACCACGCCGTCCATGACCAGCAGGTCGGTATTGATGCGTCCCATGGCACCGAAGGCGCCCTTCCGCCCCTTCCACAGCCGCGCTCGCGTGTTCGCATCGCGCGCTTCTTCCAAAGTCATGGCGCCCCGCGCCCGGCAAATCGCGGCGACCTCGACGGCCGCCAGCTCGACTTCCGCCTCGAGACCATCGACCTCGACCAACAGCACGGCATCGGCATCGCGGGGATAACCGGCAGCGTAGACCGACGATTCCACCGCCGCGATCGTCAAATGATCGAGGATCTCGAGCGCCGAAGGATCGAGCCCGCGGGCCACGATGTCGGACACCGTGGCGCAGGCATCGGCCATGCGCGCGTAAGATGCGAGGAATGTACGCACGCTCTGCGGCTGCTTCTCGAGCCGCACGGTGATCGCGGTTGCAATGCCGAGCGTGCCTTCGCTGCCGACGAAGAGACCGACGAGATCGTAGCCGGGCGTATCCGGTTCTGGCCCACCGAGCTGCACGACGTCGCCGCTCGGCAACACCACCTCGAGCCCGAGGATGTGTCGCGTGGTCATCCCGTGCTTCAAGCAGTGCGGGCCGCCCGCGTTCTCGGCGACGTTGCCGCCGATGGTGCATGCCATTTGGCTCGAAGGGTCGGGCGCATAGTAGTAACCATCGGCTGCCACCGCCTGGCTCAGGTGCAGATTGACCAAGCCGGGCTGCACCACGGCGAAGCGGTTGTCGAGATCGATGTGCAGAATGCGCCGCATGCGCGCCATCTCGACGATCAAGCACTGCTCCACCGGCTTGGCGCCACCGGAAAGGCCCGTCCCGGCGCCGCGGGGCACGAACGGGACGCTGTGACGCTGGCAGGTGCGCACGATGGCGGCCACCTCCGCCGTCGTTTCGGGGAAGGCGACCGCGAGTGGAACGGTCTTGAACATCGTCAAGGCGTCGCACTCGTAGACGAGTAGATCTTCTGGACGATGGTGCAGCCGCGCACCGAGAAGATGCGTCAGCTCGTGCATGAATCCTGTGGTGCTCATGGTCGCATCGCGTGCATTCTACGATTCCAGAGCCATGTGCCGCAAACAGTGCGCCAGCGACACCCCGTGCACCGATGTTATTCTGCCACCATGAACCACCCGGAACCCGCGGCTCTCGCTGCCGCCCCAGGACCGACGCAAACAACGACGGCCGCAGCGCCGACTTCAGTCGCCGCCGACCTGAAGGTCGTGCTGCGCGACGGGCGCTTTGCCAAGCTTCTGCTCGCCAATTTCGTCAGCACCGTCGGCGACTGGCTGACATTCATGGCGTTGTTCAGCCTCACGTCGTTCACCTGGGAAAAGGGCGTGAGCGGTGTCAGCATCCTCGGCATCGCCTACATGCTGCCCGTGGCCACGTTGTCCCCCGTGGCCGGCGTCTGGGTCGATCGCTGGGGCCTGCGACGCGTGATGGTCTCGACGTCACTCGCGCGTGCAGCGATCGTGCTCGCGATGGCGGCGTGGCCACACTTCTGGTCGACGTGCGTGTTGCTTTGTGCTCACCAAATCGTGGCGTCCTTCTTCAACCCGGCACAGCACAGCGCCCTGGCGCGCCTGGTGCAGCGCGAGCAATTGTTGGTGGCGAACGCGCTCAACACACAGGCGGCGCAGTTGACCAAGATCCTGGGACCCGGCGTCGCCGGGTTGCTGGTGGCCTGGCTCGGGCCACGCGGTTGTTTCCAGTTCGACGCCGTCATGCTTCTTGCCGCTGCCTTGTTTATGACGCGGCTCCCGCGGCTTCCGGGCATGACCGCCGAGCGCACGAACTTCACGAGCGAGTTCCTGGTTGGATTCGCTTTTCTGCGCCGGGCGGCGCGACTGCGCACCGTGATTCTTCTGCTCATGCTCGGCTTGTGCGCACTCGGCGGTTTCATCGCCGTGCTGCCGGTGTTCGCGCGCGACCAGCTCGGCGCCGGGCCGCGAGTGATGGGATTCCTGCTGTCGAGCATGGGCGCCGGCGCCGCGCTGGGAGCTTTCGCCGTCGCCCACGCGGGCAAGAAATGGGACAAGACATGGTGCATCACCAGCGGCGCCTGTGTCGCCACGCTGTCTTTGTGGATGGTGGCGCAGACATCGCGCGTGGGGGTGGCGATCGCAGCCACCAGCGTTCTCGGTGCGGGCGTGGTGTTCCTGTTGGTGCCGGCGTACGCGTTGCTGCAGGAGAAAACACCGCAGGCGCTCCTCGGTCGTGTCGTCAGCTTGGCGATCGCGGCGCTGTCGATGGCGCAGGTGGTGGGAATGGGAGTCATCGGCACCGCCGCGACTCGCTGGCGCCCGGTCCATCTCCTGCAGTCGGAAGCAGTGCTCTTGGGTGCGGCCGCGCTCGTGTTCTTGATTTGGAGCTACACACGGCGCAACGGTCGCGCGCGCGAGACGTGCGGATTGTCGACGACGTAGAAACGCCAGGCTCGCGCGGCATCCTTGCCAGCGTACTCGACCCCGATGCGCGCGCTACGCGCCACTCGTTCCCCGAGCTCCAGCTTGCCACGTGCCACCCAGAGCGCCGGACCGCGCAGATCCGCGCCGTTGTGCCGGCGGGTGATCGCGAACGCACGACACAACTTCCCTGGGCCGTTGGCCAGTGCGGTCGGTCGCTCCACCCCACGCAGCCGTTGCATGCGCGCAATGCCCTCGATCGGTTCGAGCGCGCGCAGGAGCACGGCCTCCGGTCGGCCCGCTGGCGCGCACACGATGTTCAGCATGTCGTGAACGCCGTAGATGAAGTAGACATACGCGTGGCCGGGGGGCCCGAACATCACCGCGTTGCGTCGCGTACGCCCCATGCGTGCATGGCAAGCTTGGTCCTCGGGACCGACGTAGGCTTCCGTTTCGACGATGCGCCCGGCGAGGATCTGCCCCCCGAGTCGGCGTACCAGCACGCAGCCGAGGAGATCGCGCGCCACCCGCAACGCCCCACGGGCGTAGAATGCCTCTGGCAAGGGGGTTCTTTGCGGCCGAGTTGCGTGCATCGTCGCTCCCCTTCGGGCTCGAGCCGGCGCGATCCTAGCAAAGCTTGACAGCCACGCCTCAGGTCCAGACGATGGGGAGGGTGAGCGCGGGCTCACGGACCCTTCGAGCCCCGGGAGGACTTCGATGCCGCCTGTCGAACGCGAGGTTCTAGAGGCAGACGTGCTGTTCGTCGGCGGCGGCCCTGCCTCCCTCGCAGGCGCATTGCACTTGGCGAACCTGGTGCGCCGGCATGACGAAACCGTGGCCGCGACGGGCTCCGGGCGCGCGCTCGGCGAGGTGCAGATCGTCGTCATCGAGAAGGCGAGCGAGATCGGCATGCACTCGCTGTCGGGTGCCGTGCTCGATCCGCGCGCTTTGCGCGAGTTGATGCCGGACTTCGAGACGCAGGGGTTTCCCCACGAAGGCGCCGTGCGCGCCGATAGTGTCCACTTCCTCACCGGGCGCGGACAGTTCAAGTTCCCCGTGACGCCCCCACCGCTCCGCAACCATGGCAATTACATCGTGTCCTTGCACAAACTGACGCGCTGGCTGGCCACGAAGGTCGAAGCAGCCGGTGTCAACGTCTTCGCTGGATTTCCGGGTGCCGAGATACTTTACGATGGCGCTCGCGTCGCCGGCGTACGCACGGGCGACCGCGGAGTGGACAAGCGCGGCGAGGCCAAGAGCAATTTCGAGCCCGGCATCGACATCCGCGCGCGTGTGACAGTGCTCGGCGAGGGCCCGCGCGGCAGCTTGACCAAACAACTGTTGCCGCGGCTCGAGCTCGATCGCGATGCGCTGCCGCAGATCTATTCGACCGGCGTCAAGGAGCTGTGGAAGCTCGCGCCCGGCAGCCTGGCCGGCGGGCGTGTCATCCATACGCTGGGCTGGCCGACGCCCAACGACATGTGGGGAGGGGGTTTCGCCTACGACATGGCCGGCGACCTCCTGTCGCTCGGCTACGTCACCGGGCTCGACTACAAGCACCCCGACACCGATCCACACATGCTGTTCCAGAAGTGGAAGACGCACCCCTTCATTGCTCGACTGCTGGCAGGCGGCGAGATGATCGCGTATGGGGCGAAGGCCATCTCCGAAGGTGGCTACTACACGATGCCACGCTTGTACGCCGACGGCGTGCTGTTGGTCGGCGAATCGGCCGGCCTCCTCAATGCCATGCGTCTGAAGGGCGTGCACCTGGCGATGAAATCAGGCATGTTGGCGGCCGAAACACTCGTCGATGCGCTCACAGCCGGCGACGCGAGTGCCGACGTGCTGCGCGGCTACCAGGAGCGTTTCGAGCGCAGCTGGGCCCATGACGAGCTCTATCGCGTGCGCAACTTCCGCCAAGGCTACGCGCGTGGCCTGCTCCCGGGGCTCATGCACACCGGCGTCCAAATGCTGACCGGAGGCCGCGGCTTGTTCGACCGCCGCCGCATCGATGCCGACTACACGCACATGCGTACGCGCGCGCAGCTCGACGGCGCGCAGGCGCCGCCCTCCGTCGCGCTCGACGAAAAGCTGACGTTCAAGAAACTCACCGATGTGTATTTGTCCGGCACGGCACACGAAGAAGATCAGCCTTGTCATTTGCAGATCGCCGATTTCGACATCTGCAACAATCGCTGCACGGCGGAGTACGGCAACCCATGCCAACACTTTTGTCCCGCCAGCGTCTACGAGATGGCGGAGAAGACCGCGGGACGGCGCGAGCTGGTCGTCAACTTCACCAACTGCGTGCACTGCAAGACCTGCGACATCATGGATCCGTACCAGATCATCCAATGGGTCACGCCGGAAGGCGGCGGCGGTCCGAACTACGTCAACCTGTGATGCCGCGATGACCGGTCCTCCCTCGCATCCGCACGGCGACACCACGCGCTACGCCTTTTGCCCCCAATGCGGCGCCGCGTTGACGCGGCGCGTGCTCAAACCGAGCGAGCCCGAACGTCTCGTGTGCAGCGCGTGTGACTTCATCTTCTTCCTCGACCCCAAGTTGGCGGCGGGATGCATCATCGAGCATGAAGGTGGCATCGTCTTGCTGCGACGCGCCATCGAACCTGGGTACGGCAAATGGGTCTTCCCGGGCGGATACGTCGATCGCGGCGAATCGGTCCCGGACGCGGCCAGGCGTGAAGTGGAAGAAGAGGTGTGCTTGCATGTGGCGCTCGGCGACCTCGTGGGCATCTATTCCTACACGGGACGGCCCATCGTCGTCGTCGTCTACGCGGCGCGCGTGGTGGGTGGAAAGTTGGAAGCAGCCGACGAGGCGCTCGAGGCTCGTGCGTTCGCAGCGGCCGACCTGCCATGGGACGAGCTTGCGTTCACCAGCACGTATGACGCACTGGCGGACTACCTGGGCCACCGGCACGACCTACAACCGCCACCAGGCAGCCGCAAGCCGCTCCCGTTCTGAGAGCGACAAACGCGCGTATCCCTCATCAATTCTTCGAGATCCGCGGGCACGGAAGCTGCTGCTCTGCGTGCTACAGGCGATCCAGTTTCGGACCGACCGACCTCTTGCAGCAACCGACGGGAACGGCGCGGTAGGACGCACTCTGCGCCCAGACGCCCACGCTTCCAGACTCGGGGAGGCGCCGATGCGGAATCTTTTCGAGCGCATCGGCGCGGGACCGGCGCTGCACGGAAGCGCGAGCACGGCGAGCAAGTTGGTCGGCCTGGCGCTGCTGCTGCTCTATGGCCGTGTGCTCCCGCCTGCTGATTTCGGTGTCCTCGTTCTCCTCTACCTCACGACCTATCTGCTCGATGCGCTCGCCGTTCAGGGTCTGACGGCCAAGGTGCTGCGCCAGCAGGGACTCGAGCACGACGAAGCCACCCGGCGCACGGTGGTGACGACCGCCTTCCTGCACACGCTTGCGTGCGCCGGCATGCTCCTCGGCTTCGCCGCACTGGCCGCCGAGCCGGTGAGCGAAATGTTCTTCGGCGACCGGCGCTGGGGTCAGCTGCTCCAACTCCTGTGCGTGGCTGGGATCTTTCGCGCAGCGCAAAACGTCCCGCGCCAGATGCTCCGCGCACGCGGCCGACAACGCGCGCTCGACGCGTTGAAACTCGGCGACGCCCTGATGGCGGCGTCGCTCAACGCGGTGCTGGTCATCGGGTTGGATCTCGGGTTGCGGGGCGTCGTCTATGCCGAGGTGCTGCGTGAGACCTTCTTCGCACTCGTTCTCGCGTCGACACTGCGTCACGATCTGTCGCGCTCCGGTTCCATCGTCGCGCTGCGAGCACTCCTGCGCGACGGGTTGCCACGCCTGCGCCGCGAGCTGCCGGCAATGGTGCTGACCGCCAACGACCGCTACTTCCTGGCCTTCTGGGGCTCGCTGCTGCACTTGGGAACGTACGGCTTCGCGCTGCGATTAGCGCAAGTGCTGGCGGATTTCGTCATCCAGCCGCTTCTGGGGCTCGTGTCAGTGCTGCGCCGCGATGACGGCAACCCGGACGGCGACAGCCGTGTCGTCTTCGGACGCTTCCTGACTTATTTCGTCGCGTTGACGGGTCTCGCCGCACTGGCGATCGCCGTCTTCACACCATCGTTGCTGCGCCTTGTCTGCCACCCCGAATACGAGGGTGCCGCCTGGGTCCTGCCATTGCTGCTCATCGCGCTCCTCATCGCCGGAGTGCAGAAACTGCTCTTGGCTGGCCTGCACCTCGATAACCAGATCCCCGTCTCCGTCCGCCGCGCCACGGCCGCGGCCGCGTTGCTGAGCCTGGCGGGAAACTCGCTCTTCGTCCCGCGCCACGGCGCGTTGGGTGCTGCGTTCACTGCAGTTCTGGCGCAGGCGCTGCTCTGCGGCACGGCGATCGTCGCTGCACGCCGCCAAGCCGTGTTGTGTTTCGAACCGAGCCGATTGGCGAAGGTGGTGTCGGCGCTGCTCTGCAGCTTCTACATCGCCGGCTTCGTCATGCCCGAAAACTTGATTGGACAGGTTGCAGCGGCGTGGGCCATGGTGTTGCTCTACCCCGCGCTCCTCGGCGTCTTCGGCTTCTACACCGTGACCGAGATCGAGCGACTGCGCGATCTCCTCAATCATCGCATCGGCAGTGTGCCGGCCAAGCCCGCGGCCGAAGAGGCCAGTGCGCCCACCGCCGTGGCCTCGGCACACGCGAGCGACGAGCTGGTCGGCACCGGCGCGGCTCGCGACACCGACTGAGCCTTCCCCCGCCTCAAGCCGCAGGCTGCGCCACCAGGCTGGCGACGGTTTCGATGTGATACGTATGCGGGAACATGTCGACAGGTTGCACGCGCTGCAAACGATAGTGGTCGTCGCGACACAGGAGCTGCAGGTCACGGGCGAGCGTGCTCGGGTTACACGAGACATAGAGAATTCGCGCCGGATGCCAGCGCCGCAGCCCCTGGACGACATCCGGGTGCAGCCCGGCTCGCGGCGGGTCGGCCACCACGAGATCCGGTCTCGCGTCCGCGTGGTGGCGCATGTAATCGCGCACATCCGCCGCCACGAAACGACAATTGTCGATGCCGTTCAACGCCGCGTTGCGCCCGGCGTCGACCACCGCGCTCTCGACTTGCTCGATGCCCGTGACCTTTCGCACGCGTCGCGCCAGCGACAACGCGATCGCTCCGGTGCCGGCGTAAAGATCGACGACATCCTCGGCCGCGCCCAACGACGCCCACTCCGTCAATAACGCGAACATCTTCTCGGCTTGCTTCGGGTTGGGCTGGAAAAACGACGCGGCGCTGATCTTGAAGCGCAAGCCGCCGACGGTGTCCTCGATCTCACCGCTGCCATGCAGGATCTCGACGCGTTCGCCGCTCGCGATCATGGCGCGCCCGGTGTTGATCGTACGCACGATGCTGCGCAGGCTCGGAAATTCGGCCACCAGCACGTCGACGAACTGCTGCTGGTTCGGCAACGCCCCCGCATTCGTCACCAGGTTGATCAGCAGCTCGCCGCTGCTCTTGCCCTCGCGCAGCACCAGATGGCGCCAGAAACCCACGTGCCGGCGTCCATGATAGGCGGGCATTCCCGACAGCGTCGCTAGCTCGCGCACCCGGGCCACGACGCGATTCGATGCTTCCGACATCAGGAAGCACGCTTCGAGATCGAAGATGCGGTCGTACGTTCCCGGCATGTGCAGACCGAGCACGATGCGTGACTCGTCGCCCGCAAAGAAGCTGAACTCCATCTTGTTGCGGTAGTAGAAAGGCTGCGGCGACGCGAGTGCGAGCGGCATCTCGAGGTCACGGAAACCGCCGAGACGCTCGAGCGCCTCGGCCACCAGCCGCGTCTTGACCCGGAGCTGCGCCGCGTAGTCCAGCTCTTGCCAGACGCAGCCACCGCACACGGACAGGTGGCTGCAGCGTCCGGGGGTGCGCTCCGCGGCCGGCCGTAATACTTCCATGGCGCGGGCCTGAACGAAGTTGCGCTTGACCTTGCGCACTTGCGCGCGCACGCGTTCACCCGGGAGTGCTTTTTCGACGAAGACGACGATGCCGTCATGATGCGCCACGCCATGGCCTTCGAGGGCGGCGCGTTCGACTTCGAGCTCGAGTTCTTGTCCGCGGTGGATTTGCATGGCAAGGACCGACGCTGGCCGGGCAAAACCCGGCCAGCGCAGGGCGCTCGGAAGCGCTACATCGCCTTCTTCTTCACGGCCTCGATGGGGAAATCGATGGCGACCTCGTCGCTCAGCAACGTGCCACCCGCGTCGAGTGTCTTGTTCCAGGTGATGCCGAAGTCTTGGCGATTGATCTTGGTGGTGGCGCTGAACCCGGCCACGCGCGCACCGTACGGCGAGTTGCCGAATCCCAGCACCTCGAGTTCGATGACGACCGGCTTGGTGACGCCGCGCATGGTGAGATCCCCATGCACCTTGAAAAGGCTGGCCTTGTCGGTCTTTTCGACCTTCGTGCTCTTGAACGTCAACGTCGGATACTTGACGGCATCGAAGAAATCGGCGCTACGAAGATGCTCGTCGCGCTTGTCATGGCTGGTGTTGATGCTCGCAGCCTGGATGGTGAGCTCCACCGAAGACTGGGTCGGCGCGGCCTCGTCCCAGGTCACGCTGCCGCTCAAGTCGTCGAAACGCCCGGTCACCTGGGTGAACAGGTGACGGACCTTGAAGCCGGCCATGCTGTGACCTTTGTCGATCTCGAAGACCTCGGGTGCCGCGCTCGCCGTCGGTGTCAACACCGGCGACGACAACGCGACGAGCGCGACCAACAGCCAGAGTCGAGCGAGGATGCGTGCGTTCATCGAACTGCTCCTTTTCACGATGCGAGCGGTTGTCCTGCGCGACCCGGCCGATCTCCGAAGGATCATCAGCGCCGCGATCCCACCCGCGTGCTCATTCAACACGGCGGCAATTCTCTTGATTCCCACCAGGCGGTCACCCTGCACGGGCGCATTCGGCCGTGCCCTGGGGGGCACACGGTAACACTGACTGGGCCGCTCCGGCCAGCGGCAGGTCGCGCCGGTGCGGACCGGATTCACGATTGGGGATGTTGCGGTGTGGCAAAGGCGCGGTGCAGCAGCTCAGGGGCGGCGGGCGCTGTGGCTCGTCTCGCTTTGGACGGGCAGCGGGCGCGAGGCCCGTGCCGGGCTGGCCGCGCGCTGGCCCTCGACTCGCGCTGCTGCAGAGACTTTTGCAGCAGGGGTGCGATCGATCGGCAGGCGCGCCGTGCCGCCGCTCGCTTCTTGTGGCCCAGTCCAGGAGAGGTCGAAGTTGGCGGCTCCGGTGGCGTGCACCGACGCAGCCCGCTGCTTTCGGCGCCTGCCGATCCACCCCGCGATCGTGCAGGCGAAGAGTGCCGTCGAGAATCTCCCGGTGGCAGAGCGTGAGGTCTGTTCGCAGACATTGTGACGCCCGAGTCGCATCGGGTCGTCTCCCGGCCGGTTCTCGCGCGGTTCGAGCGTGAATGCCAGCCGCGCTCCGGCCTCGAACGCCCACTGCGCGACCTCCGGATCCGTCGCGCCGTGGGGATAGGCGAAAGCCACGACCGGCGCGCCGCTGCCGAGCGCGACACCCGTGATGCTTTCTTCGAGTTCTCGTTTCGCACCCGCCGCGTTCATGCGCGTCAACGTCGTGTGCGTGAGCCCGTGCGCGCCGATGCTCATCCCTTGCTCGCGCAGGTGCCGGACCTCCGTCCACGTCAGCGCTTGGGACTGGTCGTGCTCGGCTTGGTGCGGGTCGGGAGCGAGACGCTTGAGCAGCGCACGCCGCTCTTGTACCGGAAGTCGCGCCACGAATCGCACCGCGCGCTGCAGACGCTCCGCCCATGGCGCTCGCGCTTCGAAAATCGCGGCGAGCGGTGCCGGGAGGAGTGACCGCAGACGCGCCCGATCGCGGCCGCCGTTTTCCCAGGCACGACATGCGTCGGCGAGCCGGTCGAACCAGAAGTTTCGCCTCTCGCCGACGAACCCGAGGCTCAAGAAGAACATCGCCGGCACTCGCAGCCGCTCCAGGATCGGGAGCGCATGCTCGTAGTTGTCACGATACCCGTCGTCGAAGGTGACAAAGGCCACGTGGCGGCGTAGCGGCTTCTTGGACTCCAGGATGTCCTGCAGTTCCTGCATGGACACGAAGCGATAGAAGCGCCGCAGAGCCAGTAACTGCTTCTCGAGAGTCGTCGTGGTGACGGTTCGGTGCGGGTAGTCCCACTGCGGCTCTTGTTCGGGCGGTGTCACCCGATGGTAGGCGAGAACGAGGATGCGCGGGCGCTGCATGCAACGCAGCAAGAGATAGAGCCCCGTATGGAAAATCAACCCGGACCCAAGCGTCCGGAGCCAATGCCCGCAGCGCGCGCGCCGCGTCTTGCTCCCCATGGTTGTCATTCGTCCGCAGTTTCGGCTGCTGGTGCACTCGATGTTCATGCCGAGCGTGCAGTGACTCTAGAGCAGCTGCACGGGACGCGCGAAAGCAGCGCGGCAGCGGCGCGAACAGCAAAGTTCGTTCCGCGTCCACGCGCGTGCCGCGTGCAGGCCCCGTTTCGCCTCAGGAGTGGCGGTTGAAGCGGGCGAGTAGATGCGCCCAGTAGCGGCGCAGGAAGGTCTGCGCGATGACACTCGACGGCTCGTCGGTCACGAACTCGAGCGGCGCGAGCGGACGCAGGAAACGCCGCAGCCCGTGATCGACGCTCTCGAAATGCGCGCGGGTGAGTTGCGGGTTGCGCGATCGGGCGGCGTCGTATGACGTGGAGAGATAGAGAATGCCATCGGGTGCGGGAACGTGCCGGAAGATCCAGCGCCGCAGCCTGTCGCCGTGAGCGAAGGGCTCGCGGCCGAGGCGGAAGCCCACGTCGTAGATCCAGCCGTCGGCGATGACGAGAGGGCTTCGGCTGCGCGCGATCCCGCGCCGATGGCGCAGGCGCAGGTCAGCCAGGACGGCTGCGTGGAAAAGCAATGTCCGCACGCCGTGTGCACATGCAGCGCATGCGAGCCGCACCAACCCGGGTTGGGTCTCGCGCAGGAAAACCAGCTCCGATTCGCTGAGCGGGGCTCGCCGACCGCGCCGGGCGCGGAACAAGCGCAGCCACGAGATTTCCGCCGGGGCGAGGCCGCGCACGAGACGCATCCATCCGCGGGTGCCTTGCCAGCAGGACATCGACACGATCCGGGCTGCGAATGGCGACGTCTCGAGCTGCTGCTGCAGCGCGCTCGCGAGTGCCGTCTTTCCCGCGTTCGGCGGGCCCACGAGCGCGATGACAACAGGGGGCGTGAACCGCAGATGCGCCGCCTTCCAGGCATGCCAGGCGGCGCGCAAATTCACCGGCCGGCGCAGCAACACCGTCCACAACTGCAGGCGGAATCGCCGCCACCGGCGGCGATCCTGCAGCAGCGAGTCGAGCTCGGCGATGGCGCGTTCGACGTGGGCGTGAATGCCGAGCGGTCGCGTCTGCTCCGCGAGCCGCGCCATGTCGAGCCGATCGCGGCGCAGGTTGACGAGCTGCGCGCGCTCGATTGCACTCGGTGTCCGTCCTTCGAGAGCCGCGGCAAGCAACAGCAGGAGGAAGCGGTCCTCCTTGGCCAGCACCGGCAGGCCGGGCTTCGGATCGCGCCGCGCCAACGCCAGGCTCGCATCCAGGCAGGGCAGGCCTGCGTGCACGAACTCTTGCAGGATGCGCACGACGTGGAAGCGATTGGCCTCGTAGGTGAGGAAGACCCACGGCTCGCGGGTCGCGGCGGCGCGACGCATTTCGCGGAAGCCAGCGCGCCGGAGCGCCGCCACAGCGATCTCGATCTCGCCCGGCTCGACGACGAGATCCACGTGCGTCCGCGGTTGCTTGGACTCGACATCGGGTTGGACGACGGCAAAGGGCACCGCCGACTCTCGGAGACACGCGAGTGCTTCGCGCACCGGCTGCCCTGGGGCGTGCCGCGACCCGGCCTCGCCATGCACCCGAGTCGAGGCGTCCAGGCGTTTCGTCGTGCTCTCGCTCATGTTCCCCGCCTCCGACCAGTTTCTTGCGCGGCCGCGTCCCACGCATCGCGCGTCAGGATTTCCAGGCCGCGGACTCCGCAGGCGAACTCACGCAGCCGCTTACGGTTTGGCGCTCCAGCCTGCGATTGCCACGGTGGCCGAGATGGCCGCACCCTGCGCTGCCTTGCACGCGCTGCGCCAATGGTGACGTTGCGGAATGAGCCGGGGGGAGCTACGAAGCGGTGACGAGCATGGCGTGCCGCAGCGTGGTTGCCTGCTGCGCCAGACCGAGAACCTCGAGTGCCGCGAGCGCGAACTCGATCGCGGTGCCCGGGCCGCGACTGGTGAGAAAGGTGCCATCGCGCACGACGCGACGCACGTCGTCGTACATGACGCCCGCCTCGCAGAGAAGCGCGGCGACACTCGGATGGCTGGTGGCGGCTCTGCCGCTCAACCAGCCCCCCTGCGCCAGCAATCGCGGCGCGGCACAGATGGCGGCGATCGGCTGCGCGGCCGCGACGCGGTGCGCGAGCATCGTCATGAGAATCGGATCGTCGCCAAGATTCGTCACCCCGGGCTCACCGCCCGGCAGGATGACGAGATCGAAAAACTCGTCGCGCACTTCCTTCAGCGTACGCTCGGCGCGAACGGCGATGCCGTGCGCGCCTTCCACGGCCCCGGCCAATTCGCACGCGGCGAGCACGACGTCGACGCCCGCACGGCGCAACACGTCGACGATGGCAACCGCTTCGATTTCTTCGAATCCGGGGGCGAGCGGAACCAGAACGCGTGGCATCAGGTCTTCTTCGGCCGCAGATCTTCGGCCTTCTTCATCAAGTTGGTGAGACTGTTTTTGTAGAGCTGGAACAAGGTTGCGTCGCCGCTCCGCTGCGCGTACATCTTGCCGCTTTCACCTTCGACGAACGTGACGGTGTGCGAACCGCCGTCGGTATCGACCTGGAGGCGGAAATCGGGCTGCGCGAAGTCCACCGTCGCGGTTTCTTCGGGCGTGGCGAAGTTGACCGTGGAGAGCTTGGCGCTGCTGCGCAGCACCTGCGCGACAGCGAGTGAATCGGCGACCTCCGCTGCTCCGCCGGCCGCGGCCACTGTCCAGGTCGTATCGCGCTTGGCGAGCACCACCTGCGACTTCTCCTTCGGATACTCGAGCGTCAGGCGCACGATTCCCGCCGGGTCGAGGTCGAGGATGGTCTTGTCCCGCCAATCGTCAACGCGCTTGTTGAAGTTGTAGCTCAGCATGCCGTCAGCGCGGTAGACCTCGTCCCCGCCCTCGGGACGCAGATAAGTGTGCGAAAAATCGGGGCTCGACTTGCCGACGACGACATCGAGAACGGTCTTCTCACCCTCGAGCACCTGCACGCGCGTGCCGGTGGAATCCACCTGGAAGGTGCCGCGTTTGGCTGGATTGGTGGAAACGACGTCCACCAGTGCCAACGAATCCAAGGTTTCGAGCACCCCCGTCACCACTTGCTCGTTGGCGCGATAGTCGCCGGGCGATTGGATGCGCCACGCCCCCGCCACGCGCTCGATCGCGACCGCAGGGGATCCCGGCTTGGTGATGCGCAGTCCGGTGACGCGGTCGGGTTGGATATCGAGAGTCCGCGCCGGCGCAGACGCCACGAGGCGACCCTGCTGCCAGCGCTGCACTCCCCAGGCGACGACGAATGCGGCGAGCACCGCTCCGAGAACGATCAGTCTGCGCATGCACCCTCCGAATGGCGACCCGAGCGGCGCTAGAGCACGATGCGGCGCCGGCGCCGTAGTTGCCAGGCCACGATTCCGAACACGACGACGAGCACCGGGCTGCCGAGCATGTTGGCGTACTTGACGAAGCGTTTGGTGGGATCCGACACCGCGCGCAATGGTCGATCGGTGACCTCGCGCGAGCGGATGCCGATGAGATCCTCGTCCTGCATCAGCCAGTCGACCATGTTCTGGAAGAACAGCAGATTGTCGCGGTCGTTGCCGCCTTTGTCGTCGACGAAGAACTCGCCGTCGCCGACCACGACGATGCGATTCTCGGGCGAGGCGGAAAGTGTGGGTTCTCCCACCGCGGGCGGCGTGCTGTCGCTCGGCGCCGGCACCGGCTTGTCCTTGAAATAACTGGTGAATGCACCCGAGACCACCGCGGCCAGCACTTGCTGGCCGCGATCGTATTCCGCCGCGGTCCAGCGCGTGGTCGGATTGATGTTGTAGGTCTGCTCCTGGATGCCGGTCTTCGGTGACGAGAACAGCAGCGGTTCGACATCGAGGCCGTGGGCTTGTGCCAGACTCGTGTCGACGCTGCTGGCGTAGTACAGCCCGATGCGCTCCAGATCCTTGACCATGACGTTGGCGCGGTTGAAATCACGCAGGTTCGGAATGAACGGATACGGCACCTGGCTCTGCATGCGGAAGAAGCCTTCCTGCTGCGTGATCGTCAGCATGCCGGGGTTCTGCAAATCGCCGATCAGATTGTCGTTCACCCGCACGCCATAGTGCGCCAGCCAATCGTCGGCGTTCAGACGCACCGGCATGGCGCGCTGGACTTGCAGATCCGCATCCACTTTGTCGAGCAGGAATGCCACCTTGCCGCCGCGCATGATGAACTGGTCGATGGCGTACTGCTCCCAGGCGCTGATCGGACTGCGCGGCGACGCCACCAGCAGGACGCGCACGTCCGCAGCCACGCGCTGCCCTCCGGCCAGGTTCACGTCCTGCAGCCGGTACTGCTTCTGGAACACTTGCTGCACAGTGGAAAGCTGTTCGAGGCCGGGCTCGCGATGACCGCTCAGGATGCCAAGAACCGGCAACTGATCGTCGTCGCTGGTGAGCTTCTTGATCGCCGACGTGACCTCGTATTCGAGACCGATGGGATTGTCGACGACCGGGATGGTCTCCTGGCGGTCCTGATACAGGAACACCAGACCCATGTATGCCTTCTTGGACTGGAATTGATCCTTCTCGACGACTTGCACCTGCACCGGCGGGATGCGGTGCTTCTGCGCCTCTTCCTCGAGCTTGGCGTCGTCGCCGGGGTCGACGAACTCGAAACGGAAGCGACCCTTGCCGTAGGCGCGGTATTCCTCGAGCTTGTCTTGCACGTACTTGGCATTGGCGTTATACGGCGACGGCAGATTCTTACTGAAGTACGCCTTCACCAGGAAGGTGTCGTCGAGCTTGCCGACGATGCGCTTGCTGGCGGCATTCAAGCTGTAAATGCGGCCATCGGTGAGATCGATGCGGCCGAACAGGTTGGACGACACCACGTTCGCGACCACGACGATGGCCACCACCAACGCCGCCGTGGCCAGGCCGTATGTCGATGCGCTCTTGCTCTTCACGCGCTCTCCTTCCTACAGCCGCCGATGCAGCGCTCGCGCCGAAAAGTACAGTCCGATGGCGATGAGGCTGGCGTAATAGACGAGGTCGCGGCTGTCGAGCACGCCGCGGGCGATGTTATTGAAGTGATACTCGGCGCTCAGGTACTCGAAGACGCTGGCGAGCGCCGCCGGGAAGAAAATCAGCACCTTGTCGATGAGCGAGAGAACGAAGATGACGAGGAAGCTGGTGATGAAGGCCACGATCTGGTTCTCGGTGAGACTCGACGCCAGCACCCCGATGGCCAGGTAGCCGGCACCCAGCAGCAGCAACCCCACGTAACCGGCGAAGGTGGCGCCATGGTCCGCTTTGCCCAGCAGCGCGATGGTGAAAGCATTGACACTCGTGAGGCCGATGGCGACCGCCAACAGCACGAGCGCCGCCAGGTATTTGCCCAGGATCACCTCGATGTCCGAGATCGGCATGGTGACCAACAGCTCGAACGTCCCCGACTTCTTCTCTTCCGACAGCAAGCGCATGGTGATGGCCGGCACGAAGAAAGTGAACACGAACGGAATGATCGTGAACACGTTGCGCATGCTGGCCTGGCCGACGACGAACAGGCTGGTCGAGAAGAACCAGCCGCAAATGAGCACGAAGACCGAAAGCACGATATAGGCCACGGGCGAAGCGAAGTACGAGCGCAGCTCCTTGCGCAGAATCGGCATCACGTTGGTCATGGACGCGGTCTCACCCTCCCTTTGCCATGGTTCGCGCCTGCTGCGGACATGGACGCGTTCTCGGCTCCGCCGGTGATGGTTCCGGGTGCTTTCAGGACGACATCGTGAGCTCGCGGAAGACATCCTCGAAGCTGCGCGTGTCGCGCCGCAGCTCGAGAAGGGTCCAGCCCTTGTCCACCGCGGTGCGGAAGATGCGCTCGCGCACGTCGCTGCCGCGCGCCGCCTCGACGCGCAGCTGCACTCGACCATCGCCGTCTTTGGCCAGGACGTGCACCGCTTCCACCTGCGCCACCTGTTGCAGTTGTTCGCGCACGTCGCCATCGGCGCGCAGCTCGACGTAGATCAGCTCGCGCCCGGAGGCCGAGAGCGCCAGCTCCTCCTTGGAACCGTCGAAGACGATCTTGCCCTTGTCGATGATCAGCACCCGGTCGCAGAGCGCTTCCACTTCCTGCAGGATATGGGTCGAAAAGATCACCGTCTTCTGCCGGCCGAGCTCGCGGATCAGGTGGCGGATCTCGATGATCTGATTGGGATCGAGCCCGCGGGTGGGCTCGTCGAGGACGAGGATCTCGGGGTCGTGCAGAATGGCTTGCGCCAACCCGACGCGCTGGCGGTAGCCGCTCGATAGCTGGCCGACGTTCTTCTGCACCACGTCCCCCAGGCCACAGACCTCCACCGCGTGCTTCACCTTCTGGCGAACCTGCAGTTTCGGCACGCGGCGCACCGCGGCGATGAAATCGAGGTAATCGACCACATTCATGTCGAGATAAAGCGGCGCGCTTTCCGGCAAGTAGCCGATCTTCTGGCGCACCTCGAGTGAGCGTTCGACGACGTCCAGACCGTCCACGAGCACGCGTCCCGCCGTCGGTGGCAGGTAGCAGGTGATGACACGCATCGAGGTGGTCTTGCCGGCGCCATTGGGGCCGAGGAACCCGAGGATCTCGTTATTTTGGACGCGGAAAGACACGCCGTCGACCGCGCGCGTTTCGCCGAACAGCTTGGTCAGCTCTTGGACTTCGATCATTGCAGCCGTTCTCCCCTTCCGAGCCTCGAACACCCGCCTCGCGCTCGCGGTTCCAATCGCTGCGTTGGGAGTGGGGGCCTGCAGGCCCTGTGCTCGGAGCCAGGGGGGCAGAGTAGGACAGCCCGGCGCTGGTAAGCAAGCCCCTGGCGAGTCCAGGCAGGTGTGTTGCGGCGCGTTGACAGGTGCGGAAGGGGCGGCCTAGATTGCCCCGTCCGGCCGCTGGTCAAGGGGGTGCGGAGGATGGGATTGCGGGGGAACGGCGACGCGCTGCAGACCTCGCCGCGGCAACGGGCGGAGGATCTCGTCACGGCCCTGGCGCGGCACGACCCCGTGACCGGCGCCCACCTGCAACGCCTCCCCTTCTACACGCGTCTCCTCGTTCAGGATCTCGCCACGCACCCGCGCCATCGCGCCTCGTTGCGCGCTGGGATCGAGATCCTGCCCCGAGCCAGCACATTGCACGACGTGGGCAAGCTCTGCGTCTCCGAGTGGATCCTGCGCAAACGCGGACCTCTCGCCGTCGACGAGTTCGCGGCGATGAAACTCCACACGACGGCCGGCGGGCGCGCGCTGCACGAGCTGGCGCGGCTCGACCCGGAGGATCGTTTCCTCGCCCTGGGACACGACATCGCGCTCTATCATCATGAGCGCTGGAACGGCGGCGGCTATCCGTTCGGCTTGCGCGGCGCGCAGATCCCGCTCGCCGCCCGCATCGTCGCCCTCGCCGACGTCTACGACGCCCTCACTTCGGAGCGGCCGTACAAGCCCGCGTTCGATCATGTGGTCGCCCGCAAGCTCATCCTCGCCCAAACGGGCGCACATTTCGATCCCGACGTCGTCGAGGCCTTCCTCGCCACGGAACGCACCTTCTTGGACGCCGCACTGCGATCGCGTGTGCCGGCCTCATACGCCGAGCCAATCGCATCGCTGACGCTCCAGGCGCGCTGAAACAAAGAATCCCAGAGCGACGCGTCACGCCAGGATGCGACGAGGCATGACGCGTCGTCCGGGATGGTCACGAGGACGACCAATCGGGCGCGAGCAATGTTTCTGCCAGTGTTCGCGGTGCCTGGAGACTTCAAGCCGCGGCGAACTCGATGGGGACAGCTGCGGGCACGAGGCCGGCCTCGTGGCCACGGCGCAAGAACTCGTGGATACCCGTGCGCCCGCGCTCACCGAGATCGCGCGTCAGATCGTTCACGTACATGCCGATGAACCGATCGGCGAGCTTGCGATCGAGACCGCGTCCATACTGCAGCGCGTGCTCGACGGCAGGTTCGCGATGACGCAACGCGTGATCGATGCTGCGCCCGAGCACGCGCACGATGCGCTGCACGATGTCCTCGGGCAAATCGCGCCGCACCGCGTTGACGCCGAGCGGGAGCGGCAGGCCGCCCGTCTCGTCGCGCCACCATTCGCCGAGATCGAGCACCTTGTTGAGATCGTGTCCGGCGTAGGTCAGCTGGCCCTCGTGGATCAACAGCCCTGCTTCGGCTTCGCCGGCGAGGACGTATTCCATGATCTGGTCGAACGGCACCTGCGTGTGCTGGAAGTAGCCGAGCGCGAGCCGTGCCGCCAGAAATGCCGAGGTGCGCGTCCCCGGCACCGCGATGCGCACGTCGTGCAGATCTTCGACCCGCATGGGTTTGCGCGACACGATCAGCGGTCCATAGCCGTCGCCCATGCTGGCGCCGTGCGGCAGCAGCAAGTAGCGTTCGTGCAGGAAGGAATAGGCGTAGACCGAGAGCGCCGTGATCTCGAGCTCGCCGTTCTCGGCGCGCCGATTCAGCGTTTCGATGTCCTGCAGCACGTGCTCGAACTCGAGGCCTTCGGCATCCACGAGCCCTTGGGCGAGCGCATAGAACATGAAGGCGTCGTCGGGATCGGGGCTGTGTCCGAGTCGCAGCAGCACGTCGCCTCGCTTCCGGTCACAAGGCCGGGACTATACCGTCCGGGTGCCCGAGACTGCAACCGCGTCGCGTGGGTCCGCCAGGGCCCACGGATGGACATCGGGACGACCGTCGACTACCATCCAACGGCGATGCGACAATTTCCCAGACGCACTCATCACAGTGCACAAGCCCACTGTGACAGGAAACCAGGAGCGCGTCTTCAACATCGAGAAGGAGTCCGTAATGCGTAAGGCTATCGCGGTGCTGTCTGTGATGCTGGCTCTGTGGAGCACCGGCGTTCGCGCGCAGGTTCAGAGCATCGAAGCTATTCCCTTCGGTGGCTATCGCTGGAGCGGCGGCATCTCCAACCTGGGCGGTGTCACCGAGTTCGACGTCAAGGACGCAGCCGCATTCGGCCTCTGCCTGGACCTCAACATGCCGAGAAGCTCGGTTGCAGAGCTCTACTGGAGTCATTGGGAAGGTGACTGGGAAGCCACGACGATCGCCGGCCAGAATCCAACGGGATCGTTCTCGCGCGACGACTTCATGATCAACGGCATCTGGTACGCCACGAAGAGCAACGGACCGGCTCGGCCCTACTTCACTGCGGGACTCGGGGCGTCGGTCTTCTACGCCGACAACGCCGAGACGGTCGGGCGCTTCGCATGGAACATCGGGGCTGGAGTCCGCAAGGACGTCAACGAGAAGTTCGGGTTGCGTGTCGACTTCCGCTGGGTTCCGACCTGGGTCACCACCGGTGAGTCGGTGTGGTGCGACCCGTTCTTCGGTTGCTACCCCGTATCCGAAGGCGAGTTCTTCGATCAGGTCGAACTGACTGGCGGTCTGATCATCAAGTTGGGTGGCCGGTAAGCCCCACCGGGCTCGAGCGAAATCGAAGGCGCTGGCAGTCGTGAGATTGCCAGCGTCTCACTTTCTTCCGCACGCACGCCGCCGCCGAGTTCGACCTGGCAAGCATGCGGCGGCTTTGGGTGCGATCCCCGAGTTTGCGGTTTCAGTCCTCCCGCAGCTTGGCGAATTCTTTCAAGCCGAGGTGGACCTTGAAGCGCGAGGCGCGGCTGTCCCAGCCGGCCTCCGGGTGCGTGTAGTGGAAGGCCCACGAGCTGCCCCCATAGCCGCTGCGACGTTCGTAGCCGATGACGGAGAAGCGGTACAGCGATTCCAGGGCCTCGTCGGCGCCGACCGCGTTCTCCGCCGAACGCCGGCGTTCGTATTCCTCGGTGAACTGGTCGCGCTGAAACGTGATCGTGCTGAGCGTCGAGCAGGCTTGCAACGCTTCCTCCCACCGCGGCCAATGAGCGATGATTTCGTCGTCGAGCTCCGCCTTGAGATAGGCCGAATATTGCTCGCGCGCGTTCACCACGTCTTGGTTGCTGAGCAGGAGTGGATCTTCTTGTCGTCGCCGAGACTGGTGGAGTGACGAGTTGAGGAACTTGATCACGTCGCGTGGCCGCAGAAACGTGCGCCCCAGGATGTAGCTCCATTTCGAGTTCGAGCCGCGCGGCGCATCGGGGGTCGTGATCGAATCCCACGTGGCGACCGGACCGAGCTTGGCGCGGAGCCGCGTCCCGACCAGATCGAGCAGCGATTCGCTGTTCCACTCGAGACGGAGCGTCAGGGTTTCGCTGATCTTGTTCTTGTCGGAGAAGGACAGCTCGTCCCAGAGGTCGGTGCGCAGGTAGACGACAGGGCGAATCGGGACTTCACTCTGGCGGCAGGCCTGACGCACCGAGCGCGCGGCAAGGACGAGGCCGGCGAGCATGCGGGCGCGTTCGGTCGTCACCGAGGAAATTCCCTGGTCCAGCTCGTCGAAGTGGAGCATCAGCGCGGGCAGCCCCAGCTTCCGCGCCAGCGCGATCGTCGCCGCGAGCAGGAGATCCGACAGCGCGTTGAGCTCCATGCCCAGCTTCATGTCGCTCTTGCTGCGATCGAGCGCGATCGCCCCCAGTTTGCAGCCGAAGACTTGCGGCTCGAAGGACATGCTCGACAAGCGCAGCTTCGACGGCCGGAGCACGCTGTCGAGCGCCGGCGAGCCGTTGCCGTAATTGTCGGCGAGGAAGTGGCGGATCGCCTGCGCGCTGCTCTCGGTCGACTGCGGCGCGCGCGACAGAGTGAGCCAGGCGAGCTGCACGGCGATGAGATAACGCCACGAAGAAACGTAAGCCTCGACGTCGGAAGCACCCCGGTCGATTCTCTGCGCGTGCACATTCCACGGGTACCCGCCCAAGTTGATCGAGCGCGACACCGTCTTGCCGTTCCCTTCCGCGAAGTGACGCACCAATGCCGTCTTGCCCGAGCCTTTGCGCCCGAGGACGAGCAGTGCCTCCTTGTTGCGGATGCGGTCCACCGCATCGGTGGTGAGGAAGTAGTCGAGAACGGCGTCGTCCTCCGCCGCCACGTCGCCGAACGAGCTCAGGTCCCGAAGTGAAAGCGATCGCGTGCCGCGCATGGCGCCTCCCCGTGGTGCTGCGAATGGGGCCGAGCGCTGCAAGTTGCATACCGCCCAGGAACTGGGCGCGCGACGCGAGCATTACGCTGGTGGGTGCGGCCGCCGCATGAAACGATCCCACGATGCCTGATTGTTGCTTGGCGTCCCCGGACGCCATTCTTCGGCACCGAGATGCGGTTCACTCGTAACGCAGGGCATCCACCGGATCGAGCCTTGCGGCCTTGACGGCCGGGTAGATGCCGAAGAACAGGCCGACGCTGGCCGCGACCGACACACCCAGAACGATGGCCCAGGGTGGCACGTAGGCCGGGAGTGCCGGCATGGCGCTGCGGATTCCCATGCTGATGAGGATGCCGGCGAGCACGCCGACGAGGCCGCCGGCGACGGTGAGCGCCATCGCCTCGATGAGGAACTGCCAGATGATGTCGCGGCGGCTGGCGCCGATCGCCTTGCGCACGCCGATCTCGCGCGTGCGTTCGGTGACCGAGACGAGCATGATGTTCATGACGCCGACGCCGCCGACCAGGAGACCGACACCGCTCAAGGTCATGGTCACGAGCGCCACCGCGCCGACGATGTTGTGGAACTCGCGAATGATGGAGGCCGCGGTGTTGTAGCTGAAGTTGTCTTCCTTGTCGAACGGCACCTTGCGGCTGCGCCGCAGCGCCGTGCGCGCTTGGTCGATGGCTTCCGGCAGCCGTCCCGGATACGCCTCGATGCGGATGCCGTGGTTGACGTCGTTCGGGAAGGCGCGCCGGAAGGTCCAGTATGGGACGACGACGCGTCTGTCCTGCCCCGCCTCGCCCGGTCCGAGCGCGCCCTTCGGCTTCTCGAGCACGCCGATCACGCGGAAGCCGTGGCCGTTGACCAGGATTTCCTTGCCGAGCGGATCCAAGACGCCGAAGAGCCCGCGCGCCAGGTCGGCGCCAATGACAACGCACTGGACGCGATGCAGGTTCTCGGCGGCGGTGAACGGACGACCCTCGTGGATCACGGCGTTGGCGTAGACCGAGAAGAACTCATCCGTGGCACCGCGGAAGTCCAGCCCCACGACCTCCTCGCCCTTGTAACGTGCCCGGCTCACTTCGGCGCTGCTGTAGACGGAGACGGTGGCGTTGATGCAGGCCGTGCATGCGTCGCGCACCGCGACGAAATCCTCGTAGCCGAGCTGTTTGCGCATGCGCAGCTCCTTGCTCATGCGACCGAAATTTGGCCCGCTCGGCAAGTGATTGAAGAAGGCGGTGTTGGTGCCGAAGCTCTGGATCCCCTGCTGGATGTTTCTGTCGAATCCGGCGAGGATGGCGACGACCGAGATGAGCGTCATCACCGCCACGATGATTCCGAGCACCGCGAGGCCAGAACGCATCTTGTGGGCCCGCAGGGTGTCGAGTGCCATCCAAAGGTTCTCGCGCACGTCGCCGACGACGCGTGTGCCGAATTTGTCGTGCCACGCCATGGTTCCTACTCCGCCCGCAAAGCGACGACCGGGTCGAGCTTCGCGGCCTTGCGCGCCGGATAGATGCCGAAGAACAGACCCACCGAGGTCGACATGGCCACGGACAGCACGATCGCCCCGATGGGCGTGTGCATGGGCACGGGCGTCAGCGCCCCCACGAGCTGCGTCAGCCCCATCGCCAACAGCACGCCCATGACCCCGCCCGCCGAGGACAGCACGCTCGACTCGACCAGAAACTGCAGGAGGATGTCGCGACGGCGGGCGCCGAGGGACTTGCGGATGCCGATCTCGTGCGTGCGTTCGGTCACCGACGCCAACATGATGTTCATGATCACGATGCCGCCGACGACGAGGAACACCGAGGTGATGGCCACCGCGACCGCCGCCAGGCCGCCGAAGATCTGGTCCCAGAGATTCGTCAAGGAATCGCTGGCGATGACGCCGAAGGTGTCGGCCGCTTCGGGCTTGAGCCCGCGCCGGGCGCGCATGAGCACCCGCGCCTGATCCATGGTCCGGGCCATGGTCTCCGGCGAGGTACACTTGACGCCGATGTTCAGATCCCCCGAGCGTGGCGACAGCGAGCCCCACAACTTCATGTACGTGCTGAGCGGCACGCTGACGAAGTCGTCCTGGCTCTGCCCGAGGGTGGATCCCACCTTCTCCCCGATGCCGACGACATGGAAAGGACGTCCGTCGACGTGGAGAGTCTTCCCGAGCGGATCGACGCCGGGGAATATATTTTCGACGATGTCTCTGCCGATGAACGCCACCATGGCGCGGTGTTCCTCGTCCCCCGTGGTGATGTAGCGCCCGGTGGCGACCTTTTGGTCGGCGCTCACGAACACCATGCTGGCGGTGACACCGCGAACGCCGACGTCCTCGAGGCTCTGACGCCCGGCGCGCACGTCCCGCCGCGCGAACTCGACCGCGCCCACATCTTCGGCGAGCGTGAGACGTTCGCGCAGGTACTCGTAGTCCCCGCGCGCGATCGTCTTGTTGCGCCGTGTGGCCTCGAGATAATCCTTGGCGTTCGTGATGATGGGGAAACGCGTGACGTAGAAAACGTTGGCGCCCAGATTAGCGACGCGCTCGGCGACATAGGTGTTCATGCCCTCGATGATGGAGATGACACCGATGAGCGTGGTGACGGAGATGATGACGCCGAGCAGGGTGAGCAGAGAGCGCAGCTTGTGCGACCACAGAGTTTCCAGTGCGATGCGGGCCGGCTCGCGCCAAAACAGACGCCGCGACGAAACCGGCGTCATCGCCCGGCGCATCCAACTCCACACGGCAGCTCTGGACATGGTTTGCTCACCGCTTCCCGGCCGGCCGGGAAACATCAGGACGGTCGATCTTCCTCGCCCTTGGCCTTGCGCACCTTGGTGAGGTGCTTCAGCTCGCGCAAGACCTTGTAACTGCCGGTCACGATTTCGTCGCCCTCTTGCAGGCCCGCAGTGATCTCGATGTCGGTGATGCCGGTGATGCCGGTCTTGACGGGACGGAAGCGGGCGCGACCGTCATGCACGACGAACACTCCCTGGATTTCCTTCTTGCTGTCGAGGTTGCCAGCCGGTGAGGTTGCGGGCGCTGCCCTGGCGCCCGCCGCGCTTGCATGCGCCAGGCTGTCCTGTGCTTGTGCGGGCGCATTTTGTGCCGCCGCTTCGTCGCTGCCCTTCTCCTTCTTGGAACCCTTTTCCGCGGCGTCGATGTCAGCCTGGCGGCGAATGGTCAAGGCCTGGAGGGGGATCGCGATCGCCTTGTCGCGGGTCGCGGTCGTGATCTTCGCCGTCGCGGACAGACCGGGCCGCACGCCGGCAGGCGGTCTCTCCAAAGTGATGACCACCTTGAAGTCTTTGGCCTCCTGACTGCCGGTGGTGAGCTGCGAGGTGGATTGACCCGTCGATCGCAGCAGCGCGGTCGTGCCGATTTCGCTCACGGTGCCGCGGAACGTGCTGTCCGGGTAAGCATCGATGGAGACTTCGGCGGGCTGCCCGGGCTCGACATCGACCACGTCGGATTCGTCGACGCGCACCTCCGCGGTGACCGCGGACATGTCGGCGACGGTCATCAGGTAGCTTCCCGGGCTGTTCTGGATTCCCGGCACCATCTGTTCGCCCACGTGCACCGGCAGGCTGGTCACGACCCCGTCGATCGGCGAGCTGTAGATGGTCTTGTGCAGATCGTCCTCGGAGCGGCTGAGTCCGGCCTGAGCTTCCTGCAGCAGTGAGCTGCTGCGGTCCATTTCCGCTTCTGCCTGACCCACGCGCGCCTCGGCCACATCCACACCGGCCCGCGCGCTCTCGAAGCTGCTCTTGCGCACGTCCTGCTCGGACTGCGCGATCAGCCCGCGGCCGAAGAGCTGCTCGGCGCGCTCCCAGTCGAGCTTGGCGCGCTCGAAATCCGCGCGCGCACGCGCCAACTCGGCTGCAACGGTGCGCTGGTTGGCCTCGGCCGCCGCCACCGCTGCCTTCGCCGACCTGACCATCGCACCCTGCGCCGCCACCCCGGCCGTCGGCTGCACCGCCTCCATGCGCAGGAGCACGTGCCCGGTCTCGACGACTTGACCCTCCACCACCTCGATGGTCACGATCTTTCCGAAGGTCTGCGACGTGATGTTCACGTAGAGGCGGGGTCGAATCTCGCCGGAAGCCGTGACGGTGGACGCGAGGTTCTGCCGCGCCACGGTGCCGATCTGCACGGCGATCACCTGGGCGCGTTTCTTCTGGACGACGGAGCTCGCGATCAGGACCAGCAAGAGGGCGGCGCCGATGCCGAACACGAGTTTGCGCCGGCGCGACATTCTCAACACGGGAACACTCCCTTGAAAGACAAGTGGAATCGAGAGCGGCGCCGCCGGATGCGGTGACTCGACAGAGGCGCTTGCTCGTCCGAGCCGGAATGGTAGCGGAGCCCCGCGGCGGGCGAAAGCACCCCCTCCCGCATGGCCGCTTGCGCCCACACAGGAGAATACGCAAGAAAACGCCGCGGGGTTCGAGCCGCCGTCGTCAGGGAGGCTCTGCTGAGGTCACGATCACAATCGGGCCATCGCGCAGATCGAAGAAGCCGGCAATTGCACGATCATCCGGGGCTCATGCGCAAGCCGTTGTAGGCGTGGCAGAGGCCGGAGACCAGGCTCTCGTACATCTCGCGGTGGCTTTTGACGCGGCCGAAGTCGCGGCTGGCATTGGCCGTAATCTCCTCGCACAGCCGCGCGCGCGCCGCATCGATCGTCCGGCGTTCGGCCGGCGTGAATTCATAGAGACCGAACTGATCGACGAGACCGATCACCTCGAGGCTGTGACCCAAGAACTTGATGCGCTGGTCGAGCGCGGCCAACGCCGCGCCTTCGACGTTTCCACGCGCTGCATTCAATTTCTCCACTTGATCGATGACGCCGAGATCGTAGGTGAAGCGCCGGATCTGTGTCCGCATGTGCGCGGAGAAGGCGCTGTTGCGCTGGGCGTTGCCGTAACCCGAGGACAGCGCCGCCGCCAGCCCATAGAGCATGTGCAAGCCACCGCAGGCGCGCGTGAACGCGGCGCAGTCGCGCGGCAGCTCGGCGGCGCCGAGATCGACTTCGCGCACCAGACGTGTGTCGGCCTCGAGCGCCGCCGACGTGTCGTCCAAGAGGCGCTCGAGGTCGACGCTCTGGTCGCGCGCGTTCGTCCAGCGGGCGGCCGCAGGCGGCGTGACGCGCGCGAGCGCCATCAAAGTCCAGGAATGATCGTCGACTGGGCCCGGCCCGGGGTAGGCCGAAAGCATCCGCGCGCTGTCGACGAAATCGCGGAAGCGATACGTGCGACCGTCGTGAATGAAATCGAGATCGGGATCGCATTGCTGCTCGACGAGCGTCTTCAGCATCGCATGACCGTGGCCCTCGTCGTGCACGGGAACTTCGAGCCACAACCGGCCACCGACCGCGAACTCGCGCGTGTAGGTCTGGAGCAACACGCGGTACGCGTCGCCGCCGAGCGGCAGATCGCGCCCGAGTGCGCGCACACCATGGATCGCGAGGTTCGAGACGCCAAGGTCGGTGCAATGGACGAGGATGTGCCGGCGCGCGACATCGAGTGCTCGAGCGACCGGTCCGCGCAATGTTCCAGCATCGGCCCAACGGAGCGGCAACCCCGGCCCGTAGCGCATCGTCCACGCGCCCGGTGCCGCAGGGGCCGTCGTGGTTCCAGCCAGCGCGGGATTCGCAACCGGCGCTCCGGCTGCCTGCATCGGGCCGGAGCCAAACCCGTTCGCTCCGCCGCGAAGGCTGTCGCGACCGCGTCCCCACCACCAGAGACCACCGGCTGCGACAGGCAACGCTGCGCCGAGAGTGGCCAGAAACTGCCGTCGGTTCACGCGCCGGCCTCGATGCGTTCGACTTGGAGCTGCACGGGATGCCCGTTGAGATCCGCGCTGCACGCACCCTCGATCTCGTCCCGGGATTGAATCAGCTCGACGGCCAACGTCTCGTTGCGAATCGTGTCCCCGTGCACCGCAATGGCACGGGTCACCTCCGGTGCGCTGCTGCGGAAACGCACGCGCACGCGGTCCGTCACCACCAGGTCGGCATCCTTGCGCAGGTTCTGCACCCGGTTGACGAATTCGCGCGCCAGGCCCTCTTCCATCAACTCTGGCGTGAGCTCCGGGTCGAGCGCCACGGTCAGCGCGCCCGCACACTCGACGAAAAGCCCGCCCTTCTCCCGCCGTTCCACCACCACATCTTCCGGGCCGAGCACGACTTGGTTGCCATCCAGCGCCAATGAATGCGGCGTACCGCCTTCGATCGCGAGCACGGTATCGAGCGGCAACGCCGCGATGGCGCGCGCGGCTTGTTGCACGTCCTTGCCGAGTCGCGGCCCCAGGCTCTTGAAGTTGGCTTTGACGACGAAATCGACGAGCTCGGACTCGCGGTCGTCGAAACGCACTTCCTTGACGTTGAGCTCGTCGCGGATCTGGTCGGCGAACTCCTCGAGCGTCCGCCGCGCGCCAGCGTCCCGCGTCACGACGTGAATGGCTTGCAACGGTTGCCGCACCTTGAGGCCATGCGTGGTCCGCAGCGCGCGCCCCATCGACACCACGCGGATGACGAGGTCCATGCGCGCGTCCAGCTCCGCATCCTCCTCGCCGGCGTGAACCGCCGGCCAGTCGCGCAAGTGCACGCTGTCGGCAATCTCCGGCTGGCGCTGCCGCAACGGCCCGACGAGATTGCGATACATGGTATCGGCAATGAACGGCGTGTACGGCGCCAGCACGTGGCAGGTGTCGAGCAGCACGGCGTACAACGTCTCGTAAGCTTGGCGCTTGTCCACATCGTCGTCCGACTTCCAGAAACGCCGGCGGCCGCGGCGGATATACCAATTGGTGAGCTCTTCCATGAAACCGAGGATCGGGTCGACGGCGCGCTGCAGCTCGTAAGCCTCCATGGCCTCGGTCACGAGTCGCACCAACCGCTGCGATGACGACAGAATCCACCGATCGAGGAGATTACGCCGCGTCGAAGCCGTCGGGCGCTCGAGGGTCGCCGGCTCCCAGCCATCGACATTGGCGTAGGTGACGAAGAAGCTGTAGGCATTCCAGAGTGGCAGGACGATGCTGCGCAGCAGCTCGCGCACGCCGTCCTCGCTGAAGCGCAGGTTCTCGCCACGCACCACGGCCGAGCTCATGAGATACAGACGCAAGGCGTCGGCGCCGTAGCGATCGATGACGGCTTCCGGTTCCGGGTAGTTCTTGAGACGCTTGCTCATCTTCTTGCCGTCAGCGGCCAGCACCATGCCGTTCACCACGACGTGCTCGAAGGCTGGCTGGTCGAAGAGCACCGTCGACAGCACGACGAGCGTGTAGAACCAGCCGCGCGTCTGGTCCATGCCTTCGGCGATGAACTCGGCCGGGAAGTTGGACTCGAAGCGTTCCTTGTTCTCGAATGGGTAATGGCTCTGCGCGTACGGCATCGAGCCGCTCTCGAACCAGCAGTCGAGCACTTCGGGCGTGCGCCGGCGCGTGCCGCCGCAGGCATCGCACGGGATGGTGATGGCGTCGACAAAATGCTTGTGCAGGTCGGCGACCGTTTGGCCCGAGAGGCGTTGCAGTTCCGCCGTGCTGCCGATGCAGAGATCCGCGGCGCAACCGTCGCAGCGCCAGACCGGGAGCGGCGTCCCCCAGTAGCGGTTGCGGGAGATGGCCCAGTCGCGCGCGTTCAGCAACCACTGGCCGAAACGCCCGTCGCGCAGGTGCTCCGGCACCCAGTGGATGCGTGCGTTGGCGGCGAGCATGCGATCCTTGATGACGTCGATGCGCACGAACCAAGTCGTGATCGCACGATAGATGAGCGGCGAGTCGCACCTGTAGCAATGCGGGTAGCTGTGCTGCAAGGTGCCCCGGTGCACGAGCTTGTGCTCGTCGCGCAGGCGCTTGATGATGTCGCCGTCGGCTTCCTTGACGAAACGTCCGGCATATTCGGGAACCTCGGCAGTGAAACGACCCTCTGCATCCACCGGACACACGACCGGCACGCCGTGCTTCTGACCCAGGGCGTAGTCGTCCTCGCCGAAACCGGGGGCTGCGTGCACGATTCCCGTGCCTTCTTCGGTCGACACGAAGTCCCCAGCGCGGACGGTGAAGGCACCTTGGTCGCCAAGCGCCGCGAAATATGGGAAGAGCGGCTCGTACACTGCACCGACGAGCGCACCGCCCGGGAATGTGGCCAGGATCTCGATGCTCGCGGGATCCTTCCAATACACGGGAACGCGGTCGCGGGCGAGCACGTACTCCACATCGCCATCCCAAAGACGCACGTATGGAATGTCGGCGCCGACCGCGAGCATCAGGTTGCTTGGCAGCGTCCAAGGCGTCGTCGTCCAAGCGAGGAAATAGATCGGCCTGGCGTCGGCACCGTCTGCAGGCGCCGCGGCGCTCGTCACGCTCGCGCCCGTCGCAGCGCGCAACGTCGCTGCCGCTCCTGGCGTGGCGCGGAAACGTACCGTGATCGCCGGGTCCTGCACGTCCTGATAGCCCTGGGCGGTCTCGAAGTTGGAAAGCGGCGTCGCGCAACGCGGGCAATAAGGCATCACCTTGAAACCCTCGTAGACGAGTCCCTTGTCCCACAGTTGCTTGAACACCCACCAGATGGACTCCATGTAGTCGGGGTCCATCGTCTTGTAGTCGTGTTCGAAGTCCACCCAGCGGCCCATGCGGCGCACGGTCTTGCGCCACTCGCCGACATAGCGCAAGACGATGCTGCGGCACGCCTCGTTGAATCGCGCGATGCCGTAGCTCTCGATGTCGCGCCGCGACTGCAGCGCCAGTTCCTTCTCCATCTCGTATTCGACCGGGAGCCCGTGGCAATCCCAGCCGAAGCGGCGCTCGACGTAGAAGCCACGCATGGTGCGATAGCGCGGCACCACGTCTTTGATTGTGCCGGCGAGCAAGTGGCCATAATGCGGCAAGCCGGTGGCGAACGGCGGGCCGTCGTAGAAGACGAACTCCGCTCCGCCGCGGCGCTGCTCGAGCGAGCGTTCGAACGTGCGCTCGCGCTCCCAACTCTGGTTGAGATCTTCTTCGAGGGCTGCGAAATCGACCTTGCTCGAAACCTTGCTGAAGGGCATGCATTGCTCCACGCTGCGACAGGTACGATCGCCGGTCAGGGCGCCATCATAGCGTCTATTCGAAACCAAGGCTCGGGGCCGCAGTTTCCTTCCCCGCGCGCTCTTCGACCTCGGTATCGTCGCGGTGGATCGCCTCTTGGATCACTCGATGGGTGACCGACTCCAGGTGCGAGTGCAGCGTCGCGTTGAGCTGCTGGAACTCGGGCCACAACACGTCGTTGACGAAAGTGCGCGTGACCCGAGCCATGACGGTGGTCCGGCGTTGGCCGCGGTAGCGATACGGCCTGAGCTCGTAGCGGCGCAGCAGGGCGGTGAACAGCGCCTTCGACCAAGCGTCCGGCAGGCCGAAGTGGTACTCGACCGGCGGCTCGGACTTTTCCAGCAACCGCAGCCGGTGCCGGATTCGTTCGAGCGCGCTCTCGGCCGCATCGCGCTCCCCCAGAGTGCCCGAGCGCGCGAACAACGCCTCGATCTTGCGCAATTTCTCGACCAGACGTTCTTCTTCGGCGTCGAACACTCCATCTCCCTTCGTCTGCGGGCTCGCCCCATGGCACCAATGGCCCAGCCGCGAGCGGAAACACGTCATGTGAGCTCGGGAATCTCTATGCGCTACACCAAGTACTGCCGGTCGCGGATCTTCTGGGGCAGGTACTCTTCCGAGATGAACGAGATGCCCTTCGACGACAGTGCTTCGAGCTCGTACTTGACCCCCATCTGCATCATCTTGCGCAGCTCCTTCTGCCATTCCTTGCGCTCGAACCAGGGGTAGGACAGCATCTGCTTGGCGCGGCGTTCGTCCATGTCGTCGAGCTTGATGTGGACGTTGTCGGCAAGACCATATTTCTCGGCATCGAACGACGACAACCCGACGAAGCGCGCCTGCGGCACGGCCATGCGCAGGCTCTCGTAGGCCAGGTTGATCGAGCCCTGCTTGACGACCGAGTAGATGTAGAGCCCCCAAGGGTCGTTGTCCACCAGCACATACATGGGCAGCTTGAGCTCGTTGGCCATGCGATAGCACAAGCGTCGCACGCCGCGCGGCGCCATGCCGTTGCCGTGCAGGATAATGGCCTTGTGCTTCTTCCAAAATTTATCCTCGACCAAGCGCCGCCAGACGGCATCCTTCTCCACCAGCACGATCATCTCGGCTTCGCTCTTCTTGAACTGAATGATGTTGGCCTCGACAATGGACGGCACGCTCCAGCCGCCACTGCCCAGCCGACGCAGGTCGATGGTGTCGCCCGTATCGACGATGGTGAGCGGCCCCACCATGGAGCCACGGTTGGAGGCGAAAAGATGCATCTCTTCGCGCAAGGAATCGAGGGCGACCTCGAGATCCTCGATGATCGGATCCGACTCCTCCTGCTCCTCGAAGGTGTTCTGGCGGCTGCCGGCGATCGTGTGCTTGGTGATGTAGTAGAGGTCACGAATGCTGGTGGTCTTGCCGACAGCGACCAGATCCTTGCAGGCCGACGCCACCAGCATGGTCTGCATGTACTTCCGCGCCTGGCCGACGTTGAACAGCGACCGGCTCTGCGTCTCGTCGCCGAGCTCGAGGATCGACTTCTTGGGATCGAACTTGACGTTGGCGAGCGTCCGCAGCGGGATCTCGACGTTGGGATTCTTGCCGGCGTGAATCTGCTGCACGGCGTCGGCGCCCAACTCGGACAACTTGGCTACCACATTCTTGCCGTCCCGACTTGGCTTCGGCCTCTGTTTGCGCGCGCTCATCGGTCTTCCTCCAGTCCGAGTCGCAGCTGCGAGCGTTCGTCGTCACCCGCTGGTTCGTCGTCGCGCGGCGATTCGCTGCGCACCCGCCGTGTCGGCGCAACGTAGGCTTCGGCTGCGGCACCGGCATCGCCGGTGTGCTGGCGCGCCAGCTGCGCCAACTCCGCTTGCAGCTGCTTGCGATCCACCTTGGTGAGCTTGCCGAGAGATTCCACGATCTCGCCGATGTACATTTCGAAAATACTGCGCCGGCGTTCCTCGCGCCGCGCGTGATCGCGCCGCCGCAGATACGAGCCGAGCTTGCGGCCGCATTCCTGCAGCGCCAGCCGGATCTCCTTCAGAATCTCCGCATAGTGCGCGATCGATTCCTTCGATTCGCTGGTGAATGGCACCCACACCGAAGCGACGTGTACGAGCAGCACCATGGGTCCTTGCGGCAACGATCCCTTCGGCTGCGACAAACCATACTGCCGCCAATTGGTTTCGATCGCGGCGCGGAAGATGGCGCACGACGATTGTTGGTATTGCAGCGGCACTCGATTCGCGAGCCTGAGCAACGTAATCGGCCCTTGTTGCGCGTCCTCGGACTTGGTCGTGGAGTGCGGCTCGCCCTCCTCGTCGGCTGCACGGCGCAGATCGCCACCGTAGGCGAGCCCGGCTTCGACGACGAACGGGTTGCCGCGATAAACTGCCGGCGGCCGCGTCGACGAGCACGTGAACTCAGCACGGATCTCGCGCTCCAGCCCGCGCTGGATCAGTGGCTCGCCGATTGGGACGACGCTCGTGGCCGGCGGCGCAAAGATCTTCACCTGCGGAATGGCGCGGTGCAGAAGGTCGACCTCCGCCGGCTTGAGGTCGTGGGGTCTGCGATTCGTCGCCAGCCCGGCGAGCTTGAGGATTTCGTCGGCCACTTTGCCGCTCACGCGCGAGAACTCCGTCTGCAACGCGGACGACACCGTGCGTGCCTTCGTATCCTTCAAGATGTGTTGCAGCGTGCCCAGCTCCACACCGTACGGATGCGGCTGGATCTCCAGCGGCTCCGGCGGCAACTGCTCGGTCAGGCGCTCGAAACGAACGAGCGCACGGTCCCGCGGCGGTTTGTAGAACACCTCGGCATGGGGGTTGGCGAGCGCCACTTGTTCCAAGTATTCGTCGACGGATCGCCGGCCACCCTTGTACGACCCTTGCAGCTCGATCTCGATGCGGGTGCCGTGATCGGCCTCCCACTCCAAGGCGTCGTCTTTCACGATCACCGGCATGTTCTTCGCCGTGTCCAAGACGATTTCGAAGTGATGCGCGGGACGCCCCTTGCCCGTCTTCGAAGTGATGACGACCGGCTTGCCCGTCGTCAGCTGTCCGTACATGCCGGCGGCTGAAATCCCGAGACCTTGCTGACCGCGACGCTGGGCCAGACGGTGGAACTTCGAACCATAGAGGAGTTTGCCGAATACCTTCGGCACCTGCGCTTTGACGATTCCGGGGCCATTGTCCTCGACGATGACGCGGTATCGGTCCTCGCTGATCTCGACCAGCTCGACACGCACGCTCGGGAGGATGCCCGCTTCCTCGGCGGCGTCGAGGCTGTTGTCGACTGCTTCCTTCACCGTCGTGAGCAGCGCGCGCGCCGGGCTGTCGAAACCCAGGAGATGCCGGTTCTTGGTAAAAAACTCACTGACGGAGATCTCGCGCTGGTGCGAGGCCAAGGTCTCCGCCGATGCCCGCCGCCCCGGCGAGAGGGTGGCGCCGATTGCCTTCGGCTTCGCGCGCTTGCCAGCCGGGGCTTGGGCCGCAAGCGTCCGTTCGGGTTCCTCGGCGAGAACTCGACTCGGTGGGCCTTTGGCCGCGCGTGTCGTGGAAGCGCGTGCAGGTGTGGGAACCTTTGCCGCCTGTGGCGCCTGTTTCTCGGCCGCGGCGCGCGCCGGCCTGCGTTTCTTGGCTTCGGTGTCTTTCGAGCTGCGTGGCTTCGTCAGCGCTGTTTCGGGCACTCGCTTCTTCCCCTTGGTTGAAGGGGGTTTGGATGGCGGTGACGTTTTCGCCTTCCGGGTCCGCGGCGATTCTGGCCCGGATCCTGCCCGAAATCGCTTGGCGCCCTCGGCAACAGGGGTGTCGCCAAAAACGACGGGTTTGCCCGAAGACTTGCGGATGCGGACGGTCATGCGGCGCGCTCCTCCTGTGGCCAGGCGGCGTCGTTGTCGTTGCCAGCTCCGGCGTGTGCTCACTAGATTACGCTAAGCCATCCGGGTGCCGGCAAGAGGAGTCGGTGGTCTCGCCGGGCCATTGGCTTAAGTGGGCGCGCCACACCAGGAGACTCGAATGCAACGGACGATCCAGGCCGCGGAGAATCACGCTGCTCGCCTAATTCTGCTGGCCGGAGCCTTCGTCGGTTGCCTGCTCGCACCGGGGAGCGGGCACGATGATGGCATGCCCGTGCCGGCCGAGGCCGCGACGGTCACTCTCGAATCGACGCGTCTCGAACGTCTCGTGGCACGCAACACGGATTCTTCGGTGAGCTTGCCCGAAACGCTGCTCGCAGCTCGGCTCGCCGCTTGGCACGACCTCGCGATCGGCGTGCGCGTCGCCCGCTGGGCCGAGTTATTTGAGAGACGTGGTGAGACGACCTATTTATTTGGTCTCAAGCCCGGCGGCTACGTCGCCGATAGCTTGCTGGTCCAGGATTTCCGCCAGGATTGCGTGCTGTTTTCCTACCGCTGCGCCGAGCTGGCCCAGGCCAAGAGCCCGCGCGACGCCGTGCTCCAGGCGCTCGCGACGCGTTTCGCCGGCGCGCCGCCAGACTCCGTCGTGACCATGAGTGGCGGCGTCGACTACGACCATGCTTCCCATCTCGATGACTCGCTCGATCTCGTGCGTTCCGGTTTCTGGGGACGCGACGTGACAGAAGAAGTCGGTGTCGCGGTCCGCGACTCGGCTGGCACGACGCGCTATCCACCCGGATCCTTCGCCTACATCCCGAGTGCAGAGCTCCGTCTGGATCGCCTCGCGGACGGCGACCTGCTCTACTTCGTCTTTGATGAGAGCTCCGCCCGCGGACACAAGATGCGCCAGGAGTACGGCACCCCCATCGGGCACCAGGGCATCGTCCGCCGCGCAGGCGACCGCGTCGACGTCATCCACGCCGCGATTTCCGATCTCCCCGGCGAGTACCAGGGCAACCGTGTCGTGCGCGTCCCGCTCACGACCTACCTGCGCCGGATCGAGAGCTGGAAGGGCGTGATCGTGACACGCCTCGCCGAAACCACCCCGCGCCCATGACCGGCGGTCACGGGAGGCGCTCTGGAGGCCGTTCTCGGCGTTTTTTGCTTTGACAAGGGCGGCGCTGCACGCCTAGAGTTCGCGGCGGTTTGCAAACCATCATCCCCTCTCACCATCGGAGGTTCTTCCTCTATGGCAGCGAAGCCCGCAAAGAAAGCAGCCGCGAGTAAACCCAGCGGCGATCTCATCATCTCCAAGAGCCGTACCAAGGCCGCGACGAAGAAGTGCAATGTCTCGCGCGAGTTCTATCCGGCTCTCGACAAGAAGGTCCGCGCGATGATCGCCGAGGCAGAGACCCGCGCGATGGCCAACAAGCGCAAGACGCTCAAGCCAGGGGATATCTAGAACCGTCTTTGGAGCTGGTCTCCCGCCGACGGGCCGAGTCGATCTCGGCCCGTCGCACTTTCTGGCAAGCCCGCGGGGATCGCGCGTGTCGGCCAGAGCCGCCGCGCCTCAGGTCCGCACGCGCACGCGGTAGATGAGCGTCGTCTTGCCGTTGGCTGGCACGGGGAGCGTGAACACGGCGGTCGCGGCATCTTTCTTGAGCGCCGGGTGCGAGCTGTCGAGGATCTTCCAATCGCCATGCAGCACTTCTTCCACCGCCACTTGCACGCTTGCGTCCTTGTGATTGCGCAGCTCGACTTCGACCGCGGATTCGATCACGTGGTCGTCGATGCGTTGGAAATCGGTCTGCACGTGAGTGCCGACGATGTCGAAGGCACGGCCGACGCTGAACTCCAGTGTTTCGTCCTTGGGAGTGTGGCGCACGCGGTTCTCGCCGAGGAATTGCGGCGCGCCGTCGCGATCGCGCTTGTAGACGCGCACGATCCCTTGCGGGATCGGCTGCCCCAAGCCGTTGTCGCGCGCATTGCGGAAGGAAAGTGTGACCTCCACCGGCTCGGCGTCGTTGGAGCGATATCCTGGCGACAGCACCACGTGCGGCGCACCGCGGAGCGTGTAGCCCTTGGTGATCGCGACCCCTTCGGCATCGAAGAACAGGACTTGCTTCTGCTGCCGGTCGAGCACGTCGGTGCGGCGCTCGAGCGTGTAGAGGTGGTACTCGAACAGGGACTCTTCTTGGAACTGCGGCCGTCGCCCGCCGTTGGTGGCGACCGCCATCTCCATGCCCTTGTCGAACATCTGCGTCACGCGGTTGACGTCGCCGGCCACCAGCTTGAGCTCTGCGTTGCGAAAGCTGCCGCCGCTATTGTTGTCGAGGGTCACCCAGCCGGTGAGCGCCGCCTTGGCCTCGCTCTCGTCGAGGAGGAGCACGTAATCGGCGCGCCAGGAGAACCCGCGCGACAAATACGTCACCTCGACGTCGCGCTCGCCCGCGCTCTTGGCGTCGAGCGTCCACACCAAGGTCGGGGTCGCGATCAGCTCCTGCGGGATGGCGTCGAGCACGACATCGCCCGGCAGCTCGAAGACGATCTTACCGTCCAGGTCGTAGACATAGCCCTCGTTGGCCGCTAGCAGCTTGGCGCGGCCATACGTGCCTTCCTTGGTCCGGTAACCGACCTCGCGCCCGACGTACTTTTCCATGAGCTTGGCGCGCGAAATGAGGTCGTACTCGTAATTCTGTTCCACCAGGTGCAAGGTCCCGGTGCCGAGGGGCTGCAAATGCACGGTCGCCGGATCGACCCCCGTGGTGACATCCTCGTAGCGCAGGCGGTAGACACCGCTTTGCGTCGGAATCGACCTCCGCTCCCGCACCAGGCTCAGGTCGTTGTTGTAGATGGTGAGGCTCACGTCCTTGCGGGCCGTCGCATTGCTGGCGCGATCCTGCGCGTGGACGGCGGCCGCGGATCCGAGCAACACCAGGGCTGCCGCGGCATGCACGGGTCGTAGTCGCATCGTTCTCCTCCAAGCTGGCGCGTTGCAGGCCGGCACGCTTCGAAGCACGGCCTGCCGCGCTTGCACAGTTCTACCGCTTTGGAGCGCGTTTATTCCACTCATCTCGTCGCCGCGCCGGCAGTGGAATCGCCGTCCTTGAGCAGCCTCGCAGCCGGTTGCTAAGGTTCCACAATGTTCGAATCGCTGCTGCGCGATCTGCGCGCCGACGACTGGTTTCAGGCTGCGCTTGCCGCGAGCCAAGTTCAGGATCGCCGTGTCGCGACCTTGACCGAGCTCGCGTTGCGCGACGACTTGGCGGAGGCGTTGGGGCGCCTGGGCGTCCCACGGCTCTTTTCGCACCAGGCCGAGACACTGCAGCACGCCCGAGAAGGCCGCAACGTCGTCATCGCCACCCCGACGGCGAGCGGCAAGACGCTGTGCTTCAACCTCCCGGTGCTCGAAACGGTGCTGGCGGCGCGCGATGCCGGCCGCGACGCGCGCGCCCTCTACCTCTTCCCGCTCAAGGCACTGGAACAGGATCAGCTCAAGAACCTGCATCGGCTGCGCGATGCGATCGGCTTGCGCGAGAGCTTCCGCGCCGCCATCCTCGATGGCGACACGCCCCAAGCCGAGCGCCGGCGCCTGCAGCAAGATCCGCCGCACCTGCTGCTCACCAACCCCGACATGCTACACGCATCGCTGTTGCCGGGACACGAACGTTGGGCGCCATTTTTCACCGGGCTCAAGTGGATCGTCCTCGACGAGTTGCACACCTATCGCGGCGTCTTCGGCTCGCACGTGCTGCAGATCCTGCGGCGACTGCGGCGACTCGCGGCGCACTACGGTGCCGCGCCGCAGGTGATCGCGGCCTCCGCCACCATCCGCAACCCTGGCGAGCTGGCGCGCGCTCTCTTCGGCCTGCCCTTCACCACTGTGACCACGAGTGGTGCCCCCGCCGGACCGCGGTCCGTGTTCTTGCTCGACCCCGCATCGCACGCCCTCGACTTCGCCACCACTCTCTTCGGTCGCTGCATCCTGGGCGGCGTCAAGACCATTGCCTTCTGCAACTCGCGGCGCGCCACCGAACTGCTCTATACCTGGGCTCTCGAACGATTTCCGGACCTGCGCGGTCGCATCAGCGCCTATCGTTCCGGATACTTGGCGGAAGAACGTCGTGAGATCGAAGCCGCGCTGTTCGGCGGTCGCCTGCACGGGGTCATCTCGACCAGCGCCCTCGAGCTCGGCATCGATGTCGGTGGCATGGACGCCTGCATTCTCGTCGGCTACCCGGGCAGCATCATGTCCACTTGGCAACGCGGCGGCCGCGCCGGACGCGGGGATGGGCCTTCCGGCTTGTTTCTCGTCGCCGGGCACGACGCGCTCGATCAGTACTACGTCTCTTCTCCGCAGGATTTCTTTCGCGCCACCCCGGAGCCGGCGATCGTCGACGCCACCAATCCCGCCATTCGCGCCGCACATTTGTTGTGCGCCGGCGCCGAACAACCGCTGCGCCACGACGAACCGGCCCTGGAGGACATCGACTGGCCCGCGGCGCGCGCCGATTTGCAACGCCGCGGCCAGCTGCTGCAGAGCGTCGACGGCGAATTCTGGATGCCGCTGCAATTGCGACCGCACCGGCTCGTGGATATCCGGCAAATCGGCGAAACCTACACCATTCATCATGAGGATCAGCCGCGCCGCGTGCTCGGCACGGTGGGCGGCGCGCGCGTCTTCGCCGAGTGTCACGAGGGCGCGGTGTACTTGCACCGTGGCGCGCATTTGCGAGTGACGAGCCTCGACATCGAGCATCGTCGCGTGCGTGTCGCGGCCGCGGACGGCACCTTCTACACCCAGCCGCGCGCCGCCAAACACACCGAGATCCTGGAGATCCTCGCCACGCGCATGGTGGGCGCCACACCGGCGCACTTCGGCCGGCTGCGTATCACCCAACGCATCACCGGGTTCGAAAAGCGCGCCACCTTCGACCAGAAGCTGCTCGGAACCTTCGATCTCGAGTTGCCGTCCACGATCTACGAAACCGAGGGACTCTGGCTCGAGATCGCTTCGGGAGTGCTGCACGCGCTCGAATCCGCCAGCCGCCATCGCATGGGGAGCCTGCATGCGATCGAGCATGCCTGCATCGCCTTGTCGCCGCTCTTCATGCTGTGCGATGCGGCCGATCTCGGCGGCATTACCTTCCCCGAACACGGCCAGGTGCCAGGCGGCGCCATCTTCGTCTACGACACCACCCCGGGCGGAATTGGCCTCACCCGCCGCACGTTCGAGCTGTTGCACGATCTGCTCGCCACCGTCCTGCACCGCATCGAGGATTGCCCCTGCGACGACGGCTGTCCGGGCTGCGTGCACTCGCCGCGTTGCGGCGCCGGCAACTATCCGCTCGACAAGCGCGGCGCCGAGAAAGCGCTGCATCTCCTGCTCGGGCACGAGCCGATTCCGTCGCTGCCACCGCGGACCGTGCCGGTGCCCCCGCTGCCGCCGGCTTTGCCACCGCCGGTGTTGGCCCAGCCGCCGCCACTCTGCCCGATGCGCGATCTCCGCGTGCTCACCTTCGATCTCGAGACGCGCTATGCCGCGAGCGAAATCGGCGGCTGGCGCCACATCGACCGCATGCGACTCGCGCTCGCCGTCGTCTACGACGAAACGACGCAGCGCTTCCGTTGCTATCGCGAGCAAGACGTCGATGCGCTCGTGGACGCGCTTTTCACCGCCGACTTGGTGGTGGGGTTCAACGTGCTGCGCTTCGACTATGTCGTGCTCGGCGCCTATACGCGGCGACTGCTGGCGCATGTGCCGACGTTCGACATTCTGCATGCGCTGCGCCAGCAATTGGGATTCCGCACTTCGCTCGCCAACTTGGCCGGGGCCACGCTCGGAGCCGCCAAATCTGCCGACGGCCTGCAGTCCATCCTCTGGGTCCGCCAAGGGCGGTGGGACTTGGTCGAGTCCTATTGCCAGCACGATGTCGAGCTCACGCGTGCGCTCTTCCGCCACGCGTTGACCCAGGGCACACTGTGCTTCGATCGGCGTGGCGTCCGCTTCCGGACCCCCCCTCTCGACTGGGAACTGCGGGCTCTCGTCGATACGGCACGCCGCAACAGCGCCGCGCACCTGCGCACATCGTCGAGTCGCCTGTTCGCACCACTGCCCCCCGCAACCGCTTGGTAGCCTCTGCTTCGGCGCGCATCGGCTATCATGCGCGCGGCCACCGTCGCGCGACCCCGAGGCGCACCCGGACCCTGGAGAAGGATGCGGAATCGAAGCGTGTGGATCGCAGCCGCTCTCGTGCTGTTGGGCCTGGCGCTCCGGCTCGTCGGCATCGACTGGGGACTGCCGCAGGTCTACGAGGAGGCCTATCCGTTCAAGAAGGCCTGGCCAATGTGGGGCTTCGGGCCGGATCGCGCGCTCGATCTCAACCCGCATTTCTTCAACTACCCGACGTTGTATTTCTACGTGCAGTGGCTCGGGCAAGGATTGCTCTTCTTGTTGTTGCGCACGTTCGGCGCGGTGCATTCGGTGCTGGATTATCGCGTCTTGTTCGAGCTCGACAAGACACCCTTCTACATCATGGGACGCACCCTCACCGTGTTGTTCGCGGGTGGGACAGTGCTGGTCACTTTTCTCATGAGCCGTCGCGTGTGCAGCACCGCCATCGGCGCGCTCGCGGCCTTCCTCGTCGCGGTGAACGCGTTTCACATCACCAAGTCGCAGGTGGTCGAGGTCGACGTGCCGCTCACCTTCTTCGTCATGCTGACGCTCACCTTCACGTTGCGCGTACTCGAGGAGCCGAGCTGGCGTCATTCCCTCCTCGCTGGAATGTGCGGTGGGTTGGCCACGTCCACCAAGTACTCCGGCCTGTTCCTGGTGCTGCCGATCCTGGCGGCACACTGGCTGGCGCTGCGCCGGAGCGAGCGCGAACAGCAGTCGGCACCCCGGCCGAGTGCGCCCACACGTCGCGCCTCCGGGCGCCCGCGCACCCCGCACAAGAGCCCCACCCTGGACAGCCACGCGGGTGCGAAGCATCGGCGCTTGCTGGTCCAGCCGCTCGCTGCCCTGGCAGTCTTCGTGCTCGCGCTCGTCCTCACCTCGCCGTTCATCGTGCTCGACTTCGAGAACTTCCGGATCGGCTTCAACTACGAACGTGACCACATGCAGACGGGCCACTTCGGTTTGGATCACTCGCCAGCCATTTTCTTCTACTTGCGCGTGCTCGCCACCACCCTGCTCGGTTGGCCCATGGCACTTCTCTCCCTGGCAGCGCTGGTGGTTCTGGCCGGCATCCGCCGCCAGGGTTGGGCGCTCGTCCTCGCCGTGTTCCCGGTGGCGTATGTGGCTGCGATCAGCTCGTTCTCGATGAAAGCCGATCGCTACGTGCTGCCGCTCGTGCCCATCGCCTGCGTGCTGGCCAGTGCGCTCGTGGGCGAGATCTGCGCGCACGTGCGCCGCATTCGCCCCAGTCTCGTCCTCGCCACGGGTGCCGGCCTGGGGCTGCTGCTCGCCGCGCCGTCTTTCGTCGGTTACGCGCGCGGGTTGTCGCGCCTGCGCGACGACACGCGCACGCTCGCACGCCGCTGGCTGGAGGCCAACGTCCCCACCGGCGCCTGGGTCGCAAGCGAGTCCTACGGCCCGGAGCCCACCAGCGCCATCGATCTCGCCAGCGTCAGCCTGGATCTGCGCCAGCGCATCTACGACCAGCTCGGCAGCGCCAAGGTGTACGCGATGTTCCCGATCCCGATGTTGCAGGTGCGCTCCGAGCTCATGTCGGTGTTCTACGACATGCGCTACTACCGCGACTTCGCCGATTACATCGTGACCAGCAGCTCGGTCAGCTCGCGCTACCGCAAGGACCCGCGCCTCTTCGCCCCGATGCTCGCTTTCTACGATTCGCTCGATGCGCACTTCGAGCTCGTGCGCGAGCTCGATGCCAAAGACGGCATCGGGCCGCGGTTGCGCATCTACAAGAACCCGCGCTTCGACCAGGTCTTCGCCGCGCGCGACAGCGTGCCGACGCCGATGGCGCTGCCGCCGCTGGTGGAGACCGTCGATGGCAGCGTCGGACCTTTCTATCAGCGCATGGGAGTGAACTTGGAAGCCTTTGGTTTCGACACCCAGGCGGCGGATGCCTATCTCTTGGCCACGAGATACACCGAACCGAGCCCGGCATTTCGTTTCAACTGCGTGACGGGCGCGCTGCGCTGCTACTTGCACGCCGGGCGCGGCCCCGAGTTCTTGGCGCTCCTGGATCAGGTCGAGCGCGGAGCGCAGAGCGCCGAAGAACGCGAGTACTGGCAGGGGCTGCGCCGGCAAGTGATGTCAGAGGCGGCCAAACCATGAAGAGCGCTGCGCGCAGCCTGCAGGCCCATCGCGCCCCCTCGGTGCTGCTGTTGGTCGAGAACCACTCGGTGCCCGCCGACCGCAGAGTGTGGGCAGAAGCCCGCAGCTTGGCGAGCGCCGGCTACCGCGTATCGGTGATTTGCCCGCGCGGGCGCCACACCGATCGTGAAGCCGAGGTGGTGCTGGACGGAATCGCCATCCATCGCTTCGCCATGCCCTTCGATGGCCCGCGCCGCTTCAACTTCGCGCTCGAATACGCGTGGGCCTTTCTCGCCTGCACCACGCTCCTCCTCCGCGTCTGGCGCCGCCAGGGCCTCGACGTGCTGCACGTCGGCAATCCGCCGGATCTGTTCTTCCCCCTCGGGTGGCTGATGCATGCCTGCGGCAAGCGTTTCGTCTTCGACCAACACGACCTGTGTGCCGAGACCTACCTGTCCAAATTCACCGGCGTGCGCCCGGGGTTCTTGCATCGCATCCTGCTGTGGATGGAGAAACGCAGTTACGCCACCGCCCATCTCGTGATCGCCACCAACGAATCGTATCGCGCCGTCGCCGAGCAGCGCGGTGACGTGCCGCCCGATCGCGTCTTCGTGGTGCGCAACAGCCCCGACCGCCGCTTGTTCCAGCCGCAACCGCCGCGGCCAGAGCTCAAGCGCGGCTTCCCGTATCTGATCGCCTATGTCGGCGTGATGGCACGACAAGACGGAGTCGACTTGTTGCTGCGCGCTGCGCACCATGTCGTGCACGAGCTCGGACGCGACGACGTGCTGTTCGTCCTCGTCGGTACCGGCGATGCGTGGGACGAATTGCGCCGCCTGCATGCCGCGCTCGACCTCGAGCGTCAGGTCGTCATGACCGGACGCATTCCCGACCAGCCGATGCTCGAGATTCTGGCGACCGCGGACGTCTGCGCTTCTCCGGATCCATTCAATCCCCTGAACGACGTGTCGACGATGACCAAGGTCATGGAGTTCATGGCGCTCGGCAAGCCCATGGTGTCCTTCGATCTCAAAGAGGCGCGGTTTTCGGCCGGCGATGCGGCCGTCTACGTGCCGAACAACGATGTGTGCGCTTTCGGACGGGCGCTAGTGGAGCTGCTCGACGACCCAGAAAGACGCGAACGCATGGGGCAAACTGGTCTCCGGCGCATTCGCGACGAGATCGGCTGGGAGCGCTCGGAAACGCAGCTCCTCGCCGCCTACCGTCGACTGCTCAACCCGCGCTGAGCGCCTGCACGAGGGCGCGAATGTCGGCAGGAAGCGGTGTGGTGAAACACAAGCGCAAGCCAGTAGTCGGATGCGTGAACTCGAGGCGCGAGGCGTGCAACGCCAGTCGCGCCACCGCCCCCGGCGGCGATGCCACCGGAGCGCCGTAGATCGGATCGCCCCACAGCGGCGTCCCAAGCGCCTGCAGGTGCACGCGAATCTGATGCGTTCTCCCGGTGTCGAGCTCGAGACGCAGCAACGCGGCACGGTGCAGGCGCCGCAGCAGCCGGTAGTGCGTGCGCGCCGCACGCGGCCGTAAATCCAGCCGCGGATCGCTGTAGCCGCTCGCCGACACGTGCGGCGTCCAGCCGCGCCACGCAGCGGCCGCGTCGGCGCTCTGCACTTGCATGCGCGTCGGCCGCCGCGGGTCACGGCCAATGGGAAGATCGATCGTGCCCCGGAATGCGAGCGGCTCGCCGTGCACGACCCCGAGGTACTGCCGTCGCATGCCGCGCTCCTCGACGTGCTGTGACAAGCGCCGGCGCGCTTCGCGATGCTTGGCCACCACGAGCAGCCCCGACGTGGCGCGATCCAATCGATGCACGATGCCGACGTCGTCGGCCGCTTCGCCACGACTGCGCAGCAGATGGTGCACGCCGTTCAACAGCGTGTGGCGGAACTCGCGTCCCACCGGGTGCACGAGCAGGCCGCTCGGCTTGTCGACGACGAGAAGATCCGCGTCCTCGTGCACGATCTGAAGCGCGACGGGCTCGGAGGCGAGTTCGAGGCCACGCGCCACCACCGCCGGCAGCGTCACGACCTCGCCGCCATGCAGGCGATGGTTGGGTTTGACGCTCTGGCCTCCGACGAGGACATCGCCGCGTTCGATATGGCGCTGGATGCGGCTGCGCGAGACTTGCGCCAGCTGACTCGTGAGGTAGCGATCGAGGCGGGTAGGTTGGCGCAGGCGGACGATGATGCGTTCGGGTTGCATGGCGGCCCCCGTGGCCCGAATGGCTCGGCCTCATTCCTCGCTACGGAAGATGCCCAGGACATCTTCGGCCGTCACCACGGCGCGCAGACCTTGCTTGAAATCCTCGCTCTGCAAAAGGCGTGACACGCGGGCCAGCAACTTGACGTAAACGTTGCTCGCGCTCTTGGGGCCGACCGCCATGAACACCAGGTCCACCGGCTGGCCGTCGAGCGCCGCGAACTCCACCGGCCGCCCAGTGCGCGCGAACACCAGAGCCAACGATTGAACGTCGTTGGAGAGCGCGTGCGGCAACGCGATGCCGCCGCCGATCCCAGTGCTCATGACGTGCTCGCGCTTGAGCAGCTCGCGCATGATCACCTGGGCTTCGACGACACGCCCGCTGTGAACGAGCAGATCCACCATCTGCTGCAGCAGGTGCTCCTTGTCCGCGGCTTCCAGACCGAGGGCGATGAGATCTGGTGCCGCATAGTCCACGATGTGCACGATCGAGCCTCCAGCCGCAGTCTCGACGCTCGTCTCCATGGATGGAAGAAAAACCCAGACAAGCTAACCGCAACCGCAGGCGGTGTCAACCGCAGTCTGGAAGGGTGCGCGGCCGCAGGGCCGCAATGGAACGCTTTCTGCACCGGTCGTTCTTGGCCAACGTTGCGTCGTCCGGAGGGGAGGCGGTCGCTTGGCGACCTTCATTCTCGACACCAACGTCCTGCTCCACGACGCACGGTCTTTGTATGCCTTCAAAGACGCCACCGTCGTCGTACCGCTCGACGTTCTCGAAGAGCTCGATCTGTTCAAGAAAAATGTCGATGAGATGGGCCGCAATGCCCGTGAGGTGATTCGCGAGCTCGACCGGCTGCGCCGGGGCGGTTCGCTTCCCGACGGCGTGCCGGTGAATGGCGGCATGCTGCGCGTTCTCGTCGACTATCTGCCCGAGCGCATTCCGCAGGGCATGGACTTGAGTGTCACCGACAACCGCATCCTCCTGTGCGCCAAGTACCTCGAAGAGGCGGGCGAACGCGACGTCGTCGTCGTGTCCAAGGACATCAACGCGCGGGTCAAGGGCGACGCACTCGGAATCACGACCCAGGACTTCGAAGTCAACAAGATCAAGTTCGACGAACTCTACAAAGGCTGGGCCGAGATCGAAGTGCCAACCGCCGCGCTCGACGCTTTTTACTCCCAGGGGTTCTTGGAACCCCAGTGGCCGGCACTCGCCAATGAATGTTTCATCCTGCGCGATGCCGCCAACGCCCAGAAGAGCGCCATCGCCATCTACTGCAATGGACGCCTCGAACCCTTGCGTTTTGGCGACGCCCACCCTTGGGGCATCCGGCCGCTCAACGTCCAGCAGAAGTTCGCGCTCGAGTTGCTGCTCGCCGAGCGCTTGCAGCTGGTGACGTTGGTCGGCGGCGCCGGCACCGGCAAGACGCTGCTGGCGCTGGCAGCCGGCCTGCAGAAGGTCATGGAAGAACGCGCCTATGGCAAAGTCTTCGTGTCGCGACCGATCATGCCGCTCGGCCGCGACATCGGTTACCTGCCCGGGAGCAAGGACGAGAAGCTCGAGAGCTGGATGCAACCGATCTACGACAACCTCAAGTTGTTGACTGGATCCTTCTACGACGACGAAAGCAAGTTGAGCTATCTCTTCGACGCCAAGGTGCTCGAGCTCGAAGCCGTCACCTACATCCGTGGTCGCTCCCTGCCGCGACAGTTCATGGTCATCGACGAGGCACAGAACCTGACGCCGCACGAGATCAAGACCATCATCAGCCGCGCCGGCCAGCAAACCAAGGTGATCCTGACTGGCGACCCGTTCCAGATCGACAACCCCTATCTGGACGCGTCGAGCAACGGCTTGACCTATGCCGTCGAGCGTTTCAAGGGCCAGGAGATTTTTGGCCACGTCCTGCTGACACGCAGCGAGCGCAGCCCGCTGGCCGCGCTCGCCATCGAGCTGCTGTGAGCCCGCCGCGCCGGGCACGCCCGGCGCGAGGCTTGCTCGTTCGGCCTCGGCGGTGCTACCTTTGTGCGATGGCCGGTCAGGGCCCCTTCCTGGTGGTTCGCATGCGACTTCCGCACGACAAGCTGGTCTACACGATTCAGCGCAAGCCTCCTCCGCAACTGGTCCGCGACGCCTGAGGTCGTATTCCACTCAGCGCACAGCGTTTTCCACGAGCCACCGGATCGGCTCGCACGGTCGAACCAGTCTTCGGTTCCAGCGCCACGCGCGCGCGGAACCCAACGAGGAGAAACTCATGTCAGTCACGTTGAATCGAATCGCGCCCGGAAGCGTCCACGAGACGCTGCGGCGCTCCATCCTTGCGGACGGCTTCGATGTCGTCCTGGACCTGGACAAGAGCCACGGCGTCCGGCTCCACGACTCGCGCAGCGGCAAGTCGTTCTTGGACATGTTTTCGTGCTTCGCTTCGGCACCGCTCGGGTTCAATCACCCGCGCTTGGTCGATCCCGAGTTCGTCGCCAAGCTCGGCCACGTGGCGGTGACCAAGCCGTCCAACTCCGATCTTTACACCGTGGAGATGGCAGAATTCGTCGACACGTTCGCGCGCCTGGCGGCGCCGCCGACGCTGCCGCATCTGTTCTTTGTCGAGGGCGGCACGCTCGGGGTCGAGAACGCGCTCAAGACCGCGATGGACTGGAAGGTGCGCAAGAACCTGGCGGCGGGCCGTGGCGAGAAGGGCCATCAGGTCATGCACTTCCGCGAATGTTTCCATGGCCGCAGCGGCTACACCCTGTCGCTCACCAACACGGCGCCGGTCAAGACGATGTACTTCAGCAAGTTCGATTGGCCGCGGATCACCAATCCGAAACTGCATTTTCCGCTGACGCCGGCCGAGATACAACGCGTCGAGATCGAGGAAGCCCGCGCCGTCGCCGAGATGGAAGCGGCATTCGCGCGCCATTTGCACGACATCTGCGCCATCATTCTCGAACCCATCCAGGGCGAAGGCGGCGACAACCACTTCCGCCCCGAGTTCTTCCGCGCCTTGCGCCGACTGGCCGACACGCACGAGGCCTTTCTGGTATTCGACGAGGTGCAGTCGGGCTTGGGGATGACGGGTCGCATGTGGGCCCACGAACATTTCGGCGTCCAACCCGACGCCATCTGCTTCGGCAAGAAGACGCAAGTCTGCGGCACAGCAGTCGGCCACAGGGTCGAGGAAGTGGAGGACAATGTCTTCCGTGTCCCGAGCCGGCTCAACTCCACTTGGGGCGGCAATCTCGTCGACATGGTGCGCTGCCAGCGCATCCTGGAGATCATCCACGAGGAGAAGCTGCTGGAGAACGCGGCACGTCAGGGTCAGGTGCTCTTGACCGGACTGCAATCGGCTGCGGCACGACACGGGGACTGGATCGACAATGCGCGCGGGCTCGGCCTGATGTGCGCCTTCGACGTACGCGATGCCGAGTCGCGCAAGCGCGTGCTCAGTGGCTGCACTGAACGTGGCTTGATGCTCGTGGCCTCGGGCGAGCGCACGATCCGCTTCCGCCCGGCACTCGTCGTCGATGCTGACGAACTGCACGAAGCGTTGGACATCCTCGACCGCGCCTTGGCCGCCCTGTAGCCACGGCGCCTCAGCCGCGCTCGCCGTCGACCGGGAGCTCGACTTCGCCCGTTCCGAGCCTTTCGAGATCGAAGGGCATTTGAATGAGGATCGCGGGCGACACGAGGAAGACGGCGCGATCCCGAACCCCTTGCGCGAAAACGTGCAGGCCGGCCTTGGGATCGCGCCGTCCAATGCGAACCCCCGAGATGAGCCCACTCGTGTCGTAGAGATCGACGCGCCATTCGGCCGGATCCACTGCGCTCCGCGCTGGCTGCGTTGCCGGGAACTGCGTCACCTCCAGCGTCGCCAGTTGCTCCAGCAGCGCCTGCACTCGGCCTGGATCGAGGGCGAAAGTCGAATCCACTTTGTCGCTCGCCGTCACCACCCAGCGGTTTTGTCCGCGTCGTTCGACGATGAAGGAGTCCTCGGGAGCGTCGACATCGATGCGCGTGACGACGGCGGGATCGAAGGCAGGGAACATGCGCTGATCGCGGGGCTCGCGCAACAGACCGAGGATCGTGTCGACGAGATGGCCCTCCATCTGGAAGATCTCTGGTTTGTCGGGCACCATGGCGAAGTAGGCACCTTCCAATAGCGCGCCCCCGATGACCAAGTCGCCTAGTGCACGCCCCGCGCCGTCCTCGAGGATGACGTTCATCCATGGATTCTCCAGAGCGAAGCGGTGCAAGTTGTTCTTGTTCTCCGCTTCGACGGCGATGGCCTGCAAGGATGCCAACTGCAACCACAATCCCCGCATGCGCACCGGATCGACGCGCCATGGCACGTCCCCGCTCGTGACCCAGCCGCCCTCGGTGTCACGCCGCACGATCAGACCTTCGGCGGCGCGGGTGAAACGAATTCGCGCCACGCTGTCGGAGGCGACATCGATCATGCGCTTGTCGCGCCAGCCGAAAGGGGTGGTCAAGGATTGGCTGAGCAACGACGACGTCGTGAGCTTGATATTTTGTTCCTGATCGACCAACACGTAGACGAGGGTCTGCAGCGGATTGATGCGTCCGAAGCGCAGTCGGTGGCTCGTGCCGGCGCGCGTCACGATCTCCACGTGTGCGGCAGGATGGTCGAGACTGTAACGGACGAGGTCGCCGCTCCCGAGATCCTGCTCGATGCGCGCCGCCGCCAGTGTGTCGAGGAACGCCGCCACCACCCCCTCCTCGCATCCTGCCGACACCGGTTGCGTGATCACCCAGGCCGCCTCGCCGCGCTCGAGTTGAACTTGGGTGTCGCCATAGGCAAACCCCAGCCGCACCACGTCGGCGGCTTGGATCGGCAGCAACCTCGCCGTCTCGCTGCGCGCGTCAGATGCACTGCGTTCGCGCTGGCGCGACCAGAGCACAAAGGTGCCCAAACCCAGCGCCAGCGCCAAAGCGATCCATGTTCCGCGAAACTTCATGGTCCCCCCCGCACGTCAGCCGCGCGCCCGGCGACGCAAGGTCGCGACCAAGCCCGCCACGCCCACGGCGACTGGAAGCACCCCGATGGAGATCCAGTTGAGTACGCGCAGCTCTGCCACCGTCATCGTGACCGAACGCACTTGGCCCTGCAGCGCGCGCACGGCGATGAGATCCTCGTCCTCGGTGAGCCAGGCGACACAGTTCAGGAACAAATTGCCGTTGCCCATCTCGTTGAAGCTCTGGTTGTTGGCGAAATCCGAATCGCCGAAAACCACCAGGCGCGCCTCGCTGCCATGGCTGCCGCCGGCGCCGCTCAATGCCTCGCCGCTGCGCAACTCCTGCCCGGGAACGTGCGCCACCGCCGATTCGAGCTCGGGATGCAATCCCTCGACGTCGAGGCGGCAAGCCATGGCGATGGACACCGGTCCGTTGAGATCATTGACGTCGAAGCTCACCTGCGCGCTGCGCAATTCGGTCTCCGCCCAGCTCTGCGGGCTCGTAAACGCCAGCGACGCCATCTCGGCCGCACCTTGGTACAATTGCAGCCGGCGCACAGAGCGCACGTTTTGATAATAGGTCGGAGCTTCGAACTGCTTGGTGATCGCGTGCACGCCATAGCGATTGACCAATGGCGTGAGCGCCCCGCGGCCGAGCAGCTGGCCGGTGGGACTCGGATCGACGACGCGATCTTCGCCCACGTGAATCCCCCAGCGCCCCACCCAGCCCTCCAGGTTGCTGCGGAACATCGGATCGAACAGCAAGAACAGCCGGCCGCCGCGTTGCAGGTAACGCTGGATCGCCTGGACCTCTTGATCCACCAGCCCCGATTTGGCGCCGGCGACGAGCAAGACGTCGCAATCTGCCGGAACCTCGCGCGCTTCCAGAAGCGCCAGCGTCGCCACGGCGTAGTTCTCGCGCTGCAGCGCCACCGCCAACGTCGAGTAGCCGAAGATCCCCTTCTCCGTGATGCTCTTTTCGCCATGTCCGCCGAGGAGGTAAAGCTTCTTTTGGCCCGGCCGCGAAACCTTGATCAGCGCGTTGGTGATGTCTTCCTCGCCAAAAGTACGTAACCGCAGGCGCTTGTCCCCGGCATCGAAGATGAGGGTGCCCATCTCGCCGACACCAAAACGCTCGGCCAGCTCCGGGTTCTCGTTCATGTCCTGCATGCGAATGTGGAGGTTGCGGTTGCGGCGCGAGTACTCCACCAGGAGGTCACGTACGGCGTCGCGCTCGGCGCGTTCGTAATACACGTAGATGTCGATCTCCTTGGCGATCCCTTCGAGCACGTTGAGTGTCTTCTGCGAGAGCGTGAACTCGCCTGTCGACGACAGGTCCCAGCGCCAGGCACGCCGGTCGCCCAGGTAAGCCACCAGGAACAAGATCACGAGCACCAGGAACGACAGCAGCACGGCGTTGGCGCCATAGCGCGTCGACCGCCGCCGCATGTACCGGGTGATGCTGCGCCACGACAGCAGCACCGCTGCCGTCCAAATGAGGCCGGCGCCGGCGAGCAGGCCCGAGCTCCAGCCGCCGCCGGCACGCGCGAGCGACAGCACCGCCGCCACTCCCAGGAGCAGGACGCCCGCGACGAGGAGAATGACCAGCTGGCGCTGCACGCAACGACCTCCTACCGGTAGCGTAGCGATTCCAACGAGCGGAGCGTCAGGAACAAGCCGAAGAAGATGAAACAGACATAGAACACGACGTGCTTGGTGTCGAGAACGCCCTTGGTGAAGTCTTCGAAATGTGCCACCAGCGACAACTCGTTCAACCAGGCGCCGACCGTGGACGTCGGATCCCCGAGCAACCCCGCCAACCACAGCAGCAGAGCCGCACCCAAGCCGCCGATGCCGGCGACCACCTGGCTGCGCGTCAGCGACGAGATGAACATGCCGATGACCAGGAACGACTCGCCCTGCAGGAAGACGCCGAGAAAGCCGACGAGAACGCTCGGCGCGTGCGGGTTGCCGTGGACGAAGAGCATCGACACCAGCCCGAACGCCAGCAACAGCATTAGGACGAAGAACGTGGTCGCCGCCAGGAATTTCGCCGACACGATGGCGCGTTGTGACACCGGCGAGGTCATGAGCAGCTCCATCGTACCGGCGCGGTGTTCTTCGGCGAAACTCCCCATGGTGACGAATGGCAGGATGAAGAGCGTGATCGCGCCGAGAGCGGCCATGAAACGGCGCAGCAAGTACTGATGCACGTCCGCCGGACCCGCCTCTTGTCCCATGGCCTGGAGGCGCTCGCGATAGAAGCTGTCGAAGGACAGGTAGTTGCGCAACAGCGTCATGAAGAACAACCCGACGACGAGCAGGAACACCATCGTCACCACGTAGGCGATGGGCGAAGTGAAACTGCTGCGCATTTCGCGCCCGTACACCGCGGAGACCCCGCTCAATTCGGACCCCCTTCGGCGCTCACGACGCGCAAGTAGGTTTCCTCCAGGCTGGTCTCCTGCGCGCGCAGCTCGAGCAGCTGCCAGCCCTGCTGCACCACGAACGCCGCCAGGCGCGCGCGCACCGCGGGGCCGGGTTCGCAATGCAGGCGATAGCGGCGCTGCGCATGGCTCGGCAGCGCCTCGACCGCGCGCACGCCGTCCAGGCCGCGCAACGCCGCCGCCGGATCCTGCGCCGTCTGTAGTTCCACAATCAACAACTGCTGGTCACTGCCGTCGCCGTCCAGCTCGCGCAGGGACCGCGACAACGCGATGCGCCCGTGGTTGATGATGATCACGCGCTCGCAAGTCATGCTGACTTCCGGCAGGATGTGCGTCGACAGAATGATCGTGTGCTCACCGGCGAGTGCCCGGACGAGCCGCCGCACCTCCACCACTTGCTTGGGGTCGAGCCCGGAGGTTGGCTCGTCGAGAATCAAGATGGGCGGGTTGTGCAGCACGGCCTGCGCCAGACCGACGCGCTGCCGGTAACCCTTCGACAGCTTGCCCAGGATGCGGTGCTGCACATCTCCGAGACCGCAGCGCTCGAGCGTGTCTTCCACGCGCCTACGGCGCGCCGTGCGCGGCACTCTCTTGATGCGCGCGATGAACTCCAGGTACTCGCGCACGCGCATTTCCATGTAGAGAGGTGGACTCTCCGGCAGATAGCCGATGTTGCGTTTGACCTCGTCGGCCTGCTCGAACACATCGAAGCCGGCGATGCTCGCGGTTCCGGCCGTCGCCGGCTGGAAGCAGGTGAGAATGCGCATGGTCGTGGTCTTGCCGGCGCCGTTGGGCCCGAGGAACCCGACGATCTCGCCCTTTTTCACCTCGAAGCTGACGCCGTCGATCGCGCGCTTGCCGGGATAGATCTTGGTCAGTTTTTCCGCGACGATCATGCAGGCGACTCCCAGTGCCAGTGGCCTTGGTCTCGGGCGCAGACGTCCGGCCATTATAAGCGAGCGCCGCGGCCGCTTGCCAAGCCAAGCCCCGCGCGCCGGGTCGGGTACAGCCGATCGGGTATATTGAATGTGTTCCGACGTGGGAGGCACCGTGACGGCAAGACCGACGGCGAGCTTGCACCTGAACGCCGGGCGCGAGTTCCGCGCCGCACAGCGACGCGTCCTCTATCTGTTGCAGGGCCTCGACGCCCGGGGCCACCGCGTGCTGCTGTGCTGCCCGCGCACGTCGGTGCTGTTCCGGCGCGCCGGCGCTGCCGGCATTCCGTGCGCCGCGCTGACCTTGCGCAGCAGCCTCGATTTCCCCTCGATCGTGCGTTTGGCCCGGCTGGTGCGCGACCAGCGCTTCGATCTCGTGCACGCGCACGACTCCCAGAGTCACCACGTCGCCCGGGCCGCGCGCGGCATGAGCGGCGAGCGCGCGCTCACGGCCAACCTCTTTCTCACCCATCACGATCTCGCCGACAGCGGGGCCACCGGGGCGCGCGTGCATTACGACGACCCAGGCGTGCATTACATCGCCAGCTGCAAGCCGGTGCGCGATGGCCTGGTCCAGCGTGGGGCTGATGCCGCCCGCATCGCGGTCGTCCCGGACGGTGTCGAGCTCCCGGCGCTGCGATGTGCCCCGCACGCGGGCGCCGACCCATGGGGTTTGCGCGCACGCGGGCTGCGCGTCGTCGGCACCGTGCTGCGCACCGGCAAGGAGAAGAACCTGATGCCGCTGCTGGAAGCGTTCGCGTTCTTGCATCGGCGGCTGCCAGACACGCACCTGTTGGTGGCTGGAAAGGCGAGCGCGGCGGTCGAGCGCAGTTGCCGCGATCTCGGCATCGCGCCCGGGGTCACCTTCACCGGCGTGCTCGACGACATCAGCAGTGTCCATGCCGCGGCGCATGTCTTCGCCTGCGTGTCCGATCCGGATGGCACCGCCACGACCTTGCTCGAAGCCATGGCGGCCGGCACGCCCGTGGTGACCACCGCCGTTCCGAGCGTGCTCGGAATCGTGCGTCACGGCGCCTCGGCCCTGGTGGTGCCACCGCGCGACAACCAGGCGCTGGCGCAAGCGCTCGGACTCGTGCTCGCCCAGCCGGATCTCGCTGCACGTCTCGTGCACGGCGCCGCCAGCGTCGCCGAACAGCATTCGGTCGCACGCATGGTGGACGCGACGCTCGGCGCCTACCGCAGCCTCGGCCAGCTCGAAGCCGCTCGCCCCGACACCCCACGCCCATGACTGCATTCGTCAAGATGCACGGCTGCGGCAACGACTTCGTCATCCTGCGACATGCCGATCTCGAGGCCCTCGCACACGGTCCTGGTTCGCTCATGACTTGCGTGCGCCGGCTGTGCGATCGCAACTTCGGCATCGGCGCCGATGGCGTGTTGAGCTACGACACCGACTCCCCCACGCACGTGCGCATGCGCTACTGGAATCGCGACGGCTCCCGTGCCGAGATGTGCGGCAACGGCGCGCGCTGCATCGTGCGCTTGGCATGGGAACGCGGTGAAATCGCCCCCGAGTTGCTACTGGAGACCGATGCCGGCACGCACGCTGCCAAGGTGCAGCGCGCGGCGCCCGAAGCCCCGTGGGTGGAGATCGACATGGGGCCCGTGCGCTGGGATGCTGGCGCCATCGGACTCAGCCAGCACAGCGAACTTCTCGACGCACCGCTCTCGGTCGGCGATGCGACGCTGCGTGTCACCGCATGTTCGGTGGGGAATCCGCATGCCGTCGTCTTCGTGGGCGATCGCTCCATGCTCGCGGCGGTGGACCTGGAGACGACCGGCAGGGCGCTGGCGGAGCACGTCGCGTTTCGCCACGGTGCCAACGCCAGCTTCGTCACCGCCGATGCCGGGGCGTTGTACTTACGTGTCTTCGAACGCGGTGTCGGCCCGACGCTTGCCTGCGGCAGCGCCGCGTGCGCGGCGCTGGCGGCGGCCGTTCGCCACCGCCTCCTGCCCGCACCGACTGCTGCGGTGCACCTGCCCGGGGGCATCGTCGAGGTACGGCAGGATGCAGATGCACATTTGTGGCTGCGGGGACCGGCGACGATCGTCGCCGAGGGGCGGCTCGCATCCGAGTTCCTCTCCTCCTGATCCGCGCCGTTGGGTCAGCGGTCGCGTTCACCGCGCAGAAACTGCTGCAACGTCGCAATATCCTCGGCGCTGCCGATGAACAGCGGCGTGCGCTGGTGCAAGTCCTGCGGTTCGATGTCGAGGATGGGCTGCTCGCCATCGATGGCGGCGCCACCGGCCTGTTCGGCCACGAAAGCCAGAGGGTTGGCTTCGTACAGCAGGCGCAGCTTGCCGCGCTGCGCCTTCGCTTCCTTGGTGTCCGCCGGGTAGAGGAAGATGCCGCCGTAGACCAGGGTGCGATGGAAATCGGCCACCAAGGATCCGACGTAGCGCGCGCTGTAGGCAAGCCGGCCGTTCTCCGCATCCCCTTTGATATGCTCGATATACGCTTGTACCTGCGGTGCCCAATAGTGCGAGTTGCCCTCGTTGGTGCTGTAGATCTTGCCACGCTTCGGCAACTGGATGTCGGGATGCGACAACAGGAACTCGCCGACGCTCGGGTCCAAGGTGAAGCCGAAGACTCCGTGCCCCGTGCTGTAGACCAGCATGGTGCTCGGACCGTAGACGATGTATCCGGCGCACAACAAGTTGCGCCCCTTCTGCAGCAGGTCGCCGAGCGTGCCGTCCTCGCCCGCACTGGTCTTGCGATGAATGCCGAAGATGGTGCCGATGTTGACGTTGGCGTCGATATTCGACGAGCCGTCGAGCGGATCGAACAAAAAGACGTACGGCCCCTTCTTGTGCGGCTGCGGAATCGGAATGGGGTCGGCCATTTCCTCGGACGCCATGATGCAAAGGTGACCGGTGTGGTCGAGCGCCTTGACGATGGTGTCGTTGGCGAAGTCGTCGAGCTTCATCACTTGCTCGCCCTGGACGTTCGAGTGACCGGCTTGGCCGAGGATGTCGACCAAACCCGCCTTGTTGACCTCGCGCGAGATGATCTTCGCCGCGATGGTGAGCTCGAGAAGCAGGCTCGTGAACTCCCCGGTCGCGTCGGGGTAGCGCTGCTGACACTCGACGATGAAGCGCGAAAGCGTCATGCCTCGGAGACTGGCCATGCATCGACCTCGGTCGCGTGGCGGAAGGGTGACGACACCTGTCGCTGGCAGTATACGCGCGCGTACGGGTCGGCTCAATCCGCCGCGAGCCGGTGCCTGGAACGGCGCCGGCATTACAAACGGCGCAGGTGCAGACCCTTGAGATACTCGCCTTCCAGATGCGACACGTTCACCGGGTGATCGCTTCCGGGCCCCAGGTGCGCGAGAACCTGGGCACGCACTCCAGCGTTGGCCGCCGCTTCGAAGACCGCCATCTTGAACTGCAGCGCATCGACGTGCTGCGAGCACGAGAAGGTGAACAGCTCGCCTTCGGGGGCGAGCAGTTGCAACGCCATGAGATTGATGTCCTTGTACCCGCGCCGCGCAGCATCGACCTGATGTTTTCTCTTGGCGAAGGCCGGAGGGTCGAGCACCACCAGATCGTAGCGCGCACCGGCCTGGCGCTTGGCGCGCAACACATCGAAGACGTCGCCATGAACGAGGGTTCCGGCCTCGAAGCCGTTGCACTGCATGTTGCGCTGCAGCAGCGTCAGACCGACTTCGCTGCTTTCGACGCTGGTGATTTCCGCGGCGCCGCCGGCGGCCGCCGCCACCGAGAACGCCCCGGTGTACGCGAAGCAGTTGAGCACCCGTCGCCCGCGCGCGCGCTGGCGCACGAGCGCACGGTTTTCGCGCTGATCGAGATAGAAGCCGGTTTTCTGGCCGCTGTCCGGTTGCACCAGAAAGCGCAGGCCGTGCTCGCGGATTTCCACTTCGGCGGGGGGTGCTTCGCCCCAGAGCACCCCCTTGCGTGACGGCAGGTTTTCTTCGCGACGGATCGGCACGTCGCTGCGTTCGAAAATGGTGCGCGGCGCGAGCTCCGCCACCAGCAGGTCCACCAGCCGGTCGCGCAGACGGTCGGCCCCCGCGGTCGTGAGCTGCAGGACCAGCATGTCGGCATAGCGATCGACGATCACGCCGGGCAGAAAGTCCCCTTCGCTGCACACGACACGATACGCGTCGGTGTCGGCAGCGAACAGACCGCGGCGCAATGCGACTGCCGCATGCACGCGCCCCTGCAACAACGCGCCGAGGTCGTCGATCTCCTCCCAGGCCAGCAGGCGCACTGCCAAGCTGCGCGCCGGATTGGCATAACCGATGGCAACGAAGCGCCCCTCCGCGTCTTCCACACGGCACAGACTGCCCGGCTCGAGCGGTGGCATGGCCTCGAACGCGCCCGAGAACACCCACGGATGCCCGGCGCGCGCCGGACGTTCACGACCAGATTTGAGGCGCAGTACCGGAAGCGTCAGCATGATCCTCCGCCGTGATTCATTCCCCGCGATAGTGTGGCTGCCGCTTCTCGGCGAAGGCAGCCAGCCCTTCGAGCCGGTCGCGCGTCGGCAACAACGTCGCGTACGCCGCGGCCTCGATGTCCAATCCCGCCGCGAGCTCCGCATCCAGTGCAGCATCGATGGCATGCTTGGCTGCACGCACCGCGAGTGGCGCGTTGGCGGCGATCCGCGCCGCTAATTCACGCGCGGCATCCTGCAATGCCGCGCCTGAAACCACAGCGTTGGCGAGACCCATCTGCAACGCTTCGGGCGCCGCAATCCGCCGCGCCGAGAAGATCATCTCCTTGGCACGCGCGCTGCCGACGAGGCGCGATAATCGTACGCTGCCGCCGGCTCCCGGCATGATGCCGACCCCAACCTCGGTGAGACCGACCTCGGCCTCTGCGGCCAACAAGCGCAGATCGCAGGCAAGTGCCAGCTCGAAGCCGCCGCCGAACGCGACCCCGTTCAACGCCGCGAGGGTCGGAAACGGCAGACTTGCCACCGCGGCGAAAGTGCCGCGAATGAGTTCCAAGTAGGCTTCGACCTCGGCGAGCGACATGCCTCGACGTTCTCTGAGGTCGGCTCCGGCGCTGAATGCCCGCTCCCCGGAACCGGTGACGATCGCGCAGCGAATGGAATGGTCTTGGCGCGCCGTTGCCACCGCGCGCGCGAGCGCACTCAGAAGCGGGCGGTTCATGGCGTTCAATGCCTCGGGGCGGTGCAGCATCCAGGTTAGAACGTGTCCTTCCCGGTTGCTTTGGATCAGCGACTCGTTTCTTTCCACGCCATTCACTTTCTCGTCCGCGCTGCAGCCTCGCCTGGCGACGATAGTCGTGCCGGATTGCCGGAGCAACCGCAGGAGCCCGTTCGCAGCCTGTGCCCTCGGGCGCCGGCGGGACCGCGTCAACTTGCGGCCGGTCTCAGGTCATAGGACAAAAACGATTATATACCAATGTGTTACAGAGTAGAGGCAGGGTCACACCCTTGCAGGCCCTCGAGCTTTCCCGAATACTGTGCGCGGAGACTCCATGCCCCAATACGGACAGGTCCAGCTCGCGCCCGAGGTTTTCTTGGATCGCCTCCTCGACGACCTGCGTGTCCCGGGGAAAATCCTGGTGGCGACCCACGACAATCCTGACCCCGATTCGCTGGCCTCGGCTCTCGGCCTCCAGGCGCTGTTTGGGCTCTGCCTCGGGCGCGAAACCGTGATCGGCTACGGCGGTATGGTCGGTCGGGCCGAGAACCGCGCCTTGGTGGAGACGTGCCACATCCCGCTCGTGGCGCTCGACGACATCCGCTACGCCGATTTCAGCACTCGCGTGCTGGTGGACGCGCAGCCGGACACCGGCAACAACTCCATTCCTCCGGATGTCACCTTGGACCTCGTGGTCGATCATCATCCGCTGCGCGAGAACACACCGCAGCGGGCGCGCTGGGTGGACGTGCGCAGCGATTTCGGCGCCTCCGCCACGATCGTGGCGCAATACCTCATGACCAAGAACGTCGAATTCTCGGCGCTGCTCGCCACCGCGTTCCTCTATGCCCTCAAATCGGAGACACAGGATCTCGGGATCCACGCCAACGAGGTCGATCGCCTGGTGTATTTGCACTTGCTGCCGCGTGTCGATGCACGCGCTCTCTTCGAGATCACCCACCCCAAGGTATCGCGCGAGTACTTTCGCATTCTCGGCCGGCTGGTGCGCCAGACGCAGCTCTACGGCAAAGCCGCCGTTCTCTACGTCGGGCGGGTGTCGAACCCGGACCTCGTGGCCGAGATGGCCGATCAGCTCATGCGTTTGCAGGCGGTCGAATGGGCGCTGTGCATGGGAACCTTTGCCAACGAGTTCTTCTTGTCGATGCGAACGAGCCACGAAGGCGGCGGCGCCGGCCAGATGATCCAGCGCATCGTCAGGGGTCTGGGTCGCGCCGGCGGGCATGGAATGATGGCGGGCGGCCGCGTGCGATCGGTGCCGCGCGATCGCAAGTCCAGGCAGGACCTCGCCGCCATGATGCGCGATCGCTTCTTGGCCGAGCTCGATCTCGGCGGCACGCAGCCGCGCAGCATCCTCGACCGCTAGCCCGTTCCGGGCGTCGCAGCGCGACGCCGCAGCTGTCCGCAGGCGGCGTGCTCGGTCGGCCCGCGCGCCTTACGGATGTGCACGGGCGTGCCGTGCTCGCGCAGGATGGTCCAAAACCGGTGCACGTTTTCTGGCGTGGCGGGACGAAATGGCAGCCCGTCGACAACGTTGTGTGGGATGAGGTTGACGTGAAGTTTGCGCCCGCCGATGCGCCGGGCGAGCAGTTCCGCCTGCGCGGGCGTGTCGTTGATGCCGTCGAGCAACACGTAAGAAATCGTTACGGACCGCTTCGTCGCGGCGCTGTACTCCGCCGCCGCGTCGAGCGTCTCTTCCACATTCCACAGCCGCGGCGCCGTGCGGACGATCTTCGCGCGGGTTTCGTCGTCGGGTGCGTGCAGCGACACCGCGAGGTGCGGCGGCGTGTGCGATTCCGCGAGCGCCTTCATACCCGTCAGAATTCCCACCGTTGACACCGTGATCCCCGCTGGCGGCAGCGTTCCGGCATGGCGGTGCGTGAGGTTGTGGATCGCGGTAATCACGTTTTCGACATTGTGAAGCGGCTCGCCCATGCCCATGAAGACGACCGTGGTCAGGCGCAACCTGCGCGACTCGGCTTCCTTGCGCAGCAACAGCGCCTGCGCCACGATTTCGCTCGCCGTGAGATTGCGCGTCAGACCGCCGATGCCGCTCGCGCAGAAGGAGCAGCCCGCTCCGCAGCCGACCTGCGTTGACACGCAAGCCGCCGACGTCGGGCGGCGGCGGCGCGCCGCGCCATCGTCGCGATTGCGCGCGCTCATCTGCTCGCGCGACCAGCTGCCACGGACACCGGGGATCAGAACGCATTCCACGGTGCGGGCGTCGGCAAGCGTCAGCAGGAATTTCGTCGTGCCATCGGGGGCCTCGGTGCGCGTGGCGACCGGCGGCGTCTGCAGCGACAACCCAGCCGCAGCTGCGCGCAACTTCCGCCCCCGCCAGGGCAGCAGCTCTAACGCGTACGCAGCGCGAAGTGACCGCTCGACGCTGACCGCCGGTGCGATCGCGCCGAAGCGGCGCAAAAGTTCCGAAACCGGGATGTCGAAAAGGGCTGTCACGGTGGAAGTCTATCAGCTACCGCAGTGCAGTGTCGGAAGTACGACGCTGCGTTCGTGCCGGCGGTTCGCAAGCTCGAGGACGAGGTGCGGCGCCTGGCGCTGGCAGAGTTCACCGTCCTACTGCGCGGCCCCTTCTTCAGTCGTTCGTCCAAGCTCTCGCCCGAGACGTACTCCATGACGATGACGTTACGGCCGTCGTGGGTGAATAAGTCCTGGATGCGCGCGATCCGCGTCTGGTCGAGCATCCCGAGAAAGTTCGCTTCCTTGCGGAATGCGTCGCGCGCCAGTTCATCCGTGACGGCCCCGGAATGGAGGACCTTGATCGCGACGAGTTTCTCGAGACGGCGATCCCACGCCAGGTAGACAACGCCCATGGCGCCACGACCGATCTCCTCCCGGGGCTGGTAGTGCCCATTGTCGAGGTCACCCAGGATCAAGTCTGCCCCTCCGCCCATGAGCTCAGTGCATCGCGTGGCGCTGCGACCGGACTCGGATGAGGATTAGCCACTGCGCTCTGCCTCAATCGATGTAGACGAACGCACCGCGATTCGGTCGTGGCGGGGCGTCGGTGCGCCGCCGTCGGGCGCGATAGCGCTCTTGTTTTTCGGCGAAGTAGCGTGGCTCGCGTCTCGTCTTGTTGGCGGCGAAAGCGGCGTTGCTGCAGGCCTTGCCACAAAACCGGCTGCCGCGCTCGCTCCACACGATGCGCGGGCACTGGTGCAGGGATGCCGTGGCCAGCACCCGGTCGATCCCGGCATGGGCGGCAAAGCGCGCCTCCCATGCACCCGGCCACGCCGGTGTCGCAGCTGGCCCGAGTCGCACCCCGTGACAGCGGCGTGCCGCTGTTTCCAACCACGCCGGCGGCATACTCAACAGCTGCAGGAGGGAAGTCGAAAGCAGCGATTCGAACGGCTCGACGAGCGTTCCGTTGCGCCGGCGTGCGACGAACTGCGGCCAGCCGAGATCACCCTTGGGTCCATCGTGGAGATCCGCCCCAGGATCCGCGGCATGCAACGTGACAGCCGCGAGCCACTGCGACACATGCATCGCCTCCTCGGGTGCGAGCACCGTCGCAAGCAAGCGTGCCGCACAGGCCGATCTCAGCACTTGCGCATCGGCGCGGAGGCGCTCGCCGGCCTCCGCATCGAGCCACGCTCCACCCTGAGGATGCGCTGCCGTGATTCCACGCGCGCCGGATTGCCATTCGAGCACTCGATTCAGGACCTCGACCCATAACATGGACTCCTCCTCCCATCACCCCATCCCCCATGCCATCCAAGTTGCAGTGCTGTCACGCTGTCAAGCACGGATCTCTGGAGCCGCATCCTGAGTGTCGTGAACCACCTCTTGACGTCTTGCGGCGCGTAACCGATGATGTGCTCAAGGAGTTACCGATGACCAAGCATTCCGTGGCAGCCATGATGACGCTGGGATTGGCCCTCATGGGGCTCCCCGGAGCGTTGCGCGCCGCGGCGACGAGATTCGGCCCGGCGAAGCCGGCATACCTGCAATCCCACGCCCTGCTCCCCGAACCGAGATCGCTCGCACAGGCCGACTCGACCATTTCCTGCTTCGAAGGCTCCGTCTCGGTTTTGCTCAACCCGGGATGTTTCGTCACGACCAACCCTTCGCAACCTGGCGACTGCTTGTCGACGTCAGCACATTTCATGGTGCAGTACGTCTTTCCCGACGTCGCAGTGACGCACCGGGTACTCGGCTTCGGGTTCCTGAGCAACGACGGTGCGACCACGTTCCCATCGGCAGGCGTCCTACAGTTCCCCATCGCGCAAGGTGAAGTGCGCTTCCCGACACCGACAGAGCTCGCCAACTTGCCAGCGCAACAGATCTCGTCGGGCACCGATACCACGGTGGCATTCGTCGATTTGGAGTCACAAGACATCACGGTGCAGCCGGGGGGCAATACGGCGTTGGTAGTCGTGCTGCAGTTTCCGAACGGCGGCGATTTGGTGAGCGTGGGTGTCGGACCCGGCATCGCGGCGGATGCCGATCATCCCGACCAGAATTGCGACGTTTTTACGATCGACGGCGGCAACACCTGGTTCGAACCGCTCCCGTGCGATGTTGGGAATCCAAGCTGTGATCCCCTCGATTGGGGCTTCGTGGTCCTCCTCGATCCTGTGGTGAGCGTGGCGCAGGCGACCTGGACACATATCAAAGTATTGTTCCGAACCCCCTGAGGGGGCTTGACCCCCGTCATCATGACCCGCACGATTCTTGTCGCACTCCTCGTATGCGGCTTCGACGCGGCGCCGGCTTCTCCCGTGCACCCCGTACGTCTGCACCCCAGGTTCGAAACGTGGGCCCGCACCGGCACCAGCCGCGGCGAATTCCGGCCCGCGTCCGCTGGTCTCGTGGACAGCGCGTTCACCTGCTTCGAGGCCGCATCGCTGGTCTCGGCCATCAACCCCGGGTGTTTCATCACTTTTTCACCACCGCAACCCGGTGACTGCTCGACAAACACAGGGCATTTTCTTCTGCAGGCGATCACGCCCACTCTCGCGATCTCGCATCACCTGCGCGGCTTTTCCTTTCGCAGCAACGACGGCGCCACCGTCTTCCCCAGCGCCGGAGCCATCCTGTCGAGGCTCGATGAGCAGGGCAATGTTCGTCTCCCGGATCAGAGTCAGTTGGCCACGCTGCAGGCGCAGCAGGTCGCGAGCACTGCCGACACTTCCTGGGTCTACGTCGACCTCGATGCCGCCGGCATCCTCGTGCCCGCTGCTAGCGACGTCGCCATTCTCGTGGCGTTGCAGTTCCCGGACGGTGAACAGCTCACCGCGCTCGGCAACGGACCGGGAATCGCCGTGGACGCCGACTTGCCGGACAACGATTGCGACTTCTTCACCATCGATGGCGGCGCGACGTGGATGGCGCCGTTCTACGATCCGCAGGACCCGCTCGCCACACCACTCGATTGGGGCTTCGTTCTCCGGCTCGAGCCGATCACGCGTGCCGCTTCGGCAACGTGGTCGTCGGTCAAGGTTCTCTATCGTGCGCCGTGACCCACGCCTTTCGTGTCAGTTTCGAATGACTGTCACTCAACACGATTCCATCAGTCGCCATTCGTGCAGCGTCTCGTAACGCGAGCCGCCCGTGGACAGATGGCTGCGCACGAACCCCACACGCGGATGGGAGACGGGAGCGCCAGCCCAGGAGACTGGGATCGACAGCTTCTCACGCAGAGGTTCGGAGAGCCTGATGCGCTCCTCCCGCACCCTCCCGAGCGTGAGATGAGGCGCGAAGCGTTTGTCGTCGACCTCCAACCCGGCGGCTCGGACGGCAGCACGGACGGCCTGTGCCAGAATTTCCAGGGTCCCTTGCGCTTCGTTCACCCCGATCCAGATCACGCGTGGATGGCTTCGGCTCGGGAAAGCGCCCAGGCCACTGAGCACCAGCCTCGGCGCAGACTTCGCGCGGAGACCGCCCTCGAGGGCCGTTTCCACGGCCCATCGCGCCGTTTCCCCGACTTCCCCCAGAAACGCGAGCGTGAGGTGAAAGGCCTGCGGCCCGACCCAGCGCACCTCGGAGCGAGTGTCCGCCCTGCGAAGTCGGTCTTGAGTCTCTTTCACCGCGGCCAAGAGACTGGGCTCCAGGTGCAGGGCAACGAAAAGTCGCAAATCTCATCTCCTTCGGACCCCAAATCCTATGACACGAAGCCGGTGCTCGTGGCCCAGGCTTGACGTCAGGACTTAAATTCGTATATTTACATATGCTAATGGACTCAACGTCCGCACTCGCGCTGCTGTTCAAAGCCATGGCGGACCCATCCAGGCTGCGGCTCTTGCGTCTTCTGGACGGGAACGAGCTCCGAGTGCAGGAGTTGGTCGAGGTCCTCGGCTTGACGCAACCCACGGTGTCGCACCACCTGGGGATCATGCTCCGAGCCGGGCTCCTGCGCCGCCGCCGGGAAGGGAGCTGGACCTTCTACGGTGTGGATTGGGAATCGGGTCGCTTGTCGCAGGCGGGGCTCGGCGAATCCGTTCGCAGTTGCCTGCAAGAGACGGCACTTGGCCCGGAAGAGCTCGACAGGCTGGAGCGCTGCCTGGAAGCACGCGCCGCGCGCAGCCGGGAGTTCTACTCCCGCATGGCGCCGCAATGGGAGGGGCTGCGTGCGGGTCTCGAAATCGAGGGACTGCAGCTGCGTCTCTTGGGCGGTGTCCTGCCGGGCACTCTCGACATCGTGGATGCAGGCACCGGAACGGGAGCGTTGCTGCCCGCTCTCGCCAGCGCGGCGCGCCAGCTGATCGGCGTCGACCAGTCGCCGGAGATGCTGGCCGAAGCCCAGCGCCGTCTCGCGGCCGCACAACTGCGCGGTGTGCGATTGCTGCGCGCCGACATCGGGCAGCTGCCGTTCGCCGATCGTTCGGTCGATGCGGTGTGTTCCACACTCGCACTGCATCACGCCGCTCGGCCGGCAGCCGTCGTTGCCGAGTTCGCGCGCGTCGTGCGTCCCGGGGGCGCCGTCGTGCTGAGCGACCTCGTCGAACATGGCGAGGAGTGGATGCGCAGCGAGTTCGCGCATGCGTGGCTCGGGTTCGCCGAGGATGCGGTGGCCAGATGGTGTCGTTCCGGAGGGCTCGGCGACATCACGTCCAGTCGCTTGCGCCGCCGTCGTTCCGGGACGGGACGCGTGCTGCCGGATCTTTTTGTGCTCTGCGCGCGCAAGCCCACGAGTTCCGGCGCCGCCGAACCCGTGTTCACATCGACAGGACCACACAAAAACGCGAGGGAAGACGATGAACCACAAGATCGCCAATCCTGATCTGGCCGAGCTCGGCCGCCGCCGCATCGAATGGGCCGAATCGCGCATGCCGGTGATGATGGCCCTGCGCCGGCGCACGCAAGAGACCAAGCCGTTGCGCGGCATGCGCGTCGCCGGTTGTTTGCACGTGACCAAGGAAACTGCCGTTCTGGTGCGCGCGCTCCGCGCCGCCGGCGCCGAGGTGTCATGGAGCGGCTGCAACCCACTGTCGACGCAGGACGACGTGGCCGCCGCTCTCGCGGCCGAAGGCACCTCGATCTTCGCCTGGAACGGGATGAACACCGACGAGTTCTACTGGTGCATCCGCAAGACGCTTGAAATGCAACCGACTCTGACCTTGGATGACGGCGCCGACCTCATCTTCACCGTGCACCACGAGCGCAAGGACCTCGCCAAGCAAATCCTTGGCGGCACCGAGGAAACGACGACCGGCGTGCATCGTTTGCGCGCCATGGCCGGTGACGGCGCTCTCCTCTACCCGGTGATCGCGGTCAACGATGCTGAAACCAAGTGGGACTTCGACAACGTCTTCGGCACCGGGCAGTCCTCCATCGACGGCATCCTGCGCGCGACCAGCGTGCTGCTGGCGGGCAAGCATTTCGTCGTCGCCGGCTTCGGTCACTGTGGACGCGGCGTGGCGATGCGCGCCCGCGGCATGGGAGCCCAGGTCATCGTCACCGAGGTGAGCCCGACCGCGGCGCTGAAAGCGTTGCTGGAGGGTTTCGCGGTCATGCCGATGGAACAGGCGGCGCGCATCGGCGACATCTTCATCACCGCCACTGGCATGCGGGACGTCGTGCGCGACAAACACTTCGCGCTGATGAAGGATGGTGCCATCATCTGCAACACGGGGCACTATGATGTCGAGCTCAACTTGAACGAACTGGCGGCAATGGCGCGCTCGGTACGCGAGGTCCGCGCCAACAACGAAGAGTACACGCTGCCGGATGGCAGGCGGATCTATGTGCTCGCCAAGGGCCGCCTGGTGAACCTCGCCGCAGCCGAAGGCCACCCGTCGGAAGTCATGGACATGTCCTTCGCCAATCAGTTCATGTCGATGCTGCGACTGTGCGCCGAGGGTTCGACCCTCGAGCACAAGGTGTATGATATCAGCGCCGCTCAGGACGCAGAAATCGCGCGCTTGAAGCTCGAGACGATGGGCCTGGACATCGACACGCTCACACCCGAGCAAGTGCGTTACGCCACCGACTACTCCGCCGGCACCTGAACGGGCGCCGGCGCTGGGGCCGCCATGAGGGACGGACACGAACGCCCGCAGGCACCCATGCTGCTGCGCTTGGTCGCCTTCGCGCTCGACGGCATGTTCGCGTTGGTGACCGTGTTCGTGTTGCGGCTGGGGTTCTCGGATGCGGGCACGACGCCTTGGGAAACGGCGCGCGCGCCATTGGACGTGCGCGTCTGGGGGGCGGTGGCACTGTTGTTGGTGTTGCGCGACGTCGTCTTCTTCGCCAGCCCGGCGAAGTGGCTGCTGTGTCTGCGTCTCGAACAGCCCAGTGGCAAGCTGCTGCCTTTCACGCAGCGCTTGTGGCGCGCACCATGGTCGGTGCTGCCCTGGGCGCTGGCACCACAACGGTGGCAGCAGCGACAGGGATGGCGGGTGCGAGCGTACATCCCCAGCCGTTTCGGGCTGGCGCTGCGCACGGTGTGTACCGTCGGTGCGGCGCTAGCCAGCGCCGGCTGGGCGATGGTGACCTTGCAACCCAGTATTCCCAACCCCGCCGCCGAAAGTCTGGTGGCAAGTCTCGTCCACGACGACGTGCAGCTGCGGCGGACCCTCGGAGAACCGGTCGTCGCCGACATTCGCAGCATCGCGCGGCGCGGTGAGGTGTGGACAGCCGCCACGGCCAGTTTTGAGCTGCGACTCCAGGGCTCGCGGGCGCGCCAGCAGATGCGGGTGCACGCGCGTCGCGTCGACGGTGCATGGGCCATCGAAGAACTGAGCGAGATCGAGATCTTGTCCATGCGCGACAGCGCCCAGGTGGCGGAACGTTGATGAACGAGCCACCCCGTTGCGGGCACTGGCGCCTTCCCCTATCTTCCCTGCGACACTGACGCCACGGGGAAAAGGTGCTCCACGCACGCCACGACTCCGCCGACCAGGAGGATCCGCCGATGAGCCAGCAGGTGGGAACGGCAACCGACGCGAACTTCAAGTCCGAGGTCGAGGATTCGACCGTGCCGACGCTGGTGGATTTTTGGGCCCCCTGGTGTGGACCGTGCCGCGCCATCGCTCCCATCGTCGAAGAACTGGCGCGCGACTTCTCCGGCCGGCTCAAGGTCATGAAAATGAACGTCGACGAGAACCCGCAGATCCCGATGAATCTGCACGTGACCGGAATTCCCACAGTGCTGTTGTTCAAGAACGGTCAGATCGTCGATCAGGCCGTGGGCAGCGCGCCGAAGCGGATGTTCGTCGACATGATCGAGAAGCATCTCGATTGAACGGCAAGCAGCTCGATTGAACTGAACTGTTGTGGCGCTTGGTCAGGGTGACGGCGGCGATTGCGGCGCCGCGAACTTGTAGGTGAGACGCACCACTCCGGGCTCGGCGAATCCCGTGCGCTCGGCGGGGCGATACTTCGAGTTGCGCGCCGCGGCCAACGCCGGCTCCTCGAAGATGCGCGCGGTCGACCTTTCCACCCGCGCCCCCAACACCTCGCCGATCCGCCCCACATCGACGACGATCGTCACCTCGCCCGATTCGGTGGCCGCCGGCGGATACTGCGCCTGTTCTTGTTCCAGGACGGCGGCAGGCTTGAAGTCGGCATCGGCTGCCGAAGGCGCCTGCGTCTGTCCTTCCGGCCTCTGCCCGAGCCTGGCCAGCCGGCTCTTGTCTTTGTCGTCGAGGTTCTGTCCTAGACGTGGCACCGTATGGCGACCGCGCTCGCTGCGTTCGAGCACTTGGAAGAGCGCCGTGCGGCCCCGCCACACCCGCGGCGCGCTCCAGCCGCTGTCTGGAATTGCCGCGATCTGGGCGCGAATGCCCGCTTCGAGCTCGTCCAAGGCGTATTCGCGCCGGCTCTCCTCCACCTTCTGAATGCCGAGCGTCTTCGTCGCCATCTCGAGACTCTGACCCTGCTGCAACAACCGCTGGAGCTCCGGCACGAGCTGCGGATCCTCGATCAGGATTTGACGGCAGCGCACGACCACGACCACATCGGTGCTGTCGATGTCGACAGGTGCCACGGTTTCGAGCGGCGTCCCGGCCGCGAGGCTCTCCGCCGGCGCCGCTTGCGGCGCGATCGGGCTCGGCGCGACCGGTGCGTCCTCGAGCAGCCAGGGGTCCAACGGATCGGCGGGAGGTTGGACGCGGCCAGCCCAACGCCGCGGATTCGAATCCGGCGTGGGCGGGGTTTGCTGTGCATGCGTGACGATCGCGCACAGTGCGATCAGGAAAGGCAACGGCGCCGCGACGGCGTTCCTTGGCGACGCGCGCACCTGCATCCTCACTTTGGCATCGCGCCGTTCATGCCACTTCTCCCGGCAGCGCACGTGTGGCGTGGAGCGGCGACGCTGCTTGCAAGCGCTGCACCACCGTGATGACCTTGGCGATCACGTAGTCCACTTCCGCTTCGGTGTTGAAGCGCCCCAGCCCGAAGCGGATCGAGCTGCGCGCCAATTCATCGGGCACGCCGATGGCGCGCAATACGTGCGACGGCTCTGCATGTTGATTGTCGCATGCCGCGCCCGGCGACACCGCAATATCGTTGAGCTGCATGAGGAGCGCTTCCCCTTTGACGCCAGCGAAACCGAGATTGAGGTTGCCGGGCAGGCGCGGCGCGAGCGCGCCGTTCAGGCGCACTTCCGGCAACGCGCCCTGCAGCCCGAGTCGCAAACGTTCGCGCAACGCCAGCACGCGCGCAGCGTCCGTCGTCATTGTCGCCGCTCCGATCTCGCAGGCTTTGCCCAAACCGACGATTGCCGGCACGTTGAGCGTTCCCGAACGCAAGCCACGCTCCTGGCCGCCTCCCGGCGAGCTCGGCTCGAGGTTCCAGTTGTCGTCGCGGCCGCGCACGTACAGGGCGCCAATGCCCTTCGGTCCGTAAAGCTTGTGCGCCGACATCGCCAGCAGATCCACCCGCAAGGCTTCGACATCGAGCGGCACCTTGCCAGCTGCTTGCGCCGCGTCGGTGAAGAACAGAATGCCTCGCGGACCGAGGAGCGCACCGATGGCGGCCAAGGGCTGCAAGGTGCCGATCTCGTTGTTCGCGGCCATGACCGCCACGAGCACGGTGTCCTCGCGCAACGCCGTGGCAATGTCACCGGGCGCGACGATGCCATCCGGCCCCGGAGCGACGACGCTGATTTCCCAGCCCTCACAAGCGAACTCCTGCAGTACGCCAAGCACGGCCTTGTGCTCGATCGCGGTCGTTATGACATGGCGGCCGCGCTCTCGCCCTGCGCGCAGCGCTCCACGCACTGCCAAATGGATGGACTCGGTGGCGCCGCTGGTGAAGACGATCTCGCGCGCGGAGGCACCGATCGATGCCGCCACCTGCGCGCGGGCTCGTTCCACCGCTTCCGCCGCCACCCAGCCGAACGCATGCGCCCGACTGGCGGCGTTGCCGAAGTGCGTGGTCCAGTACGGCAGCATGGCGTCCCACACTGCCGGATCGATCGGCGTGGTGGCGTGGCAGTCCATGTAGATCGGCAGTTGCATTTGCGGGCTCCGCCACGACTCGAGCTCGGCCCCAATATAGCGTTTTCGCCGCAGCCGTGGTGCCGCGGCCAGAGCCAAGATGGAAGAGGAGAAGGGCCGGTGGCGCTCAGTCGTCCACCGGCACCACGCGCACGTCGCCGGTGCCGGACGACACGCGCACGCGGCGCCCATCGACGTGATCGCCTGCATCGAGCGTGATGCTGCCGCCCTCGACCGCACGGCCGCGACCGGTGAAGATCAGCTGGTCGTTGGTGAACGTCGTGCTCGCCATCGTAATGCCCTGGGGCAGGGGGTAGACCTCGACCGTCTCGCCGTCATCGGCCAGACCGTTGTCATTGGCGTCGTCGATGAACGCGACTTCGTTGTCGTCGGTGCGGTACTCGAGCACGATCTGATGGTTGCGGCTGCGGGCACGCGCCCGCGCCTCGCGGCACGCCGACGCCAGCCGGTCGCAGGCGGTAGACATCCGCTGTGTTTCGCGGTAGGAATTGAAGTTGGGAATCGTCGCCGCCACCACGATGCCGATGATGACGATCCCCACCATGATCTCGGGGAGCGAGAAGCCCGCATCGCGTGCCGTGACTCTCATCACAGCTCCTTCCACGACAGAATGATGTAGTCGAAGGCGAGCTCGAGCGCGAGGCGGATCGCATCCCGGCTGTAGAGCACGCTCGGCGTGCCGCCGCCGAAGCCGACGTCCGAGTCTCCCTGCACGATCATGGCACCGAGCACCCAGGCGTTGCCTGTGATCCGGACGTCCCCCTCGACGTAGACCAGGCCGCGCCAGGCGAAGCCGCCGGCGATGTCGAGATCGCCCTTCACGTACAGGAGGCCCTCGCCTTCCACGGTGTTGAACTTCTCGCTGCCTGTGGCGTCGCCGTTGACGTAGGTGATGCCGTTCAGCGGGCTGCCGTCGTTCGAAGACGTGTGGTCTGCATCGGCCAGGAGCTGGTCGACGACGTCCTGCTCGACGCCGAGCGCCTCGGCCAACGTGTAGAAGGGGTTGGTGCTGGAGGTGTCCGTCGTCGCCGGCTCGCCGAGCAAGTCCGTCGACCCGTCGACCTCGACGGGATCCCCCGTCGTCATGACCGCGGGCAGGTGGTCGAAGGCCTCGTCGTAGTTCGGCGAGCATGGCGGCGCCGTTTCCAAGTGCGTATTCTCGGGCGTGTCCACACTGTGATTGTGGCCGCAAATGTTGATCGTACCTTTGAGGTCAACGCCGGTGTCGCATTGGAGCGCTGCCATGATGTTGGGCGAGAACGGGAAGCGCGTGACCTCGACGCGCAAGCGGCGGCGTGCATTGGCCATGTACCCGGCCACCTCGATGACCTCGACCGTCGAGCCCGTGGCCAGGTTCTCAGGCGGGATGCGGCTCCCATCGTAACGCACGATCTCGCCCGCATCGCGCACGTCGTCGCCGTCCAAATCACGCCATTTGTGGCGGATGACCAGCAAGTTGTCGTCACGCACGTAGTCGAGGGCGTCGGACGCCTCCTGCACCGTCGGCGTGAACATCGCCGAAGGATTGGCCGAGGTCGGGGTCGCGCCACCTGCTGTGAAGATCTGCGCTTCCCACGCCGGGTCGATCGTGCTCGCGGTGTCGCGGATGCAGGCATCGAAGGTCTCGCCGTTCACCGTCACGTCCGTGCCCGGCCGCATCGACAGGCGCGCCATGGCTTCCTGCACACCGGCCTCGGCCACGAACTGCGCCTGCGTCCCGCGCCGGTCGGCGCCCGATACCTTGAGATCGCCGCCAGCGGTGAAGATGAGCGCTGCGCCCAAGAAACCCAGGGCGAGGAGCATCGCGAGCGCCAGGATCAACGCCGCGCCGCGCTCTCCTTGTCTCGATCGCACTCCCATCGCTGCTCCTCCCGCGCGCCGCGCGCTCACGGCAGTTGGCGTTCGTTGAAGAAGACGACGACCTTGCCCGTGGTTGCCGAGGTGCGCGTGCCTGCGGCCAGATCCGGAGCGCCGTCCTTGTTGAAGTCGGCCGTGGTCATGGTGACGATCTCGCCGACGCCGGTGCTCGAAATCACCGTACCCTGGTCGGGCAGGAAGCCGTAGTTCCTGTAGACAACCACCTGACCGTCGTACGATGTGCTGCGCCGCGTGCCGACGACGAGGTCCGGAAAGATGTCGTTGTCGAGCCTCGCCGCCGCCAGCGACAGCGGTGCGCCGCCCGCATCGACTTGGTCGCTCGGCGCGACGCTCTCGCCAGTGCCATCGCCGAAGTTGTAGCTGCCGCGGTTGTGCCACACCGACACCGCACCCGACGTGGAGCCGAGGACGCTCGCGATCACGATGTCGACGTCGTTGGCATCGTCTTCTTTCATGTCGAGTGCGAGCACGTCATGGACGGCGGAGTACATCGACAGCCGCGCCACGGCCGCAAAGGCCTGCAATTCGATCGGCTCGATGATGATCGGCCCTCCCTCGACGGGTCCGGTCGCGAGACTCGCGCCGTACACCAACAAGTACACGTTGCTCTGGGATGCGCTGAGGCGAGACCCGACCACCAAGTCGTCGATGCCGTCGCCGCTCATGTCGGCCGCGGCGAGCGTCACGACCTCGCCCAAGGACTCGGACACTAGGCTGCCATTCGCGTAGGCCTGCAAATAGGTGAAGACGTCAGTTTCGTCGTGGACGAACGTGCTGCCACCGCGCCCGTGCCAGATCTCGAGCCGACCCGAGCCGAAACCAGTCGTCGTCCCGATGGCCAGGTCGAGGTAGGCGTCGCCATCGAATTTGCCAGCGACGACATCGTTCACCGACATGGCCATGGACGCGGTGTAGCGCGTCGTCGGCGAAGTCGGGAGCTGGCCCTTGACCGGGTTCGTGGTCTGCGTCAACCACACCGCCACGTTGTTGCTGGCCGTTCCCAACCCGGTGATGATGTCGGCGGCGCCGTCGCCGTTCAGGTCCCGCATCACCACCGCGTTCACGTCCGCCGCCACCACGCGCTGGTACGACGGCGTCACGCTGAAAATGGCCGAGTTCGGCGTGCTGGTGTTCGCGCGTGCGTTGAACCATGTCAAAATGTCGTTGGTGCCGCCCACGTAGTGGGTACCGAGCACCATGTCCATGTCGCTACGGTTGTCTTCCTGCAGATCGGCGGCGTTGATCGACAATGCGCGCTCGGTCTCGGACAAGACGATCTCCTGGAAGAGAATGTCCTGCTGGCCGATGTCGCCGAACTCGACGTTCACCGTCTGGTTCTCCACCACCGTGACGGTGACCGTGTTCACCGTCGACGAGGTATGGTCCGGCGGGTCGGTCTCGGTCACCTCGTGGTCGCCTTCCTCGGCGACGAAGCGGAAGTTGCCGGAGGCGTCGGTCTGTGTCACCTCGCCGGCATCCATGGTGATGGTGACGTTGGCGATGCCGTTCTCGTTGTTGTCGTAGGCGCCGTCGTTGTCCTCGTCGAGATAGACGATGCCGGCGATCTCGCCGGAGGCGCCAAGCGGGTAATCGCCGAACTCCACCCATACCGAGTCGCCGTCGGCGGCCAGGTTCACTTCGACGGTGTTGGGTGTGCTGGACGTATAGCCGAGCGAGTCCACCTCGGTCACGGTGTAGTTCCCGGCGGCCACCGCGAAGAAGAAGTGGCCGGTCGAGTCGGTCTGCACCGCAGCGCCAGTGTCGAGGAAGACTCGGACGCCAGAAATGCCCCCATCCTCGCTGGGCTCGCGACGCGCGTTGCGGCCGCGATCGTGGTAGACGAGGCCATGGATGAAGCCGGTGCCGGACTCCGAGACGTCGCCGAAGTTGATCTCGACGAAATCCCCGGGCACGGGCTCGATGGCCACCGCATTGGGCGTGGTGCTGCTGTAGCCGACGTTGTCGATCTCGGTGATCGTGTACGGGCCGGGCCCGAGCACGAAGTTGTAACGACCTTGGGTGTTGGTGCGCGTAGCGGAGCCGTTGCTGCAGCGCACCACGACGCCAGACAATGGCACCTCGCCCGAGTCCTGGACGCCGCTCTCGTTGTAATCGTTGAAGACCATGCCCATGACGCGCGCCGCCGTGCTCTGCCGGTTGCGGAAGGAGACCGACGACTCCATGACGTTCCACTCGCCATGTGGTTTGGCCTGCTCGCCTTCCGTCGTCGCCGTCACGTCGATGCGGGCGACGAGCGCCAGCTCTTCGGTCGGCACCGGCTGCAGCTCGCTGATTTCAGCCTGCGACAGCTTGCCATCGCCGTCGCCGTCCCCATGCAGGACCGCTGGCGTGGCGCTGTCGTTGTCGTCATCCACCCAGTAGCGGAAGAGCGGCTGCGGCACCATGCCGTCCTCGTCGGCTGCCGGACCGCGCAACAGCGCCAGACCGGTGTTGGTGATCACGTTGGCCGTGCCATCGCTGCCATAGACGAAGGCTTTGAGCACCAGGTCATTGGGGGTATTGGATTCCTCTTCTTCGTCGTCCGCATCGTCGCCGCTGCCGACGCTGCCATCGCGATCGGAATCGACGGTGAGGACGATCGTCTCCGCACCGGTCTCGAACGCCCGCGCCGGCGTGTACGCGGTGCTGTTGTCGAAGGTCACCGCAGCGTTCTCCAACGTCGGATCGATCGCCCGCGGTGTCGCATCGGCGCCCTCGTCGTCCGTTGGGAAGAGGTTCGCGTTCAAGCCGAGCGTCCACGGCCCGGCATAGACGAAGCGGTTCTGGCCGCGCGACTGGTCAGTCTGCGAGCCAGCGGCGCGCAGGATGCGTGTCACCTCGTCGATGGCCACGCGCCCGTTGTCGGCGCCGGAAGAACGCCCGCGCTCGCTCCGCAGTTGCGATCCCATTTGACTGGTGACGAGCATCGTCGCGAGCAGAGCCACGCCGACGACCATTGTCGACACCAAGAGCTCGTAGAGAGTGAATCCTCGTTCGCTGCGCTCGCGTTTCATGGGTCTGTCCTCGTCAGAAGTAGGTCACCAGCGACGCCACGCTGTCGCTTCGCGCCGTCGTGATCCGCACCCGGACTTCCACGCGACGCATGCCCGCGACGGGATCGTCGTCCGTGACCTCCCAAGTGCGTACAAAGGCGCCTTCGATCGGATTGACCGGGTCGGCGTGGACGCCGGCATCGAGATCGTCGTGCAGTTTCGGCAGACTGCGCAGATCCTCGACCTTGGCCTGTGCCAGCGCGTTGGCCTTGCTGAGCACGCGGGCCTGGGTCGAGAACTGGGTGGCTTTCGGTGCCAGCTGCATGAGCATGATCGTGCCGATCCCGAAAATCGTGAGCGCCACCAGCGCTTCGACGATGGTGAATCCGGCTTGCCCGTCGCGCCTGCAGTTCGTTCGCGCCATTGCGCACCCCTTCGCGTTCGTCTGCGCCGCAATTCCACCGGCCTTGGCATGCCCCGTGGCTGCGACGGCTCGGCTCCACGCACGTCCTGTGCCCGTCCGTACACGGGTTTGCTGCGGCCCCCGCGTGGGTGACAAGCATCCTGCCGCGGGCACACTTCGGCGCGTCTGGATCGCTCTGGCTGCCGTGTTCGGAGCTTTTCCCAAACGCGATGACACGCCACCCACCGCGCCGGCTTTCCTTTTGCGAGCGAGCGTGCAATCTGGCACGCTTTGCCGCGCGCTGCGGAGGCACCGTGCGCGCGCCACCATCGCCGGAAAGGCCGAAGCTGGAACTCGAGTTGCATCTCGTGCGCCAAGTGCGGGCCGCGGTCGAATTGCGTTGCCGCCGAACTCCGATGCGCCGCGTCGGTTCGTCCACGCGCATGGGCGCTGCAGCGGTCTGGCTCAAGCTCGAATGTGAGCAGGTCACCGGCTCGTTCAAGGTGCGCGGACCCCTGGCGCTCCGCGCGTTGCTCGCGGATCCAAAACGCTGGGTCACAGCCTCCGCCGGCAATCATGGTCTTGGCGTCGCCTACGCCTTGCGCGGTGTCGCCACTTCGCCGCACGTGTTCGTGCCCCGCACCAGCCCGCAGGTCAAACGCGACGCCATCGCGGGCCTAGGGGCCACGATTCGCGTCGTGGACACCACGAGCTACGACGAGACCGAAGACACCGCCAGAGAATGGGCCGTCGCGGAACACGCTCGGTTCGTCTCGCCCTTCGACGATCCCGTGATCATGGCGGGGAATGGCGGCACCCTGGGTCTCGAGATTCTCGAGCAGCTACCGGATGTGGCGAGTCTCGTCGTGCCCGTCGGCGGCGGTGGGTTGATCGCGGGAATTGCCTGCGTAGTGCGCGCGTTGCGCCCGCACGTTCACATCCTCGGTGTCCAATCGGAAGAGACTCCGGCCATGTTCGAGTCGCGGCGCCTGCACCGTGCGCTCCTGCGTCACACCGCTTCGCCGACTCTGGCCGAAGGACTGGAAGGCGGCGTGAGCCGCCAAAGCTTCGCGCTGGTCGAGCGTTGGGTGGATGACCTTCGGCTCGTGCCCGAAACGAGCATCGCGGCCGCGATGCGCTGGTTGTGGAACGAAGAAGGATTGCGGGTCGAAGGCTCTGCAGCAGTGGGCGTGGCCGCGCTGCTCGAAGGCGTGCGGCTGCCGGGTCCGGTCTGCGTCGTGCTGACCGGACGCAACGTCGACGACGCCACCTGGAGCCGGGTCTTGTCGGCGACGGACTGATGTCCGGCGCGGGCGGCGAAGTCGGTGCCCGATGCGTCAGTCTTGCCGGAACACGACGTCCCCGCCCACGACGGTCATCTTGACCCGCGTCGAAAGCAGATCGGGCGCTGGGCAGCGCAACACGTCGCGATCGAACAGCGTCAGATCCGCGCGCTTGCCCACTTCGAGCGTGCCGAGATCGGCCTCGGTGAATGAGGCATAGGCCGCCCACGACGTGAACGCGCGCAGAGCCTCCGAACGCGTCAGCCGTTGCTCCGGATGCCAGCCTGCCTCCGGTGCGCCGTGCACGTCCTGGCGCGTCACCGCCGCGTACAGACCTAGGAGCGGGTCGATCGATTCCACCGGCGCGTCCGAACCGCCCGGGATCCGAACGCCCGTGTCACGCAAAGCGCGCCATGCATACGCGCCCTGCTCGCGCTCGGCTCCGAGCCGCGCACCGGCCCACGGCATGTCCGAAGTGCAATGCGTCGGCTGCATCGACGGCAGCACGCCGAGCGCGGCGAAACGCGGAATGTCCTCCGGCGCCAGCACCTGTGCATGCTCGATCCGATGGCGTGCGTCGGCGCGCGGCGCTTCCCGCTGCAAGATCTCGTACGCATCGAGAACGAGTCGGTTGCCAGCATCGCCGATGGCATGGGTGGCGAGCTGGAAACCCGCTGCGTGCAGCGGCCGCGCTGCGCCTAAGAACTCCTCGAGATCGTACTGCGGCAAACCACGCACCGCCGGCTCGTCGCTGTAGGGCTCCAGTAGCGCGGCACCGCGCGAGCCGAGGGCACCGTCCATCATGAGCTTCACCGTACGCAGCGCGAAGCGCCCCTCGGCGTCGAAGGGATGCGGCCCGTCGCGGAGTGCCAGCTCCAGCAGCGAATCCGCCGCCACGTCGCCACGCACGGTGACTCCGATCATGGCGTAGATGCGCAGCGGTACGCGCAACGTGCGGTAGTCCTCGAGATCGAACCCATCGATGCCCGCGTCGTGCACACCGGTGAGACCCTTCTCGATCGCATACGACAGGGCCACCTGCAGCCGCAGCTGCCGTTCGGCGGCACTGGGCGGCGGGACGAACGGGCTCACCAAGTCCATGGCGCGATCCACCAGGACGCCGGTGGGTGTGCCATCCGCTCGCCGCAGGATTCGTCCGCCGCTCGGGTCGAGGCTCTGCGCGCCGACACTGGCAACCTTTAATGCGGCCGCATTCGCCAAGGCTGCGTGGCCATCGACTCGGCGCAAGAACACCGGATGCTGCGCCACCGCCGCCGACAACGCCGCGTGATCGGGAAACTCCTGCGGCAGCCAGTCGTTCTGGTCCCAGCCTCGGCCCAGGACCCATTCGCCCGCGGCCAGCTCCGCGGCGCGCGCACGCACGCGTTCGATGACCTCGTCGTAACTCCGGGTCCCGACGAGATCGACTTGCCGCAGCGATCGCCCCAGGCTCTGCACGTGTACGTGGCAATCCACGAGCCCCGGCACGAGAGTGCGTCCGTTGAGATCGTGCACGCGCGTCGAGTCGCCCACCAGTTTCCCGATGGCGCCGCGGCTGCCCAGCGCGACAATGCGACCCGCACGCACCGCCAAGGCCTCGACGCGGGGCTCCCCTTCCACACGCGCAGGCGGTTCCCCCACCAACGGATAGATGTTGCCGTTCACGAACACGGCATCGGCAGGAAGCGGACGCGGACCACAGCCGTTTGTGGCAGCGGCGACCGCAACCATGGCAAGGCACGATCGAACGCGCATGGAAGCCTCCGGAAACGAGGGTCCCGGGATTCTCTTCTGCCCTGGTGCCGATGGCAACGATAGAATGCTGCGAGCGGAGGGAGATCCCCCTTGGACGAACGCGAACTGCAGGGGATGCGGAGGTCGTTGCTGCGCTGGTACCACCGCCATGCCCGCGACCTGCCATGGCGGCGCAGCCGCGACCCGTACGCGATCTGGGTCTCCGAGATCATGCTGCAGCAGACGCGCGTCGACGTCGTGGTGCCCTACTACGAGCGTTTCCTGCAACGCTACCCCGACGTGACCACGCTCGCCCGCGCGTCCCTCGACGAGGTCCTGCGCCTGTGGTCCGGACTTGGATTTTACTCGCGCGCGCGCAACCTGCACGCCGCCGCGAGGCAGCTCTGTGCGCAGCCGGGTGCACACATGCCCGCCGATAGCGCCGGATGGCGGGCGTTGCCCGGGATCGGCCGCTACACTGCGGGTGCGATCACGAGCATCGCCTACGGCCACCCGGAACCCATCCTCGATGGCAACGTCATCCGGGTGCTGGCACGGCTCGAGGCCTGCAAGAAACCCGTGGACGCGGTCGGCACGCGCAACCAGCTGTGGGAAATTGCGGCACGATGGGCTTGCAGTCGCGTGCCAGGCACGGTCAATCAGGCCTTGATGGAGCTCGGCGCGACGCTCTGCACTCCGATCGCCCCCGCTTGCGGCAATTGTCCGCTGCGTCGCAGCTGCCGCGCGCACGCCCAGCAACTCACCGACAAGCTGCCGCACACGCGCCGCGTGGCCAAGAACACCGTCGTGCATCTCGCTGCCGCGCTCCTCTGCGCCGGACCACGGCTGCTCCTCGTGCGCCGCCAGAGTGGTCGGTTGCTGCACGGTTGGTGGGAGGTGCCGACGGTTCGAGCCAACAGCCGGTCGGCGCGCGCACGGCTCGATCGCGCTTTGCAGGATCGCTGCAGCGTGCGCGTGCCGCAGCTGGACGCCCAGGCCACGCGCGTGCAGCATGGCATCCTGAGGCAGCGGCTGGAGATCCTGGTGTACGCTGGCAAGGCGACACGCGCGGTTGCAAAACCGCGGCTGCTGGCTTCGTCACCGCGCTCCCGCGCGGCATCGCCGCTCGCCAACCTCGAGTTGAATGTGATCGAGTGCCGCTGGGTGACTGCCCGCGAGTGCCAGCGTCTACCGCTCACGACTCTGACGCGCAAGACCCTGCGGGCCGCCGCAGAGCTCGATTCAGCGTGGCGGCAGTATCTGGACCAGGCCATAGGCGACAACCGCACCGACGATGGGCGTCGCCGCCCAGCCCAGGACGACGTACAGTAAGGCGCGCTTGCCGATGGTGCGCACACCCTTGGCGAGTCCAATGCCGAGCGCACCGCCCGCCACCGCTTGTGACGTCGACACGGGCACGCCCCAGAGCGCGAAGAGAAACACCGTGCACGCCTGCGCGAGCAGAGTGATCAGCGCTGTCGGTGGCTCGAGCCGCACCAGACCGCGCCCGAAAAGATCCATCGTGCGCCATCCGAGGGTTGCGATCCCGAGCGCCATGCTGCCGCCCGCCAGCCAACTCGCGCGCGAGCTCGACAACACACCACTCGAGACCATGATGCCGCTGACGTTGGCCGCGTTGTTGGCGCCGAAAGCGTAGGCGCCGCAGGCGACCATGACGAGCATGGCGGCGCGAACCGGCGTGTCGAAGCGCAACAGGCCAGCGCGGACGTGGCGGCCGCTGACCCAGGCGAGGGCGAGTGTGCCACACAGGCCCAAGAGGCTCGCCACGAGCGGCGTCATCACCCAGGCTAGGACGACGCGGACGAGGACGCGATGATCCAACGTGGAGCCGTGCGCCCACGCGAACCCAACCAGGGCACCGACCACGGCTTGCGATCCACTGGCTGGCAGCCGCAGTGCGACCAGGCCGGTCATCGCCAGCGCTGCAGCACAGGGGATGACCGCTGCGCCCCACGTGGTCTGCGGCCCTAAGCGCGCCAAGGTCGACTGCGCGCGCCCGCTGCCCGTACACGCCCCGAGCACCACGCACACCATGGCGACGCCGATCGCGGTGCGCATGCGCATGGCGCGCGTCGACACCGCTGGACCGAAGAGGTTGGCGGCATCGTTCGCCCCGAGCGCCCAGCCGAAGAACACGGCGCCCAGCAGTCCCCCCACGCCGCCCTCCGCTCAGAACCGTCGTTTCACCGCGATGCGCACCACGATGTCGGCCACTTCCTCCGCTTGGTCCGAGAGGTCGCCGATGGCCTGGACGAGATCGCGCAGGTGCAACTTGTGGGCGCGTTCGAGATCGAGATCGAAGACACGGCGCAGCAAGCGACGTTCGCGCGTGTCGCATTGGCTTTCGATGCGATCCACCTCGCTCGCGAGGTCTTGGACGCTGCCGAGGTCGGCGAGCAACAGGCGCACCGTTTCCGCCATCGCCGCGCACGCTTCGAGATTCTTCAACAGGAAAGAGTGCAGTTCTTCGTGCAGCGCGGCCGGCACCTCGAGCTGCTGCAAGGAGAAGAACTCCACGATGTTCTCGGCGCCGTTGGAGATGCGGTCGAGCGCCACCAGGAGCACCAAGAGGTCGCTGCGCGACTCCGGCAGGAGCTTGCCGGCGTAGAGCTCGCGCTCGAGATCGCGCCGCATGTCGTCGGCCACGGACTCGAGCGGGTGCACCGGGTTGGACAGATCCGTGCGCTGGGCACGTGAACCGTCGAGGCAGCCGGGGAAAGTGTCCTTGAGACTGCCCAGGCTTTCCGTCACCTGCGCGACGTAAGCCTCGAGCTTGTTCTGCAAGTGCTTCTCGCTGCGCCACCACCGCAACATGCGCGCCTCCCATTTCGGTTCAGCGCAACGCCTCTTCCAACGCCGTGCGCGCATCGGTGCGCGCGTCGCGGTACTTCACGATCACCGGGGTGTAGAGCGCCAACCCATGCTGGGCAGCGAACTCCCCCGGCAGCGCGCGCGAGCCGGGGACGACGACCGCGTTCTCTGGAATCTCGAGACCATCGCCGGCGAGCGGCCGTAGAATGCGTGCGTGCGGCAGATCGACCACGGGCGTCGATGCGGTGAGGATGACGCCCGCGGCCAACACCGCGCGCCTTCGCACCAGCGTGCCCTCATACACGCCACAGTTCCCGCCCACCAGCACGCCGTCCTCGAGAATGACCGGGCGTGCCCCGGGCGGCTCGAGAACACCGCCGATCTGCGCCGCCGCCGACACGTGCACGCCGCGTCCGATCTGCGCGCACGATCCGACCAGCGCGTGCGAGTCGATCATGCTGCCGTCTTCGACACGCGCCCCCACATTGACGTAGGCCGGTGGCATGATGACGACGTCGGCGCCCAGGTAGGCGCCGCGGCGCACGCTGCTGCCGCCCGGGACGATGCGCACGCGGCGCGCCACACCATCCAGGCTCTGGGTGGGGAACGTGTGCTTATCGAAGAAAGGCAAAGTCGAATGCACCGACATGTCGACGATGCGGCCGAGCCGGAAGCCGACGAGGATGCCGATTTTGATCCACGGATGCACGCTCCAGCTGCCGTCGGGCTCCGGCGTCGCCGCGCGCACGGTTCCCGCTTCGAGCGCGGCGAGCAACGCGGCCACAGCGGCCTCGACCTCGGGAGTGTCGATGGCGCGCTCGCCAGCATAGGCGGCTTCCAAGATTTGACGCTCGCGATCCATGCCAACCTCAGGGCAGTGCGCGCAGGTGCATCACGGCGCGCCGGTAGAGATCCACCGCGGCGCGCAACTCTGCCTTCGCCACCCGCTCCTCCGGCCCATGCGCGACCAGGATGGATCCGGGTCCGACCAGGATCCGGGGGCCAAAGCGTTGCAGATAGGCGACGTCGGAGTTGAAGGAGACCACGGTTTCGGGCACCCCCGGCAGAACGAACAGCCGCTGCGGGTCGTTTGCCGTTTCCTCGTTCCATTCCGCCGGCAACGTGGCGCGCGCCACCAGCGCGGCGATGCGCTGCCGCGTCGCCTCGACGCTATCGACGATGCGCACGTGGATCTCCGCTTCGGCATGATCGGCGACCACGTTCGCCGCCCGGCCGCCACGCACGATGCCGATGTTGGCGGTGCCGCGACCGAGCTCGGCATCCTCGCCCCAATCGGCGTTGCGCACCGCCTGCAGCAAGTCGACAAGCGCGCCAATCGCCGACCGCCCCTGCTCCGGGTACCCAGAGTGCGCTGCCGTCCCGCGCACACGCAACGTGAACTTGAGGCCGCCCTTCTGCGCCCGGGCGCAGCGCGAATCAGTCGGTTCGCCGACCACGGTGTAGCGCACCGAGGGCAGCGACAACTGGGCGTTGGCATGTTTGGCGCCGATGGAATCGGTCTCCTCGCCGACGACGAAGAGCAGGCCGACATCGTGCACCCCGTCATCGACCAGCGTCGAAGCGGCCACGCTCATCGCCGCCACAATGCCCTTGGCATCGCAGGCGCCGCGTCCATACAGCCAGTCTTCGTCCTCACGTGCCGGCACATGCGGCGGCACAGTGTCGAGATGCGTGCACAGCAATACGCGCGGTGCCGCCAGCGTCGCCAACACATTGCTGCGCCCCGGTGCCACAGGCACGAGCTGGACATCGAAGCCGGCGGCTCGCAGCACCGCCGCACTGGCCTCGGCCATGCGGCCTTCCTCGCCCGTCGGCGACGGGATGTCGACGAAACTGCGCGCCAACGTCACGACATCCATTCAACCGTCCTCGATTTCAATGCGCACACGCTTGAAAGTCTTGCCCTTGCTCTTGGTCTCGACGACGCGAATGGCGCCGATCTCGCGCGTGTTGCCGACATGCGTGCCGCCATCGGCCTGCAAATCGAGACCGACGATGTGCACGGTGCGGATGATGCGGATGTCGGCGGGCAAGAGGTTCACCTTGGTGCGGATCAGATCCGGGATCTGCAGGGCCTCTTGGCGCGGCAATAACTGCACCTCCACCGGCCGGGCGGCTTGCACTTCGGCGTTGAGGGCCTGCTCGAGCCGCGCGGCGAAATCCGGCGGCATGGCGTCGAGCTCGAAATCGAGCCGGCCGCGCAACGGTTCCATGTTGCCCCCCGTCACCGGGGCGCCGAAATCGCGCCAGATGATCGCGCTCAAGATGTGGAGCGCCGTGTGCGTCCGCATCAAACGATGCCGGCGTTCCCAGTCGAGGATGCCGCGCACCGCCGCGCCCACGACCAACGCATGTTCCGGCAGCGTGTGCCAGACGCGCGGTCCGTCACGCGCGACAGCACTGACCGCGACACGCTCGGTGCCCAATTCCAGCCAACCGACGTCATGGGGTTGGCCGCCGCCGGTCGGGTAGAACGCGGTGCGGTCCAGCTCCACGCGCACACCCTCGGTCGCCACCACCGTGGCGTTGAATGTGCGGACCGTCGCATCGGTTTGGTAGAGCAGCTCGGTCATCCACGTCCCCATGACGTCGTGTCGTTCCCCGCTTGGTGTCGCGCCGCACAAGCATGCACCGAGACCGGGACCCAGGGAAAGGGCGCATCCAAGCCACCGAGCGCCATCGCGCCGCGTGGCATCGCCGTTGCATCCCACGAACGCAACGCGAGGTTCATCGAGGTGCTCCAGTGGAGCGCCAAGACGAGGGGCGGATGGAGCCAGCCTCGCCGGATCGGCTCGTCCACGGGAGTGACGGATGCGATTCCGGCCCAGCATGCCGTGCGTACGTCTGGCGATGTGCGCGACGCTCGTGCTTCTGGCGGCGGCGCAGGCCGACGACGGGGCCAGCGCTTTGCGCACGGAATTCGGCGAAGTGCATCTGCAGAAGTTGGCCATCGGCAAGACGCACTCGGTTCGGCGTCTGGCGGAAACCGCGCTCGTGATCCGGAACACAGGCGGAACTCCACTCGACGTGCAGATCGAGATCGTCGTGCCCTCGCATCACGACCTGCGTCCGGGGGCCGAACCACTGCCGCAACGCCAATGGGTGTGTCTGGAACCGTCGAGCTTCCAGCTGCCGGCGCGGTCGAGTTCCACCGCCGACGTGCGAGTCACCCTGCCCTACGACCCGGATCTCGCCGGCAAAACATACCAGGTCGACCTGTGGAGCATCACGGTCGACTCGAGGGGACGGCGCACGCGCGGTCAAGTGCATCGCCTGCTGTTCACGGTGGCGATGGATTATCGCGACGACACCGAAGCGCAGTTCTCTTCTAGAACTCCTGGGCGTTGACCGACGCGGCAGCCGGGATCGTGCACGTCAGGCGGGCGGAGGTCCATGCGACATCCGAGGGTCTTCGAGCTCCTGCCGATCGTCGTTGGCACTTTGTGCTGTGCCGCCGTCGCGCGCGCGGCACAGACGCCACCCCTTCGCGGGCTCGGCTTCGCTTCCGCCCTCGGGGCCGGAGCTGCGGTGGCTGTCGATCCTGCCGCGGCATTGTTCGAGAATCCGGCGCGACTGGCACACCTCGGGCGCAGCTCGATGTGGGCGGGAACGAGCGGCGGATCGCACCAGAGTCTGGCGCGGTTCGCGGTGTCGACGCCGCTGCTCCGCGGCACCGCGCTCGGACTGGCTTACTCGGGCGGAGACGCGCTGGCGAACGCGGCCCGGCGGGATGTCGTGCATTTGGGGGCGGCGCACGCGCTCGCTTCCGGCTTGAGCTACGGCGCCGCGCTCACATTGCAGGCACAGACCGAGGCGGATGCGGTGCGCACGAGTTTCGGTCTCGATTTCGGACTGGATTGGCAGATGCTCCAGGACATCGAAGTGGGTGTCGCGGTGGCGAATGCCGTCCGACCGCGGTTCAATGCGAACGACGTCGACGCGCGCGAACTCCGTGGCGCGGCGACGTGGACGCATGCCTTCGCTGCCACGTGGAGCGCCGGCCTGAACGCCGGCCTGCGCGCCAGCCCCTCGCATCGCCGCGAGCTCGCAGCCAGCGCACTCTTCCGTCACGACCGCCTCGAGCTGGCGCTCGGGTTGCACGATGGGGCGATGCGGGCGGGCGGTGCGGTCCACACCCGTGCCTGGCGTCTGGCGTACGCGTATGGCGACGGCGGCGCCCACGAGATCGGCGTGCAAGTCGACTTCGGTCCGACGCCCAACGCGCGTCGGTTGCACTCCGACCGCGCCAACGAGCTTGCGATCGCCGGGCGCGTCGCTCTGGAAACCGCCAGGCTCGACGCGGCGCGCCTGGCGGATTGGACCGCGAGTGCCGACACTTGCTTGGGGCGTGGACGCTTCGAGCAAGCGGCAACCCTGTTCGCCGCGCTGGTCGCGTTGCAACCCGATTCCCCCCGTGCGCGTGAAGGGCTGCGCCGCGCGCGTCACGGTTCGTGGGTCGAGATCGCCGACAGTCTGCGCGCGCGCCACGACGCCGTGGGAGAGACACTGGCACTGGAGCAGGCGCTGCGGTTCGCGCCCGAAGACAGCACGCGGCAGCAGCGCTTGCAGGCGTTGCGCACCGCGGCAGCCGCCAGCCAGTCGCAGGATGTTGCCGCGCGCCGATTCGATGCCGGCGTGCAGGCATTCGCCCAACAGCGCTATGCCGATGCGGCGCGCGCCTTTGAGGAAGTGTTGCGCCTCGAACCGCAACACCCGCAAGCAGAGAGCTCGCTGCAACAGGCAAAGAGCGCGCATGTGCTCGCGCAACGGAGCGCGCTGCGCACCGCGCGCCAGCGTCTGAACGCCGGGGACCTCGTTGCTGCCAGAACGCAGGTGCGGCGCGTGCTGGAGACCGAACCTCGGCATGGGGAAGCATTAAAAATCTTGGCTCAAATCGAAAAGACCGAGCGCAAGCTGCGTGCCGACGCCGCGCCCAAAAACGCGCCCTCGCCCACGCGCACCGAGGATGCCGCACCGGTCGCACTCGAAGTGGCGGCGCGCTACGACGAAGGCATGCAACTCTATCGCGCCAGCGATCTCGTCGGCGCCATGCAAGCGTGGGAAGAAGTCGAGCGCGCTGCGCCGCAATACCAAGAAGTGGCGCGCAATCTCGTGCGCGTGTACCGGGTCACGGGGTTGGAAAGCTACACCGAGGGCCGTCTGCACGAAGCAGTGGAAAGCTGGCAGAAAGCGCTGCGGCTGGAGCCGGACAACGTCCAAGTCCGGCGCTACTTGAATCAGGCGCACGCGAAACTGGCACGCACGCCGTCGGCCGAACCGCCGGGGCACTAGAGAGCTGGAGACGCCATGTTCCGCAGCTTGCGGGTCAAATTCGTGCTCTACTTCGTCGGTTTCACCACCGCCACCGTGGTGCTGTTGGCGAAGTCGCTCTTCGATCACGAACACGAGGCCTTGCTGAGTGAAATGCAGAAGCGTCTGGCGGTGGAATCCGTCACCCTGGCGATCCAATCGCAGGAAGCGATGGAAACCAACGATGACCTGAGCATTTTGGCGACGCTCCGGGGCCGACGCGCCACCGAGAATTTCGAGTACGGGGCCGTCCTCTACCCCGACGGCACCGTTTTCGCCCACAGCGATGTCAAGCTCGTCGGGCGTTTGTTCGAGGTGCCGGAGCAAGCGCGCGAATTGCGCAAGGGGTTCGCCTATCGCACCCTCGACGACGACACGCATCCGGCCATCGAGGTGTGGACACCGGTGCAGTCCACTCTCGGCGGCAGCCCGGAGCGCATCGGTCTGGTGTGTCTGGCACTGTCGCAAGAGCCGCTGTTGCACGCGGTGCGGAGCGCGCGCATGGCCGCCATCCGCGTCGGTGGTTTCTTCCTCCTCCTCGGCGTCATCGGCACCGCGCTCATCACCCGCACCGTGACCAAACCCATCGACCAGTTGGTGCACGGGGTGCGGCGTATCGCCGCCGGGGATCTGGCGCACAAGATGCGCCTGCGGCGCGCCGACGAGATCGGGATGCTCGCCGAATCGTTCGATGCCATGACCGACGAGCTGCAGCGCGCGCAGCAAGAGCTGCTGAGCAAGCAGCTTTACGAGAAAGAGCTCGAGGTCGCAGGCAAGATTCAAGCGGCGTTGCTGCCGCGCGGCGCGCCGCACTTGCCGGGCTGCAGCGTTTCGGCGCTGTCGGTTCCGGCCCGCGTCGTCGGCGGCGATTTTTACGATTACATGCAGCTCCGCGACGGCCGCACCGCGTTCCTCGTCGCCGATGTCGCCGGCAAGGGAGTCTCAGCGGGGCTGGTGATGACGGCCGTGCGCAGCGCGGCGCGCAGCGTCTTCAGCTACACGGTTTCGCCGCACGAGGCTCTCGTCGCTCTCAACGAACAGATGCTGCGCGACTTCGAGCGCAAGACTTTCGTCACCATGCTCGCGATGGTGCTCGATCGTTCGGGCCGGCGCCTGTGCATCGCCAATGGCGGTCACCCCCCCGTGCTGCGGGTCCGCGGCGCCGACGGTGAAAACGAGCTGCTATCGATGCGCGGCGCCGCAATCGGCGTGCTGCCCGGCTCTCAATTCCGCACCGTCCTCGAGGAGATCGAGATCGACCTCGAGCCGGGCGACCTCATCCTCGGCTACAGCGATGGGGTCAACGAGGCCCGCGCTCCCAGCGGCGACCTCTTCGGAGAAGCACGGCTGCAGCAATTCGCGCGGCGCCACGCTACGCTCGAGCCGCAGGAGTTCCTGCAACGTCTGCACGCGGAGCTCGTGACCTTCGCGCTCGATGCCGGCCAATCCGACGACATTACGGTGCTCGCGCTCAAGGCCGCAACCGTCAGGAGCCCGGTCCTCGAGGCACCCGTCGTGCAGGTGGTCGCATGAGGTGCTCTGCTCTCGCGACGCTGAATCCGGAGGCGGGCGGATGAAGACCTTCCGGACCCCATTCCGCGACGAGTTGCTCGTCCACACGTCGCCGCACTTCCTGGAAGAAGTATTCACCTGGATCCGGCCGGTCCTGCGCCCGGCGCACCGAGCCGGATATGAAATCAGTCGAATCTTCCTGATCCTCGACGAAGTGCTTTCGAACGTGTACCGGCACGGCTACGCTCGCGCCGCCGGCCAACCCATCGGCGTCCGGCTACGCGTCGAGGGCGACCGTTGCGACATCACCATCCGGGATCTGGCGCCGCACTTCGATGGTGCCTGGCACACGCAACGGAGCGCGCTGCCGGCGCCGGAAAGCGGCGCTCCCGGGGGCCGCGGACTGGTCATCGTGCAGCGGATCGTGGAATCCATTGTCCATCGCGTGCCGCCGGAGGGCGGCAATGAATTGCACCTGGTCATGCGGATGCTGCGGCGCCCTGGGGTTGCGACGGCCGCTCCTGACGCCGTGAATGAAACGGCGCGCAGCACGGAGGAGGATTAAGGTGTGGTGGAGAATCGCTAAGGGCAGCTGGAAGAAGGAACCGGACGCAGGCGGCCGGTTGCAACAGCTCGTCGAATCGGGGAACACCGCCGAGCTGGCGCGGCGGGCGATGACCTTGCAATCTGTGCTGCTCGACCTGCACCGGCAGTTGGCCTCGGTGTCGTCGCAAGAAGAGCTGGCGCGGACGATGGCCCTGGCGTTGGTCGGCAGCTTCGCCTGTGAACGCCTCGTGGTGCTGCGCACCGACGGCGAACGGCGGCGTTTCCGTTCTGTCGCCCACCGCGGCGACGTGCCTGCGGAGCTGCTGGCAGCGGGCGCGGAGATCGCCACGTTGCTGGCACCTTTCCTGCCGCACGTCGAACCATTGGCCCCGTTGCAGTCGCCGACGTCGTCGCCGGCGCTCGCACCGGCGATGCAGCGTTGCGCCGCCCTCGGGATCACGCGCGCGGCGTGGTTGAACGTCGATCGGCAGGTCGATTGGATCGTGCTCGTGGGGCCGAAGCTTTCCGGCCGCGAGTACGACGAGTTCGACCGTTCGATGCTGCAGGCCACGTTCGATGCCGCCGGTCTCGCATGCAGCCGTCTGCTGCTCGTCGGCAAGCTCGAAGAGCGCCATCGCGAGCTCTCCGAAGTCAACGACCGCTTGCTGCACATCGACGACTTGAAGTCCGCGATCCTGACCGGAGTCAGTCACGAGCTGCGCACACCGCTCACTCGCATCCTGAGCTACACCGAAGCCATTCGCGACACCGATCTGTCGCTCGAGGAACGCCAAGCGTGCATCGACATCATTCTGGGTTCGACGCGGACCTTGTCCTCGCATGTCGACCGCGCCCTCGCCTTCGCGCAGCTGATCGGCGGGCGCACCACGCCCCGATCCGAACGCGTCGCGCTGCACGCGGTCGTGGAGGACATCGTGCTCCTGCAGGCAGCCAATGCGCGCGAGCACGGCATCACACTCGAGCAACAGTGCACGGCGCTCGCGGCGCTCACCGACGCCGACTACGTGCGCATGATCCTGAAGAACCTGGTGGACAACGCCATCAAGTTCACGCCGCGGGGTGGCCGCGTGCGTGTCGAGCTGGTGGCGGAAGCCGGTGGCGCGACACTCTTCGTCACCGACAGCGGCCCGGGGATCCCGGAGGAAGCACGCGCGCGCATCTGGCGTTTGTTCGAACACGGCGACATCTCGTTGCGACGCGAGAGCGAGGGGCTCGGACTCGGGCTGGCGCTGGCACAGCGTCTGGCGCTCGAGCTCGCCCTCGACCTCGACCTGGCGCGCTCTGGACCGGACGGCAGCGTCTTCCGCATGCATTTCGCTGAAGCGGCACCCGCAACCGCCGACGAACGTCAGCGTGCGGTTGCGGAATCGCCCGAGGCCGAAGCGGTCTTGGTGCACGTGCGCGAAATCGCGGCCGGCCGACGGAGGTCGTAGTCCCCGGTGCACGTGCGCGAGATCGTGGCTGGCCGTCCGCTACCACATGGCGTTTGCCCGCCGCATCCGGCCTGTGTTCCAATCCGTGCATGCGGTGGAAACGCGCCTTTCCCGATGGAGCCCGTGCCTGCTTGTGGATCGGCGCGATCGCCGCAGTAGTACGCATCGGGCATCTTATCGATTTCGCGCGACTCCCAATCTTCGATCGTCCCGCGGCGGACGCGGCGCTGTACTTGGGATTCGCGCAGCGCATCGCCGACGCCTGGGTCCTGCCCGAGGTGTTCTTCAAACCGCCGTTGTTCCCAGTCGTGTTGGGGGCCTGGCTGCATTTCGTCGGGCTCGACTTCTTCTGGCTGCGCTTCCCCTTCGCGCTCCTCGGCGCGGGCACCGCAGTGCTCACTTGGTTGGTGGCGCGGCGACTTTTCGATGCGCGCGTGGCATTCCTCGCCGGGCTCCTGCAGGCGTTACATCGCAGCGCCGTCTACTTCGACGGCGAGCTGCTCGAGATCGGGCTCGCCACGGTTCTACAACTCGGTGCGCTGCTGGCGGTGTTGCACACCGGTCAAGCTCGACAGTGGCGCAGACTCCTTGGTGCCGGGTTCCTACTCGGCCTCGGATGCGTGGCGCGACCGAGTTTCCTCGCCTGGGGTCTGGTGGCGCTCGTCTGGCTCGGGCGGCGTCGAGCGTTACCGGCCGCGATCGGCGCGTTGGTCGCCATCGCACCCGTGACCTTTCACAACGCTTGGCATGGGCGCGACTTCGTGCTCATTTCGTCCAACTTGGGACTCAACGTCTACATCGGCAACAACCCGTGGGCGAACGGTCGTATCGCCGCGACGCCCGAGCTGCCTGCCGAACCTGCGCGCGCCCGCCGCGCTGCGGAAGCCATCGCCGAATCCGCTACCGGGCACGAGCTGCGGCCGTCGCAAGTGAGCCAGTTCTGGATGCAGCGCGGTCTCGCACATGCTGCATCCCACCCGCTGCAAACGCTCGGGCTCCTCGGCCGCAAGCTCTTCTATGCCTGGAACGGCGCCGCGATTGCAGACAATGAGGATCTGTCCGGGCTCTCGCGCTACTTGTGGTTATTTCGCTGCCTTCCGGTCGGGATGTGGTTGCTCGCCCCTTTGGGTCTTCTGGGTCTCCTGCGGGCGAACAGCGCCGCAGCGCGGGACTTGGTGCTAGCCCGCAGCTTCGTCTGGGTGCAGGTGCTGGCCCTGCTGCCGTTCTTCGTCGTCGAGCGCTTCCGCATGCCGTATGCCCCCGCCCTCGCGCTCTTCGCAGCCTGGTCGATCGTGACGCTCGTTACGGCGCGACGAGCACCCTTGGCGCTCGTGGCATTGGCGCTCTTGATGGTGTGCAACCTGCCGCTCTTCGGCGTGCGCGCGGCGCCGGCGTTCGATTTGGACTATCGCCTCGCGTACGCCTATCACCAACGCGGCGAGCTCGATGCGGCCCTCGCCGCTTATCGCCGGGCGGTGCAACGGCAGCCACAGTCGGGGTTGGCACGCAACGCGCTCGGGCATTTGTTGGCGGAGCGCGGCGAGCAGCTCGATGAAGCCGCGCGTCTGGTCGAGAGCGCCTTCGCCCTCGATCCCGATCGCACTGCCCATTATGCCGAGACCCTGGCGATGATCGAGCTGCGCCGTGGCGATCCGGAAGCGGCACTGCGCGCCTGCGCGCGCGGTCTAGCCCGGACCACGGAGCCGCCGCTCCGCGCCGCATTGCTGCTGCGGCGGGCCGAAGCCGCTCACGCGCTCGGTCGCGTGGTCGCGGCAACCGAGGATCTGCACGCCGTGCGGCAGCTCGTGTCGGCGGGGCCGGTATACGAACGCGCGCGCGCGCTCCAGGAGCGCATCGACACGGCAGAGACAAAGAGGACCGATCCGTGAGACAATTCATCCAGTCCGCGCGTTCAGATCGACCGGCTCGCGAGTTCTTGGAACCGCTGCATGGTCCAAAGCCCCCTGAGCCGCAACGACCGGCGGAGGATCGATTGAATCTCCTGCACAGCCCGCGCGCCTTCGGCTTCATTTCGCGCCATCTCCTGTGCTCGGTTCCCCTCGCCGCTCGCCGCCTGGCGCTCACATTCGACGATGGCCCCAACCCACACGCGACGCCGCGGCTGCTACGCCTTCTGGCGGCCCGGGGCATCCGCGCCACCTTCTTCCTTCTCGGGCGCAACGTCTTGCGATTCCCGCACCTCGTGGCGCAGATCGCGGCCGACGGCCACGAGATCGGCAACCACACCCACAATCATCTCGCCCTGCCGCTCTTGCCGCGCCCGCTGGCGCTGCGCGAGCTCGAGCGCACCAGCCGTCTCATCGAATCGGCCACGGGTCAGCGGCCGCACCTGGTGCGACCTCCGCTCGGCTGGTTCAGCGCCGGCGTGTTGCGCACGCTGGCAGCGAATGGCTATCGCGCCGTGCTCGGCGACGTGTATCCGCGCGACTGCACTCGCCCCGGCGCCGGAGTCATTGCCCAGCGCGTCTTGGAACGCGCCCGGCCAGGGTCCATCGTCATCCTGCACGATGGCGTCCCCTTCGGCCGCGCCGATCGCACGCAAACCGTCGACGCCGTGGCGCTCGTCATCGACGAGCTGCACCGCCAGCACTACGGCTTCGGCACCGTGAGCCACTTACTCGACCAGGCCCGCAGCGAGGGCGCCTGAAATCACGTCATGGGCTCGCCGCAGAACCCGCCGCCGGAGTTGGAACTTCTCGGTACGATTCTCGGCGCCACCCTGCCCGTCGATTGCCTCCGTGGAGCGAATCCCACGGACGCAGCTCCTGCTCTCGCGCTCGATGTGCCGCTCCACACGGCCCTGCACCCCAACGTGCCAAACCCGTTCAACCAGAGCTTCACGCGCAAGATGCTCGTGATGAAGTGATGTTCGGCGCGATCGGCGTCTGTATCGCACCTTGACACCGCGCCATTGTGTGCAGCCTGTCGCGTAGAATTGGAGGCCCGCGAATGGCAACGACCCTGGCTCTCGACGACCGTCTCGTTGACGAGGCAAAGCGTTTGGGACGTCACAGCTCCAAACTTGCCGCCGTCAACGAAGCGCTGGCCGAGTATGTGGCACGTCGGAAGCGTCGCCGTATCCTGAGTCTTTTCGGGAAGATGGATTGGGATCGAAGGTACGACTACAAAGCGGAGAGGAAGCTCCGGGGATGAGGGTCTAGCCTTGGCCTAGCCCTAGCTTCAGGCCGAATTCCAGCGCATCGCCCGTCACAGCAAGTTGCAGCTCGCCTGATCGGCTGGGATGCTCGACCCCGGTGAATTCACGCGGCGTGGTCAGTGAGAAACTGGCGCAAGACAGCGTTCAACCCCTCGGGATCCTCGAGGCTCGGGAGATGCGCGACGCCTTTCAGATCGACGACATTGGCGTTCGGAACGCCCGAAGCGATGAAGCTCGCCGTGCGGCGGAAATCGTCGCGATCGTTGGCGCCGCACACCTCCAGGATTGGCGTCTTGCAGTCGGGGAGACGTGCTGCGGTCGGCGTGCCGGCGTCAGCGCCTTCGTCACGCAGCCAATCGCCGGTGAATCGTTCTTGCATCGCGCGGACGCTGCGCTCGAGATCGGGGTCCGCTCCCATGGCGGCGAAGGCACGGTCCGCGCGCAGGAGTTGGACGGCGCCGCCTAAATCCCCGTCCCGCGCACGCGTGCGCATGGACTGAATCAGCGCCGTCCACTCGTCGCCGAGCTCGGAACCCCACACCACGGGAGCCACCAACACTGCGGCGCGCACCGCGCGTGGTTCGGAGAGACAGAGCTGCAGGGCGGCATCGCAAGCGTAGCCGTGCGCGATCACCACTCCCGGCTGCTGGCGGGTCATTCCAGCCTGGATGGCGGCCCGGTGGGCATCGGCGGCGAACCCGTTCCAGCCATGCCCCGCGGCGCTCGATGCGGACTTGCCGTGCCCGCGCCAGTCGAGCAGGAAGACCTGGTGCGTGGCGCGGAATGCTTCGCGCTGCGGCAGCCACTGTCGATGATCGAGGGTCAATTCGTGCAGGAACAGCACGGGGGCGCCGCCGCCGCAGACATCGACGTACATGTTCGTGCCATCGCTGGTGAAATAGGCCATGCGGCGACCTCCCCTTGCACACGCTATCATGCCGCCCATGGTCACTGCCAAGGCGTGTCCGCGAGTGGACGCGTTCGTGCACCGATCTTCAAGGCAGCTCTGGATGCGCATCGCGTTCGTCAACTCGACCCGCAAATGGGGCGGGGTCAAGACCTGGTGCCTCGACATGGGCGAGGCGCTGCAGCGTCAGGGCCACTCGGTGTGGATCTACGGGCGGCCCGGGGAGTTCATCGAGCGGGCGAGCGGCCGCGGTCTCGAGGCCCACGGCGTCGCGTTCGGCCCCGACTTCAATCCCCGGCTGATGATCCGATTCTGGCGCGACTTCCGCGCCCTGCACGTCGACCACGTGGTCGTCAATGTGGGAAAAGATCTACGCACCGCGGGTGTCGTGGCGCGCCTGCTCGGCATTCCCGTGATCCAGCACCTCGGCGCGCCCGGGGACCTGCGCGATACAGCGAAGACCCGATTCACCCAGCGTTGGCTGCATCCACGGCTGTTGGCATGCAGCGAGTTCGTGCGCACCGAGTTGTTGCAACGCGTGCCGGCGCTCGCGGGGGCGGATTTCGTTGCCCTGCACCCGGGGACTACGCTCGGGCCCAAACCGCGACGCACCTCGCGTCCCCTGCGCGTGGTTCTCAGCACGAGCCGTCTCGATGCCGACAAAGGCCACTTCGAGCTTCTCGATGCGCTCGCCGGCCTGTCGGCCGCTGGCGCCGCGTTTCACTGTGTCATCCTCGGCACCGGAACCGAAGCCGAATTGCTGCGCGCGCGTGCGCTCGAATTGAGTCTCGGCGAGCGCATCACCTGGGCGGGGTTCCAGTCCGATGTCGGCAGCTTCCTGCGCCAGGCGGACATTTTCGTCCTGCCATCACAGTGCGAGCCGCTCGGCATCGCGCTGCAAGAAGCCATGGCGCACGGTCTCGTTCCCGTGGCACGTCGCGCCGGCGGGGTGCCGGAGATCTGGCCCCACGCCTTGGAAGCACTTCTGTACGCGCCGGAAAGCGGTGTTGCAGGCTTGCGCAAAGCGCTCGCTCTGGCACTCGACGCCAATGACGAAGAGCTCCATCGGTGGAAAGACATCGCGTGGGAGCACGCCCGGCGTACGTTCGACCTCGAGCATCAGAGCCGACGCTTCGCGGCGTGGATGCAAACCCATGGCTCGAATCCTGCCGTTCCTGTCTGACGCTGCCCTATGAACGCCGGGGATGCGCCCTCGCGGACTGGCCAAGCGCCCCCGCGGCAAGTGCACCTTGCGCTCTCGCCACGCCTCGCGTTGGCGTTGCTCTCGACCGCCAGGCGCAACCACACGACCCCCGACTCCGACCATTCGCTGCAATCCCTTGCGGCAGAGGGCTTTGGGCCTAGACGACCCGCATCGCCTGCGGTAAGGATTCGGCATCAGATGAACGAGCGAGGTTTGCCACGGAAGGAGGAGTGCGTGCGAACACTGGATGTGGCGCTCTGTAAATCGGCGGACGCAGCCTGGCCCGTAGTGCAGTACCTGAACACCAAGGTGAAACCCGGGCAGGCGTTCAAGCCGCGCTGGGCGCCGGGGACACTGCTGCGCAGCTGGGAAAGAAGTTTCCCCAAGCTGGGATGGCCACGCGAGACCGATTCGCTCTGCCCGCAATGCGTCAAAGAAGTGCGCAGCGCCATCCTCTCCGATCAGCTCGATCCGAAGATTCTGATCGAAGGCAACCCGGGCGAGATCAAAGCCCAGGTCGTCGAACGCGACGGCAATGTCATCATGGTGAAGGATTGTCCCAAGCACGGCCGTTGCGAGGACGTGATGGCGATTGACCCCGCGTTCCTATCGCGCATCGAACGCCTCTACCCCGGTCGCGATTTCAAATCACCGTCGACCGATCTACGCCAGCACGGCACGTCTTCGATTCAGTACGGCCGCGGCGCCGTGCTGACCGTCGACCTCACCAATCGTTGCAACATGATGTGCGACCCATGCTTCATGGACGCGAACCAGGTGGGGTACGTCCATGAGCTCTCGTTCGAGGACGTCCGGAAGATTCTCGACGATTCGCTGCGCATTCAGCCGCGGCGTCAGATGTCGGTGCAGTTCTCTGGCGGCGAGCCCACAGTGAGCCCGATCTTCCTGGAATCGGTGGCCTACGCCAAAAAAGTCGGCTACTTCAGCATCCAGGCGGCGACGAACGGCATCCGCTTCGCCCAGGATCTCGATTTCGCCTACCGCGCACGCGAGGCCGGCATGCGCCTCGCCTACCTGCAGTTCGACGGCACAGACAACGAGCACAACGCGCATCGCAAGATCGGCAACCTCTTCGATGTCAAGCTGCGCGCCATCGACAACTTGGCCAAGGCGGACATCGACGTCGTCCTGGTGGTCACCATCGTCAAGACCATCAACGACGACCAAGTGGGACCCATCATCGACTTCGCCATCGAGAACTCCGACAAGATCAGCGTCGTTTCCTTCCAGCCGGTGAGTTTCACCGGGCGTGACGAGGACATCAGCGACGCCGACCGGTCGCGCATGCGCTACACCTTGTCGCACTTGGCGCACGACGTGAAGAACCAGACTGGCGCCACCGATCCGTTGGTGGATTGGTACCCGCTGTCGGGCCTGGGACCGTTCTCGGACATGATCGACCTCATGAAGGGCCCCCAGGCCGAATGGGGCTCGCTCAAGTGCGGTTGCCACCCGAACTGCGGCATCGGCACGATTCTCTTCGTCAACACCAAGACCAAGCAGATGGTGCCGCTGTCGGAGTTCCTCAACTTGGAACGGCTGCTCGCCGATGTGCGCACGATCAGCGATGCCAACCGCGGGCGCAATTTGACCAAAGCGCAGCTCGCTCTGGCGTTGTTGCGCAACTTCGATGCGCGCAAGGCACCGCTGTCGTTGAGCGAGTTCCTCAAGAAGTTCGACAAATCGGCCGGCGGCCACGCCGGCTTCGACGACAAGCCCGACTACGATTGGCGCGTGCTGTTCGTCGCCGGCATGTGGTTCCAGGATCTGTTCAACTACGACTTCCGGCGCACCGAGATGTGCATCATTCCCTACGGGACGCAGCAGGGCGAGATCTCATTCTGCGCCTACAACACCGGCGTCGGCTGGCGGCAGATCGTCGAGCACATGCACAAGAACGCCACCACCGCCGAGTGGAACAAGCAGCACGGTAAGCACAAGGTCTACGCCAGCGGCAAGGACATGCAACTGCCGATGTACGACGACCCGGTGACGACCCGCGTGCCGGCGAAGCCTCGCGGCCAGGTGACGCTGCAGGTGAGCAACGGCAACGGTGGCGGCAATGGCAATGGCAACGGCGGCGGCTCAGCGGCGCTGGCGACGGCGGAACCGGCGCGCAGCGGCTGCGGCACGGGCTGCGGCTGCGGCTGAAAATCGCCGGGAACCTTGGGAGCGGAGGCTTTGGCATTGCAAGTGGAGGGCCCTCCGCCCTCCACTTTTCTTTGTGCGTCGGGGGCGTGTAGGATCTCCGGATGCCTCAGGCTCGGTGGTGTCGCATGCTTCGATTCGTCCTTGCCGTGCTGATCGGCGCCACCGTCGGGCTCGTCGGCATCGCCGTCTCACCCGGCGCCTCGCCCGCCAACTCGACGCTGGCCACCGGACAGCATCCGCCCGATCTGGAAGCACAGGTCGACCGCTGGTACTTGGATGCGATGGACGCCATCTATCGCGGCAGCCCGAGCGAAGCGACGCGGCTGGCGGATGCCATGGAGCAGGCCGTTCCCGAGGACCCGCGCCCGTACCTGCTGCGCGCGCGCATCCTGCGTCTCGATGTCCCCGATCAAAACGCGGACCGTGAAGGCATCGCCGCCTCCATGGGGCCGAGCAAGGCCACACTGGAAAAAGCGATCGTCGCCGCCGATGCGATCTTGCAGCGCGACCCCGAATCGCTTGCCGGTCATTTGTACCGGGGCTGGGCACTCATGTTCATGGCCCAGATCCATGCGCTCGGCGACGAGTACTGGAGTGCCGGTCGCAAGGCGGCCGCGGGGAAGGACGACCTGGATTTCGTTCTCGCGCGCGACCCCGGCAACGCCGACGCGCTGCTCGTGCAAGGCGTCTACCTGTACTTCGCCGACATCCTCCCCGGCATGGTGAAGTTCGCGCGCGTGTTCCTGCGCGTGCCCGGTGGGCATCGCGAGCGCGGCATGGAATACATCCAGGCGGCAACGATCCGTCACGGCTACGCGCAGCTGGATGCCAAGGCGCTGCTTGGTGTCGTGCTCTTCGCCTTCGAAGGACGCATCGAGGATGCGACACGACAGTTCGACCGGGTGCTGGTCGAATATCCGGGCAACACGCGGATCGTCGAGCCGCTGTCGGTAATGGCGCTGTATTCACCGCAGGCGCTGTCCGCGGCGATGGCACGCACGGGAGCCACGATCCAGAGGGCATCCAACAGCCCGGAGCAAACGGAGCGCAAAGTGGCGGCGCGCTTGCAGCTCTACCTCGGCCTGCAAGAAATCCTCGCGGGGCGGGTCGAATCCGCACGCCAGCGGCTCGATGCCTTGAGCCGCAATCTGCCGCGGGAACCCGACTGGCTCGAAGCCGACGTGATGCGGTTCCTCGTCGACCTGGACCGGATGCTCGCAGACGATGCGCAAGCGCGTGTTCGGCTCGCGTCACTGCCTGACAAGTCACCCTTGCGGCACAAACTGCTCCGCAGACTGCAAGGGTCGCCGGTGAGCGAGAGCGTGCGTTCCTCGCTCCTGGCCGTGCAGCCTGCCGCACAGGCTCTGTACGCGGGCGCACTCGACGAGGCCGAGGCCGCGCTCGCCGCCGTGCACGAAGTCGAGGCGCCGTTCCTCGATTTCTATCGCGGCGAACTCGAACTGTTGCGCCAGCGCCCGGACGCCGCATTGCCGTACTTCGTGCTTCTCGCGAATGCAAAGTCCGAGGACTGCTGGCACTGGTTCCGTTACTGCGCGCGCCTGCGCGTGGCGGAGATCCACGGTGCCCGCGGCGACCATGAAACAGCGGCACGCACGCTGCAGAAGGCCATGGACGTACACGCGCCGCGCGATTTGCTGCGGCACGTGGCGCGCGCCCGCAAGCACTACTACGAAAACGGCGGCGGCGCGGCAGCGGGTGGAGTCGAACGCCACACCGTACTGCCCGCCCAGCGATAGACGCGAAACGGCCCGCGGATGACGGCCGGCAACGCGTCGTCATTGGGAACGTAGGTCCGTGCAGAAGGCACGGGATCTCCGGGCAATACGATGACGAGATCTGGTTCCAACTTGAAAACGCGGCCATAGGCCGCGTCGACATCATCGGCATCATCGAGGGACAAGCGCCGCGCCGCGGCGACTCGCGGGCTCACGCGTCCCTGCACGTCCTCGACGCGCAGTCCGCTGTGGTAACCCAAGGCACCGACGCGCGCCGCGCCGACAATCGTCTCGTTGTCCGCGTGTGTCTCGAGCCAGCGGCCGATACGTTCGTAGGCAACGTCCACTTCGGGCGATGGCTTGCGCCCGCCGGTTGTCCAGCCGGGTTGCGCGAGCACGAGGAGCAGAGCCGCCACCACCGCGGGCCGCGTCCGGGTGCGCCGCCAAACCGCCTCGACCGCGAGCAGAGTTCCGAGTGGCAGCATCGGCCCGACGATGCGTTCGACATCGCCACCACGCGCTGGTGCCACCGAGAACAACGCCAAGGCCAGCAGCCCCCATGCGAGCCCAACGCGGCGCCCGAGCCAGAGCTTGCCGTGCAACCACTCCGACACCAGAATCGCCAGCGCCAACAGGAGCAGCGGCCGGCGCAGCAAGAGATCGAGGACCACGCTCGCGGCGCGGTACATGCTGCCGGCCGAAGGCGGCCAGGGTTCCCAGTACGCCGGGTGCTCGCCGAAATAGGCACCGCGCAGCGCCAAACAAACGACAGCCGCGATGATCGCCGTTGCAAGCGGCAGCCACGCCAACGCCCGGCGCGGCTCGCGGAAACCAGCACCGATTGCAACCGGGATCGCCACCATCACCAGCTCGTGACGCACCACGCCGGCCGACGCCGCCCAGAGTGCCAAGGCAATGTCGGCCTGCAATTGGCCTTTGCCCAGGCGCAAAATGGGCACAAGCGCCACCAAGTACAGTGCAACGAGCGGCTCGCTCGCTCCCGATGTCGCATGCGACACATACAGACCGTCGAGCGCCACGAAGAGCGCGGCTCCCGCACCCACCAGCGGATCGCGCGGACCGGCGATCATGAGCAACAACGCCGCGGCTCCCAGCGCCAGTCCGAGAACTTGCACGGCCAATGGCGCTCGAGACGAGAACGACAGCAGTGTCAGGATTCCCAACCACGCCGGACTATCGGAGAGATCGCGGCGTTCTCCCGGGTTGAAGGCCAAGCCTTCGCCAGCGCGGAGATTGCTGGCGACACGCAGCGCGGTGTATCCGGCATCGTCGGGCTGCAAGCCCGACTCCAGGCTCGCGTGTGCTGCGAGCCCGAGAAAGATCGCCATGGGGACCAAGCCGAGGAGCGTGCGCACGCGAACTCGTTTCGCCTTCAGAGCAGGGAAACCAGCCCGCCGTTCGTTCCGACCCACACGCGGTCTGCGTGGGACAACAGGCTGGTGACGTGGGCGTGTGGAAGGCCGTCCATCGGGCCAAGCCTCCTGCCCCTGAGCTCGAGAGTGAGGTCGGAATCCGCTTCGAGATCGGCGCGTGATGCAGTCCAGATCCCAGCCTGCGAGCCAACGTGCACGCGCCCCGCGTGAATCAGCAGCGCGGTGACATGATCTTCCGCTTCGGCGGTCCAGTGATAGGTGTCGAGTTTCCCTTCGCGCCAGCACACCAGACCGTGATCGGTACCGATCCAGAGCCTCTCGGGCCCATCCCATGCCATGCAATTCGCACGCCCCACGGGGAGTGGCAAGCGTTCCGGCACCATATCGGGCGAGCGCCAGAGGCAATAGCTGGCCCCCGGGCGGGCGAAGAGCGCGAGCCCCGCGTCACTTGCCGCCCCGACGACGAATGCCTGAGTTTCGGGAGGAACCGCAACTGTGTTCCAGGCACCCCGAACGTGCACGTGCAGGCCGGCGCTCCCGAGTGCCACCAGCATCCCCTGCCACGTCGTCAAGTGGTGCACCGTGCGACCCGGAAACGCCACTTCGCGCGACCAGAGTCCGCGTGCATCGCTCGCGAACAATCCATGACGTGTTGCGCACCAGAGCCTGCCGTCTTCTGGGTCGTGGGCCAATGCATGCACTTCGGGCGTGCGCCGCTGCCGCACCACGGCCGTGCTCTCCCAGCGTGTGCCGTCGTAGAAGAGAATCCGACCCGAATCGCCGCCGCATGCGATTCCCCGCGGTGTCGAAACGAGACACGTGATGCGCTGCGAGTCGGGTTCCATGTCGAGACTGCGCCAGCGTGGTTCGGGCACGCATCGCCACGGCTGGGTGAAAGTCACGAGACGCGGCGCCGCGACGTCCACATCGGCGCGCCGCCGCCAGCGCGACACACTGGCACGCCACCCTGCGGTCGGCGGGGGCAACACCGGCTGCGGCGACGTTGCAATCGCGCCCGCGACAAACTTCCCCAATCCCCCATGCAGGACACACCACAGTTCACCGCGGAGACTCGCCAGATGCCGCACCGGGGTCTCGTCGAGGAACTCCGCCTCCACTTCTCCATGCGCTGCGCTCGCGAGCGCCGCCAGCGGCGCGCGGTACACGCCGGCAGCGGCGCCGATGAAGAGTTCGTCGCCGTGAACGCAGAGACAGTACACACGCCCCTGCTCGGGGCCCGGGAGATCACCGAGGGTAATGCGTCCCCAGGAATGCAGCGTCTCGGGGTGATCGACGAGATCGCGGCGGAGTGCTACGTGCACCATCCCGTGCACGCCGACGAGAACGTGGTTTTCGGTGCATGCCACTGCAGTGACGTAACGCGAGGTCAGTCCTTCCTGTTCGCTCCACTGGTAGAGCGATGGCTCCTCGCCGGCGCCCGTGGCAAGAAGCAGGACGCCATTGTTGTTGGAGATCATCAGCAATCGCAAACGGTGCGAAGTCGAATCGAGATCGAGAAATCGCTGCAGGCGAGCCTGCTTCACCGGCAGCTCGATCAGCTCGAATCCACGACTGCCCTCGCGGTACAGCCTGCCGCCGCCAGTCGCTGCAACCATACGGCCGGCGACGAAACCGACACCATTCAGGTAAGCGCCGGTGCCGCGTGGATGCGCGAGCGCCCGCCGCCATTGCGGCCGCTCCCGACCGGCGGGCATAGCCAAAAGGTGCGGACCGATGTCGTCGGTCCATGCAATGCCGTTGGGTGTGGCCAGAGCGACACGCTCGCCGAATTGTTCCACGTGCAGCACCGGCAGCGCCGGGATGCCATCGTGAGTGGTCCACTTGCTGCAACGGCCCGTGGCGGCATCGAGCCAAGTCAGGCCACCCTGATGCGCGATCCAGAGACCGTGGGGTGTGGAGCAAAGGGATTGAATACCCGCGGAGTGGGTAAAGACGCGCTCGATCATGTGCGAATCCTGGCGCCATCCTCTTCGCCGCGGCCCGTCGGATGCGGCCTGACCAATCGATCCTTCGATCGCTCCTCTGGAGCGCCGCAGTGTAGCAGCGCTGCAACCGATCTCGCAAGGCGGACGGGCAAAGCTTTTGACCGTGGCACCGCGATTTGGCATCATCATCCCGCGCGACGGGAAGGCACCTGCCGCGCCCAGCGGAAAGGAGCCCCCGTGGGGCCTTCGGTGACCTCCTCTTCCCGTGTCGACACGCTCTACCGCGAGCAGCAACCACAGTTCCCGCATTGGGAGAAGATCAAAGACGTCGTCGACCAATGCATCGACATGATGCTCAACTATCGGCAGAGCGGCCACCCCGGCGGCTCGCGCTCGAAGGTGCACGCCATGCTGGTGTTGCTCCTGAGCGGTGCGATGCGCTGGGACTTGCGGCATCCCGAGAAACGGTTCGGCGATCGTTTCGTCCTCGTGGCCGGACACTGCACGCCATTGCTCTACGCCGTGCTCGCCGTTCTCAACGAATCGTTGCGCGTCCTGCATCGAGACACCGGCGACGAACGCTATCGCATCCCCGGCGGCGACAAGCATGCGTTGCATTGGGAGGACTTGCTGCAATTCCGTCGCCATGGAGGCCTGCCCGGTCACGCCGAGATGGAGGGCAAGACGTTGTTCGTGAAGGCGAACACTGGGCCCTCGGGGCATGGCTCACCACCGGCGGCGGGAATCGCCATGGCGCTCAAGCGCGCCGGCGCCACCGGCGTGCGCGTCTTCGCCGTCGAAGGCGAAGGGGGACTGACGGCGGGAGCCGCGCACGAAACGCGCAATTCCGCTTGGGGCCTGGGGCTCGACAATCTGGTGTATTGCGTCGACTGGAACGATTTCGGTATCGACGAGCGCGCGGCGAGCTCGGTCGTGCACGGATCGCCCGCGGACTGGTTTGGTGCCAGCGGCTGGCGCGTCATCGGCGTCGAAAAGGGCATGGAGTGGCCCGAGCTCACGCGCGGCCTGCTCGAGACCGTGCACGGCGACAACCCCGGCAGCGTGCCCAGCGTCTGCTACTTCCGTACGCGCAAGGGGCGAGGCTACGGCGTCTTCGATGCCAAGTCGCACGGCACGCCGCACAAACCCAACAGCGACTTGTACTGGAAAGGCCGGGAAGAATTCGCCGCCAAGTACGGCGTCGAGTTCGCTGGCCGCGGAAAGCCGGTGCCGGATGGCGCCGATGCGTGGCGCAAGCAAGTCGTGCACAATTTCGAAGTGGTCATGCGCGTCCTGCAGGAAGATCGCGACTGCGTGCGCTACCTCGCCGACCGTCTCGTCGAGCTCGGCGATTCGGTCCCCGCGCACATCCCGAGCTTCCGTTTCACCCGCAGCGGCAACCCGGCCACCGACCCCGAGCTCACCGACTACGAGCACTACCCGCAAGAAATGTACGAGAAGCCAGGTGCCAAGGCGCCCAATCGCGCCGCTCTCGCCAAGTGGGGCGCTTGGGTCAATACGTGGTCGCGCGCCAAGTACGCTCGTCCGCTGTTTCTGGCCATGTCGGCCGATCTCGCCGATTCCACCAACATCGCCGGCTTCGCCAAGGGCCTGGGTGACTTCGCCGGCTGGGGCTGGTACGAGCGCGACAAGAATCCAGAAGGCGTGTTGCTGCCGCAAGAAATCACCGAGTTCGCCAACGCGGGCATCACGTGTGGGATCGCATCGACAAATCTATCCGAGCGACCCTTCGACGAGTGGCAAGGCTTCATGTGCGCCTGCTCCACCTACGGCTCGTTCCTGTACCTCAAGTATGGCCCCATGCGGTTGTTCAGCCAGTTGGCACAAGACTGCCAGATCCAGACCGGCAAGGTGCTCTGGGTTGCGGGCCACTCCGGGCCCGAGACCGCCGAGGATTCGCGCACGCATTTCGGCATCTACGAACCCTACGTGAGCCAGCTGTTCCCGGACGCGCACGTCGTCGACCTGCATCCGTGGGAGCACAACGAGGTCCCGGTGGTCATCGCCGCCGGCCTGCGACATGGGGCTTCCATCTTGGCGCTGCATCTCACGCGTCCGGCGATCGAGATTCCCGATCGCGCCGCGCTCGGAATGCCGTCGCATTTCGCCGCGGCCCGCGGCGCCTACGTGCTGCGCGACTACGACCCCGCCAGGCCCAAACGCGGCGTCGTCATCGTGAGCGGCACGTCGACCACCGCCAACATGGTGACGATCCTCCCCGATCTCGCGCGCGAGGGTCTGAACGTCAAGGTGGTGGCCGCGATCTCGCCACAGCTGTTCGCGTCCGAATCGAAGCGCTACCAGGAGAGCGTTCTCTCGCCAGGCGAATGGATGGATTCGATGGTGATCGCCAATCGCGGCCGGCGCACGCTCACCGATTGGATTCCGCACCGCATCGCCGGCGAATACGCACTCACCCCGGACTGGGACGACCGCTGGCGCACCGGGGGGTCCGTGGAAGAGATCATCGAGGAAGCACATCTGTCGCCGCGGTGGATGTTGCAGGGCATCGAGCGCTTCGTTGCGGAGCGCGACACGCGTTTGCGGCGGTTGCGCGAGGCCGTCGAGGCCGCCGAACGCGCCTGAGCACGTGTCGGTGCCGCGAGTAGCACGCCTCGCGCAGGCGCTCAGCTTTGCTCGACGCGCCGCCGGGCCGCGAGGATCTCAGCCGGCAGGCCGAACTGCACGTCTTCGTGGATGACCTCGGTTTCGTCCACTTGCGCTCCCTGAGCCGTAAGCCAGGCGAGAACATCCTGAACCAGGTGCTCGGGCGCGGACGCTCCGGCGGTGACGCCAACGTGCTCGACGCCCGCGAGCCATCCGGTCTCGATCTCCTGCACCGAATCCACTAGATAAGCGCGGGCGCCGTACTCCTCGGCCACCTCGCAGAGCCGCTTCGAGTTCGAGCTGGACTCCGAACCCAGGACCAAGACGACTCGCGCGCCAGCAGCGACGAGGGCCTTCACCGCTTCCTGGCGATTCTGCGTCGCATAGCAGATGTCGTCCTTGGGCGGGCCGATGAGATGCGGGAAGCGCGCTTGCAGCGCGCCAACGACCTCGCGCGTTTCGTCGATGCTGAGCGTCGTTTGGGTCAGATACACGAGCTTGGCCGTGTCCGGCAGCGCCAGATGTTGCACTTCCTCGACGCTGCCCACCAAGTGGATGCGTCCAGGCGCCTCCCCCATCGTGCCCAGCACTTCGTCATGACCGGCATGGCCGATCAGCAGTACGTCGTAGCCTTGTTTGACGAAACGCCGCACCTCGAGATGCACTTTGGTCACCAGCGGGCAGGTGGCATCGATGACCTGAAGCCGCCGGCGCGTGGCCTTCTCGCGCACCGCAGGCGACACACCATGCGCGCTGAACACGACGACGCAACCTTCCGGCACCTCGTCGAGTGAATCGACGAAGAGCACGCCGCGGGCGCGGAATCCATCCACGACCGCGCGATTGTGCACGATCTCTCGACGCACGTAGAGCGGCGGCGGGAAGACTTCCAGTGCCAGATTCACGATGTCGATGGCGCGTTCCACGCCGGCACAAAAGCCACGGGGACGCACTGCGGTCGCACGCACTCGAACCTCCTCCTCGTCCGCCTCAGGGCGCGAAGTTCCACGTCAGATGTCGGCGCCAAAACCTCACGCCGCGGTCACCGTCATGATTTCGCCGCGGCACGATACGACCCGCGCACGATCTTGAGACGAAACCCATTGTCGAGCGTCGATGTCGCCTGCACGTTGTTCAAGAGCGCGAGCGCCGGCGGTGGCACCGGCACGTCCTTGTAGCCGCTCAGCGCTTCGTTCAGCGTCTGGGCGCGCTGCAAACGCACTACACGCACGCGGTTCGGTTGAATGTCGAGAGCCGCGCGCTCGCGCAGCGGCGCGAAGCTGCGCATGCATTTGAGAAACGTCGGCTGCCAGGTGGCGAACGAGCCGTTACCGACTCCGACAATTTGGAACACGGCCTCGCCGCTTCGGCGTTGGATGGCCGCGAGCTGCAGAATCACCGGCCCGGAATCGGCCGACACACGCAACTCGGCGAGCGCCGCACCCCAGCCGCCAATGGTTTCCGCGCGCACAGCGAGCAGCTCGGCGCTGGCAGAAGTCGCCAGTCCGCGCAAGTACTGTGTCGGCGACTGCCCCTTGGCGTCTTCGAGCGTGAGCTGCAACCGCGCTTGCTTTTGCGGCTCCACCGCGAGCACCGCATTCGGCGTGTTGCGCGTCGCCCAGCCGGCGGGAAACTGCAGGACGAAGCCTTCATCGGGATGCTTGAAAATGCCGCCGTCGAAAAAACCCTGGCGGGGATTGTCGCCGAAGACCATGCCTTCGAGGCGTGCCTTGTGCGTCGACTCGCCACTCCGGAACCCCCCCGTGGGGGTCGGCACCTGCGCCGGTGGCCCGCCCGATTTCGCCGCCGCCGCGAGCTGCCGCGTGCGCGCAACGCGGTCCGCCGGCGCCGGGTGCGTCGACAACCAGTTCGGCAAGGACTGACCCGATTCCTGTTGCTGGCGATCGAGGACCTCGAAGAAATCCACCCCGCGCTCGGGATCCCAGCCCGCGTGCGCCGCATAGCCGACGCCCAGCTCGTCCGCCTGCGTCTCGTCACCGCGCCCGTACTTCAAGAACATGAGCCCCAACGCCGTCTCCGCCAACGGGCTGAAGCGCGCCACTTCCTCCGAAAGGACGCTCCCTAGGCCGAGCCCGATGCTCGCGAGAGTCGAGCGGCTGTATTGATTGGCGCCGTGTCGCGCGGTGACATGCCCGATCTCGTGTCCGAGCACGATCGCCAGCTCGGCCTCGTCGTTCATGTGCGCCAGGATCCCGCGCGTGACGTAGACAAATCCGCCCGGCAGGGCGAACGCGTTGATCACCGGTGAATCGAGAACGCGAAAGGTGAAGCGCAGATTGGGCCGATGGCTGACCGCCACGAGGCGCTGGCCGACGCTATCCACGTAGGCGGCGAGACGCGCATCGTCGTAGAGTCCGTAGGTCGCGACGATCTGTGGATCCGACTCGCGCCCGATCGAGATCTCCTGCGACTCCGACATCAGGCTGAACTCGCTCTTGCCAGTGACCGGATTCGTCGCGCACGCGAGCGCCAGACCGATGCTCGCGCAAGCGTAGCGCCGCACGGTTCGCATCGCCGCCGCAGCCATGATTCGAATTCGCACCCGCATCGACAGCTCCCGCGTCCATCCCAAGCTCGGGCCGGCCCCTCGTCGCTGATTCTCGCGGCGGGCAGCGATTGTACATCAGGAGATGGCGGTGTCCATGCGCGCGAAAGTGGCGCGCCGTGCGAGGAGGATCAAAGAGCGAAACGCAGGCCAGCCCGCAAGAAGGCACCGTCGAGCTTGACCTTGATATCCACGGGAACGCCGTCGATGAGGAAGCCTTGTGCCGGAGAGCCCCAATGATAGCCCGCTTCGCCGAACACACCGATCGAGGGCGAGAGCCTGACGCCGAGACCTGCAGCCGCTTGCCAACCGAAACCGGTGAATGTCTCGTGCTCTGCAAGCGCCGACAGCAACGGGTCGTCCACCGTTCCACCCACATTCTCCAAGAACAGCATCTCGTAGGCGAGTGTCGTGGATACGATGGGAGTGACGACGTCGCCTGCGATCGGCAAACGCAGGCGCAAGGTGAGGCCCAGTGGGACGAGGTGCGCCGCCGTGCGTTCGAATGTCACGAGCTCGACCGGCAGGTTCTCGAAACTCGATTCGGAAATGACCAGCGCATTGTCCGTGCTACGGTAGTAATAATCGACGCTGAAACCGACCTCGAGCACCTTCTCGAGTGCTCCGCCGACTTCCATGCCGAAGAACACGCCATCCGTGGACGGATCTTCACCGATGCGCAGGCCGCCGCCTTTCAGCGCAAAGTAGGACTCTTGCGGCGAAGAACCCTGGTTATACCGGCGGCGATGCGCGAGAACAAGACCCTCAGCCGGAGGGCTCCAGGGCCTTGTCCGCCGCTGCGACACGCCCTCATGCCGCGACGCGCCGGCGGTGTGGGGGAGCCACGTCGCCGCACCCCCGCGCACCTCACCCCGCGACTCCCCCACTCCGCCAACAGCCGTCGACTCCGCGACACCAAAGCCATGCAGCAGTGGTTCGATCTCGCTCGCCGTCGAGGACTGGGCGACGACTCGGGTCTCCGCCGCGATCGCCCTGACACTCGACAGCCCCGCGACCAGTACCCCGAGCAGCGCCATAGAGCATCGACGCATGTCCGACCTCCAGCGATGAACGCTCGCCACGTCTCTATTGCATGACCGGTTCCGGTTCGGGCGTAGGTCACCTCGGAAGTTGCAACTATTTGTCATGCAAGCACTTGGCCCCTTGCGAGGAACGCCACGGGCGTAGGCGTGCAGGCGTGGATGTTGTGCCCCCGACGACATCGACGTGTGCCAGCAGCAACCGCGCTCGGAGCGCCGGCCTCAGTCCAGCCGATGCAACGCGAAGGGCGTAACACAGGGCGGCCCGGGAGCGTGTTCGAAGAGCAGGCTGCCGTCGCGCCGACGGTAAACGAGGCTCGCCGACACGGTACCGTACGCGTCGCCGTGCTTGCAGAGTCTGAAACCACGCTCGTCGCGCGGGACATGGCTTCCGAGCACCTCCACCAGCAATTCGCGCAGCTCTGCCCCGTGCATGCCGCGCGAGCGGCCGAGTTCGGGAACGGCAAGCTCGCCCAGGATGTGCTCGTTCGAGAGCACGTGCGCCCCGGGACCGAGGCGTGTCATTTGCGACTCCCCGTTCCAAGCCGCGAGAGCGACCTCGTCGCGGTCGGCAATCAGCAGGTTGAAGCTGTTGTAGCGCTCGCGCGCCTCCGACTCGGCAAGGGAGCGCTCGACCGCCGCGACGTTGGGCTGCGACAGGATTTCGCGGCAGAGCAGACCGCGCGAGCGGCGCTCGCGGTCGAAATCACCGTCGCGACGATTGGTGAGCACCACGATCAGGCCTGCAGCATTGATCCCGATCCAAGTGCCGCCCGCCTGCTCGTCGCGCGGCAACAGTGCGCGCATCCCGTTCAGATCCTCGGGCGCGGGTGCCGTCGCTCGACGCGCATATGCTTCGTCGCGATTCGCCGCAATGACCAGCGGCAAATCTTCATGCCAATGCACGCCGACGATCAGGACGCACACGAACGCCCCCGCCCGATGAATGACCGTGCGATTTGAAACAAGATCAGCCGTCGCTCCGCGCCGGTTCGACATCGGGCCGCACCGGCGCCACCGCCCAGAGAACGAGATAGAGAATCAGGGCCGTCCCGCCTCCGAGCCCGAAGATGACGAACAAAACCCGCACGAGGGTCACATCGATCCCGAAATACCCCGCCAGGCCCGAACACACGCCCGCGATCTTCTTGTCGGCCTCGATCCGATAGAACTTTCTCGCCATGCGCTGCCTCCCCCGCGACGACCCTTACAAGGTAGCACACGCAAGAACCAACCATTGGGCGCCGATGGCATGCGCATTGCCCCAACTGGTCGGATTCCGGGGCAAACCGTGTGTCGTGGCAACGGCGCATCCTCGCGCCTCGGGAAGGGACGTGAGCGATGCAGCCTGCATGCAAGATACCAAGCATCGCGATCAGTGCAGCACTCGGTATCATCCAGATGCCGGCCCTTGCATTCGGTTTCACCGTCGATGCACGGCGCCTGGGAATGGGCGGCGTAGTCATTCCCGGCTGCCAAGAGCTGCTGGCGCTCAATGTCGCCTATCACAGCGTCCCGGCACGGCCCGGCGTCACCGGTGTCGTCGTCCCCATCCCCCTCGGAATGGTACAGCTGGCGCAGGATCCCCCGAGCTTCGATCCCGACGCCCCTGACTTCAGCGTCACGCGGCTGGCGAACCTGGCGTTGAATCCACCCTTCTATCTCGAGCTCGCCAAACCATCGGATCTCGATGGCGACATCTCCATCCGGATCGCGCGCAACGAATTCGCCATCGACTTCGAGGACGCCTCCGCCCTGCTGCCGCAGAAACCGTTCGAAGTCGGTGGGGTGTGGTCGGTGCCGATGTTCGGCATCGGCATCGGCCAGACGCGCACCTATCTCGCGCCTCTCATGTATCTCGAGGGCGAGCTGGCGTTCGATGATGCGTTCCACGCCGTGCTGGCGCAGGGCCAGCCGCTCGAGCCCAACTCGACTTATCGCCTCGGCGCGCGCGGGGAGAGTCTCGGCGGCTTTTCGGTGCACAGCGGCTGGAGCGCTCCGCTCATGACCGACGTGCGTGGCAACGGGCTGTACGCCGGGGTCTTCGCCAAATACATCCTGGGTGTCGGCATGTCGCATGCGACCTCCGAGTTCGCAATGACGACGGCGGACACGATCTTCGGCCAAAGCAACTCGCTCGCAGTCGACTACGCCGCGGAGCTCCGCTACGGCGAATTTGGTCATATCGGCAATGGCTACGGCGTCGATGCGGGCCTCGGTGTGCGCGTCGGCGCCGTCGACATCGGGCTCGGCGTGCGCGATCTCGGCGCACGCATTCACTGGAGCCGTACCCGCGTCTATCACTCGGTCTGGGACGAAGCCACCCGCGATCTGCAGACGACGCTGGTCGCGCGAGACCAACCGTTCGTCCAAAGCCTACCGACGCAGGGCACTTTCAACATCGGCTGGATGAGCCGGAAGACAGCGCTCTCGGCCGACGTCGTCGCCAGCCGGCTGGGAACCTTGGTGCATTTCGGCGCCGAACGCCGCACCGGACCGCTGGCACTTCGCGGCGGCATGCTGACGGACTACGACACCAGGGTGCAATGGGCCGCCGGCCTCGGCATCGGGGGGCAGAGCCTGTCGTTCGACGTCGCGCTGCAGACGCACAACCGAACTTTCACCGGCGAACGTGGGCTGATGCTGGCCACTTCCTTCGCCTTGCGCTGAGCCGGAATCGCCGCGCGCCAACGGAGACAACGTCATGACTCGCCAACAATGCTTCGTTCGGTTCGCCTGGGGTAGCTTCGTCTTCGTCACGCTCGTCGGGTCCATGTTCCTGCTGGGTTGCGTCGGCAACCGGGTCACCCTCGACGTCGACATCGCCAGCTTCCTCGGCACCCACGACCGCAGCGGGCATTACCAGGCGCTAGCCGGCACTGTCGAGGTGGATCACGATCTGGATCCTATCGCAGTGACTATCGAAGGCTATGACGAGCTGCGACACGCCGAGCAGGTGGACCTCGAGATCGAAATCCGTCTCGACAATCATTCGGGCATTGGCGATGGCCGCTTCCTCATCTTCTTCTCCGACACCGAGGAATCCGTGTTCGCCACACCGCTCGCCGCCCAAATCGACGTCGAGCTCGCACCCGGCGTCGTGACCCAAGGCACGGCGCGAGTGCGCGCCGACGCACGCGTGCTGGCTCTGTTCCAGCAACGGCAGATGTGGATCGGCATCCGCCTGCATTGGGCGCCGCAGGATGGGCAAGCGCTGGAGGGCGATTACACCATCACTCGGCTGAATGCCCGAGTGATCTCCAACCTGGATCTATTGTAAGCTCAACGCTTGCCGACATTGAGGAGCGACGGACTCGGGTCTCGCTCCCCTTGCCCATCCACGGCGCGCGATTCCACCGTCTGTAGGTCGTGCCCCTCGGGCAGCGGGATTTCTCCCGACAGCTTGGCGCCCACGCGCGTGCATCCTTCCAGGATTTTCCACTCGCCCTTCACCCCTGCGCGCGTTTCACGCACTTCGATGGCGTCGATGAAGCCGTCGCCGGGCGTCGCATCGATGGTGACGAGATCGCGTGCATGCGTCATGGAGGTGATACTGCGGTAGGCCATGTGCGTACTTGGCGGTGGGCGGCCGTTGCTGGGCGCCACGATGACGTGGTCGACGAAGGTCGAATCGATCCCCCGCACCTCCACGCGCTGCGAACCGACCGGCAACCGCACCCAGACCTTTGCGTCGAGGGGAATCAGCATCTGGATCACTTGGCGTGCCTTGCCACGTCGAACGTGGGGGACGATGCGCACACCCGCCGAATCATGCTCGACATCGATCCCGCCCAACGACCAATTGCCATCCGGCCCGACCGTGCCCAGCAATCGCACGGCTAGCGATTCGTCGGGTGACACCGCATGTGCGTGCAAAACCACATCCACGTCGGCCAACAGTTCGGCCTGGGGCGCGGCGGTGCTTGGCTGCGCCTTCGCCGTTGCCTCTTGCGTCGACCCTGCTGGCGATGCGCATCCCCACACGAGGGCAAGCAACGTACAAGCGAGGGGCATTCTGTGCATGGATTCGCCCGCCTCGACTCAGTTGGAACGCGAGATGATCACGTCGATGCGGCGGTTGTACACGCGGCCGTCCTCGCTGTCGTTCGACGCCACCGGTTGCGTGGCGCCGCGACCGGCGGCGCTCAGGCGATCGGCCGCGATGTTGCCCTGCTGCACCAAGTAGTCGCGCACCGCGTTGGCGCGCTCGGTCGACAGGCGCATGTTGGTGTTGGCGTTGCCGCGCGAATCCGTGTGGCCTTCGACGACCACGCGCGCTCCTGGAAACCCGCGCACGGCTTCGACGATCTTGTCGAGCAGCGGCACACTCTCGGGCGGCAGCTTGGCGTCGCCGGACGCGAAACGGAGACCGTGCAGGCGCAGCACCACGTCGCGGTCATCCACCAGCACTTTGCCCTCGCTCTGGGTGATGAGGCTGCGTACCGCCGTCACCGTGTTGGCTTCCTCGCGGAAGGGCTCGAGCTCCGCCACCAGGCCCTCGAAGTTGCGCACGTTGTCTCGGAGCTCGGAGATCACCCGTTGCAGCGAATCCACCTGATCGCTGCGGCGCGCGAGATCGATGCGCAATCGATTGCGCTCGCGCACGACCCGGTCGCCCTCGACCTGGATCTGCTGCAGCACCGGGCCGGGGCCGCGCGTGAAGTCCCCCTGGGCGCCGAAATGATCGAGAACGCGCTGCAAGTATGTCTCCCACTCGAGGATGATCGACTCGAGACGCGCCTTGTTCTCCCCCTCGCAACCCTCGCGAATCGTTTCGAGCAGGAACAGGGCGTGCTCGGCTTCGCGCCGTGCGCGCTCAGCCTCGGCGGCCGACGTCTCGCCGATGTCGCCGCTGGCGATGAGTTTCTCGGTGCGCTCCACTGCGTCGAGTGCGCGGACGTAGCTGCGCGGGGTGTACTCCCCGGCCTTGCCCTTCTCGGCCTCGAGCAACAACTGCCGCGTCCGCCCCACCAGGCTGTGGTGCACTGCTTCCTTGTGTGCTTGGTCGTAAAGCGCAGCGAGAGACGTCGCCTGGCGTTCTGCGGCGTCCCGGCGCCCCGCCTCCAGTTTGCGCGCGGCGCCATCGAGGACGTTCTCCGCCGTGCGCCACGACGCGGCCGCGGTGTCGGCGCCGGCTGCGCGCGCCTGCTCGCGCCGCTGCAACTCGCGCGTCCACAGACGGCGTGCTCGCGTCATGGCCTCCGCCAACTCGTCGACGCGCTTCTCCGCCGTGTCGAGGCGTGTCGCGTTGGCGCCGCCAGAGCCCAAGATCGCCACCGCCTGCGCCGCCTTCTTGTGTGTTTCCGGTGCCAGCTTCGCGGCATCCTGCGATTCCAACTCTTGCAACCGGCTGCGCAAAGATGCCGCGTCGGCGGCAACGCTCGTTCCCGATCCGAGGAGCGCGACGACCACGAAGATTCCCCAAAGAACCGCGCTGAATTGGCGTCCAAATCGTCGCGCCACCTTCATCCCAGTCCTCGCTTGCATCATCTCCGGCCCTTCCCTCCCCGATCTCGCCGCGACCCTCTCCCCTGCGCCTCCAGCCCGCACCACCATGGGCGGAGTGTGCCCGCGACATCGAGTGGCGTCAATTCGTTCCTGGACGCAGGCCGAGACCGGTTCTACGCTGTGCGTGACTCCCCGGATCCGGAGGCGCGCCGGTGCAGGTGGATCTCTTCGATCAGGACCTGAACGCCATCCTCGGCGCCAAGAGCTACAAAGAGTTCGCCTCACTCCTACGCGCTTACGACTGCCGGCGTTGCACCTTGTGCAAGAGCCGTACGCACATCGTGGTCGACCGCGGCAATCCCTGAGCCTCGGTGCTCGTCGTGAGCGAGCGACCGGGCGACAACGAAGACCGTGAGGGCCGCGCTTTCGTCGGCAGATCGGGGGCGTTGCTCGACAAGATCCTACACTCCATCGGCATCGACCCCGACCGCGACACACTCATCACCAACATCGTCAAGTGCAAGCCGGAGATCGATCGGGCGCCGACGAGCGACGAGGCCACCGCCTGCCTGCCCTTCCTCGAGAAACAGATCGCACTGGTGCGGCCGCGCGTGGTGCTGCTTCTCGGGCACGTGGCGCTCAAATGGATCGATCCCGCACACAAGGACTTCAAGATGGAAGACGAAGCCGGGCGACTGTTCGAGCTCGGGCGTTACCCGGGCGTGCACTTCATGGTGCTCTATCATCCGGCCTTCCTGCTGCGCGACCCGAGCAAGAAGGCCCCACCTGGGAGCACGTGCAGCGTCTCAAGGCATTCTTGGAGATCGAAGCCCGCCGCTGACCCCACGTTGTCCGCGGCCCTCTGCTCAGCGTGGGTTCATTGCCTTCTCGATCCAGTCCACATACGAGCTCACTCGCGTATACACGTCGGTGACCTCATCCGTCCCCGGCCCCACGTCAGTTTTTCTCGTCGTTGAACTCGATTGACCAATGCGTCCCATCGCAGAACGGCTTGTTCTTCGATCCGCCGCACCGGCACAACGTGAACTGTCTCACTGCGGCACCGTCCCCGAACACGGTGCCGGCTAGATCGGGGCAACCGGTGACCACATAGGGTCCGTTCGGGGAAACGAAAATGCCAGGCTCGTGCTCTCCACGTTGGAACTCGACACCCTCGACCGAGTAACTGAGCGCGCCCGAAGGACATTTCCGCACCGTGGCGATGATTTCCTCACGACTTGCGCCCTGCGGGTCGATCCATGGCTCCTCGCCATAGCGAAACACGGCCGGCAGCCCATCGGTGCATCGCCCGGCATGGGCGCAGATGCTGCGGTTGTCATGAATCGTAACCTTCGGCCCTGCATAGTTCTCGCGCTTGTCCTCGCCCCGGTCCTCGAGCTTGGCCGAGGAGAAGCCAATCTTCGCATGTGTTCCATCGCAGAAGGGCTTGTTGGCGGAGCCACCGCAGCGACACAGTGCAATGGTGGGCTTGGTCTCGATCGGCCCCTTCTGATTGGTGAGCGCGGTCAGATCCTTGATCAAATAAGGGCCGTTGGGAGCCGGCGTAATACTGGGTTTCGTCTTCTTCTCGGCAGCCATGGCAACTCCTTATCATCCGTCCTTGCTGCAAATTTCCTGCGGCCATCCGAACAAAGCGGGGGGAGGCGCCATGCCCCATGGCTGGCTCCGCAGCATCAAGAGCCTGCGCTGAGGTTCCCCAAGAGATCCTTGACACAACCGCCAGGTCACGAATGGCCCCTCAGTGTCGGGCTCGTACGTTGCGCTCGGGAAGGATGTCGCGACCTGTCTCACGCAAAAGCAACGTCTGGCTCATGACCGGTCGCTCCGGGCTCGCTTCACCCACGAAGTACACACCGCGCTCTTCAGACTGCACCGGTCCGACGTTCGGAACGTAGAACACACGGCCGAGAGAGTAAGGCCGGAAGTAGTAGAGGGTCTCGCCCACACTGGTCACGACCTCGCTGATTCCATAGTCGATGATGTAGACGACCTCCAGCGCCAGTTGTGAATGCTCCCGCGTCGGATAGGCGCGATCCGGTTGCCAATCCCGATAGTACGGGGCGGGTTCCCAGTTCTGCTGCAGACCCTCGTAGATCCAGAACCGCCCGTCGTCGTTGGGCCACACGCTCTCGAGCGTGAACGCCGAGGGTCCGCTCACGTCGTCGTCGCAGCTCGCGGTGAGCAGGAGCACGAGGATCCCGCCCAGCGCTGTCCTACGTTGGCTGCGAAGGCTCGTCATGAGAACACCTTCGAGTCGAGCACGCCACGGGCGACCCCAGGATACTCCCACTGAGTCACTTTATCGGCAAGCAGGGCTCTGATGGATCGAAGCGGCAACATTGCTAGCGCCAGGCTCGAAGAGCGCTGAGCAGGCGCAGGGTGCGGTTGTTCTCTGGACCGGTGACGACGACCTGGACATCCGCGTGCGCTTGCAGCGCGGCGACGAAGCTCGTGCTGCTGGCGCGCGGCTTTTCGGAGGCGCGTTGCTCGAACCAGAGCCAGGGGCGACCGCCACGCGGCGGGGTTGCCGACCACGCCGCAGACTGCGAGTCGACATCGGGACAATCGACAGCAATGGCGCCGGCGAACAAATCGGCACGTTGCCAGGCAGCATAGAGCGCAAACAGCGCACTGCCTCCGAGCCCGAGCAGAAGCCTGCTCTCGCGCTCGGCGCGCACGCGATACGTCGACTCGATGAACGGGCGAATCTCGTCGGTCAAGACTGCAAGCAATGAATCGCCGCGCGCATGGGGTTCTGATCCCGGCGGCGCGTGCTCGTGGACGGCGTCGGCGCTCGCTGCGATTCCCACCACCAACATTTCCGGCACGCCTGCCGGCCGGCGCGCCAGGATCTCGTCCAGCGTCCACTCCTCGCCGCCGGAAGCCAGCGCGCCATCGAAGAGATCCTGAGCGTCGAGTGAGTAGAGCGCTGGGTAGTGCCGATCCGGCTGTTCGGCGTACGTCGGCGGCAGGAGGACGAATACGCGCCGTGGTTTCGCCTTCCCCGATGCGAATCCCTCGTGAACGATGAGCGTGCCGTCCACGCTACCCGCGTAGGCCTCCGTTCGTACACCGCCAGGCTCGACCGGCTTCGCCGGCGCCGCAGCGCTCGTGGATGCGAGCGCAATCGCGAGGCTCGAGACGATCGAACCCAAATAGGTGATCGAGCGCATCGACGACCTCCACTCGCGTCCCGGCCGATTCTGGATCGACGTCACCCCGTGCAAGGCTGCGTCAAAGATGCACGGAATGGCGAGTCGGCGCCATTCCGTAACGCTCCCGCGCCGACCTCGCTTCACCTCGGCATGCCGTGGCACAGGGGTTGCCCCGTTCCAGGCGTCGGCCGTCGAGAACGACCGGCACGACGAGTTCTTCGCGAGCCAAGGAGGAGGCCATGAGCTTCGAGATCGAGTTCGAGGAGATCCCGGCGAGACGCCACTCCCTCGGTCTCATCGTGGCCTGCGCCTTGGCACTCGTCGGTTTCCTGGCGCTCTGGCGGACTCTAACGTAAACCCTCCGTGATTCGCGATCCATGCGCTGCGGCGGCCGTTCGAGAGAACGGTCGCCGCTTCGCTTTCGGCGCACCTTGTCGGCCCTCGGGCCCGATGCTACGGTGCGCCATGTCTCAAGCCCACACCAACCGACTCGCCCACGCCACCAGCCCGTATCTGCTGCAGCATGCCCACAATCCGGTGGACTGGTATCCCTGGGGCGCAGACGCACTCGGACGTGCGAAGCAGGAAGACAAACCGATTTTTTTGAGCGTCGGCTACTCGTCCTGTCACTGGTGCCACGTGATGGAGCACGAGTCCTTCGAGGACGAAGCTACCGCCACACTCATGAATTCGCTTTTCGTCAGCATCAAGGTGGACCGAGAGGAACGCCCAGACTTGGACGAGATCTACATGCAGGCCGTGCAGCTCTTCAGTGGCGGGCACGGCGGCTGGCCGATGAGCGTGTTCTTGACCCCGCGTCTCGAACCCTACTTCGCCGGCACGTATTTTCCTCCCGGGCCGCGTCACGGCATGCCGGGGTTCAAGACCGTGCTGCAAATGACGGCCGACGCCTATCGCGATCGCAGAAGCGATGTCGATCGCACCACCCAACAGGTGGTCGCGGCACTACAGCAGATTGCCGTCGTTCACGGCGAAGACGAGGTTCCCGGCCCAGAGATTCTGCGCGCCGCGTACGAAACCCTCGAACGCAGCTACGACGCCACGCACGGCGGCTTCGGTGGCGCGCCAAAGTTCCCGCATTCGATGGATGTGGCGTTCCTGCTCCGCTACGGACGGCGCGCCGAGAACGCCAACGCCACGTCGATGGCGCTCCGCACCCTGCGCAAGATCGCCCGCGGCGGCATCTGCGACCAGCTGGGCGGCGGCTTCCATCGTTATGCGACCGACGCGCGCTGGCTCGTGCCACACTTCGAAAAAATGCTGTACGACAACGCGCTGCTGGCGCGCACGTACCTCGAGGCGTTTCAAGCGAGCGGCGACATCTTCTTCCGCACCGTGACCGAGCAGACGCTCGACTACGTCAGTCGTGAAATGACGAGCCCCGACGGCGGTTTCTGGAGCGCTCAGGACGCCGACAGCGAAGGGGTGGAAGGCAAGTTCTTCGCGTGGACCGCAGACGAGATCGATGCCGTGTGTGGCGCCGCAGACGGCAGGATCGTGCGCGAATACTTCGGCGCGAGCGCAGCCGGGAACTTCGAGGATGGAACCAACGTGCTCTCGGTACCCCGGGATCCCGATGTCGTGGCGGCTGCACTCGGCATTCCCGAACCGGAGCTCGCCGCGATCGTAGAGCGCGCCCGGGCGCAGCTTCTCACTGTGCGCAACACGCGCGTGCGGCCAGGCCTGGACGACAAGGTGCTGGCAGCCTGGAACGGCCTCATGATTCGCGCCTTCGCCCAGGCCTATCAGGTGCTGCGACGCCCCGAAGATCTCGAAAGAGCACGTGCCGCCGCCGAGTGCATCCTCCGGCACTCGAGTGACGGCGTCTTTCGCACGCTGCGCGACGGACGCACGTCCGGACCTGGCTTCCTCGACGACTGGACGTGCATGATCGCAGCCTTCCTCGATCTCTACGAAGCGACCTTCGAGCCACGCTGGCTGGAGGTGGCAGAGCAATGGAACGCGCGCGTCATGGACGAGTTCTGGGACGACACCGAAGGCGGTTTCTACTTCACCGGGCGACAGCACGAAACACTTCTGGCGCGCTCGCGCAACCATCTCGATCAGGCGACGCCATCGGGGAGCTCGGTGCACACAAGCAACTTGCTGCGTCTCGCTCTCTTGCTCGGAGAGGATCGCTGGCGCGAACGGGCTGCACGCAACATGCAGTCCTTGGGCCAAGCCTTGCGGCAACACCCGAGCTCGATGGGCGAAATGCTCTGCGCCCTCGACTTCTACCATGGGCCGAGCTGCGAGGTGGCGGTCGTCGGCACGGATGCTGACGCAGAGGCGCTGGCACGGGCGGCGTTCGCGCCGTTCTTCCCCAACAAGGTGGTGGCCGGCTGGCCGCGCGGTGCGCCGCCTCCAGAGTTGGCGGTGCTACGCGATCGCCCGCTCGTTGCAGGCCGCGCCGCCGTGTACGTGTGCAGGGACCAGACCTGTCTCGCGCCGGTCATAAGCCCGGGAAGGGTGCAGCAAACCCTTGCCGATGCGACTTCCATGCGCCCGCCCGGACCGAGATGAACGCTCCGGCGCCCGCCGGCCAGCGCACCCGATCGAACCGCCAGCTCTCGGCGAGGATTGGACTTGCGCCCGGCGCCGACATGCGCTTCCTTGCACCGGATTGGCGCTCGACCGGGCCTCGAAGGCCCTAGCGGCCCCCCATCCGGATCGTGCTACCATGGCGGCCACGATCCTCTTCGCCCGGCTCGCGCCCCCAGGATGGCGTTCGACGGGCGGATGGCGCCGGGCACTGGCGCGAGCGCGTCACCAAGCTTCCTCTTGTCGACGGAGGTCGGTGCTCGATGCGCGAACATCGCGCGGTCCAAGGTAGGTTGCGAGCGCCACACAGGGCGCGGGCGTTTTCGCGTGCCATAGGCGTCGCGCCCTGGCTCGCACTGCTTCTGTTCGCTGTGTCGTCACGCGCCCAGCAACCGCTCCCCGATGAAATCCAACGCCAACGCGAGGACATGGAACGGCGGAAGATCGAATACAAAGAAGAGAAAGCGCTTGTCGACGATCTGAATGCGCGTGTCGAGCGTTACAAGCAGTTGCGCGAGTCGATTCCCTTTACTGGCATTCCCGGCACTTCCAATCTGCTTCAGGTGCACGTCAACCGGCACGATGTGCGTGAGGTCGCGCACGAGCTCTACTTCCTGACCACGGACGCCACACCCGAAGGCTTCGAGCGCGAGTATTGGCGCACTTTCCTCGTCCTCAACCAAGCCGACCAGTACCCCGGCGGCGTGCCGCAGTACGGCACGTTCGACGCGTCGCATCCCGAGGAAAACGTCGCCGTGTTCCCGAACATTCGCAAGCGCGACATGAGTGCGGTCGTCGCCGAGCTCGCCATACCGGACACGGCTTTTGCCATGCAGTACACGTCGCCCGTCGTCGCCGCTTACGAACGGCGTCTGCGCGAACGCGTTCTCAAAGAGAGCATGGAGGCGGGCGAACCCCCATTGCCCACCGGACCTTCGAGCATGCCGGGCACGAACGCGAGCCCATTGTTGACGGCCGGGCCCAAGGAACCGAGCGACACCTATCCCCCACGTCGAATCACGGACGAAACGTCGCTCGCGGCAGCCGGACGCGTCGAACGCCAACCCGTCCCTGTGGCGCGCGAAATCGCACTGGATCCAGCTCCGCCTGCGTGGGCACTGGGCCAAGAAGTGACCATGCTCGGCGCGGGCTACCAGGGTTACGAAACGGAGTATCAGCCGGGGAACTTCGAGCTCCTGCCCGAAGGTGGCGCCATGGCCTTCTTCGGCGGCCGCGACTCGCAAGGCAATGCCAAGACGCAGCCCGGGCTCTACTTCTCCTTCAATCAAAAGCTCTGGCACTTGTTGGTCTTGAACGAGATGGCCTTCGCCGCCTTCGGTTCGGGTGACGCCCCCCCGGTCAACGGCGGCTCGCTCGGGGCCGGGATCGACTTCGAATCCGGTCCTGTGGGGGTGACCGGCCTGGTGGGGCTCACCGCTTTCAATACCATCGGGGAAACGGATTCGGGCGTTTCGTTCACGGGCAAGCTGCGGTATGCCATCGCGCCGCGGGTCTCGATCGGGGGCATCTATATGATCTCCGACGTCGAGATCTTCCAGGTGGACACCAACGGCCAGCAGCTCACTGGGATCACCCAACCCAGCTTCATTGGCCTCAACCTCACCGTGCGCTGACGGCTTCGGGGCCGAAGTGGCACTTGCCGCACTGTGGCAACTTCGCTACCCTATTGCATTGCTCAATCATGATCCGTGACGGGAAGTGGAGGAACGCGATGAACATCCGAGTCCGCGTTCGCCCGGGCACCTTGGTCGTGCACGCCGACGGCCACATGACCGAAACCGCGGCCGCCGAGTTGCTGGGACAAGTGCAGAACGAGTTGCGCCCGCGACCACGCAACGTCGTCCTCGACCTGAGCGCGGTCGAATCCATCGCCGCAGGCGCGCTTCCCTATGTCTTTCGCATTCAGCGCGAAACGCACGCTGGCGCCACACGCTTGATTCTGGCCGGACGCTCCGCCCCGGTACAGCGGCTGCTCGAAAAAACGAACGTCATTGGCGCGCTCGAGCATGCGGCCGACACCGAAGAAGCCTGCCGCACCGCGGCGCTCGAAGTCTGACAATCCCCCGCACGATTCCGACCCGCCATCGCGCTCAGCGCGCGGGTCGAGCTTCGGGCCACGCTGGCCCCATGAGACTCGCGAACGGCAGATAGTGATCCTGTGCCCAACCGAGCGGTGCGCACTGGAGCGTGCCCACGGCGGCCACGCGTGTCGGTCGAAGCTCGGCCACGAGGCGCCGGCACTTGTCGTCCTCCCAACCGTCGAGAGCGACGCCCAACCCCTGGAGCCTTGGCAGTCGCGCCCCGAGCGCCGCGGCTATTTCTCCAATGTCGGCGAAGGGAACGATGACGACATGCCGATCGAGGGGTGTGTCGTGGAATTCGCAACGCGCCAGTTGAACCACACCCCAGCGCGTCGAATCTTCCCAGAGGCCATCGACCAGGCCAAGCGCGAGCTCGACGCGCACGTTCTCGTGCCAGTGCCGGAGCGCCGCACGCGCGACCGGATCGATCGAGCCGCGTGGCAGGCGCGCTTGGCAGGCTGCCAACGCGTCGGCCACATGCGCGCACCAGGCAGCGAGTCCCGCGCCGCGTTCGGCGAACACCAAGGTCGGCGACAAGCAGCCCTGCTGATCGAAGAGCGACACGTCGAGCGCGAGCGCCGCCGCAGTGGCTGGCGTCTGAGCAGCAGCAGATACCACGGCACCCGACCAACGCGCCCCGTAGCCGACGAAGCACGGGGGGTGTGGCAGCGCCGCGATGTGAGCCCGCAATGACGCAACGGTTGCATCGTCACCTTGAACCGTGACGACATCGGCACCTGCCAACACCGACTTCGCCCCAGGGTCCTCGTGCGGCCACCACAGGAGAGCGGTGCACGCTGCGATCTTGGGCACCCGTTCCGCGAGTAGAGCGAGCAGACATGCGGCGAACAATGGCTCTCGCGCTGCAGGCCGCAGCCATTGGGCCGCGCCGAGCAGCCACCCGCGCAGCAACATGACGAGCGTCGGCGGCAAGACGTTGCCCGCGACCACATGCACGATTCGGAGCGGCAGGCGCCCCTCGTGTGCGAGCGATGCGACGGTGTCCGCATCGAGACCTTCGCTCGCGAGTGCTGCGTGCACGGCTTCGATTCCGTGCGGTGCGAACGTCGCATCCCAGGCGGCGTCGACCCCTGCGGCCGACAATCCCGCCGATCGCGCCAGCATCTCTCGCCAGACTCCAGGCCCACACCGGCGCAAGTCACAGAGAGCGCGCACCAGGGTCTCGATGCGTTCCTCGAGGGGCACCGCGCGCCAAATGGCGGCCGCGGCGTCGAGCTCCTTCCAGATGGATCTCACGGTCGCTGCATCGAGAATCGGGACCTGCAAATCCGTGGCACCGAGCGCGCACCAGCGCGCGTGGCTTGCTGCAACGAAGCAACCGACCGGAAGGCGAAAGATGCCTGACAGCTTCAAGATGTCACCATTCAAGACGTCGCGCTCCGTTGTTCGTCGGCCAATCCACAGCCGCGGAGATCGGCGTGCGGGCACCGTCCGCGCAGCTCGAAGCTCGCTCCCAGCGGCGCACCCAAATCGGCGCAGAGCCAGTGCGCGACGGTGGCGCGGTTGCCGAGGTCGTGATGGGCGAGGAGTCCAGGATCGCCGGGTGAGTCGACGCCGCGACAAGCGCCGGTTTCCGCATCGAGGATGCGCGGGCAGAGCCACAACGGCGCCGACCACAGTTCCGCGTCGAGGTCCCCCGCAGGAGGCCGGGCAGGCACCACGTCGTTGCCCGTACCCCCGCCATGCGCCCCTTCCCTCGCGTCACCGAGCAATGCCAGGCGTAACGACAACGTGTAGTACTGCGACGCGAGCTCGGTCATGCCGTACTCCGAGACGACATGGTTTGCAGGCACGCCGAGATGATGATCCAGCTCGTATCGCAGCGCCGCGCGCGACAGCTCACGCCGCCTGCCCTTCATGCCCCCCGTCTCGAAGACCCGACTGCCGGCCGGGAGGCGCACCGACCAACCCGTTTGCGCGCAGGCGTCGAGCATTTCGGCCAGCGCGAAGGCAGTGCCGAGGATGCAAACCGGCTCCTCTGCCACAACCGCCGTCGCCAGCGTTCGTTGCAGCTCCGGCCACAGCAAGCGCCCCTCGCGGATGTAAGTGTCGCTCGCGGCTGTCCCCCAACGCCGGCGCACACGATCGAACATGTAGGCGAGTGACGAGTGCGGCATCTCTTGCCACGATGGCGCCAAGATGATCATGCGCATGCGATCCAAATCGGGGATGACGTGGTGCGCGAAACCGCGCGCGAGCGTGAGATCGTAGAGCGCGAGAGTGTCCAGGTGCAGGACACCCGGCGCGCCGGTCGTGCCGCTGGTGTGAAACTGTGCGCACTCCGCACCCGGCGGGAACGCTGCCACCCGCGTACGGCGCAGCGCCTCGACCGGCAATGCCGGCACGTCGCGAGCACAGCGCACACTCGCCGGTGTGCGTCCGAGCGCGCGTGCATAGGTTCCGTAGACTTGGACGCGTTCGAACTGGTACGCGAACAGTTCGAGCGCCAGCGTCTCGAAGCGCTGTCCAAGCGCCGCGAATGCCAGCGGATCCAGCCCATAGCACTCGGCCCGGGTCGACCCGGCAGAAACGAAACCCGCCGGCGCGGCATCGATCCAATCGAGAAGCGCTGCATCCAGCCGGCGTGTTTCCGCATCGGGGTAGTTTGCCGGCTGCCGCATCGGTCCCACTCCACTCACGGACTCGGGGGGATGCGCACCATCAGATCGCCGAGAAGTTCGCACGCTCCGCGCCACTGCTTGAGGCCCAGAACGAACGGGGGCACGAGCTCTAGGACGTGTCCTGCGTCACCCGCTGCCAGCAGGATGGTGCCGCGCCCAAGCGCCGCGCGCACGACGGCACCCGCTCGTGCGCCATCCGGCTCCCCCGTCCGCGTCAGACACTCGATGCCCCAGAGGAAGCCGCGACCGCGAATCGCGCCGATGCCAGCCGTGTCCTGCAGCGTGTCCACGAGATCGGCGCCCAATTCGGCTCCACGCGATTCGACCTGAGCGGGCCACTCCTCGCGCCGCAGGATCTCGAGTGTCGCGAGCGCAACCGCGCAGGCGAGCGGATTGCCGAGGAACGTCTGCGTATGACGCGCTTCGCCCTGCGAACGCTCCCACGCCTGCATCACCTCCGGCGTGCCCATACAGACCGAGAGCGGCAGTCCACCCGCCAAGGACTTGCCGAGACACAGGAGATCCGGTACCACGTTCTCGTGTTCGCAGGCGAACCAGCGCCCAGTCCGCCCGAGACCGGTCAAGATTTCGTCGGCGACGAGCAGTCGCGAGCGGCGTGTGCAAATCTCACGCAGCCCCTGCAGGAACCCGGCTGGCGGAACGACGACACCGCCACGACCCTGGATCGGCTCGACGAAGACGGCTCCGATGCGCTCGCCCGCGGCACTGCCCAAAAGTGCATCGAGGCGTGCGAGCACGTCTTCCGCCGGCGGCGTCGGCCGGCGCGGCAGCGGTCGGCGTGCATCAAGGCCGAGCACTTCGGATTCTGGAAACGGCAAGTGCACGACCTCTGGGTTGAGCTGGGCGAGAAATGGTTCGCGGAAGTGGCGCCGCCACGTGAGCGCGAGCGCACCGTAGCCGAGCCCGTGATAGGCACCCTCGAATGCCACCGCACCGGGCCGACCGGTGGCGATCATGCAGGTCTTGAGCGCGCTCTCGATCGCATCGCTGCCGGAGCTGGCGAAGAGAGCGACGCCAAGATTTCTGGGCGCAATGCGCCGCAGCTCTTCTGCCACTTCCACCTTGAGCCGCGACGGATGCACGTCGCCCATCGCGTGTACGAGACGGTCGGCCTGCTGCTGCATCGCCCGCCGCTGTGCGGGATGGCCATGCCCGAGCGCGCACACGCCGAAGGCGGCGGTCAAATCCACATAGCGGTTGTCATCTTCGTCCCAGACGTTGGCCCCCGCCCCGCGCTGCCAAAAGATCGGGAAATCCTCGGCCAGGTAAGTCGTGTCTGGGCACTCGACGGATCGCAGGCGTGCCGCCAGCGCGCGCGAGCGCGGTCCGGGAACCTCGGTCACGAGCTGTGGCAGGAGATCCGTTGCCGTGTCCACGTCATACCCCGCGTTCGACACCGGGCCAGATGAGCTTGTGCAGCTGCAGCTGATAGCGCGCCGGGACCGCATCTTCCAGCAGCCAGCGCGCCAGATCGGTGCGGACGGGGCTCTCCCACACCGGGGAGAACAGGACTTGCACACGCTCGTGCAATCGATGCTCGCGCACCGTGTCGCGCGCCCACTCGTAATCGCGGCGCGACTGAATCACAAACTTCACCTCGTCGTGCGGCGCGAGCAACGCCAGGTTCGACCAGTCGTTGCGCTCCATCTCCCCCGAGTCGGGTGTCTTGAGGTCGACGATCTTGCGCACACGCCGCGGCACCGTGGCGATGCTCGAGGCGCCGCTCGTTTCCAGCATCACCTCGTAGTCTGCATCGAGGAGACGCTGCATGAGCTCGACCACGCCCGGTTGCGCCAAGGGCTCCCCGCCCGTCACCTCGACCAGACGGACCGGCGACTCGGAGATCCGCCGCAGAATCTGCGTCAGGGTCATCCACTCACCCTCGTGGAAGGCGTATTCCGTGTCGCAGTAGTTGCAGCGCAGCGGGCAGCCGGTGAGACGCACGAAGATGCAGGCGCGCCCCGCCTGCGTCGATTCGCCCTGGATCGAGTAGAAGATTTCGTTGATGCGTAGCTTTGTTTCCGACATCGGTGTGCCTCGGACTGTTCGCGTCACTCCTGAGCCTGCCCCCGCGAGGTGCCGACCTCGACCATGATAGCGCCTTCGCACAGCGACGCGGCGACCGCGTTTCGCATCACGACTGGGGAGAAAAAACGTCATCTTTGCGTCTTGGGACTTGACGCTCGCAGAGGCGCGCGCTAACGTTTCGAGTGCAGGGGAGACGAACCCTGCGTCCGAGCAGAAAATATTCGAGATCAAAGCGAACATCGCAGTTCGTCCTCGTGTCCAAGGACGTGATGGAGCGCGGATGCGCTCCGGATCCTGGAAAAAAGGTACCTCGGTTCACCGGGGTACCTTTGTCGTTCAGGATGTGTCGCCGTGCACGCAGCGTTGCCCCAGTTGTCCGAGATCGATGTCGCGATCTTTCGCTGGGTCAATGACGGACATCAATGGTCCCTGCTCGATCGGCTCATGCCCTTCCTCACCGAGCTCGGCAATTGGCATGTCCCCATCCTCGTGGCGTGGACAGCGCTCCTACTCTTCGGCGGTGCGCGTGGGCGCTGGGCCGCGCTGCTCTTGATCCCGCTGATCGCAGCGAGCGACCAGATGAGCAGCAATCTGCTCAAGAACTTGTTCGACCGCGTGCGCCCATGCAACGCACTTGCCGACGTGCATTTGCTCGTCGGTTGCAGCTCGTCGTTCTCGATGCCGAGCTCGCATGCGGCGAACTTCGGTGCCGCGGCCGTGCACTTGTCGTGGTTCTATCCGCGGGCGGCGCCTGGCCTCGCCGGGCTCGCCCTCCTGGTGGGTTACTCGCGGGTCTACGTCGGCGTCCATTACCCATTCGACGTGCTGGTCGGCTTCGCCGTGGGTGCACTCGCCGCAGTCGCGGTCCAGGGACTCTACCGCGGGGCCGGGCGGCTCGGGCTCAGCCCTTGGCTTCGGCGCGCTGGAACCAAGGCGTCTCGGTGAGGATGCGGTCGGCGACCTCGGTCGTCAGCGCATCGCCGTTCACCACCAAACCGCGGAGGTTGCGCCGCACGCGCCGCGCGGCTTTGTTGCACCAATAGCGCGTCATGGCGAGCTCCTGCGCGCATGGGGCGCCGGCCTTGAGCAAGGCGTCGGTGCGCGACACCACGGCGACCATGCCGTACGTATCGATGACCACGTCGGCGATGCGTTGCATCAGATACTGACGCATGACGAAGCTGCGGCCATGCCGGCGCAGCAGCGCTTCGACACGACCCGGAAGCAAATGCACCGCGCGCTCGATCCGCCGCGAGCAGTCGGCGAGCTCGGGGTGAATGTCACGCAGGCGCTCGCGCAGGAAGGTGTGTTCGATCTTGCGGCCGAAATAGCGCGACAGCACGCCGAAATCGCGCGCCGGATGCCGCATCGCGCGCGCCACCATCTGCAGCTCCTCGCCCGGGCCGCGCACACCCATGCCGGCGATGAAGATGCGCAGGATTTCGTTCGTGCCCTCGAAGATGAGGTTGATGCGCGAGTCCCGCAGCATGCGTCCGAATGGATATTCTTCCATGAAGCCATTGCCGCCATGGATCTGCATCGATTCGTTGGCGACGAACCACAGGGATTCGCTGCCCATGATCTTGCAAATGGCGGCCTCGAGGCTGAAGTCTTTGACCCCGCGATCGGCGAGCCCGGCGGTGAGATAGGTGGCAGATTCCACCGCCCAGGTGCGCGTGCTCATTTCGGCCACCTTGGCTTTGATGAGCTCGAACTCGGCGATGGCGCGCCCGAACTGCCGGCGCGCATGCGCGAACTCGCAGGCCAGCTCGATCAAACGACGCGACGCCCCGACGCAACCGGCCGCCAAGCCCAGTCGGCCCTCGTTGAGCACCCCCATGGCGATCTTGAAGCCACCGCCGACTTCGCCCAGGAGGTTTTCAGCCGGCACGTGCACCTGTTCGAGATGCACTTCGTTGGTCTCGGAACCGCGGATGCCGATCTTCTTTTCCGGCGGCCCGATGCTCGTGCCCACCATGTCGCGCGTGACCACGAAGCAAGTGACTTTCTGGTTTTCGTTCTTGGCGCCGGGCACCTCCACCTTGGCAAAGACGGTGAAGACGTCGGCGAAGCCAGCATTGGTGATCCATTGCTTCGTCCCGTTCAGAATCCAACCGGCGCCGTCGGCAACGGCGGTGGTCTGGATGCTGCCGGCATCGCTGCCAGCACCCGGCTCGGTGAGTGCGAAGGCGGCGTATTTCTCCCCCGCGGCGAGCGGCGGCAGGAAACGGCGCTTCTGTTCATCGCTGCCGAAAAGAATGATCGCCTTCATGCCGATGGATTGATGGGCGCCAACGGTCACGGCCACCGCGGCGGAGTGTCGGGAGATCTCCTCCAGGATCTTGCAGTAGGCGGTGACGCTCATGCCGCTGCCGCCATACTCCTCCGGGATGATGATCCCCATCACCCCCATGCCGGCGAGCGCCTGCAGAATCGGCGGCGGAATGCGGCCGGTGGCGTCGATCTCGACGTCGTCGATGTGGTCGGTCGCGTACTTGCGGATGGAATCCCGCAGCATCTGCACGACTTCGGCTTCGTCCGGAGTCATGCTCGGATACGGAAACAGCAGATCTTGCGACAATTCCCCGGCGAACGCCCCGCGCGCAAAGCTGCCTGACATCGTCATCCTCCTCCCGCACGGCCTGGAAGGCTGCAAGGATCACGCCCGCGCGTGGCTGCAAGCTGAATGGAACGCGGCCTCACGGCGTGGGCGGCGAGTCTTCAAGGCAGGCTGAAGTACGACAATTCGACGCTGCCGGAGATCAGCGCGCGGTTGGCGAGGGTCCGATCCAGAGGGTTGTAGAAGACGAGCACCCAGTCTCCCACGTTCGGGTGCAGATGCAGCTGGGTCGGCAGGCGATCCCCGAACTGCGGGCCTTCGAGCGGCAGCTGCGGCCAGAGAACCAGCAGCGGTCCGTCCGGATTCAGTTTCTGCTGCTCGGTGAGGCCTTCGGCGAGTTCCATTGGCGGCAGGGTGTTGTCGTAAAAGTCGCGATTGAAGACGTACAGCTCGACCTTCACTTCCGAGTTCAGGTTGCTCCAGTTGACCAGGAACTCAGGATGATCCTTGGCGCCGGGCACCGTGCCCACGTATTCCACACGGGTTTTGCCGTCGATCGTCTTGCGCTGAAAGCTGGCGACGATCTCGGACTGACGTTCCACGCGGGCGAATCCCTGCGGCTCTTCGCATCCTGCCAGCGCCAAGCCCAAAAGCCCCGCGAGCGTCCCCAAGAGTCGTCGATCCCGGCGCATGCTCTCTCCTTGCTTGCCATCTGGCGGCTGAAATATAACATCGGTCCGCGGTGCGCGCGAGCGCCGGCGTCGATTCAGTTGCACCCGGCACCCAGATGCCCCTCCGGCCGGTGTCCTGCAGCCCCTTGGAGGCCTTTCACGTGCCGACACCCCCCCCACCCCCCGGTACGAGCCCGGACCCGTACGCACGGCTCCCCTACCGCCGGCTTTTCGACTGGAAGGAGCGGCTCGAGCGCGAGTCCCCATTCCTTCTCGACATCCTCCGCCAAGGGCCACACGCCAGCCTTCTCGACCTTGGCTGCGGCACCGGGGAGCACGCGACCTATTTCGCCCGCGCCGGCTTTCAGGTGGTCGGTGTCGACCGATCCAGCGCGCAGCTCGAACAGGCGCGACAAAAAGCCGAAAACCTTCCCGTCCGCTTCGTGGAAGCAGACATTTCCCATCTCGAGAATGCACTCGACCAACGCTTCGGCAGCAGCTTCTGTCTCGGCAACACCCTCGTCCATGTCCTGGAAACACAGGGGCTCGAAAGCACTTGCCGCGGCGTGCACGCGGCGCTCTACGCGGATGGTTCCTGGACGACACAGATTCTCAACTACGAACGCATCGTCTCCGGCGGCGATCGTCACCTGCCCCTGCAGTTCCGCGCGGACGGGAATGGCGAAATCGTCTTCCTCCGGCTGTTGCGCCCGCTCCCCGAGGGTCGGGTGCAATTCTTCCCTACCGTGCTGCGCTTGAATCCCGACGCCGAGGTCCCGGTCGAGGTCGTGACTAGCCACGCGACGACGTTGCGCGCCTGGCAGCGGCACGATCTGGAACCCGTGTTGCGCCAAGCTGGATTCGATCGCATCGCCTGGTACGGCGACTTGCGCGGCGGTCCGTTCGATCCCCAGACATCCACCGACCTCGTCTTCGTCGCCACGCGGCGTTGATCCCCGCACACTCCGGAAGCCCCCCTCCCGCTCGCTGCGGTCAGCGAGGAACGGCTCTTGCCACTCCACCATCGAGTCGCCGTCCACACACGGCGGCAGGTGCACGACAAGAGGGAACTGCGCCCACGTGGCCGCGGATGCGGACAAAGTGCCGGCGTACAAGCCCGGATGGAGATCTCCGATGAAGAAGAGCGCATGGGTCCTTCTCGGCGCCTGCGGCGGCGTGCTGCTCGGATCCTCGAGTGCCGTGGCCCGGGTCGAGAGGGTGAACCTCGAATTCAGCCCTTACGCCGGTGCGTTCGTCGTCGACGAGCAGCTCGGCTTCACCGAACGCGTGGCCCCGCTCATTGGCGCCCGGCTCGGCGTCGCACTCTCGCCTCGCATTGCCTTCGAAGCGCAAGGCGGTTGGTCGCGTTTCGAGCTGCCGTCATCGAGCGCGCCCATCCAGCGCGACCTCGGCATGGCGAGCGCAGGTTTCGCCATCGACCTCACGACTCATGATCACGTGCGGCCGTTCCTCACCTTCGGCGGTGGCTATGCCGAAGACATCACCACCGACGAGTCGGGAGCCATTGCCGATCCGTTCGCGCAGGTGGGCGGCGGACTCAAGATCGTCGGTTCGAGTGGGCTCGGGGTTCGGCTCGAGGCCTGGCAGGTCATGCTCGCCAACGAAAGCAACGGTGGCAACGACGTGCTGCAGAACACGGCCATCGGCGCGCGGCTGGTCCTGCCGTTCGCGCGCGAGCACGGGGACGACGACATCGACGGCGTGCGCGACAATCACGATCTGTGCGCGGCGACCCCAACCGGTGCCAGCGTCGACAACCGTGGTTGCCCCACCGATGGCGACACCGACGGCATCTGGGACGGCATCGACGTCTGCAGCAACACGCCCGCCGGTGCGGTCGTCGACAAGACCGGCTGCCCTGCGGATGCCGATCGCGATGGGGTGCTCGACGGGATCGACGTCTGCGCCGCCACGGTCACCGGTGCAGCGGTGGATGGGCGCGGCTGTCCCACGGACGCCGATGGCGATGGGATCCTCGACGGGCTCGACAACTGCCCCGATACTCCGAAGGGCACGCGCATCGACGCCTCGGGATGCAGGGTTTCCGAGATCGAGTACGAATTGCTCGATACCGGTAAGTTGCGCCTCCAAGGTGTCACTTTCCTGACTGGCAGCGCGCAGATCGATCCGACGAGCCACGCAGTCCTCGACGCGACGGGCGAAGTGTTGTCACGTTGGCCGCAGCTGCGGATCGAGGTGGCGGGGCACACGGACGCACGCGGCGGCGATACCGCCAACCGCACATTGTCAGAGCGGCGCGCGCAGTCCGTCACCGATTACTTCCTGTGGCGCTTCCCGCAGATCAGCAGCTCGCAGCTGCGTGTGAGCGGCTACGGCGAACAGATGCCCGTGGCGTCCAACACCGACGACGAAGGACGCCGGCGCAATCGCCGCGTCGAGCTCACGGTGCTCAATCGCGAAGAGCTGCGGCAGATCCAACAGGCGCATTGATCGCAGGCGCTCATCCGGGGCGTCCGGTCGCGCCGGCGAAGTTTCGCCGGTGAGACCGGACGCCCACTCCCCTGCGCGGACTCTGGTCCCGATCTTGCGTTTTGCCTGGTTCGAACCGCCTGTGGAAACCGGGCGGGAGACGCAAGAACCCTCGGCAGATCTGCGTCAGCGTGTGGTGAGGTGTGGGGTTGGGTGGCGAAGGATGCGACCGAGGGGAGAGGTGTTCTCCCGCCCGTTCCTTCATGACGACAGCATTGAGACCCGAATGCGCGGATCCGCAGTCGTCCGCAACGCACCGCTCAGGATTCGGGTGGCGTGACGCCCTTCTGGTCAGCCCCTGAACAAAAGCTCGCCATCGCGGTTCCAGCCCCGAGCTCGCGCTCGAGCGCTTCCAGACGTTCCGCCACATCGTCCAAGCATTCGTAGATCCCCGACGCCAAGAAGAGGGTTCCGGCCTCGCGCACGCATCGACCGCTGCGGCGAAGGAGGAGCGCGCGCAACGTCAACGCGCGCGCCCGCGCCTCTGCCGGCACCGCTTCGCGCGCGGTGGCGGTGCAATCCACCAGCACGCAGCCATTCTCCTCTTCGAAGACCAAGTCGAGCAGTGCCGTGAGCGTGGTGGCGGCGAATGCCGCCGTCAAGCGCACGCCAGTCCACATCGCGCGGGCGGCGCGCGCGCGCGCCAACACCGAAGCGCCGAACACCTGCAGCACCAACTTCCGGGCATTCTCGACCTGGGCGACCGTCCCCTGATGCATTGCTGCTTCGTGCAGACGCGCCGTGAGAATGGACTCCGTGTCCGTTTCGGCCGGCATGGGGTGGATTCCCGCGTGCAGCAATTTTTCCAACGCTGCCTCTTTGGAACCAGGCGCGAACAACATCTCCTCGACGTCGATCCAGTCGGCTTCGACGTGCCCGCGCTCGACGATCGCGGCGTGCGCGGCTGGCCATGCGCGCCTTGCCGTGTGCAATGCGACGACGTTCGCCGCGGGTGCCGCCGGCGTCGCCGGCGGCCGCGGTGGCGCCACGTCTGCGGCATCGGCGATGCACCAGAGAGCCGTGGCCGGCGTCTTGATGCCGGCAGCGAGCGGCGGCGGCAACGAGCCAAAGGCGCCCTCTCCGAGGGCACCGGGCACTTGGCGCAACATTTTCAGCAGTCCCTCGGCGCGTTTGCCCGCGAAATCTCCCACGATCAAGTAGTCGCGTGCGCGCGTCGCGGCGACGTAGAGCAGGCGTTTTTCTTCGGCGCGTTCGCGCTCGCGCTCGCGTGCCGCCAAGGCCTCGAACTCGGGACTGGCCAAAGAAGCGCCGAGATCGGTGGCATGCAAGCGGATCTCGGCCGTCTGCTCGGCGCGATCGTAAACAATGGGTTCGTGTTGGGGATTGCCTCTGGCGGTCAGATTCGCCAGCACCACGCAGGGGAACTCGAGACCCTTGGCCATGTGCACGGTGAGCAGGCGCACTTGCTCGGGGTTCTCTTCTTCCGGTGTCCATTCGGAGAGGCGCGGCGATTCGTCGTCGAGATCGCGCAGCGCCAGCACGAAGTCGCGGAGCCCGGCAGGGCGGCTATGCTCGAACGCGCGCGCCCGCCGCAGCAACGTGGCGAAATTCCCGAGCGCGCGATCTCCCTGCGGCTGTGCCGCGTACACCGCGTGCGCCGCGGTTCTGACCAGCAACTGCGCGGCTGTGCCGCCGAGGCCGCGACGGTGCCGCTCTGCATGCAGTGCCGCGAGGGTGCGGAAAGCCGATTGCAACGGCGACCGCGTGGACGCACTCAAATAATCGAAGCTCGCGTGGCGCTGGCGGTGCTGCCACAGCTCCGCGTCGCTCATGCCGAACAGTGGCGAGCGCAGTGCCGCCACCAAGGCGAGCTCGTCCCCGGGATCGTCGATCGCCGCCAGCGCGTGCAACACGTCACGGATTTCCTGGCGTTGAAAGAACAGCTTGCCCCCTTCCTGCCGAAACGGCAGCCGCGCCGCGCGCAACGCATCCTCGTAGTGTTCGATGCCGGAGGTGCGCGCGAAGAGCAACGCCACATCGCCCGGTTGCAGTCGGCGTGGGCCCGCGTCCCCGCGCACCATCCAGCCTTCGTCGAGCGCGCGGGCAACGAGCGCGACCAGCGCTCGCGCCTCCGCTCTGCGGCCGGCATCGGCGCTGTCCGGCGCCGGCGCGCCCGCGCCGGGACGCGCGATCCACACCGTCGGGCCGTTGACCGTCTCTGGCATCGGGACCAGTGGCACGTGACGTGGCTGTGGCGGCTGCTCGGCTCCGGCATCGAAGAGGCTGGCGAAAACGCCATTCACCCAGTGGAGGATGACAGGACGGCTGCGGAAATTCTGCACGATGTCGAGAACTTCACCGCCGGAGTCGATCACCAGGTTGCAACAGCGCATGTACACATCCAGATCGGCACGCCGGAAGCGATAGATCGATTGCTTGGGATCGCCGACCAGGAAGAGCTGGCTGCCGACGCGCACGTCCTGCCATTGCGATGCCGCCGGGCCCTCGCGCTCGCCGAGGTAGAGCACGAGCTCGGCCTGCAAAGGGTCCGTGTCCTGGAACTCGTCGACGCACAGCATCTGCATGCGTCGCCCGAGATCGCGCCGCACGCCGAGGTCGTCGCGCACCAAGTTGCGCGCGTACAGCAGCAGGTCCTGAAAATCGACGACACCAAGACGGCGCTTCTCGTCGGCGAATGCGACGAGGAAACGCCGGCACCAGAGCAGCGAGCGGCGCAACACTCCCGCGACGAGATCGTCGTGCACTGCCTGCAAGCGCGCACGCGCCGCCAGTCGTTGTGTCTTGCTGGCTTCGATGGCGCCAGGCTTCCAGTGGTCTCGCCGGCCCGCTTGCGCATCGATGCGCAAGCCTTGCAGGAACACCGCCGCCCAACCCGCGGGCGCCAGATCCTCGAGTGCATCGAGGTGCAGGGCCAGCGATTCGATGTGCGCGTAGCCCTTGTCACTGCGGTCGAGGCAGTTGTCTTGCGCATGCCGCAGGCATGCTTGCACCTCTTGACGCAACGCGCGCATCCGCGCTTCCAAATCGCCGCCTGCGTGCGGCAGGCGCACCACCTCGGCCAGATCGCGGTTGTCGTACAGCGCACGCACCAGGTTGGCGAGGTCCGGATCGAGGCGCACGCCCGCTTGCAACACCGCCCGTAAGAGCGCGGCCCCGTGGTCGTCCTCGAGCTCTGCGTCCACCCAGCGCCGCCAGAAGGCGCGTTGCAACTGCAGCGCCTCCAACTCGTCGAGGACACGAAACTGCGGCTCCAGCCGCGCCTCCGCCGGACACTCGCGCAGCATCCCCGAGGCCAGGGCATGGATGGTGGAGATCTGCGCCCGATGCAGGTCGGAGACCGCTCGCCGCAGTCGCGCCTCGGCGATGGCGTCGTCGGCTATCCGCGGTAGTCGCGCCTCCAATGCCTGACGCAGGCGCAGCCGCAGCTCGGCCGCGGCTTTTTCAGTGAAACTGATCGCCACCACGCCTGGCATCTCGACAAGGCCGTGTTCGAGTGCGTGCAGCACACGCGCTACGAGCAGAGTGGTCTTGCCCGTGCCGGCACCAGCCTCGACGACCAACGGCCGGTCGTGGCATTCGACGATGCGCCGGCGAACATCGTGGTCAGCGGGCAGCCATGCCGGATCGGGCCGTGCGCCGCGATCCTCGGCGAACAGTTCAGCCATCGTCGCCTTCCGTGCGCCGAGGGCGCTCAAGGGACTCGAGCTCGGCGCCAAAATCGGGCAACGCCAGCCAGCGCGCGCTTTGACCGGCGACGTTCTTGCGCTGCACCTGGCGAACGATGCGCGCATCACAGACCGGCCGGTAGTCGCAGAACGTGCAATGCTGGCCACTGTCGCCCGGCTGCGGGAAGAACTCGCCGCGCTCGATGCCGATGGCGACGTCGTCCGCGAGCGTGGCGAAATCCTGGCGTCGCGCGCGCACGCGTGAACCCGGCAGACGTTGCACTTCGAAGCCGCCGCGGCGGGTGACGTGGACGAAGCGGCCCTCGCTCTGCTCCAGGCACGATTCGTCGCCGCGGCTGGCGGCCAACAGGTACAACACGAGCTGCACGGCTTGCGGCGCGCGTTTCCCCGCCACCACGCGCCCACTCTTGTAGTCGACGACGCGCACGCCTTGGTGCTGCGGATGCACGTCGATGCGATCGATGCTGCCACGAAAGCGCAGGATACCGCCGCCGTGCTCCACGGTGGGGGAGCTGTCGTCACCCGGTCCGAAGCGCGACTCGAAACGCCAGGCGCGCCAGCCGGGCTCCGTCACCGCGCGCTGGCGCTCCTGGCGCAGGAAACGGACGAGGTCGTCGCTCAACTGTTGTTTGCGAATCTCCCACAGCAAGCGTGCACCCTGCTGGCCGGCGGTTTCGAGCGCGGCAAAGCGCTCGTTGGCGGCCTCTGCCAAACGCTGCCGCAACGGCTCGAATGCGCTGGTTTCGAACTCGATTTGATCGCGCGCGAGAGCGCGATAGAACGTTTCGAGGATGTGATGCACGAGGAGTCCGACTTCGAGCGCCGAAGGTTCACGGCGCTCGTCACGGTCGAGTGGCCCGACGCGCAACTCGTGACGCATGAAGTAGCGAAAGGGGCAGGTCGCATAGGATGCGAGCTGCGACGCCGAGAACGGCCGCGATGCAAGCGTGAGCGACAGCCCGGCGCGGGTGTCCGCGTCGGCGAGCATGCCATCGAAGGCGGTGAAACGCGCGCGACCGTTGCGCAGCGCCTCGAGCGCCAGCCCGCGCGCCGGCGTCGGCCCGAGCTTGCGCACGTATTGACGCGCCGCACTCCGCGGCAAGGATGCCACCGCGAGATCATCGAACTCTTGCAACGACAACACGGGGCCAGCGACTGGGGGCTCGCGCCGCCGCAGCGGGACGCGCTCGCACCATGACAGGCGCGCGAAGGCCTCGTAATCCAGGCGGCGCCCTTCATGCGCCTCGGCAAATTCGAGCAGCAGCGACGATGGCAAGCGCGCCGCACCCGTCGCAGGATCGAGCCGGGCGTAGCTGAGCACGAGGCGTTGCTGCGCCGCCTGTGCCACCGTGCGGAAGAGACGCCGTTCGCGTTCGACGAGATCGGATCGCAGCGGCAAGGCTTTCGCGTCCCCGAGCATGGCATTGATCGACGCGCGCTCGCGGTCGGGCAACACCGGATCTTCCGCCATGGCCCCCGGCCACGCCCCCTCCTCCAAGCCCGCGAGACAAACGACGTCGAAATCGCACCCAAACAACTCTTCGGCACAGCCGAGCGTGACTCCACCCGAACGCGAGGCCGATGGCGGCAGGCGCGTTTCGGTCATTGCATGGCGTAATGCATCGCGGAACTCGGCGCGCGTCGGTCGCGGCCCGGGCACTGCGTCGAGGACCTGCAGGCGCGCCAAGACGGCGATGACCGCCTGCGTATCGGCGTCATCGATGCATGCTCGTTGGAGCCAACCCACGGCGCTGGTCACGAACTCCGCCCACGTGGCCCGAGACGGCAGGCGTGGCAGCTCGTCGGCCAGCACCTGCGCCACGCGCACGAGTTCGTCGCAGACCGCCGCCCCTGCCAGCGCCGGACGCGCCGCGGCCTCGTCCGCCCCGAGCGCACGGGCTCGATGCGCAAGAGCGGCGCGAGCCAGCTTCGCCTGCCAATCCTCGATGCCGCTGCCGAGCCGCGCGTGGCGCGCGCAGCGTTCCCAAGCGGAAGTCACCGGATCGCTGCCGATGCCACACCACGCGTTCCAGCGTGCCGGCACCAAGAGGAGAAAATCCATGACCGGACCGGGGACGAGCCCGACGTCCGCCAGGTCCAGGAGTTGCAGCAACGCTCGGGCAGCGCGGCGCGATGCAAGCGTGAACAGCGTCGGCGCCGTGCATGGCACATCCGCCGCATCGAGCGTCTCGAAGAGAATCGGCAGCGCCGCGGGTGCTCGCGTCATCACCGCCATGCGCGCAAAGGGAACGCCGGCGGTGGACGCCTGCAACAAGCGGCGCGCAATCTCCTGAGCCTCCGCCTCTTCCCCGGGTGCCGACAGCGCCTGCACCTCGACGCGCGGTCGCGCCTCCGCTGCGGCAGCATCGACAAGGTCGAACCCCAAACGCAGGAGCATGTTTCTGAGTGCAGCATCGGCGTTCGCACTCTTCGGGCAGTAAACTTCCAAGTCGAGCCCGGGATCTTGTGCTAGAGCGGCCAGCAGGCGCATTTCGGCGATACGCAGCTCGTCGAATCCATAGACCCAGAGTTGCCTGCGGCCGAGGACCGCCGCCGTGTTGCCGGGCATTGGGATTGCGGCACGCGCGAGCAGCGCAGCCTCGTCGTCCAGATTGGCTTCGAAAACCCTGCGGTGGCAGATCGCAAGCTCGAACACGTGACGAACACGGGGGCTGATCGCCGCACCGTGTCGCACGACAAACTTCTCCAGTACCTTCGATCCCGCCAAGCCCGCGCTTGCCAGGTCGTCGAAGGAGCGCAGCATCGCGGCACGAAAGCCGCGCTGCTCCAATGCGGTCGAAAAATGGCCCGGGGGCCGTCGCTCGGGGCCCAGAGCCCGCCGTGCCACCAGAGTTGCCCCGGTCGTCGGCAGCAGGCCGCGTCCTTCACTCCAGCGGGATCTGGCCGTGAGCGCGGACGCGAGCTCGCTCCAGGTGAATGTCACAAGAGGCATCGGCGCGCCGCCTTCGCGCACCGCAGTCGCCAGCAGGTGGGCCCCGAGTCGAGGAGTGGGGATCACCACCGGGAGTGGCGCCAGTGGATCGAGTGCACGCGCGTTCGTCAGGCTCGACAGCGCCTCGGCCTGCAAGGTGGGAAAAAACGGCGCGATGAGAAATCGACGTCTCGGCGGTTGCGGCATTGCCGCATTCTAGCCGGGCTCGAGGTGAATCGGCGAGGCCCCTACTGCGCAGCCTGCAAGTGCAGGATAGCGAGCGATTGCACGACAATCTCGAGCGGCAGAGCATGCACGCCACGCTCGCCGCGGTCGAGAAGCATGGCGACGACGTTGCCGTCAGCATCGACGAATGGCGCGCCGCGCAACTTTGGATCAATCTGAGGCTCCGTCGCCGACGCCATGGCTGTGTTGGCGATGAACGGATTCTCGCCACTGAGCGGGGTCAAGAAGCTGGAGAAGTACCCGAGCCTGCCCGCTTTGCTGGACCCGATCGAGAGCACCCCGACCCACAGCGGTTGCTCTGCCAGTTCCCTGGGCGCAACCAGCGCCGCCTCGATGTCTTCGGTCAGCACGCCTCGTGGGTCGAGCGCCAGCTTGGCAGGAGATAGGAGGGTGGAAGGATCCATGACCGACGCAGTCTGCGACGTTGTATCGCGCATCGCCTCCACAATGGTGAACTCTCCGTGGACGTCGGTGTAGAGGGGTCGCCATTCGAGACGCGAGGTGCCATGGAGACTGATGAGAGACCCCGTCACCCGACCGGGAACGACGACGCGTGCCGGCGCAACTTGGAGGACCACGCCGCAGCTCGACCAGCTCGCCCCACCTGGTTCACCCGGAACGAAACCCAAGACTGACGCGCGCGCGCGCCGGGCTGCATCCCGCCACGGCTTGTCGGCATCGTGCAGCTGCAGGACGCTCAACAGCGGGAATAGGAGCACCAGAGCTAAGCCTCCGAACCGCACCGCCCGTTCCGCCCGCATGCGCTTGGCCTCCTCCGAATGCGAAACTGCAAGCCCCCGCGTCCCTACCCACGATCCACCACACGCGCAACAATAACGCAATCGAAATAAAACCAACAAGTTAGACTATTGCTGACGGCGTTGGATGAGCGCCCCGGGTCACTGTTCCCCTCCCAAGGCAATTTGGCTGCCACGAAACCAGTCGCCCCGCGGTGCCCCCCTTGCGCCTCCTGCTCGAGCATCCCCCCCGGTGCCGGCTTGCCGGGGCGTAACCCCTGGTGCTAGCATCCGTCCTTACACACCCGACCTTCCAACCCTCAGTCACTGCGACAGCTAGACACTTGGAGGAGTGGATGAACCGCGCCGCGGAGCCGTACCTCAAAGTGAGTCAGGCCGTCAACGGTTTTGCGGCCTCGCGGGTCCTGCACGTGGCGGTCGAGCTCGATCTGTTCACGAGCCTCACCGAGGACGGCAAGACGGCGGCGCAGCTGTCGCGACTCCTCGGCGTTCACCCAGGTGCGATCGAACTGTTGCTGAACGCCCTCACATCGATGGGGTTCCTGCGCAAGGAGGCGGAGCGTTTCTTTGCCACCCCAGTGAGCCACACCTACTTGTCACGATTCGGGCCCAAGTACTTAGGGCACTGGATCCGGCACGAGGCGCATGGTTGGGAGCGTTGGAGCCGGTTGCGCGATGCCATTCGTACCGGCAAGCCAGTCCAGCCCGCCGAGCAGATCTACCAAACACCGGCCGAGCTCGAAGAATTCATCCGCGGCATGCACGAGCTGGCGCTGGCGCGCGGCGACGCGCGTTGGCTGGCGCGCGCCATTTCGCTCGTGCGCTGCCGGACACTTCTCGATCTCGGCGGCGGCCCCGGAACCTACGCGAGCCTGTTCTGCCGCGCCAATCCCCAACTCGAAGCTACCGTCGTCGACTTGCCGGAGACGTTGAAGGTCACACGCAAGATCTTGCGCGAGTTCGATCTCAGCGGCCGCGTCCGGGTGCTGGAAGCGGACTATCGGCGCGATCGGATCCAAGGCGGGCCGTACGATGTCGCCCTGCTCTCCAACATCCTCCACGCCGAGACCGAAGCCACGAACCGGCAGCTTCTCGCCAACATCTTCGAGGTCCTTTCCCCCGGTGGAGCGTTGATCATCAAGGATCACGTCATGAGCGCCGACCACACCGAACCCGCGAACGGGGCACTCTTTGCCTTGGAGATGCTGCTGTCGACGCGCGGACGTACCTACAGCTTCGGCGAAATTGCCGCCTGGCTCGCTGCCGCGGGTTTCCATGACACGAGCGAACTGCCGATGGAGTCGCCGTCGAACGTCTCTCTCGTGCTCGCCACTCGGCCGGGCAAGCCTGCACTCGTCGTCCTGCCGCGCCCAGCGGCGAAGTTGGATGTGGCGAACCCTGCCGAGCCGCGGGCCGAGAGCCCACAGCATGCTTCGCGCGGCCCCGAAGCCAGCGATCCGTCGCACTCACCGGTCCGCACTTCGGCCGCGACCCAACAGCGGCAAAAACCTCCGGCACCCCGGCGCAAGAACACGGCCCCCGCACCCGCTGCCGCCCGGCGTCGATCCTCGCAGTCTCGGAGCAGGCGCACACCGACCTCCAGCGCCAGATCGCGCCGCCCATCCTCCTCGCGTTAGTTCGCGCTCAGGCGCCACTGCATTCACAGAAGCGTCCGGTTCGTACGCCTCGCCGGCGCGGCGGAAGCGCTAAAATCACGACAGCCGAACCTGGGCCGCGCTGCGGTTACCTTGAGACTCTAGTCGAGGAAAACTGTTCACGAAAGATGACGACGGCCCCCGCAGTGGAGGCCGTTGTCCAGTAAACGTCTGTGCAGAGAATCTACCTCGGCCGCGCGGCGCCGAAGCGTGCCCCCACGGAAGGGGGTGCCGATTGCATGCGTGACGCAGATCGCGGTGCGGATTGGGACCGCATCGATGGCTGGAAGCGCGACATCGTGGAACTGCGCGGCATGCTCAGATCTCGGCCTCGCGACGTGCTGCCGGACCACGAGCGAGAGGTCCGCACCGGGGAGGCAGAACGCGCGGACGAACCCGGAGCCAAGGTACGCTGTGCTTCCCCGCTGGTCCGGCGGCGGAGGTCTTGGTGCAAACGCTTCGGCATCGGCTGCGAATCGCCGGATCTGTTCGCCGGCGCCACGGTCGCGTCCGCGGCGCGACGCGACCCGCGTCCTTCGCCGGTGGTCCGCAGCACGGTTGCACGCCGCACCATCTCGCGATCGCGATCGCCCGCGCGCCCACGAATCACGCGTGGCACAGTCGAATCACGCCGCAGCGCCGAGGCGCTCGCGGGTACGGCGACGTCCGACGCACGCCGCGACGGGAGATCCGCTGCCACGGTGTAACGCGGTGCCGGGCCTCGACGGCCGGCATGCCACGATTCACGCCGCCAACGGTTGGAGTCGTAGTGCGCGTAGTACGTGCTCCCGCACCAGCCGTAGTAGCCGAAGGAACTCACGCCATAGTGGAACGGATAGTAGTAGGAAGCGTACAGACGCGGAAACGGATCGCAATAACCACCCCAGGCGTAGGGGAAGGAGTACCACGGCGAATAGTATCCGGTGCTGTAATAGACGGGCTGCGCGTCAGTCGAGATTGACTCCGCTGCGTTCGCCGTGTGGACGAGTGCCTCCAAGACCGCATCGCTCACACCCAGCGCGCGCAGTTCGACGATGTCATCGGCCGTGAGCTCGAAGATGAATGCCCAGGCTTCGATCTGCTCGAAAACGACGGAGTCGGGCACCTCGGCTTGTGTGAGCCGTAGCACCTCGTCCAACAATTCTGCCTGCAGCTTTTCGTCGTGCGCCCACGCGGTCGAACTCGTGAGCAGACAAAGTGTCGCGAGGAAAACCGCCAACTTGCGCATGGATGCACCCCCTGGCTCCGCGGCGGAGTGATGGGCTCCGCCATTCACTTTCCAAGCATACTCCCTCGAAGCGGGAAAGTCCCGGGCCGCTGGCCGGGCCGGGCGCCAAACTCCGTCGGTGGCGCTCCGAGGCGCGTCCGCGGTGCGCCTTTCAGTGTTTCGCCGGCGGCGTCCCGATGTCGTCCCAGCGATTGGCGTTCAGATCGTAGTGCCAAACCTGTCCCCCTTTGGTGACGAGGAACCCGAAGCTCTCCATGAACTGGATGTCTTGGACGGGCACCGGCAATGGCAGGATGTGCGTCTCGTGATCCTCGACCTGGAACGCGGCGTCGATCGTCAGCCACTGCTTGCGGTCGGGAAGGTACTGCCACAAGGTTCCATCCTCGCCGATGACGCCACCGACACCGTAGACTCCCACGATCCGCGGCAGCGCGGGTGGCTCGGCCCGGGTCTGAAACGCAAGAACCGCGCCGGCGAGAATGGCCGCCGCGTGCGTAATCGTGACGGAAACCCGCATCGCCAGTTCTCCTTTGCTCTGGGCACTGGGGCCACAGCGATGACATCGTGGTCGGGGCAGCGTTCAGTCTAGCATCGACCTGCCCCGTACCGCGTGCGGACCACTGGGCGCACCATGGAGGGAAGGCGTGGCATCCTGGCTCCTCGCCGCCGCGGGTGGTTCTGTTGTCGCCGCGGCGCTCGCATTCGTGCCGCTGTTCGACCTGCTTGCGTTCGAGTTCTCCGTCAGCATGGGAGCAGTGCTCACCTATGTCGCGGGATGGCGCGCCTGCGCGCATGCCGCCCACGCACGCCAGGCGCAGCAGATGTCGGCCGGCTTCCCTGGCGCGATGCTGCTGCGCGCCGGGGTCGAGAACATCCTGCTCGCATTGCCGCCGCTCGGCATCATCAGTGCCAATTCGTTGCGTGTTCCGAATTGCAACTGGGGCGAAGGGCTGCTGTTCTATGCGCTCTTCGTCGGCCCTGGGATTTTCTATGGCACGACGCTCGGCTACACGCTGGGACTTTTGGCGCGTGTGCGTCGCGCCCGATTGCTCTTCGTCGCTTGGAGTCTGGTCACATACGTCTATGCGTTGTGGAACGTGATCGCCGATCCCCCGATCTTCGCCTTCAATGCCTTCGTCGGTTTCTTCCCGGGGCCGCTCTATGACCAAGCGGTGCCGCTGTCGGCTAGGCTGCTCCTGGCGCGCACCGCTGTCCTGCTCGAAGCCATCGGCTTCGCGCTCGCGGGTGTCGTGTTGTGGGACGGCAGTGGACTCCGCCTGCGCGCGGCGCGCCTGCCGTGGTCCGGCGCGCGCGCGGTCGCGGCCCCGGTGCTCCTCGCGGTTGGATTGGCCTTTGCCATCCTGATGAGCAACGCCGCGCGCCTCGGCCTCCGGCCCACGCGCGACAGCATTCGCCGCGCCCTCGGCGGTCATATCGCCACCACACACTGCGATGTCTTCTACGATGTGCAGGCCTATTCACGCCCCCGCGCCGAGGAGCTGGCACGCGAGCACGAGTTTCATTACACCGAGCTGCGTCATTTCTTCGGATTCGATGTTCCGGGTCGAATCGGCAGCTATGTCTACGCCACGGCGGAGAAGAAAAAACACCTCATGGGCGCCGCCGGCACGAGCTTCGAAGACGCGCTGAGCGACGAGTTCCACCTCAACGCCGCCAGCTGGCCGCACCCGGTGTTGCGGCACGAAATGGCGCACATCTTCGCCGCGCACTTCGACCGTTGGTGGCCGATCTGCCCGCAGATCGGCATCCACGAGGGCATCGCGGTGGCGGCCGAGTGGGGGGAGGAAAGCGGCAGATTGGGGCTCACGCCGGACGAAGCCTGCGCGGCCATGGACTCGCTCGGGCTTCTCCCCGACCTCGAAGACATCCTCGGCGCCTTCGGCTTCTGGACCCAGCCCGGCGCCCGCGCCTACACCGTGGCCGGGTCTTTCGTGCATTACTTGGTGACGACGCGTGGGATGGAAGATTTCCGCCGGCTGTGGTCGAGTCGCGACTTCGAGCGCACGTACAGTGCGAGCCTTACAACCCTGGTGCACGAATGGCGGCAAGCGCGGTTGGATCCCGTCCGTTTGTCCCCCCTGCAACTCCGACGTGCCGAGCGTCTCTATCGTCCGCCAGCGGTCTTCTCCATTCCCTGCGCTCACGAGCAAGCACGCCTGACAACCGCAATTCAGATCGCACAGCAACGTCAGCAGTTCGCCGCGGCCGAGAGCCTGTACACCCTGCTCTTGGAGCTCGATCCCGGCGATCCGAGCCTGGTCCTGGGATTGTCCCGGATGCGTCTCCTCGCGGGCCGTCCCGAGGCAGCGCAGCGTGAGCTGATGCAGCTTCTCGACAATCCAACGCTCGCACCCGCCTGGCGCAGCCGTGCGCTGGACGAACGGGGTGACCAGCTCTGGCAGCTCGGGCGCGTGGCAGAAGCGGAAACTTGTTTCGCGGCGGCCGCCCGACAAGCCGCTTCCCGCGCCGAGCGCAGGGCCGCTTCCGTCGTCGTGCAGGTGCTGCGGACACCGGAGCTCGTCGAGGCTTTGCGGCCGGTCCTGAGCGAAACGGCACCAGAAACAGCAACGCTCGCGATGCTGGCTTGGGTGCGCGCGACCGCGCCCGATTCGCCGGTTCCGCGCTATCTCTTGGGACGCCGGCTGTACTACGCCGAGCGCTTCGATGAAGCCGTGGCAGAGCTCGAACCGCTCACGACACATCCGGAGCTCAATGTGGATGTCCGGTTGGCGGCCCTCGAGCTGGTTGCCCTCGCCGATTTGCGCGGTGGCCATCCCGAGCGCGTGGTCGCGCGGCTCCTCGGAGTGGCGGAGTTCGACCTGGATGCCGCCGAGCAGCTCTGGTTCTCCGGAATCACAAGTCGTGCTGCGTGGGCCGATTCGGTGGGACGATCGTCTGGACTCACGGCTCCGTGACTCGAAATGGCTCGAAAATGGTCATTTCCACGACGCTCGCCCTATGCCGATGTCCGTTTCCCGCAGGTTGTGTGGCACTTTCCGGCCCCGCAACGCGTACTATGCTGAAGAAGTTTGGATCCCGGGTTGCGGGCGAGGCGACTTGTTCGGCCTCGAGTCTGCGGCCCGGGCCAAACCCACACTGCGAATGGATCGGGCGACACCTCCCCCCCTCTCCTGATCCGTGCGAACCCCCGAGTAGAGCGGGGGTTCGCTGCTTTCAGTAGGCGAAGCGGGCGCCGTTGTGCCTGTACGAGTAATTTACGCCGAGCGATCCGCGAGAGTGCAAAGTTTGCGTACGCCAATGGATCGCGACACCGCGGCGTGAGCGCAGGTGCAGCGACACACGCCACACCCACGCAGCGAGTCCGCGGCGTCGACCGTGACGCCAGCGACGCTCGAAAGGGGAATGCCGATTTACTCGGCGGCGGAAAATGTTTCGAGCGCGCCGCGAACCGCGCCCGAGCTCACGATGCGTGCACCCCGACGCAACATTTCTTCGACGGCGCGCGCCCCATCCCCGACATGCTTGTTGAACGGCCTGCAAGCGTCAGCCACGAGGTAGACGCCGAAACCTGCCTCCAGCGCATCGAGCGACGTGTACTTGACCCCGGTCTCCGTTGCCAACCCGCACACGAGCAACGATTCGATGCCGGCCTTCCGAAAGCGTTCCGCGAGATCCGTGCCGTCGAATGCCGACTGCGCGCTCTGCGTTCTCACTGTTCCCTTGGAAATGATCCAGGTGTCGGCAGGAATCACGAGGTCATCGGCGAACTCGGCTCCATGCGTGTCCTGGACACAATGTGGCGGCAGTTGCCCGCCGTGCCCGCGGAAACTCTTGTGGTCGGCAGGCAACCAGGCACGCGCGCAAACAACGAGCAAGCCGGGTGCATGAAACCCTTCCGCGAGTCGACTTGCGGTCGCGACGACTTCGTTGCTGCGCGGGACTGGCAATGCACCTTCGAGAAGAAAATCGCGTTGCACGTCCACCAACAAGAGCGCTGTCTGCTGCGAGAGTTCCATCCGACCTCCAAATTCGTCTCGACCCCCACATCCCTACATTAATCCAGGGGCTCGCCGGAAGCCGCAAGAAAGGTTCCGTTTCTTTCGGTCTCTTTCCAGTCGGGGTGGATCGGCGCGGACCGCACCCACCCGGAGCCAGGCGGCCTCTCGGGTCGGTAACCGGCTAGTATGCTATCCTGACTGGAGATACGCTTCTCGATCCGGTCCGCCCCCGGCTCCGGTCGGCGGCTTGCGGTTCCTGCCCTGGAGGCTATCCTTGAAGCGAGCCTTGATCACGGGTGTCACCGGCCAGGACGGCTCGTACCTCGCAGAGTTCCTCCTGGAGCGTGGCTACGAGGTGTATGGACTGGTCCGGCGCAGCAGCACCGTTCACTTCGAGCGCATCGAGCACATCCAGAACCGGCTGCACCTCGTGCCGGGGGATCTCCTCGACCCGAACTCGCTGCTGGAGGCGATCCGAACCTCCCGGCCGCACGAGATCTACAATCTGGCGGCACAGTCTTTCGTTCAAACTTCGTGGAACCAGCCGGTGCTCACAGGCGAATTCACCGCGCTCGGCGTGACCCGGATGCTCGAGGCCATGCGCTTGCTGGCGCCAGAGGCCCGCTTCTACCAGGCGTCTTCGAGCGAAATGTTCGGCAACGCCACGGAAACACCGCAGAGCGAAGACACGCCGTTCCGGCCGCGCAGCCCGTACGGTGTCGCCAAGGTGTATGGGCACGACATCTCCGTCAACTACCGCGAGAGCTACAACCTCTATATCGCGTCCGGCATCTTGTTCAATCATGAATCGCCGCGGCGCGGGCTCGAGTTCGTCACCCGCAAGATCAGCGACGCCGCGGCGCGCATCAAGCTCGGCCTCCAGGACCGGCTCGCCCTCGGCAACCTCGACGCCAAGCGCGACTGGGGGTTTGCCGGTGATTACGTGCGCGCCATGTGGCAAATGCTGCAACTCGACCAACCCGATGATTTCGTCATCGCTTCGGGCACGACGCACTCCGTGCGCGAGTTCGCACACCTCGCGTTCGAGACCGTGGGTCTCGACTTTGAAGACCACGTCGACATCGATGCGCGTTTCGTGCGTCCGGCCGAGATCCACGAGCTCGTCGGCGACTGTCGCAAGGCGCAGTCGGCGCTCGGCTGGCGTGCGGCGGTGCAACTCCCGGAGCTGGTGGAGATGATGGTGCGCGCCGATCTCGAGCGCCTGAGGCGCTGAAATGGCCGGCATCCTCGTCACCGGGGCCGGCGGCTTCGTCGGTCCACACGTGCTCCGGCAGCTTCGCGCTCTGGGCCACGAAGTCTGGGCCACCGATCGCAGCAGCACCAACACCCCGAGTGCACTGGCATGCGACCTCACCGATACAGCCGCCGTGCACGTTTTGATCGATGCCGTCCGTCCCGACGCCATCGTGCATCTGGCCAGTGTCGCCTCCGTGGGCCGATCTTTCGCCGCGCCGCAGCTCACCTTGCAGAACAATCTGCTCGCCGCCTGCAACCTCTTCGAGGCGCTGCGCGACCAGCCGCGCACGCGCGTTCTCGTCGTCGGCTCGGCGGAACAGTATGGGCGCGTCGAGGCCGGTGAGTTGCCACTCCGGGAGGAACAGCCTTTTCGCCCCGCGAGCCCATATGCCGTGAGCAAGATCGCGCAGGAATACTTGGCGCTGCAGTATCGAACCTCCTACGGCCTCGATGTCGTCCTGGCGCGGAGCTTCAACCACAGTGGTCCCGGGCAGAGCGACGATTTCGTCTTGCCGGCGGTTGCCAAGCAGATCGCACTCGCCGAAGCCGGACGCGGACCGCTGGCCGTCCGCATCGGCAACCTCGCGGTGTCGCGCGACTATCTCGACGTGCGCGACGTGGCGCGTGCCTATGCCCTGCTGCTCGAACAGGGTGAAGCGGGCCAGGCATACAACATCGCGCGCGGTCAGGCGGAATCCCTGCAAGATCTGGTGGCGGCACTGCTCGCCAAGGCAAGAGTCGCGCTGACCTTGGAGCCGGATCCCGATCGCATGCGCCCCTCGGATCTGCCGGTGCTGGTGGGCGACAGCACGCGACTGCGCGCACGCACGCGCTGGCAGCCGGAGATTCCGCTCACGACGACGCTGTCCGACGTGCTCGACGATTGGCGACAACGCGTCCTGGGCGACGGAACGGCGTCGTGAGCGTCATCACCATGATCCCCAGCCGCGATTCGGGCAACGTTTACAATGCTCTGCTCTACCGCGCGCTCGAGGACATCGACTTGCACTACGTGCAGATCCCGTTCTCCTGGCTCTACGTGCTGCGACATCGCCCCCAAGCGCCCTTCCATTACTTGCATTTCCACTGGCCCGAGATTTTCTTCGTCATCCGGCCACGCGAGCCGCACAAGCTCTTCGGCATGAAAGGCTTCGCGCTCCTGCACGCTTTCTGGTTGCTGGCGAAATGGCGCGGTTATCGGCTGGTGTGGACGGTGCACGAGGTGGACGTGCACGACCTCCAGCGTCACACGCGCTTCCATGCCGCATCGCGACGGCTGCTGTGGCGCCTCGCCGACATCGTCTTCACCCACACACCCGACGTGCGCGCGGAGGCCGAGCGCCGCTGGGGACGGCGCGCACACCTGCATACCATCCCGATCGGGAGCTACGAAGGAGCCTACCCGGCGACGCTGTCGCGCGAGGAGGCGCGACAGCGGCTCGGCATCCCGCCGACTGCCTTCACCTTCGTCTTCTTCGGCAACATTCGTCCGTACAAAGGCATCGACACACTGCTCGCCGCCTTTCGCGCCCTGCAGCCAGCGCATCCCGCGACGCATTTGATCCTGGCCGGCCAGCCGTACTCGGCCGATTTCGCCGCCACCTTGCGCGACACCTGCCGCGAAGTCCCCAACATGCACCTCGCTCTCGAGTACGTCGCCGACGCCGACGTGCAAGTGTACCTGCGCGCCGCCGATTGCTTCGTCGCGCCCTACAAGTACATCGAGACCTGCTCCGCCATCTATCTGGCGCTCGCCTTCGAGCTGCCCGTCATCATCAAGTCCGAAGGCAACGTGATGGACTTCGAATCGCACGCCATCGGCATCCTCATGCGCGACACGAGCGAGACCGAATCCGCCATGCGACGCATGCTGCAAATGCCTGCCCCCGAACTCGACCGACTGCGCGCCAACACGCGACTTGCCTCACAGCAGTTTTCCTGGGACACCTTGAAGCACCGCTACCAAGCCGCCTTCGCCGCCTTCGAGCACCACGAGTGACCACGGGGATCCAGCCGGGCCGGCCTCGCACCCGTCGGCGACGCACACTTGCCCGAGCTTGGTCGCAGTCGGTACTGTGCTGCGTTCGCGCCAACGGGGAAGATGCCGAGCGCTGGAGGAATGGCGATGGGTCGCTACGGTTTACGAGGCCTCGGGATCGACGACTGGGCAAACCTGCGTGCGCCGGAGCATCCGGCGATGGCACCCGACGGCACGCGCATCGTCTATGCCACCAAGCGCACGGATTGGGGCCGCAATCGAAGCTGTTCTGCCCTCGCCTTGGTGCATGTCCAGTCGAAAAGAATTGTTGCCCTCACCGACGGCGCGCACGACGACCGCGAACCGTGCTGGACCCCGGAGGGCGACGCCATCGTGTTCGTCTCCGATCGCGATGGGAGATCGAACTTGTGGATCCTGCGGCTTGGCAACGCCGCGCCGGAGCAACTGACGCATCTCGACGGCGACCTGCATGCGCCGCGCTCGAGCCCGGATGGCAAGCATGTCGCCTTCCTGCACTCGCCGTCGCGGCCGAAGCCTGCGACATCGGGCCCGGAGTTCGAACTGTGGCGCGCGGACGGTAAAGCCGGATTCGACCCCATGCCGGGCACGGACATGCCGCGGAAACTTTGCCTGCTCGAACTGCGCACCCTGCGTGTCCGCCGCCTCACGCGCGGCTCCATGCACGCCGGCGCGCCAGCCTGGTCGCCCGACGGCCGCGCCCTGGCATTCGTCGCCACCCCCGGAGTGCGCCACGAGTTGACCGGGAACGGCGCACTCCATGTCGTGTCCCTGCGTGGAGGCGGCCCGCGGTTGCTGACACGCGCCCCAGGTCCCAAGTTCGCCCCGGCATGGTCACCCGATGGTGCCACCATCGCTTACTTGGGGCATCGCGGACGCGAGGCTGCGGAACCCGTGCACCTCTGGTCGGTCGCCGCGCGCGGCGGTCGGCCGCAGGATCTGGTCGCCGGGTCCGATCTCATGTGCACCAATGTTTGCGTTTCCGACGCACTCGGGGATGCGCGCATCGCTGGCCCGATTTGGTCCGTCGATGGCACGCGCGTCTTTTTCCTCGCCAGTCAGGATGGCGCCGTCAACGTCTTCGAAGTCGCATCCACAGGCGGCACGCCCGCCGCGCGCACGCGTGGCCGCCACGAGATCGCCGCGTTCTCGCGCAGCGCGAGTGGCCGCGCCTGGGCGCTGCTGCGACTCGACGCCACCAACCCCGGCGATCTCTACGTGGTCCGTCTCGGCAGCGGGCGCGACACGACGCGACGTGCGTCCCCCGCGCTCACCGTGCGCGGCGGCCATGCGCGGCGATTGACGCGGTTGCATGCCGCTGCGTTGCGCGGCAAAGCCCCGGTGCGACCGCAGCCGTTCGCGCTGCCCGGTGCATCCGGGCATCGCATCCACGGTTTCGTCCTGCACGCCCGCGGGGTGACGCGTCGCGGTCCGGCGGTGATCGCGCTGTACACGGGCCCGCGCGCGATGCTGGGCTGGTCCTTCGTACACGAGCTGCAGCTGCTCGCCGCGGCTGGTTACCACGTGATCTGCCCCAACTTGCGCGGCAGCGCCGGCTTCGGCGAGCCGTTCCTGCGCGCGCTCGCCGGCAAATGGGGCTTTGAGGATCTGAACGATCTCAACACAGTCGCCGACTGGGCCGAGAGCCGACCCTTCGTGGACGCCAGTCGTGTGGCGCTGGTGGGGCGCGATCACGGGGGTTTCCTGACGCTCTGGGCCCTCGGGCACACACGCCGATTCAAGTGCGCCGTGGCGACGTCCGGCGCCGCCAACTTCCTCTCCCTGCATGGCACCGGGGACACAGGCCGCGCACTCACTGCCGAGTTCCTCGCGCCGCCGTGGGAATCGCATGAGCGTTACTGGCGCACGTCGCCCTTGGCCTACGCCGAACACATGCGCGCGCCGCTGCTTCTGCTGCATGGCATGCAGGATCGTCACTGCCCGATGTCACAAGCCGAAGAAATGTGGAGGGCGCTGGCCGCGTTGGGACGGGACGTCGAGCTGGTGCGTTTCGCCGGCGAGAGCGAGAACTTCGAGCGTTCCGGCCGACCCCACAACCGCAGCGAACGCTTGCGACACCTGCTCGACTGGCTAGAGCGCAAGCTGTAGGATCCTCGGCCTGGTGTCGAGCCGCGGAGGTTTGACTCTCATGTCCGACGCAGCGCGTGGACTCGAAGGTGTCGTCGTCGGTTCGTCGGCGATCTCGAAGGTGTATGGCGATGAAGGCAACCTGATCTACCGTGGCATCGGCATCCACGAGCTGGCGCAGGAATCCACCTACGAGGAAGTCGCGTTTCTGTTGCTGCACGGACGCCTGCCGCGACGGCCGGAGCTCGACGAATTCTCCCGCCGACTCGCCGACGAGGCCAAGGTTCCCGACCCCATCCTGGAATGGATCCGCGCCGCTCCCGAAGAAGACTCCATGGCAACGCTGCGGACGGCCGTGTCACAGCTTTCCGCCTTCGATCCCGACGCCGAGGACTTGAGCCTGCTGGCCTCGGAGCGCAAAGCCGTGCGACTCATCGCCACCATGGCGACGCTCGTCGCTGCCATCGGCCGGGCGCGTGAGGGCAAGGCGTTCGTGGCCCCCGAGCCAGGCCTGTCGCACGCCGCCAACTTCCTCTACATGCTGACCGGCGAGGAACACGACCGCGCCGCAGTGCGCACTTTCGATCAGGCATTGGTTCTGCACGCGGACCATGGCTTCAACGCCTCCACATTCACCGCGCGTGTCACCACGTCGACGCTCTCGGACATGCACAGCGCCGTCGTCGCTGCCATCGGCACCCTCAAAGGCGCCTCGCACGGCGGTGCCAACACGCGCGTCATGCAAACCTTGTTGGAAATCGATGGCAGCGGCCAGACAGCCGAAGCCTGGGTGCGCGACCAACTCGCCGCGGGACGCCGCATCATGGGCTTCGGTCACCGGGTGTACAAGGTGGAGGATCCGCGCGCGACGCACTTGCGCCAATCCTCCGAGGCTCTGGCCAAGATCCGCGGCGACAACAAGTGGTTCAACATGTCGCAGCGCATCGAACAGCACATGCGCGAGGAAAAGGGCCTCTTTCCCAACGTCGATTTCTTCTCGGCGTCGACCTATTTCCTTCTCGGCATCCCGATCCACTTGTACACGCCGATTTTCGCCGTCTCGCGCGTGGCCGGCTGGACGGCACACATCCTCGAGCAGACCCAGGACAACCGGCTCATTCGCCCGCGCTCCAACTACATCGGGCCGACGGGCGTCGCCTACGTGCCGCTCGCCAATCGCTGAACTTCCCGCGCCGCTGCGTTCGCCGTGATCATGCATCGCTTGCATGCCGAGCCGCCGCGCACGACGCACAGGGGCAGCGCGCACGCAGCATCTCGTAGGTGTAGATGCCGGTCGCGTGACCATCGCTCCAACTGATGTGGAAAGCGTAGTGGCCGACGAGCTCGATCCCCGTCGGACGAATGTCGGGCGGGATCTGCTCGCGCCGCAGACGCCGCACCCCGGAAATCTCGTCGACACACAGCGCGCACGAACAGATGAAACGCAGGTCGCCGTTGCGATAGACACTCTCGTGCCCATCTTCCCAGGCGATCCGTACGGCTTCGTTGCCGAGCCGTTCGATCTCGGTGGGCAGCACCGCCATTCTCTCGAGCCTCCAATCTGTCCAATCGCTCCTCGCGCCCGAGAAGTGCCAGCGCGACTCGGAGCATTTGTAGCACGCCCGGCCGTCGGCTTCCATGCGCGCTCACCGTGCCGTGGCGGCAAGTTCGAGAAACTCCGCGTCTGTCGTCACCCTGTTTCCGTCCTTGGACTCCGAGTTGCTTGCTCCCGTTCAACAACGCTGGAAGTGTTTGGAAGCTCAGGGCAGGAGGCCCCATGCTGGCGTTCCCCCCGCAAGCGCTGCGGGTCCTCGTTCTGGATGGACAACACCCACATGCCCTGGCCGTCGTCCGTAGCCTCGGCCGCCGCAAGGCTGAGGTCACGGTGGCGACCCCTGGCTTGCACGCCATCGCCGCTACTTCCCGCTACTGCCGTGGCCGCTTGATCGCTCCCAGTCCACACGCACACTCCGACTACTCCCATTGGTTGCACGACGCACTGCATCGTGAACGCTACGATGTGCTTGTGTACTTCGACCCCTGCACTGCGGAGATTCTCGCCGCTCATCCCGCGCAGCTTGTCGCTGCCTGCTGTCCGCTCCCGGGGCGCGACGTTCTACGTCAGCTCGCGCGCCGCGACAGCTTGCCGACACTGGCGGCCGCCATTGGGTTGCGTGCTGCGGCCCCGCATCCCCAGGGATCCGATGCACCCCTGCTGGCGCGCGAATATGCGATTCTCGCCCTGTGTCGGCGCGGGGATCCCGTCGCGACTTTCGTCCACCGCCTGCGCAGCAGCGCCGTCGAATCGGCGCTGCCTTGGTTCGAACGCTCGGCAGCGGAAAGTGCTCACCAGCCGGATGTCCGACGACTGGGCCTCGAGTTGTTGTCCCGCCGAGGATGGAATGGCATCGCCACGGTGGGGTTTCAACACGACGTGCATGCGGACGAATTCAGGTTGCTGGGCCTCCATCCGGGTTGGAACGATGGCATCGAGCTCGCGATCGCCTGCGGCATCGACATGCCATGGCTGTACGCGCAGCTCGCGGCCGGCAGGCCGATCACGGGGCCAACGCGTTATCGCGTCGGTCGCAAGCACCGGCGTGTGTTCTCGCCTCCGCGTGGCGAGCACACCATCCACGCCGCAGGTCCCGAGGCGCTCGTCGCCCTTCGCCCCGATGTCGGCACACATCATTTCTTCCACGACCCGCTCCCCCACTTGCCCACTTTTTGGCGCGCCGCACGATGGCTGCGCGAAAACCTCCTGCCTCGTCATCGCCCGATGACACCTTCCACCCGCCACGAGCGGCAAGAACGCGAGCGCTCCCGGCAGCGACCGTTGCACTTGCCGCCGCGGCTGCAGCACAAGAAAACACCCCGCCTCGTGGTCCTCGACGGGAGCCGGACGAAGAACCGCAACAACGACGACTAGCCGGACTTCCTGTCGCAGGACCGAGTGCAATCCCCCGCGACCTGTACGAGTCACCACCGCGCGCAACCCCAGCGGCCCATGGAGGTCCAAGAACCATCCGCGGTCGTGTAAGCGCACCTCCATCCAGCAGCCGCGTGCGCCTCCCTGGCATGGGCCGAGCACCCTGTCTCCTCCTTCTGACGTGCGACCGTCATCGCCGTTTACGGTCGCTGTCGACGCCATTGACAGTTCGCAAGCGTGCCAGCCCAAAACACTGCACTGCGTTTCGGGTTTTTGTGCGGCACAAGAGATGCGTATTCTGGGATGCAAGCCATGAGTCGGACCTGTGATCGAGAGATGAGCAGTCAAAAAGTGGATTCCATAGATTGCATGATGTCCTCCTCTGCGACACTTGGGTGGACCGCCAAACGGAATCCACCATCGACCAAAGGTCGGCTGCGAGCCGTGGTGGACCGCCAAACGGAATCCACCATCGACCAAAGGTCGGCTGCGAGCCGTGGCGGACCGCCAAACGGAATCCACCATCGACCAAAGGTCGGCTGCGAGCCGTGCTGGACCGCCAAACGGAATCCACCGTCGATCAAAGGTCGGGGCGCGAGCCGTGAAGGACCGCCAAACGGAATCCACCGTCGATCAAAGGTCGGGGTGCGAGCCGTGAAGGACCGCCAAACGGAATCCACCGTCGATCAAAGGTCGGGGCGCGAGCGATGGTTGGACCCGGCACCCGGGGGGGACACTCGACGGATCGTTTCCTTCTGGTAGATGTAACCCGGCAGTTTCTCAGTCCTTATCCAGCCCGAAGAAACTCCACACAGGCCGAAGGAGAGAACGAAGCTCGACGCACGATCCCTGGTGCCTGGAAGGGACGGATTACATCTCTGCCAGCATGCCGACGAGCGCCGGCGGTGATTCTCCCTGCCGTTGCGCCGCGCGAGTGATTTGGATGGGCACGAGCTTGGTGAACGCCTCGTCGAAGACATAGTCGCGCCAGCTGGCATCGAGGAGAATGCGGAGCCCCGTGTCGCCCACTTGAATGGGAAGGCCGCGCTTCGCCGCTTCGGTGGCCAGGAACGGACCGAGGTCGTTCTCCCACTCGGTGCGCGTCGGGCGCTGCGGCTCGTTGCCGCGGAACTGTTCGGCCTGCATCCGGCGTTCGGGATCGAAGACGAAAACGCGCCCTGCGGCCGCGCCGGACATGAAGAACTTGCCCGCGTACGGTCGTGGTCGCAGCTGCAACTGGCCGCGCGCGTCGGGCTTGTCGAGACCCATGACCACGTGCAACGAGTTCTCGCCGCCTGACATCAGGTACTCGAAGGCGTACTCGTTGGGTGAACCGAAGTGGATCGACTTGAGACCAGGCGCGTGTGTCACACCATCGGCTTCGAAGACACGGTTTTGACCGGCGACGGCGAAGCGGCTGCCGGAATCCCACACCGATAGCGTGCCGCCGTGGGCGGCGTAGAATCCGGTGTTGAGAATGTCCTGCAGGATGAACAGCGAACCCCGGTCCGCTTTCATCCCGACGTGACTCTGGCCTTGGCCGTAGCAATTGATTTCCGCGCCCTCGAGCAAGGCGCCGAGGAAGTCGCCGCTCTGCCGGCCAACCAGGTCGATGCGCACGCCTGCGGCTGGCCGCCCCTCGCGATCGGCCAAGTTGGTGCCGAGATACCGCGGTCCGCCACGGCAGTTGTAAGTGACGATGCGCTTCCATCCGAGCTCGACGGCGCGGGTGAGACAGCGCGCGGCTCCGTCGCGCCCGAAGGCTTCGCTCTTGAAACCATCCATGTCGATGACGAGAACCTGCCCCGATCGCTCGGGGCCGACGAGATCGAGTCTGGTATCGAAGCGGATGCGACACCAGTCCGTCGTGCCACGCGATTGCCAGAGGCCAGGAACCGCATGCAACAAGCGGTAGATGCCGCCCTCGGGCTCGCCATCGTATTCCAAGCCGCCGTCCAGGAAGTACTGCAACGCCGCCAGCGACTTGCCACCGGCATCGGCGAGGTGCACGCGCTTGCGCAGCTCGGTCAGGATCCACAAGGCGGCGTCGCGATGGGCGTCGGTGTGCAGTGCGAGCCGCGGCAGCTCCCATTCCACCACGTGACGAAACTCGTCAAAGGTCCAGCCGCGCAATTTCTCCAGCACCCACGCGACACAGGCTTCGCGATCCGCGGCGCTGCTCGCATCGTCTGCGATGCGTCGCATCTGCTCGCTGGCCTCGTCCTTCGCCTGCGGCCGCGCCCCGGTGATCGCGGTCGCGAGCGTCCGCAGCGGATCGAGCTTGCTGCCCGCGCGACGCACTTCGATCGGCTCGCCAAAGCGGTTGGTGAACTGCAGTTCGCCGTGCCGCGGCTCGAGGAATGCCTCGACGACGCCCCCCATTTCACCCGTCCCGGGCCTGCCCCCGGGGCGCATGTTGAACCGCAGGTCCGCACCCGCATCGGCCAGGATGCCTTTCTGCCGCAGGACCTCGAGCATGGCGTCGGCGATCTTGGCCTCGGAGCCGTTGGCGACGATGCGCACGCCGCCGTCGGCGCTGTCCCAGTTCACCGCGATCTCGTGCGGGCGGAGAAACTTGATGTCCATGTTCTCGCGGAACCCGACGTGCAAATCCTTGCCAACATGGCGCGCTTCGAGAATCGTGAACTTGTAGGGGCCCGTGGGAGTCAGGTGCACATAGTTGCGCGCGAGACGGCGATAGCGCTCCTGCAGCTCGGGGGGCTGGACGGCGTCGAGGTCGATGCCCGTGATCGGTGAGATGATTTGCGTCGCATCATCGGTGCGCAGCCCCAGCACCCGCCGAGTGAAATCAACTAGGTACGCGGCATACTCGGTGTCGGTCAGCGCCTTGCGCTCGTAGAATGAGCTGCCGGCGTACTCCTCGGCGCCTTCACCCATGGAGGAATCGACATGCACGGTGCCGTGCTCCGTCAGCATCGCCGCCGTCGCGTCGACACCCACCTGTTCGCCGTTGTGCATGAGCAGCACGTTGTACGCCTTGAAAGGATGGGCCCCGGCGGGGTTGCCGCGCCCCTCGGCATCGATGGCCGGCGAGTTGGTCGGATAGCGATGATGCATGCCCCAGACGTGCGCATGCAAAGTCGTGGTCCACGCCGTTTCCCCGCGCACGGCCTGCAAAACGCCACCCCGCTCGCGCGCGCCCGGATACTCGGCCCAGAAATGCGCGAAATCGAAGTACACGGGAATCGAATGCGTCCAGCCACTGATCTTGATGCACGCCATGTCCTGGCCCATGCTGACGAGGAAGCCGCTGCGTTTGGCCGCATAGCGCGGCGGTGGCCCGGTGCGGTAATAGCGCGTGTCCACCACGTGCGCGAGCACGGTGTAGTACTCCTCTTTGACGTCGCGCAGAAAGTCGAGAATGGCCGTGGGTTCGGCTGCATCCTCGAAGGGCTCATCGCGCCGTACCGCGCGTTCGATCCCTTCCACGAGCTCGTCGTCACCGAGATGTCCGTACTTGGCGCGTCGCTGCAACCAATCCGGGCTCGCGAGCAGCTGTCTGCCGTAGCGCCACAAGGCATCTCCACGCAGCTCGGTGAAGAGCAACGTCATGTCCCCGGGGTTCTCGCGCAGCCCGGCATGGCGCCAGCCGTCCTCGCCCCGGAATGGCTCCGCCACGGGAACCTGGAATTCCCGCAGTCGTAGACGCACTTCCTCGAGTGGCATCTCGCGCCCCTGGGCATCGAAGAAACGCAGCCCATCGCAATGATCGAGGATGCGCTGCATGGTGTCGGCACGATCCGGCCCGATCGTGTTGATCACGAGGCAGGTCCGCGTTCGCACTGGTTCAGGTGCGAAACCGGCGAAGCCGATGCCACCGCCACGGTTGTTGCCGCCGTTGTGCGACAAGCGCGCCGCCTCCCAGATCGCGTCCACATCCACCGCGACGCTCGCGAGCAAACTGCCGACGCGACAGGAATCGTGCTCGCGCCGAGCATCGGCAGAGGCGTGCACCGGCGTGGTGGACGGCTCTTGCGGTTGCAACGCGAAGCCGCCGGTGTCGCTGTCCGAGGTGATCGACTCGCCGCCCCGCGTCTCGTGTTGCAACACGGCGTCGATCGCCTGCAGTGCCGGGACCGCGAGAGGCGGCTGTGGCGGCTCGTGCTCCGGCATCCGAAGCAGATCCGTGCGGCCGCGCAGCTTGCGGATATCGTCGAGCACCTCGTCGCGCCGCACGATCTCGCCGTTGGCATCGACCCAGCCATGCTCGCGGTTGAGGGCATCGAGAAGAACCGCGAGCTTCACCAAGTTGAGCACCGACCAGTTGCGAAAACGCTGGCGCATGAGGCCGCGATCGTTCTGGATGGTGAGCTCCGGTTTGGTGGTGATGCCGCCGCGCGGGCAATCCAGATGACAGTTGCCGCACTGGTTGCAGCCGAAGGCCACCGCCTTGCCGATGGAGGCCTCGAGCAACGCGTCGGCGCCGGCGATCAACACCTTGAGCATGTCGAGCTCGCCGCGCAGCCCGCCGGAAGCGAACAGCTTGGTGCCGCCGGCAGCGCCGAAGGCACGGCCGTTGCCGTCACGAATGGGACGCATGCGCCCGGTGACTGCATCGGTCAATGGCTCGTGCATCAGGGCATGGTGGGTGTGCAAGATGCTGCGGAAAACGTCGGGCCACCCGACACGCGACGAATCGGCGTGATAGTTGCCCGAGCCGCCGAGCCCCGCATCCACCAAGAGATAATCGACGACGAAATTCGACCACATGCCCGCGGCCACGTAACGCGTGTAGGTGGAGCCCGTGATCTTGATGCCGCAGTGCACGCCGAAATGCAGCCACAGCCACACTTCGGCCGGCATGTCCTCGATCGAATAGATGTCGTGCTTTGGGTCCGGGGACAGCGCATTGGTCCCGAGCGGAATGTTGCGCGCGCGGCTCACCGTGGGCGTCACCTTCGGGCCCGCGAGTCGCCCGCCTTTGCCAGGCTTGGCGCCCTGGTTGATCTTGATCTCGACGTCGCGCACGGCACGCAGGTCCGATGCCGTGATGCCGAAATGAGCGGACGCGGCCTGCAGCGATTCCCAGCGCATCGCCGCCCCGGGCAACCGCAACGGCCCGCCCTCCCCGGACGAGGTGAGTGCCAAGCCGTGGCTGCCTTCGATGCGCGCCAACAGCATGTCCTCGCTCGCGGCCCCGAGGCTGATGCTGGCGTGGTGCACCGGGCCGCTGTAGATGGGTTCGCGCACCCCCGTGCCCTCGAGCACCAGGCCGCTCGCTGTTTCACGCAGGACGATGCGATGATCCGCGCTCGCCTTCCTTACCGATAACCCCGCGGGCGCTCCCGCGCGCCCGGCCGCCGCCTCGGGCACCACGGCATCGGCGGGATGCAGGGCGATGGGCGGCAAGGTGTCGCCGGCATTCCCCTGCACCACCAGATAGAGCGTCCCGTCGCCGACCGGCCCCGGGAGCGACACCTCGAAGGCGCCGGTCGTATCAGCCTGGAATTCGACAAGCGTGCGCTCGGCCTCCGCATCGAGGCTGAGCGCGCAGCGCGCGCGTGCTGGCACCGCGCCATCGCGCTGGAATCCACGCGGCACACACAGGTTGATGTAATCGAGCGCGGTCGGATCACGGCGCAGCGCCTGCAACGATGCTTCGACGGCTTGACGCGAGAGACAGAGCCCGATGCCATCCAACGACAGCGGCCCCAGATTGCCCTCGACGAAGAAATCGTCCACCTCGGGAAAACGGCCGGACGCCATCCGATACAGCACGTGCAGGTGTTCGGCACCGAGGCTCTGGTTGGTATTGTGCAGATGATAATTCGCGTTGCGATGCGCCAGCACCTTCGCCGCCGCCACCAGATCGAGATCGGGCGCGATCTGTGGCAGCAAACGCGAGACACGGAAGTTGGCGCGCTCGGCCTCCGGAACCGGCTCCTCGCCGAGGCGTTCCAGGTTGTGGGCGCGATTGGCGCGCGCGAACTCGGGCGTCGCCAGTGCGTCCACCTCGCGCAGCCAGTCCTGCGTCCATGTGATCGCCATGTTGTTGCCCGAGGTCTTTTGTACGTCATCGATGCCCATGCACGACAGAAAGTCGAGGATGGAATGCTGCCAGCACGTGAGCGTGGAAGATGCCAGATCGGCGTTGGCGCGCGGCTCGCGCCGGCGAATCCCTTCCAGGACCGGAACCGGGTCGGCGCCGCGAAACACTTCGGCAAACTCGGGCGCGAGCGCCAACTCCGCCACATGCGTGATGGAACCCGCGTTCGCACCCAGCAACACGGCCTCGTACACCGTCGCCGCGGAGGCAATCGTGTCGGAATCGCCACCGGCGCTCACGAGCGCGACGCGCGCGCGCAACCGCGCTTGCTTGAGCCACGCATCGACCGCCGGGATCAAGCGATAGGATTTTTCGCTGCCAGAGTCGAGGTGCACCATGGCCACACCGGCAGCGCGCGCCGCCACCAGCAGCTGCGGCCAGAACTCAGGCCCGAAGCGCAAGAATACGGCGAGCACCAGCCGCGGATGGCGGCCGTGCAGGCGTTCCAAGATGTCGCGCAACGCCTGAGGCTCGTGCGCCGGCCTGACCGCGATCTCGAGCATGCGTGAATGGGCCGCGAGCTCCTCGGCCAATTCCCAGCCGTCCGTCCGCGACATGCCTGGGGCGGCAACGAACTCGCCGGCGTCGAAGCGCACGAGAATGCGTTCACTCGCGCCCCGATAGAAGTCACGCTGCGCACGATAGGCCGCGCTGGTCACGACGACACGCGTCGACGTGCGCAGATCCTGTTGCGGATCGCTGCGTGCGATGGCGTCGATGTATGCGCGTTCGAGCGTGATGCCATCGGAGTGCGGCAACGGACCGACGAGGATGGGCAGATCGAACCGCACGCACGGCACGTCGAGGACCTGCTCACCGCCTGCAGCGCGCTGCACCAGCACCGGCTCGCGCCGCGACACCTCCCAGGCGGTGGAGAATTCCTCGCGCAAGCCGTCATTCGCTGGATGCGTGATCGCAGCATGCGAGAAGTAGCTTCTCCAGAAGCCATGATGCCACGCGGCCCCGATCGTGAGCGGCTCGGAACGGAAGCGCTCCTTGACGGCGCGGTCGAGATCGAAGCTGGTGACCTCGAGCGGCTCCACGCCACGCGAGCCCTTGCCGAAGCGTGCCAAAAAGCTGCGGCTGCGTCGCGCCGGCGACTGACGCCAGAACTCGTCGGTGGGAATCGACGCGCCATGCAACATCGCTGCGAGCAAGCGCTGGGCACGCACACGATCGCGCACTTGCGGTGACTGCGGGTCGACGATGAGAGTCAGCAGGTCTTCCCAGACTTGCCAGTGCGCCAGCATCTCTGCATGCGCCGGCTGCGTCGTCACCATCGTCGCGCCGGCCCCGCGCAACGCCCGGTCCACTCCCTGCACCGACGTCATACCTCGCACCCTTCCTCTTGGTGCTCCAGCGCCGCGCAGGCGGCGAAGAACTCGCGCCCCGGAGCTTCCATCACCCGCAATGTGCGCCCGCCGTTCTCCAGGTTCGCCGGGCAGACCTCGACGCAGGTGCCACAGCCGATGCACCGACTGAGATCTGTCGTGATGCGACGCAAATCGGTGGCGTCGGCGTACTCCTGGTTGGCTGCTGTCGGGCACACGGGCACGCAGGCGCCGCAATGGATGCAGGTGGTCGCAGCACCGGCGTCGTTCTCGGCGCGAAAGAGCAAATAGCGCACATCCCCAGTGAGAGACGCGGGCGTCCGGGTCAGATAGCCACCGGGCCGCACGCCGAGGAAATCGCGACTGTACAAAGGCGAGGAGCGCAGGTGTGCGAGGATCCCCAGATGGCGTTCGCTGCGGTCTTCGTCCCAGGCACCAGAATGCGTTTCCATGCGCGCGTACATCGTCAAGTGTGGGATCTCGGCCTGGCACACTTCTTCGCAGTTGCCGCAACGCATGCAAAGATCCAGCAATAACTGTGGCGTGCCGGCGAGCTGGGCCGTGGTCGTCATCGTCTCGGCGATGTGTGTCAACATTTGCGGCAAGCGGATGCTCGCATCGCGAAAAATGGGGCAGACGGAATTGCACTCGCCACAGTTGACGCAGCCACGCGCCTGCGCTGCCAGCGCCTCGAGCTCCGCCGCCGCGGCGATAGCGCTCGCATCCGCGGCAGGATCTGCGTGCGCGCGTCGCGGTGTCGCATTCGCGCCGCGCACGACCAATGCGCGGAACAATGGCGCGAAGGTTTTCGAGCCATAGAACCAACGCAGCAACGCCAGATTGCGCGCGAACGTGAGCCGAAACAACGTCGACAAGCCGCGGATGCGAAAGACCGGCCGAAAGTAGACGCCGGGATTGAGGCGCCAATCCGGGTCGGCGACCCTCTTGGCGCGTTGCAACATCCGCGCTTCCCCGGCGCGAAAGCGCGCGCGGAAGAACGCCGCCTGCCAGCGGCCGAGCACGTACGGTTCGCCGTCGTATTCCGACATCGCGAGCTCGACCAGCATCGGTGCAAGTACCAGCTCGAAGAGGAAGCCGAAGCGCGGCCCACGACTGAGGTACCCCGGCAGCGCCAGCGCCCTGCCGTCGCGCAAGAAGTAGACCTCGCTCTCGAGATGAATGCCGACATTGGCGGCCAATTTGCGTGCGCGTTGCAGAAAAGGCTCGACGTGATGTGCCGGCAGCAGGATCTCGGCGGCGAGAAACCCCGGGCCCAAGCGCTTGGTCTGTTGCGGACGAAAGCGGTCCGCGAACCAGCGTTGGGCTTCGCTCGCATCGTTACGCGCCCGCCATTGCCCGGCGTCGAGCCCGGCTTCGAAGCGCGCGGCTTCACCTGCATCGTCGAAATCGACGTATGCCGCCGGACGCGGCGAGCTTGTGTCGTTCCGCACGCGGCGCACCGCTTCGACGTGCTCTTGCGACAGGTACTTGAGATTCGCCGGCACCGCTCGCCGCGAGTCGGCGGTCTCGGCCAGCCAATGCACGAACTGCATGGCTTCGGCATCGCTGTCGAACTCGAAGAAGAACGGCATGAAACGCGGTAGGGGTACGAGCGCAATCGTGAGCGTCAGGATCACACCGAACTGACCCTCGCTGCGGGCCAGATCGGCGAGCCGCAGGCGTGGATAACGCGCAGTGCCGAGCCACTCGGCCGCCTGCTCTGGCGACAGCCGGTGCGACGGCGCACCCGGCCCGAGAACGTCGAGTCGTCCGTCATCGTGAAAACGCACATGGTGGCCACGCGGTAGCAACACCGACAAAGACCGCACATGGTTGTGCATGAAGCCGTGCTTGAACGAGTTGAGTCCCAAGCCGCCGGCGCTGAACCAACCGCCGAGGGTGCCACCGAGATTCGAGGGATAGACAGGGAGCGCGAGCCCGCTCTGCCCGAGCTGGCGGTGGATGTGCTTGAAGCGTGCGCCGGCACCGATCACGGCCATGCTCGCGGCGCGATCGATCTGAATCTGGTCGAACCGCGACATGTCGAGCAGCAGGCCGCCGTCGTTCGCGACGCCGCCTCCCATGGCGGTGCTGCCGGCGCCGCGTGTGGTCACCCCGACGCCGGCGCTCTGCGCCCATGCGAGCGCCACCTCGAGCTCATGATGGGTCCGCGGCAAGAACACCAGCTCGGGAAGGCTCCGTGTCAGCCGGCGAGTGAACGTGCGTCCGAGGTAGACGTTCTGATCGCGGTCGTATTCCGCGCGCGTGAATCCATCGACGACGATGCGATCGCCCATGTCCTGGAGTTGGCGCGGATCGGGATGCAGCGCTTTCGCGAGCGCCTGCTCGAACCCGAGCGCCAGCTTGAGCACGCGCGGACGTTCGCGCTTCTCGGCCCCGGCACGGCGCCCGAGCCAATGCAACAGATCGGGGAAGCTCTCGCGCACGAGCGCCGCGGCGCGGTCGCGCGGAAGACTGCGGAATTCGTCGAGATCGACGCCGAAATGGCTCTTGAACAATGACACGGCACCACCACCCGTCCCGCCCTCGCCCCTCGCGGACAGGCGACTCTACCCAGGTGGGCTCCCGGAGTCCAGGACGGAGGCTCAGGCTCAGCCGGCCGGTTTTCCGTCCGTTTCGGTGGCGCCGGAGGTGGCTTGGAAACGGAGTGTCGCAGCCATCGCCATCACGTAGACCAGCACGGGCAGAAGCGTGGCGACCCGGAATCCCGCCTCGAGGACGCAGGCCACGACGAGCGCCGAACCCAGGATCGACGCCACCCCATTCAGCCCCCAGAACCAGGGGATGAAATCGGCCATCGCGCGCGGCAGCAACCGAATGCCGAGCGGAAACGGCATCCCCATCAGGAATGCAACCGGGGACACCACCAGGACGACACCGGCGCAACGCGCAGCCAACGACCATCCCACCGCTCGATCGTGCAACACGTCCAACCCGCGGACGACCAATCCCAGGATCGGAATCAACAGCAGCAACACCAAGCGCAAGGCGTGTCGCGTCGAAAGTCGCGCGCTCGCCGCACTCCCCGTCCCCGCTGCCAGCAGGAACGTGCACAGCACCAGACTCAAGTTGAGCGTCGGATGACCGACAATCAGGATGCTCTTCTGCAGCACCAGAACTTCCAGCATCAGGAAGCCGAGACCGAGGCAGATGAAATACACGGCCGGCGCGAGCGCCACATCGGCACGCCGCGCGCGTGTGTACAACGCCAATGCGCCCCATGCGCCCGCGAGCAACACTGCCGCAGTCGCGAGCAAGAGCGCGAGTGCGGGCGGGATGCCTGCCTCCAAGTTGAAGACGAAGGGACGATCGTCCGTCGCCGGCTGCAGCTCCGCCTCGCTCGGCCGCGGTTGGTGCGGGCCCGCGGCACCGGGCGTGCCAGGCGGCAAATGCAACGCTTCGTATCCACGCTCGGCAACGGCGGCGGCGAGACCGGTCAGAACCGTGGGCGTGAACGGTCGCTCGCCAACGAGAAGCAGCCGATCGTAAGGCGATTCCTGCCGGCTCGCGAGCGCCACCAGACACTCCGGTGCATTTTTCCCGCGTGCGACAAGCACATCCCAGGCCGTAGTGAACAAGCGGCGCAAGAGAATGTCGTCGTTGACCAGCAGCACGACTGCGCCACCGGGACGCAAGGCATCGACGTAAGCCGCGAACGCCTCGCGGGTATAGAGGTAGTTCTCGGACAAAGCATATTCGCGCAGGTTTCCAGCCAACGATTGGGCCAGCACCAAGCTCACGAGATCGTACGTTGCAGGTGCCGCCGATTCGACGAACTGGCGGCCCTCGGCATGATGCAACTGCACGCCGGGCTGGCGGTAAACGTCACCCGTGAACGCCCGGGCACGGCTCACGACATCGAGAACCCCGGCGTTGAGCTCCACCGCATCGACGTGCTCGGCACCGAAACGCTTGGCGACGACGACGTCGTAGCCGCCTCCCGACCCGATGGCGAGAACGCGCCGGGGAGCGAGCAAGCGATAGGGCAAGGCTGGCAGCGCGGCATCCACCGCGAGACCAGCGGCCCCGGGAGCGCGCGCATCCGGCGCCAGCATCGCGGTTGGAGTTTCCCCATCGATGAATACGAGACGCTGCACGCCGCGTGGCGAACGCAGCTCGAGAACATCGACACGGCTCGTCGCATCCCATCGTTGCAGCTCGGGCAACAGACGCGGCACGCCGTGCGGCCCCCGTTGCAGCATCTGCGCCACGAGCTTCTGCGGCGCCAACTCGTAGCGTACATCGAGCCAACGTGTCGCCCCTTGCGCGACCACTGCAGCGAAGGCAAGTGCACCGAGCCCGGCGCCAACGAACCGAGCACGCAAATCACGTGCTCCCCACATCGCCCAGCTCGCCGCGACTGCGGCGATGGCGAGCGCCAACAGCAGCGCCCAATTCACCGGCCCGCCGAGTCGATCGATGCCGAACGCAGCGGCGGCAGCACCGACGGCGCCGCCAGTGAGATCGGCGGCATAAATGGCGCTCGCTCGTTGCGCGAGCGCACGCATGAGCAAGGCCTGCACAGCGCCGACGGCCACGAACGGCGGCAACGTCAAGAACAGCAACGACGTCCAGTGTGCGGCGAACGGCAGTCGCAGGAGCACGACCAGCGCCAGCAGGATCCCGGGCGAGATCATGAGGAGCGCGGCAGTCACCACCATCGGGACGCGAGCAGGGGCGCGACGTGTGGTGAGATAAGCCAGGAACCCACCGAGCCCGACACCCAAGACGGCGAGCGATACGACCGCGAAGCTCACGTGGTACAGCAACACGGCGCTGCACACGCGCGTCAGCGCCACCTCGAACGCGAGCGCACAGAAGCTCACGGCAAACAGCAGGACGATCGCATGCCGCGGTTCGATACGGCTTGGCTGCGCCTGTCCGGTGGCGCGCGGCGCCGGCGACGAAGAGGCGGGTGACGCCTGCGCGGTCGCATGCGGCGCCACCTGTGTCCGCGGTTGCTTCTTCTTCTCGTCGTCGGGTCGCACGATCCGGCATCATACGGAGGAGGTCATCCGAGGTCGACGCCTCGATTCAGGCTTGGAGGCTCTTTTGCGCTGCCTCGTCGTCGTCAACCCCGCCGCCTGCCGCGGCAGCCGCGCCAGCATCCCACCGGCGATTGAAACCGCACTCCGCCAGCACGCAATCGATTTCACCCTGGTGCGCACGGCCCGCGCCGGAGACGCGACGTCCTTGGTGGCGGCGCATGCCGCCGACGTCGATGCCGTTCTCGTCTGCGGCGGCGACGGCACGCTGCACGAAGCGCTGCAAGCGCTCGATCTCGACCGACATGTGGTCGGCATCGTGCCGGCTGGCACGGGCAACGATTTCGCCTGGATGAACGGCTGGCCCAAGAAAGTGGACGCGTGTGTCGCACGTCTTGCGACACGGAAGGTTCGCCGCGTGGATCTCGGCTTGTGGAACGACCGTCGCTTCCACAACAGCATTGGCCTCGGCTTCGAGGGTCGCGTCAACTACGAAAGTCATCGCATTCGGCGGTTACGCGGACCCGCCGTCTATCTCGCCGCTGTGGCGCGCTCGCTCGCGCAGCGCACCCCCTGGCCGCTGCGTCTCGACTGGGGAGATGGGAGCTGGGAAGGAGACGTCTTCCTCGCCTCGGTCTGCATCGGCAAACGCGTCGGCGGCGCCTTCCGCCTGGCGCCAGAAGCGCGCAACGACGACGGTCTCTTCGATCTCTGTTTCGCCAGTGGCATCGGTCTCGTGCGTTTGCTCGCCCTGCTGCCGCGCACGTTCCGCGGCAGTCACCTGCGCTCGCCGCACGTGCGCTTGCAGCGCATGGCGCATCTGCGCATCGAAGCGCCGCAAGGCATCCCTGTGCACGTGGACGGCGAGTTCGTCGCCCTCGACGTCCACCGCTTGGATTTGCGCTGCCTGCCCGGAGCACTGCAGACGTTTTAAGAGATGGGCACTCACCGCAGCACGGTCGTAGCGAAGGGAGCATGGTGCACCACCCCAACGGCACATCGACGACTTCCTTCTCAGAGAACATCTGGCGAATCACCGCCAGATTGCGCTTGTCAGCGGCCCACACCAGGTTGGCAAGACCACGACTTGCCGGGCTTGCCGCGGCCTTGACTCCGTATTTCTACCGTCGGTAAAGATCCGCATGCCAGCAGGGAATTCGATTCTCCACGAGATCACCAAAGTCCGACAGCGTCGGCAAATGAATGAATGCAAGGCATCGTTCTTTGTGTTGGCTTTTCGTTCGATTATCGTTACAGTAACAGTCAAAGCAAGCAGACACAAGCGAACGAGGCAAGGTCACGGTGTTGCACCGCACCTCGCATAGCCTCGTTCGTGACCTCGCATTCTCGTCTTGAGGAGGCTGGAGAACATGCTTCGCATGTGATTCAAAAAGTGACAACCCGATCCACTCTCGTGGCCAGCATGCTCGTCGTGGCATCGATGGCCCACGCCACGATCTTCCCGTGGGAAGTCGACGCTCAGAGCGTTGTCGGAGACAAGAGCGGTCGCGTTGACCGCCTGGCAGGCACCGGTGCCGTCGCCGTCGTGACGCCCATCGACGTGGCTCCACTTCCATCCCAGTCCAACCCCTACGGAGCCTCCTACGGCACCTGGGGAGCTCGATGGTGGAGTTGGGCCGTGTCCGCACCGGTGGGCGGCAACCCTATCCAGGACGAGGACGGCTCGCTCTGCAATCTCGGCCAGTCGGGACCCGTGTGGTTCTTGGCGGGCAACTTCGGCGGGACGACCGTGCGCTCGTGCGATGTGCCGGCGGGCAAGTCGATCTTCTTCCCGATCGTGAACTTCTACGTCAACTACCCCTGCCCACCGGAGTTTGGTTTCGAGCCGGCGCCCGGACAGTCTCTCCAGGATTTCCTCCAACGAGTTCGTGGACCCCTTCCTCGACGAAGCGACCAACCTGGCGGTTGAGGTGGATGGAGTGTCCATCGGCAACTTGACCGACTTCCGGGCCGCATCGGACCTCTTCCAGCTCTCCTTCGATCCGAGCTGGAGCAGCCTCGACCCCTGCGTCACCGGAACGCCGCAGCCGGCGATCGCGGACGGCTACTGGATCATGCTCCCACCACTCCCGGTCGGAGTGCACACGATCCACTTCCACGGCGAGCTGCCATCCTTCGGCTTCGCGCCGGACATCACCTACAACCTGACGGTGCACGCCCGTGGCGGCCGTGGCGGGATCAGCAGCGGACCGGGCGACGCGGATCCGGCAACTTGGGGAGTCGTGAAGCGTCTCTATCGATAGATTCGGCAGCCGCGGCTGCCGAATGAGTCGGAGTGACTCTGATCAAGAACCGGCCTCCCCTCGCCTCCGGGTGGGGGGAGGCGTGGTTACAATTTGCTCGTGGAACACGGGACAAACCGATTCATCAGGGATGCCGTCCGCTCTACTCGGCAGTCGTGCTCAATATGACCAGCACGATGACTACTGTCCCAGCAAGTCCACCGCCGAATGCGCGCCATGCATTCTTCTTCCCTGCGGTGTCAGAGTATCCAGAAATATAGCAAGCACCGTCGACGTGAGCAGGGATTCGCTGGGGCTTGGGGTCCACGCGCAAGTGATGACTGTCAGAGCACATGCGCGACGAAAGCGAGTGCCGCACAGGGCTGCGGATGCCCTGGACGACGGTGGCGGGCCGGATTATCTTCGGCGAACCTCGGCGGGAGGCGACGATGGATCTCAATCGGTTGACGCAGAAATCGCAGGAAGCGGTGCTCGAAGCGCAGAACACCGCGGTGCGCCATGGCCATCAGGAAGTGGACGTGGAGCATCTGGCGCTTGCGCTGCTGCACCAGGAAGATGGCTTGTTGCCGCGCCTGCTGCAGCGGATGAACGTGCCGCTGCCTGCACTCACCGCCGAGTTCGAGCAGGAAATGCAGAAGCGCCCACGCGTCTCGGGGCCGGGTGCCGAGCCGGGTCGTATTCTGGTGACGCAGGGTTTCCAGCGCCTGTTCGTCAAGGCCGAGGACGAGGCCAAGCGCCTGCGCGACGACTACGTATCCGTCGAGCACCTGGCGCTCGCACTCCTCGACGCCGATGCCAGCACACCGCTCGGCCGCATCCTCAAGAACTTCAATATCGGGCGCGACGGATTCCTCAAAGCGCTGGTTGACGTGAGAGGCAATCAGCGCGTCACGAGCGCCGACCCCGAAGGCACTTACGACGCGCTGCGCAAATACGGCGTCGACCTGGTCGACCAGGCGCGACGCGGCAAGCTCGATCCGGTCATCGGGCGTGACGCGGAGATCCGCCGTGTCGTGCGCATTCTGTCGCGCAAGACCAAGAACAACCCGGTGCTCATCGGCGAGCCCGGTGTCGGCAAGACCGCCATCGTCGAGGGACTGGCCCAGCGCATCGTGCGCGGCGACGTGCCCGAGTGGCTCAAGGACCGCAGCCTCTTCGCGCTCGACATGGGAGCGCTGCTGGCTGGCGCCAAGTTCCGCGGCGAGTTCGAGGAGCGCCTCAAGGCCGTGCTCAACGAGGTGCGCCAGAGCGAAGGCCGCATCCTCATGTTCATCGACGAGCTGCACAACATCGTCGGTGCCGGCCGCACCGAGGGCTCGCCGGATGCCGGCAATTTGCTCAAGCCCATGCTCGCTCGCGGCGAGCTGCACTGCATCGGCGCCACCACGCTCGACGAGTACCGCAAGCACGTCGAGAAGGACGCCGCACTCGAGCGGCGCTTCCAACCGATCACGGTCGAGCCGCCCACGGTCGAGGACACCATTTCGATCCTGCGTGGCCTGCGCGAACGCTTCGAGGTGCACCATGGGGTCCGCATCCAGGATGGCGCGCTCGTTTCCGCCGCAGTGCTCTCGAACCGTTACATCAGTGATCGCTTCTTGCCCGACAAGGCCATCGATCTCGTCGACGAGGCCTGCGCCACCATCCGCACCGAGATCGACTCCATGCCGGCCGAGCTGGACGAGGTCACCCGCCGAATCATGCAGCTCGAAATCGAGGAAGCGGCACTCAAGAAAGAGAAAGACGCGCAGAGCCGCGAGCGCCTGACGGTTCTCCGTGCCGAGCTCGCCGAGCTGCAGACGCAAGCGAGCGCCATGCGTGCACAGTGGGAGTCGGAGAAGGAAGCCATTGCCGCGGTGCGCAAGATCCGCGAGCAGATCGAGCAGGTGCGGCGCGAAATGGAAGACGCCGAGCGCAAGTATGATTTGAACCGCGCCGCCGAGCTCAAGCACGGCAAGCTGCCGGTGCTGGAGCAGCAGCTGCGCGCCGGTGAAACTGCGCTCGCCGCGCCCGGCGGCAAGCGTTTGCTGCAGGAGGAAGTCACCGATGGCGAGATCGCCGAGATCGTGGCGCGCTGGACCGGGATCCCGGTGACGCACCTCGTCGAGGGCGAACGCGACAAGCTGCTGCGGCTCGACCAGATCCTGCATGAGCGCGTCATCGGCCAGGACGAAGCGGTGCAGCTGGTGGCCGATGCGGTGCTGCGCGCACGGTCGGGCATCAAGGACCCGCGCCGCCCCATCGGCTCGTTTATCTTCCTGGGCCCGACCGGCGTCGGCAAGACCGAGCTGGCGCGGGCGCTGGCGCAGGCGCTCTTCGACAGCGAAGACAACATGGTGCGCATCGACATGAGTGAGTACATGGAGAAGCACACCGTGTCGCGCCTCCTCGGCGCGCCGCCGGGCTACGTCGGCTACGAGGAGGGCGGCCAGCTCACCGAAGCGGTGCGGCGCAAGCCGTACACCGTGCTGCTCTTCGACGAGATCGAGAAAGCGCACCACGATGTCTTCAACGTGCTGCTGCAAATACTCGACGACGGCCGCGCCACCGACGCACAGGGCCGCACCGTGGATTTCAAGAACACCGTCGTCATCATGACGTCCAACATCGGCTCGCCGTTGCTGCTCGAAGGCGTGAGCGCGAGCGGGGAAATTCGCCCGGCCGTGCGCGATGCGGTCCTGCGCGAGCTCAGAGCCCACTTCCGCCCGGAGTTCCTGAACCGCGTCGACGACATCGTGCTGTTCAAGCCGCTCACCTTCGAGGAGATCCAGCGCATCGTCGAGCTGTTGCTGCGCGACCTGCGCCGGCGACTCGCAGACCGCAGAATCGACCTGCAGCTGAGCGACGCGGCGCGCGAGCACATCGCACGCACCGGCTTCGATCCGGCGTTCGGCGCCCGCCCGCTCAAGCGTACGTTGCAGCGCCAGCTCGAAACGCGTTTGGCGCGCGCGCTCGTGGCCGGACAAGTGGCCGACGGCGCCACGGTGCGAGTGGACCTGCGCGATGGCGAGCTCGCCGTCGACATCGAGCCGCCGCCACCAGGCACACCGACCGCATGAGCGCCATGCTGCAGCGACTCGGCTTGCATCGCCCCGAGCTGCGTGCCTGGGTGATGTACGACTGGGCGAACTCGGGGATGGCGACCACCATCGTGACCGCGGTGTTCCCGGTCTACTACCTCGAGGTCGTCTGTCGCGACCTCGCACCCGCCGTAGCGACACAGCGACATGCCTTCGCCACCAGCATCGCACTCATATGCGTCGCGCTTCTCGCTCCGGGCCTCGGCGCGCTCGCCGACGCCCGGCCGCTCAAGAAGAAACTCCTGTCCATATTCCTCGCCGTCGGGGCGCTGGCCTGCGCCGGCATGTTCTTCGTCGGCGAAGGCGAATGGCTTCTGGGTGCCGTGCTGTTCATGCTCGCCAACATCGGCGCTTCGGGCAGCTTCGTGTTCTACGACTCGCTCTTGCCCCACGTGGCGCGACCGGACGAGATGGACCGCGTGTCCACCTCCGGCTATGCGCTGGGCTATTTGGGCGGCGGCCTGCTGCTGGCGCTCAACCTCGCCTGGATCCGGTACCCCACTGCGTTCGGTTTGCCCGGTCCCGGCGCCACGGGCGCAGCCGCCACACTGCCCGTGCGCCTCGCCTTCGTCTCGGTTGCCATCTGGTGGTTGCTCTTCGCTCTGCCGCTCTTGCGTCGCGTCCCCGAACCGCCCGCACGCGCTGCGGTCCGCGATCGCAGCACGCTGCGCGCCACCCTGGCCCAGCTGCTCGATACGTTCGCGGCGCTCCGACGTTACCGCCAGGCCACACTCCTCCTGCTCGCCTTCTTGATCTACAACGATGGCATCCTCACCATCATCCGCATGGCGACGATCTATGGCGCCGAGATCGGTCTGCCGACAGATCAGCTGATCGTGGCCATCCTACTGGTGAACTTCGTCGGCGTGCCGTTCGCTTTCTTGTTCGGCGCCCTGGCCGGCCGGATCGGGGCCAAGGCCTGCATCTATCTCGCGCTCGCGCTCTTCGTCGGTATCGGCATCCTTGGGTATCGGATGTCGACGCCGGCGGAGTTCTTCTTGCTCGCGATCCTGGTGTCCATGGCGCTCGGTGGCACACAAGCGCTGTCGCGCTCGCTGTTCGCGAGCATGATCCCTAGGGCGCGCTCGTCCGAATTCTTCGCCTTCTTCGCTGTGGCGGAAAAGTTCGCGGGGATCTTGGGACCGTTGCTGTTTGCCGTCATCATCGGCGCCTCCGGCTCGAGCCGCCTTGCGGTGCTGTCCATCGTCGGATTCTTCCTCGTAGGCGCCCTCCTGCTGCGCCTCGTCGACGTGGACGCCGGGCGGCGCCAAGCGCGCGAGGCCGACGCGGGTGAATCCCCGGCCTGAAGAGCCACACCCCTGGCGAGAGAACGCCGCGACAGCTATCCTGCGCCCGACTCGCCGATATACTTTCCAGACAGGGGATCCATGAAACCGGAGCGGAGAAACATGAGCCCGAAGGAAGAAGCACCATCCACCCTGGGAGTGGCCACAGTGCTCTCGGCCGGAACGCGCGCCGTGGGCGAGCTGCACTCGGCGGAGGACTTGGTGCTGGCCGGGATCTTCGAGGGCAAGCTGCGCGTCGAAAAATCGCTCCGCATCATGCCCGAGGCACGCGTCGAGGGCGAGGTCATGGCCGAACGTATTTTGGTTCTCGGACGCATGCAGGGCATTCTGCACGCGCAGCAGCGCATCGAAATCAGGCCGGGTGCCGTCGTCGCCGGCGAAGTCATGGCGCCGCAGATTCGTATTCACGAAGGCGTGATCCTGAACGCCAAGGTGCACATGTCCGGCCCGGTCGGCCCGTCTCGACATTATCTGCTGCCGACGTTGCTCAAGTCCTATGGAGACGTGCCGCGCGAGGACATGGAGAAGGCCGAGCAGGCCACCGAGAGTTTCTTGCGCAGCATGGGCTTCGAGCTCGAAACACGCGCCGAACGCGCCGATCGCTCGGGCGCCCTGCGGCCGATCTTCCGTTCGCGTGAACCGGTGCCGTACACGAGACTGTGTGAAAGGTTGCAGCACGTGGAGCACGCGCTGCGAGCCGCAACGACCAACGATCCGCCGTTGCAAGGCACGGGTGCAGCCGGTGCACGCGAGGTGGCGCTGGCTCTCGGTCGCCTGCGGCGCGCCGCGCTCGTCGTGGGTCCCGTGGCCATGACGCGCCTGGACGAGAATCCGGGCGACTTGCACTTGGCCGTGCGTGTGCGCCGCACCCTGCCCGAGGCCGCGGCCGCGGACAGTCCCGATCCGGCGTCGCTGCTCCTGTCGTTGCAGAGACTGCAGCACGAGCTGCTCGACGAGCTCGGCTGACCGGTAGTCGCCTAGCCTCTTGGTGGAGGTCCTTCGTGCGGCTCGGCATCGTCAATGGCACCGTCGTCACCGCGGTCGAGCGCTACACCGCCGACGTTCGCGTCGAGAACGGACGCATCGCGGCCATCGGACAAGGCGTCGCCGCCAACTGCGAACAGACTGTCGATGCACGCGGCTTGCTGCTGCTGCCTGGCGGCATCGACGCCCACACCCACTTCGCGCTGCCATTCGGCGGCACCGTGTCCTCGGATGACTTCGAGAGCGGCACGCGCGCCGCCGCCTTCGGCGGCACCACGACCTGCATCGACTTCGCCGTGCAGTACAAGGGCCAGTCCTTGCGCACCGGCCTTGATGCGTGGCGCGAGCGCGCCGAGGGCCGCGCCACCAGCGACTATGCCTTCCACATGATCATGGCCGATGTGAACGATGGCACCTTGGACGAAATGCGCGCGCTGGTGCGCGAAGGCGTCACCAGCTTCAAGCTGTTCATGGCGTATCCGGGCGTGTTCCTGTCGTCGGACGGCGAGATCTTCCGCGCCTTGCAACGGGCTGGCGAAATCGGCGCACTCATCCAGATGCACGCGGAAAACGGCGGCGTCATCGACGTCCTGGTGCAGCAAGCGCTCGCGGCCGGCAAGACCGCGCCGATCTACCACGCGCTCACGCGGCCGAGCATCGCCGAGGGCGAAGCGACGCAGCGCGCCATCGCGCTCGCCGAGATCGCCGGCGCCCCGCTCTACATCGTGCACATGACCGCGGCCGAAGCGGTGGACGCGGTGGCCCAAGCCCGCGCACGCGGCTTGCCGGTCTTCGGCGAAACGTGCCCGCAGTATCTCTTCCTCGACCAAGAGCGCTACAACGAGCCCGGCTTCGACGGCGCCAAGTACGTCATGTCGCCGCCGCTCAGGCCGCGCGCGCACAGCGAGCGCCTATGGCGCGCGTTGCAGACCGACCAGCTTTCGGTCGTCGCCACCGATCATTGTCCGTTCTGCATGAAAGAGCAGAAAGAGCTCGGCAAGGACAACTTCGCCAAGATTCCGAATGGCGCCCCCGGTGTCGAAAACCGCATGCAGTTGCTCTACCACGGCGGTGTCGCCGAGAAGCGCTTCGACCTGCATCGCTTCGTTTCCATCACCGCGACCGCGCCCGCCAAGATCTTCGGCCTGTTTCCGCGCAAAGGCACGATCGCGCCAGGCTCCGATGCCGACATCGTCCTCTTCGACCCGAGCGGCGAACACCGCATCAGCGTTCAAACACAGCACATGAACTGCGACTACAATCCTTACGAAGGCATGACGGTGCGCGGCAAGATCGTCAAGGTGTTCTCGCGCGGCGAGCTGATCGTGGATGGCGACACCTGGAAGGGCCGCCCCGGCCGCGGCCAGTTCGTCGCCTGCGGTCTGTTCGGAGCTGCATGACAGTCGCTGCTGCGCGGGTTCGTGTGCGGGCAAACCTGCCGATGCATGTGTGGGTATTGATGGCTTGGGCTTGGTCCTCCACCGTGCCCGGCGCCGCTTCGGCGCAAGCCCCCGAGTTCGTCAGCACACGCGCGCAAGTGCGCGATGCCTGGCTGGCGGCGGATGTTGTCGTGTTCGGCGACTACACGGGCGTCGACTCCGCCTTGGGACCCCTCTACCACACGGCGCGCGTGAGCGAGACGTGGATGGGACAAGTGCCGAACGGACGCCTGGTGTTCAAGGCCCCGCGCGGCGTCGAGGTCGCGCCCGGCGCCCAGGTGCTGCTGCTGCTGTGGGAGCGCTTGAACGCGGCAACGGATTCCTACATCGAGACCGCGCGCCAGCGTTACGGTGAAGGCGTCTGGACGCAGATCGGCTCGGACTCCATCACCACGTTCCTGCTCCCCTTTTCGCAATACGCGCTGCCGTTCCGCGACGGCAAGATCAAACTGCGCAGCAACAGCGTCTTCCCGGAGGAAGTCAAACGCGGCAACTTGCGGCGTGAGATGCAGGAGCTCGAGTACACGCTGCTGCCGCCGCAGCTGTATCGACGCAGCGATCTGGTTGTGCACGCGCGCGTCCAGCACGTGGATCGGCGCAATCGCGTCATCGAAGGCGTGGCGGTCGAATACCGCGTCTACGTGGATTTCGAACCCATCGAAGTCATCAAGGGCTCGCAGCCCGACAGCTTGAAGCTCGCCTACAGCTCGTTCCCGCGCTCGCCGCGCTTCGATCGCGATGAGCAGGTGATTCTCTTCCTCAGTCGCGCCGAAGACGGCTTCATCCTCGAGCCGGGCAAGCGCGCCGTCTATCATGTGCGCGACGGCACCGTGGGCGAAACAGGCCAGCCGCTGCGCGCGTTCATCCAGTCATTGCACACGGAGGGGCGCTGACCGCCTCGCTCGCGCCTTCGGCCGCAAACTCGTCGTGCGCCCGCGCCGTGCCGGCGTGGCGGGCGCGTCCTTGACCCCCCTTGGGCGAGGCCTTAAGGTTGACAAGGGTCCTTCACGGAGCCCCAGCTCGCCTCGAGACGGCTCCGTCGCTTGCGACGACCCTTCCCCGATTCGCGCCTCGAGGAGAGCATGACCACGAATCAGATCGCTTCGAAACAGCCATCCCCACGCGTCGAGCGCCTGAGCCGCGTAGTCGTTCGATTCGCTGGCGACTCCGGCGACGGCATGCAGATCACCGGCGACCGCTTCACCGCCACCGCCGCCGCCATCGGCAATGATCTCAGTACCTTACCCGACTTTCCGGCCGAGATCCGCGCGCCCGCAGGCACGCTGCCTGGCGTGAGCGCTTTCCAGATCCACTTCAGCAGCGAGGACATCAACACGCCCGGCGACGAGCCGGATGTGTTGGTGGCCATGAACCCAGCCGCGCTCAAGGTCAACGTTCGCGATCTCAAACCCAATGGCTGGCTGATCCTCAACCTCGACTCTTTCGCGCCGAAGGATCTGGAGAAGGCCGGTTACGCCGCGAATCCGCTCGAAGACCGCAGCCTCGACGCCTATCGGGTGCTCCCCATCGCGATCAGCAAGCTGACCAAGGAAGCGCTCAAGGACATCAAAATCACCCAGAAAGAGAAGGAGCGCTGCAAGAACTTCTTCGCCCTCGGGCTCATGTACTATTTGTACAACCGCTCGATGGACAACACGATCGTGTGGCTGCAAAGCAAGTTCAAGAACAAGCCGGAGTTCATCGAAGCCAATACCCTGGCGTTGAAGGCGGGCTACGCGCTCGGGTACGCCACCGAGATCTTCCAGGTCACTTACGAGGTGCCGCCCGCACAGCTTATGCCGGGCAAGTACCGCAACATCAATGGCAACAGCGCGCTCGCCATCGGTTTCGTCGCGGCGGCGCAGAAGGCGGGCCTGCGGCTCTTCCTCGGCAGCTACCCCATCACGCCGGCGAGCGACGTGCTGCACGAGCTCTCCGGCTATAAAAATTACAATGTGATCACCTTCCAGGCCGAAGACGAGATCGCCGCCGTCGGCGCGGCGCTCGGCGCTTCCTTTGCCGGCGCACTCGGCATCACGACCACCAGCGGCCCTGGGCTCGCGCTCAAGAGCGAGACCATTGGTCTCGCGGTGATGGCCGAGCTGCCGCTCGTCGTCGTCGACGTCCAACGCGCCGGTCCTTCCACCGGTATGCCGACCAAGACCGAGCAAGCCGATCTGTTACAGGCCATCTTCGGCCGCCACGGTGAATCCCCGGTCGTGGTGCTGGCGGCCCAGACGCCGTCCGATTGTTTCGCCACGGCGTTCGAGGCCGCACGGTTGGCCATCACTCACATGGTGCCGGTCATCCTGCTCTCGGACGGGTATCTCGCCAACGGCAGTGAACCGTGGCTGCTGCCGAACGCCGCCGATCTTCCCGCCATTGTTCCTGGCTTCCGCACCGACCCCGAAGGCTTCGAGCCTTACATGCGCGATCCCAAAACGCTCGCCCGCCCGTGGGTACCCCCGGGGACACCGGGGATGCAGCATCGGATCGGGGGACTGGAGAAGGAGGACGGCTCGGGCAACGTGAGCTACGATCCGGAGAACCACGAACACATGGTGCACGTGCGCGCCGAGAAGGTCGCTCGCATCGCCGACGACATCGCCCCCCTCGAAGTGCGGGGACCGCAATCAGGTGCAATGCTCGTGCTCGGCTGGGGCAGCACGTACGGCGCCATCTCGAGCGCGGTCACGGATCTAGCGGCAAAGGGCATCGTCGTGAGCCAGACCCACTTGCGGCACCTGAACCCGCTGCCCAAGAACCTCGGCGAGGTCCTGCGCCGCTATCGTCGCGTCCTCGTCCCCGAAATGAACTCCGGGCAATTGGCGATGATCTTGCGCGCGCGTTTTCTGGTCGACGTGGTGTCGTACAGCAAGGTGCAGGGCCAGCCGTTCAAACGCCGCGAGATCATGGAGCGCATCGAACAAGAGTTGGGGGGCGAACGATGACGAACGACGACAACGGCAAGGAGGCAGCCGCCGGCACGACCACCGTGCAGCTCACACGCAAGGACATGGAGTCGGACCAGGAAGTGCGCTGGTGCCCAGGTTGCGGCGACTATGCCATCTTGAAGTCGTTCCAGCAGGTGTTTGCCAAGCTCGGAATCCCGCGTGAGCAGTTCGTCGTCGTTTCAGGCATCGGCTGTTCGAGCCGGCTGCCGTACTACGTCAACACTTATGGCTTCCACACCATCCACGGACGCGCGCCCGCCATCGCCACCGGCGTCAAGGTGGCGAACCCGGAGTTGTCGGTGTGGATCGGCACCGGCGACGGCGATGGCCTTTCGATCGGTGGCAATCATCTCATTCACATTCTACGCCGCAACGTCGACGTCAAGATCGTGCTGTTCAACAACCGAATTTACGGCCTCACCAAGGGCCAGTACTCGCCGACGTCGGAGCAGGGCAAGAAGACCAAATCGACACCCTTCGGCTCGGTCGAGCAGCCCTTCAACCCGCTGTCGGTGGCGCTCGGAGCAGAGGCGACGTTCGTCGCCCGGACCGTGGACGTGTACACCCAGCACTTGATGCGCATCCTCGAAGCCGCAGCCAATCACCGCGGTGCCGCCTTCGTCGAGGTCTATCAGAACTGCAACATCTTCAACGACGGCGCCTTCGACTTCATGCGCGGCAAGGAAGTGCGCGACGAAAACACCCTCGAGCTCGAGCACGGCAAGCCCATCCTCTTTGGATCGAAGCACGAGAAGGGCCTGCGCCTCCGCGGCGCCGGTGTCGAGGTGGTGCAGGTCGCCGATGTCGGCCTCGACCAAATCCTGGTGCACGACGCCGAGGCGGACGACCCGACGCTCGCCTTCCTGCTGTCACGCCTGGGTCCGCCGGATCTGCCGACTCCGATCGGGATCCTGCGCAAGGTCCAGCATCCGGTCTTCGACCAGGACGTGCACGACCAAGTGAACGAGATCACCGCGCGCAAGGGCAAAGGCGACTTGGACGCGCTGATTCATAGCGGCGACACCTGGACGGTGTGAGCCCTTGCGCTCGAGCTATGACGTCGTCGTCATCGGTGGCGGCATCATGGGGCTCGCCATCGCCACGCGCTTGCGGCTCTTGGGCGCCGGCAGCGTGGCGCTCCTCGAACGGCGCTTCCTTGGCGCCGGCGAGAGCGGCAAGTCGGGCGCCATCCTGCGCCAGCACTATTCGCACGCCGTCACCATCCGCATGGCACGCGACAGCCTGCGCGAATTCGCGAACTACGAGCAGCAGACCGGTCACGATATCGGCTTCACCCGGAGCGGCATGCTGTTCCTGGTGGCGGAATCCGAGCGCGCCGCCCTGGATGCGAACGTGCGCCTGCAGCGTTCCGAAGGTGTCGTCACCTCGGTTCTCGATTCCACCACGTTGCGGGACCTCGTGCCCGAAGCCGAGACCGAAGGCGTGGTGGCGGCTTGGGAACCCGATGCCGCCTTCGTCGATCCCATTCTCACACTCTGCGCCTTCGGTGCCGAGGCAGCCCGGGCCGGTGTGGAGATCCACCTCGGGTGTGAAGTCCGCCGGCTACTCTGCACCGGCACGCGCGTGCATGGCGTCGACACCAGCGCCGGGCCGATCGCCGCTGGAATTATCGTGGCCGCGACCGGCCCTTGGTCGGCGCGACTGCTGGACGGGATCGGCGCCGCATTGCCTCTCGAGGTCGTGCGCCCGCAACAGGCCTTCCTGGGGCCGCCCGTGGCTCTCCGCAGCCGGCATCCCATCGTGGCCGACCTGCCGCACGAGGTCTACTACAAGCCAGAGAGCCGTTGGACGCGTGTCGGCAGCATCTCTTATGACCAGGACGAGCGCGTGGCCGACCCCGATTGCTACGAGGAAGGGGCCAGCGTCGATTTCCTCCATGACGCGCGCGACCGGGTGGCACGACGTTTCCCGGCTTATGACCGTGCGGTGATCTGGGGTGGGGGCAGCGGGCTCTATACCGTGACGCCCGATGCGCATGCCGTGATCGGCGCGATCCCGGGCTGGGAAGGTTTCATTCTCGTCACCGGTTTCAGCGGCCACGGCTTCAAGCTCGCACCCGTCGTGGGCCAGGGCGTCGCTGAATCGATCGTCCATGGCACGAGCCGCGCCTTCGATCTTACCTTTTTCGACCCCGCACGATTTGCAGACTCTACGAAGATCGGGACCTCGTACCGGTACAAGATCCTCGGGTGAAAACCACAACGGTTTCGCAAGCCGGAACAGATCGTCACGCGTCCTTCACGGCGCAACCCAGAATCTGGACCTCTGCGGCTTCTTCACGTTGACCAGCACACGAGTATTGCTGTAAAGTGATGTCGCTTATGAAACAGCGCTCGCGCGCACGGTAGTGCCTCTGCCGTGGCTCGATCCGCAGCATCTGCTCGACACCAATCGCCACGCGCCCAGGAGGTGTGCTGATGCAGCGTTCGCTACGAATCATCGCAGCTTGTCTCGCCTGCACCTGCCTACTCACGTCTTCCGTTCTCGCCCAGTGCCTGACCGGGGGCATCACGTCCGTTCTTCAGACCACCGGCCCCTTCGTGGGTTTGTGGAAGTACACCCTCACCGTCACCTGGGACCTGCCCCAAGGTTTGAGCAACATCGCCATGCAGTGCGACTGGCAATGCGCGGCGATCTGCCAGGCCGGCTGGACGTTCGACAGCCCGGCGGGAACGGGCGACGGCATCGCATCCGATGAAGGCACGCCCGGCGAGTGCACCGTGCCATTCGCCGGAATGTTCGACTGCATGGGCACGCCGTCGCAAGGTCTCATCGGCCCCACGGTCAAGTGGGATGCGCTCGACAACATCGATCCGATGAATCCCTGCGAAGCGGGTCCGACGGGAACCGCGACCGTCAGCTTCTACGTCGACCTGCCTCCGCACGACAGTGACGTGCCGGTCATCGTCATCAAGAACGGCCAGCAGGTGTGTACAGGAACCATCCAGGGCAAATGCCCGTCCTGCCCGGTCAGCGTCGAGTCAAGCGACTGGAGCGACGTCAAAGATCTCTACGTGCCGCGCAACTGAGGCAACGTTTGCATCCGAATCCCGAGAACGGCCGCCGACCTGGCGGCCGTTCTGTTTTGCGAGCGAAGGGTGGCGAAGGGTACAGCGAGAAGTTGGACTTGAACGCATCACACGCGCTGTTGGCGACCGAAACACGCTTCGGCGACCACGTCGAGCATGAGGTCGCTCTTGTCGGCGGTCTGCAGCCGGGTCGGGAAGTGATCTCGCAGCGGAGCATCGACCTCTGGCGTCAACAGGTTGACGAGACCCGCTCCGTGCGTTGGCGCTGCGATTTGTCGCAACGACGCGACAGCTTCCGCCTCGAGCGGCCGGCGTTCCGCCAGCACCACCAAGGTCGGTGAATCGGCCTTCCATCCCGAGCGCGCAATCTCTCCGGGCAGCGAACATTGGCTGTCGATGCCGCGCGCGGCCAAATGACCTGACAATTGCCGCAGGACCTCGTCGTTCCAGCCCACGAGCCAGAGTCGTTCACGCGACGCGCGTTCCTCGAGCATCTGCCAACCCGGTGCGTTCTCGAGGCGCAGCGCTCGGCTGCAGAGCTCGCGGTAGGCGCGAGCGTCAGCCGCCGCTTCCGAGGCTCGCGTCTTGCTCGCCGTGGAACTCGGTTTCCGCGTGGTGGCGAGTTTCTCGACACGCGCCGCCGCCGCCGAGAGTCGCGCCATCGGCAGCCGGCCCGAATCGAGAGCGGCCCGGATGCCGGCGCGCGCTTCCTCGACACCCTCCAGCTCGAAGCAGTAGAGCAGCAGATCACAGCCGGCGAGCAAGGCGCGCACGGCAGCTTCGCCACGACCGAAAACGCCGGCAACACCTTCCATCTCCATGGCGTCGGTGATCGCGACGCCGCGGAATCCAAGCTCGCCGCGCAACAGATCCGTGGTCACGCATGCCGACAGAGTCGCCGGCAAATCGCCATCACCGAGCTGTGGACATGCGAGGTGCGCCACCATGACCGCCGGCGCAGCGTCCAGGAGTCCTCGGAAAGGCACGAGCTCGACGCGGTCGAGCCGGTCGCGTCCGTGCGCGAGCACGGGCAGCGCGAGATGCGAGTCCACATCCGTGTCGCCGTGGCCGGGAAAGTGTTTGAGGCAAGAGAGCACGCCGGCGTCCTCGAGCCCGGCCTGCGCCGCGCCGGCGTAGTCGCGGACGAGATCGGGCGTGTTGCCGAAGGATCGCACACCGATGACCGGATTGCGCGGGTTGTCGTTGACGTCGCAGACGGGGGCGAAATCCCAGTCGATGCCGAGATCTTGGAGCCTGGCGCCATAGCGGGCGTAGACGCCGCGGACTTCCGCTGGCGATGCGGCCCAGGCGAGCGCTCGCGCGCTCGGCGGCACCGGAAAGAGATGCGGGGTCTGGGTGACGAACCCGCCTTCCTCGTCGGCCGCAATCAGGAGTGGTCTGCCTGCAGACGCGCCCCATGCATGCAGGCGCGCGACCGCAGCACGCGCCGCCCCCAGATCATCGGGCAGGTGTCGGCGGAACAGGATGATGCCGGCAGGCTGAAAATCATCGAACCAGTCGCGCGAACGCTCAAGCCAATCATCGGGAGGCGCGACCATGAGGATCCGGCCGATGTGCGCATCGACTTCCACTCCGCCCAGCCCCCATTTGGATTCAAGGCTCGATTTTGCTCAGTTTCCGCAGGGCATCCTTGGGCAGGAGGCCGGAAGCCGGCAGGCGCTCCAGCACCGTGCGCCAATTCGGGTCCTGAGCATAGACACGCGCCATGAGCGGCTTGGCTTCGTCAACGTGCCCCGCCCCCGCGAGCGCCACCGCGTGCCAGAAGAGCATCTCCGCATTTCCCGGCGCCAATTTCTCCGCTTCGCCATACTCGCGGCGCGCACGCTCGAAATCGTCTTCCTCCATCGCCAAATCGCCGGCGTTCATGTGCGCGTAGGCGCGATGCAACTGCAGCAAGCGCGCGAGCTCCTGCACCGGCTCGGCATGATCGTCGACGCGAAGATCCACCAAGCGATCTTCCCACGGTCGTCCCGTCGAGTGCGCGCGGACAACCAAGAGTGCAGCCGATTGCTTGCCGCGAATGTCTCCGCCTTCGGCCTGCGCTGCCTCGAGCGCCGCCAACATTCGTTGTGCCAGATCGCCTGACGCCGTCTGATATGCCTTGGCCATGGCGCCCCAGACCGTGTCGCGCAGCATCAGGTTGGCTTGGACGGAGAAGCCTACACGCGAAGCGTGCCCGGCGGCGGCGATGCAGCGCTTGCCGGTGTGGACGGCCACACGACCCTGCGCGTCGACGATGGCCACTTGTCGCAGCTCGCGATCCGCATCCGTGGCCAGCAAACCGCTCAATGTTTCCTCGGCCGACTTCCCGGCCCGCAACAGTTCGAGCGCCAGCGGTCCGTAGCTCACGTCGACGAGCGATTGTGTCGCCACGGCCCCGACGCCGGCTTCGGCCCACGGCACGTTCTGGCCGACGGCGAACCAATGCGACTGTACTGCCACACCGATCTCGCCGCTCACCGAATCGCGGGCGACAATGGAATACGTGTGCACCGGTCGATCGATCGCGTGTGATCGCGGCGCCACGGCTGCGAGGAGCGCGCCAAGAATGGCCGAGCAGGCGGCGACGTGGTCCGCCGCCATGTCAGGATCCGCTCTGTCCGACGACCTTGGCGGCTGGCGTCTCGCCGTTCTCGGCCCCCGCGCCTTGCCGCACCGCCGGACGCACCATGGCGAGCCCATTGGCAAACTCGCCGTCCTGCATCTCGCGCAGGTAGGTGTAGCCGCGCAGCCCTTGGTCGTAGCGGCTGATGAGGAGTGCCGCATCCTCGAGCGTGAGACGCCCCTCGCGCACCGCGTGCTCGGTGGCCTGGCGCATTTTCTCCACCAGGTCGTGCTTGCGGAACTCGACGTACCCGAGCACGTCGGTCACGGTGTCGCCCTCGACCACGTGATCGACCCGGTACCCGGTCTCGTCGAGCGACACGTGCACGGTGTTGGTGTCGCCGAAGAGGTTGTGCAGATCGCCCAAGATCTCCTGGTAGGCGCCAATGAGGAACGTCGCCAGGTAGTAGCGCTCGCCGTTCGCGGGGTGCAGCTCGAGGCAGTTCTTGACGTCACGCAGGTCGATGAACTGATCCATCTTGCCATCGGAGTCGCAGGTGAGATCGGCGATGACGCCGCGCCGCGTCGGGCGCTCGTGCAAACGATGAATCGGAATGGTCGGGAACAGCTGCTTGACCGCCCAATGGTCCGGCGCCGATTGAAAGATCGAGAAATTGCCGTAATAGGTGTCGGCAAGCCCCTTCTCGAGTCCTTCGAGATCGTCGGGCACGTAATCCAAGTCGCGGATGATCTTGAGGATCGCCTCGCACGTGCCCCAGAAGAGCTGCTCCACCCGCGCGCGCTCCTGCAGATCCAGCAACCCCATGTTGAACAGGCCGGTGGCTTCTTCCTTGAGCTGCAAGGCGTCGTGGTACGTCTCCTGGAAGTTCTTGCGCGACACCGACCGCCACGTCTCCGCCAGGCTCTGGATGACGCTGTGCTCTTGGCGCGATTCGGTCTCGCGCGGCGCCACCTGTCCCGGCAACAGACAATCGACGTCGAGGATATCGAAGACGAGCACCGAATGGTGCGCCACCAGCGCGCGACCCGATTCGCTGACGATGTCCGGGTGCGCCACTTGGTACTCGTCGCACGCTTGCTGGATGGCGGCGACGACATCGTTGGCGTACTCCTGCATCGTGTAGTTGACCGATGACGACCAATTGGTGGAGGAACCGTCGTAGTCGACGCCAAGTCCGCCCCCGACGTCGATGAAGCGCATACCGGCTCCGGCTCGGGCGAGCTCGACGAAGACGCGCGAGGCCTCGCGCATGGCGTCCTTGATCGCGCGCACCGCCGAAATCTGCGAGCCAATGTGAAAATGCAAGAGCTCGAGACAATCGAGCATGCCTTGCTCGCGCAGGCGATCCACCAGCATGACCATTTCCGTCGCCGTGAGGCCGAACTTGGAGCGGTCGCCGGTGGACTCCATCCACTTGCCGGCGCCGCGCGTGGTGAGCTTGGCGCGCACACCGATCTTCGGGCGGACGCCGAGCCGGGCCGCGACGGCGAGCAGCCGGTCGAGCTCGCGATAGCGATCGATGACGATGATCGGGTGCCGGCCGAGCTTCTGCGCCAGCAACGCCGTCTCCATGTACTCGACGTCCTTGTAGCCATTCAAGACCAGGAGCGCTTCCGGACTGTCCAGCAGCGGCAAGGCCGCCAGCAGTTCCGGTTTCGACCCGACCTCGAGGCCGAAGTTGTACGGCTTACCGAAGCGCACCAGCTCTTCGACCACTTGGCGCTGCTGATTCACCTTGATCGGGTACACGCCGCGATAGCGGCCTTGGTAGCCATAGTCACGGATGGCGCTGTCGAAGCAACCCACGAGTGTGCGCACGCGGCTGCGCAGGATGTCGGAGAAGCGGATCAAGAGCGGCATGCCGAGTCCGCGCCGCTGCAGGTCGCCGACGAGATCGTAGAGGTCGATCTTCGCCCCACCCGGGCCGTCGGGGGTCACCTCGATGTGACCGGTCTCGCCGATCCGGAAGTAACCGGCCCCCCAACCCTCGATGTTGTAGAGCTCGGCTGAATCGCCGAGTGTCCAAGGGCGGATGTCGCCACGCGTGCTCGTTTCCTTCAATCGACTGCCTCCGACAAACCGTTAGCCTCGAATTGGTGTGAACGACCGCGGCGAGCTTAGCAGATTCGGCCCGCTTTCGCGCCTTCTGTTTCGACGCGCAGCGTCTCAAGGCACGAGATCGACGCGCCCCCAGAGCAGCGGGTTCTCGAGCGGCTGCGTCGAGCTGCCGCCAGCCCATGCCCACTCGCGCATGTCCCGAGCGTGCGCACCGGGCAGATGGACGATCGCGTTCAACGCCAAATTCCCGCCGGGGGCGACATCGATCGGCAACACGGCTTCGAGCACCAGGGCCGAATCCGTCCAGCGCACCCGGCAACTCGAAAGCGGCGCACCGGGCACCGGCAGGATCGGACGCAGCTGCAGGCCGTCTTGATTCCATCGCGCTTCCCATACTTTCTGCCCGTCCTGCAGGCGCGGTACGGCCTCGCCTGGCGGGCCGCACATCAAGGTGAGCATCGTCTTCTTCCCGGCCGGTGCTGTCGCACGCTGAATGGGCCATTCGGCTCGCACGTACAGCTCGTTTTCGCACCAGCCCAGCCGCAGATCCGGCGAGGATTCACCGCCCCGCACCGGGCTCGCCGGCTCCAGGTGCAGCGGCAACGGCGCCAGTGCTTCCCACTCCGCCGGCGTCGACGGCGGCAGCACCAATCGCTGCAGGCGCACCCGCGGCGGCACGGGGAGGTACGAGTCTCCCGCCACTAACTCGGCGAGTGGCAGGCAATAGATCTCTCGCTGTTCGTTGGTGAACAGGACGTTGTCGCCGTCGAAGGTGATGCCCTCGCACTGGCGCCCTTCGATCAACACCCGATGGCTCGGCGCACGCAAGAAATCCCGGGGCCCTTGCACGAGGTCGAACAGATGGATGTACTGGTAGGAAAGGATCGCCAGCCGGCTGCCGTCGGCGGACATGTCGGCCGCAGTCACCGGACTGCCGATCTCGGCGTCGCCGATCCACACCGCGGCGCCCGCCCGATCACCCGCGGCCGGCAACCGGTAGAGCGCGGTGCGCGTGTCGCTGCGATGCTTGGTCAGCACGTAGAGCTCGCCCGCATTCCAGAACATGGCTTCGCAGTCGAAGTTGAGCGCATCGGGATCAGGGAAGTCGCGCTGTTGCGGAAAGGTGAAGAAGATGCGGCGCAGCACCGGAATCTCGAGGATGGGGTCACCGCTCGCGCGCGGGTCGGGTTCGTCGACGACGTAGACGACGAGATCACGTCTCTCGTTCTTGTTGTTGCCGAAATCGCCGATGTAGAGATGGCCGCTGTCGTCGGTGGCGAGGTCTTCCCAGTCGACGTTGCGCGCCGCTGGAAGACGGACCTCGCGCAGCAGCCGTCCGCTGCGATCGATGGCGAACAAACGGGCGAGATCCCCGGAATCGTTGTGCACCCACAACACTCCGGGGTGCCGGCGGCTGCTCACGACGCCGGAGCATTCGTCGATGGCCCGGGATTCGATCCGGGCGCAAGGTCGCCAGGAAAGGGGATCACTCGCAGGTTCGTCGGCGAACAAGACGACGAACAGCAGCCCCGCTATGAGTTTCGAGCGCAAACACTCTCCTCGTGGCTTGGGGTGGTCCTCCCCACCGTCGTCGGGGAGCCGCGACCCGACTTGACCGGGCCCGATCTCCAGGCCCGTACGTCTCCAGCGCCCGCCAGGGCTCGTCTAGCCCCGATTCGTGGCCCTCACCGGGGTCAGTCGGGCTCCCCCGTACATTGTTCCGGCCGAGGCCATGCTACCGCAGGAAGCCAAGGCGGCGTAGATTCCGAGTGTGGGCAATTCGGAGCACTGCCGAGGTGCCAGGCCATGCGGGCGCGGGACAGACAGATCGAGCGCCTCCTCGACCGACAAGCGCGGCTGTGGGAAACCAAGCCGACTCCGTCCCCAGTCCCGGCCAGCACACCGCGCGCCAATCTGGCATTTTCCCAGCTGCCTGGGACCGGGGCCATGGCCCTCGCGCACCGCATCTCGGCGCAAATCGACTGGCACGTGTTCGATCGCGAGATCCTGGACGCGCTGCACGCGAGCGACGAGCTCGGCAAGAGCGTTTCCGAGGCGCTCGACGAGCGCCTTCTGGAATACCGGGAAGAGTGGATCTACCAATTCTTCGTCCCTGACCACGAATCCAACCCGGGTCACGTCCACCGGTTGTCGCGCTTGCTTTTTTCGCTCGCGATGCGTGGGCGGGGCATCTTCGTCGGTCGCGGCGCCCCGTTCGTGATCCCCGAGCCGCATCGACTCGCCATTTTGCTGGTGCGCAGCTTCGATTCCAGACTCGCTCTCTGGCGGCAACAGCACCCGACTTCGAGCCAGGCCGAAGCCAGACGCGAGCTCCTGCGTCAGGATCGCGGCCGCAGCGAGTTCATCCGGCGCGGTTTCCGTCGCCACGTCGACGATCCCGTCGGCTACGACCTCTGCATCAACCTCGACACCAACGGAGTGGACGACGCGGCGCACATCGTCATCGAAGCACTGCAGCGCCGATTTCCGTCCGAGTTCGTCCCCGGAGCCCCTGGTGCGCTTCAGGCTCACGCCCGCTGATCTCCTTCTCCCTGGACGCGACTGGCCTCCGAACTCCATTCTCTCCGCACCGCTGCGTCGAAGCATGCGAACCCAAGCCCTGGCGTGCACCGAGGAGGCCCCGTGGATTGCGCCGACGAGAACCCCCAGATCCAGTTTCCTTGGACGCGTCGCAGGTTGCTGGCGCTTGGCGCCGCGCTGCCAGCAGGCGCGATGCTGGCGCGATTCGCCATGGCGCAAGGATGGAGCGAGGCCCCCATCGCCCCGCCGGAAGCGCGTGGAAATCTGGACCATCGTTTCTGGAGGGATATCCTCGAAGACTTTCCCCTCGAACCGAACGAACGCTACTTCGCCCACGCCGACGCCGGCATCCAGACCTTGCAGACGCTGGATCGCATGCACCGTGTGGCGACTGAAATGGCCGCGCACGCGGCGAGCATGCAGTCGGACCACGTCGAAACGGCGCGCGCGGCCGCGGCGCGCTTCCTCGGCGCCGAAGCGCACGAGATCGCGCTGTTGCACGACGCGACCGAGGCCATGGCCACGCTCGCAGAGGCATTGCCGTTGGACGTCGGCGCGACGGTTGCGATCTCGACGCACGAACCACCGTCCACGCTCACGCCATGGGTGTCGTTGGCCCGCGCCGGTCGGATTCGACTGCACCCCTATGCGCCGGACGCGGGGGACTCGGCTTGGCGGCAGGCCCTGCAGAGTGCGAAGGCTCTCGTCGTCTCCCACGTGTCGCCTGCAACAGGCGAGATTCTGCCGCTGCAGGAGATTTGCACCGCGGCGCGGGCGAGCGAGGCCCTCGTCATTGCCAATGGCTCGCATGCGGCCGGAATCGTTCCCGTCGACGTGCGGGCGCTCGAGGTCGACGCCTATGTCGCCGCGGGCAGCGGGTTCCTGCTTGGACCGCAGGGCACGGCCATTCTCTACGCGCGTTCGTCGCTCTTGCCGCGACTCGCGCCACGCTATCGCGCCGTGGATGGCATCCGAGACGCGGGCACGCAAGCCGCACCCGGCATCGAGGCCGCGCGCGTGCTCGAGACGCAAGCGCTCTCGCCTGGCCTCGCAGCCGGTCTGACCGCATCTCTCGCGTGGCTCGGCGGACTCGGCATCGAAGTCGTGCGCGAGCACGCGACCATTCTGTCGCGCACTCTCTTCGAGGGAATCGCCAGCATCCCTGGCATCGAGACGCTCGGCACCGCGGCGACCGTGGCCGCGGTTCCCATTCTCTGCATCCGGGTCACGAAGCGCCCGTACACACAGGTGGCGGAATGGCTGCAGACCGAGCTCGCCGTGCGTGTGCACCCGGTAGCCACGCCGGGGCTCAATTGCGTGCGTGCTTCGACGCACGTCGTCAATCGCAAGACCGACATCGACCACCTCGTCGACGGCCTCCGCCGCCTCGCCATCGCCTGACCATGGATGCTCTTGATTGTGCGACGTGCCCGCGCGGCGTGTGGATCCTCGCGCGCGAGTTACGACGGGCGGCCAAGTGTCCCCGCGATCAACGGTTTCGCCAATTCCGCCCGGAGTTGTCTGAGCGCGCGAGGATCCACACGCCGCGCGGGCTGCCTTTGTGCTTCAGAACTTGATCGTGGGCAGGCGGCGTTTCTGCGCCGAGAGGCCGGAGAGTTGCGCCGCCACGGCGCTAGCCAAGGCGCCGAAGGCGCGTGCCGCCTCGCTTTCGGGCTCGGCCGCGACGATGGGCAGGCCCGCGTCGCCGGCAGCCCGGATCGACGGCAGGATGGGAATCTCGCCGAGGAACGCCAGATCGAAACGTTGGGCGGCGCGCCGGCCGCCGCCACTCGAGAAGATTGCCTCGCGATGACCGCACTGGGGACAGGCGAAGGAGCTCATGTTCTCCACGATGCCGAGAATCGGGACCTTCACTTCCTGGAACATGCGGATGGCGCGGTACACGTCTTCCAAAGCTACGTCCTGCGGCGTGGTGACGACCACGGCTCCGGAAAGTGGCGCCGTCTGCGTCAGGGTCAGCTGCGCATCCCCGGTGCCCGGGGGCAGATCGACGATGAGATAATCGAGCTCGCCCCACGCGACGTTGCGTAAAAATTCAGTGACGATCTTGTGCACCATGGGGCCGCGCCAAATCACGGGTGCGTCGGGCGGAGCGACGAAACCGATCGACATCATCTTCATCCCGTGCGCGAGCACCGGCAGCAGTTGGCTTCCCTGCTGGCCCGGTGGCCGCTCGCGCGTGCCCATCATGATGGGAATGCTGGGACCATAGATATCGGCATCGAGGAGCCCCGTGACTGCGCCCTGGGCTTGCAATGCCAGCGCCAGATTCACTGCCACGGTGGACTTGCCCACGCCGCCCTTGCCGCTCGCGACGGCGACGAGGTTCTTGATGCCCTGCAGCGTGTCCTCGCGCGGTCCGGGAACGGCGCCGATCCGCAACGTCGTTTTGAGCTGCACACTGTGCACGCCGGGAAGCTGTGTCAGCACCTCGCGCACCTGCGCCTCCATCGCGCCCTTCCAAGCCGCGGACGGTGTTGGCAGCTCGAAGGTCACGGCGACCTCCGCCCCGCTCGTCTTCACGTCCTTGACGAAGCCGAGCGCCACGATGTCGCGGCCCAGGTCGGGATGCCGAACCTGGCCGAGGGCCTGGAACACGCGGTCATTGCTGGGTGCCTCGGACACGGTGGAACCATCCGTTCGGTTGGGATCCGAAGCGACCCTACCCGTCAGAACGCGCGCGGGTCAAGGTGGCCGGCTCGGGGCGCGATCGCGGCCACGCATTGGCAGCGTGGTGGCGGGGGATCCCCACCTCGCGCGCGTTGCCCGCATGCGTTAGAGTCCCGCAACGTTTTCGCTCATTTGCACGTCGTCTTCGCCCAAGGACTCGGGAAGCGTCCACGGCGATTCCGCGTGACACCAAAGCGTCAAGGAGCACGTTCATGCACGGGTTCTCGAAACGCCGTCGTTTGGCCGTACTTTCAGCGTCGATCGCAAGTCTCGCACTCGCGCCGGGGGCACATGCACAACAGCATGGAGATGCGGCGCTCCGATTCGCGTCGGAAACATGGGGCGCGACCTTCTTCTATCCGGGTGGCACCTACGATCCAGAGATCCCGGCGCCCGAGGCAGTGCTCGGCTTCCCCGTGGGCAGTCGGCCGGCGCGCTACGACGAAATCCGCCGTTATTTCGAAGCGCTCGACGCTGCCTCGCCGCGGGCGACGTTGTTTCCCCACGCGCGCACGCACGAAGACCGCGAGTTGTTCCATCTCGTCATTGGCGGCGAGAGCCGCATGCAACCGGAAAATCTGTCCGCGCTGCGCTTGCGCCTGGCGCGATTCGCCGACCCGCGCCAGCCGGGGCCCGACGCTGCGGCAACGGACCTGCCTCTCGTCGCTTGGATGGGTTACTCGATCCATGGCGACGAGCTCTCGGGTTGCGATGCGGCGCTGCAAGTGGCCTACCAGCTGGCCGCAGGAACCGATGCCGTGACGCGGGCGTTGCGCGATTCGCTCCTCGTCATCATCGATCCGAGCGAAAACCCCGACGGCCGCGAGCGCTACCTGGCGCAGATGCGCGCCGCGAACGGCCGCGTGCCGAATCCCGATGACCAGAGCCTGCAGCATCGCGGCTTCTGGCCCTGGGGACGCGGCAATCATTATCTCTTCGACATCAATCGCGACTGGTTCACACTCGTGCACCCAGAGACTCGCGGCCGCGTGCAGACCATTCTGAACTGGAACCCGCAGTTGGTGGTGGATGCGCACGAGATGGGCGGCGACGACACTTACTTGTTCTCGCCGCCGCGCGCGCCCTTCAACCCGCACTTGCCCGCGAACATCCACCGTTGGTGGGATGTGTTCGCGAGCGACCAAGCGGCGGCGTTCGATCGCCGCGGCTGGAGCCATTACACACGCGAGTGGAACGAAGAGTTCTTCCCCGGGTACGGCAGCTCATGGGCGATGTACACGGGCAGCATCGGCATCCTCTACGAGCAGGCCGCAACCGACGGCAGCGTGCTACGCCAGCCCGACGGCGGCACTCTTTCCTATCGTGAAGCGGTACAGCATCAGTTCCAGAGCTCGCTCGCCAACCTCGAAACCGGTATGCGCCATCGCGGCGCCATCCTGCACGATTATCGCGCCAGCCGCCTGCAGGCAATGGAAAGCGGCAAACGCGGACCGCTGCGCGCTTTCGTCTACGTCCCCGGCACCGCGCCCGACCGCGCCCAGCATTTGACCCGCACGTTGCAAGCGCAAGGCATCGAGGTGCAGCGTGCTACGGCAACTCTGACGTTGAGCGGCGCCCACGACTACTGGGGCGGAAGCTGGCAACGCAAGGAAGTCCCGACCGGCAGTTACGTGGTCCTTCTCGATCAGCCGCTCGGCCCCCTCGCACGCAACCTGTTCGAGTTTCACGTCGCCATGCCGGACAGCTTCCTACGCGAGGAACGCGACTCCCTGGAGCGCGACAAGGGTTCGCGCCTCTACGAAGTCACCGCCTGGTCCCTTTCCCTCGCTTATGGACTGGAAACGTATTGGACGGCAGAATCCCCGCGTGGCGCGTGGGGGCCGGTGGTGTCGTCCGATGTCCCCGCACCCGGGCTCGCCGAGCGACCGTCCTACGCCTATGTCATCGACGGCAGCACCGATGCCGCGATGAACGCCGTGGCAGTCCTCCTGTCGCACGGCTTTGCCGTCCGCATGGCGCTCGAGGACGTAAGCCTCGCCGGGCGTACCTTCCCTCGCGGCAGCGCACTGTTGCGCGTCCACGCCAACCCGGAATCGTTGCATGCTGCGATTGCACAGGTGGAAAAATCGACTGGTGTCCGGATCTATGCCAGCGACAGCGGGCGCGCCGAAGACGGCCCTGACCTCGGGGGCAACCGTTTTGCAGGTCTCGCGCAGCCGCGCCTGGCTTTGCTGAGCGGCAACCCGGTCTCGTTCACTTCGTACGGCGCGCTTTGGCATCTGTTCGATCACGACCTACAGATGCGGGTTTCGTCGCTGGATGTCCAGGGAGTGGACGGTCTCGACCTGTCGAAGTACAACGTCGTCGTCATGCCCGACGCTTTCGGTGGCGGCTCGGCCTACGCTCGCGCCCTCGGCCCGGCCGGCATCGCCAACCTGCGCACGTGGATCCAGGCGGGCGGCACGCTCGTCGCGATCGGCGCCGGGACCGCCTTCGCGACCGACAGCACTCAGGCGCTCTCCAGGGTGCGCCAGCGTCACGACGTGCTCGACAAACATGCACCCGCGTTGTCTCTGCAACCATTGCCCGAGAGCCCGCGCATGGACGCCTTGGGCGATGCGCCTTCCGTCCCCGTCACTGCTTCCATGCCGGTGCTGGGTGCAGGCGCCCGGCGCTTCGTCGAACAAGTGCGGCCTCCCGGTGTGCGCACCGTGTTCGAGCCGGAACGGCGCGGCAAGAAGGAACCCGTCAAAGCAGAGAAGGAACGGCCGGCTCGCGAGGACCTGGCGCGTGCCGACGCGCGCCTGCGGCAATTCCGGCCGCGTGGCACCATCGTGCGCGCCGACATCGACGGCGATCATTGGCTGACGGGTGGAGTGGCATCACGGCTGCCCGTCCTCGCCAACAACGACATGGCGCTCATCGCGCGCGATCCAGTACGCGTCGCCGCTCGCTTCGCCGCCAGCGACAGCCTGCATCTGTCTGGACTGCTGTGGCCGGAAGCGGCCAGCCGGATCGCACGCACCGCATGCCTCACGCGCGAGTCGCTCGGCAAAGGACAGATCATCCTGTTCGCGATCGACCCGACGCACCGCAGGGCCATGCCCGGCACCGAGAGACTCATGCTGAACGCGGTTCTTCTCGGCCCCGGTCTCGGCACATCGCGCCCTGCTCCATGGTGATGTGCGCGACCTTACGACGGCCCAGAGGTCCCCGAAGCAAACCGGCCCCGGTGGTTTCCCACCGGGGCCGATTCCTTGCAGCAGCTTCTGTCGAATTAGAAGCTGTAGGTCGCGGACACCATGCCGAACAGCGAAGAATCATCGCCGAGCAGGTCGGTGCCGCTGGTCACGACCGAAGGATCGATGTAACCGTCGAGCCTGAAGTTGCTGAACGTGAAACCGAGACCCGTGTGCCAATCGAAAGCGAGGCTGGCGTGCTGTTCCTCTGCAACGGAGGGCGCAGTACCCGTGACCTCTGTCTTGTCGTTGGCGATCGAGTAGCGCGAAACCGCGGCAGCCCGCCACTGCAGCCAGGACGCAATCTCGATTTCGGCAGCGATGTTCATGCCGGGGATCGCGTACTCCGTCACAGTGACTTCGGTCGTGCCCGTGGTCGTGGGCGTGGTCGTCGAGCCGTTGTTGTACTCGAACGTCGCGTACATGGCAACACTCGTGCGCTCGCTCGGCGTGTAGACCGGCCCGACACCGACATCGAAGGCCAGAACGGACTCATCCGTCTTCGTCTGCGTGCCGGCGATCGTCTCGTCCAAACCGCCCGTGGCGTAGGAGAACCGTCCGAGCCAACCCACCTGCAGGTCCTCGCTCTCCTCGATGGCGGTCTTACGCGCGGCGATCGAGAAGCCTACGGGGGAGGACTCGTCGGTGCTGTTCACTCCCGTTTGCGTCTCAGCGGTCGCGAAACTGACCTCGGCCGACAGATCCACGTTCCGCATCGTGGTTCCGAAGACGACGTTCACGCTCGAGACGTCGTCGTTGTTGTTGTCGCCTGGGAGGTCGTCCTGTGCCCGGCCGATGGAGAGACGCACGCCCCACGGGCTCGCGGCACCCTGCCAGCCGAACAAGACATCGAACCACTCGAACGGCCCGCCGAACGGTCCGGCACTCAAACCGTCGAGGTCGTCGCGGCCACCTTGGCCGATGTTATCGTAGTCACCGACACTGGAGAAGGCGTCGTGAATCGCGCCGAGGAAGTCGCTCCGGTGCGTGAAAGCGCCGAACACAATCTTCTCTCCGCCGAACACGATACCGCCGGAACCTGAGGAGTTGCCGGTGCCAAAGTCGAAGGTCACCATGCGGTTGTAGTCGACGACACGCTGAGGCAAGAAGAAAATCTCGTCAGCGTCTTTGATGAAAAGGTTCCCTCCCAGCGACGAGCGCCGAGCCGCGAAGCCTGGGCTCGCCACTGAAATCAGAACCAGACAAAATAGGGAAAGTCGCATGAAGCGGCTGAGCATCTCGTCCTCCGTGGAACGTTTGAGCCTCCCGGGCCGGGATCCTCGAGCCCCCCTGGGGCCCGTGGCGGCGGCGATGATCCACGGGAGGGCCAAGACTGTCAACGGCATTCCGGGGGCGACTGAGCCGAGGAGCGCGAAATCGCTTGAAATTACGATTGAATGTGACTGGAATCATGTGAGTTGCACACCTGGAGCCGGCGTTTCTTTCCAGGCGCGACTCGGGGGGGCAAATGCCGCCGACCATCGCGTCTGGAGACCTGACGGGGCTCGCGGCCGCTCCGGAACAGGGGTTGCCGCTTGGTCGACCGGAGGAAGCCGATGGAGAAACGGATGCAGGATGAAGCGTCGCTTCGCATCACGATGATGCCGCGGGATACGAACGTCCACGGAACCATTTTCGGCGGCATCATCTTGAGTTACATCGATCTGGCCGGTGCCGTGCATGCTCGCAAGGTGGGCTGCGCCAACGTCGTGACCGTGGCCATGGACGGGATCGTGTTCCTCGAGCCAGTGTACGTCGGCGATGTGGTCAGCTTCCGCACCACGACGAAGCATCTCGGTCGCACTTCGCTGCGCGTTCACGTCGTCGTCGAGGCCTGGAGATACAAGGACAACGCCGAGGTCACGGTGACCGAAGCCGAGGTGGTGTACGTCAACGTGGACGCGTCGCGCCGGCCAATACCCATTCCCCGCTGAAGCGCACGAAGAGCCATGGGCGGGCGGCCCAGGCCGTCGTGAGCGGCGTCGATCCCGGATTGCATCCGGCTGGATCCGTTATAATCCCGAGGCCTGCCGGCACCATTGCCATGGAGTCTTGCGCATGCCGCACAGCGTGCCGAAAAGCTCGACCCTGCGCTCGCCCAAGCGGGCGGCCTTGCCGATCTTGGTACTCCTTGCCGGTGTTCCTCTCCTCGTCGCTCCCTTGAGCGTGGCCGAGCCCGACCGGCCAGCCTGGACCGAGAGTGCTCAGGACGAAACGCACTGGATTCCCGGGCGCATGCGCATCAAATTCCGTTCTCCGCTCGATGCACACAGCAAGGCTTCGCCGAGCCTGAGGATGCTCCTCGGCGACGCACTCGCCAGCGCACGCCCCATCCTGCGGCGCCATGTCCTCGAGCCACAGCCAGGCGGAGTCGAGCGCCTGTTCGAGCTCACGCTTCCCGTCGATGCCGATGTGCCGCGTCTGGCGGCCAAGTTGTCGCAACTCTCCGACGTCGAGTACGCCGAGCCGGTGCTCGAGCACAGGGTCGTCGGCGACGCCGGCGAACTGGGTCGTGTCCCCGGCATCGATGCGGTGCCGAACGACCCGCAGTACCCCACGGCCAACCAGGCCTACTTGGCGCCGATGCAAGTCGAGCTCGCATGGAATGTGGTGAAGGGACAAGACACGAACCCGGTCGTCTGCATCATCGATGGCGGCACCAACTGGCAACACGAAGATCTGATGGCGAACATGTGGGTCAACCCCGGCGAAACCGCGGGCAATCTCATGGACGACGACTTCAACGGCTATGTCGACGACGTGCATGGCTGGGACTTCCGCGACAATGATGGCAATCCGCGCGGCAACTGGAATGCGACCCCGAGCAATTCCAACCACGGCACGCACACCGCGGGCCTGATGGCCGCGGTGACGGACAACGGCGTGGGGATCGCGTGCGCCAGTTGGAATCCGCGCTTGATGGCGGTCAACGCCTCGTCGACCAACGACAACTCGATCGGCTACGGCTACGAGGGGATCGTTTATGCCGCCGACAACGGCGCCGACATCGTCAGCCTGTCTTGGGGCGGATTCGACACCTCGCAGGCCGAACAAGACATCATCGACTACGCGGTCGCCCAAGGCGTGCTCGTCATCGCCGCGGCGGGAAACAACAACGCCACGCGTCCCTTTTACCCGGCTGCCTACCGCGACGTCATCGCCGTCGCCAACGTCTGGGGCTCGGGCCCGGCCGTCGATCAACGCTACAGCACCGGGAGCGGCTCCAACTATGGCGGCTGGATCGACGTCGCGGCCACCGGCACCGCCGTCTACAGCACCCACGATTTCAATTCGACGAACGTGTACGGATCGTCGACGGGCACTTCCATGTCGGCTCCCGTGGCGGCTGGTGTCGCCGCTCTCATCAAAGCATTGCATCCGACCTGGGGCCCGCTCGAGGTCGGCGAGCAGCTGCGTGTCACCTGCGACAACATCAACGCGCTCAACCCCAGCACCGTCGATCTCCTCGGCAGAGGGCGGGTCAACGCCTTCCGCGCCGTGACCGAATCTTCCCCCGCCGTGCGCCTGGTCGATTGGACCTTGCAGGATGCCGACGCCAACGGCGAGCTGAACCAGGGGGAATCGGTCACGGTGTCGTTCGATGCGCGCAATCATCTCGCCAGCGTCACCGACCTGGTGCTGACCTTGTCGTCGCCTTCGCCGCACGTGACCGTGGTGGATGGCAGCGAGAGTATCGGCGCGCTGGCAACAGGCGCCACGACGAGCGCCGCCAATGCATTCAGCTTCACGGTGAGCCCGTCCGCGCCTCCGGGCACGCTTCTCGACCTGCGCGTCGACATGAACGGGACGGGCTACGCCGATTTCCAGTGGCTGCCCATCGTGCTCGAACCCGCGGTCGAAACCCACGATGTCAACAACCTTCGGGTCTCGCTCACGAGCAGCGGCAACGTCGGGTGGATCGGTTTCCCGGGGGGCCAAGGCGACACTGGCCAGGGCTTGAGCTTCCTGGGCGGGCCGAACGTCCTCTTCGAAGGCGCTCTCATGATCGGCCAGAGCACGACGGCGCTCTCGGATGCCGCGCGCGCCTCCGGCGAACACACCGACTTCGCGGTGGCCAACAACGTGCCGCCCAGCCGCAACACTCCAGGGACACGATCGGATCAAGAGATCGTGATCCCCTCCGCGGACACTGCCAACGCCAGCACACCGCTCGGTGTCCGTGTCGACATGACCAGTTTCGCTTACGCGTCACCCCCCGACGACGATTTCGTCCTCGTCGGCTACGAGATCACCAACATCGCCAATGACAACTTTTCGGGACTCCGCGTCGGGCTGTTCTTCGACTGGGATATCGATGCGAACGGTTACGCGCAGAACAACGCCGGCTGGGATGCCGCCCGCAGACTGGGTTACGCCTGGAATAGCGCCAACGCCAGCCTGCCCACCTTCGGTGTCATGGTGTTCGGCGGTCCCGAACCGGGCTACAGCGCCATCCGCAACGATGGCGTCGGCCAACCCGTCAACCTCTACAGCGGTGGTTTCAGCAAGAGCGAGAAATGGACGCTGCTGAACGGCGGCACCGGCATCCATTCTGTCGGCCCGGCCGATATCAGCAATTGTCTCAGCACCGGGCCGTTCGACTTGGCTGTGGGCGAAAGCCTGCAGGTCTGGTTCGCGCTGCTCGCGGGGACCGACCTGGCGGATCTGCAGTGGAACGCCGACCGCGCGCTCGCCGTCTTCGGCGACTCCATCCAGACATCCATCGATGAGCCGCTGCCAGAAATCGGCCAGCTCCCGGCGCGTCGCCTCGTGCTCGCGCGCGCCGTTCCCAACCCGTTCGGCCCGAGCACCCGTCTCGCGGTGTCGGTGGATCGCCGGCGACACATCCATCTGGCGCTCTTCGACGTGCGCGGCCGTTTGGTGCGCACGCTCGCGGACGGAGTAGAGCCGCCTGGGCTGCTCCAAATCGGCTGGGATGGCCGCGACGCGAACGGGGACCACGCGCCTGCCGGAGTCTACATGCTGACTCTGCGCTCCGAGATGGAGCGCCAAGTGCAGCGGCTCGTTCTCACGCACTGAAGCACGTGACTGTGACAAGCGACTGACACGCCCTGCGTGGCAGTTGGTTGCCAGCCGGCAGACAAGCAGTTGGTTGCAGCCGGCTGACAAAGTGGATGCCCATCCGACCGCCCGCTCCACCGGAGGCCGCGCCCCCCTGGTGGCAAAAGCCGACTCCACGTCCGTCGATGTCAGCCGCGTCTCGCTGCCACGCGGGCGTTCGTGCTTCGGGACTCGGTGCTCGCTTGACTCACGGCCATGCGGTCGCGCAAATTCGGCCAAGCCCCTTTCCCGATCCGCGTCGCGCGCTGGTCACGAGAGCCCCGAGCCGCGGCGTCAGGGGCCCTAAGGAGTTGAGCCGTCATGAGGTCCGAGTTCCGGAACGAGCCGTTCACCGACTTCAAGGTCCCCGAAAACGCCCGCGCCTTCAGAGCGGCCCTGGACGACGTGCGTCGCGAGTTCGGTCGCACCTACCCACTCTGGATCGACGGACGCGAAGTGAACGCCACAAACACCTTCGACTCCACCGATCCGGCACGACCAGACGTCGTGCTGGGGCGGTTCCAACAAGGCGAAGCGCATCACGCGGAGCAGGCGGTCGAAGCTGCCGCGCGCGCGTTCGCCACGTGGCAGCACGAGCCCGCCGAGAAGCGTGCCGCGGTCCTGTTCGAGGCCGCAGCCCGGATGCGCCAGCGCAAGCACTGGTTTTCAGCCTGGCTGGTCTTCGAGGTCGGCAAGAGCTGGCCGGAAGCCGATGCGGATACGGCCGAAGCCATCGATTTCATGGAGTTCTACGGCCGCGAGATGTTGCGCTATGCCGCGAAGCAGCCGCTCACACCCGCACCGGGTGAGGACAACGAGCTCGTCTACATTCCGCTCGGCGTCGGTGCCGTGATCCCACCCTGGAACTTCCCGAACGCGATCCTCGCCGGCATGACTGCCGCCGCTTTGGTGACGGGCAACACCGTGGTGCTCAAGCCCTCGAGCGATGCCCCCGTGATTGCGTGGCACGTGGTGCAGTTGTTGCAGCAAGCCGGCCTCCCAGACGGTGCGCTCAATTTCGTCAGCGGGCCGGGCAGCAAGGTCGGCAACCGCATCGTGGAGCACCCGCAGGTGCGTTTCGTGGCCTTTACCGGTTCGAAGGAAGTCGGGCTCCACATCAACCAGCGCGCCGCGACGCCGCAGCCTGGTCAGATCTGGATCAAGCGCGTCGTCGCCGAAATGGGGGGCAAGGACTCCATCATCGTCGCCGCCGATGCCGATCTCGACCAAGCCGCCGACGGCGTCGTGGCTTCGGCTTTCGGTTTCCAGGGCCAGAAGTGTTCAGCGTGCTCGCGCGCGATCGTCGACCAGCGCATCTACGACGAGTTCCTGCGCAAGCTGCGTGAGCGTGCCGGCAAGATCACCGTCGGACCGACGGACAACCCGGACAACTGGATGGGCCCCGTGGTGAACGCGTCGGCGCAGAAAAAGATTCTCGGCTACGTCGAGACCGGGCGGCGCGAGGGCAAGATCATCGTCGGCGGTGATGCGGTCCCAGGGCCCGGCTACTTCATCAGCCCCACCATCGTGGCCGATGTGGCTCCCGACTCGACCCTGTCGCAAGAAGAGATCTTCGGCCCCGTGCTCGCGGTCATCCAGGCACGCGATTGGAACGACGCCATCGCCATCGCCAACAACACCGAGTACGGGCTCACCGGCGCGGTGTACACGCGCGACGAGACCAAGATCGCGGATGCCAAGCGCCGCTTCCACGTCGGCAACCTCTACTTCAACCGCAAGTGCACCGGAGCCCTGGTGGGCGTGCACCCGTTCGGCGGCTTCAACATGAGTGGCACGGACTCGAAGGCAGGGGGTCGGGACTACCTCCTGCTGTTCCTGCAGGCCAAGACCGTGTCGCGGCGCGTCTAGCACGCCGGCGGCGGATCGACACGACACGCCCAGCACCGAAGGGTCGTTCGAGGATGCAAGCGGAACCCCCGCGCCTCCCCGGTGCGGACATGCTGGCCGACATGCGCCGGCTCCCGCTCGGAACTGCGCGCGGTTTCCTCGCCTTCTTGCGCGACGAGCATTCGCACTTCTTCTTGCTGTCCGCCGTCGTCGGACTCTGCGCCGGCGGCGTGGCGCTTGGGGTACGCTGGATCTCCGAAAGCATCACGCATCTCGTCTATGGCAACGGCAATGATCTCTTGGACGCCGTGCGCACGGCTTCGCCGTGGCTGCGATTGTTCGTGCCGGCGGCCGGCGGGGTCCTCGCCGGCCTCCTGGTGCAGTTCGCGCTGCGCGGCGGCAGCGGCGGCGGCGGCTTGGCGAGCATCATGGAGGCCGTGACCTTGCGTCGCGGCTTCGTGAGCGTCAAACGCGCCTTGGTGACTGCAGTCGCGTCCGTAATCGCCATGGCCACGGGCGGGTCCGTCGGCCGCGAGGGCCCGATCGTGCAGCTGTCGTCGGCTCTCGGCTCACGCCTCGGGCGCTTCTTCGAGCTCACCGACCAGCGACTGCGCGTATTGGTCGCCGCCGGCGCCGGCGCCGGCATCGCTGCCGCTTACAACACTCCCATCGCCGGCACGCTCTTCGTCCTCGAGGTCGTTGCCGGAAGCTTTTCCACTGATCTCATCGGGCCCACGGTGGTGGCCGCAGTCGTCGCCACCGTCCTCGTGCGTGTCGTGGTCTGGGAAGGCCCGATCTACGATGTTCCCGAGTTCATCCTACGAACCCCGCAGGAGCTCATCGCCTACGCGCTCCTCGGGCTTGCGACCGGTTTGGCATCGGCGATGTTCATCGGCGCGCTGCGCGCCGGAGAGCGTGGCTTCGCGCAGCTCGACATGCCACGCTGGGCCCGCGCCGGCACCGGCGGCCTGCTGGTGGGCGTGCTGGCGTTGTGGCTGCCCGAGGTGACCGGCAACGGCTACGAGACTCTCGTCGACATCCTCAACGAACGCATCGGGCTCGCGACTCTGGTGCTGCTGCTCGGCGCCAAGATCCTGGCGACGACTTTTTCCGTCACTTCCGGAAGCCCGGGCGGCGTGTTCACACCCACGCTCTTCGTCGGCGCCGCCGTCGGCGGTTCGCTGGGAGGCGCGATCCACCACTTCTTCCCCGACACGACGGCGTCGGTCGCGTCCTATGCTCTCGTCGGCATGGGGGCGCTGATCGCCGCCACGACGCATGCGCCGATGACGGCGACGGTGCTGGTCGCCGAGCTCACCGGTGATTACGTCGTGGTGCTGCCGCTGCTGCTTGCTTGCGGCATCGCCGCCACCGTCACCCACCGCGTCGATTCGGTGTACACGCATGAGCTGCGCCGCCGCGGCATTTCCTGGGAAGGCTCGCTCGAACAGCGCATCGTGCATTCGACGCGCGCCCGTGATCTCATGCGCACCGACGTGCCCTTGCTCAAGGCAACGACGCCATTCGAGGAAGTCGTGCGCCTGTTCACCACCACACGTGTGCCGACGCTGTACGTCGGCGACGAGCACGGCAATCTGACCGGCGCCATCGAACTGCACGCAGTGAAAAACATCCTCGCGGTGCAGGAGCTATCGAATCTGCTCATCGCCGAGGACCTGGCCGAGCCGGCGCGATCGGTGCCGGCGGATGCGACGCTGGCGGCGGTGAACGAAAAACTCTGGTTCATCGATACCGGCGAGGTCGCAGTCGTCGAAGACGGGTCCGGCTCGCGGTTCCTCGGCGTCGTCACCCGGCGCGACCTGCTCGGTTTCCTCGATCGGGAAATTCTGCGGCGCAATCTCCTGCTCGGGGAAGTGCGCTGGCGTGATGGCGTCGATTCCGGCACCGATCCGGTGGAGTTGCCGGAAGGCTATCGCCTGCAGTCGGTGCGCGTGCCGCCAGTTCTCGTCGGCAAGAGTTTGTCGCAAGCCGAGATCCGCTCGCGTCACGGCCTCAATGTCATCGTCGTCGAACGCGTCGACACGAATGGCAAGAAGGACTATCACGCGCCGCAGCCCGACTATATCCTCTCCAAGGCCGACAGCTTGCTCGTCGTCGGCGCCACCGACGACGTCGAGACTTTCGCCAAGTTGAAGTGAAGAGGATTGCCGATGCACACTCTGCTTGGCGAGAGACTGCCACTTTGGAGTGTCATCCCGTTCCTGGGCATTCTGCTTTCGATCGCATTGATGCCATTGCTGCGGCCGCGCTTTTGGCACCACCACTACCCCAAGATCGCCGCCGCATGGGGACTGCTGTTCCTCGTCCCGTTCCTCTTGCAATTCGGCCGCGAAGCGGGCCACGTCATCCTGACCATCGCGCTGCACGAGTACCTCCCCTTCATCGTGCTGCTGTGGTCATTGTTCACCGTCACCGGTGGCATCGTGGTGCGCGGCACGATGTCGGGCACGCCGCGTTCCAACCTCCTGCTGCTCACGGTCGGCACCCTCGTTGCCTCGTGGATCGGGACCACGGGAGCCTCGATGCTGCTCATCCACCCCTTGTTGCGCGGTTTGGAACGGCGCCGACATCGCGCGCACACGGTGATCTTCTTCATTTTCCTGGTCAGCAACATCGGCGGCCTGCTGACGCCGCTCGGCGATCCGCCGCTGTTCCTCGGCTTCCTGAACGGCGTGCCGTTCTTCTGGACGCTGCGGTTGTGGCCGCAGTTCCTCCTGCTCACCGTGCTGTTGCTGCTGGTCTACTATGGGTTGGACCGCCGCTACTACCGGCGCGAGGACGGCGCCCGCAGCGCCCCCGCACCGCGCGAGCCCCTGCGTCTCGACGGCTTGGTGAACCTGCCGCTGCTGCTCGGGATTCTGGCCAGCGTCCTGCTTTCCGGATCCGTGCACCTGCCCGCGGTCCGCGTGCTCGGGCTCAGCCTCGAGGTGCAGGACCTCCTGCGCGACGCGGCGCTCATCGCCCTCGGACTCGCATCGCTGCGGCTCACGCCACGCGCTCTGCGCGCCGCCAACCAATTCAGCTACGGCCCGATGCGCGAAGTCGCGTACCTCTTCGCCGGCATCTTCGCCACCATGATCCCAGCACTCGCCATCTTGTTGGCTGGAGACCGCGGCCCTCTCGCCGCCCTCACGCGCGCGGTCGATTCGCCAGCGGAGTACTTCTGGATCACCGGCGGTTTCTCCTCGATCCTCGACAATGCGCCCACTTACCTCACGTTCTTGAGCGCAGCGCTCGGCAAATTCTATCCCGGTGTCGCGGTGCACGCGGCCGTGCAACGACTCATCGAAGAACAAGGGGTCGTGCTCATGGCGATCTCCTGTGGTGCCGTGTTCATGGGCGCCAACACCTACATCGGCAATGCCCCCAACTTCATGGTACGATCCATCGCCGAGGAGCGTGGCGTGGCGATGCCGAGCTTCCTGGGCTACGTCGTCCGTTGGTCCTTGCCGCTCCTGGTGCCGAGCTTCGTGCTCTTGACCCTGGTGTTCTTGCGCTCGCCATGAGCCGGAGACGACGTGGACACCTACACCAAAATCACGCTCGAGGCCGACACCACCACCGTGCGCGGGTTCGTGCGTGGCTGGTGCACCGCGCGCGGATTGCCCCCGCAAGAGCAGGATCGTCGCATCTTGTGGCCCGAGGAATGGGGCGTGCGGGTGACTTCTTTCTTCACCGACATTGCCGAGGCACTTCGGCCTGGCGACGTCACCGTGTTTCTGGTGGCCGACGAGCTCGCGCCTGACTTGCTCGCGGCCTGCGCCGTGTGGCCGCAGTTGCTACCCCTGCGCACGGCGCACGCCATCACCGGCGCCGCGTTCCACTTTCAGTTCGAGATCTACGATCGCAACGAAGCTGCTGCAGTGCAGGGCATTTTCGCCGCATTGCCCGACGGCATCGGTGTCGGCGATGATTACGCTCCCGAGGTCGACTCGCATCCGGAGACACGCATGGGGATGTATGCGCCAGCACATTCTTATGTTTGCCGCGGCCACGGCAAAATCGAAGGCGTCTTGCGCGGCGTCCTCGAGGTTCACGAGCGCTGCCGGCAGTACGAGCGGGTTCGCATCGACGAGGTCGTCTTGCACTTGGGAGCTGCAATCACCGGAGGCCATTGATGTCAGACCTGCACGCGCGTGTGAGCGCGTTGGCGCAGCGCGCCGTCCGCAACAATGTCTGGCGCCAGCGCCACTGCTTCAACCTCATCCCGTCGGAGTCGACACCGAGCCTGCTGGTCAAGCTGTGCGAGATCGCCGACCCAGCCGGCCGTTATGCCGAGCACCGTATGCTCAAGGGCCGCGAGGTCTATTTTTACCAGGGAACGGACTTCATTCAGGAAGTCGAAGAAGAAGCCCGGCGCGAGATCTGCCGCTTCTTTGGCTCGGCCGAAGCCGAACTGCGCCCGATCAGCGGCCAGATGGCAAACGAAATCGTCTTCAAAGCCGTGGTGCGCCATCTCGGCAGCGAAGACGGCACGCGCGGTGCACGACGCCTGCGGCTCGTGCTCAACAATGACCTCACCAAAGGCGGCCATTTGAGCGCCCAGCCCATGGGAGCGCTGTTCAACTGCGTCGACACCGAACCAGAGACGGGACGCGAACGCATCGTGCATTTTCCGCTGCGTGCCGACGATCCGTACCGTGTCGATGTCGATCGGCTGGGCGAGTTATTGCACGCCCACCGGCCGGAACTGGTGATCTTTGGCAAGAGCATGTTCCTGTGTCCCGAACCCGTGCGCGAGGTCGCCTCGCTCGTGGCCGGCATGCAACCACGACCGATCCTCCACTACGACATGGCGCACGTGCTCGGCTTGTATGGCGCCTTTCAGTCGCCGTTGGACGAAGGCTGCGACCTGGTGACCGGCAGCACGCACAAGACGTTCTATGGACCGCAGCGCGGCGTCATCGTCTCCAACCTCGGCCCGGATGCGCCACGGCGCAAGCTCTGGACGGAGATCAAGAGCCGTGCTTTCCCCGGCGCCACCAGCAACCATCATCTCGGCACCTTGCTCGGCCTGTTGCTCGCGACCTACGAGATGAACGCATTCAAATCCGAGTATCAGACGGCGGTGGTGCGCAATGCACGCGCCTTCGCGCGCGCCCTGGATGCGGCCGGCCTGCAAGTGGAAGGCGACCGCCGGGACGGCTTCACGCGCACACACCAAGTGCTCTTGCGCGTGCGTACGCACGGCACAGGCGAGGACATCGCCCGCAGACTCGAACGCAACAACATCCTCACCAATTATCAGGCGTTGCCAGACGACACCAGCTTCGTCGACTCGAGCGGCATCCGCCTCGGCGTGCAGGAAATGACCCGCTTCGGCCTCGCCGAGGCCGACTTCGAGCGCCTGGCGCAGTACATCGCCGAGATCGTCCTGCGCGACCGTGACATGGCTGACGAAGTTGCGCGCGAGCGCGCCGGATTTCTGCTCATGCGCTATTGCCTGGCGCCGGAAGAAGCGTTGCCCATCGCCGCGTCGCTGCTCGCTTCCATCCTCCCGAGCGACGATTATGCCCAGCGCTTCGCCGCGTCGCTCGCGACCGCGGCCCGCGCCCTCGAAGCGTGAACGGGAGCGAGCGAGCGTCAGTCGGATTCGCCGTCGAGGATGTCGAGGATCCAAGAACGCCCGGCAGTCGCGTGCGGCCAACCGAGCGTCGTGATGCCGAGATACGCCACATGCAGCAGTTCGGCACGCGTGAGACCTTGTTTCAGCGCGCGCCGGGTGTGCGAGTGCACCGCGCCTTCTTCGCGCGCGCCGAGCGCGAGCGCCAGCTTGACCAGACGCTGGGTTTTCATGTCCAGCGGCCCAGCCGCCGCAGCCTTTTCCTCCAAAGCCGTGTACGCACTCCAAACATCGGGGTTGTCGGCGCGGATCCCCTCGATGATGTCGGGAAGTTTCTCCGTCATGGCACTCCTCCGGACCTGCTGGTTTGGTCGGCAGCGTCGATGCGATGGTGAATCTCAGCCGAAATCGCGCTCCTCGAGATCTTCGTCACTGAAGCCGAAATAGTGTCCAACCTCGTGAAAGACCGTGATGCGAATTTGCTCGACGAGCTCGGAGCGCGTGCTGGCTTCGTGCTCGAGGTTGTGCTGGAAGAGGAAAATGCGGTCCGGGAGGGCGGACCTCCCCGCGAGACCCTCGCGCTCGGGCAGCGCCACGCCTTCGTACAATCCCAGGATCCGCGGGTCGAGAGGCGGCGATTGCCCCGTCAACAATTCGACGGGCGGCACCGGCTCGACCAGGATGGCCACGTCACCGGCGAGAGCGGCTTGGAAGTCCTCGGGAATCTCCTCGACCGCGCGAGTGACCAGCGCACGAAACTCGGCCTCACGGAGACGGAACGGCAGCGGGAAGGCTTGTTCATCGAGCGCATGCGCTCGGCGCGCCAGCGCATCCGCTTGCTTCAAGTCGCCGTCGCGTTCGGCCAGCCGGCAGAGAACATCCAGCGCTTCCGGGTCATCCTCCACCTTCAGCGCCCGCTCCGCCGCCGTGCGCGCGGCGTCGAAGTCGGCCAACGCCAGACGCGCGCTCGCCACATCCGCCCACACCCATGCCGATTTCGGTTCGAGACTCGCTGCAACCTCGTAGGCGGCGCAGGCATCGCCGGCGTCGCCAAACGCCATGAGCACGTCCCCATACGCGGCTTGCACCTCGGCGTCGGTTGCGTGTGCGCGCGCTGCGGCCGCAGCCAAGGATACCGCAGTTTCGCTATCGCCGCGCTGCATCGCCGCGTCGATGGCCTCCAAGACGTCTTCGACTGTACCCAAGGTCGCACCCCGTCCTTTGGTGCCGCCGCGGCCTCACGGTCGGCGGACCATCACAGTCCCGCAGCTGGAACGCGCATTCTGACGACTCGGGTTCAGTGTCGCAAGCCTCACCCGCGTCCCCCTTGCTCGCGCAGCGCCAGTTCTGTAAATTTCCCCATAGCGCCAGCGTGGAAGCTTTGGGAGGGACCGAGTTCGAGCAATGCGTCCTGAGACACCCCACGTGATCCGTTTCTGGCGCTCGAGAGCCCTCATCGCCACCCTGCTCGGTGCCGCGCTCGATCCCGCCATCGCTCGCGCTCAAGCACCCGCGCCACCGGCACCAGCGGCCCCCGACACTGCGACGGCCTCTGCGCCCGCCTCGACGGCCCAAGGGTTTCGCGTGCTCGAGAACCGATTGACGCTACGCGAACCCTTCAACCAGGCGGCCGACAAAGTTCGCATCGTCGCCTTTTTGTCGCCCTCATGCCCACGCTGCCTCAAGAACGCGGGGGAACTGCAGCGTGAAGTGCTGGAGAAGAACCCGGCTCGCGATCTCGCAGTGTTTCTGGTGTGGCTCAAGATTCTCGACGGCGACAACGAAGCCACCGTCGTGACGGCCAAGAGGCGTGTGAGCGATCCGCGTGCACAGCACTATTGGGACCCGGGCCGGCTATTGAACGCGCAACTCATCGACGCGATCGCCTTTGATATCAATTTGCGCTTTTACGACATCTTCTTGCTCTACGGCAAGAAGGCGCAATGGGAGAAGCGCCTTCCGCGCCCCGGATTCTGGATGCACGAATACAAGGGAGCACCCGGTCCATGGTGGAACATCACCACATTCGGCATCGAGATCGACAACGGCCTGCACGACCGTCCGTTGACAAACCCCGACCCGTGACCGATGGCGCACTTGCCCGCGATTCCTTACGGGGAGAGGCTCTGCGGCTTGGGTTTCCATGCACAGAGGCAACACTCCTGACGCGTCCGCGCGCGCGGAGAAGCTCATTCTGCCAGGTTTTCGTCCACATGCAGGTTGCCAAACACGTGTGAAGGTCGCATTCGCCTGTCGCCTGCTTGACCACCGTGCACACAGAACGCGAGAATGCGCTGCGCAGCACGAAGCGCATGGCGCTGCACTGACGCCGAGGTGCAGAAGCCGATCGCACGGGGAGCCTTGGGCTCCCCGTCGCTCTTTCCACCAATGCATCAGCGCTGCTTGCGCGCGCTGCGCCCGGCGCGTTTGGGCCGGCCGGCGCGCGCCGGTGACTCGCGACCGGCGCCGGGCTGCCACAGCACGTCGTCCTTCCCCATGCGATTCGCGCATCGCGCCATGACGAAGAGCAGGTCGGCGAGGCGATTGAGATACGGCAAGACTTGCTCCCCCACGCCCGCGGGCTCGGAGACGAGCAGGTGCGCGACGGCGATCTCCGCGCGCCGGCAGACGACGCGCGCCAGATGCAATGCTGCGGCCGTGGTGCTGCCCCCGGGGAGGACGAAGCTCATGAGCGGCTGGAGTTTGGCGTTACGGAGGTCGATGGCCACCTCCAGCGCCTTCACTTGCGCGGGCACGATGCGCAAATGCGCGCGGCTTGTCTCGCCCTCGCGGCGTGGGACGCACAGATCCGCGCCGACGTCGAAGAGATCATTCTGGATATGGCGTAGAAGCGTGCGGTCTTTCACCCCGAGGCCAGCCCCCGCACGCGCCACACCGAGAGCGCTGTTCAGCTCGTCCACCGTCCCATAGGCCGCGATCCGCACGTGTGTCTTCGACACGCGCGAGCCGTCACCGAGAGACGTCATGCCACGGTCGCCGCCGCGGGTGTAGATGCGCGTGAGCCGCACCATGTCTGCCTCCTCAGGGTCTTGCCGCCAGAATCCGCCGCACTTGGCCATCGCGACCACGGCGGCGCGCCGGCACTTCCGCCCGCACCCATCGTCCGCGGCTCATTCCCCACGCAACAACGCGTGCCAGCTGGCGGGAAGCGGTGCTTCGACGAACACGCGCTCCTCCCGCGTCGGGTGTGCGAACTCGAGACGACTGGCATGCAGCGCCAGCATGGCGCCGAGCCGGCGTTTCGAACCATAGCGCAAGTCGCCGACGATGACGCAACCACTCGCGGCCAGCTGCACGCGAATCTGATGCGACCGCCCGGTCTCGGGTAGGACCTCGACGAGGGTGCCTCCCGGATGCTGGCTCAGGACACGGTAGCGCAGCCTGGCCAGACGCGCGCGTGGATGCGTCGCGGCCACCGCACGCGTCCGGTTCGTGCGATGGTCCTTCGCCAGATGATGTTCCAGCGTTCCCGCGGCGGCCGCGGGCGCGTGCTCGACGAGTGCCAGGTAGTGCTTGCCCACCTCTCCGTGCCGAAACTGCAAGGCGAGCCGTGCCGCGGCCTTGCTCGTCCGCGCCAGCAACACGACGCCGGAAACCGGCCGATCCAGGCGATGCACGACCCCGACGAACACGCGCCCCGGCTTGCCGTAACGCTGGCGCAGATACTCTGCCGCCGCTGCCGCGATCGTCGAATCCCCGGTCCGATCGCCTTGCACCAGCACGCCCGCCGGCTTGCACACCGCCAGACAATGGTTGTCTTCGTACAGGATCTCGAGTTTCATCGTTCCCATTCCGGTTGCACTCGTCGCACGACCGTAGCCGCCGCGCGTGCGTGCCGAAAGTGGTTTCCGTCGCGGTCCGCATTGCGTGCGGACTTCAAGTCTGGGAACGGTGCGTCTCTGGATCGAAGTGCCGCTGGGCATGGCTTCAAGGCGCCCCCGGGATCTGCTAGAGTCCCCCCGGTCGTCGCGCCGACGCCTCGCGTCGAGCCCGCAACGGCTTCGTCTGGTGGGCGTAGCTCAATTGGCAGAGCACTTGGTTGTGGTCCAAGTGGTTACGGGTTCGATTCCCGTCGTCCACCCCAGATTGCAGCAAGGCCGCTGGGAGCCATCCCGGCGGCCTTCGCTTCGCAGCGCCCCTGAGGTCACAGAGTGAACATTTCATGCAGGATGGCGAGCATTCGTCCGTCCGTGCTCGGCGACAATTTGCCGAGTCGTCGCACAAGCCGATGCCGATCGACCGTACGAATCTGATCGAGGACCACGTGCCCCGCCTTGCCCCCGAAACGACACGCCACTCGGAAGGGATACGAATGACTGCCCGTCGTCAGTGGTGCGATGATAAACGTCCGTAAGTGCTTGTTGAGCTCGTTCGGGGATACGACCACACACGGGCGGGCCTTCTGGATTTCGCCACCCCTCGTGGGATTCAGATCGATGAGGAACACATCTCCGCGGCGGACGCGCGCCTCTGTCACCACGCCCATTCCTCCGCATCGAAGTGCGTCGGCACGGCTTGCTCGAGCAGCCGGTCCTCGTTGCGCTCGGGCATTTCTCGAGCGGCCTCCTCCCATCCGGCGCGCGGCCCATTCACTGGGGAGATAACGATGGCACCCTCCCGGACGCGCAATTCGACCTCATCCTCCAGGCCCACTTCTTCGATGAGAAGTTTCGGCAAACGGATTCCCCTGGAATTACCAATCTGAACCAGACGAGCCTTCATGTCCGCACCTCCCGACCGTGTAATTACATAATAATCACCCCACATGCGCCTCGTCAACGCCCTGCCGGCGCAACGAGCACGGCCCACTCGCCGTCGCTCGACCCTCGACAGTGCCTTGGGAGAAGAGAAGATTGCCTCGTCATCTGGCGAGTGGGACGATCTTGGATCGACGTATGCGCCGATCCCTCGTCACCAACGGCACCCCGTGAACGATACTCGTCGCCGCGATGAGTTCATCGGCGGGATCCCCGCGGAAGTCGAGACGGGTCGAGGCACGGGCGACGGCGAGGTCGAGCGGCCATACGTGAATGCTGGCCAGTGCACTCTCCATCGCGGGATCGTCCAGGTCGAGTGTGATTCTTCCAAGCTGAGTCAGTTTCGCCAGCTCCCAGAGCACGATGGCCGCGATACCCCAGGTGTTCCTGGCAAGCAGGGACCGCTCCGTGGGACGTACGTCACCGCTCAGGGCGTGGATCAAGACGTGGGTGTCAAGATTCAGCATCGGCATCCCAGGCGATCCCCGTGGAGAGGATATCGCCATGGATCTCGATCTTTTCCTTCATCGAGCCGATGAGATCGCCCGACCGCTGTGGGTAAGGAATCACCCGCGCCACCGGCCTCCCGTGCTTCGTGATGACCAATCCCTCAGGGGTCAGCTTGTCGAGCAAGGCAAGACATTGCTCCTTGAACTTCGCCGCTCCGATTCGTCTCACGCCGAACCTCCATGGATGCTCATGACTGACTGGTCATATATTATGACCATAATCGCCGGATGTCAAGGGCAGCCTCATGACGCCGTGAAGGTCCCGCCATTGGCGGCACGAGTGGCTCGACGGTCGCCAGGGTTTCCATGGCTTTCTCGTTCAGACGTGCGTCGGCCGTGGCAGGCAGCCGAAGCGGCGCTCACGCGCTCGAAACTCGTGGATCGCGGCTTGCAGATCGGTGGGGCCGAACTCGGGCCACATCTTCGTGGTGAAGTAGAGCTCGGCGTAGGCGCTCTCCCACAGGAGAAAATCGCTCAAGCGTTGCTCACCGCCGGTGCGGATGAGGAGATCCACTGCGGGCGCCGCGAAGCGCGCGTGCTGCGCTGCTTGGAGAGCGCGTGCGAACCCGTCGCGATCCCGAGTGGCGTCTCCAACACACGCTTGCGCCGCGCGCAGAATCACGTCGCGCGCCGAGTAGTCGATGGCCAAGCGCAGATGCAAACCAGGCCCAGCTTGGGTCGCGCCCAGGGCCGCATGGATGGCCTGCTGCAGATCCGGCGACAATCGTTCTCGGCACCCGATGATGTCGATGCGGATGCCGAGCGCGGCGGCATCGTGCTCGAAATCGAGCAAGAAATCGCGTAGCAGCGCCAGCAATGCTGCTACTTCGGCCGGCGGTCGCTTCCAGTTGTCGGACGAAAAAGCGAAGAGAGTGAGCGTGCCGATCCCGAGCCCAGGCGCAGCTTGCACCAGTTGCCGCACGACGCGCTCGCCGGCGCGATGGCCGTCGAGCCGTGCGAGCCCGCGCGCTTCCGCCCAACGGCCGCTGCCGTCCATGATGATGGCGACATGCAGCGATCCAGGGGGTCTTGCCCCACTTCCCATCGATCTCGTTGCGCTCGCCTCTCCGGACTCCACCGACATGGGCCGTCACACCGTCTTTCTACGCATGACGCGGATGAGGGCCTCCATGTGATTCAGATAACTCTCGAACGCACGCCGGCCCGACGGCGTCAGCCGATAGCGCGTGCGTGGGACGCGGCCCTCGAACGACTTGGCACAAGCGATGTACTGGGCTTCTTCGAGCTTGCGGGCGTGTACGCTCAAGTTGCCGTCGGTCGTTTGCAACAGGTCCTTCAATTCGCCGAAGGACAACGACTCGGAGCCCGCGAGCGCGCTCATGATCCCGAGCCGGATGCGGTCGTGAATGAGCCGGTCCAGCTGCCGCGTCTCGTGGTTTGCCGCCTGCGCCGTGCCGTCCGCGTGCGGCTCCGGCGTTTTCTTGCGTGCTCCGCTGCGCGATGCCCCGCTCGATTTAGCCACCATATCTCCGTGCGATGAGGATTCCGAACACGACATGCAGAGCGCCGAAACCCAGTGCCATGCAGGCGTTGCCCCACGCCGGCGGCGCGACCAGCGTCACCATGCCGAGGAGCATGAAGCAGATCCCCATGACCGGCACGACGCGCACCGAGAACGTGCCCGCCGAAACGGTGCCGACGCCGTACATGAGCAGCCACGTTCCCGGCAGGGCATGCGTCGCGCCGAGACGGAACAACGCCAAGGTCAGCACACCCCCGGCCAGGATCGGCGGCCCCAGGCCGAAGAGAAACTTGCGTCCCGCGCCACGGAGCAACGACAAGCCTCCAGCGCGCGCCTTCTGCATCGTGGCCACGCTGCCAATGGTCGCCGCCATGACGGCCTCGCCGAGCCAAAGCACGAGCCACGCCGCATCGCTCGTTTGTCGGGTGGCCAGCCAGGCCGCCACGAGCGCCGTCGCTCCGACTGCGACGCCACCCCATCCCGGAACCGCGGTGAACGATCCAGCGCGCTCCATCGTTTGGCGGATGAAGCGCAGGTCGTCGACGGCATGGTGATGGAGCGAGTGCGGTTCGGCTGGCGTGCGCAGAGGTGGCGGATGAGCGGCCATGCCTCGAGCTTCGTCGCCGCCAATGCGAATGTCAAGTTCTTTGCATTACAAAGCGCTGCCCGATTGGCGGTCGCGTTCGAGGCGCACGGGTTCGTCGTAGTAGCAGGCGCCGAGACCGATGTCGGTGGCAGCAGCACGCACCAGCACGTTCGCCGCCTGTCCATGCATGAGCCAGCCGCCCTTCGGAATACACACGAGACTGGGATGCACCGCGGCGTCCAGCTGCACGCGCACGTCCATGCTGCCCAACCGGCTGCACAAGCGCGCAGGCGCACCGTCCGTGGCCCAGGGAACGGCGCTCGGGTGGCAGCGCACGATGAACGGCTGGCCCTCGACCGGCCGCGACCATTGCGACGACTGCGCTTCGGGTGTCGAGAAGGACCCCAACGTGAGCGGGAACTCCGCATCCGGCGTCCCCGACTCGAGCGCGACGCTCTCGAGGAAGTGAAACTTCCCGTCCTCGGTGAAAAACTTGCGGTCGGCGAAGAGGACATGAGCCGCGAGCGGATTGCGCACGGCGCCGGCCTGCAGCATGTCCATGGTCACGCGACCCTGGACGGGCGCGAGCAGCTTCTCGCACCAATCTCGCGCCGATCCTGCGAGCTGGTCGCCAAAGCCGAGCCGCGTGGCGAGTGCCTGGTAGATCTCGAGATCGGTCTGCACCCCGTCCGGCCGGCGCGCGACCGGCTGCGCCGCGCCCAAGTAATGGTGCCCGTAGGCGCCAATCAAATCTTCTTCTTCGAGCATCGTGGTCACGGGCAGTACGACGTGCGCGCGCGCCGCCGTGTCGGTCATGAACTGGTCGAGAACCACGACAAGCTCGCGCGTTTCCAGCGCCCGCGCCACCGTGTGCGAATCAGGCAGCATCGCCACCGGGTTGCCATTGTCGATGACCACGGCGCGCACCGGGGGATCGGTGGCAGCGAGAATCCCCTCGCCGAGCAGCGGCTCGGGAATGCCACGCCGCGAGTTCGGCGCGCCCCAGCGCGCGCTGTCGAAGGCGCGCCGGCGCTTGTAGTAGAAGGTCACCCCGCCCCCCGACACGCCGAGGTTGCCGCTCATCGCCGCAAGCGCGTCGAGGACACGCACGGTCGCACCGCCATGCAAACGGCGCTGCAGGCCCCACCCCACTTGGATGTTGGCCGGCATGTGAGTTGCGTACAGTTGCGCCACGTTCTCGAGCACATTCGGATCCAAGTCACAAGCCTGGGCCCACGCCGCCAACGATCGCGAACGCGCCATCTCCACGAACGCTTCGGACCCCACCGACCAATCCGCCAGCGTCGGGTCGACGCCGCCGTGCGCCGCGATCCAGTGCGCGATGCCCAGCGCCAGGAAGCGATCTGTTCCCGGGCGCGGACAGACGACGAGATCGGCAAACCGCGCGGTCTTGCCCGGCGCCGGATCGATGAGAACGATGACGGTGCCGCGCTTACGAACCTTCTTCAGCACCGGCAGCATGTGCACGAACGATGTCGTCACGCCCTTGCCCCACAGCAGAATGCAGCGGCTGTGCAGCAGGTCGTCGAGATCGCTCGAATCGCTCACCCCCATGTCCGCCTCCTGCGCCGCTTCGCCGGCCCCGGAGCAGATATCGCCCTTCTTGACTCGCGCGCCCCCGAAACATTCGAAGAACCAATCGTTGAGGATCTTGAGAGCGCCGAGCGAGCCTCCCGAACGGTAGTGCAGCACGGCTTCGGGTCCGGATTGGCGGCGAATGCGCTCGAGCCCGGCGGCGACGCGATCGAGCGCTTCGTCCCAGCCCACGGCGACGAATCCCGACGCGCCACGCACCAGAGGCTGTGTCAAGCGAGTCGGGTCGTACTGGCGGCGCAGGAACCGACTGGTGCGCTCGCAAAGGAATCCGCGCGTGACCGGATGTTCCGGATCACCTGCGAGCGTGAGAACACGTCCGTCCTCGACAGTCGCCACGATGCCGCAGGCGTCGGGACAGTCGCGATTGCAGACCGTGTGCAGCGTGGTAGACATCCCATCCCTCGCAAAAACGAATGCAGCGTCAAGGCTCCCGGCTTGGCTTCCCGGGACGAGGGACCTCGGCGACGCAGCCAAATGCTACACGCAGGCACGCGCCGAGCCAAGTCGAAGATCCGGGGTGATGGCGATTCACCGCCGCGCGTACGGCTTCACCGTCCCACGCGCCGAGAAGCGAATGGACCATGCCAAGGAACCGTCATTGGACCGCACGAAAAAACTCGCGCGTCGCCCCCATACGACGTCGCACGCACCGTTCGTCTATACTCCGAACTCTGCCGCTCCGCTTCGTGCCGACCCTTTGCGCCGAGGAGGATCTTCCGTGGCCGAAACACATCGGCTGTTCAAGACCATCGAAACGAATGTCGTGCACGCGGGAGAGGCGGTGACGCGTCTGTCCGGTGCCGTCGTGCATCCCATCTTTCAGACTGCAAACTATTTGATGGCGGACGAAGACTCCTACGCCGCCGTGCGCTACATCCGGCTCAACAATTCCCCGAACCATCACCTGCTGCACCGCCGCCTCGCTGCCATCGAAGCCGGCGAGGACGCCCTCGTGACCGGCAGCGGCATGGCCGCGATCACCAGCGTCCTCCTGTCGTTCGTCAACAGCGGCGATCATCTGCTCGCCCATCGCGCTCTCTACGGGGGCACGCAGAACTTCCTCGACGAGGACGCTCCGGGACTGCAAATCACGCATACCGCCATCGACATGACCGACCCAACCGGCTGGGAAGCCGCGTTGCGCCCGAACACGCGCCTCGTCTATGTCGAGAGCATCTCCAATCCGCTGCTGGAGGTCGGCGAGCTCGAGGCCGTCGTCGCCTTCGCGCGCCGCCACGGCCTGGTCTCGGTCATCGACAACACGTTCGCCACACCGGTCAACTTTCGGCCGCTCGAGATTGGTTTCGACTTGGCCGTGCACAGCGCCACCAAGTATCTGAACGGGCACAGCGACATCGTCGCGGGGGTCGTCATCGGCTCGACTGAGAAAGTCGAGCGTGTGCGTCACAAGCTCAATCATCTGGGCGGCGCTCTTGATCCGCACGCGTGCTTTCTGTTGGAGCGCGGCCTCAAGACGCTGGCGTTGCGGGTGCAACGCCAGAACGACAGCGCGTTGCGCCTGGCGCGTTTCCTCGCTGGGCGCGCCGAAATCCGGCACGTCAACTATCCGGGTCTCGAAAGCGACCCGGGGCATGCGCGCGCACGCCGATTGTTCTCGGGCTTTGGTGGCATGCTGTCTTTCTATGCCGAGAATGCCGTGGCGGCCGATCGATTTCTGCGCCGTGTGCGCATCCCGCTGCACGCGCCCAGCTTGGGCGGCACCGAGTCGCTGGTCGTGCGGCCCGCGCGCAGCTCGCACTTGGGGCTCGCGCCACGCGAGCGCGAACGGCTCGGTTTGAGCGATGACCTGGTGCGCGTTTCCGTCGGTATCGAAGCGGTGGACGAGTTGATCGAGGATTTCGCCCAAGCGCTAGAGCAGTGATTCTTGGGCAGTTCTGTCCTCGAAGTGGACCGATCGTGCCCGCCTAAGGTCGCTCGACGGGGCGGCCCGGCAGCAGCGACGCCGCATCGATCGACAGTTCCACGTGGAGCTGATCGTCCTCGACACGCGAACGCATGGATTCGAGGATACGCAGCACCAGGTCGGCATCGCCTTTCGAGAGCGACCCGGACCGCACCGCGGCATCGGACGCGAGCGGCGCCACCTGGCGCGCCGTGCGCAGCGCCACCAATGCACGCTTGGCCTCCAGCCCACCCGTCGAGACCAGCAGGGCGCGCACATGCACCGAATCGGCTTGCTGCCAAACATCGGCACGCGCCCCGCGCAAGTCGCCGAGCATCTTCATCGGGGTCTGGTAGGGTGCGGCGAGCTTCGCCAACCCGCTCCAGATCGCGTCCAGATCGTGGAGAACCTGGACCAGGTTGGTTTCCTTCGCAGCCGCCAAGTACAAGAGCGTGGCCGCGGCAGGACGCGCCGGCACCGCCATCAAGGTCTGTTCCAAGCCGCGTCGGGCGGGATCGGTGGGGCCGCCATCGAGCACTCGCCGCAACGCCGCCGGGCTGCCCTCGAAGATCTGTTGCGTCCCCACGAGCGCGATTCGATCCGGGCTCCGGGGCATGGAATAGACTGCATGTCCTGCGATCGAACCGGCGGGCTCGCCGCGCAAGTTCTCGAACGCCTTGCCCAGTCCGCTCCAGCCTCGCGCCAGACCCACGGTTTCGTGCGCGCTTTCCGTGCCCACGACCAACACCGTGAAGCGCTCTCCACGTTCTGCAACCACCGCGTAACTCTTGAACGCGCGCACGACCCACGGGATCCCGAGCGCCAGTGCCACCGCTGGCTGCGCATTCAAACGTTGCGGATGGACGACCAGTGCCGCGCGCGCCGCTCCGGGCAAGTCCGCCTCCGCCGCCTGCGCCCTCGGCGTCTGCACGAACACACAGAATCCCGCGCACAAGGCCGCTGCCCGACGCGACGCTGCGCTCATGGCTCGTCCTTGCGGGCGGGCGCTGCCGTGCGCTCGCCGTGGTCGCGCAGATGCGCCGGCCACCAGGCTTCGTCGCCGGGCGCATGCCGGCTCCAGTACGCCATGCGGTCGACCTTCGCCAAGCGGTATTCCGTCCCGTCCGCGCCGTGAAAGCGCAGCATGCGGTGCGGTGCCGCGGCTTCGAAGATGTACGTCAGCGTCTTTTCCCCGTTCTGCAGCACGATCTCGATGGCCGTGAAGGTCCCAGCCGGAACCGTGTGCAAGATCTCCGCGCCCTTGCGTACCTGAACCCACTCGGGCTCTAGTGCGCCGAAACGTCCTGCGAGGAGCATCGGAAAGATCTGTAATCGCTCCGGCGGCTCGCCGCGGACGTAATCGCGCAACAGCGCCGGCAGCGCATCCTCGGGAATCGCAGCGGCGGGATAGGGGATGCGGCGATCGCCTTCGCCGTCGAAGTAAGAATGCGTGTCCAACATGCCTGCCGCGAGCCGAGCCGTGGCGACTCCGCACGCTTCGGTGCTCGACGCCACCAGTTTCACCACTGCGCCGTTGTCGCGGCGGAAGTGGATGCTCGCCATCTGATGATAGGTGTAGATCCCCGTCGGGACGTCGCGCACGTGGTTGAGCTTGAGGACATCGAAGCCGTCCGGCCGTGGCCGATCGGCCTTCACCCCGAGATCCGGGGCCCAAGGCTCCTTGACCAGGACGAGCAGGACGCGCCCGGTGTAGAGCTGCCCATAACGCCGCCACGTGACCTCGTAGGCCGCGAACTCGGCCTGGCCATCGTCCCAGAGCGGATCGTGCCGCCAGGTCGGATCCGCGCCGCCGTTTGCAACCGGAGTTGCCGTGCCGGGGTCTGGATCCCATGTGGCCAAGGCGAAAGCGACCAGCGCCACAGCAACGCAAGAGGCGAGGGACAGGCGGGGAAGTGAAAAACGCCGAGCACCGAGCCGCACGGATACCCTCACATCCACCCGGAATCGACACATTCGCGCGCTGCGCCGCGGGGACCGGCGGCATCGACAGACCCGGCGCCTAATCGTGCATCTTGAACTCGAGGGGGATCACCATCCACACCGCGACGGGTCGGTCCTTCTGCAGCGCCGGCTTGAACACCGCCGTCCACGCCGCATCCGCCGCGGATTCGTCGAGCATCGGCACACTCTGAATGATGATCATGTCCTTGACGAAACCATCGTCGCCGACAAGAACACGCACCATCACGATACCCTCGACACCGGCCTCGCGCGCGATGTCGGGATACAACACGGGGTCGATCTTCACCAGCTCGGGCGCCTTTTCGAAGGCGACGTAATCGTCGGGGCTCGGCAGCCCGAGGTCGCCGGCATCGATGACCAGGCTGTCGCTCGATCCGAGTGCGAGCCCGAGCGTGCTCGCGCCGGCCGACATCTCCTCGGTGGTCGCGATGGTCTCCTCCACCGCTTCCTCGTCGGGCACCGGCACCGGCATCGCCACCTTCGGTGCGGTGCGCACTTCGACCTTCACGGCTGTGGCTTGTGTCGGCATCAGCGACGGCGGCACGCCCATCTCCGCCGCGGTGAGCACGCGCACGGGCCGGCGTGTCTGCGTCGTCACCTTCTTGCCGCGCCGATACTCCTGGAACTTGTTCCACCCGACGACGCCGCCGGTGACCAGGAGGAACGCGAGCGCGGTGGCGATGAACGCCCGCGGCATGACCTCGTTGGTGTGGTACTTGTCGAGGTAGCCCCAGCGCGGAAAGCGTCCCGCGGCGGCATAGCCCAGTCGTACGACCGCCATCAGGCGCCTCCCTTGACCTCGGCCACTTCATCCGCGGTCATGGCATCGAAACTGTAACGCGTGATGTCTCCGAGCAGGAACTCGTCGAGCACGTCCACCATCCAATGGTACGGGGTCGTGCGTTCGAACTTGACCAAGGTGATGAGCTTGTCGTTCTGCCGCAACATGTCCTGCAGCATCTCGCGCAGGCCGGCGAACTGCACCGCTTCCAAGGGGCCATCGTTGCCCAGGCGGAAGACCATCTCGCCATCGCCGTAAACATAGAGCATGAAGACGTTCGATTCGGCGACCTCCACCTCGGCTTCTTCCGGCGGCAGGTTGAGCTCCATGGCCTGCGGCAACCGGAACACGGTGGTCACCATGAAGAAGATGAGGAGCAGGAAGGCGATGTCCACGAAGGGCGTCATGTCGATCGCGACGCGGCCGCGCGTTTTCTTGTGGCTGAGAACGCCCTTTTTTTTGCCACCACCACTATCGTGGGCTGCAATGTCCAAACCACCCATGGACTCTCACCTCTCCTTCGCGGCGCGCCGGTCATCCCTGGCGCGCGGCTCTGGCGTCAATGCTTTCCACCCTTGCCCGGAAACGTGCTCTGATCGAAGAAACTGTCTTCCAGCTCGGTGACGAGGTTGAAGCGCAGCGTGTTCGAGATCTGCATGGCCTTCATGACGTCGGCCATCGCCCCGTAGGGGGTGTCCTTGTCGGCGCGAATCGCCATGCGCAACTTGGGATTGCGCAGCCGGGCGTTGACGACGTAGGTCGCCAGGTCCTTGACCTCGATGAAGTCGGCCTCCTTGGCGACCAGCCCGGTCTGGATGGCGAGTGTGCCATCCTTGTCGACGTACAGCACCAGCACGTCGCTTTCGGGCACCTTGAACTCGGAATGCGACGACGGCAGCGCCAGTTGGATCGGCTCCGGCGGCTTGAACGACGTCGTGCTCATGAAAAAAATGAGCAGCAGGAAGCCGATATCCACGAACGGCGTCATGTCGATCGCGATGCCGATGCGTTTCTTGCGCCCCATGCCTCATCTCCTCGCACTCGCCCGCCATTGCGACGGCGCTTTGGACCTCAGGCCACCGCGGTCTTCTCCTTGCGCGACAGCAACTGCAGGATTTCGTGCACCGTCTCGTCCATCATGAAGTTGTAGTTGTCCACGCGCGTCGAGAAGTAGTTGAAAGCGACGATCCCGATCTGTGCGATCGCGAGGCCTAACAGCGTGTTCCACAGCGCCTCCGAAATGCCGAGCGCCAGCTGGCTGGCATCGGGCATGCCCTGGCTCGACATGGCGGAGAAGGCGCGAATCATCCCGCGCGTCGTGCCGGTGAGACCGGTCATCGTGGCGATGGAAGCGATGGTGGACAGGAACACCAGGTTGCGCTCGAGCAGCGGTGTTTCCAGCGCGTTCGCCTCTTCGAGCGAACGTCGCGTCTCGTCCATGCGCTCTTCGTCCGTCATCTCCTTGTGCTCGGTCGCCATATAGGTGTCGACACCGGCATAGACGACGTTCGCCAAAGCCCCGCGCTGGCGCCGGCAGAGATCCAGTGCCCCTTCCAGATCGTTGTTCTGGATCATCGCCTGGATCTTCTTGACGAAGACCGACAGCGACTCGCGCCCCTTGGCGCCACGAATGGTCCACAGCCGCTCGAGGACGATCACCGAGAGGAGGATGCCGAGCGCCAGCAGCAAGGCGACGAAGATGCCGCCAGCCTTGATGTGCTCCGGCAACTGCGTGTAGATGAGATAACCGACACCGAGGGCGCCGAAGATGACAAACCAGAGCCACATCGTTCCACGCACTGTCCATCGCCTCGCTTTCACGTCGTCCGGAGGTGCTGCTAGCCGCTTCTCTTGCGGAAGGGGCTCACGAAGAATCTTGAGCTTGGGTTTCAGCTTTCCCGTGGCCTGCAACACGGCCATGCGACGCGCGCGGATCGCGGCGCGATCGGCGGGAGCCGTGCGCTTGTGACGCATCCCCGCCAAACGCCGCGCCCGCTCCTCGATCGCCGCCTGCAACAGCCGTCGCGAAAGCTCGAGATCGACGAATCGTCCGTGCCTGGACACGACCATGTCGTCCGGCCTGCGGACGATGGTGCGTCCCGAGAACGGCGCGCTAAGCCCCGAGTGCCGCGAGCGCCTCCTCGCGCGAGCCCGCAACCTCAAAGACGAGGGAGAGCTTCGTGACGACGAAGACATTCGAAATTCTCCGATCCACGTTGGCGAGAACGATCCGACCGCCGCGTTTTTGATAATTGGTGTGGGCGCTGACCAGGAGGCCAATGGCCATACTGTTCAGGTGGTTGACGCGGCCGAGGTCGAGAACCATCTTCTTGTTCTCGTCGGCCGCCAGAGCCTTGATGCTCTTCTCCAGCTCGTCCGTTTCCTTGCCGCCGAAGAAGTTGCCCTCGGGCACCACCACTGCGACATCGCCCATCTTTTCGACCTTGACGGCCATCGGCACCTCCTCCTCGAAATCCTCAAGTTTCGTAGCTAACGCGACTTGCCCGCGAGGGCGTTCTGCAGCTCTTTCGCCGCCTCGTTGGTCGGGTCCAGCGCCAGGGCTTTCTCGACCGCAGTTTGTGCGTCCTGCCTGTTCCCGGAATTGAACTGCGCCTGCGCCAACCAGGCCCAGGCTTGTGGATCCTTGGGATCGCTCGCCGTCGCCCCGCGCAGGTCCGTGATCGCCTGAGGATACTGCGCCGCGGCCAAAAAGAGGTAGCCCCGACCGCGGAGCGCCGGTGCCGATTTCGCGTCGATCTGCAGCGCCCGGTCGAACGCCACCTTGGCCTGGTCGTTCGAGCCCAGCTCGGAAAGGACGTTGGCGTAGCTCGTCCACCCTTGGAGGGACTGGGGGGCGAGTTCGGTCACTTTACGGTAGGCCTCTGCCGCCGCCTTCGAATCCCGGTTGCTCTGGTACGCGACGCCGAGATAACTCCAGGCGAGAGTGCTCTGCGGGTCGGCCGCCACCTTTTTCTGCAGCTGCTCGATCGCGGCTGGATAGTTCTTCTCCTGGATGAAGATGCGCCCTCGCCGGTAGGCGATGTCGGAGAGCGCTGGCTCCTTCGCCTCGGCCTGATCCAGGTAGCTTCGCGCTTTGGCGAAATCCTTGGCCTCGGTGTAGGCCGCCGCCGCGAGCACGAGATCGGGCGCGAGGGCTTCGGCACGCAGATCGGGATCGCCGTCCAGGATGGCGAGACCTTTCGGCTCCATGTCGCCGCGCAGGTAGGCACGAGCTAGCGCCAGCTTCACTGCCGGGCCCGGGTCCTCGGCCAGCACTGCTTCGAGGTGCGGAATGGCCTCTGCTGCGCGGTTGTCGCGCGTGAGTGCAATCCCGTAATCGAGCCGGACGGCCGCCGTCGGCCGCAGCGACACGGCCCGACCGAGCAGATTGATCGCGAGAGGCGTCTTCGACGTGTCCAGCAAGTACAGGTGCCCGAGCGCCGCGAGCGCTGGCGCGTAGGTGGAGTCTGCCTGCAAGGTCGCCTGGTATTCCTTGGCAGCCTCGTTCCAGCGCCGCATGTTTTCGTAGGCGTGGCCGAGGCGATAGGAGAGCTGCGGGCTGCGACCGATCTTCGCTTGCATGTCCTCGAGCACCTTGGCCGCCTGACCCCATTGCTCGGTCGATTCGTACATCGCTGCCAATGCCATGACGTGCTCGACTGTGTTGGGTGCGAGCGCGCGCGCACGGATCAGGTTGGTCTCGGCGCCTTCGATGTCCTTTTCAGCCAGCGCCAACAACCCCATGCCTTCCTCGAATAGATCGCGACCGTCCGCGCGTTTCTTCGTGTCCTTGCCGCGCTCGAGGGAGGCGAACGCCGCTTCGATGTTGCCTCTCCCCAACTGCACGCGCCCCAACGCGAAGTTGGCCAGCCAGAGTTTCTTGTCGCTTGCAACCGCTTTGTTGGCCAGCGATTCGGCGGCATCCAAATCATCCTGCGCCAACGCCACCAACGCCAAACCCGCGAGCGCTCGGGCGTCATTCGGGCTCTTGGCGAGCGCCGCGTCCAAATGTTCGCGCGCGTCCTTGAGCTCGCCGCGCCGCCAATGGATCTCCCCCAGCAATCCATGGATCTCCGGGTCGTCGGGCTGCTTGGTGAGGATGGCCTCCAGCAAGGCGTGCGCGCCCGCGAGATCGTCCTTCCCCAGAGCCTCCATGACCGGGTCCATATTGGCCGCCCTGGCCGAGGTGACAGTCGCGAGCGCGATCCATCCAGCCATCACCAGGAACCTCGCCATTCGGAGCGGGCAGGAGAACCGCAAATCGAGAACCTGCATCACACCACCACCGTTTCTGCATGAATCCGCGCGGTTCCTTCGCAGGGCCGTCGCACTCACGCGGTCGCTTCGTCGGACCAGCCGACCTTGATCGCCAATCTCCCAGGGCGCGTCGGTTCGGAATGGCGAGCTAAACGCAGTCAATATAAGGGCGCAGGGAATCGCCGCGCAACGGGCCATGGCCTCCGAACCGGCTCAGGAGCTGGGGCGCTCGGAAGAGGCACTGGCGGGGAGGTCCGGATTGGAGCCTGGCCCACGCGGCGCCGCGCGGCGCTGGCCGTCCGCACTCACTTTCTCTCGTAGGCGGAGCGGGGGGATTTGGTTCCTATTTTCGCCGTCGCGGGGTGCGCGGCCGGAGCGCGCGGCTCATGAGCGGCAAGGAGCGATCGAGCCGGTAGCTCGTGTTCATGTGCCCGTCGCCAAATTCCTCGTACACGTGACGGATGCGCCGAAGTCGCAGCTGCGCATGCATCCGCCGCGCTCCCCAGAGCAACCCGAACTCGTCGCGAGTCCCGCAATCGAGGAAGAAAAACCGCATGCGGCGTAGCGCTCGCGCATGTTGCGCCAGCATCCGCAGCGGATCGTGGCGAAGCCAACGCTCCCAGACTCGCCGGTCCAGCTCCCCCGTCTCCAAGTCCATCGGCCATGCGATCCCGAGAGGGGCACCAGCGCGTGGGGAATAGCAGGCGGACATCGCCAGAATGTTCATGGCATCGAACTGCGCCTGGGTCTTGCGTCGCGCGGCTTCGAAGTCGCGCACGAAACGCCTGACACCGCCGCTCGCGTCCACCTGACGCAAGAACTTGGGGAAATCGGGGAAGTAGCAATACTCGAAACCCATGTCGCCGCTGTGACACGCCACGGCGCCGAACACGTCCGGATGCTGCATGGCCAACGTCAACGCACCATAGCCGCCGCTCGACTTGCCGAAGATGCCGCGATGGTCGCTTCCGCCCAGCGTGCGCAAATGCCGATCCACCCATGGGACGAGCTCGTGAATCAAATGATCCGCGTAGCGCCCCGTGGCCGTCGAGTTGCGATACTGGCTGCCGCCCCAACGTGTGAAGCAATCGGGCATGACGACGATCGTCGGCGCCATGGCACCTGTTCCATGCAAGCGATCGAGTCGTTCGTCGAGCGCTTCGCCCCACGCCGCGGCGTTGAGCCACGATCGTCCGCAGCCGGCGAATCCCGCCAGCGCGAAGAGCACTGGATATCGGCGCGTGGAGCTCTCGTATCCGGGCGGCAGATAGATCGGCACCTGACGCACGCTCGGGTCGCCGAGCCGGTTCCCGCGCAGAACGCGACTGTCGAACCGAATGCGTACCACGGTGCCACAAGGCGGCATGATCGTTTGCCGAGTGCCTCTGCTGCGCTGCAATGCCGGTGCCTCCACGGGCCGATCCTATGGCTTTGAGGCTCGGAGTCGCAACGCCCAAACCAATGTGGCCGGGACCCGGTGCGACCGCAAGTTATGCTAAGCTTCCCTCTTCGCTGCCACTGCATGGGAGATGCTCTTGCCCAACCTCCTCGACACCTTGCGAGGCGACGTCCTGGTCGCCGATGGCGCCATGGGGTCGATGATCGCGCGCTCGCTGCCGCGCGGCGGGCCGGCGGCGATGGCGCACGCCCTGCTCGAGGTCAACCTCGTGCATCCCGATGTGGTGCAGAGCGTGCACATGAGCTACATCGCGGCCGGGGCCCGCATGATCACGACCAATACTTTCGGCGCCAGCCGCGCGCGATTGGATCGCCTGGGGCTCGGGGTCCATGCCACCGCCTTGGTGTCCGGAGCGGTCAAGATCGCGCGCGACGCGCGTGATGCCTGCGGCCGCGACGTGTGGATCGCGGGGTCGATCAGTCCCCTCGACTCCGATTGGTTGCTGGACACGAACCCCAGCGCGGCGCAACAGATGCGTCAGTTTCAAGAACAGGCAGAGCTGCTGCTCGATCGTGGCGTCGATCTGCTGCTGCTCGAAACGTTCTCGCGTCTCGACGAGCTGCTGCTCGCCATCGAATCGGTGCGCCAAATGAGCACAGGGACGGTTTTGATCGCCTCGATGAGCTTCGACGAACGTGGCGAGCTCGCCACGGGCGAAGACACGCCGACCGCCGGCAACCAAGTGGCGCGCACCCAACAGGTCCAGGCCGTGGGCGTCAACTGCAGTCTCGGACCGCAAGCGAGCCTGGCGGTGTTGGAGAACATGGCGCGCGCCGTGGAACTGCCGCTCACGATCATGCCGAACGCCGGGTTCGCCCAGCGCGTCGGCGGGCGCGTGCTCTATCCCGACATGTCGCGCGAATACTACGAGACGTTCACCCGCGACGCGCTCGGCCTCGGGGCGCGCGTCATCGGCGGCTGCTGCGGCACCACGCCCGAGCAGATTCAGGTCATCGCGACGAGCGTGCAGAGTGCGCGCGAACGACCCGTGGACCCAGCGCCGGCGCGCGTGCGCATCCGCGCCGAGCTCGTGGTCGAAGAACCACTGGCGGGCCCGACGGCCGGCCAGACGTCGGGTTTGTTGGCGCGCCTCGCATCCGGTCAGTTCGTCCGCAGCCTGCAAATCGATCCGCAACGCGGTCCCGCCGACGCGCTCAACCGAGCGGTGGTCGAAGAAATTCTGGCGCGCCAGCTCGTCGACTTGGTCGACATCAACAGCTCCGGCGGTGGCGGACGCCAGGACTCGCTGCAGATCGCGGCCGGCATCGAACGCATGGGCATCGAGACACTGGCACACATCACACCGCGGGATGCCAGTGTCGCGGGAGTGCTGTCACAAGTCTTGGGCGCTGCTTCCTGGGGCGGCGTGCGCAACGTCCTCGTCATCGCCGGCGACCCGCCCAAGGGAGACCTCTATGCCGAAGCCAAAGGCGTCTACCAGGTGGACAGCATCGGTCTCGTCCGCGCGCTGGCGATGCTGCGCAGCGGCAACCGGACGTCGGACAAGATCGGCATGCCCGCCTTCCCGCTCGGAATCGGCGTCGCCGTCAACCAGAACGCCCCCCACCTCGGAGCCGAGCTGCTGCGGCTCCAAGACAAGATCCACGCTGGCGCCGACTTCGCCATGACGCAGCCTTTTTTCGACCTCGAAAGCTGGTCGATGTTTCGCGACCAGATCGAGGGTCGCGTCGACATCCCCATCATCCTCGGTGTTTGGCCCTTGATCGGCCTCAAGCAGGCGCGCCGCATCAACGAAAACGTCGCCGGCGTGGTCGTTCCAGAGAGTGTCTGCCGCGCTCTGGAAGCGGCTGGACCGCGCGAGCGCGAGGTTGGCTTCGAGCTCGCGGCCGACCTCATCGCGGCGCTCGAGCGCAACCGGAGTGCGGCCGGTGTCTACGTCGTCGCCCCCTTCAAGCAGCCCATGCAGGCGCTCGAGGTCTTCGAGCGCGCCGCAGCGCGGAATTGATCCCATCTGGGAATGACGAGCCGCAGGACTTGCCGCATCGCAGCGTTACGATCGCAGACATCGCGCAGTTCGACGCACACCGCGCTGAATCTTCTCGCCGCTTCGCGATCGGCCTGTTATGATGTGCGCGCTTCCCCGCTGATCATGACTGCAACGACGAGCGCGCCGAATGCGCGCACGGATCCGCCCTGGTGGACGAGGAGTGTGGTATGCCCGAAGTGAGAGCGGTCCTCTTCGATCTGGATGGCGTCTTGGTCAACAGCTGTGAAGCGTGGTTTCAGCTGCTGAACCTGGCGACGCGACATTTCTGCACGCCCGATATCGGCCGCGCGCGGTTCGATCAGAGCTGGGGACAGGGAATCGATGCCGACGTGCGCGAGTTCTTCCCCGGCTGCGCCGCCCAGGAGGTCGCACGCTTCTACGAGGATCATCTGCTCGATTTCGACACCGCGATGCAAGTGCAGCCGGGCGCACGCGCGCTCTTGTGCCGGCTGCGCGACGCCGACATCCACCGTGGCGTCGTCACCAACACACCCACACCCCTTGCACGCGACGTCCTCGCCTGGGCCGGTCTCATCGGCCTCGTCGACACGACGGCGGGCGCATCGGCGGCGGCCCATTGTAAGCCCGCACCGGATCTCATCCTTCAGGCCTGCCAGGACCTGCAAGTCGACCCGCGACTGTCGCTGGTGGTGGGGGACTCGCGTTTCGATGCCGAGGCCGCGGCCGCAGCGCGGGCGCAGTTCCTTGGCTTCCGCTTGGCGCAGGGACCGGCGGTGCAAGAGCTGGCGGCGGTCACAGAATTCGTGCTGGTGCGGCCGCGGCACTGAGTTCGGGACGTGCGGGCTCTGGCACCCGTTTCACCATCAGCGAGATCAGCGTGCCGAAGACGAAAGTGAGCGGTGCGCTGATGGCGGCAAACCACACGCCTGGGATCTTCCAAGGTCCGAGGCGCGTCAGCAGCAACAATCCGCCGGCGGCAATGCAGGCGCCCCAGAAAGCGCCGTGGCCGTTGGCGCGCGGCGACCACATGCCGAGCAGGAACAACCCCAGCACCGGGCCGACGAAGTACGACGTGTAGGTGGCGAGGAACGTCAACAACGATTGCCCCTTGCCGGCGACGTAGAATGCCGAGACGATGCCGATCGCCCCGGAAAACACCACGAGCAGTCGCGCCATGCGCAAGTAGTGCGTTTCCGTGGCGTTGCGCTTGAAATAACGCCGGTAGAAATCGACGACCAGGCAGGTCGAGAACGAATGCATGGCGGAGTCGCAGGACGACATCGCGGCGGCGAAGATCGCCGCAGCCAACAAGCCGGCGACCGCCGGGGGTAGTTCGTTGGCGATGAAAATGGGCAGGATGCGATCGGGCTGCACGTCCAGAGGCAAGTGCCCGGGCGCCGCCTGATAGAAGGCGTAGAGGAACACTCCGAGCAGCAACGTGCCGCCGACACCGATGAACCCCGCAGCCCAGGCGAGCATGGCGGCGCGGCGCGACGCGCGCACATCGGCGCAGGCGAGATAGCGCTGCACGGATTGCTGGTTGGTGCCGGCGACTGCGAATGCCAGCATGCCGTAGGCAAGGATCGCCGTCGGCAGGGCGCGGATCGACTGTGGGTTCCACGACAGGTCGAGGAGCGTCCAGCGGCCGCCGGCGCGCGCCGTGTCGATGATCTGGGTCAACCCGCCGTCCACTTCGCCCCTCACGACGAGGAGACAGGCACCGATCCCGAGCATGACGACGCCCCACTGCAACACGTCGGTCCACACGACCGCCGCCAGACCCCCCGCGACCGTGTAGATCACCGCCACCACACCGACGATACAGATCGACACCGGCAACGACAGGTCGGATACCTCGGCGACGACGAGGGCGGCGCCGTAGAGCAGCGCGCCGAGCCGTACGACGACGAAGAGGATGAAATAGATCGACGCCAGCGACCGCGTCTTGGCGTCGAAACGCATTTCGAGCCATTCATACGCCGTGGTGAGATCGAGACGCGCGAACAGCGGCAGGAAAAAAGTGCAGACCAGCAGATACCCGATCAGGTCACCGAGCTGCAGCTGCAACCACAGGAAGCCGTGGCCGTAACCTTCGCCCGGTCCCCCGAGCAGTGAGGCCGCCGAGAACGCGGTGGCAATGATGGAAATTCCGAGCGCCCACCACGGCAGGCGTCGCGAACCACGAAAGAACTCGTCGGTTCCGCTCTGCTTGCGGCTCGTGAGCCAGCCGATGAGGAACACCGCGCCGGCGTAGAGGAGAACGACGCCCCACCCGAGTCCGTGCATCCCGCCTCCCCTTCCCGTGCAGGCCAGGGTCTCTCACCCGCAGGCGTTCGGCAAGCAACAAGAGCGCCGAACCAACCAGATGGGTGTCTGGCTCCCCTCTCCGCGGGGATCGCATCCAGCTCGATGCACCAGCCGGGCTTGGCGCACGAATTCGCCCGCCCCCGGACCTCACCACATGCTATGTTGCCGCCGTTCGTCGTTTCGCCGCAGGAGGACCCGCGATGCCCGCATCCCGACCGGCGCTGCGCCTCGTCCGAGCATCCGATTTTTCGAATGACGGCTCGGCCGCCCTGCATAAGCTCTTCAATGGCAGCATCCGGCATGGCGGCACGATCGGCTTCCAGAAACCCATGAGCCGCAAGGGCGCCGACCATTACTTCGGCAGCCTGCAGCAGGGCATCACCGACGGCGACGTGATCGCGGTCGTGGCCGGAGGCAAGCCCCTCGACGCTTTCGGCCTCATCCGGCGCGATCCGAACGACGAACTGCGGCGTCACTGTTGGGAAATGGGACGCGTCATGGTGCGCCACGAAATGCAGCGGCACGGCCTCGGCGCCGCGATCGTCCAGCGCTTGCTCGCCGAAGCCAAGCGCCGCAAGGTGGAGATCGTCTGGCTCGACGTCCGGCTCACCAACGTGGCGGCCATCGAGATGTTCCAGAAGCTCGGTTTCCGCACTTGGGGGATCTTCCCGAACAACATCAAGGATGGGCGGACGTACGTCGACGTCATCTATATGGCCTGCGATCTCCGGCACACCTACCGGCCGCTGCGCGACCTGCCCTGAATCGCGTACCCCCTTGCTCCTAGTAGCCGCGCTCGGCGACAATCCAGAGCCTCGAGACCACGATGCTCGGTCGCTCGCGGTTCTCGCCCTTGGGGAGATGTGTCGGATGCGCCTACTCCACGTTGCGCTCACCGTGGCATTCCTCGTCGCCGCGGCATGCGCCTCCGATGACACGCGCGAGACCTCGGACTCCGCGCCCGCCAGCGACCGCGCGCATGTCGACGAAGCTGCCACGGAGACCCCGGCGCCCGCGCTCAACAGCCCACCGGGTTCCACGAAACCCGTGGCCGATGACGAACTGGCGCTACCCGCCGGTTTGCTCGAAGACGAGCGCAACACCATCGCCGTCTTCCGAAGCGTGTCGCGCGCCGTCGTCTTCATCACCTCGAAAGAGCGGCGCCAGGATCTCTTCACGCTCAACATTCTGGAAATCCCCGTCGGCACCGGTTCGGGCTTCGTCTGGGATCGCAAGGGCCACGTCGTGACCAACTTCCACGTGGTGGCGAGCGGCACCGAGTTCTCCGTGACCTTGGCCGATGGCTCGGTGCACGATGCTGAGGTCGTCGGCGCCGAACCGAACAAGGACCTGGCGGTGCTGCGCATCAGAGCCCCAACGAGCGCGCTCACTCCCGTCGAGCCCGGAGACTCGGGCCACCTCGTCGTCGGCCAGAAGGTGCTCGCCATCGGCAACCCGTTCGGTCTCGACCAGACGCTCACCACGGGCGTCATCAGCGCCCTCGGACGCGAGATCAAGTCGGTCGCCGGCACCAACATTCACGACGTCATTCAGACCGACGCCTCGATCAACCCCGGAAACTCGGGTGGGCCGCTGCTCGACTCGGGAGGACGGCTGATCGGCGTCAATACCTCGATCATCTCGCAGGTGGGCCAGAGCGCCGGCATCGGTTTCGCCGTGCCCGTGAACACCGTGATGCAGATCGTGCCGCAACTCATCGAGTATGGCGGCGTCAAGCGCGCCGGTTTCGGGGTCGAGATCGTGCCTGAGAACCAAGCGCGCGCCTGGCGCCTGCGCGGCGTCGCCATCTGGCTCGTGAGGGAGGGCAGTGCCGCCGAGCGTGCCGGCATGCAGTCGGCGCGCCGGGATCGCGCCGGCCGCATCTATCTCGATGTCATCACTGGCATCGATGGCGACCCCATCGAGAACTACGGCGACATGGTCGACGCGCTCGACCGCCACGAGCCCAGCGACCGGGTCAAGGTGAAGTTCGTGCGCGACGGAAGCGAGCAAGTGGTCGACGTCGTGCTGCAAGAGATCGGGCCTTGAGGGGGATGGTTTCGTTCCGACATCGGCACGCCGATCCTCGGTGCGCCAGTAACGCGTGGAGGGTGTCCATGATGCGCCGCTTTGCCTTGCTCTCCGTGGTGATGGCCGCATGGGCGTCACTGCATGTGCCTTTGGTCAACGCCGAGATGGTCACCTTGGCTGCAGTCAAGGACAACACCTTGTACCAGAACTCCACGGGCCAGCTCAGCAACGGTGCGGGCCTGCATTTCTTCGCCGGCAAGACCACCACGACGATCCCGGCCGACCAGCGCGTGCGCCGCGGTCTCATCGCCTTCGATGTCTCGTCCATCCCCGCCGGCTCGACGATCACGAGCGTGAGCCTCACGCTCCACATGTCACGCACGACCAGCGGCGCGCAGAACATCCAGATGCGCCGCGTGCTCGCCGACTGGGGGGAGGGCTCGTCGGGGGCCGGACGCGGCGAGGGCGGCGGCGCGGCTTCGACCACGAACGACGCCACCTGGGTGCATCGCTTCTTCAACACCGCCAGCTGGACCACTCCAGGCGGGGATTTCGCCACCACCGTGAGTGCCACGACCTCGGTCAACCAGATCGCCAACTACATCTGGTCGGGCAGCGGCCTGGTGGCCGATGTGCAGGCGTGGGTGGATGGGACGGCATCAAACTTCGGCTGGATCCTGCTCGGCAACGAGGTGCCGATCGCCACCGCGAAGCGCTTCGACTCGAGCGAGAACACCACCGTTGCCTTCCGGCCACAGCTCGACGTCCTGTACATGGGCACGGCCGTCGAAGCCCACACCTGGAGTGTCATCAAGGGTCTCTATCGTTGACGGCCGCCGGCGAGACCACCATCGCAAGAAGCAATCGCGATGTCTGGACACCCGGGGTTCGCTGCGCCCGCATGCGACTCCACACGCTGCGCCTAGATATTTCCCGGACACGGTGTAGTGCTTGCACGATGCCTCTTGGCGACCGAGGTCGAGGGAGGCTTCCATGCGGCGCACCGTCGTCAACGCGACATTGCTCGTGGCAGGACTCCTGCTCGCGACGGCACGCGACCGCGACGTGCATGCCGATCCCGCCCGGCCGCTGCAGCTCGGATTCCTCTTCGAGCACCGTTTCGACGCCGACCTGGACGCGTTGCAACGCCATGCCGCCTGGCTCAGCGAATACGATCTGCTCGTTGCCTTGTATCTCGAGCGCGTGTCGGCGCGCAGCCTCGACGAGATCATCGCCTGGCGTCGGGAAGGAAGCTCCTGGGACGCGATCACGCGCCGATGCGGCCTGGCGAGCGAGATCTACCGTCTCGCGCTGCCGGCTGCGCTCGCTCTGCGCGGCCCGTATGCGCGTCCGTATGCCACCTGGCGCCAAGACCCTGGCGCCGATCTCCGTCTGACGGATGAGGAAGTGCGCGAGCTGGTGCTCCTGCGCACGCTCCGTGATCACTGCCGTCTCACCGCCGAGGACGTCGTCCGCCGCCGCACCGCGGGCCAGAGCCCACGCAGCATCGCCACCGCCGCCGGCGCGAACTGAAATCGATCCTCACGGCCCGTCGAGCAGTGGACGCGCTGAAACGTGGGTGCGGCGAACACAAAGCTGAAGCGCTGAAGCACACTTCATCCAATCATCCATCAAAGGACGAGGAATGCTCGTGCGATGACAGCGTCCTGTAGTCCCGAATAATGGCCCAATGACACCTGAATCCCCGTAGAGCAGGCGTGTGTACTCGCCGGGCGCGAGGTAAGGAAAACGGAAGGCCCCCGTTCGCGTCCGTGGTCACCAGCTTTTGTCCTCCTTCGAGGTCACGGTGACCGTGGCCCCGGGAAGCGGCGCACCGTCTGCGTCGGTGACCGTACCGGTGATGGAGCCTGTGGTGACCTGTTGGCATCGCGAGGGCGAGGCCAGCGACAAGATCAGGATCAGTGCGATTGCAAGGAAGCACATGGGATTCATGATGGATCCCTTCCGTGGTTGAGTCGACAAGCCAACCTGTCGACCGAGAACGAGATACTTCTCGCGTGAAGTGACGGTACGACCTCGATCAGCGACCCCACTCGAGTTCCTGCGCCGGCGCGTTGCCATTAAGCCAAAGGCTGCGAAGACTTGCTCGAGCGCCATCCGTTCCTTCGCGTTGGCGGCCGGCCTCGCCGTCGCTCGGGCGGGTACTTGCCTTCAGTTCATGCCTTGTGGTTGTTCGAGCTTCCCCCTGATCGTCTTGGCGCGTGCCTCCATCACTTCGGCTGCTTGGGCCCGACCCTCGTCACGCAGAATCCGGGAGTGCTCTTCCAAAATGGTGGCTAGCCACGCGGAGTCCGGGTCGCTCCTTTCGAGCGTCTCCCATGCCCGTTGGTAGAGAGAATCAGCCTCAGCGTGATCTCCGGTCGCAACTGCAACCAAGGCAAGGCTGTGGAAAAGCAAAGTGATCAGCCAATGATCGGGGACGACGGTTGCAGAGACGATTTGCAGTGCACGCCGCAGAGTATCTGCAGCGGCCGTGTGATGGCCCTGCTGGTGCAACAACCTCCCCAGAGTGGTCAGGATGCTGCCCACCTGGTAGTGGTTGGGTCCCAGAGATTTCACCGAGATCGAGAGCGCTTTCTCCACGTGGAGTTTGGCCTCTTCCAGTCGGCCCAGCGCGAGAAAAATGCCGGCCACGTTGTCATGCGAGATCGCGACATCATGGTGGTCCGGACCCAGGGCTTTGGTCTTGATCTCGAGAGACCGTTCATAGAATGACAGCGCAGAATCCGGATCTTGGAGCGTATTTCCGATGTCATTGAGGCACCAGGCAACCGCCAAGTGCGACGGTCCCAGTTCGCGTTCGAAGATGGGGAGCGCGCGCTGCAGCAGCCGCCGTCCGCGCGGCTTTCGCGACTCGCCGCGAAACACCTCGGTTATGCCGAGATAGTAAAGGCTCCATCCAGTATCGACGTGTTCGGGTCCCAGGTCGCGCTCCCGCACGGCGAGTGCCTGCTCGTGCATTGCCGCCGCTTCGTCGAACCTTCCTTGCGAAACGCAGAGCCAACCCAGATCACTGAGACTCTCCACGGTGTCCAGGTGCTCATCGCCCAGTTCAGTCCGTCGAAGTTCGAGGGAAGCCACGAGTAGACTTTCAGCCATCGTGTACAGGCCGAGGTTCTGGTACACCCGTCCCATCGACTCCATCATCTTGGCCTTGAGAAGCGGTTGTTCCTTCAACTCCCGTTGGATCCTCGAAGCGCCGTTGTCGAGAATTTCGCGCGCCGTCACCGAGTTGCCGCGGGC
>CAZMNW010000026.1:0-44657 GCA_964567755.1 uncultured bacterium
AAGTCCTGGAAACAGAAAACACTCTGTCGTAGGATTCGTGTCCAAGAGAAAGCCTCCTCGGTGCCGAGAATTGCTGTCAACAAGCTCTTTTTAGCACGTGGAGGCTTTTTCGTCTTCAACTTCGTGAATAATCCGGGTTAAGCGGTTGTTTGCGCCCGGCGCGGTGTTGATGGCAGGTTTGCGCGCAGCCGCGGCCGCGGGACCTGACGACCCCACCCGGAGCGCCGTCGTCGCCTCCAACGCCTTCGGCATCGACCTCTTCCGCACCCTCGCGGCGGCGAAGCCCGGGGAGAATCTATTCATCTCGCCCTACTCCATGTCCGTTGCGCTGGCGATGACCGCGGAAGGAGCGCGGGACGAGACCGAATCCGAGATGGCCCGCGTCCTGAAGTTACCGGTCGCGGCGCAGGGGGAACGGGTGGTCACGTCCATCCACGCCGGGCACGCCTCGATCGCGGAGAGATATCGCGCCGCGTCCGGGAATGCCACCCCCCAGGTCCGGCAACGCATCGAGGAGCTTCGCGCGGAGCTCGACCTCGCGAACAAGAAGGCGCAGCTTCGAAGTGGCAGCGACTGGAAGGCCCAGCAGGACGCGGCCGAGAGAGCAGGAAAGCTCGCCTCGGAGCTCAACGCCCTGCTCGCGACCGTGGACCGTTTCGATCTGCGCATCGCCAACGCTCTGTGGGTCGAGAAGACCTACGCCCTGGCGCCGAACTATGTGCAGGTGATCGCGAAGTTTTACGGCACCGGGGGCGTCTACCCGCTTGATATCCGCGCCCACGCCGAGGCGTCGCGCCTGCGGATCAACGGCTGGGTGGAGGACAACACGGAGCACCGGATCAAGAACCTGATCCCCGGCGGCGTGCTGACTCCGGACATCAGGCTGGTCATCACGAACGCGGTTTACTTCAAAGGTGAGTGGGCGGCCCCGTTCTCCGAAGGTTCGACGCGGGATGAAGACTTCACGCTTTCGAGCGGGGGCACGACCAAGGTCAAGATGATGCTGGACTCAACACGGTCCGCGGTCCCGTACGCCGCGTTCTCCGGAAACGGCGACTTCTTTCCCACGCCGCTGAAGGTCCCGCGCAACGAGGCCGATCGACCCCCGACCTACCCCGATGAGGGCGGTTTCACCATGATCGAGCTTCCCTACAAGGGCGGCGACTTGACCATGGTCGCGATCGCCCCGCGATCGCCCGCGGGCCTGGCCGCGCTGGAAGCCAAGCTCACGCCTGAGGCCCTCGAGTCCTGGCTCAAGCAGCTTGACCGCCGGACCGTGGACACCGGGTTGCCCCGCTTCACCCTGGAATCGGCCCGCGAAATGACCCCGCCTCTTCAGTCGATGGGAATGCGACGGGCCTTTCTCGACCCGGCAATGCCCGGCGGTGCCGACTTCTCCGGCATGACGACCAGCGAAGACCCGAGTCAGAAACCGTTCATCGGCGCCGTCCTCCACAAGGCTTGGGTTGAGGTCAACGAGAAAGGAACGGAAGCGGCCGCGGCCACCGATGTCATGATGGAAGCGACGGCCGCCATGCCCCCGCACCACGAAGACCTGATCCCCTTCACGCCGCGCTTCCGCGCCGATCGTCCGTTCCTGTTCCTGATCCGCGACAGCAAGAGCGGGCTGGTTCTGTTCATGGGCAAGATAGTGAAGCCCGCCGCATCGTGACGGGCGCGCCCGCCCACAGGGATAGAAATGAAGCGGCTGGTCCCGCCCTCTTCGAACTGAGTAGGCACGGCCAAGAACCCGAGCGCGTCGAAGGTGTGGGCGGTGGGGGTGAATCGAACTGTGCGTGCGCGGCGACAGCGCGGCGAGCCGCGCGACGGCAAGAATGCACCGATTTCTTGCTTGTCCCTTGCTTGTCTACCACGTCGGACAGGCCCGGATCAGCCCGGTCGAGGCCGGACGGGACATCTCGCTAACCTCCAACAGCATAAGACATTACCGGACAGGACCGGACCCGCGCAGGCAGGATGGCGACGGCTATCCTGCGTTCCTCGAGCGCGAGTTCCGGCGCTACCTCCACTGCGGCCTGCTGGCCCTCAACCGCAAAACTGATCACAACCGCCACCTAGCTAGAGAGTCCGAGCCCCAACGACAACGACGGAAAATGCCCTTCGAAGTTCCTATGCGCGCGCGAGCGTCTTCGGCGGTGCGCGCGTCTATCTCGACGCACCGGAAGGAGGCCCGGACTGGGGCCTACGCATCGGGATCACGCTGATCTTCCCCAAATCGTGATCGCGCGTGGGCGCCACGTCACCGATAAGAGACATATGGAGGAGTTTTGATCGGGAGGTACCGAAATCTGCATCCTCTCTTCCCAACGTAACACGACGTCCATCGCAGCCCTCGCGCGACTTGTGTGATCGAGTCACCGGCGCACGTTCCTTTCGGCTGGACGGCGGGACGCCGAGACTATAGTCTGCCCATCTTCAAGCTTCCGACGGGCCGCACCAGGTGACCCAGCACGCAGAGCGAATGTGGAGTGCGGTTCATCAAGAGCTTCAATCTGCCGCAGCAGTTCGGAACTGCGGCCGCGGTGACGATCCATCCGGGCTACTTTCAGATCTTCATCGGCCTGGGTGGCACGGTCTGGTAACCAAGCAGGTGGGAAACCAATGGGCCGTCCTCTCTCCGTTGATATCGGCGACATTGAACGGAGATCGGCGGCCGAACTTGGCAGCCGCGAATAGTGGTTCCGAGTCGGTCGCGATCTTCAGTATCCGTGGCAGCTGTCCATCGCGTGGCTCCTACCGGGTGAGAAGGAGAAGGCCCTCGCTCCTCCAGGCCGCGGTCTCGCGCGGCTTCTGGAACCACCGGTTTCTGGGCGAGTACGATCCGTACCTGTCGCAACTGTGCGGTGACCCGCGCTTCGATACGCTGATGGAGAAGGCAAGGGCCGAAGCCACTCGCGTGTGAGATGCTTGCGCTCGTGCTAGTGTGCCGAGTCAGAGATTCGCAGCGCAATCCTCGATGAACCCGCCGGTTCAGCGCTCGAGCTTGCCCGCGCCCTCGAGTGATCGCTCTGACTTGGGTGTCCAGTTCAGCGCCAACCGCAGTCGGCGGACGTAGCCCGCGTCGGGCGGGCGCTGGAGGCCGACGAACTGGCGATGGCCCGGCAGCACATCGTATCCGCGCATGTCCGGCACTGTCGCCACCTCGACCGGGACACCCACGTCGGGTGGTTCGCCGGCCGCGAATCGCGCGGACATCAGTCGATCCCCGTTGACGAAGTACACCTCGCGGCCGTCCCGCGCCCACCGGGGGAGATCCCCACCGGCCGTCGAGACCTGGGTGCGGTCTCCGCCCCCCACGCGCTCGACGAACACCTCGGCCTGACCACCGACGCTGCTCCGGTAGGCGAGCCACCGTCCGTCAGGTGAGAGTCCACTCCGCCCAGCATCCACTCCCCGAAGGAGGACCTTGCCGGGACCTGTGCCGTCGAGCGGGATCGAACGGACATCGCCCGAGTAGGAGCTGGTGTACGTCACGTCGCGGCCGTCGGGGGTCACGTCGTCCACGTAGATCTCCTCGGCGCTGCCGGCGACCCGGCGTGGAGTCGCCCCACTTCGCGCCTCGACGAGCATGACGTCAAAGGGGGCACCGAGCCTGACGAAGGCCACCGCACGGCCGTCCGGGGTCCAGGCGGGGAACTCGTAGCCCCCTTCCTGGACGATCCGGCTGCGACGGCCAACGTCGAGCTCCACCAGCCAGGGTCCGCCCCATTCGTCCGATACGACCAGGCGGCCCCCGTCGGGCGAGACGCGAACTCGGCGCCCATACTGATCGCGCGCAACGGGCATCGGCGTGACGCCTGCCGAGTTGATGCGCACCAGTTGGATGTCTTCGATGCCACTGTATCGCACCAGGCCGCTGGACCATGCCAGGTGTCCGGCGCCCGAGTACGCGATGATCGCCGCCTCGTTTCCCGTCCGCGAGATGTCCCTAAGCACCGCCACCGGCGCGCCCGTCACGGCAGCCCGCTTGGGATCAAAGGGCACGACCCTCGCCTGACCCTCACGGGTGACGCAGAGCAGACTCCCGTATCCGAGGTAGCGAGCGTACCCCCCCTCGACGTCGAGCTTGCGCCGAGTGCCCGAGCGACGATCGATCACGGCCGGCGATGATCGTTCATGATTCCAGTCCGCGACCAGGATGTAGGGCCCGCCGGGCAGCGGTTGCGGCCACGCCTGCTTGGAGCCCGTATCGGGCATGGTGGGTGTCGCGATCAACCTTGCGGGTTTACCGCCCGCGGCCGGCACTCGCATGAGCGGTCCCGGCACCTGGTCCTGCCAGACGATCTGGTCCCCCTCCCAGAAGCCACCGTTGTAGTCCCGGATGGCGCACACCGCCTGCGTGAGACCGGCACTGAGGGAGAACTTGCGCAGCTCGCTGGGGATCCCGGATTTGCTGCTCGCGCCAACCGCGAAGGCGACCCATGCCCCATCCGGGGAGAAGAACGGTCCCTCGCCGGTCTCGCTGCCCGGAACCTCGCGAACCACGCCATCGGCCAGCTGGTGCACGTAGATGCGCGCAGTCCCGGACGGACCGAACGCGGAATAGGCCAGCGTGCGCCCGTCCGGCGCGAACGCGAGCACCGGCGAGCCCCAACCGTAGAGCGCGAGCGTATCCGGGAGCGCGACGTCCACGAGCATAAGAGGCTGCGACCGTGCCAGCCACGGGAGGTGGCTGATAGCGACGCCGACCGCGACCGCGATCACGGCGACGGTAGTGATCGTCGTGGCCAGCACTCGCGCGGAGACACCGCGATGCCTCTCGGTTCCGCCAGAGGCCGCCGCTCCTTCGTGGGCGACGCCGGCCGCGCCGACGGCAGTCGGCCGATGCGCGCCTCGAGGACCGCCGATCTCACCCGGCGAAGCACCCTGCAGCGCGATGCGTGCCTCGCCGATGTCGCGCAGCCGTTGCGTGGGATCCCGCGTGAGGCAGCGTTCCACCAGATCCCACACGCGGGCGGGGGTCGCGGCGGGGAGCGCCGCCCAGTCCGGTTCGGCGTGGAGCACCTGGCCAACGATCTCCGCGTAGCTTTCGCCCGCGAACACGGGGCGGCCGACCAGGCACTCGTACAGCACGCAACCGAACGCCCAGATGTCGGTGCGGCGGTCCGTATCCCGTCCACTCGCCTGCTCGGGGCTCATGTAGGCAGGCGTGCCCAACACCGTCCCCTCGGCCGTTCCGCTAAGTTTGGCCGTGGCGGTCAGTGCGGCGTCGCGCGTCGCGCCGAGATTCTTGGCGAGGCCGAAGTCCAGCACCTTGACCTCGTCGGCCCGCGTGAGCATGACGTTGCCCGGCTTGAGGTCCCGATGGACGATCCCGCTCTCGTGCGCCGCTTCGAGCCCGGCCGCGATCTGGCGGCAGACCCTAAACGCCTCGGCCATTGGCAGCGGTCCACGGCGCAACTGTTCGGCGAGGGTTCGCCCCTCGACGAACTCGAGTACGAGGTAGGAGCGGTCACCCGACTCCTCGAGACCGTAAATGGCGCTGATGTTGCGGTGGTTCAACGAAGCCAGCGCCCTGCCCTCGCGCAGGAACCGGGTCACGTGCTCGCGGTCGCGCGCAAACGCGTCGGGCAGCGCCTTGATCGCCACGTCCCGCCCGAGCCGCGTGTCCCGGGCGCGGTAGACCTCGCCCATCCCACCGACCCCGAGCGGACCGATAATCTCGTAGGTTCCGAGGCGGGTGCCAGAACCGAGTGGCATCCAGGCAACCTACCCCAAAAACGTGACGGCTCGCTACGGGGGTGATTCTGTCGCTGCGCGCGGTCGCCGTGTGACGGCGTCACTGCGTTTCCGGGAGGTGACCAGTGAAGTGCAAGGAACTCGACGTCGTCGTCCTGGACAAGGAACTCCCGGACCATGGTCTGCGACGTGGTGACCTGGGTACGGTGGTCCACGCCTACACCGAATGGCCTCGAAGTTGAGTTCGTGACGGCCTCCGGACGCACCGAAGCCTTGGTCACGCTCGATGTCAGTGACGTGCGGCTCGAGAAGGGCGCACTGCCCACCGCCGAGATACTCAAACTCGGCGGGCAGATCGCCGACGCCCTCGACCGGGCGCATCGCGCCGGGGTGATCCACCGCGACCTCAAGCCCGGCAATGTCATGCTCACCAAGTCGGGCGCCAAGCTGATGGACTTTGGCCTCGCGCGGGCCACCGGGATGGCGGGGCAGGCGGCGGGAAGCGGCGTCACGGTGGCTGCCCTCACCCACTCGCCCACGATGGCGGCGCCGCTGACCGTCGAGGGGACGATCGTCGGGACGTTCCAGTACATGGCGCCGGAGCAGCTGGAGGGCAAGGAAGCGAACGAGCGCAGCGACCTGTGGGCGCTGGGTTGCGTGCTGTACGAGATGGTCACAGGTAAGCACGCCTTCGACGGCGCGACGCAAGCGAGCCTGATCAGTGCCATCATGCGCGACGCGGTGCTGTCGATGGCGGATCTCTCCCCGATGTCACCGCCCGCGCTGGAGCGGCTGGTGAACGCACTCCTGGCCAAGGACCCCGACGATCGGGTCCAGAGTGCCCACGACGTAAGGCTGCAGCTGTCGTGGATCGCCGCCGGCGGATCGCAAGCAGGCGCGCCCGCCGTGGCTGGCATGCTCTCGCGCTCACGATCCAGCCCACAGAATTCCTCCGCAGACTGGCAGCACTCGTGCCCGCCCCCTATGCCAACCTCGTGCGATACCACGGCGTCTTCGCCGGCCGTTCACGCTGGCGCGATCGTTTGCCCGAACCGCCGAGCAAGCGCACAGATGAAGTGGACGCCGCGCAATCCCAGCCCGAGAACCGACCCGACCTTACCCGCGGGCAATCACCAGGCGCGTCGCCAACAACGCCAACAACACCGGCCGACTCGACACCCGACGCGCCCACACGCCGCCACCGAAGAACCTTGCCCTGGGCGCAACTGCTCAGGCGCGTCTTCTTCCTCGACGCCTTGAACTGCCCCCGATGTGACACCGCCATGGTCGTGCTCGCCTTCATCTGTGAACCGCAGGTCGTCCGAAAGATCCTCTTCCACCTCGCACTGCCAGCCGACCTGCCCACTCCGGCGCCTGCTGTCCGCGCCGACGACACCCTCTTCGACGACCTCGACACCGGCGAGCCGACCGCGAGACCTCCGCCTTGACAACCATCGCCGCGTGCTGGCCGCTGGCAGCCTCCACCGGACCGCGGCGTTCCCGCACCGGCACCAACTCGCCCCAAGCACCGCTTCGGCTGTCGGCGCCCCGGAGCGATCACCCGAACTCGCCCTCAACCGCCAATCCGCGGCGACTTCCGCCACCCAGCCTCGGCCAATCGTCACCCCTTCGACTGCCAACAACCGCAAACCTGATCACAACCAACACCTAGAGATTCCGAGACCCAACGACAACGACGGGAAATGCCCTTCGAAGTTCCTATGCGCCCCAGCCTTCCTGCGCGCCCGCGGCAGCGTTGGACGCACGCCCACGATTTGGGACTGGGGTCTCCGGCTGTCCTATGACCGGCTTGCTAGCTCTCGAACCACGGCGCGACCGAAGCTGGTCCTGGACCTTTTCCACGTCTTTAGCCAAAAGAGTGCTTTGCGCCTGGACGAGCAACATTATTTCTCGATCGACAGCAACGGCAATCAGATCAACCCGAATCCAAGATATCTCCAGCCGATCTTGTATCAGCCACCCTTCAGTGCCCGTCTTGGGATGGAGGTCGACTACTGAAAACGTGCACGACGCGCGCGATGGAGTCAATCCCATTCTTAGTTGAAATTCTCCGCGGCTCCATGGGTTGATCACGCGGCCACCTTGGCCGAGTGTTCGACGACTTCGATCTTCAAATCTCTTTGGATCGCTCGGCGAAGTTCCGAAAGATGCTTGTGGCCTTTGATCTTCCGCAGCCGCGGCTCGATGTCCAGAAGCGCCGTTGTGAGCCAGCGCTGTTTCTGTCCGGAGTTCTTCCACGAATCCACCTTCCGGCAACTCACAATGAGCCACAAGGTGGTCATCGCACCGCGCTCCATATGAGGAGCGCGCGTTCGCCCGCTGGCCCGCGCCGTTCATCGGATGACGAAGCCACGCGGCGCCGCGCGAAGAAGTCAAACGCTTGCGGCGCGCGGTGCGCGAGTCGCAGCAGTTCGGAGACTTGATCGGCGCGAGCCCGGCCATGCAAGAGCTCTATGCCTTGCTCGAACGCATCGCCGAGACCGATGCCACGGTCTTGCTCACCGGCGAGAGCGGTACGGGCAAGGAGCTCGTGGCGCAAGCTTTGCACCAGCGTGGCAGACGCAAGAAGGGTTCCTTCGTCGCGGTCAACTGTGCTGCCATGCCGGAAACGCTGCTCGAGAGCGAACTCTTCGGTCACGCGCGCGGGGCGTTCACCGATGCGCACACGGCGCGCACCGGGCTCTTCCAGCAAGCCCATGGGGGCACGCTGTTCCTGAACGAGATCGGCGACCTGCCGCTCGGGCTCCAACCCAAGCTGCTGCGCGCCCTTCAGGAACGCCGCATCCGGCCGGTGGGCGGCGATACGGAGGCCGCGGTCGATGTGCGCATCATCGCCGCCACCAACATCGATCTCGAGGCCGCAGTCGAGGGCAAACGCTTCCGCGAGGATCTCTTCTTCCGCATCAGCGTCATCCCGATCCAGGTGCCGCCGCTGCGTCTGCGCGGCAACGACATCCTGCTCCTGGCGCAGCGCTTCACGGAGGACTGTGCCGCCCAGGCCGGCAAGCGCGTAGTGGGCCTCTCGAGTGCGGCGGCCGAGAAGCTGCTCGCGTACGGGTGGCCGGGCAATGTGCGCGAGCTACGCAATGTCGTCGAGCGCGCCGTGGCGCTGGCGCGCTTCGAGCAAATCACCCTCGAAGATCTGCCCGAAAAGGTGCGGGAGTCTCGCCGCACGCAGATCGTGCTGGCGAGCGACGACCCGGCGGAGCTGGTGCCGCTCGAGCAAGTGGAGCAACGCTACATCCTGCGCGTCCTCGAAGCGGCGGGCGGCAACAAGACGATGGCGGCGCGCATCCTCGGCCTCGATCGCAAGACGCTGTACCGCAAGCTGGAGACTTGGGCCGGCGGCGCCCCCGAGCCCGGCGCGAAGTCCTGAACCATCGCCGCACAGATGTTCACCGGGGAGCCGTGCGCATCGACGTTGGCGCGCGAATTCGCGTGCATGGGGTTGTGGGTCGAAGTCGAAAGGCCTGCTTTTCGATGGACAATCCGTCGCTAAAGTGATTGAATCCCGCCCTTCAGCAGCTGATTCACGATTGCCCGCCGGTGAGCGTGCTCGTCGCACCCAAACCACGGGCAACAGGCTTGGGCTCCCATACCGTAAGAGGTGGCGGCTCGGCAAGTGAGCATCAAGCCAACCCAAAACAAGTTGCATCTCGTTCTCTGGCGCGACCTGCAGTCTCGCCACGAGGCCTCGCGATTCCGAGACTGGAGGGCGTCATGAACCTGGAAAAGTACAGTCACTCCCATGCATCGGGCGCGAAGATTCGACCGCTGGTCGCGGCATTACTCTGTGCATCGATCGGACTCCTCGGGACGGCATGGCGCGCGAATTCCGACCCGTGGAAGCTCGAGCTCGTGGACACCCAGGGCGGCGAGTGGAGCTCGATCGCCGTCAACAGCACGGGCGACGCGCGCATCAGCTACTACAGCGGCAGTGTAACCGGAGGCTCTCTCCGGTACGCCGAGAGATCTGCCCGAGTTTGGACCAGGATCACCGTCGACCCCGATTTTCTCCAGGGGGGTCACACCTCGCTCGTCCTCAACGCCGTCGGAGACCCGCGGATCAGCTACCGCGATGGCTGGGCCGACAATCTCAAGTATGCCGAGAGGAACGGCACCGACTGGGCCCGCTACTACGTGGACGGCGCCGACGGTTTCGACGCTGGGACCTATACCTCACTCGTCCTCGACGCGAGCGGTCAGCCTCGCATCAGTCACTACGACGGTGCCCTGAACAACCTGAAGTACTCCGAAAGGATCGGTGGGGTCTGGTCCAGCTATTATATCGACGGGTTCGATGGCCTCAATGCTGGTTCGTACACTTCGCTCGCACTCGACGCGGCGGGAAACCCGCACATCAGCTACTACGATGCCACGGGCGGAAACCTCAAGCACGCGATTCGAAGCGCGGGGACCTGGAACCTCGAAGTCGCGGATGGCCCGCCGGGGGTATCGGTGGGAACTTTCACGTCCATCAAGATCGCAGGCAACGCGCCCCGCATCAGCTACCGGGACGAGACCAATGGGGACCTCAGGTATGCCGAGAAGAACGGCGCCTCCTGGACGATCGTCATCGTCGACAGTGACGGTCGCGTGGGGGGGTACAGCTCGCTCGCGCTCGACACGAACGGGGACCCGCACATCGCCTACTTCGACGCCACCAATACCGCGGTGAAGTACGCGACTCGCACCGGCGGCATCTGGTCAGTACAGACCGTGGATGACGTCGGGGCAGTCGGCGAGTACACCTCGCTCGCCTTGGATCCCGATGGGTATGCCCACATCAGCTACTACGACTCGGCGAATCAGGATCTCAGGTACGCGACAAACCGGCTCTCCATTCCCAGTGATTCCGAGTCCGAGACGCTCGCGTCCCCGGCTGCCCTCCGTCTGCTGCGGGGAAATCCCACCACCGGGGCAGTGGATGTCGATTACAGCCTTCCGAGCGCCGGTGTGGCGATCCTGCGCGTCTACGACGTGGCGGGCCGGCTGGTCGGGGAACTCGTGGACGAACCCCAGGCCGCGGGCCTCCATCATGCTCAATCGTGGAATGGTGCGAAGACTCGTGTGCCTCCGGGGGTCTATTACCTGCGGCTGACGCTCGATGGACGCACGATCGGCCAGCGGTCGTTCGTCACCCTGCGCTAGAAAGCGATCGCGCGTCGCGTGGCGTCCTGCCCCCACGGGGCAGAATTCCCCAGTGGCGGCCGCCGCGTGCGTCGAGTCGAGAATCCCAAACGATTCCACGAACCCGAGCGCTTCCTTGGGGCATGCCGCCACGGTGCCCTGGCTGTCAGCCCCCGGTCAAAGTGACTTTTCGCTGGTACACGTCATGCATGAAGCTCCGGTCAACACCGGAGGACGCGATGACGATGACGCGGACGCACCATGTGAACAGGAGAGGAATGGGATCACCTGCAACATACCGCCGAATGACTCCGGCAGAATGCGGTGCAACGGAGAGCGAAGCTCGATCAGTGCTCCCATGGATGCGGGCGCTCGAGGTTGGTCCGCGCCAGTTCAGTCGCCGAGGCGCGTCGTCCCGAAATCGCGGAAACGTTCGAAGTCTCGATCTTCCGTGAGCAGAGAGCTCACGCCATGCTCTCGGCAATCGGCGACGATCTGTGCATCGAACACCAGGTTCCCCACGGCATCCGATTCTCGTACCGCATCGGCCAACAGCTCCGGGAATCCGGGGCCGGGCGAGAGAATGCTCAGGCTCGGTGATCCGAGAATCCGTGCCATGGCAGGCCCCATGCCGCCCGTCCTTCCGCGAGCTGGACCAGCCGCTGGTGTGCCGGTTCGTGTCTCGCAGTTCTTCGCGATGACCGTGGACCAGAATGTTCGTATCGACAGCTATCGCCCGCGCCCCTCCACACGCTCGTAGAGAGAATTGCGATCGTCCCAGTTCACCCCTGGAACCACCCGACCTTTTTTCGTCAACAGCTGCAGACGAAACGGCTTGCCTTGCGTCCGCTGCGGCCACAGGTAGTGGTGTAGCGCTTTCTCTATCCGCGCTTCTTGGCTTCGCGGAGTAGTCGGTCGTTGAAGTCGAGCATCGTTCTCATGCATGGAAATGTAATCGATACTCAAATCACTGTCATTTGAGAATCGTGGACCAGCGGCACCGTCGCTCTCAGCGACCGTGCAGGCTGGCGATCAATTCCTCATTGGTGGGATAGCGGTGCAGGAGCTCGATGAGGGCTCCCATGGCCGCAGGCGGCTCGAGGCTGGCCAGCGCCCGGCGCAGCAGATACAGACGCCCGACGAACTCGGGGGGATAGAGCTTCTCTTCTTTTCGCGTTCCACTCTTGGAGATGTCGATGCACGGGAAGATGCGCTGTTCGAAAAGTTTGCGCGACAGCACGAGCTCCATGTTGCCGGTGCCCTTGAACTCCTGGAAGATGACTTCGTCCATGCGCGAACCGGTATCGACCAACGCAGTCCCCATCACCGTCAAGCTGCCGCCGCCTTCGATCTTGCGGGCGGCGCCGAACACTTGACGCGGCGTCTGCATGGTGTTGGCGTCGAGACCGCCCGACAACGTGCGCCCTTGGCCCTCGGTGAGCGTGTTGTAGGCACGGGCAAGCCGCGTAATCGAATCGAGGAGCAGGAACACATCCTTGCCGGCGAGAACCGGCTCGAGTGCTCTCGTGAGCGCCTGCTCCGCGACGCGCACGTGATCGGCAGCCGTCAAATCCGAGGACGCGGCCAGAACCTCCGCCTGCGTCGAGCGTTTGAAATTCGTCACTTCTTCGGGGCGTTCATCGACCAGCAACACGAAGATCTCGATCTCGGGATGGTTGATGTGCACAGCGTTCGCAGTTTCCAACAGCAAGGTCGTCTTGCCGGCCTTGGGCGGCGAGACGATGAGACAGCGTTGACCCTTGCCGATCGGTGCGATGAGATCGAGCGCCCGGGTCGAGAAACACTGCGGTGTGGTTTCCAGGCGGATGCGTTCGACCGGATCGATGCTCGTCAACTGTTGGAGCTCACGCAAGAGCTCGAGGAAAATCGGTGTGGATCGACCGCCGCGGGCATGCCGCATCCGTTCCCCGCCGCCGCGCGTCTGGCCACGGAATCCCCCGCCATCGCGCGTCGCGCCACGCAATCCCCCGCCGTCGCGCGGACTAAGTCCGCGTCCCCTGCCCGCACCTTCTCCAGGTACGCGCCTCTCGCCTCCGCCGCGAAGTCCCGCAGCTGGCCCACCGTCTCGCGCGTCGGGGGACGAGCTCCGGCCCGGTCGCGGTTGTGGTCTGGGGCGTTGTCGCGGTCCGCCGCTGCTCGGGCGCCTCGGCCCGCGCGGCCCTTGCGAGTGCGAAGGTCTCAAACCTGAGTCGATCTCCAGGATCGGGCCAAGCCCATGGGGGTGGCGCCAGCCGAGTCATGGCTCGGAGAGGTGGAACGCTTTAGCGTGTCGGGCTCCTACCGGGGATGGAGTCCGCGTTCGTGTCGCCGGACATCCTTGGGCCCTGTAGACAGAATAGACGGGCCGGCTCTCGATGTCACGTTCGAACATGATCCTGGGGTCCCCCCGTGCCTCGACCCAGCGGCACCCGCGGCCGCGCCGGATCCAGCTGCGATCGGCGACGGAGCACCAGCGCCGTGGCGAGCTCGGCGAGGCCGAGGCCGAGCAGCAGCAGCGCGGCGAGAAAAAAATGCTGCAGCCCAGGCCCGGGTCGCACCCAGGCCAGAGGGATGAACCCCAAGGCCTTCACTCCCGCGTCACGGATCATGCGAAAGGCGATCCAGGAGACCGCGCACATCAGAATGCCAGAACCCAGGTGAACACCCGCGGCAAGGAAGGGATTGCGCCGGCGTCCTGTCACCGCCAAACCGGCCAATAGCGTCAGCAGCAGGGTGAGAAGAACGAGGACGATGGCGCCTGGACTGCGTGTGATCCCGAGCAGCAGGAAAACACGCGCCCGTGCCCATGGTTCGGTGAGCGCGTATGCCGCCAGCGCCGTCGGGAGGAAAAGCGCGAGAAGAGCTAGCAACCGTCGCAGCCACGCCGACGCCTCGCGTGCGGCACCAGTGGGTGATCGCATCGTGCCGCACTATACGCGAAACTCGGCATAGGCCGGAGGCAGTGGGGACGGGAGAAAGACAGGGCGTGGGATGGGACACGCGGGCCCGCCCGGTGCACTCGCGTGCGGCTTCATGTTGGAGCTGCACGCTCCAGGATCCGATTCCCTTGCAACGCCGGATTGTGTACAACAGATGAGCGGCCGTCGGTGCGGGGCGTCGCATGTGCGGCCTGAGGGTGGGGTGGAGTCCGATGCAAGAGGCGCTGGGGGATCTGTTTCGTTCGCGGTTCGGCAGCGATGCCGACACTTTCGTCGCACTCAAGAGCGATGCATCGGGACGCAGGTACTGGCGTCTCTTCGGAGCCGGGCGCAGCGCCGTGGGTGTCCATGGCCCCGATGCCGACGAGAACCACGCCTTTCTCGTGTTCTCGCATCACTTCCGTGCATGCGGCCTGCCCGTTCCAGAAATCTACGCGCAGAACGCCGATCAAGGCATCTACCTGCAGGAGGATCTGGGCGACATCACCCTGTTCCGTTTCTTGAGCGAGCACCGCGCGGCAGGGACCTTCCCCGACGAGGCAGTCCAGCTGTACGAGAAGGCCGTGCGTCTCCTGCCTCGCTTTCAAGTCGAGGCCGGCCGCACGCTCGATTACAGCGTCTGCTATCCGCGACCGAGCTTCGATCAGCGTTCCATCCTGTGGGACTTGAACTATTTCAAGTACTACTTCCTGCGGCTCGCGGGCATCCCGTTCCATGAGCAGCAGCTGGAAGACGATTTCCAGCGTTTCGCCGCTTTCCTGCTCGAAACCGGTCAGGACTATTTCCTCTACCGAGATTTTCAGTCCCGGAACATCATGATTCGCGATGGCGAGCCGTGGTTCATCGACTACCAGGGCGGGCGCCGGGGCCCCTTGCAATACGACATCGCCTCGATCCTGTACGACGCCAAAGCGGACATCCCGCCGGAGGTACGCGACTCGCTGCTGCACATCTATCTCGATGCAGCAGTCGAGCTCGCAGGGATCACGCGCGAGCGATTCCTGCACCACTATCCGGCCTATGTCCTGGTGCGGATCATGCAAGCCATGGGGGCCTACGGCCTGCGCGGTTTCTACGAACGCAAGACTCACTTCCTGCAGAGCATCCCCTACGCAGTGCGCAATCTCGAGCACGTCTTGCGCACGACGCAACTGCCGGTGGAGCTGCCGGCCCTGATGCGTGTCTTCCACGCCCTCGTGTCCAGCTCGCGGTTGCGACACTTCGGTCAGGCCGAGCTGCAGCTCACCGTGCACTTGCAGAGCTTCGCCTACAAGGACGGCGTGCCGCAGGACGACAGCGGCCACGGCGGCGGCTTCGTCTTCGATTGCCGCGCGTTGCCCAACCCTGGCCGCCAGCCACGCTACGCGGCGCAGAGCGGCAAGGATTCCGAGGTGGCGGAATTCCTCGGTCAAGACCCGACCGTAAGCGACTATCTGCGTCACGTCTTCGCGCTGATCGACCGCAGCGTCGACAACTACCGCAGCCGCAACTTCACCAATCTCTCCGTCGCTTTCGGATGCACAGGAGGGCGCCACCGTTCGGTGTATTGCGCCGAGCGGCTTGCCGAACACCTGGCGCTCGACCAGGCCGTGCATGTCAAACTCGTGCACCAAGCACTGGAAGCGACCGCGGCGCCGACTCCATGAAGGCGATGGTGCTCGCCGCTGGCGTCGGTAGCCGGCTACGCCCACTGACCGATAATCGCCCCAAGGCGTTAGTCGAAATCGGCGGCATGCCGATGATCGAGATCGTCTTGCGGCGGCTCGCCGCCGCGGGGGTTCGTGACGTCGTCGTCAACGTCTTCCACCATGCCGAACAAGTGCAGGCGTTTCTGCGTGGCTGCACGAATCTGGGGTTGTCCATCCGCGTCGCGCGCGAAACCGAGCTCCTCGACACCGGCGGTGGCTTGAAGAACGTGGGCGAGTTCTTCGCCGGCGGTTCCGCGTTCTTCCTGCACAATGTCGACGTCATAAGCAACGTCGACCTGCGCGCCCTGTACGAGGCACACCGTGATCGCGGGGCATTGGCGACGCTCTCGGTGCGCGACCGCGCTGCGTCACGGCTGCTGTTGCTCGACACCGCGGATCGCCTCTGCGGCTGGGAGCGTCCCGACACGGCGGAGCGCCGCTGGGCCGCGACGCCGGTCGCTCCCGTGACGCGCGTCGGGTTCGACGGCATTCAGGTGCTGTCGCCGCAGATCCTCGACAAGCTCGTCGAGACCGGGCCGTTCTCGCTCACCCAGGCGTACTTGCGGCTGGCAGGCAGCGGCGAGCACATCGCCGCCTTTCATGCCGACGACTCCTACTGGGCCGATATCGGTTCGGTCGCCAAGCTGGAAGCGGTCGCGCGTCACGTCGCGATTCACGGCCTGCCGGCGTGAGATCTCCGCGGTTCGGAACGGGGAGGCTGCGAACCCGCGAGCCGAATGATCACGACGACTCGCCGGTGTCGCGCCAAGCGATCCTGCTCCAGAGGACGGCGACGGCCGTCACATCACTTGGGGCAGGGTAAGGACGACGGCGCCTGGTCGATCCCTAAAGGCGAGCACGACGCCGACGAGGCGCCGCTCGACGCGGCGCGTCGCGAGTTCACCGAGGAGACTGGCCTGCAGCCTGCGGGGCCGTTCCTCGAGCTCGCTCCTGTGACGCTTCGCAGCGGCAAGCTCGTGCGTGCCTGGGCCGTGGCGGTGACTGCGATCCCACCGCATTGCGGAGCAACACGTTTCGCATGGAATGGCCGCCGCACTCTTTGGTGTCACTGATTGCCCAATTGAACACATCCACTTGTTTTCCCTCGTGCCGCCATCGCTGATCCTGATGCACGGCAACTCCGCGTTCGATTCCGAGGAGATCATCGCCTGGGAGCTGGGGGCATCGCGTCAATCTGGCGAAGTGGGTTGCCATCGACGTGACGGGTTTCTACAATCAGTATGCGGATCCGCGTAGCTTCGTTCCCGGTGTTCCCACGGTCAGGATGGGCGCCGCAGGTCCGTACGTGCCGGTGGCGGGGTTCGATTCAAGCGGAAGGAACAGCTTGAGCTGGAGTCGACTGGACGGTCGCGGTTCGATGGCGCGCAAGACGATGCGGCGCGAGGCGCGCGCCGGTTCTAAGCCGGCGGAAAGCAAACGCCCGAAGCTGAACGCCAAGGCCGTGTGGCGTGAATCGCGTGACCTCATTTGGGTGCACCGCAAGCGCTTGACCTTGGGGCTCGTTTTGATGCTCGTGAACCGGCTCGCGGGGCTCGTGCTGCCGGCGACGTCGAAGTATCTGGTCGATGAAGTCATCGCCAAGCACCGGGCGGACTTGCTCGGCATATTGGCGCTCGCTGCCAGCAGCGCGACGCTCGTGCAGGTCATCACCTCGTTCACGTTGTCGCAGGTGCTGGGTGTCGCGGCGCAGCGCGCCATCACCGACATGCGCAAGGCCGTCGATGCACACGTCATGCGGCTGCCGGTTAGCTACTTCGACTCGACGAAGAGCGGCGTATTGATCTCACGCATCATGAACGATGCGGAAGGCATTCGGAATCTCGTTGGCAACGGTCTCGTGCAGCTGGTGGGCGGCGTCGTGACCGCCATCATCGCGCTTTCAGTGCTCTTTTGGCTCAACTGGCGTTTGACGAGCATGACCCTCGTCGTCTTAGCCGCCTTTGGCGGCGCCATGTCTCTGGCATTTGCGCGCTTGCGGCCGCTCTTCCGCGAGCGCGGCCAGATCAACGCCGAGATTACAGGACGCTTGGCCGAAGCGCTGGGCGGCGTGCGGATCGTCAAGGCTTACACCGCCGAACGGCGTGAACGCCTCGTCTTTGCCCATGGCGCGCACCGGCTCTTCCGCAACGTCGCCCGGTCCATCACCGGCGTCTCGGCGGTGACGGCGTTCTCGGGTGTCGTCATCGGTGTCATCGGCGTTGTCATGCTGTTGGTCGGCGGCCGCTCGATCCTGGCCGGACAGATGACACTCGGCGATTTCTTCATGTACATATTTTTCACCGGGCTCGTGGCGACGCCACTCGTGCAAATTGCTGCCATCGGCACGCAGATCACGGAGGCCTTCGCGGGGCTCGACCGCATTCGCGAGATTCGGGAGATGGCGACAGAGGACGCGGCGACGGCGCACCAGGACCCCGTTCGCGCCGTGCACGGCGACGTCACCTTCGAAGACGTAAGCTTCGAGTACGTGCCCGGCAAACTCGTCCTGCAACACATCTCCTTTCAAGCGCCCGCCGGTTCGACGACGGCGCTCGTGGGATCGAGCGGTTCGGGGAAGAGCACGTTGATCGGCCTCGTGATGGCGTTCCACCGGCCGCTCAAGGGCCGCGTCCTGGTGGATGGACGTGACCTCGCGACCATTCGCCTGCACGACTACCGTCGCCATCTGGGCGTCGTCCTCCAGGACAACTTCCTCTTCGATGGCACGATCGCCGAAAACATTCGCTACGCGCGCCCGCACGCGACGATGGACGAGATCCGCAAGGTGAGCCGCATCGCGCACTGCGAGGAATTCATTGACGGTTTCCCGGACAAGTACGACACGATCATCGGCGAGCGCGGCATCAAGCTCTCGGGTGGCCAACGGCAGCGCATCGCCATCGCGCGCGCCATCTTGGCCGATCCGCGCATCTTGATCCTCGACGAAGCGACTTCGAGCCTGGACAGCGAGAGCGAGGAACTCATCCAGAACGGCCTGCGGGCGCTGCGCCAAGGCCGGACGACGTTCGTGATCGCGCACCGCCTGTCGACAATCCGCAGCGCCGACCGCATCTTGGTGCTCGAGCACGGCGAGATCGTCGAAAGCGGCACACACGCCGAGCTTCTGGCGCTGGATGGCCGCTACCGCCAGTTGTACGACAAGCAGTACCGGTTCGAAACCGACCGGTTCATCAACCCCGGCGAGGACTTCACGCCGGAGCCACCGAAGCGCGACCTGCCGAAACCCGGCGCGCCGTCGGGAATGCCGCGACTCTAGGTGCGTGTCTTGCCGCCGACGGCGCGTTGCGAGAAGTCAGGCAGCTCCGGCGATGGTCGCCGGACTCACATAACGGAGGCTCCGGATAAACCGAGACGGTTCACCTGCTACAATGCGCCGAATCCATCACGACGCGCCCAGGTGGCTGCGGGGTGTTCCTGCGAGGTCGGGTCCGGGCGGTCGGGTTACCGCGGGCGTGCTCCGCGAGCCACTCCGGTCCCCGAGAGGAGCCATGTTGACACGCGGCTTTTCGATCGCTGCAATCGCCACGCTGCTGATGCTGACTTTGGCATCCCAAGTGGCAGCACAGATCTCGATTCCCACGAAGGCCCACGAGACCCTGAGGCTCGAACTCCAGAGCTTGCGCGACAACATCACCCTGTTCAAAGGGGATCCGCAGCTGCTGCTGACCATGAATGTCAGGCCGGACAGGTTCAGGCCGCGGGTCGAATACACAAGCCAGGCCCAAGCGGTGCTACGAATCCGCGACCTGTACGTGTTCGATCACCCGCAATGGAGCGACATGACGGCTGCCGAACGAGACGAGGAAGAGGATGATCCCGTCCCCGAAGAATGGGAGATCCGGCTCAGCCCCGCAGGGCCGACGGATTTCGCACTGCTATGCGAGCGGGGAGAGGGCACGTTCGACTTCACCGACCTCGAGGTGCGAAGAGTCGATATCCGGGCGGAGGGGACGAAAGTGGACATCGACTTTTCCAGCCAGAACCCGATCGAGCTCGAGAGCTTCTCCGCCCGCGTGCCCGCAGGGTCGTTCCAGTTCCACCACATGATCAATGCACGGGCCAAGGAGATCAAACTCAACGTGCCCGGTTCAAAGTGTCAGTTCGAGGTCACTGGGAAGGAATTCGAAGGGGAGTCGATGGTCTATATTGAAGGTGTGCCAGCGGAGATGCAGATGCTCGTGTCCCACAAGGTCGGCGTGCGCGTCACCGGGCCGGCGGTCACGATCGCCCGCTTCGAAGCCCCGCACATGACGCGCGAAGGCGAAGACATGGTGAGTCAAGGCTACGCAGCCGCCAAGTGCCGGATCCAACTCACGTTCGCCGTCGAGATCCCGAAGCTCAACGTGGAGTGGGAATGAGACGCGTCCGCTAGTGTCCTGATTGAGAGGTTCGCGCAACTTTCGACAGCCATTGTGTAGTCTGAGTAGACTCTTGCAGGGAAGACTCGGATGCGCAGAGGACGTCGGTTGCCAGAATTGAAGTTGAGCCCGCCGGAGCGTCAGCGCCTCGAGACGGGACAAAGTCGCGTGAAACGATCCAGGATCGTTGAGGGATGGATGCCGCGCGGCGCCGGCCGTACGCGACGTCACTCGACGCGAAGCGAGCTCAGTCCGTGAGCGCCGCCTCCGGCTTCTACAGCCGCAGACGCACGGCGCACTTGCGGACGAGACGCTCCAACCAGTGGCTCGAATACTCGACCATCGTCATCGCACGTCGGCAGCAGGATGAGCGTCAGGAAGGTGGACAGCGCCAACGACGAGCACCCGTGCGCGCCTGCCCGGATCTCCGGGAGACTGCCCGCATCATCGCCGCCGGAGGCTTTCGGCCCGCTCGAGGGCTGCATCGGCCTCGCCCGCACGACCCAGACGTTGCAGGACGACAGCCCAGTTCTGTAGCACATCTGGGTTCTGCGGATGTTGCTGCGCCAAGTCCCGCAGCAGTGTTTCGGCCTGCTCGAGCTGGCCGGAGCCGGAAAGGGCCACACCATAGTTGATGGCGATGGACAACTCTTGTGGTGCGAGCGCGTGGGCACGTTCCAAGATCAACGCGGCTTGCCGAGGTTGGTCGAGCTCGAGCTGCGCCTTGCCCAGCATGGCAAGGCCCACTGCGTCCAACTTCCCGGCGGCGTCGAGGGGCGCGAGCTGCGTCACCACTTCCTGCGGGTTGCCACGCGTCAGGGCCACACGCGCCAGGACGAGCCGGGCTTGCGCCGCGTGCGTCGGGGAGTCGAGGACGGCGCGCGCATCGGCCACGGCGCCATCCGTGTCGTGGCGGGCCCAGCGGCACTGCGCGCGCCCCAGGCGAGCGCTGGGTTCTTGGTAATGCGACTCGATGCAGGTCGTGAAGCAGCGATCGGCGCGAGCGTGAGCGCTTTCGGCGTCGACCACGGATGATTCCGTCGCCGCGAGCGCCAGCAGTGCTCGGCCCAGATTGAAGTTCGCAGTGAGGTCCTGCGGGTTGACACCGATGCGCTGCTCGAAGCGCGCGACCGCACCGCGGGGATCGCCGCGCGCGAGCTGCACGAGCCCGAGTCCCGTGTTGGCGGCTGCCTCGTGCGGCGCGCGGTCGAGCGCGCGACGGAAGGCCTGTTCCGCCGCATCCAGATCGCCGCATGACTTCTCCACCGTGCCGAGCTCGACGAAGACGATGGCAGGTGCGCCCGAAGTGCTTGCGGCGCGTCGCAAGGCCTCCCGGACGGCCGCTGTGTCACCGAGGCGCCGGGCTTCTTGGGCACGGACATAGTGTTCCAGCCATGGTGGCTTCGGCACCGCAGTCGCCGCCATCAACGAGTCTGCTTGGGCCACGTCGCCATCACGCAATCGCAGCAGCACCAGCATTTCGACGAAGCCAGCAAGGGTGCGATTCGTTGCCGCTCCCAGTCGGAGTGCATGCTCGCAAGCGAGGCGTGCTTTCGGGCCCTCCCCAGTTTGGAGGTATGCCTGCCCCAAGAGAGCCCAGAGCACGTCGTTCTCCGGATCGAGGCGTACGGCCTGGACGACCAACGCGTGGGCACGGTGCGTCGCACCGCGCGCGAGAAGCGTGTGGACGGCCGCCACGTAGGCGGGAATGAACCCCGGGGCCGCGTGCAGCGCTTCCAAGCAGAGCCCGAGGGAATCGACACCGGTCGCCTTCTTCACGCTGGCCGCTTGCCGGAGGAGACCGTCGGCATAGCGCAGGCGAATCCCGCGGGAGGTGTGGTCGAGATACCAGTAGTCCGCCAACGTGATCGGCGCCATTTCGCGCGCCAACTGCGGCGCGCGTGCGCCGAGCGCGCGGTGCACCGCTGCGTCCAGGCTGTCGCCGAAGGGTCGCTGCAGATCGCCCCATGGCTCGAGTGCTGGCAGTGCGGGCTTGCCATGCGCAAGCACACTCCACAGCAAGGCGGCAGCCAGCAGGAACCCCAGAATCGGCAGACCTATCCAGGTTGCGCAGCGCACGCACTTCATCGTGCCCCGACCCTTGATGCCGACAGATTCCAATGCGAGTACGCACCTGAGTAGCACAGCAACGAGGTCATACGTCCCGATGTTCCCGTGCATGTCGGGCAGAAGTCAAGGTCCGTCGTGTCCACGGCGCGGCGGGCCGCGTGCCGCAGACGGCCATACTGTTGCTGGAACTGCTCCTCGTGAACCGAGGTCAGCGCATCGAGGCGATCCCACACGAGTTTGTAGAGTGGCGAATCATGCGGCGGCGGCGGTAGACGGTCGGTGCCGCGGGCTGCATGCCCGGGGAGCGACATCCGGATTGGTTCCGGTGTGGCGCGGTCCTGGGATGGGCCTTTGGGCTCAGTCCTGCCCGATGCGTTTACGCTGCCTGTCATGTGGCGCGACAGGGGGCCTCCACGCTCCACGTGATGATAGACGGCACGCCCGTTTCGCAACTACCGTCGATGGCCTCGGCGACGCTGACGCACTTACTCGGCCTGTTCGGCGAGCCGGAGCGATCAGTTCCCCAGCTTGCGGCTGGCGCTGAGCACGTTCTCGAGCACCTCGTTGTAGTAGGGCTTCTCCTTCAGGCTGGCATAGGCTCCGGGGAACAAGACCAAGGTGATGTCGGCGGAGTGGGCGGAGAACCCGTTCATGACGATGGCGCAGCGCTGTCCCTGCGGCAACCGCGTGTTGTCGATCATGGGAAAATCGAAGAAGCTGACCATGAAAGTCGCCGTCTTGGTCTGCCGGCCCTCGACGGGATCCGGAGTCTCGATGTTCAGTCCCAAGCGGATCTCGCGGTTGTCGCGATCCACGGCCAGCACGTCGATGGAGAAGGTCGTCGGGATCGAATCGAGAACGAGGGTCACCGGCTCGAGACTCGAACCTTCGGGATCGTTGGTCATGTCGATGGTGCGATCGAATTTGCGCCCCACGCCTTCGAGCATGATCATCTGCTTGCGCCCGATCTCGCGCGCGACTCTTTCGAGCCGGACATAGAACTCCGTCATCTCGGCGCGCGCAGCCGGCGACGGCGCCGCCTCGACGGCGCGATCGATGCGCCGCTTCAGATCGAGGAACAACGGTTTCAGGTTGAGCGATTCGTGGAAGTTGTAGGCCAGCAGCTCGAGGTTGAGGACATCCCCCGAAAGATCGGATCCGCTCTTGGTCAGGAACGACTGAATGATGGACACGAACATGTCCTTGCGCAGGGCGCTCTCGGACTCTTCGCGTTTGCTCATCAGCTCGGAATATAGACGCGTATTGGTCTCGATGGCCGCCTGCCGGTTGAGCACGTTCGAGGTCACGAACCCGAAGACTGCGATGGCCGCCGCCGTCAGCAACCCTCCCATTGGGTGCAGGATCACTGCCAGCTTGTCCCACGCGTCTTTTCGCTCACCTTGCGCCATCATCACTTCCTTCGCAGCGACAGTTTGCCTTCCTTCTTCTCGAGAATCAGGTCATAGCGTGTCGCTTCCTTGTAAGAAAACACTTCGATCGCCACCGGCTGTTTCTCGAATACCATCGTCAGACTGCACTTACCCTCTTGCTTGACGTTGAGCTTGTAGGCGCCGAACTTGTCGGTCAGACAAGAATCGGCAATGACCGCCTTGGCCTTGGCCGTTCCTTTGGCCTCGGCACCCTTCGCTGCTGCGCTGGAGTCGGGGATGGTGACCCGTATGACCACGCCCTCCGCGATCGGCTTTCCGTCCATCTTGATGTCGCCGAAAATGCGCCCGGCGTTCGCGCTCGCGGCCGACAACAACAAAACCATGACACCCGTGACGATCCCAAGGTGACGCATGCAAGGCCTCCTTCGTTCACCGCCGGGCGCCCGAGCCGCGGCGCGATGCTCGCGAGCGGATTCTAATGCCACAGCCCGAGACTCTCAACGTCGTGGCGCATGTGGGCTGGGACTCGAAATCCCCGGCCTGGCGCGGCAGCGAATCGCTATACTGCGGCCACGCTCGAATCGACGCCTGCGGCTAGCGAAGGAACCCATGACCCTGCGCGCTGATTTCGACTACATCCTGGTCGGTGGCGGACTGCAGAGCGCGCTCCTCGTGCTCGCGCTGCGCGCCCGGCGACCGGCGTCGCGGCTGGCGCTGGTTGAACGCGACGCGCGACTCGGGGGCAATCACACCTGGTGCTTTCACGCTGGAGACTTGGCGCCATCCGCCCGAGCCTGGGTGAACGCACTCGTGTGCCGGCAGTGGCCCGGCTACAGCGTCCGTTTTCCGGGCTTCGAGCGCCGCATCGACCGCGAGTACGCGATGATCACCAGTTCGCGTTTGCATCAAGTGGTCTGTGATGCATTCGCTCATTCTCCAGGCTCGCAGCTTCATCTCGGCTCCGAAGTCCGCCATCTCGGCGCGCGCGAGGTCGAGCTGACCGACGGCGCCCGGCTCACCGGCACCGTGGTGATCGATGCGCGTGGAGCCGAGCCGCCGTCCGGGTCGAGCCCGCAGGGCTATCAAAAGTTCCTCGGGCTCGAGCTCGAGCTCGTGCACCCACACGCATTCGAGCAGCCGATGCTCATGGATGCCACCGTCGAGCAAGTCGACGGTTTTCGCTTCGTCTACACGCTGCCACTCGCGCCGCGACGCCTCCTGGTCGAAGACACCACCTTCTCCAATGCGCCGACCCTCGAGCGCGAGTTGCTGCGCCGGCGGATCCATGACTACGTGCGCGGGCGTGGACTCGAGGTCGCATGTGTCGAGCGCGAGGAAGAAGGAATCCTGCCGATGCCGTGGCGAGCGCAGCGCCAGCTGCCGCGCTGCAGTCCACTGCTCGCCGGCATGCGCGGCGGTTTCTTCCACCCCGGCACCGGGTACTCGTTCCCGATTGCCGCGCGGCTCGCCGATCTCCTGTCGAGCCTGCCGCCGGAGTCGCTCTTCGGCGCGGCGTTGCAGAACTTCGCGCGCGCCCATTGGCGGCAGGCGAGCTTTTGTCACCTGCTGAACCGCATGCTCTTCGGTTGGTTCGCACCCCGGGAACGATGGCAGGTCATGCGCCGCTTCTACCGTCTTCCCGTGGACACGATCGAGCGCTACTATGCGCTGCAGTTGCGCTCTCGCGATCGAGCGCGTCTGGTGTGTGGCCGGCCGCCGCGCGGCTTGTCCTGGCACCATCACCTCGTCGAGAGTGGAAGACGATGAACGCCGCGACGATGCAGCGCGTATCGCGCCACGACCTCACCCGCTACCTCATGCAGGTCCTCGCCGAGGCGCCGGCCGAGATGGCCGGCAACGCGGTCGACTTCCGCTTCTGGGAGACGGCACTGCTCGATCCGGCGCACGAGATCTTGCGCCGGCCCGGGAAGGAATTCCGCAGCCAGCTTTTCGAGAGCAGTTGGGTTCTGGGCGGTGGCTCGCCCGGAGAGCATCCGCAGGGGTTGCAACTCGCGGTGGAGCTATTGCACGTGGGATCGTTGGTCATCGACGACATCGAGGACAATTCGCGGACGCGCCGCGGCGGACAATCTCTGCATCGTCGTTTCGGCATCCCCGTAGCGTTGAACACCGGCAACTGGCTGTACTTTCTGCCGATGGCAATGCTGCCACGCCTCGGGCTCTCCGCTGCGCTCACACTCCAGCTATTCACCGACATCGCCAATGCGGTCGTCCTGTGTCATCAAGGCCAGGCGCTCGATCTTGCAGCTCCCATTGCCAACCTCCCTCAAGCCGATGTGCCGCGACTGGTGGCGCAAGCGACGCAGCTCAAGACCGGGTCGCTCATGCGTTTGGCCGCGATCATGGGGGCACGCGCGGGCGGCGCAGTCGGCGAGCAACTCGAAGCACTGGCGCGTTTCGGCACCCAGCTCGGTCTTGGCCTCCAAATGTTGGACGACTGGTCCGGGATCGCCGTGGCGGCGCGCCGTGAAAAGGGCATCGAAGACATCAGGCTGGGACGACCCACCTGGCCGTGGGCATGGTTGGCCGAGCGCGCCGATGCGGCGAGCTACGCGACCCTGGCGCGCGACACGCGGCGCATGCGCACCGACACCGCCGCCGCTTCCCTGATCGACAAACTGCATGCGCATCTGCATACGACGGCACCCGACGAGATCCGACGCCACCTGCATACGTCGGTCGGGGCGCTGCGAAGCGCACTCGGTCCGTCCGCTGCCATGGACGATCTCGCGCAACAAGTCGAGAGGTTGATGAACTCTTATGGCTGACCGCCCTGTCCGCCGCGCGGCGGCCGCTCTGCCGCGCGCCAGCTGTCGGGCCGCGGTCATCGGCAGCGGCTTCGGCGGCTTGGCCGCCGCGATCCGCTTGCAGGCCGGCGGCATGCAGACCACTGTCTTCGAGGCGCGCGACAAGCCGGGCGGACGGGCCTACGTCTACGAGGATCAGGGATTCGTCTTCGATGCGGGGCCGACCGTGATCACCGCGCCACACATCTTCGAGGAGCTCTTCGTCGCCGCTGGCCGCAACATGCGCGACTACGTCGAGTTCCTGCCCGTGCAACCGTTCTATCGCCTGCTGTGGGAAGACGGGACGCGCTTCGACTACAGCGGCGATGGCGAGGCGATGATCGAGCAGATCCGGCGGTTGCGCCCCGGCGATGTCGCCGGCTACGAGCGTTTCGTCGACTACGCGCGTCGTGTCTTCGAAGCCGGGTACGCTGGATTGGCAGCCACACCGTTCCTGCGCTTCGCCGACATGGTACGCGTGGCGCCGCAGCTCGTCCGCTTGCGCGCCGACCGTTCCGTCTACGGTACAGTGAGCCGCTTCGTGAAGGACGAGCACGTGCGTCAGGCACTCAGCTTTCATTCGCTCCTCGTCGGCGGCAATCCGTATGAAACCAGCTCGATCTACACTTTGATCCACTATCTCGAGCGCCGATGGGGCGTTTCATTTCCACGCGGTGGGACGGGCGCTCTCATCCGCGCGCTCGTGCGCCTGTTCCGCGAGCTGGGGGGCGAGCTTCACCTCGAGGCCGCGGTCGCGGGCATCGACTTGCTGCAACACAATGGCCGCACCGTGCACCGTGTGCGCGCTGGTCGCCAGCCTGCACGCGACTATGATCTCGTCGTCTCCAACGCCGATTTGCACCACACCTACGCTGATCTCTACAGCACCACCCCTGCCGCGCGCACGATGCGCCGGCGCATCGAGCGCATGGAATGGTCGATGTCGCTGTTCGTGCTTTATTTCGGCGTCGATCGGCGCTACCACGAGCACGTGGCCCATCACACCATTCTCTTCGGGCCGCGCTATCGGCAATTACTCGACGAAATCTTCCACGGTCGCGGTCTGCCGCAGGACTTCAGTCTGTATCTGCATGCTCCCACGGTGACCGACCCCTCGATGGCGCCCCCAGGATGCGAGGCGTTCTACGTGCTCGCGCCCGTGCCGCACTTGGGCCATGCGGCGATCGACTGGCAGCGGGAGGCTCCAGCCTACGCCGACAAAATCCTCGCCTATCTCGAGCGCATCCTGCCCGACCTGCGCCGTCACGTAGTCACGCGACGCTGGTTCACCCCCAGCGACTTCGCCACCGATCTCAGGTCCTACCTGGGCTCGGCATTCTCGTGCGCACCCCGATTGCACCAGAGCGCATGGTTCCGGCCGCACAACCGCGACGATCGCATCCCCGGCTTGTATCTCGTCGGTGCCGGCACGCATCCCGGCGCCGGTGTCCCCGGCGTGGTCAACTCGGCGAAGGCCACCGTGGGTCTGGTACTCGAGGACTTCGCACCATGAAATCGGCAGCATTGGCGACCAGCCGCAAGATCATCGCCGTGCACTCCAAGAGTTTCGCGCTGTCCTCACGTCTCTTGCCGCGGCAGGCGCGTGATCGCGCCGTCGTCGTCTACGCCTGGTGCCGGCGCGCAGACGATGCCGTGGACCTGGCAACCACGGGCGACAGCCACGTCGCCCTGCGGGCGCTGCGCGCCGAGCTGGACGCTATCTACGGCGGCGGTTCGTTGCAGGATCCCATTCTCGAAGCGTTTCAGCAGGTCGTGGGCGAACGCGGCATTCCACGGCTGTACCCCGACGAGCTCCTCGCCGGATTGGCCATGGACGCCAACGGCATGCGTTACGACACCCTGCACCAGCTGCTGCACTATTGTTATCGTGTCGCCGGCACCGTGGGTCTGATGATGTGTCACGTTCTGGGCGTGCGTGACGAGGCTGCAACTCGTCACGCCGTGCACTTGGGTGTCGCCATGCAGCTCACCAATATTTGTCGCGATGTCGGCGAGGATTGGCAACGCGGACGGCTGTACCTGCCGGTCGAGAAGTTGCGCCAGCACGATTGCGCTTGGATCGCAGACCTGCGCGGGCGACCGTTCCCCGCACACGCGCGTACCGCAGTCGCGCCGGTCATTGCGGCGCTGCTCGGCCTCGCGGACGAGTATTACCGCTCGGGTGATGCCGGCTTGCCGCTGCTCGACTGGCGCTGCCGCGTCGCCATCCGCACCGCGAGACAGGTGTACTCACACATCGGCGCACGCGTTCGCGCGCAGGCGTGCGATCCGCTGGCCGAGCGCGCTTTCGTGCCCACTGCGGCCAAGCTCGTGCTTCTTGGACGTGCGGCTGCCGCGTCAATGCGTGACGCATTCGATTCTCGTCGCACCGGCACCCTGGGCAGCCCCGTGGCGCCGCGGCGAGTGGTCCATGTGGGCGACGCGCTGCCCCTGCACTGCGAAGCCAAGGTTTCGATCTGAGGAGCCTGCGATGTTGCGCTGTTCGTACCCGTGGCGCCTCGAAGGACACGTGCCGGCATTGCGAGCCGCACTCGTCGGTGTCGCGGCATTCGTCACGCTCGCGCTTGTCGAGTCTGCAGCGGATGAGCTCGACGTTCGCCCCACCACGATCCGTGTGATCGCCACGGGACTGCGGCACATGAACGGCGAGGTACGCGTGTCGCTGTTCGGAACCAAGGATGGCTTTCCCGACCGACCGGAGCTCTGCATTCAATGGGGCTTCGCCTCGCTGGCCGGAGACAGCGCCACCTATGCCTTCACCCCAGTTCCGGCGGGACACTACGCCGTATCCATGTTCCACGACGAGGACGGTAACGGCGCCATGCGGCGCGATTTCGTCGGTAGACCACGTGAAGGCTGGGGTGTCTCGCGCGACGCCAAGGCACGCTTCGGTCCCCCGAGCTTCGACGACGCCGCTTTCGACACGCAAGACGATACCGTCACTGTGCGCGTACGCATGTGTTACTGAGGGGATGGAATTGGAAACACGCGAGCTCGAGGCCACGGCCGTTTGGCGCGCCAAGCGCGAGGTGCCGCAGCAGTTCGACCGCATCGCCCGCGGCTACGACCTGCTCGCCGCCCTCAATCCCGGCTATGCCAAGCACCTGCGTTGGAGCGCCGAGCGATTGCAGGTGCAAGACAGATCGCAGATCCTCGATCTCTGCTGTGGTACAGGCTTGTCCACGTTGGCTCTCCGGCGCGTTCATCCCCAGGCACGAATCACCGGCCTCGATGCATCAGCAGGCATGCTGCGTGCCGCGGCCGCCAAGCCACAGTTGCATGATGTGCGCTGGATCCAGGGCGACGCCATGGATCCGGCGGCTGCCGGAGCTGGGGGACCTTACGATGCGATTCTCGTCGCCTACGGGATTCGTAACGTTCCCGACCCCGATCGTTGCCTGCAACGGCTCCTGCAACTGCTGCGCCCTGGTGGAATGCTGTGCCTCCACGAGTACTCCATCGCCGGGTCGCGCTGGAGCCGATGTGTGTGGCAGATGGTGACGCTCGGGGTCGTGATCCCTCTCGGCGCCCTGGTCACCGGATCGAGCACGATTTTTCGCTATCTGCGGCGCAGCGTGCTCGAATTCGACAGCGTGCCGCAGCTGGAAGGACGTTTGCGCGCGGCAGGATTCGCCGACGTGCACACATTGCCGATGGACGGATGGCAACGTGGCGTCGTCCACAGCATCCTAGCGCGCAGGGCTGAGACATGACCCCTTCGCCACGGCAACTGCTTCTTCCTCAAGCCGGTGGCCGCGACCGCGCCGAAGGGGGCCAACGCGCCATCGTCGTGGGTGGCGGCATCGCTGGTGTCGCGTCTGCCGTGATCCTCGCCGAGCGCGGTGTACAGGTCACATTGATCGAAGCCGAACGCTTCCTCGGCGGGCGCGCCGGCGCCTGGACAGAACATCTTGCGAACGGCGACACGTTCGAAATGGAACGCGGCTTCCACGCTTTCTTTCGCCAGTACTACAACTTGCGCGCGTTGCTCCGACGCATCGACCCCCACCTGGCCCTGCTGCAACCGCTGGACGACTACCCGATCCTCGGCCCCGCCGGGCTGGCGCAGTCCTTCGCCAGGCTGCCGCGACAAACTCCGCGCAACATCGTCGCGCTCACGCGACGCACGCGCGCCCTCGGATTGAGAGACCTGCTGCGCGTGAACAGACGCCGGGCACTCGAGATGCTGCGGTTCGACATCGAGCCCACCTACGAGCGCTGGGATCACCTCAGTGCCGCGCAGTACTTGGACGCACTGCGCTTCCCCATCGCGGCGCGGCGTCTCCTCTTCGACGTCTTCTCCCATTCATTCTTCAATCCCGAAGAAGACATGTCGGCAGCCGAGCTGCTGATGATGTTCCATTTTTATTTCACCGGCAACCCGGAGGGGTTGGTGTTCGATGTTGCGCGCCGGCCATTCTCGCATTGCATCTGGGAACCGTTCGCGACTTTCCTCGAACGCCTGGGTGTGCGCTTGTTGCTCGGGGAGCGAGCGAGCGCCGTCAGCCGGCAAGAGAATACCTGGCGCGTGGTCACGGACCGGGGCATGCACACAGGCGACGGCTGTGTGCTGGCGCTGACAGTGACGGCCCTGCAGGAGCTCGTCGAACGGTCGCCAACGCTGGGCGACGCCACTTGGCGGGGGTCGATCGGCGGCATGCGGTGCACCAACCCATTCGCCGTGTGGCGATTGTGGCTGGACGGGCCGACGCATGCGGACCGCGCCCCCTTCGCCGGCACCACGGGCATCGGTGTGCTGGACAACATCTCGCTTTATCATCGATTCGAAGACGAGAGCCGCGATTGGGCGGCGCGCCATGACGGCGCCGTCGTCGAGTTGCATGCTTACGGCGTCGAACCAGCAGCCGATCCTGAATTCTTGCGACGCGACATGCTGCGCGCATTGCACCTCTTGTATCCGGAAACAGCTGCACATCGCATCGTCGAGCAACGCTGGCTCTGGCGACAGGACTGCCCCGCTTTCGGTACCAGTGCACACGCGAGTCGACCCGAAGTGCGCACGGGGATTCCGGGCATGTGCTTGGCCGGGGATTTCGTCCGCCTGCCTTTCCCGAGCGCGCTGATGGAAAGAGCGGCGGCCTCCGGATTCCTGGCCGCCAATTACCTGCTGTCGGAGTGGGGGGTGCGACCCGAGCCCATTCTGTCGGTGCCGGCGCGCGGGATTCTGGCGCGCTTGCCGTTGCGCCCAACCCACATCGCGCCGGCTCGCCATGCAGACCGTCTACAGCACAGCGAGACCGTGTCATGAGCGAACCACGCAAACTCCATCTCTTCGGGCGCCAGTTGGCGCCGGCCGCGTCGATGTCGACTTTGCCCGACTGGCAACAGGCGAATTCGCACTGGATCGCGCAGGCATTGAATCGATCGCAATCTTTGCCGCCGACAGGTTGGACGGTAGTCGACGCGAGCCGCGCGCTGCGCGACAAGCCGCGCCGCTATCGACTGGGCGGCAGAGACTGGGTCGCCTGGCGTAGCGCCGACGGTACGCGAATGGCACCGGATGCGTGCCCGCACATGGGCGCATCGCTGTCCAACGGGCGCGTTTGCGGCGGAGATTTGATCTGTTCGTGGCACGGCCTGCGCTTGGGGGCCGAGCCCCATGGAACGTGGCGTCCCGTCCCGACCTTCGACGACGGAGTGCTGTTCTGGGCCGCTCTCGATCCAGAGTGCGCGCGCCACGAGCCTGCGGTCTTGTCGTTGCGACCGGCGCGCTTCTTCGATGCCACCATCCGCATGCATGCGCAGTGCGCGCCCGCCGACGTCATCGCCAACCGGCTCGACCCGTGGCATGGGGTGCATTATCACCCCTATGCCTTCGGCAGGTTGCGCGTGCTCGAACGCGACGACGCTGCCATCCTCGTGCGCGTCGTCTACCGGGCGCTCGGCCACTACGGCATCGAGGTCGACGCACGTTTCTCGTGCCCCGATCCCGCGACCATCGTCATGCGCATCGAGCGCGGCGAAAGTGCCGGGTCTTTGGTCGAAACACACGTGGCCGCCATCGACGCCGAGCACACGGCCATCGTCGAAGCGACGTTGGCCACCTCCGACCGCGCCGCATTCTGGTGGGTCGTGCGTGGACTCGCCGGCCTCCTGCGCCCCCTGGTGCGCAAGGCGGCACGGCGATTGTGGTCAGACGATGCGGCCTATGCCGAACGCTTGGCACAATTGCGGCGAGACGCGGATGTGCTTGCGCGCGCGGCCTACAAAAGTTCCTCGGCGCTGTAAAAGGAAGACTTTCGAAGGCCTGAGCTGTGCCTCGGAGCAGAGCGGTAAGATCCAGCGAGTGCACCTCCTTTTCGTGACTTGCAAGCGACATCCACTCGACCGCGAGAGAACGGCCTCCCTGCACTCAGGAGCGGAGGGAGGCCGTTGCTCTCGACATCGGGTCACGCCGGATCACCGGTAGAGAGTTTTGATCAGACTCCAAGTTTTCACCTGGGACGCGGCAGTGATTGTACCCCGACTGTAAGCGTGCGCCTGAGCGGTCGTGCCGTTAGAGGCGTCGAGCGGGAGAGCGGAGTTCGTATCTCCATCCTCGACCACGGTCAAGTGAACGAGAACATCACCGAAGCCGGAGAAATGCAGCGTGTGCTCGCCCGGAGGCAGCGGCTTGAGGATCACCATGTAGCCGTCCGAGACACCAACCTGGGGAGAGCCCGTGACGCAGCCGTCAAAGGCCTGCATGCTGAGATCTCCGGTGAACGTGAACAGCGTCGATGTCGTCCGAAAGCTGACGAAGTTGTTGACGGCGACCCCATCCACTTCCAGCGACAATGGGAACGGCGACGTTGGGATAATGGCATCAATGATGTCCTTGGCCCCAGCTGTCAGCCAATCCTCCATGGACTGACCCGCTGGCGGCTGCCAGGTGGGGTCCGGGCATGGGTAGTCGTTCAAGTAGAGAATGATCGGACACACGAGATACGTGTCCGAAGGCATGGTGCAGCTGCGCTCCGGCGTGTCGATGGCTCCTTGGAGGAACCACACCGGGCCAGATTGATCCACGTCGAAGTACTGCCCCGTCGGGTCAAAGAACTGACTGAAGGGATGGGACATGGTCCACTGCCACCATGCCGCGCTCCATTCAGCGTAGCTCCGTCCGCCTACATTCGACTGAAGCGGCATGACGTTGGAATCGCGCCGCGATCCCCCCGAGCCGGACCCTGAGATGTCTACCTTGGACAGGGGCACGACCCCATGGGATGGAGCGCCGGTGAAACCGCTCTGCGACCCCCCGCGGTGGCGCCCGAGATTGCCGTCGAGGGCAGAAGCATGGTCCCGAGGACGAAGGCGAGCGCGAGCATCGCCAATGACAGCTTGCAATTGGTCTTCAAGGCTTCTCCCAAAGCGCCGGGCTATACCAGCTGGCCAGAGTGAAAAAAACATCAGACAATGGAGGAATCGCGACGCACACCAACACCGTGCCATGCGCTGCGGTCCGCGCGGACCGGGGCGAGACGCTGACAGGCGACATGTGCATGCCCTCCCTTTGGTCTCTATAAGCCTCGCAGTGGCAATTTCGAACAAACTCTCGTGGCAAGGGCGAAAGAAAGGCGCGGCGACCTGCGAGCTCACGTCATTCTCGACGATCCGGCCAACGAAATGGAGCTGGCTCGCGTGCACATGTCGGGGCCATTGTTCTACCTGCTGCGACCGGATGGCTTTAATAGGGTCGACGGCGACGGTGTCGGCCCGCGCACCCCGACTCTGCGGGAAGTCATCGGACTTGCGAACGAATGGCGCTTGATCCACGGGTGCGGATTGCGCCAACATTCGATCCAGGCGCCGATCGAAGCGGAGGCATTCTCGTGCGCATCCAACCCCGAATCGCGTGGGCACTCGTCGTTCTCCTTGCCGTTCCAACTCAGGCAGCAGCGGAAGAGAAGGATCAGGAGAAGCGGCTCGACAACGCCGCAGATGTCGTTCGCGACATCCTCACGCTTCCGGAAGGCATCCCGGGCGACATCCTGGACAAGGCCGAATGCATCTGTGTGTTCCCATCGGTGAAAAAGCTCGCGCTCGGAGTCGGGGCCAGTTACGGCAAGGGCGCCATGCTCTGCCGCAGCAAACCTGACTTCACCGGCCCCTGGGGTGCGCCCGCAATGATGCGCTTGGAGGGGGGCAGCTTCGGCTTCCAGATCGGCGGTTCGGCGACCGATTTCGTGCTCCTGGTGATGAATCCCAAGGGCGCCAAGAGTGTGCTGTCCAGCAAGGTCAAGCTCGGCGCCGATGCCGGCGTGGCGGCGGGCCCTCTGGGGCGCACGGCATCGGCCGAGACCGATCTGGTCATGAACGCCGAGATTCTCAGCTACTCGCGATCGAAGGGATTGTTCGCCGGCATCTCGCTCGCGGGCTCGACACTGCGGCAGGACAAAGACGACAACGAGGACCTCTACGGACGCGCGATCGACGCCAAGGATATCGTGCTCGACAACGCAGTCGGCGTGCCCGATGGCGCCCTGCGTCTGGTGCAACTGCTGCAACAAGCTTCGGCCGAGAACGCTTCCCGATGAAGTGGACTCGATCAGCTGCGCGCGCGTGATGCTCGTGACGACGACTGCGGGGCCACGGTGGGCGTCACCGAGGAACTTGCAGGCTTGCGCCCCGGCAAGGCGAAGCGCAAGATCGCAAGCCCCCAGACGCCGGAAACCAGCGAAGCCACCAGGATCCCGACCTTCGCTTGCGCGATCCATGCATCACTCACGAAGGCGAGATCCCCGATGAACAAGGACATGGTGAACCCGACACCGCCCAAGCACGCGGCGCCGTAGATTTGCCCCCAACGCACGCCCACAGGCAACGCCGCACGACCACTGCGCACGGCGAGCCAGCTGAACAGCGTGATCCCGATCTGCTTGCCGAAGACGAGTCCGCAGATGACGCCCCAGCCGATGCGGGAATCCAGCGCTTGGCTCGCACCGCCTTCGAGCGTCACGCCCGCGTTGAAGAACGCGAACAGCGGCAAGATTGCGAACACGACGCATGGATGCAGCGCCTTTTCCAGCGCCAGCCCCGGCGGCCGCATGTCCCCTGCCGCTTCGTGCAGCACCTCGATGTCCTCGAGCGCCTCGGGCTGCGTCGTTCCCTCGCGCGTCAGACGGCGCTGCTGCAGCTCTTCGAGCCGGCCCGCGGCCATGGCAATCGACTCACGCGGATCGCGCGCGGGGCGGACGGGAACACACAACGCCACCAGGACTCCGGCGACGGTCGCGTGCACACCGGAGGCGAAGATCGCCAACCAGACACCGAGACCGAGCACGGCGTAGAGCGCCGCATGCGTGCGCTGCATGCGGTTGGCCACAGCCAAGACGCCCAAGAGCAAGGCGGCGACAATCAAAGCCGTGACCTGGAGTTTCTCTGTATAGAAGATGGCGATGACGAGAACGGCGCCGAGATCGTCGGCGATGGCGAGAGCGGTGAGAAACACCTTGAGTCCCACAGGCACACGGCTGCCGAACAGCGCCAGGATCCCCAGCGCGAACGCGATGTCGGTCGCCATCGGGATGCCCCAGCCATGCGATGGCTCGCCGGCCGGGTTGAAGGCGCGATAGAGAACGGCCGGCACGATCATGCCCCCGAGCGCCGCACTGACCGGCAGCACCGCGCGACGAAGGCTCGATAGTTGACCCACCACCAGCTCGCGTTTGATTTCGAGCCCGATGACGAAGAAAAACACGGCCATGAGCAGGTCGTTGATCCAGTGTTGCAACGACAAGGCAAACGTCGCCTCGCCCCAGGAGACGGCGATCGGTGTGTGCGTGAGATCGACGTAGGTCGCGGCCCAGGGCGAGTTGGCCCAGAAAATCGCCGCCAGCGTGCAACCCAACAGAACCATGCTGCCGGCAACCTGGGAGTGAACAAAGCGCGCGAAAACGTCGAGGGGGCCCCGGTCCTTTGGTCGCAACGCAGTCCTCCTTCGCTTGCGCTGGTCTGGTGCAAACTGGCCCCGCAGTCTAAGCAGCGTCCGCGCGACTTGTCGACCCTGGGGCCCTGCGCCGGGGATTCGCCTGGAGAGCTCATCGAAGATCATCGCCGAACCGGAATCGCCGCGCCGACCGACCGCAGACTGGCGGTTCCTTGACGGCTGATTGCGCCCAACATTAGGGTCTGCCACTGGCGATGCACGTGGCATCCGCAGCGGCCAAGAGTTTTCTCGTCATCATCTTCAAGAACCTCCTGGCACGGTGATGGTTGGCGATGATCGCTCTGACCCGACAGATCGGCGACCTCGAGCGTTGCGAGCTCACCTACCGGTCACGCGAGCCCATCGATCTCGCGCGCGCACGCCTGCAGCATCATCAATATGAGCAGCTTCTCGAACATCTGGGCGTGGAGGTCGTGTCACTGCCCGCCGAGCCAGGGTTGCCGGATGCCGTGTTTGTCGAGGATGCGGCGGTGGTCCTCGACGAGTGCGCTTTGCTGCCGAGAATGGGGGCTGCGAGCCGCAGGCCCGAGATCGAAAGTCTCGCGGCGGCGTTGCGCGCTCACAGGCCTCTCGTGCGTCTCGGCGAGCCGGGAACGCTGGATGGCGGTGACGTCCTGCGCATGGGGCGCACGCTCTACGTCGGCCTTTCGACTCGCACCGATGCCGCCGGTATCGCCACATTGCGACACCATGCCGCACCGCTCGGCTACGAGGTCCGCCCTGTTCCCGTGCAGGGTTGTCTGCACCTCAAGAGCGCGTGCACGGCGCTCGGCCCCTACACCTTGCTCGGCAATCCGGAACGCGTGGACCGGTCGAACTTCCCCGGCTTGCAGTTCGTGACCGTGAGCCCCGACGAGCCGGACGCAGCCAACGTGCTGCGAATCGGTGATCAAATCCTTGCTTCCGCTTGTTTCCCACGCACTTTGGAACGACTCGTCGGCCTCGGCTTCCGGGTCCATGCGGTGGACAACTCCGAGCTCGTCAAGGCCGAAGGCGGACTCACCTGCACCGCTGTTCTCGTCGATTGAGGTCGGCCGGCCAAGCGCCACGCCATGATCGATCGCGCCGCGCGCCCGCCGCCACCGCGGGCCACACGACCGGCCGCCCGCCACCAAGCCTTTTCATCTTCCTCTGCTGGCTTTGACGGCGCGCGCTGCTCTACGATAGCCAAGGTTCGTCGAGGGTCGCATCGGCCATGCCCGATGCAAGATTCGGCAACAGACGCGGAGGCAGCGCGTGCTCTTTGGTCGCGCCTTTGTTCCCGAGATCCAGGAGCTCATCCGTTCGCGTGACTTCAAGTCGTTGCGCGAGGCCATGGTCGAGCTCTTGCCCGCCGATCTCGCCGACGCATTGTCGTTCCTGCACCCGGAGGAACGCGCCGTCGTCTTTCGCGTGCTTCCGGCAGCACTCGCCGCCGACATCTTCGAGTACCTCGACATCGACGCGCAGGAAGCGCTGCTGCGCAGCCTCGGCCAAGGGGAGGCGGCTGCCATTCTCAACGAGATGGCGCCTGACGATCGCACGGCGCTGCTCGAGGAGCTGCCGGGCACGGTGACCCGGCAGGTCATCAACCTGCTGACGCCCGAGGAGCGGCGCATCGCGACGATGCTGCTCGGCTATCGCGAGGAAAGCATCGGCCGGCGCATGACGCCGGATTACGTCAGCATCCGCGAGGAATGGCGCGTCGCAGAGGTCATCGAGCATCTGCGGCGTTTCGGCCGCGACAGCGAAACCATGAACATCCTCTACGTCGTCGATGCGCACGGCAAGCTGCTCGATGACATCCGGCTGCGCGAGGTGATCCTGGCCCCCGCCGACAAGAGCGTCGCCGAACTCATGGATCGCACCTTCACCGCACTCAACGTCAACGACGACCAGGAAGTGGCGGTCAACACCTTCAAGCACTACGACCGCGTGGCCCTCCCGGTGGTCGACACCCGCGGCATCTTGGTCGGCATCGTCACGGTGGACGATGTCCTGGACGTCGCCGCCGAAGAAACGACCGAGGACATCCACAAGCTCGGCGGTCTCGTGGCCCTGGACGAACCCTATCTGGACACCGGGTTCCTGAGCATGGTGCGCAAGCGCGCCGTCTGGCTGTGTGTGTTGTTCATGGGCGAAATGTTGACGGTGAACGTGTTGTCACGTTTCGAGGCGCACATCGAAAAGGCGGTGGTGCTCACGCTTTTCATTCCGCTCATCATCAGCAGTGGAGGCAACTCGGGCTCGCAGGCCACGACCCTCATCATCCGGGCGATGGCTCTCGGCGAAATCGGTCTCGGCGACTGGTGGCGCATCATGCGGCGCGAGGTGCTCGCCGGGCTGTGCCTGGGCGGCACGCTCGGCGCACTCGGCTTCCTGCGCGTGGTCCTCGGCGCGCAGCTATTGGATCAACACGTCCCCTACACGCTGCTCCTTGGTTTAACCATCGCCATCGCTCTGGTGGGCGTCGTCCTCTGGGGAACGCTGGCAGGTTCGATGCTGCCGATCGTGCTGCGCCGGATCGGCCTCGATCCGGCAGTGTCGTCCGCGCCGCTGGTCGCGACGTTGGTGGACGTGATCGGCGTCAGCATCTACTTTGGCGTCGCCATCACCCTTCTCCGCGAACGCATCTTGTGATTCGACCTTCGTTCCGCCATCCTCCATCATCACAGCGAACGAACGGCGACCTGGCGTGAACGCATCCATCGACAGCGCATCCCCTCCCACGGTGGAGTCGCAGAACCAGCGCCGCAATCGTGCGCGACGCGACCTGCGCCGCATCGCCCAAGATGGCGCCGTCTTCGGCTGGATGGTCGGGATCGGCGAAACCTACATCTCGGCTTTTGCCCTCGCCCTCGGCGCCGGTCCGGTGAGCACCGGCTTTCTCGCCACGGCACCGCTGCTCGCGGGTGCGTGTTTGCAGACCATCTCGCCATTCGGGGCGCGCAGGCTCGGGACGCTGCGCCGCTGGGTCGTGCTCTGCGCTTGCCTGCAAGCGGCGGCGTTCGCACCGCTCGTCATTGGCGCCTTGCGTGGCCACTTGCCGCTCGCGGTGCTGTTCGCATCCACCGCGCTCTATTGGGCGGCGGGCATGGGAGCCAACCCAGCGTGGAACACCTGGGTCGGAACGCTGGTGCCTCGGAGCGTGCGGCATCGGTACTTCGCCCGGCGCGCGCTCTTCCACCAAGGCGCCATCTTGCTCGCGATCATGACTGGTGGCACGCTGCTGCACTTGGGTGCGTCGCGTGGCACGCCGCTCGAGTTCTTCGCCTGGCTGTTCGGCGCCGCGATCGTGGCCCGGGCCGTTTCCGCGCGCCTGCTGGCCACCTACAGCGATCCGCCACGCGGCTGGCCGAAGCTCCGCACCATTTCCCCGCGCGAGTTCGTGCGGCGTTTGACGACCCGGAACGAAGGCAGGCTCCTGCTCTTCCTCCTGCTCACCCAATCGACGGTCATGATCGCGTCGCCGTTCTTCACCCCCTACATGTTGAAATCGTTGCATCTCGATTACGGCCAGTACATGACACTGCTCGCCACCAGCTTCGTGGCCAAGATCATCATGTTGCCGCGCTTCGGCAAGCTGGCGAAGCATTGGGGCGTGACCCGAGTCCTCGCTCTCGGATCGATGGGCATCGCGCCGCTGCCGGCGCTTTGGCTCGTCTCCGACTCGTTCTATTATCTACTCGTGGTGCAGCTGCTGTCGGGAACCGTCTGGGCGGCGTACGAGCTCGCAGTCATCCTGCTGCAACTCGAGCTGATCGGCGAGGAGGAACGCACCAGCGTGCTCTCGTACTTCAATCTCGCCAGCGCCATGGCGCAAGTGACGGGAACGCTGCTCGGCGGCGCGTTGCTGTCGCGCCTCGGGGCCACGGCCCACGCCTATGCGGTCTTGTTCGCTGTGTCGGCGACCGCACGCGTGCTGGCGCTCGGGGCGCTGCACGGACTGCGCGGTGTGGAGGTTCCCGCCGGCGAAGTGGTGCTCCGCATCTTGGCCATTCGTCCCTTCGGCACATTCGCGCGCCCGATCCATGCCAGCTTCCGCCGCGCGCGCCGGTCCGCCGACGATTCTTGATTCTGGCCACTCGAACCCACACCGACTAAGATCCCGACCAAAGGAGCCCTCCGTGAACCCACCGCTCGACATCGTCCTGTTGCTGGCGCTCCCCGCTTCGGGAAAGTCCGAGGTGCGCAAGTATCTGGCGAGCGTGCCTCCTGCGCGTGCGTTGCACGACTTCCGTCTCGGACCGACCGTGCAGCTCGACGACTACCCCTACGTCCACATGATGCGTAGGATCTCCGAGGTGCTGCGCCAAGCCGGACACTCCGGTGTTTTCTTCGACTCGCCCGACCAGTCGATGCGAGAACCTCTCGACTGGGGTACGCTCATCGAGCTCGTGAACGACGATTTTGCCGACCTGTCTTCGGCGCCGGGCATGCCGGCGTCGTGCGGAGCGTGGATGCTCGATCGTTTCGACGCCGCTCGGGCGCGACTCGGAGTCAGGCCCGAGCTCGAAGGCTTGTCTGGGCGTTTGCGCTCCACTGTCGTCGAAGCAATCGACGCCGAAGCACGTGCATTGTGGGAAGAGAAGCAAGTTCAAATCCCACCGCACCCGCGCGATCTCGAAGGCAAGACCATCGTCATCGAGTTCGCGCGCGGCGGCCCGGAGCGAGCGTCGATGCCCTTGCCAGAACCGCTCGGCTACGAATACTCGCTGGCGCAACTTTCCGACGGCATCCTCGCGCGCGCCACCATCCTTTACATCTGGGTCACACCCGAAGAATCCCGACGCAAGAATCGCGAGCGCGCTCGCCCCGGACGCGAAGGCGACGCCTCCATCCTGCACCATGGAGTTCCCGAGAGCGTCATGCTGCAAGACTATGGCTGCGACGACATGGAGTCGCTGATCGCGCGTGCCGCGCGAGCCGACACCGTGCGCATCGAAGCTCGGGGACGGCACTTCGATCTGCCGGTCGCGCGCTTCGACAATCGCATCGACAAGACGTCTTTCATCCGCGAAGACCCCGCGCGCTGGGCGGCGGGCGACGTGACTGCGGTCCACACCGCCTTGCAGGAAGCTTTCGAGTGCTTGGCACGCGCCAACGCTTCGCGCTGAAACGAACCGAGCGCCGTGCCGGTGCTACGACAAAGGAGCGCAACATGGCCAGAGCAAAGCAGACTCGAAAAACCGCAGCCACGAAGAAGCGTGGGGCCCGTGCCCATCGTTCGGCAGGTGCATCCGCTGGGCACTCGGAAACGGAGCTGCGGCAGATCGACGCCTACTGGCGTGCGGCTAATTATCTTTCCGTCGGACAGATCTACCTGCTCGACAATCCGCTGCTCCGACAACCGTTGCGCAAGGAGCACATCAAGCCGCGCTTGCTCGGGCACTGGGGGACGACGCCCGGCCTCAACTTCATCTACGCACATCTGAATCGCATCATCCGCAAACACGATCTCGACATGATCTACGTCACCGGTCCGGGCCACGGGGGTCCGGGGCTGGTGGCGAACACGTATCTGGAGGGCACGTACAGCGAGGTCTATCCGGATGTCTCGCAAGACGAAGAAGGACTGCACCGTCTGTTCAAACAATTCTCCTTCCCTGGCGGTATTCCGAGCCACGTCGCCCCGGAAACTCCCGGTTCCATTCACGAAGGTGGCGAGCTGGGCTATGCGCTGTCACACGCATACGGCGCGGCATTCGACAACCCCGACTTGACGGTCGCATGCGTCGTCGGCGATGGCGAGGCGGAAACCGGGCCCTTGGCCACGAGCTGGCACTCCAACAAGTTCTTGAACCCGGCACGTGACGGCGTCGTACTCCCTATCTTGCACTTGAATGGTTACAAGATCGCCAACCCCTGCGTGTTGGCGCGCATCAGCCACGAAGAACTGGAGGCTCTCTTTCGTGGCTACGGGCATACGCCATACTTCGTCGAGGGCGACGAACCCGAGAAGATGCATCGGCAAATGGCGGCGACGCTCGATGTGGTGTTCGCCGAGATCGAGCGTCTGCGGCGCGAAGCCCGCGACGGCCGGCTGCGGCAGCGTCCACGCTGGCCCATGATCGTGCTACGCACACCCAAGGGCTGGACCTGTCCGCGCGAGATCGACGGCAAGCGCACCGAAGGCTCCTGGCGGTCACATCAGGTGCCGATGGGCGAGATGCACGAGAATCCGGCGCACGTGAAGCTATTGGAAAAATGGATGCGAAGCTACGGACCGGAGGAGCTGTTCGACCGTTCGGGGCGCTTGCGTGCCGAGCTGGCGGCGCTCGCCCCCCAGGGTGCGCGGCGAATGGGAGCCAATCCGCATGCGAACGGCGGCCTTCTGTTGCGCGATCTGCGCCTGCCCGACTTTCGTCGTTACGCCATCGACGTGCCGCGCCCTGGTGCCGCGACCGCCGAGGCGACCCGCGTCATGGGACAGTTCCTGCGCGATACGATGCGGCTCAATCTCGAATCACGCAACTTCCGCCTGTTCAGCCCGGACGAAAACAACTCCAATCGCTGGCAGGACGTGCTGCAGGTGACGAATCGCGCTTGGAATGCCGAGATCCTGCCGGGAGACGACCATCTTGCGGCGGATGGCCGCGTGATGGAAATGCTTTCGGAGCATCAGTGTCAGGGCTGGCTCGAGGGCTATTTATTGACCGGGCGACACGGGTTCTTCTCCTGCTACGAAGCATTCATCCACATCGTGGATTCGATGCTCAACCAGCATGCGAAGTGGTTGAAGGTCTGCAACCACATCCCGTGGCGGCGGCCGATCGCCTCACTCAACTACCTGCTGTCGAGTCACGTCTGGCGACAGGACCACAATGGTTTCAGCCACCAAGACCCCGGCTTCATCGATCACGTGGTCAACAAGAAGGCGGAGGTCGTGCGCGTGTACCTGCCCCCCGACGCCAACTGTCTGCTGAGCGTCACCGACCACTGCTTGCGCAGCCGCAACTACATCAATGTAGTCATCGCCGGCAAGCAGCCTGCACCGCAGTGGCTCAGCATGGATCAGGCGATCAAGCATTGCACGGCCGGTCTCTCCATTTGGGATTGGGCCAGCAACGATCGGGGTGGCGAACCCGACGTGGTGCTCGCCTGCTGCGGTGATGTGCCGACGCTCGAAACCCTGGCGGCGGTCGCTCTCCTGCGCCAGCACCTGCCGGAGCTCAAGGTGCGCGTCATCAACGTCGTCAACTTGATGACCTTGCAGCCGGCCGAGGAGCATCCGCACGGCCTTTCGCATCGCGAGTTCGATGTCTTGTTCACCAAGGACAAGCCAATCATCTTCGCGTTTCATGGCTACCCGTGGCTCATCCACCGGCTGACCTACCGGCGCACCAACCACGCGAACCTGCACGTCCGCGGCTACAAGGAAGAAGGGACCACCACGACGCCATTCGACATGGTCGTCTTGAACGAGATGGATCGCTTTCATCTGTTCGAGGACGTCATCGACCGCGTCCCCGGCCTCGGAACGCGCGCCGCTTACGCCAAGCAGGCCATCCGCGACAAGTTGATTGACCACCAGCGGTACATTTGCGTCCATGGCGAGGACATGCCGGAAATCCAGAACTGGCGTTGGGACACGCCCGCAGCCGCCCAACCTCGCGCGCGCGCGGTCAAGCGGCGCTCCCGCCATACGGAGGCGGACAACGAATAGCCGCGGTATGGATGCGCCGACAGACACGACGACGCCGAAGCGTCATTTGCTGGCCACCGAATGCAACCCCGAGCCCTCAACCGGCCAATCCGAACGCCAACTGGCTTGGCTGGCTTGGAATCATCAACCGAGGAGAAAAAATGACTAGGATACGAACCGTAATGCTGTTGCTCGCGGCCCCCGGCATTTTCCTCTCGTCGGCCACGGCCCACGCGCAGTCAAAACAGCCCAACATCGTCATCATCTGGGGGGACGACATCGGCCAATCCAATATCAGCGCCTACTCGCACGGCGTGATGGGCTACAAGACGCCCAACATCGACCGGGTTGCCAGGGAAGGCATGATGTTCACCGACTACTATGCTGAGCAGAGCTGCACCGCCGGCCGGGCGTCGTTCATCACCGGCCAGTCCGGCTTGCGCACCGGCCTGACTAAGGTCGGCCTCCCGGGCGCTACGGTAGGGTTGCAAAAGGAAGACCCGACGATTGCCGAGCTGTTGAAGGCGCAAGGCTATGCCACCGGCCAGTTCGGCAAGAATCACCTGGGCGACCGCAACGAATACCTGCCCACGGTGCACGGCTTCGACGAGTTCTACGGCAACCTCTACCACCTGAACGCCGAGGAAGAGCCGGAGCTGCCGGATTACCCGAAGGATCCGGCGTTCCGCGCCAAGTTCGGCCCGCGCGGCGTGCTCGATTGCAAGGCCTCGGCCACCGACGACGCCACCGTGGATCCGCGCTTCGGTAAGGTTGGCAAGCAGGTTTGCAAGGACACGGGCCCGCTGACCAAAGATCGCATGGTGACTGTCGACGACGATATTGCCGCCCGAGCCGTGGACTTCATCCAGCGGCAGCAGAAGGCCGGCAAGCCCTTCTTCGTGTGGGTGAACACCACCCACATGCATTTCCGCACCCAC
>CAZMNW010000027.1:0-126625 GCA_964567755.1 uncultured bacterium
GTCCTCGATGCGCACCGCCAACTCCGGCGGCCAGCCGAACGCCGGGACCGCGAGCAGCGGCGTGTGCATGAGCTGCGGGGCTTCTGCGTCCACACCCACACGATAGGTGAACACCTCTTGCGGCGCCCCGGACGGCAGACGCTTCTCCTCGTACGGTCGGATGCGATAGGCGGTGAGGTAGTACGACACGAGGGTGCCATCCGCTTGACCCGGCAAGGTGGCGACGAACCCGAGTCTGGCATCGGCGCGCATCGACTCGACGTGGAACTCGCCGCCGGTGGACCAGTGCAGGCGCATGCCGTCTATGACACCGGTCAAGTACGAACCGGGTCGGGCGACGACGAGGCGATCGACACCAATCGCCTCGGTATCCAGTAGCGGCTGGTGCTCGATGCGGATCTCGCGGTCTGCCAAGGGCCCGATGCCGTGACGCGCGAAGGCGGCCAAGATCGGGGCGCGGTGCGGCGACCCGTTCCCGGCCGCACCATCCCCGAACAAGAGATCGTCTTGCAGGAGAATCGCCTCGAGAATCTCGTCGAAGGTCTGGGGAAACAGATTGCGCGCGAAATGGATCAATGCATCCGCCGGCTCCGGGCCGAGCGCATCTCGCAGGTGCCAGAGCGCGCCGCCGAGAATCTCGCCGTTGGCGTGCTCCTCGTCTTGCGGATGCCGGTCGTCCGGCCAGACGAGCTCGTTGTCGAGATTGCGGAACCCGCTCGTTCCACCCAAGTACTCCCCGACCATGGGGTCCTCGGTGATCGTGCAGGCGAAGTAATCCGACAATGCTTCGTGGATCGCGGCGCCGATGGCGCCACGCAGACCGCCGACCGGGCGATAGGCGTAGTCGGTGATGGCATGCGCGTACTCGTGGTAGACGACATCGGCATACAAGCCGAAATTGCCCAGACCGCTGGTGCCGAACGCCATGCGCTGACCGTCCCAGAAGGCGTTGGCGTAGGCGGGATCGCCGTTCGCGGGGTTGCGCACCGCCGCCACCGCGGGCAGCGGAAAATCGAGGCTCGTGAACCCGAAGCGACTCTTGACGAAATCGTGAATGACGTTGGTGTGGTAGTAGATGCTGCGTTCGTCGTCGCGGGCATGTGCGGCGCTCCAGTGCAGCATGACCTCGGCTGGAATCTCGACCGCCTGTTCGAAGAGCGCAGCCGTGCTCCCGGGGGCGTGATTGTCGACGCTCGCGTACAACCCATCGAGCCCGGCGCGCAAGACGCCGTGCGCCACGGGGGTCGCGAACGCGAATCGACCGTTGGCGTCAGTCGTCGTCGTGTCCGCCGCGGTTGCCGTATCGAGCCGAACCAAAAGCCAGGGGAAGATGACGCTCCGCAGCGGGTCGTGCGCGTAGAGATGCTTCACGAGCCCGGTGGTCGAACCCTGCAGCACGTGCGTCCGTACCAGATCTTGCAGCTCGAGAACGCGGTTTTGCGCCGACTCGACCACGGCGAGGAAGCGGGAGCCGAAGGCACCGCGGAGCAAGAGACGAACGGCGGCGACGGCCTGGGGTCGGCCTGGCCGGGGTTCCACGACGACGACCTCCTCACTGGAGTCGATTTCGACGTCCATTCCGAGGAAGTCGACACACGCCGCGCGCGCCGCCTCCAGGCGCGGAGAAGCGACACGGACCACGAGATACGGCTGCAGTGTCGATCGGAAGGCGACCAGTCGACCATCGGCTGCAAAGGTGAGGTCGAGATTGGCACCTGTGACCACGCGGCCGTCCACGAGCTGGCCCCACGTGCCGTGCCAGGCGTTGCCCGATTTCTCCCAGCGCACGGCGGCGAGAGTGGCGCCATCCGCACCCCAGAGCGCACCGTGCCATCGGAGATGCTCTGCGGCGCGCGCGTGCGCCTGGCCAGCGGAAAGGGATGTGCCGGTCGCGATGTCGCCGCCGCGGCCGCTGCGCGCCACACCCGTCCACGGATCCCACGCCACTTGCCAGCGCGAGCGGGTCGCCGTTTCGAGTGCGCGCAACGCCGGAGATGCGTCGAGCCGTTGAATCGCAGCAGGCAGCGGCGCGAGGTGGCGCTCTGCCGTTGCCGCATGAGTGCGTGTGGCGCTGAAGAACATGAGGCCTGCGATGACAGCGAGCCCGAGGCGCGCGGGGATCATGAAGCGAGGTTGGCGGGGCGCGACTGCTGGCTGGCGATGCGCGCGGCGAAGCGCACGAGCTCGAGCAATTGGCGATGGCGTGGGACGGCGAGTCCGTGACGCGCGCCGCGCTCGACGATCGCGCCATTGATCCAATCGATCTCTGTCTGGCGGCCGGCGTGAATGTCTTGCAACATCGACGAGGTGTTGCGTGCCGTCTGCTGCATGCTCGCTTCGACTTTCGCCAGGGTCTCCTCGAGCTCGAGATGTTGGCCTTCGCGCGTCGCCACTTGCACGACCTCCTCCACCAGGCCGCGCGCGATCGTCATGAGCGGCAACAGTTCGCCGTTAGGCACGCCGAGCAGCGCCGAAAGCGGGTTGATGACGGCGTTGATGGCGAGCTTGCGCCAGACATATGTGTCGATGTCGCCGACATGTTCGACCGGCATGCCGCCTCGACGCCAAAGATCCAGAACCTCCCCACCGCACGGCAGGTACGTTTTTCCCATGGCGTTGAACGCCACATGACCCGGCGACTCGAGCGCGGCGGCCATGAAGGTGACGCCACGGACGACGGGCCGTCTCAGCACCCGCTCGGCGAGGTTGCGGATCCCCAGTCCGTTCTGGAGGACGACCACAAGATGGGAGGAATCCAGCCGCGGCGCAAGTTCAGCGAGCGCCGCTTCGAGGTCGAAAGCCTTGACCGTGACCAAGACAATCGCATCCGGCGGCGGATCGCGCGGCTCGTCGCGCACGGCGACGCTGTACAGCCCCGCGGCCGTCCCGCTGAGGCGCAGGCCTCCCTGCCGCCGGATCGCAGCTGCGTGCTCCGCCCGCGCCAGCAACTCGACGCGGGTCCAGCGCGACAGCAACGCTCCGAGCAAGCTGCCGAGTGCGCCCGCGCCGAGGACGAACAGCGGGCGCGTCACGTGTGATCCTCGTGCAGCTTGAGGTCCCAGTAGGCGGTGTCGACGAACCGTTCCCAGCTCCGCCGCCGTACCGCGAGTCGGAAGCCGGACCCCGGTCGCCACGCGGGTTCGCGCGGCGGACGCCGCAGCTGCATCCCCGCTTCGTAGGGAAAGTGGTCGCGCTTGCGCGCGTTGCATTCGGTGCAAGCGAGAACGACGTTGTTCCAGGTCGTGGATCCGCCGCGGCTCCGCGGCGCCACATGATCGATCGACAGCTCCGACCTAGCCGGTCTGCGGTTGCAGTACTGGCAGGTAAAACGATCGCGCTCGAAAATGTTGCGGCGCGAGAACTTGACACGTCGCGGCGGCACGTCGTTGTAGTGCGTGAGCAGGATGATTTCGGGCACGAGGAGCTTGAGGCGCGGCGTGCGCAGCAACTCGCCGTCTACGCCCTGGGAGAGCTCGCACCACGATTGGAAATCGTGCGTTTCGAACTCTTCGGTGACGACGTGAGCGAGATCGAGCGCCAGCAAGGTCAGCGCCCGCTTGACGTCGCAGACATGAATGGCCAGCCAGCTACGGTTGAGGACGAGGACGCTTTGGTTGAGCATCGCCGGCTCCCTCATGGGCCGAGTCCCAGGTCGGCCCCGAATCGCAGCATACGGGACCTGCTCCTAAGCGGTCAAGACAAGCTCCTACAATGAGTTCCCTCTCCGCGGACGGATTCTATCCGGCGCCTCCTGCAGCCGTTCCTGCCGCGGTCTAGCGGCGAACGCGAGAGCCGCACCATGCGCGTCGAGCGCGAAGAGGACGAAGCGAATGGCGAAAAGCCTGGGAGTCGCGATCAAAAGCGGTAGGTGAGACTGCCCGCGCAACGCAGGAACCCGAGGTTGTCCAAATACGGCTGATCATCGGCTGGGTCTTCCTCGTTGCCCTTGCCCGACGAGAACAACAGGTGACCGCGAGCCTCGACCTCGAAGCCGACCTGGCGCGTGAGGCGAAGGTCGATGCCAAAAGCGGCATTCAGGCCACCGCTGGCCTCGTGCTTCGTGTAGTCGATGACTTGCGGCGGGTAGCGGTCGTCGAAAACGAACTGACTGCCCGAGTTGCCAATGGGGTCATAGGCGTGCTGTTCGCCAAAGGAAGGAACGTTGAAGAACTGCAGGCGGAATGGCACGCGCCAAACGTAGAGGCCTGCGCCGGCCGAGGCGAATGGCGAGAAACGACCGCGCTGCGAGAAGCGATAGGTGAAGTTGGCGTCGAAGTTGTAGGTCTCGAGGCTCCCGTACTCGGCGACGAGGAAGCCTTGGCCCGGCTGCGAGGCCTGCTGGGCACGCAGGTTCTTCTCGCGCACGAGATCCTCGTACTGCTCGATGGTCTGCGGAATCGAGCCGCTGAGCGACCCGGCATAGTAGCCGACCGCGAACTCGAAGGCGCTGCGCGCGGTGTTGAAATGGCGATAGCGCAGCTCCAACCCGGAGCCGCTGTCGGTGAAATCGGCGGTTTTCCCCAAGGGCACCGAGACTCCCCCTCCGAGAACGACGAGCTCACGCGCCGCGGCACTTTGGCCGAGAAGGCCGGCCAGGATCAGCGCACGTCCGCCGCTGGCGACACTCGATCGGCGGCAAGCTTTCGCGACCCGCTCGCGCACTCTCGGACCTCCTTGGTTCATCGCTACGGGGCATCGCGTCGAAAGGCACGGAATCTTAATATGCCCACCCTGGCGGCGCAACCGACAGTGGGGACAACGGAAAGGAGCCTTTCAGGGGATTGGGGCAGCGCCGACCGACTCGGCCTCCGGCGCTTCCGAGGAAGCAGTCGTGTGTGGCTCGGCCTCATTCGCCGCCGCAAGACGTTGCTTGAACACGCCGACGAGAGTGGCGACGGCCGGATCGTCAGCGATTTTTTCGTCGAGTGCCAGAACCTGGCCGCCCAAGATGCTGGTTTCGCCTTTGGCTGGAACACCCAGAATCACCCACGCCAGATGCTTGGCCCGGGTTCCCGGCGACAGCACCGCGGGTGCGGGGCCCACGGGAATCGTCTCGCGACTTTCGCCCGTGCCGCAGACGAGCAGGTCGTAACCGAACGGTTCGTCGCGCGCGAACTCCTCGAGCTTGGCGAGGGGGACATGCGCCAGGAGAATGCGCAGATCGGTCTGTGGGCGCAACGCATCGAGCATCTGCCGTGCGGCCGCGAGTGGTTCGGTGAACTCGAGCGCCTGCTCGGCGGGCCACTCTTCGAGCGCGACCTGTGACGGCGCGGTCACCGCCGTGATGCCAATTCGCACGGCTCTGCCACCGAGCTGTTTCTGCAGCACGACGAACGGCTGGAAGCGCAACTTGCCATCGACGAAAATGTTGGCACTCAGGAACTGGATGCCGAGCTCGTTCTGCAAGCGCTGCAGCTCGTCTGGGCCGAGGAGGAGGTCACGCCCGGCGACATTCGCGATCTGCAGGCCGGTTTCCTGCATCCCCTCCAAGTGCACCCGGGTCGCGAGCGCGCGGTTGCGCTCGTTGCGCTCCGACCAGGCCCCCGCGTCGAGCACGAGGTGCTCTTCGTAGCGTTGCAGCAACGGGCCGAGGACTCTCGCCCGCCGGGCGAGGCCGCCGAAGCGACCGGAACGTCACCCACAGGGTTCGATGTAGGCTTGTCCATCGCCGGAATAGGCCACCAACAGTTGCGCGTCGCTCCGCTCCCCGCATCCGCTGGCGCTCGCGCCCAGGAGAATGGCGAGGAGCGCCACAAATGGAAGTCTGCCTGGTGTTCTGCGCATGCCTCTCCGTCCCCGTGCTGAGCCGCGTGCGGCTTCTACTTTAGGAAGCACGGTCCGAAGTGTCAACGCGCCGCCGCCTGCGCGAGCTCGGCCGCCGCGATGTACTCGGCCTCGTAGGCCGCGACGAGCCGATCCGGATCGAATCGATGCACGGCGACGTCGCGCGCCGCCACCTGCATCCCCGCGCGCCGCGCTGGGTCGTGAAGGATCAGGAGCGCCTTGCGTGCCCAGGCCTCGACATCGTCGGGCGGGCAGAGAAACCCGGTGACCTCGTCGTCGATGACCTCGCGCGTGCCGCCTGTATCGGTTGCGAGCACGATGGCGCCGCACGCCATGGCTTCGAGCGCCGCCAAACCGAAGCTCTCGTGCAAGCTCGGCAGCAAGAAGAGATCGGCCGTCGGCAGCAACTGTTCGATACACTCCTGGTTGCCGAGGAACAGGACGCGGTCGCCGAGACCCAGTTCCAGCAGTCGGCGTTTCGCGAACGCCAGGTCCGGACCCTCGCCGATGAGCACGAGCTTGGCCGGAATGTCGCGCTGCAGCCGCGCGAACACTTCCACCAATACCCGCACATTCTTCACCGGACGGAAGTTCGACGCGTGCATGAGGATGAACTCGTCGTCGCGAGCGAACCGACGGCGCAGCTCGGGATGTCCGCCGGGACGGAAGCGCTCGACATCGACAAAATTATGGATGACGCGAATGCCGTTCTTGATCTCGAAGGTGCGCAGCGTCTCGTCGCGCAGGAAATTGGAGACGGCCGTGACCCGATCGCTCTCCTCGATACAAAAACGGGTGATGCTCTGGAAGCTGGGTTGGTTGCCAACCAGGGTGATGTCGGTGCCGTGGAGTGTGGTCACGACCCCCAGGGGGTGCGGGCGCAGCATCTGCTTCGCCAGGTAGGCGCTGACCGCGTGCGGGATGGCGTAGTGCACGTGCAGGACATCGAGCTGATACGACAACGCGGTTTCCGCCATCTTCGTCGCCAGTGACAACGTGTGCGGGGGTTCTTGGAACAACGGGTAGTACACCGTTTCGACGAGATGAAGGAAGACGTTGTCGACGAACCCACGCAAGCGGAACGGCGATTCGCGCGCGATGAAGTGCACTTCGTGGCCGCGCGCCGCCAGGCGCAGTCCGAGCTCGGTGGCCAACACGCCGCTGCCGCCGGAGCCCGTGTGACAGGTGATGCCGATCTTCATGGGTGCCGTCCCGAGCCGGAGGTGACCAACGCTGCCACGGGGTCGGCGAGCGGCACCGGCCCGTCGAGCGCAAACGGCTCGCCCGCGGGGCGGCCGATCAACTGCCCGTAGGTGCGGGCGTTGGTCTCGATCCGCTGCAGGTAGCTCGGATCATTGAGAAGCGTCGCCATGCGTCCAGGTCCACGCTCGAACTGCGAGCGATAACAGCGCAGCGCCTGCATCTTGACCTCGAGCACGTCGCTCACGTCGACGACGAAGGACGGCTGCAGCGGATGAAAGTCGAGCGTGCGCACCAGCACCGGACGCTGCACCGTGGGCACCTCGGGAGCGAATCCGGACACACCGCACCAGAACTGCGCCTGGCGCAGCAAGGCGTTCGCCGCAATGTGATCGGGATGACGCGCGGCGGCGTCGGGGACGAGGATCAGCTGTGGCGAATGCTGGCGCAACACCATGACCAGGCGCTGGCGTTGGACGGGATCCTCGACGCGCAAGTTGCCATCGGGCAGCCCGACATCGAAACGCGCCTGGATGCCGAGCACGCCTGCGGCTGCCTCGGCCTCCCTCTGTCTTTCTTCGGGCGTGCCATTGCTCGCCATTTCGCCGCGGGTGAGATCACAGATCGCGACGCGGTAGCCTCGACGCACCAGTTGGGTGAGGAGCCCGCCGCAAGCGGCTTCGGCATCGTCGGGGTGGGCGCCGAAGGCGATGACGTCGAAGTGTTCGGTCACGCGATCCTCGCCGTGTGTGTGTCGACGAGCAACCCCTGCGCGATCTCGCCACGCTCCACGTCGCTCAAGTGGGCATCGGCGAGTTGCACCAGGGACTCCCCGGCGTCTTGGCCCCAGTGCGCCAGAAGCCACAATGCGGCCAGGCTGCGCTCCTGGGCGCGGCCGCGCGGTCGCAGTCGCGCCGATAATCCGCGCAAACCCGGTTCCTGGCGTAACAGTTCCTCGGTGGCCGCGGCTTCGAGACCACGATCGTACTCCTCGCGCACACCCTGCAATCGGCGCAGTGTCTTCGCGAGCGCGGGCCCGGACACGCCGCCCGGGACGGTGTCCAGACGCGCTGCGAGCGCCGCAAAAGCTTCGTGCGCCATGTCTTTCCCGGCTTGGACCCGCTCGGCCGCGGCGAGCCGGAGGGTCCCGTCCGCGTCGGCGAGCATGCCACGGACCGGCAAATCGAGTCGCTGCATTCCATCCCAGGCGGCGGGCTCGAGGAGCGTGAGCGCCAGGCGTGGCACCAGCGCCGGCGTCGGCACGCCGAGAAGTGTGCGCAGACCTCGGATCTCGTGCAGATAGCCGATCTCGGCCGCTCCCGCAACATTCGCCACCACCGGCAACAAAGAATCCTGCACCAGCGGCCGTAACACCACGTTTCCCGCCACGCTCGCCGTCGCGCGGTCGAGGGCGTGTCGCAGCGGCGTCGGGTCGCCGTCGACTTTGTGGCGTCTGCCGCCCTCGACGATGAACAGCGCTTGCCGGATGCTCTCGGGCGCCAAGGTGGGCGCGAATCCCGCCGCGGCGAGCGCGGCCATGTCCCGCGCGACGGTGGAACTCGCTTGGTCGCGTCGATCCAAATAGCGGCGAAACAGTGGCGCCGCGAGCTGGCGCAACGCCGGCAGACGCGCATCCACGACGGCGAGCTCGGGGAAAACTCTCTGCAGCAGTTGCGCCACCCAGTCGCCGTGGTCACGTGCGCGCGCGGGCACGACGCGACGCAACGCATCGCGCGCCGCGGGCGGGAGCAACGTCGCTGCTGCCGCTGCCGCAGCATCGTCACCCGCAGCCGGGAGATCGCCGACAAACCCTTGCGCCTGGCGCCCGTCCTGCGGCAGCTCGAGGAACAGGAGCTCGCCGGTCGATGCGGGCCATCCGACGCGGGCGATCTCGTCGAAATCGACATCGTCGGCGGCGTTCCAGAACACGGGAACGACGGGCCGCTCCAGCTGGCGCGCACAACGACGTGCGAGCGCGATGGCGGTGGCTGCTTTGAACAGAACGAGAACGGAGCCACCGGCACAGCCTGGTTGTTGCCCCGTGACCACCGCGAGGGCGCGTGCATCTTCGAAGGCCGCGAAGCGCAAGAAGCCATCGGCGTCGAGCGCGGCGCGGAACGCCGCGAGAAGTGCAGGCGCCATCCCGTCGCGTGCTGCCAGCGCGCTCAATTGTGGCAATCCTGGCAGCCGCAGCGCTTCCGGAAGGGCCCCCTGCAGATGGGCATGCACGAGTGCGCCCGCAGCGGAGTCGGTCCAGGGCAAGCGCGAAACGATGTGCATGCGACCGCCGAATGACATGCGGCAGTGTATCACGGGGTCGAGGACCCACCCGCGAGCACCACCAGGCGCGCACTGCGCGCCGGGTCGAAGACATCGCCGTCGTAGCTGCCCCAGAACTGGCGCGCCGGCAAACCTGCCGCCGCCAAGGCATCGACGAGCGCGCGCTGCGGCCACAGCCGGACGCGTTCCTCATAGCGCCGCACGTGCCCGGCGCTTTGCACCACGATCTCTTTGACCACGACGTCTTCCGTCTCGAGTCGCCGCATTTCGTCGACTGCGAACCGACCGGCGATGCGCTGCGTGTGCGACGGCAGCGTCTGCCGCACCGCTTCGGCATTCATGACGTCGAGAACCAGCAGGCCCTCGGGCCCGAGCACGCGTCGGACTTCGTCCAGCACGCGCCGATCGTCGTCGGCATGCGCCAGGTAACCGAAGCTGGTGAACATGCACAGCACCAAATCGAAGCGCGCCGCCGCGAAGGGCAGCTGTTGCATGTCCCCGCGCACGAATGCGCCCGCGTGCTGCCGCGCCGCCGCGAGCAGCGCCGCCGACAGATCGAGACCGACGACATGGGCGCCGTGCCGTGACAGCGCTGCACCGTAGCGGCCACCGCCGCACGCCAGGTCGAGAACTCGTTTCTCCGCCAACTGCAACGGCACCAGCAAACGCTCGGTGACGCGCTCGGCCTCGGCCGCGTCCCGATGCGCGTAGACCTCGAGATAGACGGCATCGAACGCTCGAACGTACCAGGGGGAGCTTGCCTCGCTCATGGCGCTGGCTCCGGGACGCTATCGACCGGCAGCAGATGGGGCGTCTCGAAGAGCGACAGCACGGTGTCGCCATGAAACGCCGCGCGTGGCTCGGGCCAGTCGAGCATGGAATGCAGACCACGGCTTTCCTGGCGGAAACGCGCGCAACGCACGATCAGCTCGCCCACCAATGCGAGATTGCGCAGCTCGATGAGATCGGCGGTCAGTCGGTAGCGCCAGTAGTAGCCTTCGATGGCTTGACGCAGGACCGCGAGACGTTGTGCCGCCAACGCCAGGCGTTCTTCGCTGCGCACGATGCCGACATAGTCCCAGAGCAGGCGCCGCACCGCGTCCCAGTCGTGGTCGAGTAACACCGTTTCGTAATGCTCGCGTGTCCCGGCGTCGGACCACTCCGGGACGCCGGCCGGGAGCTCGGGCAGACCGCGTGACTGCATGTCCTCTACCGCACGATCCGCGTACACGAGTGCTTCGAGCAACGAGTTCGACGCCAAGCGATTGGCGCCGTGCAACCCGGTGCAGCTGGCCTCCCCCACCGCGTACAGGCCGGGCAGATCGCTGCGGCCGTGCAGATCGACATGGACGCCACCGCACATGTAATGCGCCGCCGGCACCACCGGCACCCAGTCGTGTTCCATGCGCAGCCCCAGTGCCAGGCAGGCAGCGTAGATGCTCGGAAACCGGCGGCGCAAGAAATCCCCGCCCAGATGGCGCACATCGAGATAGACGAACTTGTCGCCGCGCTGCTTCATCTCTTGGTCGATGGCACGCGCGACGATATCGCGCGGCGCCAGCTCGCGGCGTGGGTCGAAGCGTTGCATGAATTCTTCGCCCGCGGCGTTGCGCAGGATGGCCCCTTCGCCGCGCACCGCTTCGCTCACCAGGAAACGACTGCCGCGCGCGTCGAAAAGACAAGTCGGATGAAACTGCACGAACTCCATGTTGGCAATGCGCGCGCCGGCGCGATAGGCCATGGCGACGCCGTCGCCGGTGGCGAGATCGGGATTCGAGGTGTAGAGATAGGCCTTGCCGCAGCCGCCGGTGGCGAGCACGGTGGCGCGCGCGCAGAGCGTTGCGATGCTGCCGTCGGGCCGCAGCACGTACGCACCGCCGACACGACTGGCTGCGGGCGCCGCATCCGGCGTGCGTTTGCCGCCCAACAAGTTCACGGCCACCGTGTTCTCGTAGAGGGTGATGGCGGGCTCGGCGCGCACGGCGTCGTGCAACGCGCGTTCGACCTCGCGGCCGGTGGTGTCCTTGAAATGGACGATACGATTGGCCGAATGGCCGCCCTCGCGCCCGAGCTCGAGTTCGCGCGCACCGGGTCCACGGCTGAACTGGGTGCCGAGATCCATGAGCTCGCGAATGACGCGCGGTCCTTGGCGTACGACCATGTCGACGACATCGGGTCTGCAGATGCCGGCTCCGGCCGCGAGCGTGTCCTGGACGTGCGCAGCATAGGAATCGCTGCCGTCCATGACCGAGGCGATCCCGCCCTGGGCATAGCGCGTCGTCGATTCCATGGCGGCGCGCTTGGTGACCACGATGACACGCCCGAGAGTCGCGGCTTTGAGCGCCGTCAGCAGTCCCCCGACCCCAGAGCCGATGACCAATACGTCACAGGTCGTGGGACTCCGATCTTCTGCGCGCAATCCACACCTCCTCATGTCGCATCCAGACGCAGGCTAACGTTGGATGCGCCGCTCCGCAACCGGCGCACGCTGCGCCTTGGCGCGCGGGACGTGCCTGGAACCATTTGCTGGCAATGTCAGACCTTGCCAGCGATCATGACACCGCGTCCGGCGCCTGGCATGTCCGTTGCTCGGTCGGCTGCGCCAAGGGATTGGGTTCACGTGCGGGTTGCAGATGCGCGCTCGCCGTTCTGGAGGGAACACCATGTGGCGTTCTGCGATCCTGGCCGGGCTGCTCTGCGTCCTGGTGGGATGCGACACCGATGACGAGGTCATCGAAGTTCGAGTCAGCTCGATCAATGGCGGCAGTCCGGTCATCGCCGATCTCATCGTCGTCGACATCCAAACCGGCGCCGTCAGCATTCCCGAAGAGCTCGTGGTTGCCGAGTTCACCAATCGTTCCGAGGCCTCCTCGGTCGTCAACGATCCGGGAACGTTCGTCAACGCCTTCCAGCTCACGGGCTACTCGGTGGCCTGGCGCCGGGCGGACGGTGGCGCGACTTCGGGAGCGGGCTGGACGCTGGCGGACTACAGCTTTGATGCCGCGACCGCCGCGGTCATCCCCGCTCACTCGACAGTGGAAGTCGGCGTTCTCATCGCCCCCGCGGGCATGAAGACGCAAGGCCCATTCGCGCAAGCGCTGGTGAACGGCGAAGAGCTCCTGCTCATCGCGGACATCGATTTCGTCGGCCGCATGGCCGTCGGTTCGGAGGACGAGATCCACGTCTATGCGTCGATCTCGGTCAATTTCGCCGACTTCGCCGACGACTGAGTCGCCGCGGGCAGGAGAACCCGCAGCAGCTCTCCCAACGAATCCACTTCGAGCCGCTGTTCGAGAACGAGCAGCGGCTCTTTGTGTGCATCCGCCGGCAAGCGACACAGGTCCTTGCGCGTGGTGAGCACATAACGACAGTCGAGCCTGGCGAGCCGGTCGTAGAGCTTGCCGAGTGCCGGGACCACGTCGTGGTGATCGCCGACGCGCACGCTGCGGCGAATGAGGAATCCCGCCGTGGCCGCCGTGGCGGCCGCCGCCGCTTCGAAAGCGCGCGGGCGCCCGACGCCGGAAACGAGCGCCAGCCCCGTCTGGCGCAACGATTCCGGCTCGACGCGTGTGCCATCCGGACGGCAGATCCACACGCGCTCGCGCGCCACGAAACACCGCTCGGGCCACAGGTGCTGCCATGCGGAATGCTGTCGCACCTCCGCCTCGGCGCGCGTGAACAGCACCGCATCGGCACGGAGCAGCGCCGACGGCGGCTCGCGCAAGCGTCCGGCCGGCAGCAACCAGCCGTTGCCGAACGGCATCTGCCAGTCGAGCAGGACCAAATGACGATCCACCGCCAGACCGGCGGTCTGCAAGGCGTCGTCGACGAGGACGATGTCAAAGTTTTCCTGGCGGCGCAGCCACTCGAGGCCGCGGCGCTTGTCTTTGCTGACGACGAGCGCGACACGCGCACCCAGCGCAGCGGCCAATAGGCGCGTCTCGTCGGCTAAACCCTCGGCGTCCGCCTGCGTGACGCGGATGGGATGACGGCGACCCAGCGCGCCGCGGTGACCGCGTGTCAACACGGCGACGCGTTCACCGCGCTCTTGCAGCGCGGTCGCGAGCGCGATGACGCACGGCGTCTTGCCGGTGCCGCCCGCTTCGAGGTTGCCGATGCCGACGACCCACGGCTTGGCCCCGCGCCCGCGCGGGCGCGGACGCAACCGACGTTCGCCGGCGCGCGCAGCGCCGTACATCGCGGCCGGCAGGCGCAACAGCCACGCTGGATCGGCCTGTTCGCTCGTGCGTTCGATCCAGGGTCGCGTGTCTTGCACGTCGCGAAAGTCCGGGGTGCGTCCGTGGCGCTCTTCGGCGACAATCGTGCACGCGCGCAAGCGCTCTTGCAGATCCTGCTGTTGCTGCAACAGCGCCGTCGGATCGGACGCGTCCTCCACCCATACGGGCGCACCGTGTTGCACCTGGACACGCGCTCCTGGCCATGGCAAGCGCAGGCGATCCCAAGTCGGCAACGCCGCCCAGCGATCGGCGCTCACCACGATGGGCACGATGGGGCGATGCGTCCGCGCCGCGAGTGCCAGCGCTCCGGATCGCACGGAATAGCGCGGGCCGATGGGACCATCGACGGCGATGGCGACGTCACTGCCGTTTTCCAGCTGGCGCGCCAAGCCGATGAGCGCCCCCACACCGCCACGACGCGACGAGCCGCGCACCAGACCGTGGCCGAAAGCGTCGAGGATACGCGCGATGATCTCGCCATCCCGATGCTGGCTGACGAGTGCATGCACGCCACGCCCGCGGTGCGTGAAAGCGAGGATGCCCAAGCCCTCGTGCCAAAACGCGTAGATGATGTTGCCGCTGGGACTGGCTCGACGTGCGGCGTCCAGATGCTCGCCGCCCATCCACTCGAGCCTCCAGGTGTGTCCCAACGTGCGCAAGAACACCGCGAGCGCTTGCGCGCGTCGCTTCATGGCGCCAATGCCTCCTCGGGCCGTGCCACCCCGAGCTGCCAAGCCAATGCTGCCACTCGCGCGGCCGCTCCCGGAGAGCCGAGACGGCCACGCACGCCTACGATGCCTTGCAGGATGCGCTGGCGTTCGTCGGGGTCGAAGAGCAAGCGCTCCATCTCGCGCGCGAGAGCTGGGGCCGACGCCGCTTCTTGCACGTACTCGCGCACCACGGCCTCGCCGGCGACGAGATTGGCGAGCGCGATATGGGGCACATGCACCAACCGGCGCGCCAGCGCATAGTTGAGTCGTCCCAGGCGGTACAAGACCGCGAATGGGCGATGGGAAAGCGCCGCTTCCAAGGTCGCGGTTCCCGAAGCCACCATGAGCGCACGTGCGCGCCGCATGACCTCGCGTGCCGGTGCATCGCACAACACCAGGTCCGGATCGAAACCGTGCGCGGCCAAGGTGGAGCGCATCCACGCCGCGGGCGCGGTCGGGGCCACGCTCACCAGCAGACGGAGAGCGGGATGTCGGGCTTGCAATACGGCGACTGCCTCGAGCAACACCGGCAAATGCCGCACCACCTCTTGCGGGCGGCTGCCGGGAAAGAAACCCAGGTCGCAATCGGGTTCGGTGTCGGCGAGCGGCGGATCGTCGAGCAGCGGGTGACCGACGAAGGTGGCCGCCACTCCGGCCGCGTCGTACAGCGGCTGTTCGAAAGGCAGCACCAGCGCCACGTGATCGATGCTCCGACGCATGCGTGGCAAACGGCGCGCGCCCCAGGCCCAGACCTGCGGACCGACGTAGTAGAGCACCGGAACCCGAGCGCGATGCGCCCTGCGTGCGAGGCGCAGGTTGAGCCCCGGGAAGTCGACGGGAAGGAACAGATCGATGCGGCCGGAGTGCAGCAGGATATCGAGCCGGCGCTCGAGCGCGAGGAACCGCGGCAGGCGACGCACGACCTCGACGAATCCAAGCACCGAGAGAGCGTCGATGTCCGCAATCAACGTTGCGCCGGCCGCGCCGAGCGCCGCGCCGCCGACGGCGATGACCTCGGCGCCGCGCCCGATGAGCATGCGCACCACCTTGGCGGCATGGGCGTCACCGCTGGCCTCACCGGCCACGACGAGGACGCGCATCAGGACTCCTCGTGCAGCAGGCGCTCGATCTCGCACGCCACTTCGAGGGCGCGAATGCCCGCGTCGGCATCGACGACTGGGCTTGTGCCCCTCTGCGCCGCCTGCAGGAAACTGCGCAGCTCGGCGCGCAGCGGTTCCTCGCGCTCGACGACCACCGGCACCGGCTCGATGGCGGCCTGGATGTCGACGTCCTCGCCGCGCGCGAGTGCCGCGTGGAACTCGGCGGCATCGAAACGCGGATTGCGCCGGTACATGGCGACTTCCTCGCGCAAGAGGTCGACCGACACATAGCTGTGCGGCTGGAAAAAGCGAATCTTGCGCATGCGCTCTTGCGAGATGCGGCTGGCCGTGATGTTGGCGACGCAACCGTTGCGGAAATGCAATCTGGCGTTGGCGATGTCGGTGGAGCTGCTCAGCACCGCGACGCCCGAGGCGGCGATGGACTGGATCTCGCCGCCCAAGACCGTGAGCAGCAGATCCAAGTCGTGGATCATCAGATCCAACACCACCGCGACCTCGGCGCCCCGGCGCCCGAAGGGCGCCAGGCGATGGCACTCGACGAAACGCGGCTCCTGCAGATGCTGTGCCGCGGCCAACATCGCCGGGTTGAAGCGCTCCACGTGTCCGACTTGCAACACGCGCTGCCTGCGTTTGGCCAAGTCCCGCAAGCGTCGCGCGGCGGCGACATCGTCGGTAATGGGTTTCTCCACCAGCACGTGCACGCCGGCGTCCAAACATGCGCTCGCGACCTCCGCATGCAACGGCGTCGGCACGCAAACGCTCACGGCGTCGACCGCCGCGAGCAACGCGTCGCGATCGGCGAACACGCGGCAGCCGGCGCGCGCCGCGGCCGTGGCGGCTGCCGACGGGTCGGGATCGAAGACGCCGGCGAGCGCGGCCTCGGGCAACTGCGTGTAGACGCGCGCATGCTCGCGACCGAGATGCCCGGTGCCCAGCACGCCGACGCGCACGCTCGAACCTCCCGCGCCCGCGACCGTCAGGTCGTGATGCCGCGCGCTGACGTGGTGATGAAGTCCACCAAAGTGCGGATGTCGTCGTCAGCGCCGAACTCGGATTGCAGGCGTTGCACGGCTTGGGTGACGTTGAGATCGGAGCGGAAGAGGAGACGGAAGGCGCGCTTGAGCAACGCCCGGCGATCCTCGTCGAAACCGTGGCGTTCGAGGCCGACGGAGTTGAGCCCGACCACGCGCAACGGATAACCGCCGGCGCGGGCGAAGGGCGGCACATCCTTCGGCACGCGGTAGCCGCCACCGATCATCGAATGGGTGCCGATGCGCACGAACTGGTGCACGGGAGTCAGGCCGCCAACGATGGCGTGATCGTGCACTTCGACGTGACCGGCGAGGTTGACGGAATTGGCGAGGATGACGCCATTCCCGATGCGGCAATTGTGCGCCACGTGGCTGTACGCCATGAGCAGCGACCGGTCGCCGACGAATGTCGTTTCCCCGTCGATGCAGGCCAAGTGGATGGTGGCGTATTCGCGAATGGTGTTGCCGTCGCCGATCTTGACGAAGGTGATCTCACCACGGTACTTGAGATCCTGTGGCACCGCACCAATGACGGCGCCATGGAAGATGCGATTGGCCTGGCCGATCGTGGTCCGGCCTTCCACAACCGCGTGCGCCCCGATCCAGGTGCCGCGGCCGATCCGCACCTCGGGCCCAATGACGGAGTACGGCCCGACGACGACGTCGGCGGCGAGCTCGGCCTTCGCGTGCACGACGGCGGTGGGGTGGATGTCCAGCATCATGGCCTCTCGGCGATCGTCGACAACAGCGTCGCCTCGGCGACGAGATCGTCACCGACGAAGGCACGCCCTTCCATCTTGCATGCGGTGCCGCCGAAGCGCACCAGTTGCAGCTCGAAACGCAGCTGATCACCCGGGTGCACCGGCTTGCGGAAGCGCGCCTTGTCGATGCCGGCGAAATACATGAGATATTTCTTCGGATCGTCCACCGAATTCATCAGCAAGACGCCGCCGCACTGCGCCATGGCTTCGATGATCAGCACCGCCGGCATGACCGGCAGGCCGGGGAAATGCCCCTGGAAAAACGGCTCGTTGTAGGTGACGTTCTTGATGCCGACGACGCGCTTGCGATCTTCCAATTCGAGGATGCGGTCCACCAGCATGATCGGGTAGCGGTGCGGCATGATCTCGAGAATGTCGCGCACGTCCAGGACACCCTTGTGCAGAGGCGCGGGCCGGGTTCGCGGCTGCATCGACGCCAGGAGGCGCCGCACGAACTCGGCGTTGGTGCGGTGACCGGAGCGCACGGCAATGACGTGGCCTTGCAACGGGCGTCCGAGCAGCGCCAGATCGCCGAGGAGGTCGAGGATCTTGTGGCGGACGAACTCGTCGGGAAAACGCAGCGGCACGTCGTTGAGAATGTGATCGCCATCGACGACCACCGCGTTCTCGAGGGTGCCGCCGCGGATGAAGCCGCGCTCGCGCAACTCGACGACGTCGCTCATGAGGGCGAACGTGCGTGCCGGGGCAATTTCTTGCGCGAAGGTCTTGGGATCGATGGTGAAGCTCGCGTGTTGGGTGGCGATGAGCGCGTTCTCGTAGTGAATGGTGAAGCTGATGCGCAGGGCGGCGTCGGGCACCGCCGTGACTTCCACCTCCCCCTCGCGCAACGTCACCGCCTCACGCAGCTCCAGCGGGCGCCGCGGCGCCGTCTGCTGCACCACGCCGGCCCGCAGCAGCACTTCGACGTAGGGGGCACAGCTGCCGTCGTGCGGCTCCCCCGGTTCGTCGCCATTGATCTCGATGAGCACGTTGTCGATCCCGAGACCCGCCATCGTCGCCAGCACGTGCTCCACGGTGTGGATTCGGGCACCGTCGCGTTCCAAGGTGGTGTTGCGTGGGACGGCGATGTCACGCGGGGCGAAGTCGATTCTAGCCGGGATGTCCACGGGCGGGTCGAGATCCATGCGCCGGAAAACGATGCCGGTGCCACTGGCGGCAGGCTTGAAGCACATGCGCGTGCGATGGCCGGTGTGCAAGCCCACGCCGCTGACCTCGCACTCCGCGCCGATGGTGGTCTGGCATGCACTCATGCGCCAGGCTCCTCGGCGGTGTCCTTCTCCAAGCGCGCAAGTCGCGCACGGAGATCCCGCAGGGTCTCCAGCAGCTCCGGCAGCCGTGCGAGCAAGACGCGCTGGCGCAGCTCCTGGACGTGCGGGCGCGCCGGATAGCCGGAGAGCGTGGCTCCGGGTGCGACCGAGCCGATGACGCCGCTCTGCGCGCCGATGACGGCACCATCGCCGATCTGCGCATGACCAATGATCCCCGCCTGGCCTCCGATCTTGACGCCGCTGCCGATGTCGGTGCTGCCCGAGACGCCCGCTTGCGCGCACAGCACGCTGGCCGTGCCAATGCGGACGTTGTGTGCCACCTGCACCAGGTTGTCGATCTTGGTGCCGCGGCCGATGCGCGTCACCCCGGTCGTGGCGCGGTCGATACACGCGTTGGCACCGATCTCCACGTCGTCTTCGATGACGACGCAACCCAGGTGCGGCACCTTGGCGAGGCCCTCGTTCTCGCGCACGTAGCCGAAGCCATCGCTGCCGATCACGGCTCCGGCATGAACAATGACGCGCGCTCCGATCGTCGTCGCTTCATACACCGTGACGTTCGGATACAGGAGACAGTCGTCGCCAAGGCGCGAATCCCTGCCGATCACGCTGCCCGCGAGCACCGTGCTGCGATCGCCGATCTCGACACCGCTTTCGACGACGACAAAAGGACCGATGGCGACATCCGCACCCAAGCGTGCACTCGCGTCGACGACGGCCGAGGGATGCACGCCGCGCGGAAACGCGTGCCGCGTCGCTTCGCTGAAGCGGCGCAGCACTTGACTGAAGGCGAAGGCGGGATTCTCGACGCGCACCGCCGGACGGTCGACGAGCTGGCGTCGATCGACGATCACAGCAGCGGCGCGGCTTTGGGCGAGCGCGGCACGGTAACGCCGCTGCGCCAGAAACGTGAGATCCCCCTCGCCCGCATCCTGAATGCCGGCGAGGCCGGTGATCCAAGGGTCGGCGTCGCCGACAAGCTGGCCGCGCACGAGGGTCGCGACTTCAGAAAGGCGCAAGCGCATCGCGGACGCGCGCGCGGGGCGCGTCGGCGCGAACGATTTGTCCGAGCTCATGGGTTCGACCTTCGGATGGCGGGTGGCCCGCGTTCGGCCCCGAACGCCTATTTGGCGGCGCTGAGGCGCTCGATGATCTTGTCGGTCAGGTCGATGCCGGGGGATGCGTAGGCGATCCCCAGGCTGCTGCTGTCGAAGATCATCGTGTATTTGTCCTGTTCCCCAACCTCTTGGATGATTTGATTCACCCGATCGAGGATAGGGCGCAGCAACTCTTCCCGCTTGCGTGCAGCCTCGCCGCTCGGCCCGAAGATCTGCTGGTAGTACTGTTCGAGGTCGCGTCCGCGCTTCTCGAGCTCGCTCATTTTCTCGCGCTTCTTGGTGTCGCTCAACATGAGCTCTTGCGCCTTGAAGTCTTCCTCCATGGCCTTGAGCTCGCGAGAACGCGTGTCCACTTCGAGGTTCCACGCTTCCCGTTGTTTCGCGAACTGCGCTTCGGCGTCCTTGTAGCCGCTGAAGGCCTGGAGCACCTTCTCGGCATCGACGTACCCCAGCTTGATCTCCTGGGCCGCGAGCGGGCGGGCCATGGCCGCCGCAACCAGGGCCAGAATAGTTGCAGAAATCACCGGGGTTGGCAAGAATCGTTTCAACCGCTGCAAATCCCCACCTCCTCATGGGTTGCTCGCACCTGGGTCCTCGCCCACGCGCGGCGTGAACGCGACGCACGGCGCCATCTGGGCCCCAAAAGCCACAGGGCTCAGAAGAAATTGCCGAAGCGGAAATGGAAATTCCAGCTGGGCCGCTTGCGTCCCAGCGCGTCTACTCGGTCGAACCCGTAGGCGTAATCGAGCCCGAGCAGTCCGATCATCGGCACTTCGACCCGAATGCCGGCGCCCAATCCCTTGCGCATGTTCGAGAGATCCGCTTCTGCCATCGTGTTCCACGTATTGCCGGCGTCGAAGAACAACGCCCCGTGTACCTTCGGGCTGAAGGGATAGCGCAGCTCGCTCGACAGGAGCGCCAGCACCTGGCCGCCGATATACGGGTCGTTGCCTTCCGGTACGATCTCGAACTCGTCGTATCCGCGCACCGGATAAATGAAGACGCCGCCCGGGCGAAACAGCTCGTCGTTGGGCACGGGACGCTGTTCGAGACCGGTCAGCACGCCGATCCGGCTGCGCAGCGCCAGAGTGAACTTCGACACCCCCAAGCGCTGATACCAGGCCAGATCCATTTCGTTGTGCGCGAAGCTCACGTCGCCGCCGAGGAAGGTGCCGAAGAGATCGCCGTTCCACTCGGCTTCCGAGCCGCGCGTCGGGAAGGAGGGCTGATCCGTCGAATTGCGCCGCAGCGTGAGCCCCATGCTGCGCCGTCGGCCGTCTTGCAACGACACGCGCGTGCGCAGATCGACCTCGGGATCGATGTCGGTGAAGCGCACGTTCTCCGCCCGGTAGCGCCAGGAGATGGTGGTGTAGTCGAGGACGGCAAGGCGCCGGCCGATGCGCAACGCGCCACCGGTGCGCTGGGCGCGATAGAAGCTGTTGGTGCGCGAGCGCCCGGCGCTGTTGAACAAATCGACCGTGAGCGTCATCGGGCTCTCGAACAGCCACGGCTGCGTGTAGCTGAAATTGATGTCATTGCGCACCTTGCTGAATTCCCAACGAAACGAGACGCGCTTGCCGGTGCCGAACAGGTTGGTTTCGGCCATCTCGAAGAAGCCGGTGAGGGCGTTGACGGCGCTGTAGCCCGCGCCAGCCCCGAGCTGCCCGGTTTGTTTTTCGACCACCTTGATCTCGAGATCGACACCGCCATCGTCGCGCGGCCGGACACCCTCGTTGGGGATGTTGACGTCCTCGAAGAAACCGAGCTGGAAAATATCACGCATCGAGCGCTGCAAGCGCGAACGATCGAAGGTCTCCCCCGGCAGCAGCGAGAACTCGCGCAGGATGACTTTGTCCTGGGTCTTGGTGTTGCCGAGCACGCGTACGTGCGCCAGGCGCGCCTGTTGCCCTTCGACGATCTCATAGGTGACGTTGACGACATCGTCGCGAATGTCGCGGCGCGGCGCCGCCGTGAAGTAGAAATAGCCGCGATCCTGGTACAGCTCGCTCAGGCCTTGGGTCGTGGCGTCGAACGCCGTGTCGTCGAAAGGCGCGCCGGGGAACAATCGCACCACCCGGCCGATTTCCCCGTCGCTGAACACGGTGTTGCCCGTCCACTCCACCTTCCCGACCCGATACTGTTTGCCCTCTTCGACCGTGATGCGCAAGGTCAGGTCACTGCCGTTGGCGCCGAGTTCGGTCGTGTGATCGAGAACGCGAGCATCCAAGTAGCCGAGCGCGCGGTAGTAGAGCGCGATCTTGTCGAAGTCTTCCTGGAGGGTCGCGGGTTTGAGGTCCCCGCCGCTCCACATGCCGTCGGTGCTGGTTTTCATCTGCTTGCGCAATTGCGGCGTCGGGACGTGCGTGTTGCCGACGAAGTCGATCTGCTGGATGGAGGCCTTCTGGCCTTCGGCGATGCGCCAGATCAAGTTCCAGTCCCCGCTCGGCTGCGCCTGCAGCGAGTCCATGACGCTGGCGCTGTGGTAGCCCTTGTCGCGGTAGATTTGCACGATGGCGTCGCGATCACGCTGCCGTTGCCACGGGGTGAGGAATCCGCCGCCGATGGTCTTGATCGCCGCGCGCAGATCGGCCTCGTCGACCGCATCCAGCCCCTCGAAACGCACTTGTTCGAGGCGCGGGAACTCCTCGACAACGACGTACAGGACGACGCTTCCGTCCTGCGCATCACCCTCCACGCGGACGTCGGAGAAACGGCCCTTGCGCGTCAACTCGTCGACAGCGCGCGCCAGACGTCGCGGGTCGAACTCGTCCCCGGAGCGCACGGCGAACCACTGCAGGATGGTCTCGCGCGGCACCTTGACGTTGCCCTCGACCTCGACGCGCGCCACCACCACGCGCGCCGGCGGCGTCGATTGCGGCCATGCGCTCGCGCTCCAGGAGAGCGCCAGCAACACCGCGATCGCAGCTCGGGAGCACGACTGCCGGATCCAGGCAAGTTTGCACGCGCTCATCGACGCATCCTCTTGGCCTCCTCGGCGCCCCGACCCAAAGTAACGAGACACGCCCGGGAAGGACAGCAGCAAAAAAGGCCCAGGCCCCCTGTTGAAGGAGGCCACGGGCCTTGGAGTTCCATGGGCGGCGCCCGGCTCAGGGGGCGACGCCAGAGCCTTCGACTTCGAACAGCAGCTTCTTGTCCCCGGCGTCGATCCGCACCTTGCCGCCGCGGGACAGTTCGCCGCGCAGCATCCGCTCCGACAACGGATCCTCGAGATACGTCTGGATCGCGCGGCGCAGCGGCCGCGCGCCGAGATTGGCGTCGAAGCCCTGCGAGATGAGGAATTCCTGCGCCGTCGCGGTGAACGCGAAGTGGATGTCCAGATCGGTCAAACGTTTCTCGAGATCGGCGGTCATGATTTCCAGGATCTGATGCATCTCGGCACGCGTGAGCGGTTTAAAGATGAGGGTCTCGTCGATGCGATTCAAGAACTCCGGGTTGAAGATCTTGCGCATCTCCTCCTTGACCTTGCCGCTCATGTCGGTGAAGTTCTCGCCCTCGTCCTTGCTGAAGCCGAGACCGATACTGGTCTTCAGCTGCCGCGCGCCGACGTTCGAGGTCATGATCAACACCGTGTTCTTGAAATCGACCCGCCGGCCGAAACTGTCGGTGAGCTGGCCGTCCTCGATGACTTGCAGCAGAATGTTGTAGACGTCCGGGTGCGCTTTCTCGATCTCGTCCAAGAGGATCACCGAATACGGTTTGCGCCGTACCTTCTCGGTCAGCTGGCCGCCCTCGTCGTAGCCGACGTAGCCGGGAGGCGCACCGATGAGACGGCTGACGGCGAACTTCTCCATGTACTCCGACATGTCGACCCGGATCAGGGCCTCTTCGTCGTCGAAGAGGAAGCGCGCCAGCACCTTCGCCATCTCGGTCTTGCCGACGCCGGTGGGGCCGAGGAAGATGAAGGAGCCGATGGGGCGGCGCGGATTGCGCAGTCCGGCGCGATTGCGGCGCACGGCGCGCGACACGGCGTGCACGGCGTCGTCTTGGCCGATGATGCGCTGCTGCAGCTGTTCTTCCATGCGCAGCAACTTTTCGCTCTCGCCCTCGACGACGCTGGCGATCGGAATGCCCGTCATCTCGCCGACGACGATGGCGATGTCACGCTCGTCGACGACGGCCTCCTGCTCCTTGCGTTTCTCCTGCGCCTCCTCCTGGATCTGACGCAGCTTCTCGCGCAACTCCTTCTCGCGATCGCGATGGCCGGCGGCCTTCTCGAACTCCTGCGCTTGGATGCAGGATTCCTTCTCCTTCGACACCTGTTCGATGTGCTGTTGCAACTCGCGCACGCCGCTCGGGACGCTGCTGATCGACAGGCGCGCCCGCGACCCGGCCTCGTCGATGACGTCGATGGCCTTGTCCGGCAGGAAGCGGTCGTTGATGTAACGCTGCGACAGCTTGACCGCCGCCACCACCGCCGCATCGGTGATCTTGGCGCGGTGGTGCGCCTCGTATTTGTCGCGCAAGCCGAAGATGATCTTGATCGTTTCGTCCTCCGTCGGCGGATTGACGAAGATCGGTTGGAAACGCCGTTCGAGCGCGCCGTCCTTCTCGATGTACTTGCGGTATTCGTCGAGTGTCGTCGCCCCGATGCACTGCAGCTCGCCGCGGGCCAGCGCCGGCTTGAGCATGTTCGAGGCGTCGATGGCGCCCTCGGCGCCGCCGGCACCGACGATGGTGTGCAACTCGTCGATGAAGATGATGACGTCCTCGGATTCACGGATCTCGTTCATGACCGCCTTGAGACGTTCCTCGAACTGGCCGCGGTATTTCGTTCCGGCGACCACGGATGCCAGATCCAGCGTCACCAGCTTGCGATCCTTGAGCACTTCCGGGACCTGGCCGCTGATGATGCGCTGCGCCAGGCCTTCGACGATGGCGGTTTTCCCGACCCCCGGTTCACCGATGAGCGCAGGGTTGTTCTTCTTGCGTCTGGACAGCACTTGAATGACGCGCTCGATCTCCTTCTCGCGTCCGATCACCGGGTCGAGTTTGCTGTCGCCGGCGAGCGCGGTGAGATCGCGACCAAACTGATCGAGCGCCGGAGTTTCGCGTTTTTCCTTCTTCGAGCTCGACCGTTGCGAGGGACCGATGCCGCCAAGCAATTTCAGAGTCTCCTCGCGCACGCGTTTGCGGTCGGCGCCGAGCTCGATCAAAACTCGGGCGGCGACGCCCTCGCCTTCGCGAATGAGCCCGAGCAGCAGGTGTTCGGTGCCGATGTAGTTGTGGCCGAGAAGACGCGCTTCCTCGACGGAGAGTTCGAGCACGCGCTTGGCGCGCGGCGTGAACGGAATCTCGCCGATGGTGAGCGTGCCGCCGCTCGGCGCCACCATCTTCTCGATCGCTTGCTGGATTTGTTCGAACGAGAGACCGAGGTTCTGCAGCACCTTGGCGGCGATGCCTTCCCCCTCGCGCACGATGCCGAGCAGGAAGTGCTCGGTGCCGATGTAGTCATGCTGCAACCGGCCCGCTTCGTCTCGGGCCAGGAAGAGGACCTTCTTGACTCTTTCGGTGAATCGATCGTTCATCGCCCGCGACCTCCACGCGCCCGCGTCACTATACCACTCGCGGTCTCAGTTCTGCGAGCCCGCGAGTTTGGCTCGGATCGTCGCGGCGCGCCACAGGCTGCCCTGCAGCGCGTCGCCGTCGCTTCCGGCGCGCAGTTCCGTGTGCGCCTCCTGTCCCAAGCACAGGAGATCGATCACCAACGCCAGCGGCAAGTCGAGGATTCCGGTGGCTCGCCCCAAGCGCAACATGGAGGCATGCTGCAGGGTCTCCTGTGCGCTCAGTCGACGTGCATGGCGCAAGATCCCGAAGGAACGCCAAACTCGGTCCTCGAGCAAGCTCCGTGCCCTCGACAGCAGTGCCTCGCGCGCCTGCTTCTCCTTGACGATGAGATCGTGGGCAACAGTTTCGAGACGCTCCAGGATCTCTTCCTCGCCGAGACCGAGCGTCACGGTGTTGGAGATCTGGAACAGGTTTCCGAGCGCTGCCGAGCCTTCTCCGTGCGAGCCGCGCACGGTCACACCACGGCGATGCAGGGTGGAGAGCTCCGCGTCCATGCGGCTCTCCAACACCAGTCCGGGCAAATGCAGGAGCACGGCGGCACGCATTCCAGTGCCGGTGTAGCTCGGAGACGCGGTCAGATAACCAAGCCCGTCGTCGAACGCCAAGTCCAGCCGTTCGCTGACGCCGGTCTCGAGGGCGGCCACGGCGGCATAGGCGCGTCGGATGTCCAGACCGCTCGCCAGCGACTGGAGGCGTAATGCGTCCTCCTCGTTGATCATGATCGCGACGCTTTCGTCGCCGGCGAACACCACGCCACGTTCGAGCGGGGCCTCGACCAGATCCTGGCTCAAGAGTTGCCTTTCCCCCAAGATCCGGCGTTCGAGCGCACTCAAAGCCGCGAGCTCGAACTGCAACATGCCGCTCGCGTGCGGGAGACTGGCCGTGCGCGTCAGGACTTCGTGCAGAGTCGCGGCGCGCGCCGTGTCACCGGCTTCTTCCGGGAACACTCGGTCGGCCAGATTGCGCGCCAAGCGGATGCGCGTCGACAGCACGACGTCGCTTTCCGGTCCGTCGCCGCGCAACCACACGCTCGGGCGTTGCACCAGGTCGGCGATGCTGCGGGCACTGGTGCTCGGCGTCGTGGCGGGCGCCGCAGCCGGTGCCGTCGCACCACTTTCGGCGGCGCGGAGTGCATCGCGTAGCGCTGCGGCGCGTTCGTACGCCTCGGTGCGCACGGCCAGATCCAGTTCGCGGCGCAGCTGCGCCAGATGGACTCGATTCTCTTCGCCAGGGCCCGAGGCCCCGGGCTTGCGGCCGGTGTGGCGCGTGCCGTGTTGGATTCCTTGCAGCAGGCGCAGCAACGCCTCACCGAACGCGGCATAACAGCTCGGACACCCGAGCCGGCCGCGTTCCTGGAAGCGCGCGAAGTTGAGACTGCAGCGACTGCAGCGCAACGCCGGGGGGACCGGTGACACGGTCGGGGTGGCAAGCGACGACAGCAGCGCGTCGACGTTGGGAGTTTCGTCGAGGAGACCGCGCGATTCGGCACAGGCGCGACAGATGAACAGCTTCGCCGCCCGGTTGTCGGCAATCTCGGTGTAGTGCAGCGACGCCGGGTTCTTTTCGCACAACTCACAAGCTGGAAAGTCGCTCACAGCACCGTCTCCAGCGTTTGCAATGGCCGCAGACTCCCGGCAGCGAGCACCAACGTGCGTTGGGCGCGCCGCGCCAAGCTCGGGCTGTGCGTCGCCACCAAGAATGCTTGCTGGCGCTCGCGCGACAACCGCTCCAGGACCTGATGCAGCGCTTCACTCGCGTCGCGGTCGAGGTTGCCCGAGGGTTCGTCGGCCAAAACGACATCGGGTTCGTTCACGAGCGCGCGCGCCACCGCCACGCGTTGTTGTTCGCCGCCCGAAAGCTCCCCGGGCTTGTGGCTGGCGCGACCGGCGACGCCCAAGCTGTCGAGCAGCTCCATGGCGCGTGCACGCGCCGCGGTCTCGCGCCGGCCGGCGATGAGCGCCGGCAGCATCACGTTCTCCACCGCGCTCCACTCCGGCAGCAGGTGGTGCATCTGAAAGACGAAGCCGACGCGGCGGCTGCGCAGCCGCGCGCGCGCTCGCTCGCCGAGAGCATAGATGTCCTCCCCGGCCAGCTCGGCGCGCCCGGCGTCGGGATGCATGAGACCGCCGAGGATGTGCAGCAAGGTGCTCTTGCCGCTGCCGGAGCTGCCTGCCACCGCCACCAGCTCACCGCGCTGCACCTCGAGATCGACGCCGGTCAGCACGTCGACGCGCGCCGGTGCGCGGCCGAAGGATTTGCACAGAGCCGTCGCTCGCAGGATTGCCGCCACCGCGGTTCGCCTCCATTCATCGATCCGAATTTAGGAGCGGTGGCGATCCCCTGGCAAGCGGGGCGCCTCCAAGATCTCACTCGTAGCGGATGGCCTCGATGGGGTCGAGTCGCGCCGCCTCCCAGCTCGGGTAGAGGGTGGCCAAGAAGCACAGGAACACCGCGGCCAGCGCCACGAGGAGGAAGTCATCGACACGCATGGCGACCGGCAAGCTGTCGATGATGTAGACATCGCCCGGGAGCGCGATGCCGATCCGGTCCACCAACTGGCAGCCGAGCCAGCCGAGACCGCTGCCGAGTATGGCGCCGAACGACCCGATGATGGTGCCGTGGATGACGAAAATCCCCATGATGCCGGCGCGCGTCGCCCCCATGCTCTTCAAGATGCCGATCGCCTTGCGTTTTTCCATCACGATCATGGTCAGCATCCCCACCACGGTGACGACGGCGATGGAGATGATGAGAATGAACAACAGGAACATGAGCTTGCGCTCGGTCTCCATCCAGGTGAAGACGTTCTGAAACATGTGGATCCAGTTGTTGGTGTAGTAGCGAATTCCGAGCTCGGCATCGATGGCGGCAGCGATTTCGTCGGCGGCGCGGGAATCGCGCACGTGCAGGCCGATGCCGTACACACGACCCTCGAAGCCGAAGAAATCCTGCGCCTCGGCGAGATCGATGTACGCCAGCTGCGAGTCGAACTCGTAGAAGCCGGAGTTCAAGAAACCGACGACGCGAAAACTGCGCGGTGTGAACTCGAGCTGGCGGATGGTCCCATCCCCATCGTTGCCGGGGTCCTTGGCGGCAGCGAGGGTGACGACGTCCCCGAGCCCAACTTGCATCGTACTTCCGAGCTCGTACCCGAGCACGACGCCCGGGTAGTGCAGGCCATCGACGGCGTCGAAAACGGTACTGCCGAAACCCACGAACTCCGGTTTAATCGCCCCCACCACGCGCGTCGTTTCGGCTTCGCGCGCCGGGTCGACGCCGAGAACGATGCAACCATGGAAACGCTGGACGACGCCGCTCCCCCCGCTCAGCACCGCTTCGCGGCGCACGAACGGCGACTGCGCCACGATGTCCGGCATGCGCGCCAGGCGCTCCATGACCGCGACGTGATCGGTGAACGCGTCGCGCGACAACACGATGACGTGATAGTTGTTGTTCACCACGCGCGAACGCACTTCGGTTTCGAAACCGTTCATCACCGACAAGGTGATCTGCGGCGCCGCCACCGCGAAAATGACGCCGGTGCTGGCGATGACGGTCAGCACCGACAGCAGGAAGTGACCGCGGCGTGGCCGCAGGTAGCGCAGGCCGACCCTCCAGGAGTAATGCACGCTAGCCTTCCTCGACGCCGCCGGCAGCGGACACACCGGGCTCGGGAGCCTCGGCGCGCATGGCCGGAAACAGGAGTACGTCGCGAATGGAGGCACTGTCGGTCAGCAGCATGGCCACACGATCCAGACCGACCCCGAGACCGCTCGCAGGGGGCATGCCGTACTCGAGCGCGCGCAAATAGTCTTCGTCCAGAGGATGTGACTCCAGCGCGCCGCCGGCGCGGAGTTGCAACTGCGCCTCGAATCGCTGGCGTTGCTCGAGCGGGTCGTTGAGCTCCGAAAAGGCGTTTGCGAGCTCCATTCCGGCCGCGAAGAGCTCGAAGCGTTCGACGACACCGGCCTCGCTGCGGTGACGTTTCGCCAACGGCGAGATCTCCTGCGGATGATCGAGAACGAAGGTGGGTTGGACGAGATTGGGCTCCACCAAGGTCGAGAACAACGCCTCCAGCAACTCGCCGCGCCCGGCGCCAGGGCGCGTTGCGATGCCGTGCTGCGCCGCCACTCGCTGCAGCATCGGAGCGTCCGCCTGGCAGAGGTCGCTCCCTGCCGCACGCTCCAGGGCGTCGAAGAACGCGACCTGCGCGAACGGCGGGGTGAAATCGATGGCCCGATCGCCAAAGACGAGCTGCATGCCGCCGCCGACCTCGTCGGCCGCGCGCACCAGCATTTCCTCGGTCAACCGCAGCATGTCTTGGTAATCCCAGAAGGCGACGTAGAGCTCGAGCATGGTGAACTCGGGGTTGTGGGTGCGATCCATGCCCTCGTTGCGAAAGTTGCGCGCAATTTCGAACACACCCTCGAACCCCCCCACCAGCAGGCGTTTGAGATACAACTCCGGGGCGATGCGCAGATACAACTGCGTATCCAGGGCGTTGTGGTGCGTGGCGAAGGGGCGGGCGCTGGCGCCGCCGTACAACGGCTGCAAGACCGGGGTTTCGACCTCGATCCAGCCGCGCGCGCTCAGCAGATTTCGCACGCTCGACAACAGCCGCGAGCGCTTGGCGAACACCGCGCGTACCTCGGCGTTGACGATGAGATCGACGTAGCGCTGGCGATAGCGCACCTCCTTGTCCGCCAGCCCGTGCCACTTGTCCGGCAACGGTCGCAGCGACTTGCTCAAGAGCTGAAAATCACGCACGCGCACGGTGAGCTCGTCGGTGCGGGTGCGAAACACCTCGCCACGCACGCCGAGGATGTCCCCGACTTCGAGCAATCCCCAGACGTCGAAGCGGGTGGCGCCGAGGTCGTCGAGACGTGCGTACACCTGCAAGCGTCCGCCGCCATCCTGCAGGTGCGCGAAGGCGGTCTTGCCGTGGGTGCGCTGGGTGAGGATGCGCCCGGCGATGGCGATCTCGCATCCGCCGAGCTGCGGTTCCTCGGCACGCACGGCGTCGCTTCGATGCGTGCGCGCGAAAGCGTACGGATACGGATCGTGTCCGGCACGCCTCCAGGCCTCGAGCTTGGCCAAGCGTTCTGGTTGCAGATGCTCCCCCATCGCCGCCCTTTCACTCACGAGGGACGCAAGTTCTTGCGCGCCTCGCTCGCCGTCTTGAGATAGCCCTCGACGAAAGCGTCCAGATCACCGTCCATCACCGCCTGCACGTTGCTGGTGTCGATCGACGTGCGGTGATCCTTGACCAGCGTATACGGTTGGAAGACGTAAGAGCGAATCTGACTGCCGAAGTCGATCTGTTTCTTGACGGGCTCGCGCTCGGCGCGCTTCTCGGCCTCGATGGCCTGGACGTGGGCGTACAGGCGCGCGCGCAGGACCTTCATCGCCGTCTCGCGGTTGCGGTGTTGCGAGCGCTCGCTCTGGCAGCTGACGGCGATGCGCGTCGGCAGGTGCGTGATGCGCACCGCCGAGCTGGTCTTGTTCACGTGCTGTCCGCCGGCACCGCTGGCACGGAAGGTATCGATGCGCAGATCGCCGTCCTTGATCTCGACCTCCACGTCCTCTTCCACCTCGGGGTAGACGTACACCGAGGCGAAGGACGTGTGGCGGCGCTGGTTGGCATCGAAGGGCGAAATGCGCACGAGCCGGTGGACGCCGTTCTCGGCCTTGAGATGACCGTAGGCGTAGTCGCCGCGGACCTCCACGGTGGCATCCTTGATCCCGGCGCCCTCGCCTGCTTGCAAGTCGACGATCTCGCATTCCCAGCCGTGACGCTCGCAGAAACGCGTGTACATGCGCAGCAGCATCTCGGCCCAGTCCTGCGACTCGAGACCGCCGGCACCGGGGTGGATGGACAGGAAGGCATGCTTGGCGTCGTCCTCGCCACCCAGCATGAGGCGGAACTCGAGCCCGTCGAGTTCCTTGGCCGACTTCACGAGCTCCTGCTGCACGTCGTTGAGCGTCGCCTCGTCGCCCTCGCCGCGCGCCAAGGTCTCGAGCTCCTGGAGCTCGCCCAGACGCGTCAAGAGCCGCTGCACCGGCTCCAACCAGCCTCGATGCAGTTTGGCCTCGGCGAGCACACCCCGGGCGCCCACAGGATCGTCCCAGAAATCCACCTCCGCCATGCGCTGCTCGAGAGCCGCGAGCGCAGTGTTTCGATGCGGGAGATCAAAGAAACTCCTTGAGGTGGCCCAGCCGTTCACGTATCTCGCTGCTCGTGAGCGTTCTTTCCATGCCCTTCAACCTCCACGTTGCCGGTGGTGTCGTTCCAGACGCCGCCGGAGATCCTCCACCCTCCGAGGCAGCTCCAAAAGCGAGCCGCGCGTATCGAGGCGAAAGTCGCTTCTGCGCGTCCACACCCCGATCCGGGGTTGGCTGCCGAGCCGGGCCTCGCAGGCGGCGGCACTCAGGCCATCGCGTTGCATCAGACGCCGCCGGCGCAGCGCGCGCGGCGCCGTGACCGCGATCACCGCATCCACCGCGAGGCCCAGATCCACGTCGAGGAACAAGGCCGCGTCGATGAACACGGCCTTTACCCTGCGTGCCGCGAGCGAGCGCACCCGACGCCGCAACAAGCGGCCGATCTCGGGGTGGACAATGGCGTTCAGCGCTGCCAAGCGCTCCGGGTTGGCGAACACGCGCCTGCCGAGCTTGCGTCGATCGACGCTGCCATCGGCAGCCAAAATACCAGCCCCGAAGCGCGCCGACAATTGCCGGCGTACGCCGGCCTGGCGCAGCACCTGGTGGCCCAGGCGGTCGACGTCGATCACGCACCCGCCGCGCCGCGCCAGCATGCCGCACACCGTGGATTTTCCCGCGCCGATGCCACCCACGACCGCATAACGTCGCATCAATGTGCCTCGGCCCAATGGCGGCCCGTGCCGATTTCGACCGCGAGCGGCACCGAGAGTCGGAGCGCGTGCTCCATTTCGTGACGCGCGAGCGCCGCGACGCGCTCCACTTCGGCCGCGGGAAGCTCGAACAGCAGCTCGTCGTGCACCTGCAGGATCATGCGGGCGCGCAGGCGCTCGGCGCGCAGGGTTCGGTGCACCCGCACCATCGCGATCTTGATCAAGTCGGCGGCGCTGCCCTGGATCGGCGCGTTGACGGCGACGCGCTCGGCGAAGGCACGCTGCCCGGGATGTGCGCTCGAAAGATCGGGCAGATGCAGCTTGCGCCCGAGCAAGGTGGTGACGAATCCTTGCTTGCGAGCTTGCTGCACCATTTCCTGAGTGTAGGCTCGGACACCGGGATAACTGGCGAAGTATTCCTCGATGAAACGTCGCGCCTCGTCGATCGAGATCCCGAGCTGCTGCGCCAGCCCGCGCGCCCCCATGCCGTAGAGGACGCCGAAATTCACTGTTTTCGCCGCCGCGCGCTGCGCCGGCGTCACCGCCTCGGGCGCGCAGGTTGCGATGCGCGCCGCGGTCAGAGTGTGCACATCGCCGCCGCTGCGGAAGGCCTGGAGCAAGGCGCGATCCTGCGACAAGTGCGCCATGATGCGCAGCTCGATTTGCGAATAATCCGCCGACAGCAGTCGGCCTTCGGGTGCCTCGGCGACGAAGGCAGCGCGGATGCGCCGCCCGATGTCGCTTCTGACCGGGATGTTCTGCAGGTTCGGATCCGATGACGACAAGCGCCCCGTCGACGCCACCGCTTGGTGGAAACAGGTGTGGATCCGTCCGCTCGGCGCGTGCACCAAACGTGGCAGCGCTTCGGTGTAGGTCGAGCGTAATTTTGTGAGTTGGCGAAACTCGAGAACCTGTCGCGGCAACTCGTGATCGGCCGCCAGACGTTCGAGCACGTCCCCGTCCGTGCTCCAGCCCCTCTGCGTACGCCTTCCGTGCGGGAGTCCGAGTTCGGTGAAGAGGATTTCTCCCAGCTGCTGCGGCGAGTGCAGATTGAACGCGCGGCCAGCCAGAGCATAGATCGCCGCCGCGAGAATCGCGCTGCGCTCCTCGAGCTCAGTCGACAGCTTTCCCAGCTGCACGACGTCCACCTTGACGCCGGCCTGTTCCATGTCGAACAGCACGCTCACGAGCGGCATCTCGACGTCGTCGAACAATCCGTGCAGGTGCGCGTCGCGCAACAGCGCGTCGAGCCTGGCGGCCAACGGATGCAATGCCGCTGCCTGGCCGCCCACCCACGCCAGGCTCTCGGCGCGCGGCATGCGGCGGACATCGCCCCCGCGGGCGGCGGCGGCCGCGGCCGCCGGCCGCGGCAACGCAGCTTCGAGCTGCTGGGCGAGGATCGCGTCGAGATCCGGCGCCGGACGCGACGGGTCGAGAATGTAAGCGGCTACCATGGTGTCGAACCAGGGCTCCCCGAGGACGAGACCGACGTCGTTCAACAGAGTGGCCAGGTGCTTGAGATCGTGCCCGATGGTCTTTAGACCTGGGCGCAGCAGGCAGTCGCCGAGCGCAGAGCGGACCGCGGCCGCGTCCCAGCCTTTGCCACGCGGGGTTTCGAGACCGAGCCCGCCGAGGAGTGGCTGTGCCGCCCTGCTGCCGAAGTGGAGAACATAGGCGCTGTCCCCGGATGGCGCGAGACCGAGAGCATGGATGCGCTCGCTTCCCACAGAGTCACGCAATGTCTGCGCCACCAAACCCACCTGCGTTGCCGATTGCAGGCGCTCGGTCAACGCCGCCAATTGCGCTGGTGATTCGACGGCTTCGATGTGCGCCGGACTCGGCTGCTGTGCCGGCGCCGGGATCTGCCGCAACAGATGCCAGAACTCGAGCTGGCGCAGGAGCGGGTGCAGCCGAGGCCAGTCGGGCGTTTGCCACTTGAGCTCGTCGTCACGGACGTCGAGCGGCACGTCGGTCACGATGCGCAGCAGCTGGCGCGCGTGCTCGGCCGATTCCCGGCCCGCCTCGAGCTTCTGTCGCAGCGACGATGGCAGAAGCCGCTCGATCCCGGCGTAGATCGCCTCGAGCGAGCCATAGTCGAGTAATAGCTTACGCGCCGTTTTCTCCCCGATCCCGCGCACCCCGGGAACGTTGTCCACCGCATCCCCGGTCAACGCAAAGTAGTCGACCATCTGTGCGGCCTCGAGACCGATCTGTGCGCGCAGCTCGGTGGGACCCATTTCCTCGAGGTCGGTGCCCCATCGGCGCCAGCGCAGCATGCGAATCGAATCCGACAGCAATTGCTGAAAATCCTTGTCCCCGGTCACCAAATACACTTGGGCACCGGCGCGCTCGAACCGTCGCGCCAGCGTGCCCAGAACGTCGTCGGCCTCGACGCCCGGAATCTGCAGGCGCCGTAGACGGAAGGCATCCAGGATGTCGTACAAGCGCGGCAGTTGCGCCGCCATCGCCTCGGGCATCGGCGGACGCCCGGCTTTGTACTCGGCGTCGAGATCGTGGCGGAAGGTTTTCCCGGGTGCATCGAAGACGACCGCCGCGCGCGCCGGCGCCTGGCGGTCGAGCACCTTGAGCACGGTGTTGACGAAGGCGAAAGTGAGGCTGGTTTCTTCGCCGCGCGAGTTACGCAGCGGATTGCGCACGAACGCATAGTACGAGCGGTAGGCCAAGCCGGTGCCGTCGAGGAGCAGGACCTTCATGCGTGCCTCCGCCGGCGCCAACCATAGAGACCCTGCGCTTCGATATACCGGCGCACCGCATCGGGAACCTGGTAACGCACGGAAACCTGGCGTCGCAGCAGGGCGCGGATGCTCGAGCTCGACACCGAGGACAGCGCCAGCTCGTGATAACGGAGACCGAGTGCCGTGGCACGACGACGGGCCGCGGCCGCGCCGGGACGCGCGAAGACGATCAGATGCGCTTCGGCGACCACCTCGCGCCACTGTCGCCACGAGTGCAAGTCGAGAAGTGCATCGCCGCCGAGCAACAGCGTCGGCCGCTCGTCCCTCTGCGCACGCCAGGCGCGAATGGTGTCGATGGTGTACGAGGGCCCACCGCGCCGCAGCTCGACATCGCTGATGCGGAACGCCGGGTTGGCGCGAACAGCCAGGCGCAACATCGCCAGCCTGGCATCGGGGCCGGCGCCGGACCGGCTCTTGTGTGGCGAGCGCCACGCGGGGACGAACACGATTCGATCGAGACGTTCGACATGGCGCAAGACTTCCGCGACCACCAAGTGTCCTTGGTGGACGGGATCGAAACTGCCTCCGAACAAGGCGACGCGCATCGTCGTCCTAGCGCGGCTCTGGCGCGGTTTGCGGCTCCGGCGCCGGCGTACGATGCTCGGCCTCGACAGCGGCCCGATGTCCGGGAAAATCGGCAAGCAGGCGACGATAGGTCGCTTCCGCCTCCACCCATTGCCCGAGCTTCTCGTGGCAACGTGCCTTCCAGAGCAAGGCGTCGGGAACCCAGTGGCTCTCCGGCGTGTCGCGCAGAACGATGTCGAAGTAGATGCGGGCGGCACCGTACTGTTTGCGTCGAATGTACATCATGCCGATCCGATGCTCCTTCTCGGCAAGACGATCGGCGACCTCGATCAAGCGCTCGCGCGTGTCGCCGATGTGCCGCGACTCCGGATACCGCAGCTGGAACTCCTGCAGGCACTGTCGCGCCCGGAGCGCGAGGGTGGCATCGAGCTGGGGTGGCCGCATCTGCCCTACATAGCACAAGCACTCTTGGTAGGCGGCGTCGTCGCGGAGCAGGCTGCGTGGGAACTCGCGGACCAGGATGGAAAACTCGACGGCTGCCTCGGCGAAGGACTTGCTTTTGTACTGCGTCAAGCCGAGAAAAAACTGTGCCGAATCGGCGAGGCCATGTCCGGGGTGCAAGTCCAAGAAACGTTTGAAGTGTGTCTGCGCCTCGAGAAATCGATTCGCGGCTAGCGCGACACGGCCGACCTCGAAATCGTAACGTTCGGAATCCTTGGACACCGGCACGGGCGGCAGGCCACAACCGGCGAGCAATGACAGGGTCGCGCCGAGCACCCCGATCGCGTGTCGCCACATGGGGGAGGACGATCTCACCGCGCTCCCAGGCGCGGATCGAGAGCGGGATCGGTGCGCTCCACCCTCGCCGCCTTCGACCCGGCCTCGAGACAGTCCCGCAAGGCGCGGGCCTGCACCGCGGCCGGACCGTGGCGCACTTGCTCCCAGGCCGCGCGCGCGGCGTCGGGATCGCCACGCGCTTGCGCCAGCTGTCCTTGCAGCAAGCGCGCTTCGGCAAGGTCGGGCATGGATTGGAGCACCAGATCCAGCTGCTCGCTCGTTTCCTCCAGCTTGCCGCGCTCGAAGAGCGCTCGTGCCAATCCCAGCCTCAGATCGGCATATCCCGGGCAGAGCCGCAGCGCGCGTCGCAGCTCTTCTTCGGCCTCCGGGAGCAATCCGTAGCTTCGATAGCGCTCCGCCAGCCCCACGTGGCGTTTGGCCAGGTCGTCGAGCGCCGCTTCCGGGAGCTCTTCCCCGGCGCGGCGCGCCAGACGATCGAAAGTGCGCAGGTGTTCGCGCGCGCCGTGGTATGCACCGCGCTCGAACAACAAGATCGCGAGATTGAGATGGCCCTCGGCGTAGTCGGGGTTGAGCTCCAGAGCCCGTTGCAGATGCGATTCCGCTCGCAGCGGCTCGCCCAGTAGGGACAGGGCCAATGCCAGCTGGTTGTGCACGTCCGGCCATTCGGGCCGATGGTAGGCGGCCTGTTGCAGCACGCGCAGGGCTTCCGCGTAGCGGCCGAGCCCCAGCAAGCGACGTCCATGCGCCAGCGCGTTCTGCGGTTCCATGTCGTCTCCTGGGAAAATCGAACGGCTCCCGCCGTCTTCAGTTCGATGCATCCTGGTTGGAGAAGAACAGCGCGATCAATCCAACCACGATCCCGGTCACGACCACGGGCTCGACGTAGCGATTCCATCCCTGCGGTGGAAGCGTCGCCTTCAGATACTCCGCATTGCCTTTTTCCTCGAGCGCGCTCAGACTTTTCTGCGCGATCTCGTCAGTCAACTTGGACTCGGCCTGCTCGCCCCAAAGAATGCTCGAGTCATCCTGATCGACCAAGCGCGCGAACAAGCGCGCTCGGCCTTCGCGTTCGACGCGGCGCTCGCCGAGCCAAGCGTGCCGCCACGTGCGTGTATAGGAAACGCCCAGATCGACGACCTCGAACTCGAGCACCGGACCGAGCGAGTCCGGCCGTGTGCGCACGCCCATCCCGGCCTCCGCGAGAACGGTGGCGAGCGCGTTTTCGACCAGAAAGGCGCCGTCGTGTGCGCCGACGCTGCGAATGGCCAGCGCGCCGCTGCGAGCGTCGCTTGGCAGCTTGCCGACGAGCTGTGTGCACGCGGCACGTGCGGCGTCACGCACCAACTCGAAGTTGGTTCGCGTCGTTTCCTGGGCCACGCTCGTCCTCGGCCCAAAGAGCACTGCCAGAGCGAGCCACACCCCCACGCACCCATTCCGCATCCGCACCACGTTTCCTCCCGCGGCAGGTTCGGGCAAGCGACAGGACCAACACAAGTTAAGGTGCACACGGCGGGCCAAGTCAAGAACTTGGCGCGCGCGCCCGACGTGGCAAGAGCCCGTGCGACAAGGAGTTCAAAGGGTCGTCACGGGCTGGGGCGCGGTGGGATGCACACGCGCCCGCAGGTCGTGGACGCAGGCGTCGACGATGGTGGCGTCCACGAACTCCCCGGGCACGAGCGGGACCTTGGATTCCAGAAACACCACGCCATCGATGTCGAGCGCCTCGCTCTCCGTCCGTCCCACCGCCACGGCCCGAGGCCAGAGCGGCGACATTTCCGTGCTCCCGGCATCGACCCGAGCGTCGACGAGGACGCGAGCGCACGTCCCCACGCGTGCCGCGGCGCGCCGCGCCGCCACGTGCATCTGGATCTCGGTCAGCACCTGCATGCGGCGCATGGCGGTGCTGGCCCGCGGTCGGCCCGCAAAGGAATAGGACGGTGTCCCCGGTTCGCGCGAATAGGTGAAGATGCCGAGGCGATCGAACTCGATTTCCTCCACGAAGCGACACAGCTGCACGAAGTCGCGCTCGGTTTCTCCCGGAAAGCCGACGATCACCGAAGTCCGCAACGCGATCCCGGGCACACGCTGGCGCAGATCGAGGAATTGCCGCCGCAATTTTGCTGCCGTATACGGCCGGCGCATGGCGCGCAGTAAACGTGTCGACGCGTGTTGCATCGGCATGTCGAGGTAGCGCGCGACGCGCGGCAGTTCGAACAGGCCTTTGGCCATGCGCGGCGTCAGATGGCTCGGGTGTGCATACAACAACCGGATCCATTCGAGACCGTCGATCTCGGCCAGTGCGCGCGCGAGATCGAGAAGATCGGCGCGCGCGGGCAAATCGAATCCGTAATGAGTCAGATCCTGCGCCACGAGGTGCAATTCGCGCACACCGCGCGCGGCCAGCGACCGGGCCTCGGCGACGAGGTCCGCCACCGGGCGGCTGCGTTGCGTGCCACGCATCAACGGAATCGAGCAGAAGGTGCAGGCGTTGCTGCAACCTTCGGAGAGCTTGAGATACGCAGTGTGCGCGGGGGTGAGCAGGACCCGCTGCCCGAAGCCGGCGAATGCGCCGCTCGGCGCGCGGCGGCTGCCGGAGCGATCCGTGGCCGCGCGCAACGCCACTGCGGGTTGTTGCGCCATCGCCGCCTGCAACAATGGACCGAGTTGGCCGTGCGCACCCGCGGGCAACCACAGATCGACTTCGGGCAGCGACTCGGCCAGCTCCTCCGGGGCGCGCGAGACCAGGCATCCGAGAACGCCGAGAATGCGCCCGCGCCCGAATGCCTTGTGTTGCGCCAGTTCGAGGATGCGCTGCACGGACTCTTCGCGCGCGACTTCCAGGAACCCGCAGGTGTTGACCAGCAACACGTCGGCGGCGGCGGGATCGGCGACCGATCGTGCGCCTGCGGCCGCCAAAAGCCCGAGGGTGGCTTCCGAATCAACGAGATTCTTGGCGCAGCCGAGTGAATCGAGGTAGACACGCACGCCGGCGAGCGCAGTGCGCGGAACGATCGTGGACGGCGCGGATGGCAGAGTCATGGAACCGCGGGCGGCTAGGGTTCATTCGACGCGTTGGAGGCTAGGTCCTCTGGACGCTCGAGGATCTCGCGCGCCTTCGCCCCGACCCCGGGACCGACGACTTGCGCTTCCTCGAGCATGTCCATGATCCGTGCGGCGCGAGAATACCCTACCTTGAGCCGGCGCTGCAAATAGGACACCGAGGCGACGCCGCTGCGCACCACCAGCTCGCGGGCGGCATCGAAAAGATCGTCGTCGGCCGAGGCTTCGCCGGCGGCGCCGCTTTTGGGATCGTTGAGATCGATCTGGCCGGCGCCACGGCCGAAGGAACGCCAATGCGCCGCGATACGCTCGCATTCCTCCACGCTGACAAAAGCGCCATGCAAGCGAATGGGGCACGGGCGCCCGCCGGGAAGGAGCAGCATGTCGCCGCGACCGAGGAGCGCCTCGGCGCCGTTGCCGTCGAGAATGGTGCGCGAGTCCACCCGCGAGGAAACCTGGAAGGCGATCCGGCAAGGGAAATTCGCCTTGATCACGCCGGTGATCACGTCCACCGAGGGGCGTTGCGTCGCCACCACCAGATGGATGCCGACAGCGCGCGCCATCTGTGCCAGGCGCGCGATGGGCGTCTCGATTTCGCCGCCCACTTGGATCATGAGATCGGCCAGCTCGTCGACGACGACGACGACGTAGGGCAACAGCTCGTGCGCCTCGCCCGTCTCGCGCTTCCATTCGCCCGCGCGCACCTTCTTGTTGTAACCGACGATGTTGCGCACGCCGGCGCGGGCAAGTTCACGGTAGCGGCGCTCCATCTCCACCGTCATCCAATGCAAGGCCTTGTAGGCTTCCTTCGGGTCGGTGACCACCGGATGCAACAAGTGCGGGATGTCACGGTAGGCGTTGAGCTCGAGCATCTTCGGATCGATCAGCAGCAGTTTGACTTCGGTCGGGTCGTGCCGCAGCAACAGACTGCAGAGGATGACGTTGATGCACACGCTCTTGCCCGAACCGGTGGCGCCGGCCACCAGCAAATGCGGCATGGCGGCAAGATCGGCGAAGAACGGTTCGCCACTCACCGTCTTGCCGAGCGCGATCCCCAAGGCGCCGACGTGCAGATCGTCGGCCCAGGACTGCATGATCTCGCGCAGCGCCACCATCTGCGGTTCGCCGTTCGGGATCTCGATGCCGATGGCGGCCTTGCCGGGAATAGGCGCCACCATGCGAATCGATTGCGCCCGCAGCGCCATGGCCAGGTCGTCCACCCGGCTCGTCACTTGGCTGACCTTGATGCCGGGAGCGGGCTCGAATTCGTACGTGGTGATGACTGGACCCGGTTGCACCTCGGAGACGCGGCCGCCAATGCCGAAATCGGCGAGCTTTTCCTCCAACGTGCGCGACAAGGCCAAGTACTCGCCCTCGGCCGGGGACGCGGCTTCCGACTGCATGTCGTGCAGGATCGTGAGCGGTGGGCACGCGTAGTGCGCGGCCTCGACACGCACTCGCGGCTCGTCGCGCTCGCTCTCGGGAATCATGCCAGGCACTTCGACGACGCGCGGCGGCGGTGTTCGCTGCAGATCACGGATCCGCGGCGCTGCCTCGCTCGCGGTGCTGCGGCTTGGGACCGCACGCTCCTTCCACGCTGGAGCGGCAGGCAGCAATCCCAACGCGCCAATGCCGGGTGCGGTCAAGAGTGCGGGCGCAGTTTCCTCTGCCGCCGGGAGCAACAGGTGTCGTAGCTCGCGTGTCGCGTGCGACCAACCGGCCCCCAGCGCCTGGCAGACACGCGCTCCACGCTGACGCAGCGGTCCCGATCGCGCCATGATGACGCGGACGATCGGCCCGCCGTAGCGCACCAGTACGATCGCGACCAGAGCTGCGACCACGATCGTCGTGCCGGCCTTGCCCATCAACGCCGACAACACGCGGATCTCGAGGTGGCCGAGCACGCCCCCCGTGCCCGGGGCAGCCGCGAGATCCACCACCGCGGCTCCCAATGCCCCGATGCCCAGCAGTCTGGCATGCATCCCCAATTGGCGCGCGCGTGTCCAGGCCAGCCACGTGGCCAACGTCATGACGCCAAGAGCCGCGACGAGAACAATCGAGAACACGCGTCCGAGCAGCACGACCGATGCGTGGGCCAGCACAAGTCCCAGCGGCCCACACGGATGCGACGTGGTCGACAATGTGCGCCACCCCACGGGAGCCGGCCACAGTGTCGGCGAGTATGCGAGCCACGAGACAGCGAAGAAGATCCACAAGCCAGCCAGCGCACACCCACGCAGCATTCTCTCGCGCATCGACACCACCCATCCCCACGTGCAGCGCGGATCGAAACCGCGTCGCGCGACTGTGGCAGAAGCAGCACGATACCGGCAAGTGGAAGTCGGACGCGCGATGTCTGGAGCGCGCCGAGGTTGGCTCCAGACGTCACACGTTCTGGGGTTGACTCGCGGCGAGAAACTCTTCCACCGAGCGCGTGGTGGCTTCCCCGTTGCGAAACATCGGCGAACGCACGAGCTCGAGACTGAATTCAGTGGTGGTGGCGACCCCGAGGATGAGGCACTCGGCGAGCGCGCGCTCCAAGCGCGCCAGGGCCTCGACACGGTCGCGGCCATGCACGACGAGCTTGGCGATCAACGAATCGTACCAGGGGCCGATGGTATATCCCTGGTAAATATGCGAATCGACACGCACACCGATCCCTCCAGGCATGTGCAGAAACTCGATCGTCCCGGGGGACGGGCGGAAGTCGCGGCGCGGATCCTCGGCATTGATGCGCACCTCGATGGCGTGACCGTGGAAGGTCAATTGCGACTGCTCGATGTGCAGCGGCTCGCCGGCAGCGACCGCGATCTGCTCCTTGACGATGTCGATGCCGGTGACCAGTTCGGTCACCGGGTGCTCCACCTGGATGCGCGTGTTCATCTCCATGAAATAGAAGCGGCCGTCGCTGTCGAGGAGGAATTCCATGGTGCCGGCCGAGTCGTAACCCACCTGACGCGCGCCGCGCACCGCCGCCTCTCCCAGCCGGGCACGCAAGGCGGCGTCGACCGCCGGCGACGGCGACTCCTCCACCAGCTTCTGATGCCGGCGTTGCAGCGAACAATCGCGCTCGCCCAAGTGCACGACATTGCCATGTTTGTCGCCGAGCAGTTGGATCTCGATGTGGCGCGGCCGCGCGAGATACTTCTCGACGTACACATCGGGATTGGCAAAGGCCTTCTCGGCTTCCGCCCGCGCCGTCAGCAGTGCCCTGCACAGTTCGTCGGCATCCAGCGCCACGCGCATGCCGCGACCGCCGCCGCCGGCCGTCGCTTTGACGATCACCGGATAGCCGACTTCGGCCGCGAAGGCGAGTGCCACGTCCTCCTCGTGCACCACGTCAGGCGTCCCCGGCACCACCGGCACTTTCGCCGCCTGCATCAGGCGCCGCGCCGACGCCTTGTCACCCATCTGGCGAATGATCTCGGGGCGCGGCCCGATCCAGGTGAGGCCGCTCGATTGCACGACGGCGGCAAAACGGTCGTTCTCCGCCAGAAAACCGTATCCGGGATGGATGGCGTCGGCGCCGGTGATCTCTGCCGCCGCCAGGATGCTGGGAATCTTCAAGTAGCTTTCGCTGCTCGGGCTCGGTCCGATGCAGACGCTTTCATCGGCAAACTTGACGTGCAGTGAATCCGCATCGGCTTCGGAATGCACCGCGACCGTGTCGATGCCGAGTTCCTTGCAGGCGCGGATGACGCGGAGTGCGATTTCGCCGCGGTTCGCGATGAGGATCTTGCTGAACACGCGCGGCAGTGTAGCATGGCGGCTGCGTCGCCGCACCCGCCGCGGAGCGTGAAGAGGTCACGAGCGCGTCCGGCCCTCGGCCAGACCGCTCGGGGTGGCTTCGAAGCGATTCCAGGTCTGATCGCTGGAAGACTGCACGCCGCCGAGCCGCAGCGCCAACTCGTGCGGATTCGAGCTGGCATCGAGGGCTTCCGCGCGCGTGATTCTGCCATCCATGACCAAGGCCATCAGCGCCTGGTCGAAAGACTGCATGCCATACTGCACGACCCCTTCCTGCACTGCTTGACGGATGAGCGGTGTCTTCTCGGCATCGCGAATGTAGTCGCGGATGGTGGCGGTTGCCACCATCACCTCGACCGCCGGGATGCGGCCACGACCATCGGCCCGCCGCACCAAGCGTTGCGAGACCACGGCTTGCAGGGTCGAGGCCAGCAGGTAGCGGATCTCCTGGTGCTGGTGCGGTTCGAAGAAAGAGATGATGCGGTTGATGGTCTGCGTCGCGTCGATGGTGTGCAAGGTCGACAACACCAGATGCCCGGTATCGGCCGCGGTCAAAGCAATTTCCATGGTCTCGCGGTCGCGGATTTCGCCGATCATGATCACGTCCGGATCCTGGCGCAGGATGTGACGCAGGGCGGCGTGGAACCCGGCTGTATCCGTGCCGACCTCACGCTGCTGGATGAGTCCGTTGGCGTCACGGTGCAGGAACTCGATCGGATCTTCGATGCTGATGATGTTCACCGGCAGCGCCTGGTTGATGTGTCCGAGCATCGCCGCCAGCGTTGTCGACTTGCCGCTGCCGGTGGTGCCGGTCACCAGGATCAGGCCACGCTTGCGCAACGCCAGATCGGCCAGCACTGGCGGCAAGCTCAAATCCTCGAGTTTGGGCACCAGCGTCGAAACATGCCGGAACACCATCGAGATCGAGCCTCGCTGGACGAAAAAGTTGGCGCGAAAACGCGCCAACCCGGCGACGCCGAAGGCAAAGTCCACCTCGCGCGTGGTGTCGAAGACTTCCTTCTGGACAGGCGTCAGCAGCTGCGTCGCCATCTCTTCGAGCTCGTTGGGTTTCGGCGCGGGGAATTCCATCGGCGTCAAGACTCCGTTCACGCGTGCCACGGGCGGCACGCCAGCCTTCAAATGCAAGTCCGAAGCTCCGAGAGCGATCATGCGTTCCAGAACCGCGCGGATGTTCATCGCAGCACCTTTCCCCTGAGCACGACGAGAGCAATCCGGGGGCAAGCACTGCAAAAACAGCACCAAAACTCGGCCGCTGGCGCGAAGCGCGCTCGGTCAGCCTGATTTTTCGATTAGGAAGAGAGTCTGTCCGAACTCGACGGGCTGCGCATTCTCGACCAAGACCTTGCGGACGTTGCCGGGCACCTCGGCGGTGATCTCGTTCATGATCTTCATCGCCTCGATGATGCAAAGCGTCTGTCCGGGCTGCACCTGACTGCCGACCTCGACGAAGGCCGGCGTGTCGGGAGACGACGAGCGGTAGAAGGTGCCGACCATGGGAGAGACGACCTTGATCAGATTCGGGTCCTCGACGGCGGGCGCGCTCGGACCCAGAGCGGGCTCGATTTGCGCCGGGATGGCGGCCGGAACCGGGGTTGGAGTAGCAGCCGGTGTGTGGACGAGAGGCACCGACTGCGCCTGTTTGGTGATGCGGATGCGGTGGCCCCAGCCCTCGCAGATTTCGATTTCGGCGATGTCGCTCTTTTCCACCAGACGGATCAGATACTCGATGCGACCCTCGCGCATGATTCCTCCAGCGCCCAATGGACGATGCACGCTGCGCGCGTGGCCCTCCCGGGCGGCAGTGGCAATGGCTTGTAACACACCTGCTGGACTGGGGCAAGGTTCAGATGTCAGGAATGACGCTCGAGCCCGGCGCGGAGCGCCAGTGCCTCGAGCGCCGCTTCGTAGCCGAAGGCGCCAAGGCCGCGAATACTGCCGACGCACACCGCGGCGATGCGCGAACGCTGTCGAAAACGCTCGCGCCCGTCGATGTTGGACAGATGCACCTCGATCGCCGGCAGCCCGACCGCTTCGATGGCATCACGCAAACACACGCTCGTGTGCGTGAGCCCGCCCGGATTGATGACCAATCCCTGAGCCGAGCCGGCTTCGGCGTGCAACCAATCGAGGAGTGTGCCCTCGGAGTTGGATTGCACGAAGCGCAGTTCCAGATCACACCACTGCCGTGCGCGCGCGCGGAGGCGCGTCTCGACCTCCGCCAAGGTTGCCGCACCGTAAAGCGCTGGATCCCGGCGTCCAAGCAGATTCAAATTCGGGCCGTTGATCACCAGAATGCGATGCACCGCTTACCCCTCGCGTTTGAGCGAGCGCACGTAACGCAGGAAACGCTCGAAGTCCGGCTCCTCGCGACGCAGCGCGTCCACCATTGCCGGGGCGGGGCGTTCTGCCTGCGAGCGCAGGCTGGCAGGGACGTGCGGCTCGCCTTGTGCGCGTACCGCATCGGCGAGCTGGTGCAACTGCTCCGCCGTTTGTGCCGGCGCAGCCCCCAAACTTTCCGCATCGAGCAAACGCCAGCGTGGCGTTTCCGTCGCGCTCGGGACGGCCGGCGTCGCGGATGACGGCGCTGCCTGAGCCTGGAGCCGCTCCCGCAGCCCGCGCTGGCGCGCTTCGATTTCCGCATTGCCGGGGTGCTTGCGCACCAGCTCGTCATAGATCGCCAGCGCCTTGTCGAAATAGCCCTGCGATTCGTAGATGCGCGCCAGTGTCAAAGTCGACAACTCGTCACTGCGTCCGGCGCTCGATCCCGCCGGCGCCCCGGGCGCGGCCATCGGCGCCGCCGAATCCCCGCGCGGGCGAATGATGATGCGATCGGCATCACGCTGCACCTGCCATTCGGACTCGTCCCGGCGGACGGTGAATGGCGCCGCATCCGACGTGGAAGGCGGTGAATCGAACTCGGGAAGCGACGGCGACCATTCCGGTTCCGGAAGCGCGGGCGCCGTGAACGGAGTGGAGGTCTGCGAAGCCGGGGCCTGGGGTGGCAGACGCGGCGCGCGTCCGGCTTCGGGCTCGTTCTCCGCCGCCGGCTCGGCTGCGGGTCGCGCCGCGAGGCGCAGCGCACGCACGGCATCCCGCAGCTGCAGCGCTTCGGCGTCGTAAGGATCGATGCCGAGCGCCAAATCTACGCCTGCCGCGGCTTCCTCCGCCCTCTCGGCCTGCAATGCGCACGCGGCGCGACGTTTGATCGCCACGAGGTTCTCGGGATCGAGCGTCAGAACGCGACCTAGACTCGCTTCGGCATCCGCGGTGTGGCCGAGGTCGAGCTGACACAGTGCGAGCAGCACCAACGCCGAAACGTAGTGGGGATGTCGCGACGTGCCCTGCTCGAGAACGTGAACAGCCTCTTCGATCCGCCCCGCACACCGGTAGGCATCGGCCAACGGCGCGAAGATGCGCGACTCGGGCGCGGCCTGATAAGCGCCTTGCAGTCTTTCCAGCGCCGGAGACTCCGCTGTCGAATCCATCGTCACCTCCTCGATCGCGCGCGCCCGACTGCGGCCGGTGCGTCGAGCGTGGCGAGTGCCCGCTCCAGCACCTCGGCACTCACGGCATGTCCGACGCTCACGGAGCCGATGCGCGGCGTGAGCACGAAGCGCAGTGTACCCGCGCTCGCCTTCTTATCGCGCGCCAGGAAGTTGCGCAAACTCGCCCTCTGCGGCCGGCGTCGCCAGTGGGTCGGCAGTCCCAGTCGGGCCAACACCGCCTGCAGGCGTGGTCGCATGGGCTCGCGCGCCACGCCGATCTCCTCGGCGATGCTGCAAGCGGCCAACATTCCCAAACCGACGGCTTCTCCATGCGCGAGGCGCGACGACGTTTCCGCCTCCAATGCATGCGCCACGGTGTGCCCGAAGTTCAGTGCCGCGCGCACCCCGTGCTCGCGCGGATCCTGGCAGACGAATCGGGCCTTGATCCGACAGCAACGCGCGACCAGCTTAGCATCCGCCTCGGGCGTGCGTCCAAAGCGCGCTGGCGCACTGTGCTCGAGTTGTTCGAAGAGCCCGCGGTCGGCGATCATCGCATACTTCACCACCTCCCCCAAGCCGCTGCGGCGCTCGCGCTGCGGCAGGGTGCGCAGAAACTCCGTGCCGACGAGCACCACGAGCGGCGGATGGAATGCCCCGACTGCGTTCTTCGTGCGCCGCAAATTGGTCCCGACCTTGCCGCCGAGGGCGGCGTCCACCATGCCGAGCAAGGTGGTCGGGACCGCCACCCAGTCGATTCCGCGCATGTACGTTGCCGCGGCGAATCCAGCCAGGTCGGTCACCGCTCCCCCGCCGAGCGCGATGATGCAGCTTGTACGGTCGAGGCCGCGACGGAGCAGCGTGTGAAGGACGCGCTCGAGCACCCGCAACGACTTGGCGTTTTCGCCGGCGGGGACCACGACAGGAGGCTCGACCCCGATGCCCGCCACACGCAGCGACCGCGCCAGGTGGGGCCACCACAAACGCTGCACGAGCGGCTCGGTGATGATCGCAAAGCGCCGCGAACGAGTGCGCATGAGCCGCGCGAGAGCGGCGGCGACGCTCGTGTCGATCCGGACCGCGTAGTCACCGCTCTCGGGACCGCGAAACCACACCGCCGTCATGGGTTCCCCTCCAGACGCAACGTCAGCAGCACCGCTTCGAGCTCGATGAGGAAGGCCTGCTTGCGCCGGCCCGGTGCGAAGAGCTGCGCCTGTGCAGCGTACAACCGCCTGTGCACGGCATCGTAGACGAAATGGGTCACGATGGGCCCGCCGCCAACCTCGTGGATGTTGCGCCACATCCCGCGCAACACGGTCCGCTCTGGCGCCACGGCCGTGGTGAAAAGCGCTGGACCGGGCTCGACGAGAGTATCGCCGTGCAGGCGGCCGAGAGCGTGGCGCTGCACCGCGAGCAAGTACTCGCTGTCGCCAAGACGTGCAGGATCCACGTCATCGATGCGAAACACGGCGATCGTGCGCGTCGGATCGGCGGCAGCCATTTCCACCAAGTACGGCGGCGCAAGATCGAGAACGGCACTGTAGTTGGGGGGAAACGCCATGCGGAAGCCATGACGCCTCGCGCAAGCCTGTGCGGTGGAATTCATCATGGAAGGCTGCATGCGCGTCTCGGCTCTTGCCAACGTGCTCTGCTCCAGTGACCGGCGCAATTCGGTCCCGTTGTTCTGTAGCATCGAGTCGAGAGCGGACTCCCCTCGCGCGAGCAGCAGGTGCACTTCCTGGCCCGCGGCCCACACGTCGCGCCAAACAAACCAGCCGGCTCCGCGCGTTTCCAGGAGTGCGACATCGACGCTCGTGATCCAGCCACGCAGCGCTCGGCTCCACGCCCCAGGCCGGTCCAATGTGGCAACGACGAGGATAGTCTTGTCACGCGGCCTGGGGTCCGCGCTCATTGCGTCGCCGGCCGTGAGTCGAAACCAAGGTTCTTCTGGCGTGAGCCACGGGACCCCGGCGCTGCAGAGACGACGGAGCGGCGCCAGCATCGACAGGGAGACGGCGGGTTCCAAGAGAAGCAAGATCTCATCGTCGGCGCCCGTGGCCGGCGACTGCGCACAACTCGACAGGCAAAGAGCGAGTGTGATCCAGGTCGGGCCGGCGATCGTCGCCACGCGGCAGCTGCGGGTGGCCGAGCCAGGCCAGGCGATCCGAGCCGAGCGCGGTGGCACGGTTACCAGCGCACGGGCTGGGACTCGATGGCCTCCGGGCGACGTCGCTGGATTTCGGGCGACGTATCGGCGCTCGCGGCACCAAGAATGGATGGCGTGGGCTCGATCCCGACCTTGGGGCCGAGGGGGACGCCAGCACGCACGGGCACGAGACGGGGCCATGAAACGCTGCCGCGTTCGGCCGGGGCCGGGGACCAGCGCAAAAGTGCCGGCACGTTGGATTGCAACTGCGTCTGTGGCGCTTCGGGGGTCGAGAAGCGGTTCCCCAAGGTCCACCCGATGGCGAGCACCAAAGTCGCGGCCATAGCCGCGCTGAGAGCGAAGGGCAAAGCCCAGGAGCGACGTGGCGCCGGCAACGGCGCCACCGACCCCGCGTCGCGCTCCAACTGCGACAGCCGCAGCTTCAAGCGCCATTCGAAATTCGCCGAAGGTTCGGTATCCGGCAGCTCCTGCAACCAGCGCGAAGCGAGCGAGGATTGGCGCTCGAGCCGCGCACAGTCACCGCAACTCTCGAGGTGGACACGCAGCGCCGCGTGCACCGTGGCGGAAACACGCGACGCATCGGGTTCCAGCATTTGCTTCTTGGCAATCCGGCAGTTCATTGGGCCTCGGCTCCTCTGCATTGGCGTCCACCATGGAACTTCGCCGCATGGCAAAAGTGCGCCATTCGGCTCACGGCTCGCCGAGCACGCGCTGCAACAACGGTTCCATGATCTCGCGGAAGTGTCCGCGACCACGGTTGATCCGCGATCGCACGGTCCCGAGCTTGAGCCCGGTGATCGCGGCGATCTCCTCGTAGGTGAGGTGATTCACTTCACGCAGCACGAAAGCCTCCCGGTAGCGCAACGGGATCCGCGCGATGGCCTGCGCCACAAAGTGTTGAATCTCGCGCTTTTCGAGCCTGCGGTCCGGAAGATTGTTGGCGTCGGGGAGATCGATGTCGCTTCTCTCGCCTTCTTCTTCTTCCGCGCGACCCCACGAGATGGACAGCAGCTTCGGAGTGCTGCGCTGCTTGCGAATGCGGTTGCGCACCAAGTTGGTCGCAATGGTGTAGAGCCAGGTGGAAAAACGCGCCACGGTGCGGTACTTCCCGGCGTGGACGAAGGCGCGGACGAAGGTCTCCTGGGCGATCTCTTCGGCTTCGGTCGGATCGCGAAGCAAACGCAGGAGGTAGTTGTAGAGGCGCACGTTGTGGCGTTGTACCAGAACATCGAATGCGGCACGCTCCCCGGCCGCAACGGCCTGGATGAGGTCCTCATCGCTTCTCTCCGCGGGCGGCTCCTGCCGCTTTCTGGCGCTCACTGGGCTCATTTTGTTCCCCGGCTCGGTCCCTTGAACCCCTTCATCGCGCGGAGGTTCCATCAGTACACCTCGAAGTCCGTTGGGGCGAAATCTGACCGCGCCTGCACCTCGTCGAGGCGGATCTCGACCTCCAGCGCTTCCTGCGGCGCGCGGAGGTGCATCCGGGAGGGTTGCTGCACCTCGCCCCAGCGTCGCCAGCCGTCGTAGTGGACCTCGCACGGTCCAGCAGCCCCACCGCTCCAGACCAGGCGGAGAAGCATGGCATCCTGGATCTCGAGCTCGAAACTCGAAGCGGAATCCGGCAGTTGCACCCGGTAGCGCACCTGGCGCCCGTCGGCGCTGCGACCGATGACGCGTGTGCGCGCCGCCAAGTCCGCGGGTGGCTTCCCTCCCGGCCAGGGCGGGCGGCCGGTGACCAAGGCGTGCAACTCCTCCAGTGCGCCCGTGGGAAGACGCTGCGCCAACGCCGAGGTGGCGAACGGCTCGCGCTCGAGGCTCTCCTCGCGCCCGCGATACAGCAAGAGGTGCTCGTCTCCGGGCAACGAAACCACCACGCGTTCCCCCACCATGCCAAAGAGTGCGCGCGAACTCACTTCCACTCGCAGACGGCGCGGCAGGTCGACAACCGCAGTCAGCGCTCCCTCGACCGTGCCGTCGCGGGTCTGGATCCGCACCTGTCCGCGCGCCGACCACCCGACGACGGGTGCGACGGCGGCAAGCGTCGCGAGACGATCCATTTCGATCGCATCCGGTGCGCGATCGAGACGCGGCAAACCACCGCAGCTCGCCAATCCAAGTAGAACACCCGCGCTGGCTACCGCGCGTTCAAGGCTTCTCGATCTCGGACTGCAACGCGTCGATTTTCTGGCGCAGCCCGGGACGCTCGGGTGCGAGTGTCTGCGAGCGCCCATAGGCGCGCGCCGCGTCCTCCAATCGTCCTGCCCTGTGATACGCATCCCCCAAATGTTCGAGGATGACGGCGTCCTCGTTGCTCAAAAGCTGGACGGCACGCTCCAACTCGGCCACCGCCAGATCGAACTGCCCGCGCTGGAAGAGCACCCAGCCGAGGCTATCGACGTAGTACCCGTTGTCGGGTTCGACGGCCAGGGCTTTGCGGATCAGCGCCTCGCTTTCCTCCAGGGCCAAGCCTCGCTCCGCCTGGATGTAGCCGACGAAGTTGAGGGCAGCGGGGTTCTCTGGCTCGAGCACGAGCACCTCGCGCCCCAACGCGAGTGCGGTCTCGTAGTGTCCGAGCTCCTGATGCGCCATTCCCAAGTTGAACAGGAGGCCCGCGTTGCCCGGATCGAGACGATGGCCCGCTTCGAGGAATGGCAGCGCCGACGCGAAGTCACGTAGCTGCACGTACGCATATCCCAGGAGCACGTTGCAACGGACCTCCTGCGCGCTCGTGTGGGCGGCGGCCGTGGCGAGCATCGCGCGCAACGAATCGGTCGCGGCTCCAGGCTGCACGGGGTGCTCCCCGGCGCGCAACCGCCGCATGAGGACGGTGGCTAGACCCAGGTGTGCCGCACACTCCTCGGGGTCCAGTCGGATGGCGCGGCGGAAATGCGCCTCGGCATCGGAGGCACGATCCTGGCGCAAGGCCAGCTCGCCCAACAGATGCTCGACGCCCCCCGACTCGGTGCGCTCGGCCAAGGTCTGCAAGACGCGTTCAGCGTCGCCGAAGCGATCGAGCTGCAACAAGGCCCACCCGAGCAAGTATTCGTGGCGCGGTTCGAGAGCACCGGCTTCCAGCCGTGGCGCCAAGAGACTGACGATGTCGGCGTAGCGCTCTTCGCGCACACAGAGCTGCACCAACCATTCCAGCGCTTCGGGATCGTCGGGCGCGAGTTGCAGCGCTTGTTCCTGCACGGCATACGCGTCCTCCCTCCGCCCACTGCGTTCGTAGAGGGCGACGAGCGCCGTGCGCGCGGCACCGAGCTGCGGATCGAGATCGAGGGCACGACGGTATGCGTGCTCGGCAGCGTCGGCAGCCCCGAGTTTGTCCTGGACGGCGCCGATCTGCAGCTGGGTCGTGGCGTGATCCGGCTGCAGCGCATCGGCATGCTGCAGACTCGCCAGTGCCATCTCGTCGCGGCCGAGATCGGCGAGCAGGCGCCCGCGCAGCGACCACGCCGGCACGAGCGTCGAGTCGGCCGCAAGCGCGGCTTCGACTTGTCGCAATGCCTCGTCCTGCCGGCCGGCAAGGAGTCGCAGACGCGCGAGCAGCAAGTATTCGGGAGCCGTGGCACTCCCGGATGCGACCGCGATCTCGAGCACCTGGAGCGCCTCGCTCTGGCGGCCCATGTCCAGATCTTGACGGGCTAGCGCCAGACGCAACGCGGCGTTCTCCGGCCACAGGCGCACCGCATGTGCGAAGCCAGCTCGCGCTTGGCCATGTTCTCCGAGCTCGCGCAGATAGGTGGCCTGGACGAAGGCGACCTGAGCTGCCTCCTGTCGCGCTTGCGCCAGGTCGGCGCGGGTTGTGTCGGCCGCGGGTGAGCCGACGGCATGCGGTGCCGGCGGTGCGGCGCAAGCAAGACACCCGGCCAACCCCAAAAAGATGGCGATGGTGGCCCGTGTTTGGTGTTTTCCGCTCGGCAAGACCGTCCCCTCCCGGGATCATTCCAGGCGCAGCGCGCGACTTTCAAAATACCAGTCTTTTGCGGTCCACCGGTAGCATGCTGCCGCGGCCACCCGTGCAGGCGCGGCTCGTCGCGCGTCTCCTGCTGGCTGGGGCGGCCCGCTGCTTCAGGTGTTGTGGAGAAGACTGGGGTCCGTGGCGAGTGTGTGCAGCGCCTCTCGCGCGGCGCGCTGCTCCGCCAGTTTCTTGCTGTTGCCGTCGCCGCGCCCCAGAACACGGCCACGCACGAGGACCTCGACGACGAATCGTTTCGCATGATCCGGACCGTGGGTGGAACTCACCTTATAACGGGGCGGAGTCTTCAACTGTGCTTGGATCATCTCCTGCAACTGACTCTTGTAGTTCGCCAGCCGGTGATCGGCCAGGGTCTCCTCGAGCGAATCGAGCAGATCGCGGCCGACGAACTGCCGCACTGGCTCCAGGCCACCGTCCAGGTACATGGCGCCGAGAACCGCTTCGTACGCATCGGACAGGATCGAGGTGCGCATGCGACCGCCAGCATCGACCTCGCCGGGGGCGAGGATGAGATGCTTCCCCAGTCCCAGCTCCTCGGCGGCGCGACCGAGAACCGCGCGTGACACCACCAAGGACTTGATCTTGGTCAAATCCCCCTCACTGCGCTCCGGGAAACACCGAAACAGATGTTCGTTGACGAGGAGACCGAGAACGGAATCCCCGAGGAACTCGAGGCGTTCGTTCGAATGCACGCGCTCCCGGCCGGAGCGGTAGACGTGCGAGCGGTGTGTGAGTGCCGTGCGCAGGAGCTCGCCATCGCTGAAACGATGCCCGATCTTCTGTTCCAGAGCAGACAGCGTCGGGCTGTCATGGGGGCTCGCGCGTCGCTCTGCACGCTGCGGCCGCCGCCGCATGAGCCAGTCGCGGAGCCCCATGGATCGAGTTCACCTCTCGTCGCCCGGACGTCAACCCTCGTAGCGCTTGAACAGGATCGCAACGTTGTGGCCGCCGAACCCGAAGGAGTTACTCAGCGCGTAGTGGACATCGAGCGGCACGGCGACGTTCGGAATGCAGTCCAGGTCGCACTCGGGGTCGGGGAATTCCTGGTTGATCGTCGGCGGGACCCTGCGCGCCTCGAGCACGAGAACGGAAATGACCGATTCGATGCCGCCCGAAGCACCGAGCAAGTGCCCGATCATGGACTTCGTCGAGCCGACTTTCAGCCGCTTTGCGTGCGCCCCAAAGACCGTCTTGATCGCCAGGGTTTCGTTCTTGTCATTGTACGGCGTGGAGGTGCCGTGGGCGTTGATGTAATCGACGACGTCCGGTTTGAGGCCCGCCATGTCGAGTGCCGCTTGCATCGCGCGCGCGGCGCCCTCGCCTTCCGGGGCCGGTGCGGTCATATGATGCGCGTCGCCGGTCATGCCGAAACTCAGCATCTCGCCCAGAATCGGTACGCCGCGAGCCTGGGCGCGATCCAGGCGTTCGAGCACCAGAATTCCGGCCCCTTCGCCCATGACGAACCCGTCGCGTTTGGCGTCGAACGGCCGACTCGCCGCTTCCGGCGTCTCGTTGTTCTCGGACATCGCTTTCATCGAGCAGAAGCCTGCCATGGACATGAGCGTGATCGACGCCTCGCTGCCGCCGGTCACCATGGCATCGGCGTGCCCGGCCTGGATGAGGAGGAAACTGGTGCCCAGTGCGTTCGCCGCCGAAGCACAGGCGGAGACGTTGGAAAAATTCGGTCCCTTGAAGCCCCACACCATCGACACCAGACCCGACGCCATGTCCGAGATCATCATCGGAATGAAGAAGGGGCTCACCCTCCCGGGCCCCTTCTCCATCAGGGCGCGATGCTGCACCTCGAACGTGTCGATGCCACCGATGCCGGAGCCGAGCACGACACCGATCCGGGTCGGATCCACGTCGCTCGACTCGAGCCTGGCCTGGTCGACGGCTTCTCGCGCCGCGGCGATGGCCAATTGCGAGTAACGGTCGGCGCGCTTGGCGTCCTTGCGGTCCATGTATTGGGTTGGATCGAAATCGAGAACCTCGGCCGCGATGCGTGTCGAAAGGCCTGACGGGTCGAAGCGCTGAATGCGCCGGATCCCGGAGCGCCCCGCCAGGAGCGACTCCATCGTCGTGCTTGCCGTGAGGCCGACCGAAGAGATGGCACCAACACCGGTGATGGCGACGCGGATGTTCTCCATGCAACCTCCCAGACCGCGCCTCGAAACCGCGGGCCAACCGCAGCACCCATGCAGTCGGTGCAGTGTCGCGGCCGTTGCGGTGCTGTCTTGACTACGAGCCGACCTTTTGTTCGAGATACTCGATGGCAGAAGCGACCGTCGTCATCTTCTCGGCGTCTTCGTCGGGAATCTCGATGTCGAATGCTTCCTCGAGTGCCATGACGAGTTCGACGGTGTCGAGGGAATCCGCACCCAGATCGTCGACGAACGCGGCCTCGTCGGTGACCTGATCGGCGCTGACGCTCAATTGTTCTTCGATGATCTTCTTCACCTTGCCGGCGATTTCACTGGCCATAGTCGGAGAGCCCGCCTCCTCTTGCGAACCCGGAAACCCAAGGTTCGCCGTGATTCTTTCACGAATGCATCCACATGCCGCCATCGCAGTTCAAAACCTGGCCGGTGACGTAGGCGGCGTCGTCACCCAGCAAAAATGTCACCACCCCCGCGACTTCGTCGGGTGTGCCCAGGCGCTGCAAAGGAATCTGCTGCAACAAACTTTCTTTCGCCTTGTCGCCGAGCGACTCCGTCATCGCCGTGGTGATGAACCCGGGCGCGACGGCGTTCACCGTGATGTGACGCGTCGCCAGCTCGCGCGCGGCAGCCTTGGTGAAGCCGATGATGCCCGCCTTGCTGGCGGCATAGTTTGTCTGACCCGCGTTCCCCATTTGCCCGACGACGGAGGTCACGTTGACGATGCGGCCGAACTTCTGGCGCATCATACTCTTGACCACGAAGCGGGTAAAGTTGAACGTTCCGGTGAGGTTGACGCGCAAGACCTCGTCCCATGCATCCGGCGTCATGCGCGCCAGCAGACCGTCGCGGGTGATGCCGGCATTGTTCACCAGACAATGGATTGCAGCCATGTCACGGACGATGCGCACCAGGGTTTGCTCGACCTGGGCGGCATCTTCGACCGCGCAGGCGTATCCACGGGCCCCGGCCCCGATTTCGCCCGCGAGCGCGCGCACGGCCTCCTCGCCGCGCGCCACCAGTGCAACGCGCGCACCATGCTTGGCACAGCGGCGCGCCACCGCTGCGCCGATGCCGCGGCTCGCCCCCGTCACCACCACCACGCGTTCTTCCAACCCCATTCCCAAGCCTCCGCGCGGCTAGACTACCGTGCCGTTGCTCGTCGACGGTAGGCCTTTCTGCAGCAACGCCTCGATGTCGGCATGATCGCCGACCGCGGTGCAAACCGCCTCGCGATCGATCCGGCGCAGTAAGCCCTTGAGGACGCACCCGCTGCCGACCTCGAGCACCGGCCCGCGCCATTGCGAGCGCATTGCCAGCATGGACTCGGTCCAGCGCACCGGAGACGCGATCTGGCGCTGGAGCAACGCGCGCAGCCGGGTCCCACTGCGCTCCACTTGCGCGCTGACATTGGTCAGCACCGGAACCGCCGCATCGAGGAACTCGGTCTGTTCCAGCTCCGCGGCGAAAATCTCCGCCGGCTCGCGCATCAAGGCCGAGTGAAAGGCCCCGCTGACGTTCAAGCGCTTGACGATGCGCGCGCCGGCCTGTTGCAGCAGCGGCAATGCCGCGTCGACCGCGCCCACGGCACCCGAAATCACCACTTGATCGGGGGCGTTCAGATTCGCCAGGTCGCAGACTCCGTGGGTGCGCACGGCGGCGCAGGTGCGCTCCACCGCCTCCACTTCGAGGCCGACGACGGCGGCCATGGCTCCGGGGCTCTGCACACCGCAGTCGAACATGAGATCGCCGCGTTTCTGCACCAGACGCAAGGCTGCTTCGAACGACAGCGACCCTGCCGCGACCAACGCCGAGTATTCCCCCAGACTGTGCCCGGCCACGATCGCACTGCGGAGGCCGTGCGACTGCAACACGCGCAACACGGCCACCGAGTGCGCCAGCAATGCCGGCTGCGCGTGGCGCGTCTCGGTCAAGGTTGCCAACGGGCCGGAAAACATGAGATCCGACAGCGCGTAGCCGAGGACGGAGTCCGCGTCGGCGAAGACACGCGCGGCCTCGGGATAGGTGGCGGCGACGTCGGCGCCCATGCCCACCGCTTGCGCCCCCTGACCGGGAAACAGCATGGCGTATTGCATCGACATCTCCGGGGTCATGCGGATTCGCTTTCGCGCGCTTGCACTGTTGTCGGCGGCAAATGCGCACCGACCTGCTGGAGCAGGGTCTCGATCTGCCCGGGGAGATCGTTGGCGGCCAGCTGCGCGCAAAGCACGACGGCGTTTTCGATGGCACGCTCGGGGCTCTTGCCATGCGCGATGATCACGGTACCGCGCACACCGAGGAGTGGCGCGCCGCCGGCCTCGGCGTAATCGATCCGTCGGCGCAACGACTGGAAGGCGGGGCGCAACAACAGGGCGCCGAGCTTGGCGCGCCACGAACGCCGCACTTCCTCGCGCATTTGTCGCGTCAGGAAACGCAGCATGCTTTCCCCGAACTTGAGCACGACGTTGCCGACGAAACCATCGCACACGACGACATCCGCGCGCGCCGCCAGCACATCACGCCCTTCGACGTTGCCGACGAATTCGAGTCCGCTCTGCCGCAACAGCGTGTGCGCGGCGAGCGCCAGCTCATTGCCCTTGCTGTCCTCTTCGCCGATGTTCAACAGCCCGACGCGGGGCCGCTCGAGCCCGAGGTGGATGCGCGCATAGACCTCGCCCATGCACGCGAACTGCACCAGGTGCATCGGTTTGCAATCGGCGGTGGCGCCGACGTCGAGAAGCACGCATTGGCCGCGATCGGTGGGAAAGAGCGTGGCAATGGCTGGACGCAGCACCTTGCCGATGCGGCCGAGCCGCAGCAACGAACCGGCAACGACCGCGCCGGTGCTGCCGGCGCTCATCATTGCTTGCGCCTCGCCCTTGTCGACGAGATCGAGAGCGCGTGCCAAAGAAGAATCGGGTTTGCGGCGCAGCGCCTGCGCCGGAGACTCGTGCATCGACACCTCGTCGGGTGCGTGCACGATCGAGGTGCGCGACGTCGGCGCGCCGCGGAGCGCCACGCGGATGCGGTCTTCGTCGCCGCAGAACACCAGTTCCACGCCCGGATCCAGCCGCGGCAAGGCGCGCAGTGCACCTGGAACGATCACGCGCGGGCCGTGATCGCCTCCCATCGCGTCCACGGCGACCCTGAGGTGCGCCATACGTGACTACTCGGCAGTGCGGGAAACGATCTGGCGACCGGCGTAGGTGCCGCAGCTCGGACAGACCCGATGCGGCAACCGCGGGCTGCCGCAATCGGCGCACGACGATAGCACCGGGCGGTCGATTTTCCAGTTGGCGTGGTGCTTGCGCCGGCGCGCACGTGACCTTCGACGCTTCGGAACGGCCATGATTCTCTCCTCACCGTTGGACGATCGCGACACGCAGAGCGCGATCCTTCAGGGCTCCCAGTCTTCGGCGAGACGCTGGAACACTTGGCTACCCCTTGCTTCCGTCGCTCCGCAGCGACAGGGACCCTGGTTCCAGTCCTGGCCGCATTGCGGACACAGGCCACGACAATCGCTGCGGCACAACAGCTGGATGGGCTCCTCCAGAGCCACGGCTTCGTGCATCGCCGGACCCAGATCGAACGATTCCGTCGTCTCCGGTATGATCACGACGCCTTCGCCGCCTTCGCCGCCGCGCTGCAAGAGCAAGGCGAAACATGTTTCGACGCGACGTTCGAATGCGGCCAGGCAGCGGTGACAATGCGAATTGGCGCTGCCCGAGATGACGCCGTCCAGGCGCCAATGTGCCCCCGCAGATTCGATCATGCACCGTACGTGCAGGCGATGCACCTCTTCTTCGCCGGCCGCATCCCGAACGACGATCTCGAAGTCGCCCTCCTGCAGTGGCTCCGGAGTCCCCGTCCAACCCAGCTGCAGGATCATGTGTCGCATCCTTCGATGGCCGCCATCTTAGAGTTCGGCTCTCAAGCTGTCAAGGAAACTCTTTGTGTAAATAAGAGTTCCGCCTCTCATGGCGCGAACAGGAGAGCCAGTTCTCGCGCCGCAGATGCGTCACTGTCGGAAGCGTGAACGGCGTTTTCTTGCAGACTCGTTCCGAACATGTAGCGCAGCGTCCCGGGCGTTGCGCGTGCCGGGTCCGTGGCGCCCACCAGCGCCCGCAGTCGTGGGACAGCATCCTCGCCGTCCAGCCCCACGGTGACGACCTCACCCGACGTGATGTATTCGACCAGGGCCGCGAAGAACGACTTGCCCTCGTGCTCGGCGTAGAAACTCCGTGCCAGAGGAGCCCCCAGTCGCCGCATCTCGAGCCGGCGAACGGTGAAACGATTCTGCATCAGGATCCGCAGAATCTCCGGCCAGTGGCCAGCGCGAACGGCTTCGGGCTTGATCATCAAATAGGTCTGGCTCACGTGTGCTTGCCTCGCATGGCCTGTTGCAGCAATTCCACGACTGCGCTCGGAGTCGGGGCGACCCGCACACCGACGGACTCGAAGGCTTCGACTTTGGCTCGGGCCGTGCCGCTACCGCCCGAGACGATGGCACCGGCATGTCCCATGCGCCGCCCGGGGGGTGCGGTGCGGCCGGCGATGAAGGCCACGATCGGTTTGGTCACGGACTGGGCGATGAACGCAGCGGCTTCTTCCTCGTCGCTGCCGCCGATCTCGCCGATCAAGACGATGGCGCGCGTGCCCGGATCCTTCTCGAACAGATCGAGTGTGTCGACGAAGCGGGTGCCGATGAGCGGGTCGCCGCCGATGCCGATGCAGGTGGATTGCCCGATCCCCCGACGCGTGAGCTCGTACACCACTTCGTAGGTCAAGGTGCCACTGCGCGACACCAGTCCCACGGAACCCGGGGTGCAAATGCTCCCGGGCATGATGCCGATCTTTGCCGCGCCTGGCGTGATCAGTCCCGGGCAGTTTGGACCCAGCAAGCGCACGCCACGCTCGCGGACGAACGCCAAGGTCCGCACCATGTCTTGCACCGGAATGCCTTCGGTGATGCAGACCACGAGTTGCAACCCGGAATCGACGCCCTCGCAAATGGCGTCGGCGGCTGCGAGCGGCGGCACGTAGATTGCGCTCGCCGTGGCGCCGGTCGCGGCAACCGCCGCGGCAACGGTGTCGAACACCGGGACGTCGTGGACGCGCGTGCCCCCCTTCCCGGGGGTGACGCCGGCGACGACTTGAGTGCCGTAGTCGCGCATCTGGAGGGTGTGAAAACTGCCATCCCGACCGGTGATGCCTTGCACGAGAACGCGTGTTGCGCCATCGAGGAGAATGCTCATGAAGTCCTCCGCGCCGCAGCAATCGCCTTCTGCACGACTTCGTCCATCGTCGTCGCGGTCTCGAGGGCGGCATCGGCCAAGAGAACGCGCGCTTTGTCCTCGTTGGTCCCGATCAAGCGCACCACCAGCGGCACTTGCAACGGCTTGGCGTCGATCGCCATCAACAGACCACGGGCGACGTCGTCGCAGCGTGTGATGCCGCCGAAGATGTTGAAGAGAATGGCGCGCACGTTGGGGTCGCTCTGGATGATCTCGAGCGCCGTCAGCACCTTGTCTGGATTGGAGCTGCCGCCAATGTCGAGGAAGTTGGCAGGACGGCCGCCGTAATGCTGAATGAGATCCATGGTCGCCATGGCCAGGCCGGCCCCGTTCACGACGCAGGCGACATCCCCGTCCAGATGGATGTAGGACAGGCCCTTGGCGCGCGCTTTGCGTTCGCGCGCATCCTCGGCGTCCGTATCGCGCAGGGCTTCGAGATCGGGGTGGCGATCGAGGGCATTGTCATCGAGGGAAATCTTCGCATCCAATGCCAGGAGTTCGCCCGCGGTCGTCATCACGCACGGATTGATCTCGATCAGGCTGGCGTCGAGCGCCGCGTAGGCCGTGGCCAAATGGGTACACAGGTTTGCCAATGCCAGCGCCGCGCTGGCTCCGGGAAACACGGCGAACCCCACTTGGCGCGCGGCGTAGGCCGGAAGGCCACGGCGGGGATCCAGCCGAACCTTGAGGATCTTTTCTGGCGCTCGCTGCGCCACCTCTTCGATGTCGATGCCACCTTCGGCGCAGGCCATGAGCACCGGCATGCCGCTTTCACGATCGAGGGTGATGCCGACGTAGATTTCGCGCGCGATCTCCACCGCGCCGGCGACGAGAACGCAGCGCACCTCCAGATCCTTGATCACAAGCCCCAAGATGGTCTTGGACAGCGCTCGCGCCTCGTCGGTGTTGCGGGCCAGCTTGACGCCTCCCGCCTTGCCGCGACCGCCAGCGTGCACTTGCGCTTTGATCACGATCGGGAACCCATGGACATCGGCGGCCGCGATCACTTCGTCCGGCGTCCTTGCCAGCGAATGCGCCGGCACCGGCAGGTCGAAACGACGCAACAAATCCCGCGCTTGATACTCGTGGATGTTCATCGGACCTCGGTTCGCCGCAGCCCACGAGCCGGCTCGCGCCCCTGGGCAAAAAAATGGGGCCGACTTGACGCGCCCCGCTCGAGAGGCCGCCACTGTACCAGAGTGCGGGGAAGGCCTGTCAAGCGCGGGCGCGACCGCCACCCGGGGCCGTCGTCCCCAAGGCGCAACGATTGCGACCGCGAAGGAGGCTCAGACCGAGGTTGGCCCCGCGGTCGCCGCCAGCGCACGATGCAGGGCGAAGTAGCGTTCGGAGGCCGTTTGCCGCGGGTCGGCGAAAACCAGTGGGCGCAATTGCACGGCCGTCAGCTTTCCGGCCAGCACAGTCTCTGCGAGGCGCTCGCCGAGGAGATACCCCAACGCGACGCTGACCTCGAGGACGAGTCCCAAGTCCTGTTCGTAGATCTGTTTGAGTCGGCCACGGCTGCCGGCCAGGCGCAGCCGCTCGTGCTCCAGATGCTGGACGACGAACCGAGCCACGAGCTTGCGGAAGGCCAGTCGGGGTTCACGCAACTGCCGCGATGCCGTGCGCAGGAAGTCGCGGTATTCCGCCTCCCCGACCGCGCGGCGATGGGGGTTGACGAGCTTGGATCCGAGAAAACCCACGGCCGCGTCCCAGGCGCGGGCGTAGAAATCCTCGTACGCATCATCGCTCGGCTGCATCGGGCCGGTGAGCGCGGCGTGCAACACGTGCATCGCCTCTTCGGCGGCGTGATTCACCGACAGGAACGGTAAGTAAACCAAGTCGAGCTCGGGGACAAAACAACTGCGGTTGCCGAAAGCGAGGAGGTGGATCTCGCGCACGCGCCGCTCGTCGAGCGCGCCGGCGTTCTCGACGGCGGCGAAGAAGGCCTCGTCGAGACCGGTGAGAACCTCGCAGCGGTTGACCAGCGGCGGGACGCCGAAGAAGCGTGCCAACTGACGCACGAGCGCCTCGAACAGACCATTCGCGCTTTGTTCGAGCGCCACTTCCTCACCGTCGTCGGCGTCGCCCCAGCGCTCGAGTGCGCGCTCCCAGCTCAGATAAGACTGCAGCTTCACGAACGGCGGCACTTCCATGACGCAGAAGCGATCCGCACTCAAACGCACGACCTGCGCCTCCCGTCCGGCGCCCCGCTCGGCGAGCGTCCAGTAGAGACTGTCGGCGTTCTGGAAGACCACCAGACGGTGGCGTTCGAGATGTCGAGCTTGCAGGCGTCGGTCCAGCGCCCGCGGCAGATGTGTCGCCGCCAGGTGGAGGTCGCCGACCAGAACCATGAGGCGTGCCTGCGGCCGCTCGAGGATGGATTCCAAGAGTGCGTCGGCGATGGCTTCGTCGCGAGCCTGCAGGGTACGACACCCCGAACGCGACAGGTGGTTGATGCCGACCACGCGCACCCCGAGTCGCCGTGCCGACTCGAAAAGCGGTCTGTAGTTCTCCCAGTCGAAGTTCCACGTGCGCCGATACTGAATCGCTTCGAGGAACTCGGCGTCGCCGAGGTCGCCGCGCATGTAGGCATCGAGGGACTGCTGATGGCTCTGCAGCACCATTTCGACCGCCAGCACGACGGGGCGCGTCTCGGCGGCGGCGCGTTCGAGCAGTCGGCGCGCCAGATCCTGGGATTGGCGCAGGGTGTGATAGTCGCCGACGAAAAACACGTCGGTTTCGAGGATCGCTTGCACCAGGTCGCCGAGGCTCGCGAGCTCATGTTGGCGTCGAAACTCGCGCAGATACTCGCGCTCGTAGCGTTCGAGTGCGGGCGTGTCGCCGCCCGTGACCGCGCGCAACTCGGCCTGCATGAGCCGCTGCACGCCGCGTTGCAAACGCAACACGGCGCGGCGCACGTCGGTGGAAGCGACGAGTTCATCAGAACGCAGAGGGCTCATACGCGCCATACTGGAAGCACCTTCTGGTCCACGGCCCGAAAGCCTGGTGTATGGAATCCGCTGCGGTTGCAACGCGACACGTCGTGTTGCCTGCCGACGCGCTCACGCCGTTTACCACGTTCGCAGAACGGTTGCATCCCACGACTTCCAAGTTGTTGTCGGTGCATTCTTTCCGTCGCCACGGGCGGACGTTTTCCAGGCAGATTGGCCGGCGCGTCTGCAACTTGCAGCGATGACCAAAGCCACGACTGGCGCGGAGTTGACAGCCGCGAGGGCGGCACCTACGTTGAACCCGAGGCCAGGTACAGGTCTGCGACGGGGACTTGACTGCTTGGTTGGGATGCACGCACGAAGCCTTCGGTCTCGGACGGGCGTCTCGGTCGAGCCGATGTGATCCGACACCTCCGAGCGATCGTGGCCTGGCCTCACTCTTCAATCGTCGTCGTCGAGCTCCTTCTTCTTGCTGTCTTCCTCTTCGTGCAACGCGCGTTTGAAACGCTTGATTCCCAGTCCAAGTCCACGGCCGATCTCCGGCAAGCGGCTGGCGCCAAAGAGCACCGCCACCAGCAGTCCGATCAGCAGGAGTTCGCTCGTCCCCAACCGGCCACACGGCATGGTCGACTTCCTTCCTCTCAGGGGTTGCGGCGCGGTTTGGCGCCGCGGCGGCGCGGCTTCGGCCCGGGCTGCCGCCGCCACGGACCGCTGCGGCCGCCAGACTTCTCCATCAACTCCACGGCGCCGATGGTCATCCCGCGGTCCACTGCCTTGCACATATCGTAGACGGTCGCCGCCGCAATGAGAACCGCGACGATCGCCTCCATCTCGGCGCCAGTCGAGGCGCGGCACACGACTTCCGCTTCGATCCGAATGCGGTCGTTGGCAGAGTCGATCTCGACATCGATCCCGACGTGGTCGAGGGGCAGCGCGTGACAGAGTGGAATCAACGTCGCCGTCTGTTTGGCGGCGGCGATGCCCGCCAGGCGTGCCACCGCCAGAACATCGCCCTTGCGCAGCGTGCCACTGCGGAGCTCCTGCAGCACGTGCGCTGACGTGTGCACCTCGCCGCGCGCGCGCGCACGTCGCAACGTCGGCAGTTTGGCGCTCGTGTCCACCATCACGACGCGACCGCGCGTATCCACATGCGTCAGCTTGCGCTTCATGTGCGCTCGCGGGGATTGGCGTCCTCGTGCCACGCCTGTGGAGTGTTGAGGTTCGCGAGCATCCCCGACTGCGTCGTGTCCAGGACGTCGATGGCCAGACCCGCGTTTCGCACCCAGTCGCGCGCGCTCATCCCCCAATGCGGCGCCACGCGTGCGCCGACATCGGCGCGCCACAGCGACGGCAGCGGCTCCGGGACCTGGCGATCGCGGCACTGGAAACAGCTGCCCGGTGCGCCCAAGATCCGGGCCGCTCCCCACAGGCGCGCCAGCGCCTGGGCTCCGACGTGCGGCATGTCGCAGGCGCAAATGAAGCGCCACTCGGGCCCCGGCGCCACCAGCGCTGCGCGCAAACCATGCACCAATCCACGCTCCTCGGTGTCGTCGTAGAGCAACGGCAAGCCGAGATCCTCGAAACCTTGGTCGCGTTTGGCGACCAGCGTCACCTTGCAGACGACGCGGGCGAGAGCGCGCGACAATCGCTGCACCACCGCCTCGCCGTCGATCTCGAGTCGCGCCTTGTCGCGCCCCATGCGCACGCTCGCACCGCCTGCGAGAAGGTACGCTCCGACCGAGGAGCGTCGGGGAAGCAACATGGGCGCTCTCTCTTCCACGGCCATTCTAGGGCGACCGACGTCCGCTCCGTACACTATACACGCCAACTTGGGCTTCGCCGGCCGCCTGCGCCAGCGTTGCCCAGCGCATGCCATTTCCGTATCCTGCGCTTCTTGTCATGGAGGTGGCGGTGGCGATGCGGCGACGAGCACGCTTCGCGCTGGGATCGGCTTTGTTCGCCGTCGCGGTGTTGTACTTTCTCGGATTCGGCGTCCTGCGCCCGCTGCTGCGCCCCTACGCCTACTCGGACTTCGCGACTTTCTACGCCGCATCGCGCGCGGTGGCCAGCGCCGAGAACCCCTATCAGCGCGAGGTTCTCGTCCGGGAGCTCCTCCCGGAGTGGAGCGGATGGGTCGGCCAGTATTTCTATCCCCCGCCCTTCGCTGCCGTCATCGTTCGTCCGCTGCTGGTTTTGCCATTCGCGACCGCACGCAGGGTGTGGGTGCTCATCGAAACCGCCGCACTCGTCGCGGCGGGCATCGTCTTGGCAACACTGGGTGGCGCGCATCCTGTCACCTGGATGACGGTTGCGCTCGTGCTGCTGCCGTTCGCACCCTGCCATGACGATGTGAAATTGGGCTCGGTTTCGGGGATCCTGCTGCTGCTCTTCGCGCTGTTTCTGCGCGCGCGCGCGCGCCGGCAAGACAATCGCGCCGCGCTGGCACTCGCGGCATCGATCGGTCTCAAGCTGGTCCCCGCGGTCGTGCTCGTCTATCTGGGCCTGCGCGGCGAGCGGCGTCTGGCCGCACGCACCTTGCTCGCTTGCGTTCTACTCGTCGTCTTGGGACTCCCGTGGACAGGTTGGCGACTCTATTTCGACTACGCCCACGACGCGTTGCCGCATCTCCGTCACGGGGTCTTCGCCTGGTTCACCAACCAGTCGCTCGATGCGTTCTTTGCCCGGATCTTGTTGCAGAATCCGGATACGACGCCGTGGATCGTTTCGCCGCTCCTGCACCGTGGACTCACGGTCCTCGCGTCGGCCGGTATTCTCACCCTGCTCGCCCGCAGTGCGCGCCGCGCCGCGGCACCACACGCCGACGCTGCATGGGGGCCGTCGCTGGCGCTGCTCGCGGGGTTGCTCGTCGCGCGCATCACCTGGGAGTCGATGGTCGTCCTGTCTCTGCCTTGTTTCTGTCTGGCAGCGCAGGCTTTTCGGGCAGGCGAGATGCGACAAAGGCACGCTCTGGCCTTCGTCACAGCCTATGCGTTGTGTGCACTGCCCTTCCCGTACGCACAACAACCGGTCCGCGCCGGCATCGGACTTCTCCTCGAGTCCCCGCGCCTCTATGGCATGCTGATTCTGTTCGCAAGCGGAATCGCGCATCTCTGCGATCGCCGCCGGGTGTGAATCACGGCAGGAGAACGAGACGTCGCGCCAAGGTCACGGCACCGATGCGCAGCCGCGCGATGTAGACGCCGGCGGCGGCGCGCCGCCCGCCGTCGTCGCGCCCATCCCAGACGGTCTCGTGCGCGCCCGATGCGAGCCCGCCGACGTCCAACAACCGTCGCACGCGCCTGCCGTCCGGGCGCACGATCTCGAGCCGCACCGCGCCATTGCCATCGTGGTCGAAGCGCAGTCGCGTGCGCGGATTGAAGGGATTCGGCGCCGCCGGATGCAACGCCACAGGCGACGGGATCGCGCCCACCCACGGACCGCGCAGCGCCACTTCGCCACCTTGCTGCGCACGCAACAAGACCGCCACACGAGCCGTTGCGGGTGCGAAGACCAGCTCCCACTCCCCGGGGCCCGCGACCTCGAGAGCCGCGACGCGGCGGTAGGCACCCGACCGCCATTCCGCCGTGACATCGACAGGGATTTCATGCGCAGCGAGCGGTCGGGACCAGGCTTCGAGTCGTGCCCGACGGCTTGGCAACAAACGCCCGCGCAGACGCACGCGTCCCGTGTCCGTGTCGAGCGCGAGATCCTCCAAGTCGATCGCCACCTGCTCGGGAATCACGAACCAATAGATGTCGCTATCGGTGCGCCCTCCGCCCACACGGACCGCGGTCACCCCGTACGCGAACAAACCCGGTCGTTCGGCGATGACGGTGTAGCTCGTGTCCTCCACGACCGCCACCACACGCCGCGTTTCCTCGAGCATGGCGGGCAGGTCGAGATCCGCTTCGATCCAGGCGCGTCGTGGCGAATCGCTCTCGGTCTCGAGTTCGAGCGCCACATCCACCGTCTTGCCCGCCCATGGGGTGGCGAGCCAGCGCAGCCGCCGGAGCACTCCATCCGCGGGCACCATGTGATGCGCCCGTGTCGTTTGGTCCGGCGTGAGCGGCGACCACGCGGAAGTTCCCGGTTCGCGCACCACGACGGTCATCCGGTCCCATGGCGGCGTGAGTGCGGCGCGCGAACGCAGACTCACGATGCCGTGTAACGGCATCCGCACTGCGGAGGCCAGGAGAGCGCTGCCGCTCGTGTCGAGGCGGACCTTGGCGCTCGACGCGAGCGCGGCATCGGCCGGCGCGGCCGCGATCTCGAAGACCTCGTAGAAATCGACCGCCGCACTGCCTGGTTCGGCGCCGCTCCAGCGCAGGTGGATGCGGCGTGGATCCTCGGCGTCCTGTGTCGCGGCCAGCACGGGTGGCCGCGGCGGCGTCGTGCCGCGTACATTGTCGGCGACGCGCAAGACATAGAGATTGAGCGGCCACATCGCCGCGCAGGTGGGCTCGATGAGATCCTCCGCCGGCCAGAAGCCGCCTTCCGCCATCGAGTTCAGCTCGACCGTGAAAGCAAAGGTCGGTTCCGGCTTGGCCGCGTTGACCTCGCCGTACATGAAATCGTCCCACACGCCATTGGTGAGGTAGATGGCCCCTGTCGACGCATTGCCGGGGCGATAGCCATTGTCTCGGACCATGCTGTCCGCGAGCGCCGCGTACACCGCGTGGTCTGGGGTCACGCGGTCGCGCGTCCAACCCCAGGGGTACAGCACCAGCTGTCCGAAACTGTGATAGCTGATCGCGATGGTGAAGCGCTGGCGCTCGACCAGATGGCGTAGCGCATCGCTCTCGGGTTCGCTGAAGGCGTGCGTGCCGCGGTATGTTTCGCTCAGCGGTTCGAAGGAGCTGCCCTCGTCGTCATGGCCCCACTGGTGCGAATAGTTGCGATTGAGATCGACACCCACGACCTCACCGGCTTCGAGGCGGCGGTTCTTGCGCCATCCCGGCCGCAACTGGGTGTCTTCCTGATGCACGTGTCCGTCGGGATTGAGCAGGGGCACGATCCACACTTCGCGCTCGTTCACCAGTTGACGCACCCGCGCGTCGCGGCTGTAGCGCTGCAAGAGTGTGCGCGCCAGGCCCAAGGGCACCTCGACGCTCATGAGCTCGCGCGCGTGGTGATTGCCCACGAACAAGACATCGGGTTCTTCGGCGTCCTCCCGGGCCGCGTCATCGGAGATTTTGAGCGCGTGAATCGGGCGGCCTTCGAGACTGTGACCGAGGACTTCGAGTGCGGTCAGATCGGGGTGGGCGGCGTGCAACGACTCGAGCTCGGCCACGGTTTCCGCCACGGTGTGATACAGGCCGAGGGCTGGAATCTGCTGCAGATGACGACGGCCTGCGTCCACATCCAGCTGCACCGTGGACACGGAGTGTCCCAGGGCAAGCAGCTGCTGCTCCTCTTGGCGAGTCACGATCAGGTAGGTTTCACCCGTGTCTGGATCGTAGCTCACGAGCTCGAACCCAGTGGATTCCAATTCCCGCAAGGTCCAGGGGCTGCGTGGAGCGACCACCACCAGGCTTCGGACCTGTGCTTGGACCGCACCGGCCACCAGAAGACCGACACAAGCCAAGACAAAACGCTGCAACATACGCACACCCCTGGTGCTTGGCCGGAGAAACTCGACCTGAAAGTTAAGGTGCACGGGCAAGTCTGGCAAGATTCAGTGTTCTGTGAGCTTCGCGCGCGCCAATCGCGCCTCTTCGGTGCTTGGGAAACGCGAGATCAAGCTCTCGAACGTCTTGGTGGCGGCGCGAAGCTTCCCCAGCTGCTGCTGGGTCATCCCAGCCTTGAGCAGCGCCGCCGGGATCTTGTCACCGGACGGGTGCTTGGCTTCGACTTTGAGGAATTCCTCGAGGGCGCGGTCATAGTCTTTTCGATCGTAATAGACTTCGCCGATCCAGTATTGCGCGTTGTCGGCCAGCTCCGACGTCGGGTAGCGCCCAAGCACTTCCTGGAAACCGAGCAGTGCCAGGTCGTGATCGCCGCGCGACAGGTCTTGGTACGCGGCCTCGTACAAGCTGCGCGGATTGTCTCCCCCGGCGGCGGCGGTTGCGGCGGGCGTCGCCGCCTGCTCGAACTGGATCCGATCGCGCAGCTCCGACTGGTCCAGACGTAACGCCTCGACCTCGGCCTGCAGCGACTGCACGGTCAGCGTCAGTCGGCTCACCTGTTCGTCACCGACGGCACGCCGTTGGCGCATTTCCGTCGTTTGCCCCGCCACCACAGTGGTCAGGCTGTCGACAGCGCCCTGCAAGCGCGCGCGCTCGCTCTCGAGCGCGGCCACTTGTTCTTCCAGGCGGGCAGTGCGCAGCTCGTGTGGCGACATCTTCTTGGCGGCGCAAGTGCCCAAAAGCAAAAAGGCGGTCACCAGCACCGCCCAGGGCTTGCCGAATGCAGAACGGGCAAGCGGCATTGGATCTCGCTTTATCACGGCACCCTGGACCAAGGAGGCCGGCGCAGGGGCCGGCCTCTGGTCGAGGGAGGTTACGGTCACTTCACCACGAAATGGGCCCGACGGTTCTGCGCCCAAGCAGACTCGTCATGCCCCATGGAGAAGGGTTTGTTCTCGCCGTAGCTGAGCGTCTCGACTCTCGTTCCATCGACGCCATAGCTGACGAGGAAGTCCTTGGCGGCCACGGCACGGCTATCGCCCAGCGCCAGGTTGTATTCCACGGTGCCACGCTCATCGCAATGCCCCTCGATGAGGATTATCGCTTCACGGACTTCCATCAGCTTGCGCCCGTTCTCGGTGAGCGTCGACTGCGCATCGGCGCGAACATCGGCCTTGTCGTAGTCGTAGAACACGTCCCCGAGATCCCCTTGCACCAACTTCGGTGCCGGCGGTGGAGGCGGTGGAGGAGGTGGTGGCGGCGGCGGTGGAGGTGGCGGCGGCGCCGGTTCCACAGGCGGCGGCGGTGGCGGTGGCTTGCTGCAGCCGTTCAGGACCGCGAGGCCCAACACGGCAACGAGGCTCATGACAAGGATCCTACGCATAAAGGCTCGAACCTCCCTCTGTCTACCAGGCGAACCACGCTGTCGCCTCAGTCACGTGACCACGCCGGAGTAATCGCATCCTGCGACCCCGGCGTCAAGCGTCTTTCCAGGCCGCTGTAGATGTCGACGACATAGATCGTCCGCGTCCCGCGCCTGAGCGAGCTGAAGGCGAGGTGCCGTGAGTCCTTGGCCCAGCTCGGGCTGTCGTTCAACCCTTCGCTCACGACGACACGCTGGTTGGTTCCATCGGGCTTCATGACGCGCAACTCGATGCTATCTTCCCAGCGGCTGACGTAGGCGATCCAACGGCCGTCCGGTGACCATGCCGGCGCATCACTGTAACGATTGTGGTACGTCAGCCGGCGCACGTTGCCACCTTCTCCCGACATCGCGTACACCTGCGGGATTCCCGCCCGATCCGACGTGAACGCGATCTGGTCGCCACGCGGCGACCACGCCGGAGCAGTATCAATCGAGGGACTATGTGTCAATCTCTTTAAGCCGGCGCCATCTTCGCGCATGGTGTAGATCTCGGCGTTGCCTTCGTGCGTCAAGGTGAGCGCGAACAACTGGCGCGATTGGCACCAATCTGGCGCCGTGTTCAGACCCGGATAGCGACTCACCACCCGCATGCGACTCATCCCCTCGTCGATGCGGTAGAGATTCGGATTCTCGTCGACGTAGCTGGTGAACGCGATCCACTTGCGGCCGACTCCCCACACCGGGGACAGCGACAAGGTGTTCTGGCTGGTGACCTGACGCTCGTCGAAGCCATCGTAGTCCACCATGAAGATTTCCGAGAGCGGGCCGCGTTTGCGCGCAAAGGCGACCTTGGTCTGCGCGATGCCATCGACCCCGGTGAGGCGTTTCACCACCTCGTCGGCGAAGTGGTGCATCGCACCCCGCACTCCGGTTTGTCCGATGGTGTAGCGCTTGCCGGTGATTTGGGTGCCGAGCGCGTCCAGGAGGCGCAGCTCGGCGACGATTTGACCGGCTTCGACCGTCCAGCGCATGCCGACCGCGTGCGGCTGGCGCTCTGGACTCTCGTTCACCGCGTTCCACGCCCGCGGCACGCCGCTCGGCAAATACGGGCTCGAGCGATGATCCATGACGTAGAACAAACCGGAATAGATCAAGTCACGCGCTAGCGTCTCTTGCCCGTCACTGGCGGACTTGCGCCCGCCGCTCGCACCTTCGCCGATTTCCGGCTCGCCGATCTTGATGCTGATGCGCTTGAAGGCCCCGCCTTGGATCTCCAAGCGATACTCGCTGTCTTGGGCCTCTGCCACGCCAGAGGCGAGACACAGTGCGGCGGCCATCGCGTACGCCGCAGCGATGGCGAGCCCCGAGCGTGCGGCGTGTTTGGCTGCGATCGAATGCATGCGCCTCCCGATTCGTCAGTAACTCTGCGTGAACGTCAGGGTGATGCCGATGCTGCCGGTTCCCAGCTCCTCCGGCAGCGGTGGCAGCGGCGACGACATTTCGATTGCCCGCCGCGCCGCGATGTCGTACTGAAAGTGATCCGCGGAGCTCGCGGCTTCGATCTCGACCACGCGGCCATCGGGCTCGATGCGAAAATGAAAGCTGCTCTGCGCTTCACCCGTGCGCCCGATCGCAGCCGGCGGCCTCCAATTGGACGCGACCTTGTCGCGCAACTGCACCAGATACCACGGCGCATGCGCGCCGAGAACGCCGCCTTCGACCCCGATGCCGCTGCCGCTACCGGCACCCGTGGCTCCCCCCACCGGGATTTCCGCTTCGCCCCCCGGCCCGGACGTGACCGGCCCTCCCGCCTTCTTCTCTTTCGGGCCGGGTTTGACGGCCGGCGGCGGCTCGCGCTCGGTCGGGCGGAGCGACGGCACTTCGTCCTTCGGTGGCGGCAACATCCCCTCGCGACTCGCTTCCTTGACGATGTTCTGTTCCGGTTGCGGGCGTTTCTTCTCGGCGACCGGTTCCTCGTCCACCTTCGTCTCGGGGGCTTTGCTTGTCGCGGTGCGTGGCGGCGAGGTCACCGGTTTGGCGGTGCCTTCGCCTGTGCCCGGCGGCGGCAAGATGATGCTCACGCCCTCGACGAATCGATGCGGGGCCTGTAGACCCGATACCAAGACCATCCCGCTCAACGCCATGGTGTGTCCCAGCGCGGAGATCCAATACGGCCGGCGCATGGCTTGCTCGCCTCGGCTCACTGTTCAAACCAGTCCTCTCGACCCGACTCGGTCATGAGACCGATGTCCTGGACGCCGGCTTGCCGGATTTCCGCCATCAGGCTGACGATGGTGCCGTACGGCACCGCTCGATCGGCCTTCAAGTACACCGGGCGCGACTGGCCTTGCAGCTGCGATTGCAGCGCGGCGCGCATCTCGTCGAGGCCGCGCACCACTTCGTCCCCCACCGCCAGACGTTTGTCCACCGACAGCGACACCACGAGGGGATCCTGGCGTTGATCGAGCCCCGGCGTGTCCGCCTTGGGCAGATCGACCTCGAACCCGGCCTTCAAGTATTGCGAGGTCATCATGAAAATGATGAGCAACACCAACAGCACGTCGACGAACGCCGTGATGTTGATCTCGCTCATCGAGCGCATGCCGCGCCGGCGCCCCCATCCGGACATGGGCACCCCGGTCTCGACGCCGTGCGTCATGAGGACACCTTCTGGCCGCGGATCTCACGCTCCAGGAGATCGACGATCGAAATGGCGAAGCTCTGCATCTCACCTTCGACGCGGCGCAAGCGATTGGTGAGCATGTTGTAAAACACCAGTGACGGGATCGCCGTGCCCAAGCCGGCGATGGTGGCGATGAGCGCCTCGGCGATGCCTGGCGCCACGACGTCCAAGGAGGCGGAGCCGGCCTTGCCGATGTTGACGAATGCGACCATGATCCCCCAGCAAGTGCCGAGGAGCCCGAGAAATGGGCTCACCGTCGTCGTCGTCGACAACACCACCAGATTTTTCTCCATGAGCGTCAGCGCGTCGAGGCCTGCCTTCTCGCTTGCACGCTGAAAATCGGCGATCAAATACTCGCGACCGCTGACGTCGCGCCCGAAGCGCTGCAGCACCTTCTGCGTTTCCCGAATGATGCCCATGAGTGGGCCCGCGAACCCCGACGTCATGAGATCGGTGAGATCGTGCACCGAGCGCATGCGCGCCACGGAGGCGCGAATGTCGCGCGCCTGGGTCTCGACGCGGCGAAACAGACTCCATTTATCGAGCGCCACGCCCCAGCTGATCACCGACAGGCTGAGCAGGAGCAGGAGGATGAACTTGGCGAACAGCCCGGCCTCGAGAACCAGCCGCATGTAAGTGCTGTCGAGCGCCAGGAAGCCGAGAAACGGCGACACCGCGGCCGCAAAGTCCACGTCACCAACCTCCCATCCGCCACCCCAGGCCATGGCCGCGCCGCCACTACGGCTTCCAGGCCGAGCGGGCGACGCTAACACCGCCTCCAGGCTCTGTCAAACCCCGAGTCGATTGCCGAAGTTCCCCTGCGAGTGGCAGAATGTGCATCTCTCCAACGACTTGCTCGCACGCGTCGCGTCGCCAACCGCGCGTCTGGAGTGACCCAATTTTGCTGACTCGAGCCCCCCGGCACAAGCACGAACTGGGCTCGCGGTCACATTTGCTGCTGTTGCGAGGCCGATGCTATCGTCGGCTCCCGCGCCACTCGAGGGAGGCTCGTGCTCGACATCCGTACCATCCGCGCCGATCCGGACGCGATTCGCCGCGCCGCGGCGCTCAAGCGCATTCCGTGTGACGTCGACCGGCTGCTGGCGCTCGATGCCGAGCGCCGCCGCCTGATGCAGACTGCCGACCAGATGAAGGCGACGCAGAACCGGACGTCGAAGCAGATCGCGACCCTCGCCGGGGCCGAACGCGACGCACTCATTCGCGACATGCAGCAACTGGTGGCCAACGTCAAACGCATGGACGAGGAACGCAAGGCAGTGGACGCCGAGCTCGACAGCCTGCTGCTTCTCGTCCCCAACATCCCCGCTCCCGAAGTGCCCCCGGGCGAGAGCGAAGCGGACAATGTCGAGCTCAGCCGCTGGGGCACGCCACGCACGTTCGATTTCGAGTTCAAGGATCACGTGCAGCTGGGGCTCGAGCTGGGGCTGGTGGATTTCGAACGCGCGGCGAAGATCGCCGGCTCGCGCACGTATTTCTTGCGCGGTAACGGCGCACTGCTCGAGCTGGCGGTGCTGCGTTTCGCCCTCGACCACATCATGGCCAAGGGTTTCGTGCCGATGCTGGTGCCGCATCTCGTGCGACCGATCGCCATGGTCGGCACCGCCTATTATCCGGGCGGCGAGGAGCAGGCGTATCGCGTCGAACGCGACGACCTGTCCCTGATCGGTACCGCCGAGGTGCCGCTCACCTCCTATCACGCCTCCGAGATCCTCGAGGCAGCGGAGCTCCCCAAGCTGTACGCGGGCTGGTCCGTGTGTTTTCGCCGCGAAGCCGGCACCTATGGCAAAGATACGCGTGGGCTCTACCGCATCCACCAGTTCCAAAAGATCGAACAGGTCGTTCTCTGCCGCGCCGACACGGAGGAATCGCGCCGGTGGCACCAGATCATCCTGCGTAACTCCGAGGAAATCTTGCAGCAGCTCGAGCTGCCCTATCGAGTGGTCAACGTGTGCGGCGGCGATCTCGGCCGGCCGCAGGTGCAGAAGTTCGATCTCGAGACGTGGATGCCGTCACGCGGCCAGTACTCGGAGACCCACAGCGCCTCGCGCTTCCATGATTTCCAGGCGCGGCGACTCGATCTGCGCTACCGCGCCGAAGATGGTCATGTGCGCTTCTGCCACACGCTCAACAACACCGTCATCGCATCCCCACGCATTCTCATCGCCATCCTCGAGAACTATCAGCGCGCCGACGGCAGCGTCGACGTGCCGCCAGTGCTGCGGCCCTACTTGAACGGCATGGAAAGACTGGTCCCGGCGTGAGCCGACGAACCGGGTCGGACATTCCAGGAGACCAACGACTGCGGTTCAGTCGGGCGGCGCGGGCGCTGCGCCCGGCGGGGCGTCGGGGACTGGTTTCTCGTGCGCGGGAGGCTGTAGATAACGCTTCTCGTGCACGTAGGTCAATACTTTGGCGAACTTCGGTGCCTCGTGGAAACCGGGAAGATTGGCGATGCGGCCACCGCTCGGCTTCAGGAACGTCGTCATGGGGAATTGGCGCACACCGAATTCTTCGGCGAGCTCGCGCCCCGAGCTCTCGCCATCACGCACCGGGAATTTGCGCGCCGACTCGGCGTTGATCTTGGCGATGACGAAATGCTGGCTCAAGAGATCGACGACGACGGGATCGGTGTAGGTCTGACTATCCATGCGTTTGCACCAGCCGCACCAGTTGGTATAAAAATCGATGAGAACGTGCTTGTCCTCTTTTTCGGCGCGCTCGAGGGCCTCTCCGTAGCTGATCCACTGCAATGCTGGTTTGGCGCTTTCCTTGGCGGGCTCGCCAACCACGGGCGCGGCGAGGACGGACAAAGCCAAGCCGAGAGCGGTTCCGCGGAGCGAGCGAGCAGCCATGAAACTTCCTTCCCCGCCGTTGTCGCACCGACATCGCAGCAAGCGGAACATCAGTATATCACACACGCGACGCGGTCCCAGAGTTCCAGAAATCGTGCCGGCCGCCGCGGACGCGTCACGCGCTCACGCGCTGCGTGCCTGCTGCAGCTCATGCAATAGCTGCGCATGCAGCGTGCCATTGGTCGCCACGACATCGCCGTGCCATGGGAATTCCTCGCCACCGCGCGGATCCGTGAGGCATCCGCCGGCCTCGCGCACCATCAGCGACCCTGCGGCGAGATCCCAAGCACCCAAACGGTATTCCCAAAAGCCGTCGTAGTGGCCCGCCGCAACCCACGCCAGGTCGAGAGCCGCCGAACCAGTCCGGCGCAAACCGCGGCAGCGCGTGGCCAGATGCGACCATTCGCGCAGATTGTTGTCCGGGTGGGTGCGGATGTCGTAGGGAAACCCAGTGCACAGCAGGGCGTCGTCCAACTCCTGCTGCTTCGACACGGTCAAGCGTTGATGGCCGCGGTAGGCACCAGCACCGCGCGCGCTCCAATACAATTCGTCGAGGCGAGGCACGTAGATCATGCCGCACTCGAGCACGCCATCCTGTAAGCGTGCCACCGAGACGCAGAACAGCGGCAGTCCGTGGACGAAATTGGTCGTCCCATCCAGCGGATCGACGAGCCAGATGCGCCCGCCGCGTCGGGCATGCGCGTCGCTCCCCTCCTCGGCGACAATCGTCTCACCGGGAAACGTGCGCTGCAGCTCTGCCTGCAACAAGGCCTGCGATTCGCGATCGACTTCGGTCACCAGATCGAGCGACGAGCTCTTGCGCTCCACAGCGGCCCTGTCCAGGGTCGCCCAGGATGAGAGCAACAAGGCGCCGGCGCGGCGCACGATGGGTTCGAGCCCAGCGCGCAATGTCGCGGCATCGTCACTCACAACGCCACCGCGAGTTCGAGCCGCCCGCGGAGGTGCACATGGCCAGGCTCGGCCGCGTTGCGCGCCGGCACGACGTGCCCGATGACGGCCTTTGCCCACGTCTTGCGGCGCGTCAATTCTTGCACCAGGTGCGGAGCCTGGTCCCATGGCAGCGCCACGAGCAAGCCCCCCGAGGTCTGCGCATCGGTGAGCACCGCGCGCTCGGGCAGGTCCAACGCCGCGAAATCGCAGCGCGCGGTGGCGGCAATCAGATTGGCGCGGCTACCGCCCGGCACGCAATCGCGCGCCGCCAGCTCCAGCACCTCACCGACGAACGGAATGCACGCGGCGTCGAGCTCGGCATCCACCCCGCTGCCGTGCAACATCGGCACGAGGTGCCCGAGCAGGCCGTAACCGGTGACGTCGGTACAGGCATGAACCGAAAAATTCGCCAGCGCCGCGGCGGCGTCGCGGTTCAAAGTCGCCATCAGGCGCACGATGTCCGCTTCGCGCGCGTGCGGCAAGAGATCGCGCTTGAGCGCCGTGGTGAAAATGCCGGTCCCGAGCGGCTTGGTGAGCACCAAGGCATCCCCCGGCAAGGCGCCGACATTGCGCAGGATGCGGTCGCGCCGCACGCGACCCGTCGCCACCAGGCCGTACTTCGGTTCCGGATCGTCGATGGAATGCCCGCCGATGATGAAGATCCCCGCCTCGCGCACCTTGTCCGCCCCGCCGCGCAGAATGTTGCCGAGGATGTCGAAGGGCAGCGTCTTCGCCGGGAAAGCGACGATGTTGAGCGCGAACAATGGCTCCGCTCCCATCGCATAGAGATCGGAAAGCGCATTGGCGGCAGCCACCTGGCCGAAGGCGTAAGCGTCGTCGACGAGCGGCGTGAAGAAATCGAGCGTCTGCACGAGCGCTTCTTCGCCGTTCCACGCGAACACGGCCGCATCATCGCTGGTCGAAACACCAACGAGAACGCGCGCGTCGTCGATTTCCGGAAGCGTGCGCAGGACCTGCGCCAAATCTTCCGGGTGCAGTTTGCTGGCTCAGCCGGCACCGTGACTGAGTGCCGTTAGTCGGATTGGTTCCATGTGCCCTTTCTCGCCGTGGTCGCGCACACGACCGCGCACGCTGCCGGCGCCGCCGGCCCTGCGCGTGCCGCTCGCATGCTAGCGGAGCAGCCGCTGCGGCCGCAACGCCCCACGTTGACGCAGCGTCGGGGCGTCGTTATGCTGCGTCCATGCGCCTTTCGGATCGCAAGATCGAATCGCTGGCCGACAAGATCCTGCATTGGCTGCAGCAGAAAGCCGACGTGGACTGCCTCGGCACCCCGGAGGAGATTCGCGCCTTCATCATCGACGAGTTTCGGCAAGAGAAGGATCTCGAGCGCCAGCTCGACGACGAGGTCGACCAGATCATGGCTCGGAACGAAACGCGCATGCGGCTCGAAGGCATCGACAACTGGGTGATGCGTAAGAAGATCCGCCAGCAGTTGGCGCGCGAACGCGGCCTCGTTCTCTGACCCACGCCATCGATCGTGAGAGCCCGTGCGTTTGACGGCCGAAAAAATCGCTCACCTCGCCCAGCGGCTCGTGGATCGGCTGTGGGACGCCGACCTCATTGACTTCAAGATGCATGAACGCGATCTGCGGCAACAGATCGTCGGCGTTCTCGAGGAAGACTTGCGCGTCGAGGACGAGATCGCCAACGAGGCCGTCGAGCGCATCCAGACCTACAAGCGCGAGATCCCCTACGGCTCGGACGAGTGGCGCGTCCTCTACGAGCGTTTTTTTCACGAGATCGCGATTCGGCGCGGTTATACCGTGTGAGTCCGCACTCGCCTGCTCGCGGCCTACGGAACATGCTGCGGTTCCTTCGACGCGAACGCCGAGACCAGAAGCCGCGCAGGACTCCCCGGTATTTCGATCCACACTTCGCTCCGCATGCCGAACTCGGTGCGCAGATGGCGGAGGAAGGCGACACCGCCCGGTCCCGCAACGCGGCCGAGGGCGGCGGAGATCCGCGGATCGGCCTTTGGACGCGCGGCGGGAAGCCCGACCCAGGACACCGCGGCGTCCCCTTGGACGTGCCACAACTGGCCCGCTGCATCCGCCCACAAGAAAGCCGCGCCGGGCAACCAATACACACCGACCGCATGGCGCTCGGCGGTGCGCATCGGCGCGGGCAAGAGCGTTTCGAGCACGCGCGTGGCGCGGGTGAAATCCGAGATCCAAAGTGACAGGACCGAGCTCGTTCCGTCCGCACCCAGATCCTCGAAGAGCCCGAGGACGACTTGGCTCGAATCAGCGCGAACCGCGAGCGCGCTCGGAAAGCAGCGATCCAACACGACATCGACCGCTTGCGGCGTCGCCTTCACCAGGCGGAAAGCCGCATGCGCGTCGGTGCCCAGGAGCTCTAGGCACAGCCGCCGGTCGGAGTGCCGCTTCTGCACGCAGGTGCTGCGCGTTCTCCAACCGCCCGCGGCCACGAAGGGTTTGGCGACATTGCGCTCGTCCCACCAAGCGCGAGCTTCGGCGCCGGTCCAGGCTCCTGGCATCTTCTCGACCCCCGCTTCGCTCCGACGCCACAGCGCGTGCGTCGCATCGTCGCGGTCGATTGTCCACAACAGCAAAAACCCCTGCGCGTCGCACCCCACGTCGCGAATGAAGCTGCGCGCGCTGGCCGCCAGGAACACCAGCGCCCGTGGCGCCTGCGCACCGAGGCGTCGCTCGTAGACCCCGAAGGCGTCGTGAAAGAGGGCGCGCTGCCTGGGATCGTCCCAGACGACGACGCGCGCGCGCGGCTCGAGACACGCGACGGCGCCGCTTTGGATGTCGACACGCACAAGCTGCGTCGCGTGCGAATCGCCGGCGGCGAACTGCAAGCTGCTGCCGTCGGCACTCCAGGCCAGGGCGCTGTACATGCAATCGACGGCGGCACACGAGTCGCCCCACGCGCCCCAGAGCCAGAGGCCAAGCGTGGCGGCGGCTGTTGCGCCTCGTGGTCGCCGCATACGCTTCCCTCCTCCACGCCGACCTTGTGGCGGCGAAGCACTCTAGGCAGAGCATGCAGGGCTGTCAATTCGGCGCCAGGAGTGCATGTCATGAGCGCGGAAGAACACCGCGCAAGTGCTCGAGGTGCAGACAGTGCCCGTGGAGGTCGTGATCGATGGCGACGAGATCGAGTCGCACCTGCTCCGCCCAGTCATGCCGCGCCAAAAGCGCCGTCGCTGCCCGCAGGTACCGCCGCTCCTGGTGCAGAGACACCGCATCCCGCGCGCGCAGGAGACGATGCGTGCGCAGCTTCACCTCCACCAACACCAGACAGATGCCGTCGCGTGCCAACAGGTCAATCTCGACGCCGGCGAAACGGGCGTTGCGCGCCAACACCGGGTAACCTCGAAGTGCCAGGTAATGGGCGGCGATTGCTTCGCCATGGCGGCCGCTCGGCAACATGCACGGCTCCCGTCGTCGGGTCCTGGACTTGGCTCCCGGTTCCGCGCCCTGGAGCTTGCAAGACTGCCGCCGGACACAGGCTGCATCCGCAGGAGACCGGGCGCGGCCGCGACGACAACGACGTTCACACCCGGCACCGACGCCGGCGTCAAGCCGAGCGCGTGTCGCTTGCAGGGTCCCACGCGAAAGAGATCTGCTGGGCATTCGCGGCTTCGACGGCGAGCCAGCCACAGAAACTCCGCCGGTGCACCGGGGACAGGCCGAGTCGACGCAACGCATCCATATGCTCGGCGGTGGCGTAGCCCTTGTGGCGCGCGAATCCATAGCCGGGGTATTCGCTGTCGAGTCGGCGCATGGCGCGGTCGCGGGCGCATTTCGCCAGAACTGATGCTGCAGCGATGGCGAGGGAACGGCGATCGCCGCCGACGATCGCATGCAGACTTCCCGACCACCCGGCAGGCGCCCGCGGCAGGAGATTGCCATCGATGGCAACCGCGGTGGGATGAACCGGCAGGCCGGCGAGCGCACGTCGATGAGCGCGCAACATGGCGTTGCGGATATTGATGCGATCGATGCGAGGTGCCGACACGCGCGCGAGCGCGAAGGCGATGGCCTCGGCACGAATGACGCGTTCGCAACGCTGGCGCGCCGCCTGAGTCATTTGCTTGGAATCGAACAGCTCGGGCAGGTCGAAAGCTGGCGGCAGGATCACTGCGGCGGCGACGACCGGACCCGCCAACGGTCCGACTCCGGCCTCGTCGACACCCGCCAACCGCCCGCTGCGCCAGGCTGCCGGGTCGAGGTCGTGGTCGAAAGCTTGCAGTCGCAAGAAACGCCGACGCCGTGTTTCGACCCGCTCCCCCACACCCGATGCTCCCGCTTGGGCGCGATGCCGCGCCGCGACCGGCCTCTACTCGTGAGCCTCGCGTTGCTCGCGAATTCGCGCCGCCTTGCCCTTGAGTTCCCGCAGGTAGAACAACCGTGCGCGGCGCACCTTGCCTCGGCGCACCACGAGAACCTCGGCGACGTTCGGGGAGTGCAACGGAAAGACGCGTTCGACACCGATGCCGGCGGTCACCTTGCGTACCGTGAACGTCGCCCGGTTGCGCATGTTCGCGCGCTGGATGACCACGCCCTGAAACGGCTGCAGTCGTTCCTTGTTGCCTTCGACGACCTTGACCTGCACGCGCACCGTATCGCCGACCGCGAAAAGCGGTGCTGGATCCTTCATCTGTTTGGCTTCGAGTGCCTCGATGATCTTCATCCTGAATTCCTCCCGTTCATGTCTGCGGCGCGGAGCTCCGAAGCGCCGTGTCCATCCGTCGGCGCCGCCAAGCCCTGCGGGCGGCGCGGTGGGTCGAGATCCGGCCTGCGGGCGCGCGTGCGCGCCTCGGATGCCTCGCGCCGCCATGCAGCAATGCGGGCATGGTCCCCCGACAACAGCACCTCGGGGACCGCGAGGCCGCGATACACGGCAGGGCGCGTATAGTAGGCGCAATCCAGGCCGCCATTCCAGCCCGGACCGAACGAATCGCTGGCGGCCGAATCGTGGTCCCCCATGGCGCCGGGAAGCAAACGCACCAGCGCATCGATGACGACCAGGCACGCCGGTTCGCCCCCGGACAAGACGTAATCCCCGACCGAGAGCTCGTCGGTCACCACCAGCACTCGGGCGCGCTCGTCCATCGCCTTGTATCGCCCACACACGAAGACCAGTTCGTCGTGCTGCGCCAACGACTGGGCCCCGCTCTGTGTCAATCGCTCCCCCTGCGGCGACAGCAGGATCACCGGCAACTTCCGCGCATTGTCGGCTCCGGTGACGCTCTCCACCGCCTCGACGATCGGTTCGGGGCGCAAGATCATCCCAGGACCACCGCCATAGGCGCTGTCGTCCACCGTCCGGTGCCGGTCGGTAGTGAAGTCGCGCGGATCGACGCAGTGGAAGTCGACGAGGCCTCGTGTCTGCGCGCGATGGATGAGCCCTACCGACAGCGGCGAGGCGAAAAACTCCGGGAACAAGGTCACCACGGTGATCCGCATCGCTCACGACTCCAACAAACCGGGGATCGGCGTGATGCGCAACACGCGCCGTCCGAGGTCGAGCTCGCGCACGAATGCCGGCACGTCGGGAACAAGCCACTCGCGCGCCCCATTGCCGACGACGAACACATCGTGCGCCGGCAGGTGCAGCAGATCCTGGACTTCACCCAACACCGTCTCGTCGGGCAGGAGCACTTGCATGCCGCGCAATTGGAACACCCGCGGCTGTGCCGGCAGCGGCACGTCGAGTCTCTCGCCGTCGATGCTGAGGGCCGCACCCACGAGACACTCGGCCTCGGCGCGCGTGGCAACACCCGCGAAGACAATCGCGTGCGCGCCGGCGCGATGCACTCGCGCCCGTGTCACACGCAGGGCACGATGCTCGGAAGCGCGCACGGCACGCAGCGTGCTGCTCTGCAGCGCCGCGTCCCAGAAGTCGGCGCTATCGTGCAGCTTGAGCTCGCCTTGCAAGCCCAGAGGCTTCACCAACGTCCCAAGCACGATGTCCACTGCGGGGTTACTCCTTGATCTCCAGCACCGCTTTGCCACCCTGACGTTGCGCCGCGGCGGCGAGCAGCAATCGCAAGGCGTGCGCCGTGCGTCCATGCTTGCCGATGACCTTGCCGACGTCGTCGCGCGCCACCGACAGCTCGTAGACCACGGCCGCCTCACTGCGACGTTCCTGCACGCGCACCGCTGCCGGATCGTCCACCAAAGACCGGGCGACGAACTCGATGAGGGTACGCATCAGGACTCGGACGTGGCCGCGCGCTCGGCCTTGCTCTTCGCCTTCTTGGACAAACGCGGCCGGCGTGGCTTCTCGACGCGTGCGGCGAGACGATTGCCGACACGTTGCGTCGCCGCCTCCGCCGATACGCCCTGCTGCAACAGCTGCCATTTCTCCAGCACGCCGTTGTGTTGCAAGATCTGGCGCACCGTGTCGGACGGCTCGGCGCCGCGGTCGAGCCAACGCAGAATGCGCGGCTCGTCCACCCGCGTCATCGCCGGCGTCTGCAGCGGGTCGTAATGGCCGAGCTCCTGGATGGCGCGCCCATCGCGCTGCTTGCGGCTATCGATGGCCACCAGACGATAGAACGGACGATTGGTGCCGCCCATGCGCTTCAAACGCAGCTTCACCGACAAGGAAAACCTCCCGTTACGTGTGACACGGCCTAGCGACGCTTGCGTTTGTTGCCAAAGCGCCGCCGGCCATTGCCTGCGGCCACGCTGCGCGTGGCTGCACGCACGGCCTGGCCCGGATTCGACGTCATGCTCTTCATCATTCTCTTCATCTGCTCGAACTGGGACAAGAGCTGGTTGACTTCCTGGACGCTGGTCCCGCTGCCCTTGGCGATCCGTCGGCGCCGCGACCCATCGATGACACGCGGGTTACGCCGCTCTTGCAGTGTCATCGAATGCACGATCCCTTGCACGTGGTCGAGCTGACGCCCGTCGATGTGCTCGCGCGCCTGCTCCAAGGCCGTGGTGGACACGCCGGGCAACAGTCCCAGCACTTTGTCCAGCGGCCCCATCTTGCGCACCGCTTGCAGTTGCGTCAGGAAATCTTCCAGGGTCAGGGTCTGCCGCCGCACTTTGCGCTCGAGTTCGAGCGCCTGATCCTCGTCGTAGAGCTCCTGTGCTTTTTCGGCCAAGGTCAGAACGTCGCCCATGCCGAGAATACGCTGCGCCATGCGGTCGGGATGGAACGTCTCGAGATCGCCCAGGTTCTCGCCGACCCCGACCAGTTTGATTGGCTTGCCGAGCACGCTCCGCAGCGACAACGCCGCACCACCCCGTGCATCGCCGTCCAGCTTCGTCAACACCACGCCGCTCAGCGGGATGCGCCGATCGAATTCCTGCGCCACGCGTAGCGCCTCTTGCCCGGTCATCGCATCGAGAACCAATAGGGTTTCCTGGGGCGGCACCGCGACGCGCACCGCCTCGAGCTCGCGCATCAGGTCCTCGTCCACATGCAAACGCCCGGCGCTGTCGATGATGAGCACGTCGCGCAACTGCTCGCGCGCCGCGCGCCGCGCTTGCACGGCGATCTCCGGCACGTCTCTCAGCTCCGGGCGTGAAAACACCGGCACCCCCGCCTGCGCGCCGAGAATCTCCAGCTGGCGCGCTGCGGCGGGTCGGTAGACGTCGGCGGCCACCAACAACGGCTTGTGGCCACGGCGGAGCAGCAGTGCCGCGAGCTTCGCCGCGAGCGTCGTCTTACCCGAGCCCTGCAGACCGACCAACAAGAACACGGCAGGGTGCGCGCCGCTCGTCTGCAGTTCCGCCGTCCGGCCCCCGAGCAGGGTCACGAGCTCCTCGTGCACCAGCTTGATCAGCTGTTGCCCTGGCTGCAGACTGCGGTGCACCTCCTGGCCGATCGCGCGTTGCTGCACCGTGGCCACGAACTCGCGCGCCACTTGCAACTGGACGTCGGCCTCGAGGAGCGCTTGACGGACTTCCAGCAGCGAGTCGCGAATGTTGTCCTCGGTCAGGCTCGCCTGCGAGCGTAGTCGGCGCAGCACGCCGTCCAGACGTTGACTCAAGCTCTCGAACATGGCAGCCCCGGAATTGGTCCTGAGGTCGGATGAGCCAGTGGTCGCAAACACTTGAGGTTAGTGCGGCTCTGGCACCGAATTCAAGCGGAAAGTCGGCTCCCAGCGTCCCGGAGCGCCGCGATGCGTGCGGCGTACGGAGGCGTGCGAAAGACGGCCGTTCCGGCCACCAGAACGTCGACACCAGCACGCCGGGCCGCGATCGCGGTCAAAGGGTCGATCCCGCCATCGATTTCGATGGCGAAACGGAGCCCGTGTTCCCGCCGCCATCGGGCCGCAGATTCGACCTTCGTCAGGACTTCGGGACGGAATGCTTGTCCGCCCTGGCCGGGGTGGACGCTCATGATCAGGAGCAGATCGATGTGCTGCAGGTGCGACAGGTAGGGATCGAGGGCCGTCGCCGGGTTGACCGCCAAGCCGACGGCGGCACCGCTTTGACGCACCGCGGCCAACGTCGCCGCCAGATCCGCTGCCGCTTCCGCGTGCACGGTGATGCCATCGCAGCCCGCGGCGCGAAATGCATCCACATAACGCCCCGGTTCGACGACCATCAAATGTGTATCGAGAAACAGCGAAGTGAGTCGACGGATGCCGCGGATCACCACGGGGCCGATCGTGATGTTGTCGACGAACTGCCCATCCATCACGTCCAGATGCAGCAGGTCGGCTCCCGCAGCCGCCACGGCTGCGATCTCTTCGCCAATCCGACTCCAGTCCGCCGCGAGCAAAGACGGCGCCACGGCCGGCGCTTCAGTCGGGTGTGGCCGCCACCAGGTCAATTGTTTCACCCCGCACGATGAGAGCTCCTCGGGCTGGGAAGTGCTCGAGAACCGTTCCCGGGTACACGCCGGGCTTGCCGCGGTAGGTGACGCGTCCGACCCGGAAACCGCGGCTCTCGACCAACACGCGCACGTCCTCGAGCGACCGCCCGACGAGGTCAGGCATGAGATAGGGTTCGGGATTGCCGCCGATGGCCACCACGAGATCGACGCGGCCGCCGCTCATCCCGGGCGCACCCGGCCTCGGCCGCATGGCTTGCACGATTTGCCCAGCAGAGTTCGCGTCTTGACTCTCGTAGACGCGCGCGATGCGCCCGACCGCGAGATTGGCGTTCTCCAGTTGCAAGGTCGCTTGCCTGAGCGACATGCCACGCACGTCCGGAATCTCGACCTGCGCCGAGCCCAGGCTCAAGTGCACGCGAACGGTGCGCCCGGGTTTCACCGCCGCACCGGCTTCCGGGAACTGGCTCAACACTTGGTCGCTCGGGATGCCGGCGCTGTGGCGCCGATCTTCCACCTGCATCTCGAGGCCGACCCCTCTGCACGCGGCCTGGGCTTCGATCAACCCTTGGCCCACCAATCGCGGCACCTGGACGCTGGCGGCGTGTTGCACGAACCGCGGCATGACCACGAAGTTGAACAACAGCACACCGGCGCCGAAGGTCGCGATCAATCCGCAGAGCAAGACCAGCAAGCGGCGCACGCGCACCCCCTTCGAGCGGTCCGGCGCCAACGCGCCACGAAGCGTTCCTCCACTCCAGGACGCCGCGGCAAGGAATACAGAATCCCGGGGCTCGGCCGCAACTCCGGCGCCGCCGGCCCCCTAGTCGCGCGAGCCATTGGTGTCGTGGCCGATCGGCCGGCCGCGCGCCGTGTGATGCGTCATGTGCGCTCCTCGCCAGGCGCATCACCCGGTGTCCCGAGGCGTGTTCCGAGGTGCAATCGCCGTCCCTGGACCAGCGTCGTCGCTTGCGCGCTGTCCTTGCCGGCCAGCTGGACGCTCATGAGCTCGAGTGTGCCGCGCCCGCAAGCCACGTGCACCCCGTGCCTCACGTCCGCCTGCACCACGGTGCCCGGTGCCGCCACGGCCAACGAATCGACGATCCGGACTGCGTGCAACTTGAGTCGCGTGCCGGAAAGCGACGTCGTCGCGCCCGGCCAGCCGAGCAACGCTCTGACTTGGCGCTCGATGTGCAAAGCGTCGCGGTGCCAATCGATGCAGCCTGCGTCCTTGCGCAACTCCGGCGCCAGCGTCACTCCGGCCAGGTCCTGTGGCACGGGCTGCAAACGACCACAGGCGAAAGGCTCGAGCTGTTGCAGCAGAAGCGCCGCGCCGGCTTCGGCGAGGGTCGTCGTCAACGTCTGCCGCGTATCGGTGGGGAGGATCTGAATCGACTGTTGCGCCAGCACCGGCCCGCTGTCCAGGCCGCGCTCGATGACCATCAACGACACGCCGCTCACGGCATCGCCCGCGAGCAGCGCGTGTTCGATCGGCGCCGCCCCGCGCCATCGCGGCAACAGCGACGCATGCACGTTGATGGCGCCGAGTCGCGCCGTTTCCCACGTCGTCTGGCGCAGGATGTGACCGAAGGCCACGACCACGAGAAGATCCAGGCGCAACCTCGCGAGCTCCGACTCGATCGCAGTGCGTTGTGCGGGCTCGTACGTCCGCACCGGGATTCCGAGCTCCGTGGCGGCCACGCGCACGGCCGTGGGGACGAGGTGCAGGCCGCGGCCGAGCCGACGATCCGGTTGGGTGAGAACCAGCGCAATGTCGTGGGCCAACCCGAGCGCCCGCAGACTCGGAACCGCGAACGCGGGACTGCCGAGGAACGCGGCGCGAATTCGCATGGGCCTCAGGTGCGACTCGTGTCGGCGAGCTGGCGGAGCCTCTTGCGCAACAACTGCTTCTTCACCAGGGAAACGCGATCGATGAACAGGATGCCGTTCAGGTGGTCCACTTCGTGTTGCACGACGCGCGCCAACAGCCCGGCGGCGTCGCGCTCGAGGCCGCGGCCGTCGAGGTCGGTGTAACGGAAACGAATGGCACGCGGCCGCTCGACGCTTTCGAGGATGTCCGGGACCGAAAGGCAGCCTTCTTCATACGGAATTCGATCGGAGGAAAACCACACGATCTCTGGATTCACCAGCACCAGCTTGGGGCCGAGCGTGTCGGCACCATCGTCCTCGGGCACCGCATCGATGACGACCAGGCGCTTGGAGACGCCAATTTGCGGCGCCGCGAGCCCGATGCCGGGTTCGGCGTACATGGTTTCGAACATGTCGTCCACCAGCGGATGCAACGCCGCAAAATTGCCGCTCACGGCTTCGGCCCGCTGCCGCAGCAAATGCGCGCCATAGATCAGAATGGGACGGGTGGCGATGGGCGTCTCCCTGTCGATCGGCGGCCATGCGCCTCGGCGCCGCCGGTGCCGATGGTAGCAGAACAACAAGGAGCGGTCACGACGGGCCTGCACTGGACGCTTCGGGTTCGGCCGACAGCACCGACGCCACCGCAGGACGCGCCATGTCGACGCGCACGTTGTCGGCGATTTTTACCACCAGAATGTCATCGCCGCGCGTGCTGACGACGGTGCCATAGATTCCGCCTGTGGTCACGATGCGATCGCCTTTCTTGACGTTCTTGATCACCGCATCGCGCTGACGCTGCCGCTTCGCCTGTGGCCGAATGACCAGGAGATACAGGATCAGGAAGACGAGGAACAACGACAGCAGTGGGAACAAAGACACCGCTTGACCGCTCTGGGCCAAGAGAACCGACGAGCGCATGCGACCTCCCGTGCCTTCCACGCGGCTTTAGACTCAGGCAATGGCGTAGTCGGCGAAGAACTGTGCTTGCCAGGCGTCGAATCGCCCGGCACGGATCGCCGCTCGCATGTCCTGCATCAGCCTCAGGTAGAAGTGCAGATTGTGATAGGTGACGAGACGCAGTCCCAGGATTTCCCCCGCCTGGTGCAGGTAGCGGATGTAGGCGCGACTATAGCGCGCGCACACCCAGCAATCACATTGCGGATCCAAGGGCTGCAACGCGCGCGCGTGCATGGCGTTGCGAATCACCAACCGCCCGGCGCGGGTGAAGGCCATGCCGTTGCGCGCATTGCGCGTCGGCAGCACGCAATCGAAGAGATCCACACCCCGCGCCACGCACTGCACCAGATCCTCCGGATAGCCGACGCCCATGAGGTAGCGCGGTTTCGCCACCGGCAACAGTTCGTCCATCCACGCCACGGTCTCGAGCATGGCGGGCTTGGGCTCGCCGACCGCCAGACCGCCGATGGCATTTCCCATCAGATCGAGGCTCGCGATCGCGTCTGCCGACTGCCGGCGCAACTCGCGATCCGTTCCCCCCTGCACGATGCCGAACAGCGCCTGCGGGTAATCATAGGTGCGGAAGTGGGCGCCGTACACGGCGCGGCAGCCTTGGGCCCAGGAGGTCGTGCGCCGCACCGCCGCAGTATGCTCTTCGCGGCTGCTGCCGGCCGGCAGGCACTGATCGAGGCACATGATCAGATCCGCTCCCAGCTGCGCCTGACATCGGGTGGTGCTCTCGGGGGTGAAGCGGTGCGACGAACCGTCGAGATGGCTGCGAAACGTGACCCCGTCCTCGTCGACGACGTTCAGATCCGCCAGACTGTGCACCTGATACCCGCCGCTGTCGGTCAACAGAGCGCCGCTCCAGGCCATGAAACGATGCAGGCCGCCACTCTCGGCCACCAGCTCCGCGCCCGGCCGCAAGTAGAGGTGGTAGGTGTTGGCGAGCGCAATCTGTGCGCCGAGTGAATCGAGATCCTCGCTGCCGAGTGTCTTCACGGTGCCGCGCGTCCCCACCGGCATGAACGCCGGCGTTTGCACGCTGCCGTGCCCGGTGCGCAGCACGCCGCTGCGCGCGTGCCCGTCGCGGGCAACGAGATCGAACTCGATCTGCTCCATCCGGGGCTCCCGCGCCGAGGGGGGCATCCTACTCGATCATCATGGCGTCGCCATAACTGAAGAAGCGAAATCGGCGCGCGACGGCCTCGGCATAGGCCGCTCGAATGGCCTCGCGGCCGGCGAAAGCATCGACCAACAACAGGAGCGTCGAGCGCGGCAAATGAAAGTTGGTGAGCAAGATGTCGACGCTGCGGAATGCATAGGGCGGATGAATCATCAGCCGGGTGCGGCCGCGCAGCACCGCGCCTGCGTCGTCGAGCTCCAGACTGTCGCCGGCATCGCCGCCCTGCCAGAGCGCCATGGACTCCAGCACCCGCGCCGTCGTGGTGCCGACGGCGACCACGCGTCCTCCATGCCCTCGCGCCCTCGCGCAGCGCTCCAACACCTGGCGCTCGACCTCGAAGCGTTCCCAATGCATCGGGTGGCGGCGCGGGTCCTCGCAGCGCACCGGCGCGAACGTGCCGGGCCCGATGTGCAGGACGAGATCGACGCAGGCGATGCCGCGGGCGGCGAGGGCGTCGAACATCGCCGGGGTGAAATGCAACCCCGCCGTGGGGGCGGCGACGCTGCCTTCCTGGTGCGCATAAACCGTCTGATACGACTCGCTGTCGGCGGCATCGGCGTCGCGACGGATGTAAGGTGGCAACGGCACCGCGCCCAGACGATGCGCGACGGCCAAGACGTCGATTCCCGGCGCGAACTCCAAGAGTCGGCGCCCGCCAGCCGCCTCCGCCACCACACGCACGCTGCTTTGGTCGGCGAGGTGCAAGCGCATCTGCGGACGTAACGCGCGCGCCGGCCGTGCCAAGACCCACCAGCGTCCGGCAAGGTCCGGCTCGACGAGCAAGAGCTCGCAGCGACCGCGCGTGTCGACTCGCCACGCCGGAAGTCGCGCCGGGATCACGCGGCTGGTGTTGCGAACCAGGAGATCCCCTGGCCGCAGCAAATCGGGCAGCTCCGCGAAACGGTGTACGCCGGTCGACACTGGCGCGCGCTGCAGCCGCAGGAGGTTGCAAGCGTCGCGTTGCGCCGACGGCCGCTGCGCCACGAGCGCCGCCGGAAGATCGAAGTCGAGGTCTTCGAGCCGCATGGCGGCAAGAGAGCGCGTGGCTTTCAACCGAACAAACCGCCGCCAGGTGGATGGCGGATTCCCAAGTGCGTGTAGGCGAGCGCTGTCGCTTCGCGCCCGCGCGCGGTGCGCGCTAGGAATCCTTCCTGAATCATGTACGGTTCGTACATGTCTTCCAGGGTCTGCTCGTCCTCGCTCAATGCCGAAGCCAAGGTCGCCACGCCGACCGGGCCACCGCCAAACTTTTCGATGATCGTGCGCAGGAAACGCCGATCCATTTCGTCCAGCCCGCGTTCGTCGATGTCGAGGCGTTGCAGACTGTAGCGCGCCACTTCCAGGTCGACGACTCCCTGATGCTCGACCTGGGCGAAGTCGCGCGCGCGGCGCAACAGCCGATTGGCGATGCGCGGCGTCCCGCGCGCGCGGCGCGCGATTTCTTCCGCGCCTTCGCTGGTGGTCTCGATTTCCAGCAGACGCGCCGAGCGCGTCACGATGCGCTGGAGCTCTTCCTGGTTGTAATAGTCCAGGCGGATAACCAGACCGAAACGACTGCGCATCGGCCCGGTGAGCAAGCCGGGCCGCGTCGTGGCCCCGACGAGCGTGAACGGCTCGAGCGCCAAGCTGTAGTGACGGGCATTCGGCCCTTTGTCGACGATGAGCTCGCAGCGCCTCTCTTCCATCGCCGGATACAAGTGTTCCTCGACCACGTGACTCAAGCGATGCACTTCGTCGATGAACAACACCTGCCCGGGCTTGAGGTGCGACAACACCGCGAGCAGATCCGCCGCGGTGGTGAACACCGGCCCCGACGTGACCTTGATGCTGGTGCCGAGCTCGTGCGCCAGGATGTGCGCCAGCGTCGTCTTGCCGAGCCCCGGCGGACCGGAGAGCAGCACGTGATCCAACGGCTCGCCGCGTTGCCGCGCCGCTTGAATGAACACGCGCAGGTTGTCCTTGACGCGTTCCTGGCCGATGTAATCCGCGAGCGTTTCGGGGCGCAGGCGCGCCTCGCTCGGCAGCTCGCCTTCCACCTGTTCCGGACTCAAGAGACGCACCGGACGCGACATACAACCTCCGCCGAGCTAGCGCTGCGCTCGTTGGAGCGCGGCTTTGACGATATCCTCCACCCGTGGGGATTCTCCGAGACGGGTGCGATCGATCTTGTCGATGGCCTCGCGCGCGGCGCGCGGGGTGAGACCGAGCGAGGCCAGCGCCAAGGTCGCTTCCTCGTAGAGTGATCCTCCGTCCACCCAGACCGCGGCCGCCGCCGGCGCCGCCACGAGCTTGCTTTGCAGCTCCAGGATCAGCCGCGCGGCGGTCTTGCGCCCGACGCTCGGAAGACGCACGAGATAGCCTTCGTCGCCATCGCGAACGGCACGCTCGAGCTCTTCGAGCGGGGCGCTGGAGAGCAAGGTGAGCGCCATGCGCGGTCCGACACCGTTGACGCTGAGCAGCAGCAGGAACATCGCGCGCTCGCGCTCGTGATGAAAACCGTAGAGGGTCAATTGATCTTCGCGTACGTGCAAGTACGTGACCAGCGACAGCTCTTCGCCGACGCGCGGCAGGAGTGCCGCCGTGCGTGCCGAGACGTGCAGCCCCAGTCCCACCGGCCCGACATCGACCACGACCATCGGCTCCTTGGTGCGTAATCGACCTTGCAGGTGCATGATCATTGGTTCCGTCCTCGTCCGGCCGGTCGCCGCAGGAACTGGGCACTCATTCGAAGACTCGCAACGGCTGGCGCGCCTGCAGCAGGCAGATCGCGGCCGCGAGAGCGTCCGAGGCGTGGTCGGAGGCCTCGACGGCGTCGCCGAGAAGGCGCGCCACCATGGATGCGACTTGTTGCTTGTCGGCGGCGCCATTGCCGGTCACCGCTTTCTTCACCACCCGCGGCTGGTACTCCACCACTTCGAGCCCCTGCGCGGCGCAGGCGAGCAAGCAGATGCCGCGCGCATGTCCGAGCGCCAGCGCGCTGCGGGCGCTCCGATGGAAGAACAGATCCTCGACCGCGCAGGCGGCGGGAGCATAGCGTGCGATCAGGCTCTCGAGCGCGATGTGCAGTTGCACCAGACGCTGCGCGAGGACACCGCGGCCAACATCGATGACACCGCTCGCCAGGCGCACCATCCGGTCGCCCTCTTCGTCGACAACGCCGAAACCCGTGTGCACGGTCCCCGGATCCAGCCCCAGCACCCGCATCGCTTCCCCACATCCAGGGCGGCACGCCGCGCCTGTCATTCCGCCTTCGCCATCTCCTCGGCCGAAATGTCGAAGTTGGCGTAGACCTTCTGCACGTCGTCGAGCTCTTCGAGTGCATCCACGAGATGCAGCATCGACTGTGCCGCCTTGCCCTCGAGTTGCACGGTGATGGACGGCAGACGCGAAACCTCGGCCGAATCCACCGGCACTCCCGCGGACTTCAACTGCTCCGCCACGCGCACCAGATCCGCCGGGTCGGTGAGGACCTCGAAGAGGTCGGCATCGCTGCGCACGTCCTGGGCACCGGCCTCGAGTGCCGCCGCCATCAAGGTGTCCTCGTCGAGCTGAGCGCGTTCGATGGCGATGTAGCCGCTGGTGGTGAACAAATGCGACACCGCGCCGGCGGCGGCAAGCTTGCCGCCCTTGCGATCGAGCACGAACCGCACCTCCCCCACCGTGCGGTTGCGGTTGTCGGTGAGCGTCTCGATGAGCAGTGCGACGCCGCCGGGACCATAGGCTTCGTACACGACCTCTTCGTAGTGCACGCCCTCCAGCTCCCCCGTGCCCTTCTGGATGGCGCGCTTGATGTTGTCCGCCGGCATGTTGGCCTCGCGCGCTTTGCCGACCGAGAGCCGCAGGCGCGGGTTGCCCTCGGGATCGCCGCCGCCGAGTCGCGCCGCCACCGTGACCTCTTTGATCAGCTTGGAGAACAGCTTCGAGCGCTGGGCATCCTTGGCGCCCTTCTTGCGCTTGATCGTGCTCCATTTCGAATGCCCGGACATGACACACCCGCCCGTTTCCGCCCTCAGGCTTCCGTCTGTGCCGCCGCTTTGTGCCCGGCGATGATCGTGTCCGCGATCTCGCGCGGGACTTCCTCGTAGCGGGAGAATTCACGCGTGTGCGAGGCGCGCGCCTGCGTCAGCGCCCGCAGCACCATGGCATAGTCGTACAACTGCGCCAGCGGCACCTCGGCGCGCAACAACTGTTCGTGACCGTCTTGGTCCATGCCGAGGATGTGACCCCGGCGCGACGACATATCCCCCATCACGTGCCCCATGTATTCCTCCGGTACGCGCACGGTGATCTTGTAGATCGGCTCGAGCAGCACCGGTTTGGCTTTCGGGAACGCGAGCTTGAACGCTTGCGCGCCAGCGATCTTGAATGCCGCCTCCGAGGAATCGACATCGTGATGCTTGCCGTCGTCGACGGTGACCCGGATGTCGACGACCGGGTAGCCGGCGACCACGCCTTCGTGCATCGCCTCGCGCACGCCCTTCTCCACCGCCGGGATGAAGCGCCCGGGGATGACCCCGCCGACCACACCGTCGACGAACTCGAATTCGCCGCCGCGCGGCCTGGGCTCGAGAACCAAGTGCACCTCGCCAAACTGTCCGCGGCCGCCGGTCTGCTTCTTGTGCCGGTAACGCTCGTCAGCCTTGCCCTTGATGGTCTCGCGATACGGTGTCTTCGGCGGCTCGGTATCGATTTCGACATGGAACTTGCGTTTGAGCTTGGCCAACACGATCGCCGCGTGCGCGTCCCCTTGGGTCATGAGCAGCGTCTGGTGCGTCTCCGGATGCACGAAGACACGGAAGCCGAGATCCTCTTCGTGCAAGCGCTGCAATCCCCCGGCGAGCTTGTCCTCGTCGCCCTTGGTGCGCGACTTGATCGACACGAACGTGAGCGGCGCCGGAATCTGCGGGCTCGGGAGCACCAGGCGTTGGGCGCGGTCGCACAGTGTCTGCCCGACATGCGTATTGCGCAGCTTCACCGCCGCACCGATCTCGCCGGCGCTCAGCTCCTCGGTGTCGAGTCTCTGCTTGCCATTGAGCAGGAACAAAGGGCCGATCCGTTCGGGCTCGCCGGTGCTGGAATTGAGCACATCCATTCCCGCGGCGATCCTGCCGCTCCACACGCGCAGGAAGATGTAATCGCCGACGTTGGCTTCGGACAGCGCGCCGAAGGCTTGCGCCGCCAAGGGCTGCGTTGCGTCCGCGTGGCGGGTGATGGAGCTACCGTCCGCGGCGGTGCCGGCGATCGGATCCACCTCGGTCGGGCTCGGCGAGAATCGCACCAGCACGTCCAGTAGAGTTCCCAGCCCACGCAGATCGCTGCCCTGCAACGGCAGCACGGGGAACACCGTGCCCTTGGCGAGGCCGCGCACCAGGCCGTCGTGGAATTCGGTCTCCGTCAGCGCGCCGGTCTCCAAGAATTTCTCCACCAACGCGTCGGAGGTCTCCGCCGCGGCATTCATCAGAGCTTCGCGCGCTGCGGCAACCGCGCCCACCATGTCAGCGGGTGTTTCGCTTTCGCGCACGCCATCGGCCTCGAACCAGTAGGCCTTGCCATCTGCGGCGCTCACCACGCCGCGAAACGTCGCGCCGGCGCCGATCGGCAAGAAAAGCGGCACGATCTTGGTGGACAGGCGCGCTTGCAGACGCTCCACCACCTTCTCGAAGTTGGCGTGCTCCTTGTCCATCTTGTTGACGATGACGAAACGTGGCTTGGAATGGGCGTCGAGCAGCCGCCAGGCGCTCTGGGTCCCCGGTTCGACATCCGCGTCCGCTTTCACGAACACGAGAGCGGTCTCGACCGCACCAATGGCGCCGATGCGCTCGGCGACGAAATCGTCGTATCCGGGCGTGTCGACACAGTGCAACCGGTGGCTCTTCCAATCCACCGCCACCAGCTTGGCTTTGACGGTGATGCGGCGCTCGATCTCCTCGGGGGTGAAATCGAGATTCGAATTGCCCTCGCTCACGCGCCCCAAACGGCTGGTCTGCCCTGATGCGAACAGCACGGCCTCGAGGAAACTGGTCTTCCCCGTGTCCTGGTGACCCAGGAGCGCGAAGTTACGGATTTTGTCGATGGAAACTTTCTTCAAGAACGCGCCTCCTCGGCATCGAGACGGTCGAGCGTTCCTCGCGTGGGATGCTGCGTCGCACTCACTTGCGAATCGACCGGCGAGTCTAGCATCGGAGGCGTGGGGGTGTCAACGCGAGTGGCCGCGTATGTTGCTCTCGGTGTGTGGGTTGCGTCGTCGATGGGCAGCGGAACGCAAATCGCCGCGCGCGGCACTCAGCGTCCGGCGATGGGCTCGGCGCGCGGACTGAACAGCACCGTGCTCACCGAGTCGGCGAGTGCGCGTCCGAGGTTCTCGGCCTCCGCCGTGCGGGCTTCGAAGGTGTGGAGTCGACGTTCATCGGCCACCTGCCACACTTCGACACGGCCGAGGAAATCCTGCGCGCTGGGCGCGAGACTTGCCGTGACATAATTGCTCAGGTTCAGATTCCGTGTCGCGCGCATCCAACGCCGTGGGTCGCTTGGCAGCGGCGTCCCGAGCACGGCTTCGGCGCGTGAGCGCACGCGCTCGGCGGTCACCAAGGTCAGCTCGCGCTGTGACGCCAATCCGTCGCGCAGGCCGACCTCGAAGGCGCGCGCAGCCCCGACCGGCGCCGCGACCAAATCCAAAGGACCGACCGCGATGCGCAAGTCCCGCGTGTGGTTGAACAGGGTGCGCTCCGCCGCCGCTTGGCGGATGGCGAAAAAAACCAACCCCGCCGCCACCCACAGTCCCGGCAACCACAGGACGACGCCGCGCTCGAAGCACAGCACGCGCAACCAGCGCGAGCGCACCGCGCCAGGCCTCATTTCACCACCAGCCGCTCGAGACTGCGGATCCAACCCGGCATGCGCGCCCACTCGGCGCGCAGCGCCGCCAAACGCGCTGCTTCCGCTGCGTCGGCGCGGCGCTCGCGCAACTTTTCCACCAGCAGCGCCAAGATCGCCACCCACGCGAAGGCGGCGAGGGCCGCCACGACGACGATGCGCATGCGGCGCGGAAACACGCGCTCGCGGCTGGGCACCGCCCAGTCGAGCACGGAGAGCACGTGGGTACGGTTCTGTTCTTCGACGCGGGCCTGCTCCAGTTGCTGCAGCAGCATCGTGTACAACGTGGTCTGCACCTTGACGTCGCGCAGCAGGCGCATGTATCGCAGCGCCAGATCCGGGACATCGCCGAAACGCGGGAAGATCATCTCGGGCTCGGGGCTGCCTTGCGGCGTGTCCAGTGCTTGCGGCTGGATCCCGAGCAAGTCGGCAAAGTTCTTGCGCAGCACCTGCAGCTCGGCCTCCTTGGTTCGCACCTCGTGCGCCCCGGGCAACGCGTGCTGACGCACCACGCCGAGTTCCACTTCCTTGGCGAAGATCTGGCCCTGAATGACGGCGCCGAGCTCGAGGGCGCCTTGGGTCTGCGTGTCGATCTCGATCGTGCGGTGGCGGAGCTGAAAATCGCGCAGGGTTTCCTCCGCCTTCGCCAGGTCGGCGCTGCAACGTTCCAGCTGGCCCGCGACGAATGCACGTGTGTCCCCGGCGCGGGCGCTGTTGAGTTCCTGGATGATGAGATCGAGATTGCGTACCTGGCTGTTGGTGATCTCGGCAGCGCGCCCGGCATCGGCGTCCTCGTAACCCACGAGCAGAATGCCCTCGTCCGTGTACTTGAGGAAAGTGTGCTGGCGCCACAGTTCGATGTCCTCTTCGTCGTCACGCCCCGGCAGCACTGCGCGCAGCGCGAACTCGTCGAGGATCCTGAGTCCCATGCGCCGACTGCGGATGATGGCGGCGTAGAGCGTCGGCAGGAAGGGCGTCACCTTGCCCCCCGGAATCGGCACTTGGTATTGCTGCATGAGGTCCGACAGCGAACCGAATCCCGGATTGTCCGTGGGCGGCAGGATCGATGCTTGCGCATAGTAGCGTGGCGTCAACGTGTAGGTGATCGCTGCCGCCACCACCGCGGCGAGAACAGTCCACACCAGCAACGGCCGCCGCCACCGCAACAGGATTCGCAACAAATCGAGCATGCTCACCGGCTCTCGGCGACAACTGCGTCCAGCACGTCGAAGTAGGTGTGCGCGAGCCGATCGCGGCAATAGTGGCGGCGCACGAAGGTGCGCCCATTGCGGCCCATCGTTCCAGCCAGATCCGGATCCCGATAGAGGGTGAGAATCGCGTCGGTGAGCTGCTGCGGATCTTCCGGACGCACGCATAGTCCCGCGCCCGCGCTCTCCACCGCCGCCCGGGCCTCGCCCTCGACCCCGAGGATGACGGGCCGCGAGCACCCCATGATTTCGAAGAGTTTGGAGGGCAGGACTTTTTCGAACAGCGGCTTACGGCGCAGCGGCACCAGCGACACGTCGGACGTCGCCAGATAGTATGGAATGCGCTCGCGTGGCTGCACGCCGATCCAATGCACGTTCGGCAGCGCGAGTTCCTCGGCGCGCCGCATCAAGCCTTCGCGCTCGGCGCCGTCGCCGACGAAGAGGAAGGCGATGTCCTCCTGGTCGCGCAGGCGCTCGGCGCTATCGAGGACGGTCTCTAATCCGTGCGCCAGCCCGTGCGTCCCGATGTAGGAGACGACAAACTTGCGGCCGAGAGAGAGGTTCTCGCGAATGCCGTTGTATTTCTCCAGATCGCGAAACACTTCGCTGTCGGCGCCGTTCGGGATGATGACGATCTTCTCCGAGTCGACTCCACGCCGCACCAACACTTCTTGCGTCGATTGCGCCACGCCGACGATGCGCGTCGCGTGCCGGTACAGCATCATCTCCAACCGGCGCAAGGTCCGCAGCAGCAGTCCCTCGCGCAGGACCCCGAGCGCCGCGATCGAATCGGGCCACAGATCGCGCACCTCGAAGACAAGCGGGACGCGGGTGAGACAGCTGGCGGCCCATCCCGACAGACCGACGAGAAACTGGGGTGAGGTGGCGACGATGACATCGACCGGGCCGGCGCGACGCACGCCGAGCAACAACGAGCTCAGCATGAACGAAATATAGTTGAGGCTGCGCCGCCAGAAACCACGATTGGCCGCGGCGTAGATCCACGTACGCAGAACACGGATGCCGTCCGTGCGTTCCTCGTAGAGGAGCTTGCCGCGATAGTGCGCCGGCACGATGCCGGTCGGATGGTTCGGCACGGCGGTGACGACGGTGACCTGCGCGCCGAGCTGCACCCATCGACGGGCCAGCTCATAGGTGCGCGCCGCCGGCGCCCCCATTTCGGGTGGAAAGTACTGACTGATGAAGAGGACGCGCATCTCCGGAGGACCCCTCCTCCACGGCCGCATTCCCACACCCCTCGTCGAACCAAGGCTCGGCCCAGGGGAGCAGGCCCCGATCCCGGAAAAGTCTCGAGCGGCGGGGGGCCACAATGGCCTCCGCCTCACCGGGTCGATAGCGAAATGCGCTAGTTCCTCCCTGCCGAAGCGCGGAGCAGCTCCCATCCTAAGAGCGCCCCCGGGGGGCTGGCAAGCAACTCCATTGCCAAGTTTGCCTAAGGGACCTTGATCTGGAAACCGAGGCTGAGGAGAACATCGTGCTGGCGCTCGGGCTGGGACACGGCAACAGCCCGTCCGACGTCCCGGAAGGCGATGATTCGCCAGGAGTCATCCCCGGAGAACTGATTGTCAAAATTGAAGTTATAGATGTAATCGCGCACTTCCGCACGGATGGCGAGGCGATCGTTGGCGTGGAAATAGCCCCCGAACCCGAGCACGACCGTCACGTCCCTTGTGGAGTCGGTCTTGATCGCGCCCTTTTGTCGCAGGTCCATGATCTGGCCGCCCAAGCCTCCGAGCAAGAATGGGTGGAACCGCTGCCAGTTGCCCATGTGGTAGGCGAGGTTGACGCCGTACCGGTACACCCTGGCGTCCATCGCGGTGGTCTCGTATTGCGGCTCGGTCGTGGGCTCCGGTAGCTCTTCCAGCATCTGGACGACGAAGACGGAGATGCCAAAGCTGCCATCGACCTCGACGGCCAGGCGTCGGGTCATGTTGTAGGAGTAGCGCAACCCGAGGGAGAACCCTGGGTCGAGGCTGATATCGGTGCTCACAGGGTTCGCGGATTCGTTCACAAAACTGGGCAATGGCTGAACGCCGAAGCCAATGGGTGTCCTGCTCACCAACAGGTTCTCGTTAGCGAAACTGACCCCAAAGGACGGAATGATCGTGTGCCGACCCGGGACGAGCTGGGCACGGACGACAGTCGGAATGGCGACCAGCAGGCACGGAACGAGCCATCTCAGACTCGCGCTTTGCGGCATCGGTCCTTTCCTTCCATCCCCGTGCGCGTTGCGCCTTCGGGGCTCTTCCCACACTCCGCGCCTGCACGGGACACGCGGCTCCGTAAGATGCCACACGGAGGCCGGTTGCGCAACCTCACGGGGCTCGAGAGATGGCACGGGTCGTGATCCGCTCGGACTGTGGAGGTGGCCATGGCGGTCTTCCTGAGTGTCTTCGTGGCTCTTGCTGCCATCACTCTGCCGGGTGCGGCGGCAACAGATGCGATGCGCGTGGCAGAGTCCGGCCTCGTCGCCAGCGTCCGGAGCCAAGCCCTCGCACGTTGCGGTTGCGGTCTGCAAGCCGACGCCGAACTCACCGCGGCGGCGCGCGAGTACAGCGAGATCGTCGCTACCGGTGCGGCCCTCGACGCGCATGGGGTTCTGCGCCAGTCGCTGTCGGCACGAGGCGTTCTCGACCCATTCCCCTATGTGTTCTATGGTTCGGCACCACCGCAGCGCATGCAGGAGATCGAGACACGGCTGCGATTGCAGCTCGCTCGCCTGCCGGAAGCAGAACTCCGTCTGTACACGCACGTCGGCGTCGGCATTCACGCGCGCACACGCCGACGTTTCCTGACCCGCCAGGTCGAGTGGTTCGTCACCGTGCTGCTGACGCAGCGCGCCGTCAGCTATTCACCCTTGCCGCTCGATCCGCGCCCCGGCGAGCGCTTCCTCTTCGAGGGTGAAGTGCATCCGCCGTTTCGCGAGCCCCAGGTGCTCCTCACGCGTCCGGATGGCAATACCGATGTTCTGGACAACTTCGCGGTCGAACCGCGACGGTTCCGCACCTACGTGTGCTTCGGGACACAACCAGGCAACTATCAGCTCGAGGTCATGGGGCGCTACGACATGGGACCGCGCGTTCTCGGTTTGGCGAGCCTGAATCTGCGCCAACCAGGCGAGCCGTCACACTACGACCTGCTCCTCGCCGCTGCCCGCAGTGGGACGCTCGTCGCGAGCGCGCGCCGCGCCCCCGAGGCCCCCGCCAGCGTCGCCGACGCGACCGCTCTCCTCTTCGAGCTGGTCAACCGTGACCGCCGGCGTGCCGGTGTCCCTGCGCTGCTCGAGCTCCCCGAGCTTTCCGCGGTGGCGCGGTCGCACTCGGAGGACATGCGCGACCGAGGATTCTTCGCCCACGTGTCGCCGCGGACGGGACGATTGGTCGAGCGCGCCGAAAGTGCGGGCATCGCCTACGGGCGCATCGGCGAGAACATCGCCGTCGGCCAGAGCGTGCGCGAGGCGCAAGAGGCGCTCATGCAGAGCCCCGGCCACCGCATGAATCTGCTCGACCCGGAGTTCACCCACTTGGGGCTCGGCATCGCCGTCGAAACCGACGATCAAGGGCGCGAGCGTGTCTTCGTCACCGAGAACTTCCTCGTCCCACCACGCTAAACTGCCGCATTCCCGGGCTCGGCATCCGGATCGGCGTCGGTGCACACCTGCGCACGCGGCGGCGAACCCGGCCTGCTGGCGGCAAGTTGCAGCACCGCGCGCAATTCCAGCGGCGTCGCGATGCGCACCCCCAGCGCTCGTGTCGCCGTCGCCGCGCTGGTGAACCAAGTGGCGAGCACCGCCGCGGTCCCTGCACGGCTCGCCGCTTCGAGATCGAGGCTCGAGTCACCGACCACCAGCGTCTCGCCGGGCACGCACTGCAATTGCGACAATAACTGGAGAATCCCGTCTGGCTGTGGCTTGGGAGGCACCATGTCGCCGGTCACGACGGCGTCGAAAAATCGAGCGAGGTCGAGTGCAGCGAGCAGCAGCCGCGTCGAGTCGCTGCCCCGGCCGGTGAACAACGCGGTGGAAATGGCCTGGCGCCGGCAATCGTCGAGCAATGCTCGCATCTCCACATGCACCGCCACGGCGTGCAGGTGGTCGATGGTGTAGCGCTGCAGGCGAGCATAGGCTGCGTCTGCGTGCCGTGCCCCGACCAACCCGGCGAGAATGATGCGTTCATCCGGACCGAAACGAGCGTAGATCGTCGCGTCATCCGGGGCGAGATCGAAGGGGGCGCAGGCATGACGAATGGCGGCGAACGTGGTGGCGTGCGAGTCGATGACGGTGCCATCCAGATCGAGGATCAGGCAGCGGAAGGCCGGCATGGCGGCTCAGCAGTTCGCCGCGTTGTCGTTGCCGCCGACATTGTCCAGGACGAGGCGCCTGACGACCTCGCCGCCCAAGAGATGGCGCGTGAAGATTTCGTCCACGTCCGCGAGTGTCACGTGCCCGTACCAAACGGCTTCTGGGTAAACGACGATCGTGATGCCGTTCTCGCACTGGTCGAGACAGCCGGACTGGTTGGCGCGCACCCGATCCTGCAACCCATGTTCGTGAATGAGGCGCTTCAGGCGCGCGCGCACGGCAGCGGAACCCTTGGCGAGACAGCACCCGCGCGGGTGGCCCTCGGCACGGTCGTTCTCGCACACGAAGACATGGCGTTCGTAACTCGGCATCCGCCTCCCTCGCCCTGCCGAGCATAGCAAGACGGGAGTGCGGCCACAACGAACGTGCCCGCACCCAAGCAGGCTGGCGCGCATGCGATGGCATCGGGGATCTAGAATACACGCGTGACTTGGATCCTCGGCATTCTGGCTCTGGTCGTCGCCGTGCTCTGGCTCGGTCCGTGGTGGTCACGCACGGCACCCGCGCCGATCCCAGAGCCGCCTGTCGGCGACGATCTCGCCGCCGTGAACGGGATCGGGGACACGCTCGATTTGCACGGAGTTCCATCGCGCGAGATCGCCGACTGCGTCGACGCCTTCGTGGAACAAGCGCTCGCGAACGGCATGCGTCGGGTGCGGATCGTGCATGGCAAAGGCATCGGCGTCCGGCGCCGCCAAGTCCGAGCGTTGCTGGCAGCGGATTCGCGGGTATTGGCCTACTGCGACGCTCCGCTCCCCAGCGCCTGGGGTGCCACGATCGCCGAGCTGCAAAGCAAGAGTGGCGCGGTTGAACCTCCCGCGACTTCCGGTTAGGGTGGCGCGCACACCCTCGCAGGGTGTCGTGCGCGCATGCCGGCGCCGTTGCCAAACCATGCATCCTGAGGAGGTGGCGTGAGCCTAGCGAGAGCCGTGGCATGGAACTCGCTCGTGCAGGTCGGCGGCCGTCTCTTCGGCCTCGTGGCGTCGGTGACTTTCAACGCCATCCTTATTCGCCATCTCGGGATCGCGACCTTCGGACAGTTCACCGCCGCGTCGGTCTATGTCGGACTGTTCATGATCCTCGGCGAATCCGGACTGTATTTGGTCTCGGTGCGCAAAGCGATGCAGGAACCGGAACAACGCGGACGCATCTTGAGCACCGCGCTCGGGCTCCGGCTGCTGTGGACGATCTTCCCGCTCGGTCTCGCGTTCGTCGTCGCCCAATGGATTCCGGCGCAGCGCTTTCCAACCTACCAGCCGGTGGTCAAGCTCACCATCGGGATCCTCGCATTCAACGAGTACATCCGGTTGCTGAGTCAGTTCCTCACTGCGATCTTTCGCATGCACCTGCGGATGGACCTCGCCGTCATCGGCGAGGCCGGTTCGCGTCTCGTGGCGCTGGCCGGCATCTTGTGGGTGGCGCAGTCGGGCGGCGGCCTGATCGCGGTGGGCCTGGTTTTCACGCTCGCCAACGCCGCCAACCTCGGCTACGCATGGATCGTTGCTCGCCGCCTCGAGACCTTCCGCCCACAGCTGCACCGTCCCATCGTCGGGTCTTTGCTGCGCGAGTCGATCGTGGTCGCAGGCGTTCTGGTGCTCAGCCTCCTGCGCGTGCAAGTGGGCACGTTGTTGCTGTCGCTGCTGCGGCCCGCCGAGGACGTTGGCATCTACGGTGTCGCCAGCAAGGTGCACGAAGTGGTGGTCACCTTCCCCGGTCTGTTCATCGCCCTCTTGTACCCGCTGCTGTCGCGTCTGGCCTCGGAGAATGCCGACAAGTTGCGGCAGACTTTCCAGCGCACCTTCGATGTCATGTTCTTGGCCGGAGTGGCCGCGGCATTGGAGATCCTCTTGCTGGCGCCGCAGATCGCCGCCATTCTGGGTGAGTCGCGCGCCACCGCCCCGATGCGCGTTCTGGCATTGTCGCTGCCCTCCATCTTTCTCGGCATGAGCTTCTCGCATCTCCTCCTCGCCGAGGCACGTCAGGGGTTGATCTTGCGCTTCTATGCCTTGCTGGCGGGCATAAGCCTGGTGAGCAACGCCGTGCTGGTGCCGCATTTCTCCTACATGGCGGTGGCGATGACCTGCGTCGTCATGGAGACATGCGTGGTGCTGTGCCTGGCCACCTATGTCGCCTGGCGGCGACATTGGCGCCTCAATCTGCGTGTGCTCTGGGCCCTGCCGCTCGCTTTTGTCATCGGCATCGTCGTGCACGAAATCGGCAACCGCATGCTGCCATCGACGAATCCGACTCTGCTCGCGCGGATCGTGTTCGCACTCGGCGCCGGCGGGGCGACGATCCTGCTCTTCGCCGGCGCTGCATGGCGTTTCGGCCTCGTGGACTCGGGATTCATCCGTTCCTTGCGCGGCGGTGGCGGCGCAGCTGCGGCCGGTACGCCTGCGGCGAAGGACAACGCGTGAGCCGCGCCGAGGCCGCGCCGCCCCTCATGGTGGACACGCGCTGGCGCGGAGCGCACGGCATCGGACGCTTCGCGCACGAAATCCTGTCGCGACTGCCCGGCGCCGAGCCACTGCCACTCGCGCTGCGCCCGCTGCATCCCCTCGAACCGCTGGCCCTCCACCTGGTGTTGCGACGCGTGCGGCCACGGCTCTATTTCACTCCCGGATTCAATCCACCCTGGCGTAGCCCCGTCCCAGTGGTCATGACGATCTATGACCTCATTCACCTGCGTTTCCCGCAGGAATCCAGCCTTGCGAAGCGCGTGTATTACCGCGAGGTCGTGCGCGACGCGGCGCGACGCGGGGCACAGGTGCTGACGCTCTCGCACTTCTCCCAGCAAGAAATTCTGGAGTGGACCGGAGTTCCCAAAGCCCAGATCCATGTCATAAGCGCCGGCGTATCCGCTACGTTTTCGCCACAGGGCGACCGCCACGACCCCGGCTATCCATATTTGCTCTACGTCGGCAATCACAAAGCGCACAAGAACCTGCCACGCTTGGTGCAGGCCTTTGCACGCTTGCCGCGCCAATGGAAGTTCCGTCTCCTCCTCACCGGCAACGCCGACGCAGCCCTCGGCGATGTCGCGCGGCACGCTGGCGTCGCGGATCGCATCGTGAGTTTGGGTGAGGTCGCCGAATCCGTCCTGCCGGACTACTATCGCGGGGCACGCGCCCTGGTGTTGCCGTCGCTCTACGAAGGATTCGGGTTGCCGGCGCTCGAGGCCATGGCCTGCGGCACCCCGGTTCTCGCCGCCAACGTCACCGCGCTCCCGGAGACAGTCGGCGACGCAGCACTGCTGGTGCAGCCCGACGACATCGACGCGCTCGCGGATGGCATGGAACGGCTCCTGATCGAACCGGGGCTGCGCGAGAGTCTTGGGCGCGCCGGCCTGGCGCGCGCCAAGGGTTTCACCTGGGAAGCAGTGGCCGCACGCGTGCGCACCATTCTCGACTCTCCCGCACACTCTTGAGCGCGGCGCAGGAGGCACATGCGTGCGGTGGCGGATGTCGTGGCGGCCGGTCGAGGCATCTGCTAGCGTGTCGAGCCATCACGCTGGCGACCCCTTCGATCCGTGGGAGGACGCGAATGTCCGATTTCCACTCGTTGCTGCGCGAAGAGCGCGTGTTTCATCCTCCCCCCAGCTTCGCTGCACGCGCCCACTTGCGCAGCATGGAGGACTACGACCGACTGTACCACCGCTCCGTCGCCGAGCCGGAGGCGTTCTGGTCCGAAGTCGCCCTCGAGCTGCATTGGTTCCAACCTTGGCAGCACGTGCTCGAGTGGAATCTTCCCTGGGCGCGCTGGTTCGTGGGCGGCAAGACCAACATGTCGGAGAACTGTCTCGATCGACATTTGCAGGGCACCCGGCGCCACAAAGCGGCATTGATTTGGGAAGGCGAGCCCGGCGAGGTTCGTACCCTCACCTACGCACAGCTGCATCGCGAGGTCTGCCGCTTCGCCAACGTCATGAAGAAGCTCGGAGTCGTTCCCGGGGACCGTGTCGGCATCTACATGCCCATGATTCCCGAGGCGATCATGGCGATGCAGGCCTGTGCCCGCATCGGTGCCACGCACAGCGTCATCTTCGGCGGCTTCAGCGCCGAGGCCGTCGCCGAGCGCATGAACGACGCCAAAGCCAAATTGCTCATCACGGCCGATGGCGGCTACCGCCGCGGCAGCGTGATCGAGCTCAAAAACGCTGTCGACGAGGCCCTGCCGCGCATCCCGAGCATTGAAAATGTGGTCGTGGTGCGGCGCACGCAAAGTCCGGTGCACATGCAGGGCGGGCGCGATCATTGGTGGCACGAGCTGGTGGATTCGGCCGACGCGCAATGTCCGTCCACTCCGCTCGACTCCGAGCATCCGTTGTTCATCCTCTACACTAGCGGCACCACGGGACGCCCCAAAGGTGTTGTGCACACCACCGCTGGCTACATGGTCGGAACGTATCTGACTTCGAAGTACGTGTTCGACCTGCGTGACGAAGATGTTTTCTGGTGCACCGCCGACGTCGGTTGGGTCACCGGGCACAGCTATATCGCCTACGGACCGCTGCTGAATGGCGCCACGGTCTTCCTCTACGAAGGCGCGCCGAACCAGCCGCAGCCGAACCGCTATTGGGAGATGATCGAGCGCCATGGCGTCAATATCTTCTACACCGCACCGACGGCGATCCGCACCTTCATTCGCTGGGGCGAGCAGTGGCCGCTGCGCCACGATCTGTCGTCGCTCCGCCTCTTGGGCACGGTGGGCGAACCCATCAACCCCGAGGCGTGGATGTGGTACCACAAGATCATTGGCAACGAACGCTGTCCCATCGTCGACACCTGGTGGCAGACGGAAACGGGTTCGATCATGATCACGCCGTTGCCGGGATCGACGCCAACGAAACCCGGCTCGGCGACGCGGCCCTTCTTCGGCGTCGTTGCCGACGTCGTCAATCGGGACGGCACATCGGTCGGCCCGAGCGGCGGGGGTCTCTTGGTGCTGCGCCAGCCGTGGCCGGCCATGGCCCGCACTCTCTTCGGCGATCCGGACCGCTTCGTCAAGCAATACTGGAGCGACATCCCGCAATGCTATTTCACTGGCGACGGCGCGCGGCGTGACGAAGACGGCTACTATTGGCTCATGGGCCGCGTCGACGACGTGATCAACACCAGCGGCCACCGCCTCGGCACGATGGAGATCGAAAGCGCGATCGTGAGCCATCCGCAGGTGGCGGAGGCCGCAGTCGTCGGACGTCCCGACGAGATCAAGGGCCAGGGCATCGTCGCCTTTGTCACCTTGGCGCAAGGACACAAGCCCAGCCCCGAGCTCGGCACCGAGATCAAACAGCACGTGACCCACGAGATCGGCGCATTGGCCAGACCCGACGACATCCGTTTCACCGAAGCGCTGCCCAAGACCCGGAGCGGCAAGATCATGCGCCGGCTGCTGAAGGACATCGCTTCCGGCAAGCAGACGGTCGGCGACACGACCACGCTCGAGGACTATTCGGTGCTGGCGAAGCTGCGCGAGAGCGAGGAAGAATAGACGCCACGTCGCACTCCGCACAATCCAATCGAATCCGCATCATCGCCGCCCCTCGATTTTCCGCACGTCGAAATGTGCCGCGAGCGGCGCGAGCCCGCGCGGCATGAAGACCACGCCATCGGCGTACTCCGAGTCGCCGACGAAGCAGCCGAGAAGTGCGCACGTCGGTGCCGATTCCAGGATGGGCAATCGCGGTTATCATGCAGCGGTTCCGTTCGGGGGGACTCCATGCGGCTCGCGATCGATGCGACAGTGCTCTCCGGCCGGCGGACGACCGGCGTCGAAGCCTACACGCGCGGCATCTTGAGCGCCCTCTTGCCGCTCGTGGCCGACGCCGAGGTCGATCTCTGCGGGCTCGGGCCCGGTCGCGATCTCGGGCTCGCGCCCAGTTGCGCCCGGCTGCGCTTCGCATCCTGGGTGCACCCGCGCATGTACCGCACCTTGTTGCGCTTCGGGCTCGCACCGCCGTTCGACGTTCTGACCGGTACGCGCGCCGACGTTGGTTTCTTTCCCGATTTCGTGCGCCCGCCGCTCCGGCGCGCCATGCGGAGCGTCGTCGTCGTACACGATCTCGCGTTCGCGCGCTGCCCTCAGTTCGTCGCACCGCGCAACCGCGCCTACTTGGTGCGCGGCGTGGCCGACGCCGTTCGCAATGCCGACGTCATCGTTGCCGTCTCCGAGCACGGGCGAAGCGACATTCTCGATCTGTACGGTTGCGCGCCCGAACGCGTCGTGGTCGTCCGACCGGCGGCCGACGAGCGTTTCCGGCCGCGCTCGCCCGAGGAGACCGCGCCGATCCGCCGGCGGCTCGGTCTCGCCAAGCCCTACGTCCTGTTCCACGGCACCATCGAGCCTCGCAAGAACGTAGCCGGGCTCGTGCGTGCGTGGTCGAAACTCGATTCTCCGCTTCGCGCCGCGTACGACCTCGTTCTGGCGGGCGGCAAAGGCTGGCTCGACGGCGAGATCGAGTCCGAGATCGCCGCGGCGCGCACTCACGGGCTCGGCATCGTGCGCCTCGGATATGTCGCCGCGACGGATCTGCCCGGGGTTGTCGCCGGCGCCGCTGCCGTCGCTTTCGTGTCGCACTATGAAGGTTTCGGGATGCCGGCGCTCGAAGCGCTCGCGTCGGGCGTTCCGCTGGTCACGAGCTCGAAGTCGTCGCTCCCGGAAGTGGCTGGCGATGCGGCGCGCTTCGCCGATCCCGCCGACCCGAGTTCGATCGCAGCCGCGCTCACCGCGATCCTGGACGACTCGGCTGAAGCGGCGCGGTTGCGCGCCGCCGGCCCGCTGCACGCCCGTTGCTTCAGCTGGGATGCGAGCGCCGCGACGCTCGCAGCGCTCTGCCGCCGGCTCGCGGCGCAAACAAGCACCTAGCGCCGCGGCTGCCGCCGCGTGCGTTCGAATACCTCGAGGGTGGCGCGCGCCGCCGACTCCCACGAAAACCGTCCGGCCCGCGCCAAGCCCCGCCGGCGCAACTCAGCGCGGAGCGCCGGGTCACAGACGACGCGGTCGAGCGCCTGATGCAACTCCGATTCGCTCCGCGGGTCGACGAGAATCCCGGCGTCACCTATGACCTCTGGAATCGCCGCAATATTGGACGACACGACCGGACAGCCGCACGCCATGGCCTCCACGAGCGGCAAGCCGAACCCCTCGTCGAGCGAGGGGAAGACGAGCGCCTCGGCGCCGGCGAGCAGCACGGGCACGTCGGCGGCCGGCACGTAGCCGGTGAAAACGACATCCCCTTCGAGTCCGAGGCGGGCGCGGCACGCCAACACCTCCTCGTAAGCCTCGCCGCGCTTGCCCGTGATCACCAGCTGCGGGGTGCGGGCACCATGCTCTGCCTTCAAGCGTGCCAGCGCTTCCAAGACGCGAACCAGGTTCTTGCGGTACCAGATGACGCTGCTCGTGTTGATGAAATACGAGCGAACGATGCCGTGCGCCCGGCGCGCGCACGCCACGGCGTCGGCATCGTAGCGGGGATGGAACAGTCCGGCGTCGTAGCCCAGCGGTGTCACCGTGATGCGACCGGGGTCGATGCGGCATTGCTCGATGATGCTGCGCTTGGTGGCTTCGGAGATGGCGAGGACCGCATCCGCGCGCCGAATCGCGTAGTGGATCGCGATCCAGAAGTGGGCTTTGCCGGCGAACGCGATGCGGTCGGGGAACAGGAGTCCCATGAGGTCGTAGACGACGATCACAGTCGGCGGGCGAAAGAAGGGCGGCAACTGTTCCTTGGGAACGAAGAGCAGGTCGTACTTCCCGCCGACGAACTCGAAGGGCAAGCGCAGGTACGACCAGAAGCGCGGAAATCGCAGGATCTTCTCGCGCACGTTGGGGCCTTCGATCCGGCGCTTGAGCGGTACGTTCGAGAACAGAACGTACTCGTTCACCGGGTCGAGCCGCACGATCGCCTGCAAGATGTTGTAGGTGTAGATGCCGATCCCGGTGGGCTGGTCTTCGGACAGCACCTTGGCGTGGACCGCGATCCTCATCCGCGCACCCTCGCGACCGCCAGCAGACCGCTGCCGCGCCAGCCGAGCAGCCGACCGACGGGTCCGAGCGGCGCGGCCAGGCCGCGCAACGCGGCGTCCTTGGCGTGCATGAGCCCCGCCGCCCGTTCGACGCGCGCTGTATCGCCGCTCGCAGCACCCGTCCTCAACATGCGCCGCGCCACACCGAGCCGAATCCGTGCACGCAGCCAAGCCGCGACTTCCTCCGCGTCGAACGACCGGACTTCGAAGGCCTCGATGGCGAGGCCGCCGCGTTCCATGAGGCCACGGAGCGCACGCGGGCTCCAGCGTGTCAGGTGATTCGGCGGCTCGTCGCCGTCACGCAGTGCGTCGAGCCGGCGCTCGCGATTGGGCGTGCTGAGCGCGAGGAGGCCGCCGGGACGGACCATGCGGGCAACGAGCGCCAGCAGGCCCGACGGATCGGGCATGTGCTCGAGGACCTCGAAGAGTGTCACGACATCATGAAGTTCGCTGCCGCGCGCCATGAAGTCCTCGATGCTGCAAGCGTAGACGTGCTCGAGGTGGTAGCGCGTCCGCGCCAACTCGACGTTCGTGCGATCGAAGTCGAGCCCTGCGGGCACGAAGCCGTGCGCCCGAGCGCGGTCGAGAAACACTCCGGTTCCGCAGCCGACGTCGAGGAGCCGGCGTCCGGCACCGGCTGCGGCGAGCTCGAGAAACCGCTCGTGGTGCCACCCGAGTGGGACATGCAGCGCCTTGACGTTCAAATACAGCGGCGATCTCTCGTACCACGCGGCATCCGCGGCGCACATCGGATCGCTGAAGCCGACGTCGCACTGCGGGCACGCGTAGAGAGTGTATTCGCCTGCTTGGCGCAAGCGCTGCGCCCCTGGATGCATGCACACCGGGCATCTCAAGGCACATCTCCGCAATTCATGCGCCGCAGCATCGATCGCACCTCGAGCCGCCGGAGCGTGATCCACCACGTGACCGCGAGCAGCGTGATCCACGCCACGGCCGCCAACACCGCCTGCCCGCGCGCCACCGCGACCGCCGCGAGCGCCCCGACGAGCGCGCTGGCAGGCACGGCAGCGAAGGCCGCGAAGCCTGGAACCGGACCGTTGCGGGCCCGATACGCTCGCACGTAGAGGACACCAGCGCTGGTCGCAACGCAGTGTGCGGCCGGAACGGCGAGAGCGCCGTATGATCCCACGAGCGCCAACATCACCGCCCAGTACAGCACCGCGTGCAACAGATTCTGCCGCAGGACGAGCGCGTTGTCGCCACGCGCCAGAATCGCCGCGTACAGAATTCCCAGCAGCCCGGTGAGCGTCACCGGGATGGCTCCCGCGAACAACACCGGAGCCATGGGCCGCCATTCATCACCCGACACCCACGGCACCCACGCCGCCGAAAGCGAGGCCATGGCGAAAACCGCAGGCACATAGAACAGCCCGAGCAACTGCAACGACCAACGCACGGTGCGCGCAAAACGCGCCGCGTCATTCTGTACGCGTGCGAGCGCGGCGAATGTCAGACGCTGGAACACGGCCGCCGGAATCCCGGCGTTGCCGAGCAGACTGTAGGCGAGTTGGCTTCGCCCGAGCGCCGCGGCGCCGGCGAGCCGCCCGACGATCGCTGGCGGCGCCGCCAGAATCGCCCATACCACCGCCTGCGATGCCACGAGCGGCCAGAGCTCGCGAGCCAGCGTCGCGATCGACGTGAGCGGCGGCGGTGCCGGCAAGCGCAGGCGGGCGCTGCACACCGCGACCAGGCCGGGCACCCAGCCGCGCAGCACGAGCCCCGCCACGATGCCTCGATCTGGCGTCCGTGTCTCCGAGAAGGCGAGGGCCACGGCCATGAAGAGGATGGGTTCAAGCACTTCGATGCGGCCGATGCGGGCATATTCGAAGCGGCGCTCGAGCCGCGCCATCGCGAGCGTCTGCAGGCATGCGGCGCATGCGCCGATGGTGGCGGCGGCCACGAAGGTCGCGAGGCGCTCCCCATGTTGGGGCGACAAGTGCGCCATCCAGCCAAAAGTCCAGGCCAGCCAGTTGCCGATGAGCACGACCGCTGTCAGGAAAATCTGCAGCCAGAAGCAGCGCGCGAACGCGGCCTCGGGGTTCGACTGGCGGATGAAATAGGACGTCACACCGAAGTCGATCCACTGTCGCTCGATCGTGTAAACGGTGAGCGCGGTGAAGTACAGGCCCATGGTCACGTCGCCGAGCCGGCGCGCGAGGAGGATGCCGCCGACCGCATTGACGGCGAAGGTCACGAGATGGCGCAGGAGAAGCGCGCGACCGCCACGCGCCACAAGCGTGGCGAGAGCAGAGCCCACGGGCTCGTGGGCGCTTGGGCGCGTGCTTGCAGGTGGCTCGGCACGGGGCACCTGCGCATGGTAGTGCATCGTGGCCGCTTTGCTACGAAGATCAGGTGACAAGCACAGCACCCTCAGGCGCCACGAGGGGGAACGAACTCTTCGAGCTCACGTGCGACGTCACGCCGCAACTGGCTGAGTTCCGCGTACGGCTCGCGACAGGCCTTGGCACCTGCGGCGGCATTGGCGAAGCGCACCGCTTCTTCGGGTGTGGCTCCTTCGAGCATGGCGAAGGCGAAGCCGGCACCGAAGACGTCACCGCAGCCGGTAGGAAACGACGGCTCGGGCCGGCGCGCAACGGGCACGTGCACGGTCGTCGTCCGACCACTGCTTTGCCAACACGCGAGACAGCCGCGATTCCCGAGCGTGATCAACACGCCGCGCGGACCCAGTGCCAGGAGGTCCTCCGCGAACGCCGGCAGCGCGCGCCCATCGCCGAGCAGCTTGGCTTCGGCTTCGTTCATCTGCACCCAATCGGCAGCGGCAACCCAATGCTCCCATCCCTCCGGCTTGACCAGCACTCTGCGCCCATTGGCGGCGAAGCCGAGGGTGAGGCTGTGCACGTCCAGCTGCAGCGTGCCTCGGGCGCCGCGCCGCAGATCTTGCATCGCCGCCAATGTCACGTCGCGTCCCGAGGTCAGGTTCACCAGCACCCAGTCGAGAGCGAAGAGCGGCGTACATTCCGCTCCTTCGAGCGCCGGGACCAGACCGACGAGAACTTCCTCGCGATCGGTAGCGCTCGTGTATGTCAGATAGACGTGATTGTTGGCTTGCCGGACCTGGCGCAGATGCGAGCGATCGACGCCCGGTAGATCGAGCGCAGCGTGCACATCGGCATACGCATCTTCGCCGACATTGGCGACGGGAAGGATGCGCACCCGACCCTCGAAGAGATGGGCCAACGTCAGGATCGAGTAATGGATGCCGCCTAAGTTTTCGCTGCGCGACCCGTCCGCATACACGGTCGTATCCCGTGTCAGGGTGCCGAGAACGGCGATGGATCGTTCACGAGCTGGCATGGGGGCAGTCTAGCAGTCGCCGCGCGGGGGCTCAGGCGCCGCCGGGTGTCCCACGGTGGCGGCGAACTCCGCCACCAGCGCCTGCAGAGCCGCGAATGCACTGTGGTACGCCGCCTCGGGGCCGCCATAGGGATCCTCTACGTTCCACGCGAGCACCGGCATGTCGCCGGCGATGCGGAGAATGCAGTCCTCCACGAACTCGTCGAGCGCGATGACCACATGTGCCTTGTGCGCCATGTCGGCGTCGAGGCGGCGCGCGCAGTGCGCGTCGAGCGCCAGGCCGTTGGCGCTCGCCACCAGGCGCGCCAGTGGCGCCGCCGGCTGGCCCGCGGTGGCACCGACGCCGGCCGACGACACGGCGTAGTCCGCGTCCAATCCGCGTCGTGCGAGGGTCTGGCGCAACAACGCCTCGGCCATCGGGCTGCGGCAAATGTTGCCGTAGCACACGATCAGGATCTCCATCGGCACAACGGCCACGCTCGGTCCCTTCACGTTCATTGCGCCGGCAGCGCGGCGATCATGCCACATACCGCCGATCGGGGCGAGCATCGCGCGGGCGCGGGCGTGACGCAATTGGTTTCGACCGCGGTCTCTGCTAGAGTGCGGCCCGTGGAAAGACTCATTACCCTGCGCGCCAGGCCGAGAGGCGCAACGCGGCAACGAATCGTCGTCGTCGGCCTCGGCCCGATCGGGATCGAGCTGGCACGTCTGGTGCTGTCGCAGCGCGACTGCTTCCAACTCGCGGCCGCTGTCGATCGGGCGCCGCAGCTCGCGGGCGCCTCGTTGCGCTCGCTGCTCGGAGACCAAGCCCCTGGAGGTCGCATTCGCGCCAGCGCCCCCGCCGCTCCGGGCGGTGACGCGATCGCATTCCTCACCACCACCAGCTCGTTGCCGAGCGTCAGCGATTCGATCCTCGAGCTCTTGGAGCGCGGCTATCACGTCGTGTCGTCGACGGAGGAACTCTCCTACCCGTCGCTGCGCGCGCCGGCGCTCGCTGCACGCCTCGACCGTGCGGCCCGCCGAGCCGGCCGCTGCATCGTCGGCACCGGGATCAACCCAGGGTTCGCCATGGACGTGTGGCCTCTCGTGCTGGCTTCCAACACCCAGAGCCTCGAACACGTACACGTCATGCGCGTGGTCGATGCCACCTCGCGCCGGGGACCATTGCAACGCAAGATCGGCTCGGGCATGACGGCACGTGACTTCGAGGCCTCGGCGCGCGGCGGAAAGGTCGGACACGTGGGACTCGTCGAGTCCTGCGCACACATCGCTGACCTTCTCGGTTGGCCGCTCGATCGTGTGCGCGAAACGCTGGTGCCCAAGCTCGCCACGCGTCGCCTGCACACCAAGCATGTCGATGTGGCGCGTGGTCGCGTCTGCGGCATCCACCATCGCGCCATCGGGTCGCAGGGCAAGACCGAACGCGTCGTCCTCGATCTTCAGATGTATCTCGGAGCTCCCGGCGCGCGCGACGAAGTGCGCTTGCGCGGCAATCCCAATCTCCGCTGCGTCGTCGACGGCGGTTTCCACGGCGATCTCGCCACCGTCGCGCAGCTGGTCTCCGCTGCCGTGCGGATTCCGGGAATGCCCCCGGGGCTGCATCTGGCGTCGGAACTTCCGGCACCCCGCCGTCCCGCGCGCCGCGTCCAGCTCGCCTTCGCCTCCGCGCGCACATGAGTGCCGAGGCGAAGCGTCCGTTTGCGCCCGCTGATCTCCCACCGCGCTACGCCCGGGCGCGTACCTACGACACCCGTCACATTCGTCTCGAATTGTGGCTCGATCCGGCAAGGCCAATGCTGCGCGGCAAGGCGACGATCACGCTGGTGCCGCTCGATCCTCTGCGCCATGTCGAACTCGACTTGGCCACGACACTGCACGTGGATGCAGTGCGCGAAGCCGGGGGCCGAACCCTGCGCTTCGAACACGCGGATGACTGCCTGCGCATCACGCTCGCGCGAGCCAAGCCCGCCGGACGCGCGCTGGAGCTCGTCATTGCCTATCACGGCACCCCGCGCCGCGGCTTGTATTTCGTCGGCGCCAGCGCCGGCACTCCGGCCGAGCCGCCGCAGATCTGGTCGCAAGGACAGGACGAGGACTCGAAACATTGGTTCCCCTGTTTCGACCATCCGCACGACAAAGCGACCAGTGAGGTCATCGCGACGGTTCCGCAACCGTTCCGCGTCGTCTCCAATGGCAAGTTGCTGGCGCTGCGCGTCCATGGCCGCAGTCGCACCTTCCATTGGCGCGAGGATGCGCCGCATCCGGCCTATCTGCTGTCGATCGTCGTCGGCGAGTATGACGAAATTCGGGACCAGGCGGGCGTCGTGCCGCTCCTCTACTACGTGCCGCACGCCGATCGCGCCCATGTCGAGCGCACTTTCGGCCGGACTGCGGCAATGCTGCGTTTCTTCGCCCACTGTCTCGATTTCCCCTATCCCTACGAGAAGTACGCTCAGGTCGTCGTCCGTGACTTCATCTTCGGTGGCATGGAGAACATCTCGGCCACGACGTTGACCGATGCGGTGTGCCTCGATGCCACCGCCGCCACCGAGACGACGAGCGACAACCTGATTGCCCACGAGCTCGCGCACCAATGGTGGGGAAACCTGCTGACATGCAAGGAATGGTCGCATGCCTGGCTCAACGAAGGTTTCGCGACCTACGCCGAAGCCCTGTGGCTCGAGCATCAGCGCGGGCGTGACCATTTCTTGTGGAAGCTGCGGGGCGACGCCGAAGGCTATTTTAGCGAGGACGCGATCTACGAGCGCCCGATCGTCGAGCGCCGCTACACCCGGCCCGTCGAGATCTTCGATCGCCACCTGTACGAAAAGGGCGGTCTGGTGTTGCACATGTTGCGACACGAGCTCGGCGACACACATTTCTGGAAGGCCATGCGCCATTACGTGCGCAAGCACGCCTTCGGCAACGTCGAAACCACCGACTGGAAGATCGCGATCGAAGAAGCGACCGGACGGCACCTCGACGCTTTTTTCGACCAATGGGTGTACGGCGCCGGGTTTCCGCAGTTGGAGACGAGCTGGACCTGGGACGACTCGACGCGCCAGGTGCGGCTGCAGCTGCGCCAGACGCAGGCGAACGACGGCCTCCGCTCCTGTTTCGCCTTGCCCTTGGATGTCGAGCTGGGTTTTGCACGCGGAGCGCGCCGGCAACGCGTGCGGATGGAAAAAACCCCGCAGACCTTGCTGCTGCCCGCCGCCCAGCGCCCGCTCTACGTCCGCATCGATCCGGAGCACGCGCTGCTCATGAAAGTGTCGAGCGCACCGAGCCGGAGCGCGCTGTTGGCGCAACTCGAGAAGGCGCTCGACCTCCACGGCCAAGTCGATGCGGCGCGTGAGTTGGCGCGGTTTGTCGGCGATGTCGAGGTCGCAGGCGCGCTCATGCAGGCGTTGCGCCGCGCGCGTTTCCACGGCACCTACGGCGAGATCGCACGCGCCTTGGCGCGAGTAGGCGGCGACGGCGCCCGTCGGACTCTGGTCGCGGCGCTCTCGGGGCGCGATCCGCGCCGCCGTCGCGTCACCGTGCGTGCCCTGGCCGCGCTGCGCGAGGACGTCCCCGTGCACGAACCACTGGTGAAATTGTGGCAGCGTGAACCGGGTTATCTCGTGCGCGCCGAGATCCTGCGGACGCTCGCTCGCCGCCGCGCTCCGGTTACCCTCGCGCTCTGTCGGCGTGCGCTGCGAACGGATTCCCACCGCGACAGCATCCGCGCCGCCGCCTTGGAAGCGCTGGCACTCCTGCACGACGAGGCCGGGATCGACATGGCGTTGCCGTACGCGCGCCCCGGTCACAGCCGCTGGGTGCGCGCCGCGGCGATGAAGAGCCTTGCGACCCTCGGGCAGTCGTTTCCCGCGCGCGGCCATGCGCTTCAAGACGCACTCGCCGCCGCTCTGCGCGAAAACGACTTCTTCGCCAATCTCGCCGCCGCCGAGGCCCTCGGCCAGTTGCGCCGGCCCGAGGCGATTCCCGCTCTGCGCGCTCTGGCCCGCGCCGATGTCGACCGCCGCATCCAGCGGGTCGCTGACGATGCCGCCAACGCGTTGAGCGCGGCATCCAATTCTTCGGAAGCATGGAAAGCGCTGCGCGAAGAGCTCCGCCTCCTGCGTCTAGAGCAGCAGGAAACCCAGCGTCGTCTCGGCGTCCTCGAGGCGCGGTCTCATCCGGCCAAGGGCGCGAAGAGTCGATTCAGCAACAAATGACCGAATCCTGACGCGACCATGGTGAGACTCGTCTCAAGATCTCGAGCCCAACGCATCCGAGAGACAACCCGGGTCGTTCGTAATGATGCCATCGACACCGAGGTCGCGCAGCTCCGCGGCCACGGCTGCGTCGTCGACCGTCCAGGCCAGGAGCAATCCCCCCTCGGCATGCACCCGTCCGATATGTTCCGGTCGCGCCAGAATCGCGGCGTAATGCAGCGACTGGCTCGCCGCACGCTTCAACGGCGCCACGAGCTGGCCGGCGAGGATGCCGCAAGCGAGATCGGTTGTTTCCGCGAGGCTCTCGATGCAGCCCTTGTCGAAGGACGTGAGCAAGAATTGCAAGCGCTGCTGAAATGGCGACGCGGCCGCTGCGACGGCAGCACCCAAGCCCACATCCAGCTGCGGGGACTTGATCTCCAGATTGACAAAACACCCAGGCGGCAGGCTCTCGAGCGCGGTTTCGAGCCGCGGCACCGGCACACCGGCGAAATCCTTGCCGAACCAGGAGCCGGCGTCCAGGCGCTGCACTTGGCCCCAGGGCGTTTCCCGCACCCGACCTGAATAGCCCGTCGTGCGCCACCAATCGTCATCATGCACGAGGACGAGAACCCCGTCGGACGTGCGTTGCACATCCACCTCGACTCCGGCGGCACCCTGGCGTACCGCCTCCTGCAGCGCCGGCAGCGTGTTTTCGGGCGCGCGCGTCGAGGCGCCGCGATGCGCGATCACGCGCACATCCCGGGACCGGTCATGCGATCTGGTCACGCGAGGATCTCGAGCAGAACACGCAGGAAATCGGCCTCGGTGAGAATGCCGACCAGCTTGCCGTGTTCGACGACAGGCAGACAGCCGATCTTGCGTTCGAGCATCGTTTGCGCCGCTTCGCGCACATCGGCGTCCGGGCTGACGGTGAGGATGCCGGAGCGCATGATCTCTCGCACCGGGATCCCGCGCAGCAATGCATCCTGCTCTGGTTGCGAGATCTCGGCGATGCTGGAGACGCAAGCGCGCAGCAGATCACGGTGCGTGATGAGCCCGACGACAGCGTTGCCGTCGTCGACGACCGGCAGATGGCGCACATGCTTCCACTCCATGAGGTCTTCGACGACCTTGAGATTGTCGTTATGCCCCACGGCGACCACCGGACTCGTCATGATTTGCCGGACTTGCATCGACTCACTCTCTCATTCGAAGTGCGCGAAAATCTCCGCTTCCTCGGGGAAGCGATGCGTCGCCGTCTTGCTGAAGATCAATTTCCCGTCCATGCGGACCTCGAAAGCACCGCGCTCGCCCTTGACCAACTCGACGCGGGCGTCAAAGCGCGCCTCCAAAGCCGCCGCCAGACTGGCGGCGCGTGGGTAGTAGTTTCACACGACGCAGTATTCGATTCGCACGGCCCGCGGCATCTCCACCTCCACCTTCACATTCCCATGCTACACAGGGTGCGGCGTGGACGCCATCACGAAGCATGCGGGCGGGTGCGGGCGCGAAAGCGGGTCTGGAGAGCAGCCGCCACGGGGCCGGGTCTGCCGGGGCCGATTCGCTGTCCGTCCACGCGCACCACCGGAGCTACCTCGAGCGCCGTGGAGGCCAGCAGCACCTCGTCGGCCCGCAACAGGGTCGCGAGCCGGAACGGTTCCTCGCGCACGTCCAAGCCTTCCGCCCGGGCCACGTCCAACGTCACATGCCGCGACACGCCCGGGAGGATCTCGGAACCCAGTGGATGGGTGCGCAGCACGCGCCCGCGGACGATGAAGACGTTGCTCGTCGAACCCTCACGCACCACTCCGCCAGGGCCGAGGAGCACGGCCTCGTCGGCGCCGGCGCGCGCCGCAGCTTGACGCGCCAGCACGTTGGGCAGGAGCACCAGCGTCTTCAAGTGGCAATACCGCCAGCGCGGATCGGGCATCGTCACGACCGCGAGGCCGCGCCGATGCGGGGCGCGCGCATCCTCGACGACGCGTTCGACGAACACGACGAGCGTCGGCCGGACGCCGCGCGGGAAGACGTGTTGTCGCCGCGGTCCCGCTCCGCGTGTCACTTGCAGGTAGACACGGGCGTCCGCGTAACCACTGCGGCGGAGAAGATCCAGGATCAACGCCTGGAGACGCGGCATCGGCAGTGGCAGCGGCAAGCGCAACCCGCGCAGGCTATGGCGCAGGCGACGCAAGTGCGCCTCGAGCTCGAAGGGACGTCCGTCGTAGGTCCGCAGGACCTCGTAAACCCCGTCGGCGAACAAGAAGCCGCGGTCGAGCACGGAAACGCGGGCCGCTGCCAGTGGGCCAACCCAGCCGTTGACGTAGGCGACATCCGGCAAGACACTTCCTCCGCGAGACCGGCAGACTAGCCGAACGGCATGCGACGTGCAAACGAGACTGGGGTGCCGACGCGGACGGCGTATGGACTCCGGGGCCTCGATCGCTTTTCTTGGAGGGGATCGTGATGCATCAGAGAAAAACCACCACCATCGGTATGGCACTCGCGCTTGCCGGGCTGCCCTGGGTGACGAGCTGCACCGGTGTGCAGAAGGGTGCTGTCGTCGGCGGCGTCGCGGGTGCGGCGACCGGCGCGGCGGTCGGCGGCGGCAAGGGCGCGGTCATCGGTGGTGTGGTCGGAACGGCAGCAGGGGCCATCATCGGTGACTACATGGACAAGCAGAAGGAAGAGCTCGAGAAGGTCCCGGGCGCCGACGTGCAGAAGGTCGGCGATGAGCTCGTCGTCACCTTCCAGAGCCCGATCCTCTTCGACACCGATTCTTCGGTGCTCAAGCCCGAAGCGCGCCAGCTGCTCGACGATGTCGGCAACGTGCTGATGAATTATCCCGACACCAACGTGCTGGTGAAGGGCCACACCGACGACACGGGCAGCGAGGAACACAACCAACAGTTGTCCGAGCGCCGGGCGGGAGCGGTGAAGAGCTACATCGTGACACGCGGCGTCACCGGTCCGCGCCTCACGTCGCTCGGCTTCGGCGAGAGCATGCCGGTCGCGAGCAACGGCTCTTCGTCAGGCCGGACTCAGAACCGCAGGGTCGAGCTGCAAATCGCCGCCAACGAGGAACTGCGCGCGCGCAGTGAGGATGCTGCCAGCCAGCAGCGCTGAGAACGGCGAATGCGTCATGGTCTCGCAACGGCGAGAGGGGCTTCCCTCTCGCCGTTGCATCGACTCTTGGTCTGACACCGGCATACACGGCGCGAGCGCAGGACCGCTCGGAAGGTGGCGACCACGGCTCAGGAACGTCCGTCCCAGTCCGTTTCCACGGTGATGAACTGACTGCGGCCGTCGCGTTCGACGAAGAACACCAGCTTGCGGGTTTCGTTCTTAGCCGCGTCCTCGAGCATGCGCTTGATATCCGCGGGCATAACCACCGCATGCTCATCGAGACGCTGGATGATGTCGCCAACCTGCAAGCCCCCGACGCTACTCCAGCTCCCCGCTTCCACGCGGCTCACCATGACGCCTTGGAAGTCCGGATCGAGGTCATGCGCCCGGTAATCGGCGAAAACCAGTTCGCGGACCGTCAGCTCGAAATCGGGGTTGTGATACTCCTCGGCCTCCTGCGACGACTTCGGCGCCGCCTGCAACACGACTTCGACCTGCTGTCGCACGCCGTCACGGACGATCACGAGCGGGAGTCGCGCCCCGACCCCGGCCGAACCCACTTGCTCGACAAAAATGGGAACGTGATCTTCGCGATCGACGGGAATCGGCCGGCCATGCAGTTCGACGAGGATGTCGCCCTCGCGCAACCCGGCGGCGGCGGCCGGAGATCCGGGCAGGACCGAGTTGACGATGATGCCGCCACGCGCCTCCAAACCCCAGAATTCGGCCATTTCGGGCGTCAGTGCCTGCAAGGTGATCCCGAGCCAGGCGCGCCGGGCCTCGCCTTTGAGCGGCGGGCTCTGCACTAGCGGCAGCAGCGTTTCCGCCGTGACGATGATGCCATAGTAGCTTCCTTCCTCGGCGCCGAAGCCAGAGACGAAAGAGGGGCCAGCACTTCCGAGCTCGGACAAGACCCCGACGACTCGGCCGGCGGCATTGAACACCGGTGATCCCAGCGCGTCCTCGACGTTCAGGTCCGTGATGAGAAATGGCTTGGGTTTGTCGACATCGGCAACGATGCGTCCCGCGTCCAAACGCACCATGGGCTCGAGATTCTCGGGCAACAGTCCGAGGACGAATACGGCGTCGCCGACACGCGGGCGCGCCCGGGGGTCGAAGACCACCGGACGCACGCCGTCGGGCAGCGGTCCATCCAAGCGCAGGAACGCGATGTTGGCGAACTCATCGCGTCCAAGATAACTGGCGTTGCGGACGATGCCGCCGCCGAAATGCAGGCGAAATCCGTGCGGCTGCGCGCCGGTGGACGAGCTCGTCACCGCGGCGCCGTTGATCATCACCAGATCGCTGCCGACGACGATGCCGACGTCGCGCCCTTCGACCTCGCGCATTTGGTGCATGAAGCGCGTTTCGACGTAGTACGTGACCGCCACCACGCTGCCGCGATGGTGTTCATAGATCTCGCGCGGCCCGGCCTGCACCGACTTCGCGTCGACCGCTGCCAGCGCCAAGACCGCCGCCAGAACCATCCATCTGCACATGGTTTCTGCTCTCATCCGGCTCGACCGCCCAGTTTCAGCAATACGAATCGACCCGAATCGCGGCGCAGCACGTTGATCATGACACGAGTCGGGTCAGCCTTCGACACTTCATCGTACAACTGGCGAAATTGCTCCAAGGTCTCGATGCGGGTTTCGCCGACGAAACGCACGATATCCTGTGCCGCGAGACCGGCCTCCTCCGCCGCGCCGCCACCGCGCACGCCGGACACCAGCACCCCCCGCTGGTCTTCCAATCGATACTCCAGCACCATCTGCTGGGTGATGCCGCGCACGGTGAAGCCCCAAGACTTGACCTCGAAATCCCCGCCACTCGAGCGCCCGTACTCACGCGGCATGAGGCGGACCGTGGTCAGGACCCCGGCGCGCTGGTATTCAATCGCGACTTCCGCGTCCACGGGCAAGTGGGCGACGTTTTCGTAGAACAATGGGATCTCCTCGTAGAAACGCGCCGTCACTTCCTTGCCGCCGACACGCACCAGCAAGTCGCCCGGCCGGATCCCCGCCATCTCGGCGGGCGAGTCGGGCTCGACGTCGCTCACCAGAACCCCACCAGACTGGGCGGCGAAGAACTCCTCCAGTTCCTGCAACGGCTGCACTTCGACACCAATCCAGCTGCGATCGATGCGACCGTTGGCGATGATGGCACGCACGACCTCCTCGACAACGTTGGACGGGATCGAGAAACCCAGACTGTTGGCCATGACGAAGGCGCGCGAATTGATCCCGATGACGCGGCCCGCCAGGTCGACCAACGGGCCGCCGCTGTTGCCCGGGTTGATGGCCGCGTCCGTCTGGATCCAGGTGTTGAAGATCCCGGTGCGCTCCCCCGATGGCAGGCGAAAATCCGCCGGGAGATAACGATCGGTGGTGCTGATGACGCCGAAGCTGAGCGAGCGCGACAATGCGTAAGGGCTGCCGAGCGCCATGACCAGCTGCCCGGTTTGCAATTGATCGGAATCACCGAACTCGGCAGCCTTCGGGCGCTCGGCCTGGGAATCGCTGAAGTCGAGCTTGAGCACTGCCAGATCGGTGAGCGGGTCGCCGCCCACGAGATCGGCGCGCACGCGTTCTTTGTTCCACAGCGTGCAGATGACGTATTCGGAATGGCCGGCCACGTGGTAGTTGGTGACGACGTAGCCGTCGTCGCGAATGACAACGCCGCTTCCGGTCACTTGCGACTTTTCCTTGGTGCCAGAGCTGTAGTCGGGCACGACCGGCTGCACGTTCACCAGCGCTGGCAAGACCCGATCCCGGGCCGCATAAATGAGCCGCTGCAGCTCGACGCTGCCGGCAGTGGCGGCACCGCCGCGAGGCTTCGCTGCCGGATCGGCTGCGGACCGCGCCGCGACAGCCGAGGCGACGAGACCCAACACGAGACCGAATCTCTCCATGGCTCGCATGTTTCGCCCTTCACACTCCAGACCCTCAGCTTGCGTGCACCGCGGAACGACGTCTGTGACTCGTCCTCACCTCGCATTATACGGTGCCCGGCGGGCACGATCATGCAAATCTTCCCGTAGTCACTTCAACGAAAAGAGCGACTGGGCGGTTCCCGCTCCAGGAGCATCCGGCAGACAACCGGGGACAGCTCGCGGCCCGCCACCCAGTGCCCACGCGCGCGCCAGTGGCCATCGATGCGGAAGTGCACGGGCCCGGGATCGGCGCGCAAAGCGGGCATGAGGCTGTGCATGGCGATGCCGCGGCTCGCGCACAGCGTCGCCAAGCGCTGATCCATGTCAGGACCATAGGTGCTGGCCGGCACCACGAGCAGCTCGGCGCCTGTGTCGTCGACGAGGCTCTGCATCAGGGCCAGCGCCTGCGCGGCGCGCTGCCAAGCCTCCTCTCCAGGGAGGAGCTCGCTCGTCGCCGCGGTAGCTGCACGCGCGCGCGCAGCCGACAGCGGCTCGCGTTCCCGCCACACCATCCAGCGCCACTTGAGGAATCGATAGGCGTGCGAGCGAATCTTGATGAAATCTGCCGCCCGGCGCAGTATGGCGCGCATCCGCCCCAGCTCGATTCGCTGCAGCACCATCTGGTCACCGTCAAACCGGCAGAGCCTGGCATCCACCCCCGTCATGAGATCCATGACGTCATTGGCCACGAACAGGTAGAGGGCCAGATCGGGCTCGAATCGCGACGCCAGCGTCCGGTAGCGCGAAGCGGACGCGGCGGTGCCAAACCCACTGACTCCGAAATTCAATACTTCGACCGCATGGCCTGGCAAGCAGGCGCCGAGATTGTCTTCGAGCTGCGACGCCAACGTGCTGTCGGCAACGACCTGCAGCGCTTCGACGAACGAATCGCCGAGCAATGCCACGCGCAACGTTCCCGCCGGCTTCTGCAACGCCCGCGGCCGATCCCGCATGCCGAAGCGATTGAACCGTACCGGAATGCTGAATTCCTCTCGGCGGTATACGAAGCTGGCATCGGGAATGGGAGCAAAGTACGTGTCGGGGGAAAATTGGTAAGGGGTTTGCGGTTGCGGCTCGAGCAGACGGACGCCGAGCTCGAAGACACCCAGCGCCGCCAAACTGGCGCAGGCCGCGAGCACGAGGCTTGCAGTCGACTTCCGATGTCTGCGCATCGCCATCCGACACCCGATGTCAGCCGGTGCGGGCGCAAGGTGACCCGTCACCGTTTGGCCCATTCTCGCCGGGGCCATTCCTTGACGCTCGCACCACCGCCCTGCTAGCGTTTCCACCTTGATGCGACCCGAACGACGAGGCAGCATTCAGCCACCGGGGCACTCCAAGACGCGGTTTCTTGCTGCACTCGCGAGCCTGGCACTCGTCGGCCTCCATTGCAGCACTGTACCGGCTCCCGACGCTCCCGCGGCAAGCCTGGAGCCCCGGTTCCTCGACGCCGCGCTCGCGAGCGACGACGATGGCTACGTTTTCGTCGCCGCGACCGAGGTCTTCGGCAGTGCCAAGCAGATCTTCACCGCGAGCTCGGATCGCTATGGCGAGTCCTGGAATCCGCAATTCACCTACGTGAGCCACAGCCAGGACGGCGATCGCGGTCGCCCACAGCTCGCAGCCGGAGGCCGCGGTCAAGTCTACGTCGTGTGGGAAGACACTCGCCAAGGCCGTGTGGACATCTTCTTCAACCGCAGCCTCGATGGCGGCCGAAGTTGGCTCGCAAGCGATGTCCAGATCAACAACGATGCGCGACTTTCCGTGGAGCTCGCCGCCCCCGTGCTGCGCTGCGATCGGCGCGGCAACGTCTACGTCGTCTGGCGCGACGAGCTCGCTGGCTTCCCCGCCTTTTATCTCAATCGCTCCCGGGACCACGGCACGACTTGGCTGCGCGATCCAGTAGCCGTGACCGGAGTCTCGACGGCGGAGAAATCCGCTGCGAACCTGGTGTGCGACCAAGACGGCGTTCTCGTCCTTGGCTGGACCGAGATTATTGCCGGTACGCCCGGCGTCTACGTCAACATGTCGACCGATCACGGCGAGACCTGGGGCTGGGACAACCAGTGGCTCGGCCGTCCCTTGGTGGGCGCCGTCCTGCCGCGGCCGTCCTTGGCAACGACGCCGACCGGTTTCGCGTTTGCGACCTGGCTCGGAATGCACGCAGGACAGCCCGAAGTTCTTTTAGCCCGTTCCCACGATCAAGGCCGGACGTGGGACGTTGCGAACGTACGCGTTCTGCAAACACAGACACTGGCCAGGCTGCCGACCCAGCCCCAGATGCACGCCGACCGGACAGGCAATTTGTATGTCGTCTGGCAAGCGCTTGAATCCAATGGCGGTTCGGAGTTCTTGGTCAAGAGCAGCGCCGACCAGGGGATGAGCTTCCAGGAGACACGCTTCCAGCGCAGCGGCGATTGGAGCATCCTCGCGCGCTTCGGCTTCCAGGAGCCGCAGGCAGCAGCATTTCGTAGCGGCGCCGACGACTCCGGCAATCTCTATTTCACCTGGAGTCAAGGCGAACCGGGTGCGAGTGGTGTCGGGTTCGATCGGCTTTCCAACCACGGCACCTTGTGGCTCGGCCTCACACGCGCGCTGGGATCGCGCGGACACTTGCCGGCGACGCTCGAGGCTCCTCTTCTCAGCCACGACAACGCGGGACACGTGCATTTGCTATGGAACGAGGGGCACACGCTCACCGTCGCGAGCTCACCCTTCTTCGGCGACTCCGGTTGGCGCTACGAGCATTTCTGACTCTGGAGCTCTGGAGCGCAGCGAAAGCAGCGAACCCCGCGCCGGGCGCGGGGTTCGCAAGAATTGGGCGGCGTCCTACTCTCCCACCACCTCTCGGTGGCAGTACCATCGGCGCTGCAGGGCTTAACGGCCGTGTTCGGAATGGGAACGGGTGTACCCCCTGCGCTATCACCACCCAAAACGAGTTCGTCACATGCGACGAAGGAAAAATGACAACCAAAGTAGGGGAGTGCCGAAAAGAGTATGAGCCAAGCCTCACGGGTTATTAGTACCAGTCGGCTACACACGTTGCCGTGCTTCGACCTCTGGCCTATCGACCAGGTAATCTACCTGGACCCTTCAGGGACCCGAAGGTCCGGGAGTTATTATCTCGGGTTCGGCTTCACGCTTAGATGCTTTCAGCGTTTATCCAATCCCAACATAGCTACCCTGCCATGCCGCTGGCGCGACAACAGGTACACTAGAGGTTGGTCCGTCCCGGTCCTCTCGTACTAGGGACAGCTACCCTCAAAACTCCTGCGCCCACAGAGGATAGGGACCGAACTGTCTCACGACGTTCTGAACCCA
>CAZMNW010000028.1:0-3115 GCA_964567755.1 uncultured bacterium
CAACCACGGGACGGGCAGTGGGCGCGCTTGGTGGTGCGGAGGCGAAGGCGGCGAATACCCAGTGCGGACCGCCGCCGAGCTCGCCAGCGATTGGTTCCGCATCGATTCCGGTGGGCGCGCCAGCGTCTGGTCCTGGATCGATGCCGAAGGCAATGGTCCATCCTTCGCCTTTGACGGCGGCGTCGTCGAGATCCAGGTCGAAGGACAAACGCTCTGGAACGTGTTGGTTCCGGAGCGGGGCTACACACATACGATGAGCGAGACCGCGGGAGCGAACGTACTCGCGCCTGGCACGGCATGCCTTTCGGGACGCTCCAACGGCTGGCAGCAGCTGCAATTTGATCTCGGCGCCTGGAACGGGCAGCGCGTACGTTTCCGCTTTCTTTTCGGCAGCGACGACGTGGCGACGCCGTTTGCCCTCCGCGGCTGGCTCCTCGACGATTTTGAGCTCGATCCGGGCGTGTTCCCATCCACCGATGCTTTGGACGAACGTGCTTCGGGCTCGAGGCTGCTCGCTCGGGCGCCTTGGCCCAATCCATTCACGTCGCGGTTGCATTTCGACCTCACGCTGCCGGTGGCCGCCGGCCACGTCGTTCTCGAACTAATGGATGTGCGTGGTCGCGTCGTCGCTCGATTACTCGACGCGGACGTCACCCCCGGCAACCGGACGCTGGTCTGGAGCCCCCGAGATCACGCGCGTCCTCTCGCCGCCGGCGTCTATCACTATCGCCTGACCTCGGCCCTGGGTCAAAAGACCGGCAAGCTGGTGCTTTTGGAGTAGACGGGCGCCTTTTCCGGGCGTATTCGGTCTAATCTGGTGGGGTGAGATCCACAGGCAACCATGGGCGGCCTGGGTCTCGGTCGAGGAGGCCTCGAAATGCAAGGACCGACTCCGCTCCTGGAATCGACGCGGAGCAGAAAAGGCAAGCTCTCCCCTTCGCGCCGATCGCCCAATCCTCCGCAGCGTGCCTGGCGTCTTGCGTGGGTCTTGCCACTCGTCCCCTTCGTCCTGATTCCACACGCCGAGGCCTTCGGTCCCACCGATCGGCTGCCGTCGCAGGGGGTTCTGCCCTCCAGCTCCCGCTGCATGTTGGAGACTGGCGTGTCCACCCAGCAGGCGGAGCAGGCCCTGCAAAAAACCACAGGAGGGGCATGGACGCTCCACTTCGACCCTGCGTCGCGAGTGGCGGCCATGGGCCGCGGCGGCGCGGCCCCGCGGCAACGATCGGTGGGGGCCCAAGCGGTGCTCGCGTCAGCTAATTCTTTTCGGCTGGCGCAAGCAGAGCTGTTGGGTGCAGCGACCGCGACGCTCGAGCGCGTGCGCTTGGATCATGCCGGCAAAGCGTGGCACGTCACGTGGGAACAACGACATGCGGGGTTGCGGGTCTTGGGCGCGCACCTCGATCTCACGCTGGCCGAAGACGGCACCGTCGTCGCCTTCCGTTCGTCGCTCGTCCCCGAGATCGACGCCATTCCCGCGCATCTGGAAGCCCAGGCCGCGCTGCACGCGGTGACCGCGGCACTGCGGCAGCCCGTGGGTCTCGAAAGCGCGGAGCAGGTCTTCGCCATCCGCCGCGAGGCGGAAAAGACGCACGTGATTGAGGCCGTGGAGGTGATGGTGAGTCTGCCCGCGGGCGCGCGTTGGCGTGCGCTGGTAGCGGCAACCGATGGGCAGGTCCTCGAGCTGGATTCGCTCTTGCGCGAGAGCATGCTCACCGGGACGGTACGAACAACCATCGTTCCCGAATACGGCGAGGACGTCCCGGTGGACGTGGTACTCCCCTGGCTCGAGGTGCAGGCCGGTTACGCCGAAACCGACTCGCAGACCTATAGCGATGCGCTCGGGGCGTTTGGCTTCGAGCTCGAAGCCGGCGAGGTGCTGCTGCGCAGCAGCTTGCGCGGCCTGTATCTGTGGGTGGACAACCAGACCGCCTCGCCGTCGCCACATTTCGCGCGTTTGGTGACCGTGCCGCACGAGATCGAGGTGCGCTTCGGCGCGTTCGAGGCTCGATCCGACGAACGCACGATCTATTCGCATGCGAATCGCATGCACGACCTGATGAAGGCGCGCTATGAATTCGACCTGCTCGATTTTCGCATTCCTGCGGTTGCCGCCGCCACGGACCCATACACTGGCGACCCGAACTATCCCAACGCCTATTGGGACGGCTTCCAACTCGGCTTCGGTCTCGGCGGCGCCACCTACTGGAACCTGGGTCTGTTTTCCGACGTGATCTATCATGAGTACACCCATGCCGTGACCGACTACATCTATCGTCCGGCGGGGGCCTTGTACGGCGCCATCGGCGCCGCCATGCACGAAGGCCTGTCGGATTACTTCGCCGCGACGCTCAACGACGACCCGGATCTCGGCGAGTACCTCTTGCGGCGCACGGACGCGCCATTGCGCACGCTGGCGAATCGCCGCATCTGGCCCGAGCACCGCCATCCCGCCGACGAATCGCATGCCAACGGGGCCATTTTCGGTGGCGCGCTCTGGGACGTCCGCACCCTCCTCGGCGCCGAAGTGGCCGACGCGCTGGTGCATTACGCGCGGATGTTGTACCCGCGCAGTTTCGACGAGTTCTTGCACGCCATGCTCTTGCAGGACGATTTGCTCTACGACGACGGCTGGCCGGCGAACGGATCGCCGCATGACGAGGAGTTGTTGCGTGCTTTCGCCATGCATGGCATGGGACCGTTGGCCGATCGCAGCGTGCACATCACGCACATGCCGTTGCGCGACACCGAGGACGCGACTTTGCCGCGCACCGTGCGCGCCAGCATCTTGTCGTTTCTACGCGACGAGGACGGCTACGTGCGCTTGAGCTATCGCACCGATGGCGACTTCACCCATCGCTTGCTCGATCGCCAGGCCGATGGCAGTTACCGCGGCACGATTCCGGCCATGGCGCCCGGAACGCTGGTCGAGTACTACCTCGCCGCCGCGCGCTACGATCCGGTCTTGATCGCTCGTCTGCCGTCCGGGGCGCCGCAAGAGGTGTTCACCTATCGTGTGGGTGTGGACGCAGAAGCCCCGCAGCTCATGCACACGCCGCTGCTCGCGGTCCCGGCGTTCGGCTGGCCGCCGGAGTTGGCGGTGCGCATCGAGGAC
>CAZMNW010000029.1:0-67291 GCA_964567755.1 uncultured bacterium
GGTCCTTGCCGCGCCGGCCGATGAGCTCGCCGCTGCTGATGTAGCGGCGCAGATCCTGCTTGATGCGGCCGCGGACAATCTGCCGGAAGCGGCTGTGATCCTGATCGATTCTGAGGATCATGCGTCCGGGCCCCCGGGAGGTGCCGCCGGATAGGACTTCAGTCGCGGGTGTCGCCGCGCGCGAAGATGCTGGCGACGTAGTTGAGCACGTCGGTGGCGCAGATGTCGCAGTAGCTGTAGTCCTTCTTGAGGCGGCTCTTGACCACGTCGATCTTCTCCTGCGTGTCCTTGTCGACGACCGACGACACGAGGGAGGTCAGCTTGATCGAGTCTTTCTGGTCTTCGAACAGCTTCAGCTCGAGCGCCTTGTGCAGGCGCTCGTTGGTCTTGTAGTTGAACGTCCGTCCTTCCACCGCCAGCGCTCCGATGTAGTTCATGATCTCGCGCCGGAAATCGTCCTTCCGGTTGTCGGGAATATCGATCTTCTCCTCGATCGATCGCATCAGGCGCTCGTCGGGTTCCTCGTCCTGGCCCGTGTACTTGTTCCGCACCCGCTCCTTCTGCGTGTAGGCCTTGACGTTGTCGATGTAGTTGCTGCACAGGCGCGAGATGGCCTCCTCGTCCGCCGAGATGGCCCGCGGCACCTCGTTCTTGGCGATGTCTTCGTACTCCTGCTTGACCACCCCGAGCAGGTCGCGGTAGCGCTTGCGCAGCTCCTCGGAAGTGATCAACGAGTGGTGCCGCAGGCCCGACTCCATCTCGTTGAGGACCATGAACGGGTTGATGCAGCCCTCGCCCGTGTCGCTCACGAGCGCATTGGAGATCTTGTCCTGGACGTAACGCGGCGAGATGCCGTGCATGCCTTCGTTGGGCGACTCGCTGCGCAGTTCTTTGATCGAGTCTTCGGTGTAACCCGGCAGCATGCGACCCTCATAGAGCTTCAGCTTCTGCATCAGGGTCATCTTGGCCTTTTTGGGCTCCTCGATGCGGGTCAGGATCGACCAGATCGAGGCCACGCGCAGCGTGTGCGGCGCAATGTGCTTGCCCTTGACCGCGCGGTCGTTGAAGTCCTTCTCGTAGATCTTGATCTCGTCGCCGAGCTTGGTGACGTAGGGCACGTCGATTTTGACCGTGCGATCGCGCAGCGCCTCCATGAACTCGTTGTTCTGCAGCTTGCGGTATTCGGGTTCGTTGGTGTGGCCGATGATCACCTCGTCGATGGGTGTCTGCGCGAACTTCTTCGGCTTGATGCGATGCTCCTGCGACGCCCCCAACAGGTCGTAGAGAAAAGCCACATCCAGCTTCAGCACCTCGATGAACTCGACCATGCCACGATTGGCAACGTTGAACTCGCCGTCGAAGTTGAAGGCGCGTGGATCCGAATCGCTGCCGTATTCGGCGATCTTGCGATAGTTAATGTCACCGGTGAGCTCGGTGGAATCCTGGTTCTTTTCGTCCTTGGGCTGGAAAGTGCCGATGCCGATGCGATCCTGCTCGGAAAGCACGAGGCGCTCGACGCGGATGTTCTGCACCACCTTCGACCAGTCCCCATCGTAGCGTTCCATGTACAAGCTGTAGATGTGACGACTGTAGGGGCTCAAGTCGCCGTCGAGGTTGATGCGATCCTTCTGTGCCAGCTTGGCGTTGACCGGCTCGAGGATGCGCTGGCGCGACTCCTTCGGGATGAGATACAATGGCTCCTCGTGCATCGGCGTCGGCAGCCAGGTCGGATGGTCGGGATCGGAGTCGAGATCGCGCCAGGAAAACGTGTACAGCGCGCCATCCTCGATGCGTGAGTAGCGCTCCAGGCCCTTCTTGAGCATGCGCACAATGGTGCTCTTGGCGCTGCCGACGGGGCCATGCAGCAACAGCACGCGGCGCTCGGCGCCATACCCATGCGCCGCCGACTTGAACACGTCGACGAGCCGCATCAGGGCGCCATCGAGACCGAACACGGCGTCACGACCCGTCTCGATGCGGTCGTCGAAGAACTTGTAGTGCAGCACTTTCTCTTTGTTCTCGACGTGTTCCTCCACCCCATACGACAAGATCATGTCGAACATGCGCTGGTAGGCATTGCGCGCGATACTGGGATTCTTGAGGAAGAGATCGAGATACTCTTCGAACGTGCCGGTCCAGTGGAACTCGCGGTACCGCTGCGGATCATGCGCGTCGCGGATGAACTGGACCAAGCTGTGAGCGTCGCCCATCATGGTGACTCCTCCGAAACCAGCCGGGCGGCGAGAGGGCTCGCTCCACTCGGCGACTTTTGCGCCCCGAGATGCGGCCTCGCATGTCCTGGCGGGAACCGACGCGCGCTCGCCACGAGACCACTCACGAGACTCCAAGCAAACCCTGTACCCAGGCGGAAGTTCGCCCGCGACGCCGTTTCCGCGCGTCGCGCCAGCGAAGGCCTGAGCGCTGTCCAAGGATCCTGAATGGTCCGCACAGACGCGAGTGCAGCGTGGATCCTTGCCGACCTCGCGCCTGGGTCTGCGGCGCCAGTGCGGCGCGCACGGAATGCGGGAACGAAACGCGGATCACGCCAGCCCGTGCCCCCACCGCCTCGCGACGTTCATGATCGATCACGGCGTCCCTCGGCCAGCGCTCATGGTCGATGATACGGCAAGAGGTGCCGGTGATCCAGGCGTGTCGATTTGAACGTATCGAGTTGAGACGGTGAGAAACGAACGCACAAGCAACGCGGACTACCGCCGCCGGCGCCTGCGCCCGAGGAGAAACGCGATCCCAATCGCACCCAGATAGAGAACGACCATTGGACCCGCCATCATCAGCTGTGACACCGCGTCCGGAGGGGTCAACCATGCGGCGACCACGAAGATCGCGACGACGCCGTAGCGCCACTGCGCCCACAGCTGTCGCGGCGTCACCAGACCGAACCAAGCCAGCAAGAGGATGACGACCGGAATCTGGAACACCAGCCCGAACGCCAAGCAGAACTTGGCCACGAACGAGAAATATTGGGTCACGTTGATGATGGGGCGCACCGTCTCCGCCGAGAACGACAGGAAAAAATCCACCATTCGCGGCACGACGAGCAGGTAGGAAAACCCGAGTCCGAGATAGAACAAGAGCGTGCTCGACAAGAGAATCGGCAACAACAGACGTCTTTCGTGCTGGAACAACCCCGGCGCGACGAAGCTCCAGATCTGCAGCAGCAACAGCGGCATGGCCACCAGCAGGCCAACGGCCAGGCTGACCTTGAAGCGGATCATGAAGCCCTCGGTGGGCGCAAAATAGTGCACCTGGCCGAGCTCCGCCGGGATGAGCAAAGCCAGCAGATGCTCCGAAACGAACCATCCGGCGACACTGGCAACGGCGGCCACGACCATCATGCGCACGAGGGTGGTGCGCAGTTCCTCGAGATGTTGGAAGAACGTCATGGTCGTGAGCGGGGCGGGAGCCCGGCTCTTCGGCGCCGCCAGGGGGTTGTCGCCAGGGCTGGTGCCGGTGGAGGCAGCGTCAGGAATCACGGCGCTTCTCCTGCAGCAGGTCACGCAGCTCGTCCATGAACTGGTTCACGTCGCGAAAAGAACGGTAGACCGACGCGAAGCGGACGTAGGCAACCTCGTCCAAGGATTGCAAGCGGTTCATCACCGCTTCACCGATGTCGCGTGACGCGATCTCGCTCTTGCCATCCGCGAGCAGCGTGCGCTCCACCTCATCGACCAGATCCTCGATCTGCTGGCGCGAGATCGGGCGTTTCTCGCAGGCCTTGACCAGTCCGGTCAGGAGCCGATCGCGCTCGTACGGCTGCCGGCGCCCGTCTTTCTTCACCACCAGCACGGGAGTATTCTCGACGAACTCGTAGGTTGTGTAGCGCTGATGGCAGCTCGTGCACTCGCGCCGGCGGCGCACGCCGAGCCCGTCGCGCACCGAGCGCGAGTCCACCACCTTGTCATCCTCGTGGCCGCAGGCCGGACAGCGCACGGAGCCTTACCCCTCAGACGCGCGTCAGCCAGCCGTGCCGATCGTCGTGATCGCCACGCACGACGCCATGGAAGAGCTCCTGCGCCCGACGCGTCACCGGGCCCACGTTGCCATCGGCGACTGGAATGCGATCGACGGAACGAATGGTGACGATCTCGGTCGCGGTGCCGGTGAAAAAGACTTCGTCGGCCACGTACAGGGCTTCACGTGGGATGTCCTCCTCGCGCACATCGATGCCATCCTCGCGCAGCAACGTGATGACCGCATCGCGCGTGATCCCGGGCAAGACCGAGGCCGACAGCGGCGGCGTACGCACGATGCCGCTTCTGACGACGAAGATATTCTCGCCGCTGCCCTCGCAGACGTAGCCGCGCGGATCGAGGGCCACGCCTTCGGAGAAGCCGTTCAACACCGCTTCCATCTTGATGAGCTGCCCGTTCATGTAGTTGGCGCTCGCTTTGGCCATGGCCGGGATGGTGTTGGCTCCCATGCGCCACCACGACGACACGCACACGTCGACGCCGTTCGTCGCCGAATGATCGCCGAGATACGCACCCCAATCCCAGCACACGATGGTGCAGCGCACCGGACTGCCGAGCGGGTTGACGCCGGGCGTTCCGAGTCCGCGGTACACCAGCGGCCGCAGGTAACAGGCCTCGAAGTGGTTGGCCTTCACGGTGTCGCGCATGGCTTGCGCGAACTCGTCTTGGGAGTACTCGATTTGCATGCGATAGATGCGCGCCGAGTCGAATAAACGCCGAACATGTTCCTGCAGGCGGAAGATGGCCGGCCCCTGCGCCGTGCGATAGCAGCGCACACCCTCGAACACACTGCTGCCATAATGCATGGCATGCGACATGACGTGGACCGTGGCTTCTTCCCAAGCGACGAGCTCGCCATCCATCCACACCACGAGATCGGTGCGGAATGGCGATTTGCCAGAGTCCTCGGTCTTGGTGCCGCCTTTCTTCCGCGTCAGCTCTTTCATCCCGACCTCCTGTGATGCGGCGACCCGTCGTCGTGAATCGCAACCCAAGCTGCGAGTGCCGCGTTCAGATCGAACGCTCCCGGTCGCAACAGTCGTGGCGGCCAATTACGAAAATCGACCACACTCGAACCTCGACCCGGCGCGCGAGTTTCGACACCACGATCGCGGAAGAACCAGAGATCGTCGGCCGCGCCGAATTGGGCGCGGATCTCGTCTTCGTGCTGCAACGGCGGGCTGCCGCTCCGATTCACGCTGGTCGAAACGACCGGCGCACCGATCGCAGCGAGCAACTGCCGCAGACGCGGGTGCGCCGGAATCCGGAAGGCGGCCGTCGAACCTGATTCTACCGTTTCACCCCAGGGCTGTGCTCGCTCGACTTGCAGCACCGCCGTCAGCGGTCCAGGCCAAGCCTGGCGCAGGAACCCCAGGATGCGCCGGTCTTGGCCGGGGTTCAGGAACGGGACGATCGACTCGAAATTGGCGACCAGTGCCAGGAAGCTCCGTGGGGCTTCGATGCCCTTCCATTCCTCGATCTGCTTCCGAGCCTTGCCCGAGCTCGCCAGCGCCGAGAATCCATACAGGGTTTCCGTGGGCAGGACGACGGCCTTTTCGGCGAGGACCAGACGGCGGGCCAGGCAGAGAGCGCCAGGGTCGCCAAAGTCGACACGGCGCATGCGTCTACGCCTTCCAGGCCTCGCGCATCGACCCGAGCTTGGCGCGCAACGCCGGGTCGTGCGACGCCAAGATCTGAGCCGCGAACAGCGCTGCATTCACCGCACCGGCCTTGCCGATGGCCATGCAGGCGACCGGGACGCCACGGGGCATCTGCACGGTCGACAGCAGCGCGTCCAACCCCCGCAGGCTGCCGGCGTCGAGCGGCACGCCGATCACCGGCAGCATCGTCTCCGCCGCCACGACGCCGGCCAAATGCGCCGCCATCCCGGCTGCCGCCACCAGCACGCGCGTGCCGCGCGCCTCGGCCCCGCGCGCGTACTCGCGCACCGCATCCGGCGACCGGTGCGCCGACAGCACTCGCAGCTCGGCAGGAATGCCGAGCTCCTGCAGCTGCTGCAAGCACGGCTCCATCACTTCGCGATCCGATTCGCTGCCGATCAAGACGCCGACGCGCGGCTCTGCCATGTCTCACGCTCCAAGGCTCGATGGGCGATGTCGGTACGATGGAAACTGCCCGGAATCTCGATGGCGCCGACGCCGGCATAGGCGACTTCCCGCGCCGCTCCCACGCTCGCTCCGCTGCCGACGACGGTGAGAATGCGCCCACCGCGCGTCAGCAGGTCGTCCCCGCGCTTCTCGACGCCCGCACAGTACACCGTCGCACCCGCACGGCGTGCGGCCTCGAGCCCGCGGATGGGGCGCGCGGCGCGGAGCTGCTCCGGGTAGCCCTCGGAGGCGATGACGACACCGACGGTGCACAGGTCGTCCGCGATGTCGAAACGGCACGCGGTCACGTCGCCGTCGAGGCAAGCGAGCACGAGATCGAGGAAATCGCTGCGCAACCGCGGCAACAGGACTTGCGCTTCCGGATCGCCGAGCCGGCAGTTGTACTCGAGGACTTGTGGGCCCGCGGGTGTGAGCATGAGTCCGAGATAGAGGAATCCCCGATACGGGATGCCCTCCTCCAGCATGCCCACGAGCGTCGGCACCAGCACCCGATTCACCACCGCTTGCAACACCGATTCCGGCACGTGCGGCACCGGCGAGTACGCACCCATGCCGCCGGTGTTGGGACCCCGGTCGCCATCGAAGGCGCGCTTGTGATCCTGCGCGCAACCGAGAAGTCGATAGTTGTATCCGTCCGTGAGCGCGAACACCGACAGCTCCTCGCCCACGAGCATGTCCTCCAGAACGACGCGCCGTCCTGCGTCTCCACACTCCCCGTCGACGAGCATGGCGCGCAACACGCGTGCTGCGGTCTCGCGGTCATCGACCAGATGCACACCCTTGCCTGCCGCCAGGCCGTCGGCCTTGATGACGAATGGCAACGGTCGCGCAGCAGCATCCGCCATTGCACTGGCGTAATCGTCGTGAATGTGGAAGGCGGCCGTCGGGATGTCGTGGCGGTGCATGAACTCCTTGGCCCAACTCTTCGAGCCTTCGAGGCGCGCGGCTTCGGCCGCCGGTCCGAGAAATGGCAGGCGATGCGCATCGAAGACGTTCCACGCCCCGCGAACCAGTGGTTCCTCGTTGCCGGCGACCACCAGGTCGACCGCTTCGTCGCGCGCCCAATGCGCCAACGCATCGAGATCGGACGCATCGCGGCCGGCGCGGCGCGCCACGTCCAGCATGCCGTCGTTTCCGGGCGCAACGAGAACTTGCGGTGCGCCCCGGCTCCGCGCCAATGCGGCTGCCAGCGCGTGCTCGCGTGCCCCACTGCCGAGAACGAGGATCTTCACCCTGGTGTCCTTCCGTCGCACACATCACGGAGTTGGTGTTGGACCAGTTTACACATTCAACACAATGCTGCCACCGCTGGCAAGGTCGGCGCGCCCGAAGTGCCGCGCACCGAACCGGTCCCAAAGGGCTATCCCCGCGACGCGCTCGTCTCCTGGCCCGTGCCGCAAACCGCTGCAATCCGGCTCAAGTGCCCTGCCCGGACCGCAGACGACCGATGCGATCGAGCTCGAGCCACACCGTTTGGTCACGCTCGATGTCCTGCGCCAGCAACCGTGTGCCGGCCACGAGGCGTTGTGGCAGCACATCGAGTTGGATGGGTGCGAGTCCCGCTGCCAGGTGGTAATCGAGTCGCAGTCTCTCACCGTTGGCCATGGCGCGTTCGAGGCGTTCGCGCAGTGGGTCGCGCTGCGGACGGCGCCGGGCGCGGCCAAGCGCCGATGCCATGCGGACGCCTGGCACATCCTCGATGCTCTGTGCCCCGGCCTGAGTCAACACGCGCAGGAACTCGACGAGAACGCACGCGGTGGCGCGCGCGTCCTCGAGAGCCCGATGCAACACTCCGACCGTGAGTCCCAGCCTCCCGGCCACGAGACCGAGAGCCGCGGGCGGTCCGAGCAGCCGGCGTGAGAGCGTGAGCGTGTCGAGGACCGGCTGGGCAAACCCTTCGCGCCCGGCCTCGGCGAGCGCTCGCTGCAGGAACGGCAGATCGAACCCCGCATTGTGGAAAACCAGCACGCGGCCACGCGCCATTTCCACCAGCCACGGCAGTATAGACTCCAGGCGCGGCGCGCCCTGCAGCGACACATCGGAGATGCCGTGCACGGCGCGTGCTGCAGTCGTGATGCCGCGACCGGGTTCGATCAATGTGGCGAACTCGCGCCCGAGCTCGTGGCCACGCACGAGCACGGCACCGATCTCGAGGATCTCGTCGTCCTGGTTCGAGCCGCCGCCCGTCGTCTCGATGTCGACGACGCAGTACTCGATCTCGAGGAGACCTCGTCCTGCCCACTCGGGTTCGAGCGTCGAGGGCGCCTGAGCTCGGCGCGCCAGCATGCGTCGAGCGCGCTGTTCCGCCCGCCGCCGCAGTGCCGCTGCCGCTCGCGGCGTCGCCGTCTCCGGCTGCGGGGCGGACTTGTCCCGATCGCGTCCGCGCGTGACCCAATCCGGCGCCTCGGCATCGACGTATTCGAAACCCTCGGGCGCTGGCATCAATGCTCCGCCAGCGGGAAGTTGCGCTCTCCGGCCGTCACCTCGAACTCGAGCTGGTTCTCCGCTGGCGGCAGCGGGCAGACCCACTGCGCGTTGTACGCGCAGTAAGGATTGTAGGCGTGATTGAAATCCAAGCGGAAACGGCGATCGTCAAGTGGCTCGGGCTCGAGATAGCGCCCCGCCCCATACGTGCTGCCACCGGACGTCGCGTCGCGAAAGGGTAGAAACAGGCTGCTGCCATCGAGCGCGCTGAACAGCGCCAAACGCTGCTCACGACCTCGAACCTGGAAACGCAGCGTGCCGAGACGCAGGTAGGGATCAAAGCTGTTCTGCGAGGTCGGGAACTGCAACGTGTCGGGCGTCGCCAACGGATCGAGGATGGCATCGAGCACGAACTCGAAATTGGGTGGATAGTACGACAGTCCTTTGAAGCGCGCGCGCTGTTCCGGCAGCAGCGGCCCGTCGGCGGATCGCATCGACCGATCCTTGTGCGTTCGGGTCTGCATCAGCGACTCGACGTAATCGCGCTGCTCCGGAGTGTGGCGCGCGCAGGCGCTGGCGAGCGCCCAGATTGACAACGCCACCAGGGCCACACTCGACCGCTTCACAGTCGCTCCGCCCTCGGCGGAGAGTACCCCCCGCGGTATTCCTCGATCGAGTCGCGCACCGAGGCGGGATAGCACAACCCGTATTCCTGAATGCGCCAGCGACCGTCAGCCTGTGTGAGGCAAAGGTTGACTACGACGCCCGGATCCAGCACCGCCGCCAAGTCCCCCGGCACCTCCACCGGCCCGAGCAGGGCGCCCGAAGACAGTGGTCTCAAGACCAAGTGGCGTTGGCCGCGCACCACAACTTCACAGTAATCGGCCACCTGGGCGGGCCCCTCCGGCTCGAGCTGCATTTGCCCCATCAGGTCCAGCATCTCCGAGGCTCGGACGGCGCGCAACACCGCGCGGGTGACTGCCTTCGACTCGCGCTGAAAATCCCTTCGTCGGCGCGGGGTCGCATCCTGCGTCAGCCAGTGTACGAACACGCGCGCCGCCGCACAGAATCGGCGCGTGCGATCGCGCGGGATGGGCAAACATTTCCGTATGTACCAATAGCCGAGGAAGACCCTCAAGTCCTTGGGCTGCATGCGCGCTGTGTCCCGCCGACGCGACAGCAGAAAGTCCCGGAGAGTAAACGCTAGGTCCTCGTAAGTCGCTCGATGTGGCGGTCGCGCGTTCTGCCGCGCCGCCTCCAGGAATCGCTGCAGGAGTTCATCCATGGGTTCCCCCCAAGGGCGGCAGCATCCACCCGTGATCTTGCATTCTTGATGTCGCCACGCGGCCGGCTGCGAAGCAAGCGAAAAGCGCTCCGGGAGGGGGTGGGTCGTCGTGCGCTGGTTGGCGAAAGAGCGGGGTCGAAAATGATCCGAACCTCTCGATCGACCTCTGCCGCATACAGATGTCCCATCCAGTGGACATCTCGTTGACAGCCGGGAAACGAAACGGTTCGCGGGCGAGCTGAGAACAAATCTATAATCAACTGTGATAATTCAAGATATGGATTCTGTCGAGTCCTCGCCCTGCGGCCGGTCGAACTGGCACTAGGGGTGCAATACCGCCGGTGCGAGCGATCGGGTTCAGAGAGAAGTCGGATCACTCGGACTTGACCTGAGCGGAGACTTCGACCCCCCCTTGAAGTCTCCGCTCTTTGTTTCTCCCGCCAAATGTCTCCGCGGTTCGTCTCGCGTCATCCCCTCCGCCCTCGTGCCGGCTCCTTACTGCCGGTACCGAGAAACCGGCTGTCGCTTCGCAGCGAGTCGAGTCGCCCCGCCGCTCCGGCAGCGATCAGTGCCTCGCGAACGACATCGCGGACGCGGTATTCCGTCCACACCACGTCGCGACCCTGAAGGAAGCCTCGAAACCCGTCCCCACCGTGGGCGAGGAAATTGTTGGTGGCGACGAGGTAGTCGGAGTTCGGATCCATGGGCTGCCCCGAGGCGTCCGTGATGTCGACCAGCCGCCGGCCTGCTGCAGCCGTGGCGAGGTACCGGCCACGCAAACCGGCGACCCGCGCTTGCAGCGGATCGGACTCGAGGAAATCGACGAGCTGGCGCCCCGTGAGCCGGGCGGTGACCAGCGTGTTCTCGAACGGGATGAGTGTAAAAAGATCGGCTTCGGTGACGTTTCCAGGTTCGAACTCGGTTCGCACACCGCCCAGGTTGGTCACGGCGACATCCGCACCGGTGCGCGCGCGCATGGCATCGGCGACGAAATTCACCAGTTGCTCGCGCCCCAACCCATGTGCCGTGCGGGCGTGTACGCGGGCGACGAGCGGCGCGATCGCCTCGCATACCGAATCGACGAATGCGGCGACAGGTGCGGCGGGGGCTGCGGGCAACGAATCGGCAAAGACCGGGTTCCATTGCACCTGCGACGCGAGCACGCGCTGGCCGTTCCAACGCAGGACGATCCTCCCCATTCCCCGCCCTTTCGTCCCCGCGGTCACCACTGGAATCCCCGCCACACGCCCGGCGACGTAGGTGTGCTCATGGCCGCCGACGATGGCATCCACTCCGCGCGCACGCTGCGCCAAATCCGCGAGCGGCCCTGTGATCGTCCCGAGCGAGTCTTGCTCCGCGCCAATGTGACACAGCAGCACGACAAGTTGCGCGCCCTGGGCGCGGACATGCGCCACGAGCGAATCCACCTGCTGCTCGGGTGGCGCGAAGCGCAGGCTCTCGACGTTCTGTGGCAGGGTGACTTTGGGAGTATCCGGTGTGATGAAGCCGATCACACCAACCCGGATCCCATCGCGAGCGAGGATGGCCCAGCCGCGCGCCCAGGATGGGGGCCCACCGTTCTTCTCGAAGACATTCGCCGCCAGCATGGGAAAATGCATCTCGGCAATGCGCGCGCGCAGCGTATCGATCCCCCAGTCGAACTCGTGGTTTCCGAGCGCCGCCGCATCGACCCCGAGACGATTGAGGAACCCGACGGTCGAACGACCGAAGGAGAAGTTCGACTCCGGCGTCCCCTGCCACGCGTCGCCTGCATCGAGCAAGAACGTGCGCTGCGGATGCGCGCGGCGCAAGGACTCGACCTCTGCTGCGAGCGCCAGGGCACCGCCCCATGGGCGGCGGCTGTGCGGTTCGAGTCCGGCCGTCTCGAATGTACCGTGGAAGTCGTTGAACGTAAGGAGCGTGACGTCGACGGGCGCGCGCGCACACCCCGCGAGAAGGATCGCCGCCTGTGCAGCGGCAAGTCGGAGTCGAAAGGACATGCGGCTGAACATACGACCGCTCTCGGCATCGACACAAGCCGTCCCCGCGCGCGCCGAGAGCGCCACGGTTGCGGTTACACCACCCCTGGACCGAGACGGGCTTCGCCTCCCAAGGAAAGTCGTCGCCGGGGCACAGGTTTCCGCTGCATTCGTTGACCGGACCGACTCGGAGGACTAGCCTTTCCGCATCTCAGCATCGCCATGGGAGGACAAACCATGAGTGCGCGCGCTCGAAGCTCCCGATTGTGCCTCGTGTTCGTCGTCTTGATGTGGTCGTTCGGCACGGCTTGGTCGCAGACCTGCATGGGAATCTGCAACGACCAACGTTGTACCGACCAGCCGGGCTGTACGACGACGTACGAAATTTGTCTGGGAAACGCCGGCGGCGATCCGGATGCGGAGGCACTGTGCCTACAGCAGCGTGACGCCTGTTTCACCGCCGTCGACGACGCATTCGCGACCTCCGCCAGCACCTGCACGACCGACCCATGCGTGCAGTTCAACTGCGGTCCCGACCACGGCTACCGACTCTCCCTCTGCAACGACCAGAACTTCGTGTGCAGGATGTTGGGCGGAAGCGAGGAGGACTGCAACGCACAGCTCGCTGCATGCCAGGCGGGGGCAGTGGATCGGTATCACCGCTGCCTGCTGAATGTCTGTACGACGACATGCACCGTGAACCTCGAAACGATCGACTGGGGCGCGGTGAAGCAGCTCTACCGCGAATGATCGGAGTGGTGCAGCGCGCTCCAGGTAGGCGAGCGCCTCGTCGGCTTCAGCACGAAACGCGAGCACCTCGGCGTGTGGAGCTCACCCGCGCCGTTCGGTTGAATCGACCTTCCCCCTCTGTTAAGATGGGGATCCGCCCCCAGCAGTGATTCTCCGGGTTATGAGCTGTGCTGTGCCCGGGAATTCGAGTGGACTGCAGCGGAGGTTTCACATGCACAAAGCCATCGTTCTCTCAGCCGCGGCGCTGCTCCTCCTGCCGGGGATCGCAGGCGCCCAGTCTTACAGCGCCATTCTCACGGGGCCGCAGGACGGCAATGCGTCGCCGGCCACGGGGAGCGGGAGCTTCACCTTGGACGCTGGCAAGATGCTGTCGTTCAACATCTCGTACAGCGGACTCCTCGGCACCGAGAGCGCCGCGCACATCCATTGCTGCGCTGCCCCTGGCGCTCCTGGCACCGTGTTGTTCGGGCTACCGGCGACCAACCCCAAGGTCGGCTCCGTGGGCCCGCTCACGGCACAGCAGGAGGCCGATCTCAACAACGGGTTGATGTACGTCAACATCCACACGCTGCCCAATTTTTCCGGCGGCGAGATCCGCGGCCAGATCTTCAACACCGTGCCGGTTACAGAGAACACCTGGACAAAGGTCAAGTCGTTGTATCAAAACTGAGACGACGAAGTTGCGTGCAAATCGAGGCCGGGGCGATCCCCCGGTCTCGTTGCTTCAGCGCCGCCCGCGCGCGATGCGCAGTGCCTCGATGAGCTCTGGCAAGTACTAGAGCGGTCCGTCATCCGCGTCTCGCGGCAGAGTCGTCTACGATTGCAGTGGTTGACCGAGCGCGGCGGGGGCGCGGCTGCGTCCGATGACCCCGGCGAGCGCGATCATGGTCACGACATACGGCAACATCTGGAGGAACTGCGCCGGGATACCGAGTGCTCCCCCCTGCAGTTGAATCTGCAGCGCCTCGGCGCAGCCGAAGAGAAGACACGCGACTGCCGCTCCGCGCGGCGTCCACTTGCCGAACACGAGCGCCGCGAGCGCGATGAAGCCTCGGCCGCTCGACATGCCGGCGGTGAACTGGTGCTGCTCGAGCGCGAGCCACGCGCCACCGAGCGCTGCGATTCCGCCGGAGAGCAGCACTCCTGTCCAGCGCAGCCGCACGACCGACACGCCGAGGGATCGCGCCGCCTCCGGATTCTCCCCCACGGCGTGCAGTCGCAAGCCGAAGACGCTGCGTCTTGCCACGCGATGCGAAATCACGACGACTAGAATCGTGAGCCACACGAAGGGAGTGCAGAAGAGCACGCGCGTCACGCTCCAGTCTGCGAGCCCAGGCAACTCCAGAATCGGGATTCCGCCGATACGCGCGGAGTTCGAAGAGCTGCCGAACACCAAGGTCAGCAACAGCTTCGTCAATCCCGCGGCGAGAAGGTTGATCCCCAACCCGCTCACGATCTGGTTGGCGCCGAAGCGCACGCAGACGAGCGCGTGCAACGCTCCGAGACCCACGCCGGCCGTCCCCGCGGCCGCGACACCGAGCCAGGCGGCGGATGCCCCGCCGATGCCGGCCATCTCCGCCGCGTGCGCCACCGCGACGCACGCGAAGCCGCCGCAGAGCAGCATGCCTTCGAGCGCGATGTTGATGACGCCGGCACGCTCGCTGTAGAACCCGCCGACGGCGGCGAAGACGTACGGGACCGAGATGCGCAGCGTCGCGGCCACGAGCAAACTGGCGAACTGCAGCGCCTCCATCATGCCTCCCGTGCGCGGCTCGGCGCCGCAAGGCCGCTGCGCCGCACGAATGCCGCGCGCCCCGCCACCACGATGACGAGCAAGATGACGATGGCTTGCAAAATGTCGACGAATTCCTTCGGCACGAGCGCGTTGATGACGAAGCCACCTCGATCGAGCGCACCGAAGAAGAGTGCAGCCGGCACGATGCCCAGCGGATGGGTGCCGCCGAGAAGCGCCACGGCAATGCCCTTGAAACCGGCTTCGGCGCTAAACCCCTCTTCGAAGTAGTACTTGTATCCCTGCACGAAGTTGGCCGCCGCGGTGCCGGCGAGCGCACCGGAGAGCGCCATGGCTTGGACCATGCGGCGGCGGACCGGGATGCCGGCGCTGCGTGCCGCTGTTTCCGAAAGCCCGGTCGCGCGCACTTCGTAGCCCCAACGCGTCCGCCACAGCGCCAGGAAACACGCCACGCACAGCAGCAGTTGCACTGCGAGCGCGAGATTGAGCGGAGCGCCGCGAAATGCAGGAGCGAAGTCTTCCAGTCGTGGCAAACGCGCTGCCAGCGGGATTTCGGCCGTGTGCACGGATTCGAACAGGGCCAATCTCTCGACCAGGATCCAGCTTGCGAGCGCGAAGGCGACGAAATTGAGCATGATCGTGTTGATCACTTCGTGCACGCCGAGATAGGCGCGCAACAAAGCCGGAATCATCGCCCAGAGCGCCCCTGTGGCGGCTGCGACCAGCAGAACCAACGGCGCCGCAACGACTGCCGGCCAGGCATCGCCGAGGACCGTTGCAAAGCTCGCGGACACGAGACCCGCGAGCACCATCTGCCCTTCGGCACCGATGTTGAACAGCCCGGCACGAAATGCCACCGCCACGGCCAAACCCGTGCCGATGAGCGTCGTGGCCTTGAACAGCACCTGTCCGAACCCGTAGGCCGAACCGAAGATGGCGTCCAAGAGCTTGGCGTAGACCTCGACAGGATTGCGCCCGAGTGTGAGAACGAGCACCGCCCCCGCGACCAAGGCCAAAAGGATGGCGAGGACCGGCCCGGCGACGGAACGCAGTCCGCGCCCGATGCGTGTTTCCCCGAACCCTCCACGGCTCATGGTGCTGTCTCCCGGTCGGGCTCTTGCAGCGTCCCCCCGGTCATCCACGCCCCGAGCTCGGCAGCGGTGGCTTGGTCGGCCCTGCACTCTCCTGCCACGCGACCTGCGAACAGAACGAGCACGCGATCGGCGAGCGCCAGGATCTCGTTCAAATCGGCCGAAATGAGCAGAATGGCCTTGCCGGAATCCCTCGCCTTCAAGATCTGTGTGTGCAGGAAGGCGATCCCCCCCACATCCACACCACGTGTCGGCTGGGCGAGGAGCAGGAAATCCGGCTCGCGGTCGATCTCGCGCCCGACCACGAGCTTTTGTTGATTGCCCCCGGATAGAATCGACGCTGGAGATGCGGGCTGATCGGGGCGAATCTCGTAGCGTCGGAGCAGCGCCTGCGCACGCGCGCCGACACGAGCGGGGGACAGCCATATGCCGTGACCGAGATCTCGTTCGCGCTGGCGCCCGAGGATGGCGTTCTCGTCGATGCGCATCGAGGGGATGAGCGCTTCCTGCAACCGATCGGCCGGCACATAGGCCATGCCGCGTGCACGTCGCGCCGCGGTGGTGTGTGTCGTGACATCGTCGCCATGCAGCAGAACGCGGCCACGCGCGAGCGGCAGGAGGCCGAGAAGCACGAGCGCCAGCGTGCGCTGGCCGTTGCCTTCGACACCGGCCACGCCGAGGATTTCACCGCGCCGCACCGTGAACGAAATCTGCTGCAAGGCATCGCGTTTCCCGTCGGTGCACAAACCCTCGCAATGCAGCACCACGGGCGCGGCATCCGCGCCCTCGCCACCGGCCGCCATCCCGCTCGGCATGGGCGTCGTTGCGGTCGCCGGGAATGCGTCGCGTTCCGGGCCTTCGCGCCGGCTCGCATGCCGCGACACCACTGGCACCGAGCGGCCAACGATGGCGTGGGCCAGTCGTGCGCCATCGGCCTGCTGCGCCGGCATCTCGTCCACCACCCGGCCATCGCGCATCACGGTGATCACATCGGCAATCGAGAGCACCTCCTGCAACCGGTGCGAGATGAGCAGAACGGTATGGTCTGTGCGCACGAGCCGGCGCAGGATGGTGAAAAAGTCCTCGACTTCGCGCGGCGCGAGCACGGCCGTGGGTTCATCGAGGATGAGAACGCGTGCCCCGCGCACGAGCACTTTGAGGATCTCGACGCGCTGTTGCTCGCCGACCCCGAGATCACCGACGCGGGCATCTGGATCGACGGCGAGACCGAAGCGCGCCGCGGTGTCGCGCACCTGGACGCGGGCGGCGTCGCGGTCGAACCAGGGTCCGCGGTGTGGTTCGCTGCCGAGAACGACGTTTTCGCACACGGAGAGCGTCGGCACCAACATGAAGTGCTGGTGCACCATCCCGAGACCGAGCCCGATCGCCCGCGCCGTGCCACCGCGTCCGAGGGCTTGGGCCTCGATCCGCACGGCCCCGGCATCGGCCCGTGTCTCACCGTAGGCGACGCGCATCAGTGTGGTCTTGCCCGCGCCGTTTTCGCCCACGAGCGCATGAATGCTGCCACGGCGCACACGCAGATCGACGTGGTCGCACGCCACGATGCCAGGGTATGCCTTGACGATGTCGTGGAGTTCGAGCGCGTACTCGCTCATACGCCCATCAATCTCGCGGCACCTGGAGGAGACCACGAGCGACGGAGTCGCGCAGCGCCTGCACGCGCGCGTAGACCTCGTCAGGAAAGATCTCGCGGTTGCGCGCATCGCGGACGATGTGCACGCCCGATTCGCGCAGGCCGAATTCCATCACGCCGCCCTGGAAACGGCCTTCCTGCACGCGTTTCACGGTTTCGAACACGGCGATGTCCACGTCCTTCACCATGCTGGTCAAAATATAGCCCGGGGCTTCGTCGTACTGGTCTGAATCGACGCCGATGGCGAGCTTGCCGTGCTCGCGCGCCGATTCGAAGACGCCGAAACCGGTGGTTCCAGAGGCGTGGAAAATGACGTCGGCGCCACGACCATACATGCTGTTCGCCAACTCTTTGCCCTTGGCCGGATCTTTGAACGCCTGCGCAGTCACGCCCGCGTATCCGACCAGAACTTCCGTGCCCGGAGCGACGTGGCGAGCGCCGGCGCGGTACCCGGCCTCGAACTTGTGGATGAGCGGCACGTCCATGCCGCCGACGAAGCCGAGGATGCCGCTTTGCGCCACGAGTGCGGCCGTGGCTCCGGCCAGGAAAGATCCTTCCTCCTCGCGAAACTTGAGACCGACCAGATTCGGGGGAAGCGCAGACGGAGCTCCGTTTGGTTCCAGCTTCAGCGTCAGATCGACGCAAGCGAAGTGGACGTCGGGAAACTCGCGCGCCATCTTCTCGATGTCGTCGCTGAACATGAACCCGACGCCGATCACGAGGGCGAAGCCGCGGCTGGCATACTCGCGCAATCCCGTCTCGCGGTCGGCGCCTTCGGCGGGTTCCAGGTACTCGAAGCGAACGCCCAACTCACGTCCAGCGCGCTCCAACCCGCGATAGGCAGAATCGTTGAAGGACTTGTCGCCGCGACCGCCGATGTCGAAGACGAGACCGACCTGGAGCTGTCCCGGCGGGGCCGCACGATCCCTGCTCGAACAGGCAGTCGTGCCGGCGGCAAGTACAACCGCGAGGGCCCAGCGCACAGGTCGCATGCATGCCTCCTCGCGGCACCTTAGCCGACCCGACGCGGCATCGACAAGGAGAGATGCCGGATCCTCCTCTCTCTCGGGTGTCAACGCCATCGTCAGTCCGTGTCCACGCCATCGACACTCGACCGCACCGCGCACAGGAAAGATCGAGACCCCGTGCGAGATTCCGGCCTGGCATGAGCCTGGCAATGCGCTCGGCGCGGGTTCGGGCGTCGCACGGTTCAGCATCACAGGATTCCGCGACGCCGTACCGACGAGTTCGAGGCCTTCATGCGTTCGACGGGTACGACGGGCGGGACGACGAGCTCGTACGCCAACTTCGATGGGCAAAGCCGCCGGGGTTGCTTCGGTCGAGCCCCCTGTGGCACAGGTTCTTCTGCCGAGGTCGTGCAGCGTGCGAAGAGGGTCAGGATCCGCCGGTCGAGGGCGCGATGAGCGTCAATCGTGATCCGCCGGTCAAAGCGCGATGAGCGTCAATCGTGATCCACCGGTCAAAGCGCGATGAGCGTCAATCGCGATCCGCCGGTCAAAGGGGCGATGAGCGTCAATCGTGATCCGCCGGTCGAAAGGCGCTACGGGCACGAAGGTGAGAGGGAATACAGGCCGAGAGTTCTCAGACAACGGTGGATGCCGAGGTTCCGGGAGGCTGGGACTCCAGCCGCGGTTCAGTGCACGGCGATGTGCGTGCCGGTGCTGCCGGCAAGGGCCGCCGACAGATGCTGTGGGTCGGTGATGATGACCTCGGCGCCGCCTGTGGCCAGAAAGTCCAAGGCAGCGCGAATCTTGGGCCCCATGCTGCCCGAAGGGAATTCGCCGGCCGCCAGAAGCAGTTCGGCTTCATCGTGGTTGATCGAACGCAGCGGCGACTGCGTGGGTGTGCCAAAGCCACGCATTACGGTTTCGACGCCGGTCAGCAAGATGAGGCGCGAGGCGTGCAGCTGCGTGCCGAGCACGGCTGCCGTATGGTCCTTGTCGATGACGGCCTCGACACCGATCCACTCGCCGCCGCGGCGGACGACGGGGATGCCCCCCCCGCCGACGCAGTTGACGATCACGCCCTCGTGGAGCAAAGCGCGGATGACAGCGATTTCGACGATGCGTTGCGGGCGCGGGCTCGGCACCAAACGCCGCCAACCGCGACCGGCATCGTCGCGCAACACCCAGCCCTTGTCGCGCGTCAGGCGCTCGGCCTGCGCCGGCGTATAAAATGGTCCGATGGGCTTCGTCGGCGTGCGAAAGGCGGGATCGGTCGGATCCACCTCGACTTGGGTGATCACGGTGGCCACCTCGCGCGACAAGTTGAGCCGCGCCAACTCGTTCTGCAGCGATTGCTGCACCATGTAGCCGATGCCGCCCTGCGAATCGGCACCGCAGATGTCGAGAGGCATCGGCGGGATCTCGTGCGCCATCGCCTCGTTGCGCAACGCGATGTTGCCGATGATCGGGCCATTGCCATGCGTGAGAACGACGTGCACCCCGTGCGCGACCTGTGTCGCCACTTGCGCCATGGTGGCGCGTGTCAACGCGCGTTGCTCTTCGATGGTCCCGGAACGATTCCCAGGGATGATCGAATTGCCTCCCAGCCCCACCACACACAGTTCCCCGGCGCGCATCGTCAGAACTCCCCGGTCTTGTCGCCCTTCATCGTCAGAGCCATGATCGCTTTCTGCACGTGCAGCCGGTTCTCGGCCTCGTCGAACACCACCGAATGCGGCCCGTCGATGACGGCATCCGTGACCTCGTGGCCGCGGTCTGCCGGCAGGCAATGCATGTATAGACCGTCGCGGTCGACGAGACCCATGCGGCGCTCGTCACAGATCCAGTCCTTGTAGCGGGCCGCCACCGCCGCGGATTCCTGCAAGTCCGTGGTGTGCATCATGCAGCCCCAGCTCTTGGGGTACACCACGTGCGCGCCTTCGAAGGCAGCGTCCATGTCATGGACGATGTCGAAGCGCGCGCCGCTCGCACGCGCGAAGCCGCGCGCCTGCTCCACCAACTCGGGGACCAGGTCGAACTCGGGTGGATGCGCCAGCACCACATCCATGCCGAAGCGCGGCATGAGCAGGATCAAAGACTGGGGCACTGACATCGGCTTCTGGTAGCTGGGGGCGTACGCCCAGGACACCACGAACTTGCGCCCCCGCAACTCGGCCGCCCCGAACTTCTCGCGCACGGTCATCAAATCCGCCGTCGCCTGACACGGGTGGTACAGGTCGCACTGCATGTTGAACACCGGCACCGAGGCGGACGCCGCCACCTCGCGCAGATAACGGTTCCCCGTCTTCCACAAGCAGTTGCGGATGCCAATCGCATGCCCGTAACGCGACAACACCGCGCCGGTGTCGAAGGCGGTCTCGCCGTGCGAGATCTGCATCTTGTCGGGAGTGAGGTCGTGCGCATGGCCGCCGAGCTGCGTCATCCCGGCTTCGAAAGAATTGCGGGTGCGCGTGGACTGCTCGAAAAACAGCATGAACAAGGTGAGATTCTGCAACCAGGGGGTCGGGATTCCACGCCGGAACTGGGTCTTGAGTTCGCCCGCGGTCTGGAACATGCGTTCGAGCTCGTCGAGACTCCATTCGGCATCGGTGACAAAATCGCGTCCGCGCAAGCCGTCGTCCATTCGACTTTCCTCCTCATCCCGGGACATGCTCCGTCTTCGCCGTGACCAAGGTCAGGAGTGCACGACCTGTCGGAAAGATCCTTCACGCGCGCTGCCGTTGCAAGCCATTGCTGCTGCGACGCCGGTGGACTCGGCCGCGCCGCCGCACGATCACCGGGGCTGCCTTGCTGGATTCCGCGCGCAAGCGGGTACGAACGGCCTGTAACACGCCACCGCCGACGGCGCGCGCCTTGTCCGAGATGCGATGGACGACGGGTGGCCGCGCTCGAGAATCGATGTCCCCCACTTTTTGACCGGCGCGGACCCGTTCCCCGTCGCGCAGCAGGCCGCGGACCATGCCTGAAAGCGCGGCGCGCACAGGACGCCGCCCGACACGCGCGACGATGTCTCCAACCTCGAGGTGCGCACCGATCTCGAGATGGGTATGCCACACTCCGCTGCACGGAGCACGCAGCACGCGACGAATCGTTTCGCCGCCGATTTCTCCCGGAACACCGGTGTCGGAAGCGGCCGCGCCACTCCAGAGCACCTGCCCGAGCGTCGGGCCGCGCAGCGTTTCCACCACGGCATCGCAATCGCGGCCCACCCGGTGCCCCGGCCCGAGCGCGACACGAAAGCAATGGGCCGGGAGTGCGCGCAGGGGGCGCTTGGTCATGCGCGCGTCGACCACGACATCTGGACGGAGCCGCGCCAGCACTTGCTGCAGCGGCTCGACGAACAGCGGCACCACACGAACGCCCGCGTCAGGCGCTGGCCAACCAGAGCCCACGAGCGATGCAAGCGCGGTCCGACGACACACCACACCCTCGACGGTCACCTGACCGCTCTGCGCGGCCTCGGCGAATGCGACGCGGCGTCGAATGGCCAACGGGTGCCGGCGCTCGACGATCGCGACCGCGAAACCCGCGCGCACCAGGGCATGTGCGGCGCCAGTCCCGAGATCGCCGCAGCCGATGAACAACACCGTGATCCGAGGCTGCGTCCCCAGACGGCGCGGGCCGTGCGCCACCGACGCGAGCGCGTTCAATCCGGCGAGATCGACGGGCCGATCGACGTCGACGAGATCGTCACCGGGTTCGCACTCGAGATCGAACACGCGCGATCGGTGCCTCTGCAGCACCGTCTTGCCGCCCATCGCATCGGGGACTCGCATCAGCTCGTCTCGCAGATCGGCCGGAAAAAAGACGGGGTTGCGTGGGACGCCGCGCACCATCGGTCGCACGATGCAGTGGCGCAGCGTCGCACCCATTGTGGCGATGCGGCGCAGAGTGGCGACGCGGATCGCCGGCATGTCCGCATGCGCGAAGACCATCGCCATGCCCGGCGGCACGGCCCGAGCGCCCAGGCGCACCGAGCTGCCGAGCCCACGTGCCGGAGCCGGGTTGCGCACGAAGCGCAGTCGCAAGTCGGCCCCGCGCAGCGCCGTGCGGATGACCGGAGCGATGCCGCCGTCGTCGCGACTCGTGACCACGACGATCGCGGCGAAGCCCGCGTCGCGCAGACGTCGCGCCGCATGGGCGACGAGTGGCTGCCCGCGCCACCGCGCCAGCAATTTTCCCCCGTCCCTCCGGCCGAAGCGGCGACTCAATCCCGCGGCCAGCAACACGCCGCAGACCCCCGGCAAGGGTGGAGACACCGAGCGGCTGCCGCGGCCTGCGTTCCAAAACACGCAGTCTCCGCTCATGACATCGGCGGTCGCCACCACACGCAGCCCGACGCTGGCGTCGAGCCACGCAGGATTGCGCTGCTGCACGACACGCATACAGAACTCGACGAGCCCTTGCAGCACGGGTGCCGCCACGGTGTTCGCCCCCGTGAACAGAACACTCACCGCCGCCCGCGGCGGCATGCGCTCGAGGTACGTCCTCAGCATGTATTTCACATCACGCAGATGCACTGCGCCGGCAGATTCGCGCGGCCGATGGGCGACACGCGCAGCCGGTTGCCCGAGCGCCGCGAGACCGACGACGAGGACCGCACGTTGCAATGGTGCGGGCGGCCACGCGGGTTCATGTGGCGCCGGAAGTTTGACCAGACGCCGCCGTGCACCATCGGCCTCGACGAGAAGGAGCGACCGGGGGGATGCCTGGATGAAGCGCTGCAACCACGCGAGCGTTGGCCCTTGCAGGCGCGCGCCAGCGCCGATCGCGAGCGTGAGTGGCCGCGCGCGCAGCAGCTCCGGGGTCGTGCGCGCGAGCGTCGACGCATTCGCGAACACGGCGAGCAAGCCATGGCCGAACCCGCTGCGATCGAGATGCGTGGTCGTGGTCGCGAGCGCCGTCGGGCGTTCATGCAGCAAGCGGGCGATGGCTGCGGTCTTGCCACCGGCCCCGACGAAGGCGTGGATGCCATGTCGTCCCACGCCGAGCGCGCGTGCCAAGGAGCGTGTGCGCCGGGCGCTTGGATGCGCGGGACGTCGCGCCACTCACAACTTCCCGACCGCGGCCGCGATGCGCCGCAGCGCTTCACGAATGTTGTCCTGCGAATTGGCGTACGAGAGCCGCAGGTAGCCTTCGCCGTAAGTGCCGAAAGCCGTGCCAGCGAGTGTCGCAACGCCGGCTTCCTGTAAGAGCAGCGTCGATAGCGCGGCGGAAGTCTTCCCCGTGCCCGTGATGTTCGGGAACACATAGAACGCACCCTTCGGGCGCTGGCACCGAATGCCCGCAATGGCGTTCAATCCGTCGACGATCAGATCGCGTCGCTTATGAAACTCCGCCACCATGGCCGTCACTGCGTCTTGCGGTCCACGCACGGCGGCCATGCCAGCCATCTGCGTGAAGCTCGCGGTGCAGCTGTTGCAGTTGGTCATGAACTTGGAAATCATGTCGGCGAGAGGTTTCGGCGCCACCGCGAATCCCAAGCGCCATCCCGTCATGGCATACGTCTTCGAGTGACCGTCCAGCAGCAGGGTGCGTTCTCGCATCCCGGGCACCGCCAAGATCGAATGATGCTCGCCTTCATAGAGGATGCGGGCGTAGATCTCGTCGGACAACACCCAGAACTCGTGCTTCTGCGCCAGCTCCGCCACACGTTCGATGTCGGCGCGCGGGATCACCCCGCCCGTCGGATTTGCCGGCGTATTCAGAATCAGCATCTTGGTGCGAGGCGTGATGCAAGATTCCAGCTCATCCACGTCCAGGCCGAAGTCGCGAGACTCGGTAAGCTGCAGCGGCACGGGTTTGGCTTCGAGATAGCGAATCACGGATTCGTAGATCGGGAATCCCGGGTTCGGAACCAGCACCTCGTCGCCGGGATCGAGGAGCGCCATCATGCCGAAAAACATCACCGGCTTGCCGCCGGGGGTGATCACCACTTCCTCGGGTCCGATGTCGAGGCCACGCATGCCGCCGGCGTAGGTGGCGATGGCGGCGCGGACCTCCGGCAGGCCCGCCGACGGTCCGTAGTGCGTGAAGCCGTCGCGCAATGCCTTGACACCCGCATCGACGATGTGGGCCGGCGTATCGAAATCGGGTTCGCCGATTTCAAGATGGATCACATGGCGCCCTTCCGCCTCCAGGGCACGCGCGCGAGCCAGGACCTCGAACGCTGTTTCCGTTCCGAGACGCACCGTCGCCTTGGCAAACGTTCGCATGTTTTCCCCTCCGGCATTCGCCGCGGACTCGGCCGTCCGTCAGGCGAGTTGCAAGTGCACACGCAGGTCCTCCATGCGAGGACCGACCTGTGTGGCGTGGCCGGCGGCGCTCTGCGCCCCGTCCACGTCCTTGAGACCATTCCCGGTGACCAACACGACGATGCGCTCGTTGGCATCGACGAGCTGCCGCGACCGCGCCGCCAGCAATCCGGCAAAGCTGGCGACGCCCGCAGGTTCGCCAAAGATACCGGCATGCCGCGACAAGCAGCGCTGCGCCTCGCGAATCGCCTCGTCGTCGACACTGAGGAAGCTGCCGTGCGAGGCGCGCACCGCTTCCAGCGCCTTCAAGGCGTTGCGCGGCTTGCCGACGTTGATGCTGTCGGCATACGAAGTGGCGCGCATCACCTTGAGCGGTGCCCCCGATTCGAAGGCGCGCACCAGTGGATCGGCGCCGGCCGCTTGCACGCCGACCAGACGCGGCAAGCGCTCGCTGAGCCCGAGGGCGCGGAACTGCTGGAAGCCCTTGTAGAGACTGCCGAGAATGCAGCCATCCCCGACGGCGACGACGCAGACATCGGGAGGATCGAAGGCGAGTTCCTCGGCGATCTCGAAGGCGGCGGTCTTCTTGCCCTCGACGAGGAAGGGATTCACCGCCGCGTTGCGGTTGTACCAACCTTGTTCTGCGATGGCTTGGGCGCAGAGATCGTAGGTCTGGTCGTAATCGCCGTCGACGCAGAACACGCGTGCCCCGAACAGCAACAGCTGGGTGATCTTCGCTTCCGGCGCCTGGCGCGGCACGAACACCACCGTTTCGAGCCCGAGCGAGGCGCCGATGCCGGCGAAGGACGACGCGGCATTCCCCGTCGACGCGCAGGCTCCGATCCGGCTTCCGGCATCGAGCGCGGCGCCAACGCCAATGGCGCTCGCACGGTCTTTGTAGCTGCCGGTGGGATTTTGACCATCGTCCTTGACGTAGAGCGATGCGAAGCCGAATGCGCGGCGCAAGGAGCGGACCTCGTAGAGCGGCGTGCACCCGACGCGCAGCGGCGTTCGATGCGCCGGCTCTTCGACCGGCAGCAATTCGTGATAACGCCAGATGTCGTGCCATTTTCGTGCGGCCAGAGACGCGCGCGTCACCACGCGCGCCAGACGTGCATCGTCCCAGAGCACGTCGAGAATGCCGCCGCAGTCGGGGCATCGATACGGCTGTGGGTCGTAGGCATGCTCGCGCTCGCAGCTCATGCAGCGCGTGCCCCGGATGCGCTCGGACTTGGGAATCGCCTGCATCACGCCTCCGGGATCACGACCGTGTGCCAGCTCGGCGCTGCACGCCGAAAACGCTCCCACAATCTCGCCGCATGCTCACGACACTGTGCGGCAAGCTCTCCCTCGTCGATGCGCGTGCTGTGCCCCTCGTCGAGGACGCGCTCACCGCCCACGAAGACAGCGCGCACCTGGGTCTCGATGTCGCCGAACAACAGATGGGCCCAAGCGTTCTCGCGCCGCATCGGTGTCGGTGGCACATAACGCGTCACCACGACATCGGCGGGGGCTCCAGGCAGCAAGCGTCCGAGCAGCGGCAAATACCCGGAGGCGAGGCTCGGATTCGCTTGCAGGGCGCATTCGGCTATCCCATCCCCATCGCCGAGACGAGGATGCTGGCGCTGCGCCAGAGTCGCGACGCGCGCCTCGGCGAGAATGCCCGCGCCGTACGCATCGGTCCCCAGCGCAACTTGTACGCCAGCATGCATCATGGCGCCGAGGTCGGCGCGGCCGACGCCGTTGTTCATGTTCGATCTCGGGTTGTGCGCGATCACAACCCCATGCGATGCGAGGGCACGCAGTTCCGCGACCCCGAGATGCACCGCGTGCGCTGCGATCGCCCCGGGCGCCAGCAAACCAAAGCGCTCGAGCCGGGACACGACCCCCGTGCCATGAGCGGCGCCTTCGACGTGGTCCACTTCGGCCTCGGCCACGTGGACGTGCACCGCCAGCCCATGCTGCTGCACCAGCTCGGCAGCTTGCTCCAAGGTCGCGTCCGAAAGGGTGAACGAAGCATGCAGGCCGAGCATGGACCCGAGCCGCGAGGGCAGATGCACGCCAGCGCTGGCATGGCGCAGGTTCTCCCGCAGAGCCGCCTGCGCCGCGTCGGGCCCGGCGCGATCGGAGACTTCGTAGCACACGACGCCGCGCGCACCCACCGTTTCCAGACCCGAAGCGACGCGTTCGAGCGCACCATCGATGCAGCCGAAGCTCGCGTGGTGATCGAACAACGTGGTGACGCCGAGCCGCAAACTCAGGAGCCCCGTGAGCATCGCTGAGATCTCGACGTCATCGGGCTCGAGACACGCATCGAATCGCCACCACAGATCGCGCAACAAGGCGGCAAAGCTCTCGGCGCCGGCCGGTGCGTCGAGGCCGCGCACGAGAGCGCTGTAGCAGTGCGTGTGCGCGTTGATCATTCCCGGCAGCACCAGAGCGCCTCCGGCGTCCAGCCGTTCGGCATGCAGTAGAGTGGCGTCGGGGTCGTCGAGGATGGCGGCGACGATGCCGTCTTCGAGCAGGAGGCTCGCCGATTCGAAAAACTCCGCCCCCGGGTGCAGAGTGAGAAGCCTCGCGTTGGCGATCACGGTGCGTGACACGGGGCACCTCGGGTGCTTGCCTCCGGAAGCTAGCGGAATCGCATGATGGCGTCAAACAAGGGGTTGGCCGCGATGCGAAAATACGAACGAGCGGCGCCCCGCGTCGGGCCACCCGTCAGGGCATCCGGATTCGCAGTGCCAGCTCGGCCTCGAGCGGTGTGGCAGGCAGCGCGCCGAAGCCGCGCGCAAGACGCAATCCCGCCTCGAGTCGGTGCGTCTCGACGTGCAACCCCACTGCGGCGCGCAGGCCATCCCCGACCAGGCGCCGGGAGCCTGCGCCGCCTCGCAAGCTCGGTTCGGCGATGACGGGTGCCGCGTTGCCAGAGGGCACCGCGAGCGCGGTGAGCGCCGCCTGCAACTCGAAGCTCCGACGCCGATGTTGCAGGTGCAGCTGCCAGACGCTTCCAGCGGCCAGACCACCTGCCTCGACACTTTCCTCGCTGCGATAGTCGACCGCGAGGCTCGTGCAGGGGTCGAGCCGGCGTGACAAACGCATGACCATCCCGCGCCGGCGCGTGCGGGCGGGTGGGCGGAAAGTTTCGAGTTCGAGCGCAGAGTCGTGCGCGCGCCGCTGGCGGAGCCGCAGCTCGAACGCGTGCCGCACCCATTGCCAACGTGCCCCCAACCGAGCCTCGACGAAATCGTGGTTCGTGGCGATGGAATCGTGCCGCGAAGAGCGCGCTACGGCGATCTCCCAGCGACTGTGTCCGATTCGGATCGTGCCGTGCGCGAGCGCGTGACGTGCGCTCTCGTCGCGCTCGCTCGCACCAACACCCGCGAAAGGCGAGCCAGCAAACGCTGGCGTCCGCTGGAGACGGACTGCGAATCGCCCCCCTGGCCACCGCCATTCACCGGCAGCGACGTACGCACTCGTGCGCTCGATCGGCGCCACCTCCAACTCGATGCGCGCGTTGCGTCCAACCACATTCCAGCCGAAACTCGTCCAGTTCCCCTGTCCGACCTGCAACCAGCCCGCGGTGAACGCATGCGCACCCCCGAGGGGAACTGTGCCGAAACCCGCTTCGACCTTGCCGCTCGTGCTGGTGCCGCTCGCCAGCCCCAAGCGCCATCCGCGGGCATTGAATTCGACGGCGGTGCCACGCAACCCGTGCGATGCCGATGGCGTAAGTGCCGCGACCACACCCCGCGCCCGGCGCAATGGCGCACTGGTCGCGTTCAAGGCGGTGGCCGCGCTCCAGCACAGGAGGCCTTGCGCGTGGCCGAGACGCAGGTCGCCAACGACGCCACGCATCGACCCGAGTTGCAGACTGACAGACCCGCTCGCCATCGCCTCCGGCATGGACAAGAAGCGAAATCCCAGGCTCGCGCGCGCCGATTCCCCGCGCACCTCGCACTCGCGCCGCCGCGCCGAGGCTAGAATCCCCGTCTGCACCCACCAAGGGTTGCGCGGTCGCGCGAAGCGGACAAAGGCCCGCATGCTCTGGGCGAGATCCATGTCCCAACCCGGCAGCACCGCGAGGTCCCGCCACGCCTTGAGCGGCCGCGCCGTGCGGATGGCATCCACGTGCGCGGCCGACAACCACGGCACGGCCAGCAAACGCGCGAGCACCCCGTGATTGATCTCCACCGGATCGAGGAGCAGTTGATCGAGTGCCGCCAAGGTGCCCGGATCGAGCTCCTCGTCCAAGCCTTCGTCGTGCAGCCGTAGCTGTGCCACGAGCGCAGTCTCGACGAGGCTGTCGGCTGTCGCCGCGTCCTCGGCGGCCTCGCCCGGGGCGCGCGCCAAAACGTTCGTCACCCAGAGCATCGACGGCGCGAGGAGAATGCACCATCGCCTCAGCGCCGGAGTTCGAGCATCCATGCGTGACTCCACCCGAGTTCGGGATGCGCCGCGGTAGCGTAGGTGACCTTCCAGGACTTGAGCCCCACGACGAGTCCGGCACTCGTTCCACCGGTCGCCAGGTCATGACCGCACAGGAATCCCAACGCGCCGCCAACACCCCAGGCGAGACCGGCGCGCACCCGAGTGGGCAAAGCCGGCTCGCGCTCGAGTTGCAATGTGGCTTCCAAGCGCTCCTCGAGATTGCAGCCGACGGTGAGCCCGACGCGTGGCAGTGTGTCGTGCCGGAGCGCGCCGGCACTCGAGCACGCGAAACGCACGCGCGTATGTGCACGCACCCCGATCCCCAGCTGCACATGCATCTCCTGCCAGGCCGCGTGGCGCGCGAAGTGTGCACTGCGCAGCATCAAAGCCGCGCCGGCGCGCCAAACCGTGCTTCCTGCTTGCAGCGCCAAGGTGCCATCGGTCTCCGCATGGATGTCGCTCTGTGTGTGTTCGACCGCGAGGCCGAAGCCAAAGCGCCGGCCGACGCTCTGCATCGCCGCCACGTGCGTCACCAGGCCACTGCCGGCGAATCGCCATGCGCTCCCGCACTGCACGGCGCGCTGCGGCGGCAGCACGGTACCCGGTGAATGTTCGAGACGATCGAGCCCATGGATGCCTCCTTGGCCCAGGCTCGGCGCATCCACGCCGTCTGCATCCACCGCGTACGATGAATTGAACGTGGCCACGAGCAGCCACGCAGCCACCGATCTGCCACTTGCGACCGCGCGTCGCCGGTTGGACGGACGTGGCAGCGTCCTCTGCCGCGCGGGCTCGGAGTCTCGTTTCAATGCCGGACCAACCCGACCGTACGCAGCTGTGTCGGCGACCCCCGCGCGCCGAGCAACTCGAGGCGCAACACGTACGCACCGGTCACGAGTGGCGCGCCGGCATCGTCGCCGCCGTCCCAGCTCAAGCGCCGTGGGCCCGGCCCGAGGCGATCGCCAGCGAGCAAGCGCCGCCGCCGCCCCGTGGTGTCGTAGATCCCGATCTCGAAGCCGCTGTGGCTCACGGGCACTTCGAACGCCACGAGCAGCAGGTCTTCGAGTCCATCGCCATTCGGAGAGAAAGGATTGGGAGCCAAGGTCAGCTCGACGCTCCACGCTGGAGGTGCCGAAGCGCTGTTGGCGCGCCCCGGCGTGGATCCCGCGCGATCCTTGCACGCCGACCACAGCAGACCACGCGCGTCGGGATCGTCGGTCAAGCGCTCGATGCTGCGCCCGCGCTCCGCTCCCCAGGCGGCGCTGTAGACCACAGCGTCTTGCACGATGCCGGCACGATCACGCAGCACGATTCGATCGGCGATGCCGCTGTCGTCGTCGCTGTTGTTGAGCGCCGGCCACGGCGACACCGCGACACGCAAGGTGCCGGGGGCAAGCGCGGCAATGGCAACGAGGGTGTCGGCACTCAGGATCGCGTACGCGCCGGGCGCGAGAGCATGCGCCGCCCGCAGGCGCGAGCTTCGCCCGGTGGCATCCGCCAACGTCCAGCCGTCGAGGTCCTGCGCACGAGAGTCACGATTGTGGATCTCGATCCACTCGCTTTCGGCCGTGACCGGCGCGAAGAGAATCTCGCGCATCAAGATGGCTCCGGCGCCGCTGCGCAGCCAAGCCAACTGCGTGTTGTTGCTGCTGTCGCCCGCGGCAACATGCAGCGTCGCTTGCAAGCGCCACAGACCGAGCTCTGCATGCCAAATCAGGGAACGCGTCGCACTGTCGCCGGCCGCGAGCGCTGGAAACAGAGGCGCCGCGAGCACGCGTGGGGGGCCGAGCACGGGCACTTCACGCGCCGGCTCCCCAAGCACCGGCCACACCAGTGCCTCGACGCGGCATGCTCCAGCCTCGATCGCCTCCGTGCCCACGTTGCGCACGCGCAGCGGAATCTCGTGGCTTCGAAACGGCCACAGCCGCGTCGGATCCGGCACGACGAGATCGAGAACGCCAGCACGTGGCGGCGCATTGAGTCGCCCCGGCGAGGGAACACTGGCGCGCCAATCGCCGGCGTTCGAATCGGTGTCACGGCCATCGGGAACGCGTGCGAGACTCGCGCCCGACACGTCGGGCGCTGGCGCACCTTCGAAGTACTCGGCGAACTCGAGGTCGCCGTAGCCCACGAGATCGAGGACCTGACCTCGATCCCAGAGCCGCACTGCATCGGGGCCATTCTGCAGGCTGCCGTCCAAGGGTTGCCTCGGGACGGCGATGCTGTCGCCGCCTACGACCAGCAGAGCCCCGGGCGCCAAGCTGTCGCCGCTCGCACTCCAGGCCACCCGCCAGCTGCCGGGACGACCGCCGTCGCCCACCTGCAGCTCGAGACCCGCGAGCGCGACCGAGGTCGCCGACACGTTGAGGATCTCGACGAACTCGTGCCCCGAATCGGCACCTTCCGGGTCATAGAGCACTTCGTTGACGACGAGCGTCAAAAGCGCGGCGAGTGACGCGACACGCATCATGGTTCAGGAGGAGTCGAGGCGGAGAAATCGAATGGTGCTCAGAGCATGCCGCGGCGCTTGCGCAGCAGCCACTCGGTCCCCAGCACGGCGACGAAGGCGAAGAACATCCACGGAGAGTTCCACACCTCGATCTCGCTGTGCAGCAGAACCGCTTGGGGCTCGCGCGGCAGCTCTCGTGCCAAGTCGGAGGCATTCTCGAGCGCGGCGTAGCGCCCGCCGGTCAGCTGGCTCAGGTCGCGCAGAAAACTCACATCTTGGCTCGTGTTCGCGAACTCCACCGAATAGGTCTCGACGGTGAACTCGGTCGTGTCGCGTCCCGCTTCGGCACCCTGCACCGTGGCGACGATGTCCGCCGCATACTCCCCGGGCGGAAGACCGCCGCGCTCGCCCTCGTACTCGCCGGGTTTCGCCGCGCGCCGTTCGAGGAGCACCGTGGCCGCGGTTTCACGCCTTGCGTCCCGCCGCCGGATCTCGAGACGAACCTCGGCGTCGCCTACGGGTTGCAACTGTGCATCGAGCACCTGGGAAACGAAGTCCACGGCCTCGCCCCCTTCGTACACGGGTTTGGAGGTCGTGACCTGCACCCGCTTGAGGTCCTGCGGCTGTACGAGCCAGCGCAGCAGATGCGACACAAACTCGCTGGCGGCACGGCGATGCGCTTCGCGGTCGTTCATTCCCCAGCGCCAGATCGGGAACGACGTCACGGCCGCCGTGTGACCGCTGCCGAAACGCCCGACCACGAGCACCGGCATGGCGCCCGGATCGTCCGCCACGAGCAAGGACGTCGCCCCGGGCTTCGCTTGCAGTTCCACGTGGCGCCCGAGCAGCGGCGGCAAGGTCTTGAGCACCATGTCAGCATCTGCGATCTCTGCGAGCGGAGAGGTGACCGGATGGAGGCGACCCTGGGGCGTGAGTCGCGTATTCTGCACCGCGAAGCGGACGGGCTGCCGGCCTTTGCGCTGCACGGGCAACACGTCCGCCAAGGCCTCGAAGCTACCGGGAACGGTGAAGATGCTCTCGCGTCCGGCGAGTGCGAGAACGCCTTTGCCTTGCTCGAGCATTTGCACCAGCCCGGCGAAGAACGCGCGCGGCACCGAGCCCACCGCGCCCAAGACGAACAGGTCGTAGTCCTGCAGCGCCCGCGAATCGAGCGGCAGTGCGAACGCGGCGCCGGTGTCGCTCTGAATCCAGTCGCGTTTTTCGTTGGTGTGGAGGAGGGTGAGATTCACGCTCGGATCGTCGCGCCATGTCCGGGCCAGGAAGGCTACGTCCAAGTCGGGCTGCGCCGCGACGAAGAGCACGCGCAGCTTGTTCTTCAGCACCTCGATGCGGATTTCGCGGATGTTGTTGCTCTCACTCTGCTCGCCGTCCTGAGTCTCGAGCACCAACCTCAGCCGCTTGCGCCCAGGCGTGGTGAGTTGCAGCGGAATTTCGACCTGCGTGCGTCCGTGCTCTTGTTCGAAGTGCAGATCGCGCCGGAAGAGCTCCTCTGCACCGTCGGAGAGCCGCAACGGCACCGACTTGCCGCGAAAGCCGGAGTTCTCGATGCGCACTTGCAAGATTGCTTCGCTCTCCATGGTCGCGATCGGCGCGTAATCGCAGCGGTCGATGGCAAGATCGGCGGCCCGCAGCGTGTCGCCGACGCCCAGCGCGAACACCGGCCGGCCGAGTCCTGCGATGCTTGCGGCATCGGGCCCGCCGAAAGTCGTCCGGCCGTCCGAGATCAGGACGAGAGCCTGGAGGTTCTCTCCCGCCAGGCGGTCCGCGACCGTGCGCAACGCCCCCAACACGTTGGTCACGCCACCGGAGGCGACGCGTTCGCTGGCCAAGTAGGAATCCGGCGCCAACCCAGGCTCGGCCTGTGCCGCGAAGGGCACGACCTCGACCGCGACCTCGTCGTCGCCCAAGATCGCATGCAGATCGCGCACCGCATCACGCGCGTGCTCGAGCCGTGTTCGCGCCGGCGTCTCGAGAGCGGCATCGACCGTCGACATGCTCGCCGATTCGTCGACGAGCAGCGCGATGCGCGGCGGCCGCGCTTCGCGGCGCAGTCGATCCAGAACGGGACTCGCGATGACGAGGAGGAGGATGAAAAACGCCAGCGTGCGCAGCGCGACGAAAACGCCGCGCGTGGTGGCCGCAAGCGGCGGGGTCGTGCGTCGCGTGCCGAACCAGGCGAGGCCGATTGCGAGCGGCAGGAGGAAGAGTGGCCACCAACTCTCCACTCCCCAGTGCATCGTAGGCACCGTTTGCGCTCCCTTGGCATGCACGCGCCGCCGGGCGCGTCCGTGTCGGTGCCAGTAGACTCGATGCACCTACCCGGAGCAAGCGCCCTGAGTTCCAGGGAACGCCGCGGCGCTCGATGCCAGGTGGGTGAAAGGGGTCGGAATGCCATCCGCTGCGTCGCCCTTGGCGGGCGACGACAGGCGCTCGCGACTGAATGCGGGGGAATCGCGCAGCACGGGGTCCTGCGACCGGCGCCGCGCAGCTCAGTGACCGCGTTTGCTGCCCGCGGGCACTTCCTCGCGCTTGGGTGTCTTCGCCTTCGCCGCCTGACCTTCGAAGGAACCGATGGCTTCGTCGACGTTCTCGTGCGCTTCGATGATGTGACCGAAGCCCAGCAGGTCGAAGACGTCGCGCACGTCGGGTCGCATGCCGGCGATCTTGAGGCCGCCACCATTCTCGCGGATGTCCTTGATCTTGCTGATGAACACACCCCAACCGGCGGAGCTGATATAGCCGACTTTGGTCAGATCGACGACGACGCAATAGACTCCCTGGCGCAGGATCGAGTCGATGGCCTCGTCCATGTTGAGGGAGGTCGCGCTATCGACGTATCCGTCCAGGGAGAGAACGGCGATGTTTCGGTTCGCGCCGACCTTCTCCACCTTGTACTCGAGCGAACGCATGGCCACCTCCTCGGAATCGTAGCAACCCCGGCGGAGCAAGGTTCGGTCCAGGGGCTTGCGTCTGGATGCTTGGGCCGCTCGCGCCACTCCGAGGCAACATTCTCCACGCGCGTGGTGCCGGCGAGTGCGCCCGGACCCCATGCAGGCAAAGCAGAAATCGTGCGCCCGATTCGCGCGCACGCTGCGGAGCCAACGGCCGAGAACGCGCAAGGTCAGGAACGGCCTGGACTGATGGCGAGCGCTTCGCGCTCGGCGTAGCGAGAGAAGAGCTGGCCCCAGGGCGTCGTCTCGCGCCAGCGCTCGAAAACGCGGCGGTCGCGTGCCGGCCAGCGGTAGAAATCGTGATAGACCTCGGACCCGAAGATGAATGCATTCACCAGCGGTGTGCGGAAAAAAAGGTTCTGCAGCGACTTGAGTGGCCCGAACCACAGCAGATCCCCGACGCGACTGGCGCCGTTGTCGCCGACTCGGAATCCCCAGTTCTCCCCGCCGATGTCCGCACCGACGACCTCGATGTCGGATGCACGCCCGACTCCGAGCCCCGCCTCGTCGGCGAGACGGATGTAGTCGATGGACATGGGATCGAACCCCATCATCTTGGCGGCCACGGCATCGATCGCCACTTGATCGGCGCTCGCCAGCATGAAGTCCTTCACCACCGGGAACATCGTGCGCGGTCCGGGACCGTTGCCAGCGGTCGTGCCGTCCATCACGGCGAACAGCCCGGGGTGGATTTCCTTTTGGATGGCGAGCAGGTCCACCAGCGTGGCGTGAATCCAGCTGTGCGTGTAATGGCGCTTGGTGTTGAGCAGGCCGCCGAAGGCGTTCTTCATCGCTCCGGTCGTCGTCGTGTAGATGTGGGTCTTCTGCGTCGGCAAGTGCACGATGTTCTTGCCGTGGAAATAATCCGGGATGCGGATGCCCTCGGGAAAGATGCGATCGAGCACGCGCATCTTTGCCTTCGGGCGATATTCCACCCAGCGCATGTCGGTATCGCGGAAGTTGTAGAGCACCGGGATGTCGTGTTGACGAAAGATCGGCACGTAATGATTGAGATCTTCACCTTTGAAGGCATTGGTGACCACGGTCTTGTTCTGGACGCAGACCAGTTCCTGAAACCCTTGGCTTCGCAACGCCAGGATCGTGCCCTCGAGCTGCCACGGCGTCGTGTTGGCGCCGGGGAACGGGAAGTGCCACGAGATGTTGTCCTTGAGGATCGTGGTGGCGCCCGGCTCGAGCGCAGCGCGCACGCCTGCGAGTGCCAGCAGGTGGCCGATGTCGTCGAGAATGGTGGCGGCAGAAACGCGCAGCACGGCGACGCGCGGTTTGGAACTCATACGGCGGAGTATACGAACTCATGGAACCACGAGCAACGAGACGAACCCGCCCTGGCCATCGGCGACGCGTTGGGGGTTGGCCGGATCGAGTTCCCAAAATCGCCCATCCACGAGAAACAGATATTCGTAGCGTCCGGGTCCGAGTGCGGCGGCCAGCTCCCAGATTCCGTCGTCGCCGCGCAGCATGACACCGACGCGCGTGCTGCTCGTCCATTCGCGCCCGCGCAGATGGAAGTTGGTTTCCCAGCTCCCCGCCACCTGCACGACCTGAGCCACCGGATCGCGGTAACGGAACACGACGACCCCCGCGCCGATTTCTGGCGAGCGCGGCATCGGCGGGCGGGGCATGCAGCTCGCGCTGGCCAGCAGTGCCGAGGCTGCGGCCAACGCGGCACAGACGCGGCGCATGGCTCGCGCGCGACTGCGGCGCTGGCACCGGCACCCGACCTCATTCCACTCACTGTGCATCCGGAGGTTCCGTTCTCGCATTTAGAAACTGATCCGTGCTTCGAGTGTGATCCGCCGTTCCAGCTCGAGATCGTGCTCGGCGCGTTCGATTCGACTCCCCAACCCGATGGGGTCGGCGAAGGCTGCCTGCGGCGACGCCCCCGCATCGAAGAGGAACTGATCCCACCCGATGTCCATATAGGTGTTCCGCACCGCATACAGAACATTCGGATCGACGCCGAACCCGAGCGCGATGTCGGACCTCTCGCTCAACGCCATCACGAGCTCGACGAAGTGCGCCCCGAAGGTCCGATAGTCGTGGGTCGCGCCAGGAATATCGGTCGTCGCCAACGATCCGGCTTCGATGTGCTTGCCGGGGCCGAGCTGGGCCACGATTGCCGCATCGGAGGTTTCGAAGCGCCGGAACGTGGCGAAGCGCGAGTGGGTGCGTAGCTGCAGACCGTCGGCGACATCGATGCTGAAACGCGCCACGGCCTCGAGAGCGCGTGGCGCGCGATCGAAGCCCGGGCTCGCCCAGGTGAAGCGGAGCTCGCCGTCGAGCGCATGCGCCGCCCACAACGTGCGCGACACGTCCAGCCGCGCGAAGCTCGCACGGTCGGCGCCCAACAGCACGAAACGCGGGTACGTCGCCGTACTCTGGTCCAGCCAGGGATTGTGCCGGCGAAACCAAAACTGCGTTTCCCACGTGGTCCCGGCCGGATAGTCGAACCAGTCCTGCTGCACGTCGAGCGTCGCCTCGAAGCCGGCGACGCGAGCCCCGAGCCCGAGCGCCGCGGCGTGACGTCGCATCGAGAATGGCGTGCCGGTGATGCGCGCATCGGCATCGTGCTCCTGGTATTCGTAACGAAGATGCGGGCGCCAATCCGCATGTTCGACCACGGGCGCGAGTGTCCACACCAATCGTCGGCTGTCGTCGAGAGCGAACGTGCCCGAGGCCTCGGTCTCGGGCCCAAAACGCGCCTCGACATTGCCCGTGCTGCTGTCATAGCGCGCTTCCTCCAAGACCTGCTGGCGCTCGGCGACCGCCTTCCGAGTCCCGCTCATGTACTCCGCCATCCACTGCACGCCGAGCCACGGCAGGCGCAGATCCACGTTCCACGCATTCCAACTTTCTGTCGTCTCGATCTGTTGCCCGGTGGCGAAGAGCCCTTGGCCGTCCTGTTGCACCTCGAGATCGTTTTGCTCCCCCGGTGCCAGGCCGCGATCGAACCGGTAGCCGAAGCCCAGGCCACGCGTTTCAGAGCCGCCGCGCATGCGGAAGGCGAAGGTATCGCTGTTGCGACGGGTGTCGAGGGCGGCGTAACTCTCGAACTGGGTCCCCATCGTTGGCGGTGTTTGCAGATCTGGCAGCACGGGTGCGAGGACGCTGTCGGAGGCGGCTTCGGTGTTGTCGGCGTACAGGAACTCGAGCGGCGCCCCCAGCAAGCGGCGGCGCAGCAGCACGCCGCGGCGTGTGAACCCGAAGCTGTCCTCGTAGATGCCGATCTTGCCCACGAGCACGCCAGGATCTTCGAAATCGGTGACTCCTTCGTTGTCGAACATGCGAATCTCGAACTCTTGCGGCCTCCAGAGCAGGACCCCACGGTCGTAGCGCAAGCGGGTGCCGGAGAGATCGTCATCCGACTCGCTGGTGTTGAAGTTGGTACGGAACCAGGCGCTCAGATCATCGCCGAAATCCACTTCGAGACGCAGGTCGACATCGTGCAGCGGCCGCACCAGATCCCAGCGCTGCAGCTCTGGTTGTCGGCGAGCGGTCAAGTACCCCAAATAGCGCACGAACCAGCGCAGATCGTGATCCGGTGTCGCGCCACCGGCGGCGGCGGCGCTGCTCTGACCGCCAGCGCCCATCGGTAGCACCGCCCCGTTCGCGCCGACGCGGACCACCGAGTTGCCGTTCTCCGAGACTTCTGGATTGTCGGCATCGAGTTGCCACTGGCCATCGACGAAGAATTTGTATTCATAGGTGCCGGGGTCGAGGAACACCAACGCCGCCCAGACCCCGTCGGATTCTCGGTCGAGTGGCGTCGCTGTCGGGCTCCAACCGTTGAAGTCGCCGACGAGATGCACCGATTTCGCCGCAGCATCCACGTGGACGAAACGCACCACGCCGTCGCCGGTCTGAGGGCGTGCGTGCACCGGCCACGGCGCCAAGCCGATCCACACGATCGCGAACAGCCACCCACGTTTGGGTCGTGTCGAGCGACTGGGCACGCTTCGGACTCCCTGTTGTGCCGCGCTGCGGCGCCGCTTCAGAACCACCCGCGCAGGTGGAGTTGCACCAGATCCCGTCCGTCCGCATCCATCGCATCGCCATCGAGCACCGGGTCGGCGCGATCGCCGATCCAGCCGGCACCGTACTGTAATGCGACTTCGAACTGCGGCTGGTGCCAGTACTGCAGCGCGGCGACCAGCGAGCTCTTGACGTTGCCGGGTGTGCGCGCCCAGGTCGCCCGACCGACCGCCTGCACGCGCGCCGACATGCGCACGCCGCCCTGCAACGCGAAAACATCGCGCCGCGCCGGCGTGTCGATGTCGAGAGCTCCCCACTGCACCCGCATGCGCGTGCTGCCCTGCGCCGTGCTCAACTCCAACAGCACATCGTCGTGATGCTCGCTGGCGGCGCGAATCTGCTCCGTCGCCTGCGTCTGGGTGTACAACACACGCGCGCGCACGTCCTGCACGACCCACGCTTCGATCTCGCTCTCCTGGCGGATGATTCTCCGGTCCGCGTCTTCGAACTGAACCTCGTGGTCGTAGGCGTGGCGCAGCCACACTGGCCATTGCGGCATCTCGAACCAGGCTTCGAGACGGTAGCCTTCGTACCCGCGCGATGGGCTGCCGAGGCTCGGCTGTGCCCCGAGGAGTGGGTTCGTGTGTGTGGCGCCGACGGCACGGTACGCTGGCGCGAAACCGAACCAGCCCCAGCGTGCGTTCCCGAGGCGTGGCGCACGCATCTCGGCGCGCAGCGATGCGCTCGCCGGCAGGGCATCCGTGATCGGGGTTGCGGCCAGAACACGATTTCGAGGTCCCTCGAGCTTCGCCGGCACTGCGAACGAGGCGCGCTCCAATTCCTCCGTCGCAACGAAAGAACAGTCGACTTGGAACTGCACGCCACGCACCAGAGCGCGGGCGTCGAAGCCGAATTGATCACGATCCAGGACCGGGCGGCTGGCCGGATCTCCTGCCGGTACCTGACGCAGATACGTGGCACCGATGCGCAGGCCCGGAGTTCCGGTTGCATCGCCTCGGAAGCGCAGGAGGATGAGCTGCTCGCTTCCGACATCGCCTTCTGCGCCGAACGAACTGCCGCCATCCGCGGCGAGCAATAGCGCCAGCAGGCGCGGGCCACGCAGCACGGCGCGCAGCCCTTGCACGTCGGCACCGAGCGCGAGCGGGTCGATCGGCGAGCCGAGCCCATGATCGAGCCAGAGCGCCGAGGGCTGGCGCGCGAACAGGCGGAGCCCCAGGCTGTCGGCACCGACGGGACGGGCGTAGACAAGCGACGCCTCGCGCAACGCGAAGGCCGGCGTGTCGCCGTCCTGTGCCGCATCGAGCCGGGCCCCGAAGCGCACGAAGGCGGCGAGCGCGGGAACCGGCGTGTAGCCGAACGCGAGCTCTGCCAGAGTCGTGTCCTCGCGCGTCGAGTCCCAGTCCCAGTCGAAGAGCCCGGCTTGCTTGCGGATCGTCATACCGAATCCGATATTGCCGCCGAGGCGCAGATCGGCCGCAACCCGTGCCGTCCACAGCGTCGAGATCAAGAGCATGCCGGTGACCGCTCTAAAAATCATCGACACCGTCCCCCACTGCAGCGTGCGGCGCACCGAAGCCGATCTGCACGGCGATCCGCGTCATGAGACCGAGCTCGTCGTGCAGGCGAAAGCTGGGCTCGAGGCGAAAATCGCCCCAGCAGAGGGCGATGCCGGTGGCGAGCGACTGGCGTGAGGCGCCGAATCGCACCTCGAGCGCGTTGCCGACGCGGAACTCGACACCCAGTTTGTTCTCCGCGCTCCGATCGGCGAGGTGCGCGCGACTCCAGTGCAACTGTGCCTGTGGGTGCAGGCGCAGTGACAATCCCCATTCGACGGCGGTCACGAGCGCCGTCGTTGCGCCGCCGTCGATGAGATCGAACTGCGGCTGGCCGAGATTGCGCACGCTGGCGCCGACGGTGACGTTCGGGATCGGCGACAGCAGCAACCCGAAGTCGCCGCTCCAATGCGTCTCGGCTTGCTGCGCGCCGGCGATCGTCGCCGCCTCCGCTGCATCGAGCCCGACGCGCGCCGCCTTCAGCGTTGCCCCGGCAGCCACGAAGGCGCCGAGCGTGCGTCGCACCAGCTGACGCGAGATCGACAGCGACAAGAGATCTTCGCGCAGCGTTTCCTCGAGCGCCATCGAGCTCCAGCCCGCGCCGATGGAAACGAAGCGGGTGTGCAAGACGCTGGCGGCGAAGACTTGCTGCACGCCTTCGAGATCGGCGGATCGATCGAGCGTGAACAGGGCCTCGTGGCGCGACAGGCGCGCGAGACCAGCGGGGTTCCAGTACACCGCCGAGGCGTCGTTCGCGATCGAGACAAAGTTGCCGCCGAGTGCGAGAGCGCGCGATCCGGCAGCGTGTCCTTCGAAGAAAGCCACGCCCGGTGAAGCGACCCCGAGGCTCCACAGGGCGCTCATGCCCCAGCTCGCTGACCACCGCCAACGCATCAGTGCACCACCGCGAGCGTGCGCTGCACGCGCACGCTCGCTGCCCCGGGGCTCGCCCCGGCGCTCGCGCGCAGCACGTAGGTTCCACCTGGCACCGGTTGACCCGAGACGTCGCGACCATCCCAAACCCAGCGCCCAGATGCGATGCCGCAGGCCGCGGCCTCGGGACACGTCATGGGTTCGTCGCGCAGCAGCTCGACCACACGCTCGCCATGCGACGAGTAAATCGCCGACGTCACGTACAACACCTCGGGCACGGTGCCGCGCGCGAACAGCGCGCACTCGAGCGCGAGGCTGCGGTCGGGGACGAGCAAGCGCGTCGGCCGCTGCTGCGTGTCGCCGCTGCGAAAGGTCCGGAGCTCGAGCTCGAAGCCGAGCGAGGCGACCGCCGGCCGGCTGCCCGGCGCATCGGGAAGAAAGCGAGTTTGCTCCTGCGCTGCGAAGCCGAAGCGGACGAAATGGGGAGGTCCCGGCGACGCCCAATCGACGCGCGCGACGCGGTCGAGGATCACCGGCCCGCGGGCATCGAGAGGCAGTGTGTCGCTCGGGTCCGGAGCGGCGTCGGCGGCGGACCAACCCTCGTCGGCGTGCACGATGACGGCGGCCAGGCGCAATCCCTGCGCCGCCGAGGCAGCAGGGAGAACGAACATCGGTGCGAGCGGCGCCAGCGAATCCGGATTGACCTGCATGGGCGCGCCGGGAAACAGCTCGCTCCACGGGATCGCGGCCTCGAGCGCACCCGGGCTGCCGGCATCGAACAACGCCACGGCGCGGCTCGCCTCTGCCGGCAGCCGCTGCAACGCCTCGCTCCCGTCCACGTTCCACAGCTCGGGCGTCGTCTGCCCGGCGCGGATGGCGACGAAGAGATCGGGCCTGAGCTCGGGACCGAAGACGAGCGCACGCCGCCAGTGCTCGAGGCCCGTCGCAGCCGTGAGCCCGCCGGCGCGATGATCGATGTACAGCACGAGCGCATGCGATCCGAGATTGCCGCTCACAGCGATGTAGAGATGCGCAGCGTCCCAGGTGACGTGGATCTGCTTGATCTCGTGGAGAGCGGACCAGGCGGAATCGTCGTCCGGCTCTTCGGCGCACGAATCGCTGGTCACGGGACAGGCGCGAAACAGCGCATCGACCGCGTCCCACTCGACGACACGCCCGTCGATCACAATCTGTGCGCTGAGATCGGCCGCCGAGCGCGCCCAAGCCGCCGTGCTGGCGGACAGCACGCAAAGAGCGGTGCAGAGCACTGCTCCCCTAACTGCCCTGCTCCTCGCGTGCTCCACCCCGCACCCGGTCCATCCGCGTCATGCACTCGAGCAACAGTCCCTCGACGTCCAGGGCCACACCCTGCGCCTTGGGTTCCGCGCCACTCCGGAATGCGAACGCCCCACGCCGCCAACCGAGCATGGTGGCGACGTCCTCGCGCACCGCGATCACCGTGCTCGCGGCATCGGCCCGTGGCGCGGCCTCGACCGCGCGTTTCGGCGCGCGCACCGTGGCCGACTCCACCCGCGCTGCGACGATCTTGCCGTCACGCAAGAACACGTTGCCGCGCGTGCCGGCACATTCGAGCACCAACACGCCGCTCGCACGCGCCAAGGCCAAGATCTGCAGCACTAGCTCCGGAGCGAAGAGCGCGAGATCGCCGCGCAAGTCCGCACGCCGCGCGCTCACGTCTCCCGCACCGTCGCTTGCGCCGCCGCCAACCGCGCCACCGGCACGCGGTAGGGCGAACAGCTGACGTAATCCAGGCCGACCTGATGGAAGAATTCCACCGACGCCGGGTCACCGCCATGCTCGCCGCAAATGCCGACCTTGAGATCGGGCCGCACCGACCTGCCGCGTTCCGTGGCCATCCGCACCATGGCACCGACCCCTTGCACGTCGAGGCTTTCGAAGGGATTGCGCGGCAAGATTCCCTGCTCGACGTAGGCGGGCAAGAACACCTCGGCATCGTCACGGCTGTAGCCGTAGACGAGCTGCGTCAGATCGTTGGTGCCGAAGCTGAAGAATTCGGCATCCTCGGCAATGCGATCGGCGATGAGCGCCGCGCGCGGCACCTCGATCATCGTGCCGACGAGGAACGGCAGCGGTTGAGTTGCGGCGAAGACCTGGCGCGCGACGTCGCGGACCAGCGCCTCCAGCCGGCGGTACTCCTCGCTGATGCCGATGAGAGGCAGCATGATTTCCGGCAGCGGATGCATGCCGCGCCGCTCGACCTCCAGCGCCGCGGCGAAAATCGCCGCAGCCTGCATCGCGTAGATCTCTGGGAAAGTGATGCCGAGCCTGGCGCCACGGTGTCCGAGCATCGGGTTCATCTCGCGCAGAGCTTCGCTCCGCCGCCAAATGACCTCGGCCGGCATGTCCAGCTCGCGCGCCAGCGATTCGGCATCTTCCCGCGTGTGCGGCACGAACTCATGCAGCGGGGGATCGAGCAATCGAATGGTGACGGGGAGGCCGTCCATGGCCTCGAAAATGCCAATGAAATCGCTGCGTTGCATTGGTTCGAGACGTGACAGCGCCTCGCGGCGTTCGCTCACATCCTTGGCCAGGATCATCTTGCGCACCCACGGCAGGCGTTCCTCGCCAAAGAACATGTGCTCCGTGCGACAGAGGCCGATGCCTTCGGCGCCCAGCCGCCGCGCCGCCACTGCATCCGCCGGCGTATCGGCGTTGGCACGCACGCGCATCCGGCGATGCTGATCGGCCCATCCCATGATCAGGTCGTAGTCGCCGGAGAGCTCGGGGTCCACCGTCGGGACCACGCCGGCGAAGACGTGGCCCATCGTTCCATCGAGCGTCAAGACCTCGCCTTCGTGCAGCAATCGCGGGCCGTTCTTGGTGCTGAAGGTCGCCGTTTTCGCCGCCAGGTCCACAGTCAGACTGCTGCAGCCTGCCACGCACACACGCCCCATCCCGCGTGCCACCACCGCCGCATGCGAGGTGCGACCCCCGCGCGCGGTGAGGATGGCGCGCGCCGCCGCCATGCCTTCGATGTCCTCGGGCGAGGTCTCGGTGCGCACCAAGATGACATCTTGGCCAGAAGCGCTCGCGGCCACCGCGTCGTCGGCGGTGAAAACGATGGCCCCCGTCGCCGCGCCCGGCGAGGCGTTGAGACCCTTGGCGAGCGGCGTGGCGTTCGCGGCCGGATCGATCCGCGGGTGCAGCAGCTGCACCAGGTGGGTTTCCGCATCGATGCGCAGCAGGGCTTCGCGCTCCGTCAGGCGGCCTTCGCGCCACATGTCGGCCGCGATGCGCACCGCCGCCAAGCCGGTGCGCTTGCCGGAACGCGTTTGCAGCATCCACAGCTTGCCGCGTTCCACGGTGAACTCGAGATCCAGCATGTCCTTGAAGTGATGCTCGAGCTTGTCGCGGTAACCGCATAATTCCGCGAAGGTTTCCGGCATAATTTCTTCGAGGGCGACCTGAGTCTCCTCCTGCTTCTGCCCGCGTGTCAGCGGGTGCGGCGTGCGAATCCCGGCGACGACGTCTTCTCCCTGCGCGTTGGTGAGGTACTCGCCATAAAAATGGTTTTCGCCCGTCGAGGGATCCCGAGTGAAGGCGACACCCGTGGCCGAATCTTCTCCCATGTTGCCGAACACCATGGCCTGCACGTTCGCCGCGGTGCCCCAGTCGTGCGGGATCCGATTGAGTCGCCGGTACGACATGGCGCGATCGTTGTACCACGACGCGAACACGGATTCGATCGCGGCCCACAGCTGCGCCTCGGGCGCCGCCGGAAACGGCGCGCCGGTCCGCTTATGCACGCATTCCTTGTACATCTGCGTGATGCGCTCGAGATCGTCGGCCCCGAGCTCGGTGTCGGCCGCAACGCCGCGCTCGCGCTTGACGCCTTCGAGGATGTGCTCGAAATCGCTGTGCGGGACATCGAGGACCACGTCGCCGAACATCTGAATGAAACGCCGGTAGCTGTCCCAGCCGAAACGCGGGTTGTCGGTCATCTCGATCAACGCGCGCACGGTGTCGTCGTTCAGCCCCAGGTTGAGGATGGTGTCCATCATCCCCGGCATCGAGGCGCGCGCGCCCGACCGTACCGACACCAGCAGCGGGCGCGCGGCATCGCCGAAGCGCCGGCCGACAATGGCGCCCGTGGCCTGCATCGCCTCCAGCACCGCCGCACGCAAGTCTGCGCGCAGGATTCGCCCTTCGTTGTAGAAGCGCACGCACTCTGCCGTGGTGATGGTGAACCCGGGCGGCACCGGCAACCCGAGTCGCGTCATCTCGGCGAGCCCGGCGCCCTTGCCACCGAGCAAAGACTTCATGGATCCGTCGCCGTCGGCCTTGCCGTCGCCGAAAAAGAAAACCGCGCGCTCCATCCCTGCACCACCCTTGCGAATAACCACCGCCGCTCGCGTCCAAGCCTTCGGTGGCGGGAGCGCCATCACGGCTCGAACTCATGCTTGCATCGCAGGTTAGGAACTTGGATCCGGCGCCTCAAGGCATTTCTTTGAGCGCCCGGCGAGCGGCGTTTCCGGCTGCCCCGCCAGGACCACCCCAAGGTCGCGTTCGCCCATGAGGCGATGCAGCAAGTCATCGAGCCGAATCACGCCGAGAGCGTGTCGCTCGCCCTCGATCACCGCCGTTTGGCTCGGGCTGCGCTGCAGATCTCCCAGCAGGCGATCGAACCCAGTCCCGGCGCGGGCGCGGACGGGCGGGGTCATCCATCGCGCCACCGACGAGCTGTTGTCGGCGCCCAGCAGAACGACGGCGCTCACCACGCCGACCACGTCCTCTTGGGCAGCGTCGGTGACCGGCAGGCGCGTGAGGCGCGCGGCGCGCATGACCTCCTTGGCTTCCCCGGCGCTCGCCACCAGACTCACACGCGGCACCGAAGCGAGCGGGCGCACGAACTGCAGCGGATCGAGGCGCCAGAATTCGACGATGTGTCCGATGAGATCGCGCTCCTCGGCATCGACGTGTCCCTCGGACTCGCTGCGCGCCACGAACTGCTTGATGTCCTCCCGCGACGCGAACTCGAGCACGGACCCCTTGGTGCCCGTCAGCTGACGCACGACCAGGGCCAGCCCCACGGCGACCAGCAGCAACGGTGCCAACAGCACACGAATGACCTGCAACGGCAGCACCGTGGCGCGCAACGTGCGGTTGGGATAGCTCTGCGCCACCGCCTTGGGCAACACTTCACCGCCGACGAGGACGAGCGGCACGACCACGAGGGTCGCCAACACATCGGCCATGGCGGCGCTCATGGGGCGCAGCGCCAGCAGGGCCTCGCGCACGTAGACTGCGATGCCGACATTGACGAGATTGCTGCCGACGAGACAGAGCGCGATGGCATGATCGCGCCGCCGCAGTTGGCGTTCCGCCAGGCGGGCCAGACGGCGGCCCTCGGCAGCGGCAGCACGCAGACGCACCCGGCTCGCCATGGTGATGGCGAGCTCCGTGGCCGAGAAATACGCCGAGCACAGCAGCAGCAGCAGCGGCACCAGCAGCAGCTCCATCAACGCCTCCCGTCGCCAGGATGTGGCACGGCGTGCTTGCCGAGCCGCAAGCGCACGACGCGATTCGGTGCCGCTTGTTCGACGGTGAAGCGCATGCCGCCGGCCTCAGCCCATTCGCCCACGCACGGGATGCGCCCGAGGCGCTTGCTCACGAACCCACCGAGCGTCTCCACGTCCGCATCGTCGAGATTGGCGCCCAACAGCGCATTGAAGACATCGATCTCCATCTGCGCCGACACCAACAAATCGCCGTCGGGGAGCTCGGTGACCCGGAAGCGCTCCAAGTCGTGCAGATCGACGATCTCCCCCACCACCTGCTCGGCCGCGTCCTCCAACGACACGATGCCATCGAATGCGCCATGCTCGTCGACGACGGCCGCGATTTCTTCGCCGCCGCGACGCATCGCCAGCAACAGCTCGCCGACGCGCATGGTCTCGGGATGGAAACGCAACTCGCGGCGCAGCTCGCGCAAGCGCCGTGGATCCGGGACATCCTGGCTCCACAGCAGATCGCTCACTTCGACGTAGCCGATGAGGTTGTCACGCGAACCTTCGAATATGGGCACGCGCGAATAACCGGCATGGGCGACGGCATGGCGCACCGCGTCGACGCTCGCATCGGCGTCTACCGCGAACACGCGCGTGCGCGAGGTGACGATGTCTTTCACCAGCCGATCGTTCAGGTGGAAGACGTTGTGGATGAACTCTTTCTCGCGAACCCCGACCACGCCCTGCTCCCAGCCCATCGTCACCAGCATCTTGATCTCGTTTTCCGACAGCGCCTCGTCGCGTCGAGGCACGTGGCGTTCCAGCATGGCAGCGACCGCGTCGGTCAGCCGCACGGCGCCGACGGTGAGCGGCCGCAGCGACCACTGCACGAGCAGCAGGGATCGCCCCAGACGCCGCGCCAAAGCGAGCGGTGCCCCGACGGCGAGCGTCTTGGGCAGGATCTCACCGAACACCAGGATCAGGACCGTCATCAGCAACGTCGCCAGCACCGGACCCCGCTCGTGGCCGAACCAGGTGACGAAGGCGCTGGCCGCGACCACGGCCACCAGGACGTTGACGATGGTGTTGCCCATCAGCACCGTGGCGAGCAATCGTCGAGGGTGTTCGAGGAGCGCCAGCACGGCGCGCGTGGCGCGACTCGGTTTTTCGCGCAGGTGCCGGATTTGCGGCGAGCGCAACGAGAACAAGGCCGTTTCCGCGGCCGAGAAATACGCCGACAGTGCGATCAACAGCAGCAGCACGACCAGTCGCCACGACAACATCGATTCACCTCGGAGCGGAGTCTAGGTTAACCGCGGCCATGTCTCAACGCTGGATCCGTGTGGGGCGCGCAACGGACGTATGGGGTCGCGCCACCGACACGAGCGGGCCGGCGTCCGACGCATGCGGGCGCGCGTCGTGCTTCTGCTACGATGCGCGCGCAGCGAAACGGGGGTCCGCGATGTCGGCAATCCTGGTGTTGCGACTGTCGGCGTTGGGGGACATCGTGCTCACCTCCAGTTTTTTGCAGAGCGCGAGCGAGCATTTCCCCGCCGCGCGCATCGATTTCGTCGTGCGGGAGGATCTCTTGGGCTTGGCGGCGGCGCTGCCCGGCGTGCGCAAGGTCATCGCGGTGTCGCGCCGCGCCGGGATGCCTGAGCTCCTGGCGCTCGGGGCGCGCCTCTCCCGCGAGCCGTACGAGCACGTCTTCGATTTGCATTCGAGCCTGCGATCGCAGTTGCTCACCTGGCGGCTGCGGCGCCGCGTGCGTCCAGGTTTCGCCAAACAATCGCTGCCGCGCTGGTTTCTGCTGCACGCGCATCGCGACGTCTACGACCGCTTCGGCGGCGCGCGCCCGCTGCGCGAGCGCATGCTCGAACCGTTGCGCCGGTTGGGCTTCGTCCCTCGCCTCTACGACACACGTCTGGTGCTCGGCCCCGACGCGCGCGAGCGCGCGACCACGTTTCTCGCCGCCGCCGCGCCCCCTTGCACGCTCGTCGCCATCGCGCCCGGGGCACGCTGGCCGAGCAAGCGCTGGCCCGCGCACCATTTCGCCGCTCTCGTGCAACGTCTCGACGCCCAAGGTGGCGTGCATTTCTTGGTGCTCGGCACCGCCGAGGAACACGCCCTCGCTGCGACCGTGACCGCGGCCGCACCGGGTTCGAGCCACGACTGCAGCGGTCGATTCGACATCCTGGAAACGGCGGCGCTGCTCGAGCACTGCCGGCTGCTGATCGGGAACGACAGCGGGTTGCTGCACGTGGCCGAGTCCGTCGGTTGCCCGGTGTTGGGATTCTTCGGTCCCACGTCGCCCGCGTTCGGTTACGCCCCGTATCGCCCGAACAGCCGTTTCCTGCACCGCCCGCCACCTTGCAACCCATGCTCGAAGAACGGCAGCCGGCCGTGCCATCGCCCAACGCACGAATGCATGCAGAACCTGGGTGTCGACGAAGCCGCGGACGCCGCGATGGCGATCTTGAACGCCGGACGCGTGCACGCACCGGGACTCGACCCGCGCGACTAGGGGGCACCGTGCTGCGGCTCTACAACCTGTTGTTGCCGGCTGCGCGTCAGCTGCTGCCTCTCGGCGCGAGATGGAACCCGAAGCTACGCCGCGGCCTCGAAGGTCGCCGTGGTGTCGTCGAACGCCTGGAAGCTCTGGCACCGGAACTGCGCGGGCGAGTCATCTGGATGCACTCCACCTCGGTCGGCGAGTACGAACAGGCACGCCCGCTGGCCGCGCGGCTCGCCGGTGCGCGACGGGACCTTGCGATCCTGCACACCTTCTTCTCGCCTTCGGGCTACGATTACGCCAACCGCTTGGGCGAAGCCCAATACCGTGAGTATCTTCCCTTCGACACGCCGATCGAGGTCGGCCGGGTGCTCGATGCGCTCCGGCCGCGCCTGCTCGTGTTCGTCAAATTCGATCTCTGGCCCAACTTGGTCGTCGAAGCCGACCGCCGCGGCATTCCGCTCGCACTTGTGGACGCGACTTTGCATCCGCGTTCGCGGCGTTCTCGATGGCCGGCGCGCGCGCTGTACGCGGATCTCTACCGTCGTTTGGCGTGCATCAGCGCCGTGAGCGCCGGCGACGCCGCGCGTTTCCGCGCGCTCGTACCCGAGCATCCCACCATTGTCGTCGACGGTGACACGCGCTTCGACCAGGTTTGGCGGCGGCGCAAAGAAGCGGCGCGCATCCTCGTCGCGCCGGCGCTGCAGCAGGCGAGCCGGCCGTTCACCTTGCTCGCGGGCTCGACGTGGCCGGCGGATGAAGCACTCGTGCTCGACGCATGGCGCGCCTGGCGCGCGCAGTCGGGCCAAGGCGGGAGACTCGTTCTCGTCCCTCACGAGCCGACGCTGGGCCATCTGCGTGCACTCGAACGCCGCTTGGCGGCGGCAAGCCTGCGCAGTGTGCGACTTTCCGACCTCGTGCAACTCGAATCCGTGGACGCCGTCCTCGTCGATCGCGTCGGCATGCTGGCGGAGCTTTACGCCTGCGCCGATGCGGCCTACATAGGCGGCGCATTTGGCCGCGGCGTGCACAACATCCTCGAACCCGCGATCATGAGCCTGCCCCTCCTCTTCGGCCCCCGGCATCACAACGCGCCGGAGGCACAGATGCTGCTTGAGACCGGCGCCGCCGCCGTGATACGGTCAGCGCACGATCTGGTGCATCAGCTCGAGCGGTTCGGCAACAATGCGGCGGAGCGTTTGCACCGGGGAAGCCAGGCCCGGGCCTTCGTCGAAGCCAATCTCGGTGCCTCGGAGCGTTGCGCAGAGCGCCTGTTGCCGCTGCTCGCAGCACCGTCGACCCACGCCCGGGAGACCCGATGAGCAATCCGCGCACGATCGCCCCCGATGGCACGGTGCGCGAAATGCATTACACCGAAGTGCCTCGCTTCCTGCAGATCGAGACCAACCTCGCCTGCAACGCCCGCTGCCCATTCTGCCCCTATGTCTCCATGGAGCGCGGCCCGATGTTCATGGAGGACTGGGTCTGGCGCAAGATCGTCGATGAGACCCGTGGCCTCGGGGTCACGTACCGGCCATTCCTGATCAACGAGCCATTGTCCGAGAAGCGCCTGCCCGAGATCATCGCGTACATGAAGACCGACGCCACTGCGAAGGTGGAAATCAACACCAATGGGGGGCTGCTCACCGCGCCGCGCGCGCGCGCCATCCTCGATGCCGGCATCGATGTCGTGCGTTTCAGCATCGACGGCTTCTCGCAGGCCACCTATGAGGCTGCTCGGCCCGGAGTCGATTACGACAAGGTCGTCGAGTACACCAACCAGTTCGTCGCCTTGCGCGATGCCGGCAACTACGACTGCCTCGTCGAGGTGCGGATGATCGACATGCAAGAGAACAAGCACGAGCAGCAGGCATGGCTCGATTACTGGCGTGCCCGCGCCGACGTCGCTCTCTTGGTGCCACTGTACAACTGGCCGTGGTCCGGACAAACCGCCCCCGTGCGCAAGCCGTGCCTCAAAATTCTCGACGAAATGTTCTTCTACACCGACGGCACGGCGCCGCTGTGTTGCTGGGACGACGCCGGGCGTGGCCTGGTCGGCGACGTGAAACAACAGAGCGTGCTCGAGATCTGGAACGGCGAGGTGATGCGCTCCATGCGCACTCTCCTCGACCGTGGACGGCGCGACCTGATCTCCTTGTGCTCGCGCTGCGATGCCTACAAGGACGTCCACTTCGTCGGCTTCGACACGGTGCCGGCACAGTCGACGGCGCCCGCGTCTGCACCCGCATCGACCTGAGCGGTCGGTGGCAACAGCAGAATCCAAGCCCCGGCGTTTCGAGGTGCAGGATGGGTCGCGTGACCCACATCATCAAGCGCACCGGCGAGATCGTCGCCTTCGATCAGAGCAAGATCACGCACGCCATCTACAAAGCCGCGGCGGCGCTCGGCGGCCACGACCAGGCTTTGTCGCAGCGACTTGCCGACCAGGTGACCCACGAGCTCGAACGCGCGGGCGACACCCCCAGCGTCGAAGAGATTCAGGATCTGGTCGAAAAAGTTCTGATCGAGAACGGCAACGCGCGCACGGCGAAGGCTTACATCCTGTATCGACAAGAGCGCTTGCGGCTTCGCCAAGCGCGGCACGATCGCCGCGGGCAGCAGAGCGAGGTGCCCTGGCAAACGATGTGGCGCACTCTGGTGTGGAACCTCGACCACGACTGCCATACCACCGCGGGACTCAATCGCCACTTGCGCGACGGAACGTGGCTCGGGCTCGTCGACGCCGCCGAGGCTGCCTATGCCGCCAACTTGCGCGCCGCCGCCGAGTGTGTGCTCGAATCACGCGCGCACGTGCGTTTGGTGATCGTCGCCGGCCCCTCTTCCTCTGGCAAGACGACAACGACCGCCAAGCTCAAAGAAATCCTCGGCGCCGCCGGCATGCGTGTGGTGCCGATGAATCTGGACAACTACTTCTTCGACCTCCACCTGCATCCGCAGGATGAACATGGAGACTATGATTTCGAGACCCCGGAGGCGCTCGACCTGCAGTTGGTCAACCGGCACCTCCAGGAGCTGCTGGAGGGACGCGAGGTCCAGATGCCGATCTACGACTTCAAGCTCGGGCGCCGGTTGCAAGAACGCCGCGCCTTGCGTCTCGCGCCGGGCGAGGTGCTGCTCCTCGACACACTGCATGGGTTGCACGACCCCCTCACCCAGAGCATCGACGACAACCTCAAGTTCCGCCTCTACATCGAGACGGTATTGCAGCTGCGCGACAGCGCCGGACGCTGGGTGCGCTGGACCGACTTGCGCCTGCTGCGGCGCATGTTGCGCGATGCAGCGCATCGCGGCTTCGACCCGGCACAGACCATTGCCCACTGGCACTACGTGCGCCGTGGCGAGCTCAAGCACATCATCCCGCACCTGCACCGCGCCGATGCGGTGATCAACGGCGCGTTGCCGTACGAGCTGCCCATCTTCAAGCAACACCTGGAGTCGCATTTCCCGCGCTTCATCGCGCAGTGGCAGGACGACGCCAGTCGATCCGATGCGCTGGCCCGCGCCCGCCGCATCGCAACGCTCTTGGGCGAGATCGACGCCGCCGACGAGACCGGTGTCCCGCCGACGTCCGTTTTGCGCGAGTTCATTGGCGGCAGCGCGTACCGGCTGCATTGAAGCGCCAGGCCTCTTGCAGTGACGGTGCTCGCGCCCTTCGCCCCTTGCAGACTGCAACGCATCCCGAGGTGCCGACGCCGGGGGATAGCCTCTGTCCTGTCTTTTCTTGCCGGGGATGTTTCGATCCGTGCGTGGACTCGCGTGGACCATGGGTGCGCCTCATCGCGGCCCACGCGCACCTGGTATGCGCGTTGCGGGGGTCCTGTCTGGCCCTCCCCGCACGATTCGCGGCCCATCATCCAGGCCATGGAGGCCGGAGGTTTTCGATGGCGACACGCACACCCACGGCGAACCGCATGCTGCGAGTTGTCGAGCATCACGGCAGCACGTGGGAGCTCTCCGCGCCGCCTGCGAGTGAGGCGCGCTCACTCGGCGAGGCGGGTCGGATCTATGAAGAGGCACGTGCCTGCCTGCGCTCGCATCGCGAGGCCGAGGCCTTCGATCTCTTGCAAGAGGTGCTGTGGCACCAGCCGGAGCACGCCGAAGCGTTGTCCTTCTTCGGCTTGTGCCTGGCGAAGCTGCATGGCGACACAGCGCAAGCGGTCGAGATCTGTGCGCAGGCGCTGGCGCTCGCTCCGAGTGATGCCGCCGTGCGGACCAACCTCGGCCGCGTGCAGCGAATGCATGGCGACACGGCGGCCGCCCACCGCAGCTTCCTCGTCGCCTACCGTCAAGATCCAGCGAACCCGGCCCCAGCCACCGAGCTGGCGCGAATGGGTGTACGGCGCCGACCGGTGTTGCCGTTCTTGCCGCGCCAACACTGGTGCAACATCCTGCTGGGCCGAGCGCGGCAGTGCATGCAGCAATGGATCCGCGCCGGCCAGTACCGCGAGCGCGCTTCCTGAGCACTCAGAATCGCAGCAGATCCACCAGGACGCGCGTCACGAGGCACGGCGCAGTGGCGAGCACGAAAGGGGCAGGCCGATCAGCTCGGCGAGGCACCCGTCGACGACGCCAACTGCGACCGCTTGCTCCACAACGCCCACGGCGAATCGACGAGACCGGGCGTTACCTTGGAGCGGACGTCAGTGCCTCTGAGGTTTTGTAGACGTACTCGTGCTGCGCGTCGCGCAGCGTCAGGGTCCCGTCGCCGACGACGAAATCCAGTCCGCTGAAGCCGGGTACGATCGTGATGAAGGAGATCGTGCCGTCGGGGTTCTTGCGCGACGCCATCTCGCTCGACCACTCGCCGAAGTCGAAAACCGTCGTCGCGCCTTTCTTGTTCACGACGATCTCGCCGACCGCCGGGTGCTCGTACTTTGGGGCGAGCTTGCCCGCCTCGGTCGCGTCGGCCGGCACCGTCAATCGCTCGCGCTCGGCGGCAATCTCGTCGAAGAACGTCTTCGCGGCTGCCGCGATCTGGCCGTCGGCCTCCGCGTTGCCGTCGAACAGTACCTCGAGCAGCTTGCGGCGGAACACCGAGCGCACCAGCCAGCCGGGATCGCCGTTCGTCAGGATCACTGCGCCAACGCCGTGCTCCGGCAGCCACATCATGTCGCTATGGAATCCGATCATGTCGCCGCCGTGATGGACGACGGGTGTGCCGTACTGCGTGTTCACGAACAGGCCCATGCCGTAGGTAATGTCGGTGCCGACGACGACCTGCGGCGCGCGCCGCGCCAACAGCTGTTCCTTCGAGACATAGCTCTTGCCGTCTGGCAGCTTGCCCTCGCCAAGCTCCATGACGACGTACTTCATCACGTCGTTCACTGAGCTCCACGCGCCGCCCGCAGGGCGCACCGGCACGATCGACAGATTCGTGCGCGCCTCCGCCAGCGCCGGCATGCCGTCGATGTCGGGCGCATGTGCCACGGCGACGTTGCCCTTCTGCGCTTCGGCAAAGTCGTGCGTTGTTGCGTTCATGCCGAGCGGATCGAACACCAACGTCTGCATCGCCTGGTCGTACGCCGCGCCCAGTTCGAGCTTCGGGAATGCGACGTGTCCGCCGAGGAACCCGGCGGCCGCGGCCATCGGGTTCGAGTACTGAAACAGCTCGCCGAACTTGCTCGTAGGCTGCATCGTCGCGAGCACGGCGATCACCTTGTCGGGTGTGACGCCATCGAATTCGAGCAGCCACTCGAGATCCTGGCGCGGCATGCCGGTGCACGCACAGATGAGGTGCTTGATCAGCACTTTGCTCGTGACGTCGGCGTCGCCGAGCTTGAACGATGTCAGCACCGTCGTCGCAGGAGTGTCCCAGGTGAGCTTCTTTTCGTCGACGAGCTTGGCGAGCATCAGCGTCGCCATCGCCTTGGTGTTCGACGCGATCATGTACCTCGTGTCCGCGTCGACCTTCGCGGGCTTGCCGAGCTCGCGCGCGCCGAAGCCCTCGGCGAGCACGACGCGGCCGTCCTGGTAGAGGCCGAGCGAGACGCCCGGCACGCCGGTGAGCTTCATCGACATCTCGACGAACTTTTTGAGCTCCGCCAGGCGCGCATCATCGAGCGCGTTCGCCTTCTTGCCCGCGAACGATTCGCGGCTTCGTCCCTTCGGCAACAACTTGCCGTAGATCAAACCGACCTGGGCCGCGCGCTTCTCGCCGATTGCCTGCGCCATGTCGTAGATCGCGACCGTCCACGTGTCGTTGGCCCGCCGCACGTCAACGCCGACGTCGCGCTGCTCGTTCGGCGACGTCTGGTACGTGTACGACTTGCAATCGGTCCAACCGTCTTTGTCGGCGATCGGCGTGGTGACCTTGAGGGGCCACTTCGCGTCGGGTTTGTACATGGCCCACGCGGCCGAAACCGCGGCGTCGGCGGCAGCGGCGTCCGTCACGGCCACATCGAGCAAGGCGATAAACGATCCGCCCTCGGGTGTCTCGAGGATCGTCGCTGGCCCGCGCACAACAAGCGACCAGCCCGCGGGCGCGACGAACGTGTTGCCGGCGACGGTCGTTTTCGGTGTGTCGGCGGCGATGCGCTCGGGCGCGAGGGCCGCCGCCGCGCACGCGCTGCTCTGGACGACATGGATGACGACAACGAGACGGACGGAGAGGTTGGATGCGCGCATGATCGCTCCTCCAGCCCGAGGGGTGGTTGATCTCCGGTCTCTAACCCATTGGCCGGTCCGAGAGTACCCCCGGCGGGACGCCGCGTCGAGCGCGACTTGACGCGCCGGACCGCGCCAGCGATGGATCGGCGCCCGCCAGCGCCGCGGGCACGATAGCCTGAGGCCTCAGAATCGCAGCAGATCCACCAGGACACGCGTCACATCCTCGGCGCTCGGCAGCACCGCTGCCTCCAGGCTCGGCGCGAAGGGGACGAACGAGTCGCGCGCACCCAGGCGCTTCACCGGCGCGTCGAGGTACTCGAAGGCTTCGTCAGCGATGCGAGCGGCGATCTCGCCGCCCAAGCCGCCGAAAAGCGCCGCCTCGTGCAAGACCAGCACCCGCGAGGTGCGCTTGACGCTCCGGAGCACCGTGTCCATGTCGAGCGGCAACAACGTCCGTAAGTCGATGACCTCGACGGAGGCACCCTGCTCGTCTTCGAGTCGCTTCGCGGCCTGCACCGCGCGCACCACGCCGCTACCCCAGGTGACCACCGTTACATCGGAACCCGCTCTCTCGATGCGAGCCCGGCCGAACGGCACCAGGTAATCCGCGTCGGGCTCCAGCGTCTTGGTGTACACCTGACGGTACAAGCCCTTGTGCTCGAGGAAGAGCACTGGATCGTCGAGTCGACACGCCGTCTTGATCAGCCCTTTGGCGTCGGCGGCGTTGCTCGGATAGGCGATGGTCCAGCCCGGGGTGTGGGCGTAGAACGCCTCGATGGACTGCGAGTGGAAGGGGCCGCCGCGGATGTAGCCGCCGACCGCGACACGCACGACCATGGGCGTCGTCCAGGCCCCGGCGCTACGCCAGCGCAACGTCGGGATCTCGTTGCGCAGCTGCATGAACCCCGGCCAGATGTAGTCGCCGAACTGGATCTCGATCACGGGTTTGTAACCGCCGATGGACATGCCATGGGCGACGCCGACGATGCTGGCTTCGGCGAGCGGCGCGTTGCCGACACGGTCCGGAAACAAATCCGTGAGCCCACGAGTGGCGCCGAACACGCCCCCTTTCGGGTCGGCGATGTCCTCGCCCCACATGACGATCTTGGGGTTGCGCTCCATTTCCTCTCGCAGACCGCGGTTGATCGCTTCCACCATGGTGATAGGACTGTCGCCGAGCGTACGCATCTCGCGCTCTTCGATGCGCGGGTTCAGACCGCTGTAGATGTCGGCCATCACCGTGTCGGGATTCGGCTGCGGATGCGCGTCGGCCTCGTCGGCGGCGGCATCCACCTCGGCGCGGATGCGTGCGTGCAACTCCTCCTTCTCCGCCTCGGTGATCAAGCCCATCTGCATGAGTTGGAGCTCGGTGTGTCGCAGTGGATCGCGTTGGCGCACCTTTTCGATCTCGTCGACACTGCGATACTTGGCCTGATCGTCCGAGGACGAGTGCGACTCGAGACGCACGACGTGCCCCTCCACCAGGAGCGGCGTGTGCGTGCGGCGCATCTCGTCCACCAGCGGACGCAACGTGGTGTACATCTCGGTGAAACGCGTGCCGTCGACCTCGACGGTGCGCAGGCGGAACCCGCGCGCCATCTCACTGATTCGTGCCCCGGTCTGGGTGGACTGCGGCACGCTGATGGCATAGCCATTGTTCTGCACCAGAAAGAGAACGGGCAGGCGCTCGCGGCTCGCCCAGTTCAGCGCCTCGTAGAACTCGCCCTCGCTCGTGGCCCCCTCGCCGCTCGAAACGTAGACGATGTCGTTTCGGCCATCGGCCACCACCGCCTTGGCCATGCCGACCGCCGGCAGGTACTGCGTGCCAGTGCATGCGGTCGGCGACACCACTCGCAGCGGCCGCGACGAGAAGTGCTCCGACATGTTGCGTCCGTTCGAGTTCGGATCCCCTTCGCGCGCCAAGAGTCCGAGGAAAATGTCGCGGAGCGGCATGCCGAGGCCGACCACGAGGGCCTTCTCACGGTAGTAAGGAAAGAACCAGTCCCGTCCCGGCTGCAGCAGCATCGACATGCAGATCTGCAGCTTTTCATGTCCGCGGCTGGACGCATGGAAAGAACACTTTCCCGACTTCACGAACACCTTGGTGCGTTCCTCGACGTAGAAGACGTAGAGCATCTTCTCGTAGAGCGTCCGCAGCACCTCGACCGGCACTTGCGGCCGGCGCCCTGTAGGCCCTGTCTTGCGTTCCGTTCTTGCCACGAGCTCCCTCATCCTTCACGGCCTCCCACTGCTTCAGCGAACGGCGCGCATCGACTCCAGCGCCCCGCCCGAGGCTTCCGAGTTCCACCTGTTCCCCTGGTCCAGCCGCCTCGAAAAGGAGCGGTTCGCAGGGCTGACTTGCACAAAACTAACCGGGACACCCGCTCGAGCGCAAGTGCACTCAGATTCGATCAAGGAAGCATAACCTATTCAAAATAAATAACTAAAATATTTATCCTAAGAAGAAATCGAGTGACCCAAGCGCAGAGATAGGCAAACTGAGTGCCGACCCTGGGTTCCCCGCTCGCTCCGTACCGGTTCGAGGATCTCCCACGTTCGGACCTCCACCAGCCTTGGCTCAAGCGGGTGGCAGGACCGCCTGGAGGGCGGTGCGTCGCCGACCGTAAAACCAACGGATGGCAGAGTCGGAGAAGACGATGGCGCTCGTTGTCCCAACGGTGCGGCGCACCTCGCTCCGTCGCACGCGTGGCCGGGCTCCGGCGACGAACACCGCATCCTCGAGCAACGCATGCCGCAAGGTCGATGCGGCCAGGAAGAGCGGCCAAAGACAGAAGAGCCGCAGTCGCACCTCGCGCCGTGGCAGCACGAGTGTGAAGGCGAGCGCGGCATCCAACGAGCGCGCAGCCAGCGCCGCGATCTCGCCGATCACATGCCGTGCCTGGATGCGGGATCCGGGGTCGAGCAACATCTCGGGCGCAATGCGGTGGCGATTCGCCCAAGCACGCGGCACGTAGCACGCGCCGCGGCGGAGGTCGTCGGCCATGTCCTTGACGATATTGGTGAGTTGCATGGCGCGACCGAACGGCTCGGCGAGCGCCGTCAGGCGGCGCTGGTGCTCGACATCCAACCGCGGCGACGTCGTCGCGAACAGGCGCACCAGCATCGCCCCCACGGTTCCCGCCACGATGTGACAATACCGTTCGAGATCGGCACCATCTTCGAGCTGCAACACGCCGCTCTGCACCCTCCGGACAGCGAAGTCGCGCATCCCGAGCGCCATCTCGTGCACGCAGGCTTCCACCGGAACACGCAAGGCTGCAGCTTCTGCCGCGAAGGCGCGCAACACGATCGCGGCGTCGTGGCACAATGCGTGATCCGCGTCGCTGCTTGCGACTCCGGCGAATGCACGCCCCCACTGCGCCGCGCGCACTTCCGCGTCGTCCCCGAGCGGGAACATGGCGGCGAACTCTTGCAGGAGCCGTGGCTTGGTTTCGACCTCCAGCCAGCGTGAATCTTCGACAGTGTCGGCCATGCGACACAACAGGTAAGCTTCCCGAACCACGTCTTGAAGTGGTGCCGGCAATACACGGATGTTGAGCGCAAATGTGCGCGAAACGCGCGGCAGCATGGTCCGGCAATAAGTCCGAGCCGCCGCGATGGACTCGCTCGGGTGTCGGCTGCGGAAGAGCGCTCGTGACATGCAACCCCCGAGAGGGGACGATAGCACGCGCCGAGTCCGTTGCAGTACCCGGCGCGCCGGAGGCAGCCATCGATGATGCGCAGGGTGGAGTCGCTGCGGATCGCGGGCCCGGCGGGCACCCTCGAGGCCGTTCTCGATTGGCCCGCGGGCGAGCCGCAAGGTGTGGCCCTCTTGTGCCACCCGCATCCGCTGCATGGCGGCAGCATGCACACCAAGGCATTGCATCGCACAGCGCGTGCGCTCGTCTCCGCCCAACTGATGACGCTGCGCTTCAATTTTCGCGGCGTCGGCGGCAGCACGGGCACTTTCGCCCATGGCGACGGCGAACTGCAAGATGCAGACGCTGCCTTGCAGCACCTGCGCGCACGCTGGCCAGCGAGCCCGATCGTGCTGGGCGGGTTTTCCTTCGGCGCCTTCATCGCCATGCGACTGGCGACGCAACGCGCGGCAGATGTCCGCTTCGTTGCCCTCCTGACGCTGGCGCCACCGATCGAGATGTTCGACTTCGGCTTCCTCGCCGGCACCCGCGTGCCCATGCTGGTGGCCGCCGGCGCCAACGATCCATTCTGCCCGCTGCCGTCGCTGTTGGCACTCCAGGGTCGGATCGGTGGCGCGGCCGAGCTGGCGGTGATTCCTGCCGCCGGGCATCTGCTTCTCGAACAGCTCGACCGGCTCGAGACGACGGTGCACCGCTTCGTCGCGCGCCTTCTCGCCGCGCCAATGCGGCCTCCGACGCACCTTGAGGATCGCTGACCGCTGCTCTACGATGCTGCCTTGGAGGCTCCATGCGCTGGATCGAATGTGTGCCCAATTTCAGCGAGGGTCGCGATCGCGACGTTGTCGACGCCATCGCCGCCGCGGTGCAATCCGTCGATGGCGTGCGCCTGCTGGACGTGGATCCGGGGCAGGCGACGAACCGCACCGTGTTCACCTTCGTGGGCGCACCCGACGCCGTCCAGGAAGCCGCCTTCCGCGCCATCCGCACCGCCGCCGAGCGTATCGATATGCGCGCGCACCATGGCGAGCACGCGCGCCTCGGCGCCACCGACGTCTGCCCATTCGTGCCGCTCGACGGCGCGAGCATGGACGAGTGCGTGCAATTGGCTCGACGCCTCGGCGAACGCGTCGGCGCCGAGTTGAAGATCCCGGTCTACTTGTACGAAGAAGCCGCCACGCGACCCGAGCGCCGCAACCTCGCCACCATTCGCGCCGGCGAGTACGAGGGCTTGGAAGCCAAGCTGCGGCATCCGGATTGGCGGCCAGATTTCGGCCCGGCGCATTTCGACGCGCGGACCGGCGCCACCGTCATCGGTGCGCGCGAATTCCTCGTCGCCTACAATATCAACCTGAACACACGCGACAAGAAACTGGCGCACGACATCGCCCTCGACCTGCGCGAGGCCGGACGTGCGCTGCGCGGCCCCGACGGCAAGTTCGTGCGCGACGCCCAAGGAGCGCCGATGCAGCGTCCCGGTCGCTTCCCCCACGTCAAAGCCGTGGGCTGGTACATCGAGGAGTACGGCCGGGCACAGATTTCGATCAACCTGACGAACTTGAAGGTGACGCCTTTGCACGCCGTCTTCGACGCCGCCTGCGAGGAAGCAGAGCGACGTGGATTGCGTGTCACTGGGAGCGAGATCGTGGGACTCGTGCCACGCGCGGTGCTGCTGGATGCCGGGCGGCACTATTTGCGCCGGCAAGGCCGCTCGGCCGGCGTGCCCGAACGCGAGCTGCTGCACATCGCCGTGCGCTCGCTCGGCCTCGACGAAATCAGTCCATTCGACGCCGCCACCAAGGTGGTGGAATACCGCGTCCGCGACGCTGCGGCACAACGCTGGCGCAGCGGTGCACTGGACGCATTCGTCGACGCGCTGTCGACCGAGAGCCCCGTTCCCGGTGGCGGCAGTGTGGCCGCGGTATGCGGCGCGCTCGCGGCGGCGCTCGCGGCGATGGTGGCCAATCTCACGCTCGCGCCTTCGACAGCCAACGAAACACGTCAAGAGCTCGAGCGACTCGCCCTCGGCGCGCAAGAGCTCAAGGACGATTTCCTCGTCGCCATCGATGCCGACGCCGCCGCTTTCGCCGCGGTGCTCGCGGCGATGCGCCTCCCACGCGCCGACCTCGCCACCCGCGACGCCGCTGTGCGCAATGCGACGCGCGGCGCCACCGTGATCCCACTCGCGGTGTTGGAGAAATCTGCCCAAGCCGCCGCGCTCGCCGCGACCGCCGCACGACTGGGGACGCGGACGGCGCTCTCCGATGCCGGCGTCGCCGCCCTTTGCGCCGCGACCGCCGCCGAGTCCGCCTATTACAATGTGCTCATCAACCTCGCCAACCTGAATCATGCCGATGACGCCGACTTCGTCACCCAAACACGCGCCGCCGCCAGTCGCGCCTTGGACAGCAGCATCACCCACAGTGAAGTCGCGCGCGCCGCCGTGCGCGGCGCGCTCGAAGCACCTCGGTGAGCCGCATGCGTCTGGTCTACATTTCCGACCTGCATACCGATCTCAGTGACCGTAACCGTTTCCTCCTCGATGCACTGGTGCAACGCGCGACCGCGCTCCGTCCCGACGTCTTCGTCATCGCCGGGGACCTGGCCGAGACGCTACGCGAGGTCGACACGAGCCTGCGCACGCTGTCCGCCATTCCTGCGCTGCGGCTGTATTTGGCCGGCAATCACGATCTCTTCGTCGAGGGCAATCCCGCTTCGGCCCCCACCAGCAAGGAAAAGTTCGAGCATCTGCTTCCCGCAGTCGCGTCCGCCAACGGCTTTTCCTACCTCGGACTCGCGCCCATCCATTGGCAGGATGTCGCCTTCGTCGGCGTGCCCGGCTGGTACGATTTCACCCTCCGCGACCCGTGCTTGGATGGCGCGGCGGAGACCCGAGTGTATGCGCGCGGGATCTGGCGCGGTCACCGCGCCTACGATCGCGGCCACGTTCTGTGGCCGCGACGGGCCGCATCCCGCGATCCGGGTGCGCATCCGAGTCACTTGGGCGGCGATTGGGCTGGGGATGAAGACATCGCCGCCTATATGCTTCAGCGTCTCGAATCACAGCTCGAGGCCGTCCGCGATGCCGCCACGATCGTCGGCATCATCCACGTGCTGCCATTCCCCGCCTTGGTGCAGCGTGGCGTCTTCGGCGACAGCCCTTTCTTCGATGCCTACCTCGGGAGCGCCAAGCTCGGAAGCTGTCTCGAGCAGTTTTCCGCCGTCCGTGTCGTGGTGAGCGGGCATTTGCACCGCTGCGCGCGCATTATGCACAACGGCATCCAGCTGGTCGCGAGCCCAGTCGGAGACGCGCGCAAGAGCGGCCTCGATCTCGCCGACCTAGCGCGCGAACGTCTCGGCCTGCTCGAGCTCTGAGGCTCGGAGCCGCGCCGGGCGGGCCAGCGCAGCACTCGCCGGATGGCGCTGGCGGGCGATTCGGATTGACTTCCGTGCACGCGTGCCTACACTTCTTCCACCACAGGATTGGGATGCCACGGGCCGACCCGTGCTGGAGTGTTTCGTGACGGGTCGGGGGGCCGCGGTCGCTGCGGCATCGTTTCTCCTGGCGCGCTCAACCCAACGCTCCGGGGCGTTGCACAGGAGACAAAGGCGGGCGGGGTTTCGACTCCGCCCGCCTTGAATTGTGGCCTCCATCCCCTTGGTCGAAGACCATGAGACGATGCATCGTTCTCCGCGACGCCGCGAGCGTGGAAGAAGAGGCGGTGCGACGCATCCTCCTCGCCATCGCCGGCGCACAGAAGGTTCGCGGCCAGTGCAGCCTCGCGCTCGCGGGGGGTGTGACCCCGCGCGGGATCTACGCGCGATTGGCCAGAGCGGCCGGTGCCGACTGGCGGCGCGTGCACGTCTATTGGGGTGACGAGCGCGCGGTCCCCTCCGACTCTCCCGACAACAATGCACACATGGCACGAACCGCGTTCCTCGACCACGTGCCCATTCCCGCAGCCCAGATTCATCCGATGCCAGCCACGGCGCCCGACCTCGATGCCGCCGCGCGCGCCTACGAGGATCTCCTGTGCGCGGATCTGGGAAGGCCCCCGTGCCTGGACCTCGTCCTTCTCGGGCTCGGCACCGATGCACACACGGCATCGCTGTTCCCGCACAGTGCCGCCGTCCAAGAGATCGAGCGCTACGTCGTCGCCACGAAGGCGCCAGCCATCGCACCGCGGCTGACCGTGACGCCGCCGCTGCTCAATGCGGCGCGCGCACTCCTGCTTGTCGCGCACGGGACGAGCAAGGCCGGCGCGTTGCATCGCGTGCTCCACGCTGCGCACGATCCGTTGCGCCTGCCGCCCCACGCGCTCTGCCCCGAGATCCTGACCCTCCTCGCCGACCGCGCTGCGGCCGGCGACGTCCAGGCATGATCTTGCGCTCCTTGACCTCGCCCGATTCCACCGCTACCGTCATCGTATGGAGATCAAGCTCACCGGACTGATCAGCGGCAGCATGCGAACATGGCCCCTCGCCGCCGGCGAAACGCGCGTCGGCCGCAGCTCCGACCTCGAGGTGTCGCTCCCGGACCGCTCGGTGTCACGTTTGCACGCGCTCGTCCGTCGCGACGGCGATGTCCTCGTCCTCGAGGACTCGGGCAGCCGCAACGGCACCACGGTGAACGGCATCCGCGTGCGGGCACCCCAGCGGCTGAATCCGAACGATCAGATCGCCTTCGGCAACGTCGCTCTCAGTGTGCAGGTGGACGATCAGCCGGTGCAGCCGGCGTTCCGCGAAGATGTGCAGCTCGACTCCACTTTCCGACTCAACTGGATGGAGCTACGACCGGCGCAGGAGAAGAGCGACGGCGTCGACCTGTCGCAGGTCCTGATGGACATGGGCGAGTTCCTGGTGCGCCATCAACCCGAAGAGGAAATTTTCCGCGCCTGCCTCGATACCGTCGAGCGCGTGGTCCCCTTCCATCGCGCCTGCCTCCTCCTCCTCGACAACGACGGCCAGCCGATCATGCGCGCGGCGCGCAGCAAGGGCGAGAACCCGAATGTGCAGCTCGCCCTCAGCCAGACGATGGTGCAGACGGTGATCACGGAACGGGCCTCGTTGCTGGTTCACGATGCCCAGGCCGACCAGCGCTTCCAGGCCCAGGCCAGCGTCATCCTCGGCAAGATTCGCTCGGCGCTGGTGGCGCCCTTGTTCGACAATACGCGCGTGATCGGCGTTCTCTACGTCGATTCGACCGAATTCAGCCAGCCGTACCACAAGGACCATCTCCGCCACTTGGCGCTGCTGGCCAACATCCTGGCGATCAAGATCACCAACGCGCGGTTGTTGGACATGCAGCGCGAAAAAGAGCGGATGCAACTAGAAATGGAAACGGCGCGGCGCATCCAGCGCGACCTCCTGCCGCACGCCCTGCAAGCACCGCCGGGATACGAGTTGTGCGCGCGGCTCGAACCTTCGACCGAGGTCGGTGGCGATCTCTACGACGTCTTGCCCTTGCCCAACGGCTGCTTCGCCTTTGTGCTCGGGGATGTCGTCGGCCACGGCGTCGGCGCGGCACTCCTCATGGCCAATGTGCTCGCGGGCGTGCGGTCGCTCGCCGAGCTGTGCATGGATCCACTCGATCTCGTCAAACGCTTGGACGCGCAGATGTATCGCTCCACCGACGCCATGAGTTATTGCACCATGTTCTTCGGCATCCTCGATGCGAAACGCCATCACCTGCACTACGTCAACGCCGGGCACGAGCCTCCCGTCATCGTGGTGCCGAATGGCAGCGTGCAGCATCTGGCTTCGACTGGCCCCCCTGTGGGTCTGCTTCCGGGTGCCGAGTTCGAAACCGGGTCGGCGGAGATTCCTCCTGGCGGCTTGCTGGCGGCCTGGAGCGATGGCATTCCTGAAGCGCACATCGTACGCGAGGATGCGCAGCCAGACATGTTTGGGGATCACGAATCGGTGCCGTCGATCCTGGCCTCGCTGCAGGATCGCCCGATCGAGGAAATCCCGCAGGAGATTTTCGCACGCGTCGACAGCTTCCTCGACGGCAATGGCGCCCCCGACGATCGCACCCTGCTGCTGCTCCGACGCCTCGAATGAGCTTGCCGCGCCAGCCAGGCGCTGGAACATTGTGATCGTGGAATCGCAGCGATCGAGGACGGCGCCGCGGGAGTGTGGATGGCGGGGACGACGGGGATCGAACCCGCGACCTCCGGCTTGACAGGCCGGCGTTCTAACCAGGCTGAACTACGTCCCCGATCCATGCATCGACGAAGAGCCGAGGCAAGCTAGCAAATCGTGCAAACGCTGTCAACGCGGCGCAGCCGTTGTCGCCTGTGCATCCAGGCGCCGGCGCATCCAGCGCCCCAGCTGCACCAACAGCAGGCGTCGCGGCAGCATGCGTCCGACCTGGACGATGACACGATTGCCTTGCCCCTGCACGACCGTGGCCGCATTGCCGCGCAACGCGGCGAGCGCCAACGCCACCGGGATCTCCGGCGGGACGGCTTCGCCCCAGCGCAAGCGGACCGAGCCTCCCGCGCGCGCGGCGAATCGCGTCGCGGTGAAACCCGGACACAGCGTGAGCACACGCACGGGGGACTGGCGAGACTCTTCCCACAGAGCTTCGCCAAAGTGCAGGACGAAGCTCTTGCTCGCGGCGTACACGGCGCTGTACGGCACCGGAATGGTCCCTGCAGCCGATGCGACCAGGAGCAGCGCACCGGATCCACGCTGCAGCGCACCGCGCAGATACGCATGCGACAAAGCTACCAATGCGCGCACGTTGAGATCGACCATGGTCAATTGGGACGCGGCGTCGGCCGCGGCGAATCCGCCGTAGTAACCCAGGGCGGCATTGTTGACCAACAACGCCGGGGGTTCGGCTTCGAGCCGTCGCGCCAACTCTTCGACCGCTTCGGGGTGCGCCAAATCGCACGCCTGGACCCTGCAGATCGCGCCGGCCTCGCGCGCGAGCGTGGTCGCCAGCGTCTCGAGCCGCGCCTCGTCACGTGCCACGAGCTCGAGCTGCACACCCGGTCCTGCTAGCGCGCGCGCGAAGGCCGCGCCGATTCCCGACGATGCGCCGGTGATGCAGGCGCTCGCATAGCCGCCGCGGTGGGTCATCCACTTGCCTCCGCCGGCCGCCCGGCACGCTCCCTGCTGCCCGGTTCGTGCCGCATGAGTCGGGTCGCGCCGCGCGACCCGGCGCACGGCGTCTGGAGGCCTCGTGCCGGAGAGCGGGCGGAGCGCTGCGGGCGAAATGATCGCGACGGATGGGGACGGATCCATCCACGCAACACACCACACGACTGGCGTGGGCACCGATGCGCGTCGCGAGCCGCTCGCTGCGACGCGGGTCGAAACTACGGCCGAGCCGTGCCGCGAGGAAGCAACCTTCGCACATCCTCTGGTGCTCGTCGATCCCCGCCCCGCGTCGCTGGTGGCGGTATGGAGCCTGCGGCGGCGGGGAACGCCGTTGCACCTGTTGGCATCGAGCCGCTTCGAACCCGCAATTTGGGCGCGCGGTGCACGACGACACCATTTGCCGGACCTGGACGCACAACCACTCGCCTGGAGTGGACGCTTGCTCGAGTTGGTGGCGTACCTCGAACCACGTCCTCTGCTCGTCCCCTGTTCGCGCCGCAGTCGCGACCTCATCCGCGACAATCAGGCGCTGCTGCGGCCGCACTACACGCTCACGCATGTGGAACCGCTCGACTTGCACGGTTATGAAGCCGAAGATTTCCGCACCGAGAAGGCGTTGCGCCGCACGGTGCTGCGCGGCGAGCCCGCGTTCGAAGTGCAGGTTGTCCTCGATGCGGCCGGGCGCTGCACGGGATCGTGCGTTCTCGCCTGGGTCGCAGACGTGCCCCCACGCGTGCTCGTCACCAGCGTCGAAGGTGCGGACATGCTGGCCAGCAGCTTGGAGTGGTTACGCGCGCGCGGGGTGCGTGGTTTCGCACGCCTCATTTGGGCTCCGGATCGCTTCGGGCGCGTCGACCTGCAAGCCGCCGGCACGATCCCCGGCAGCAGTTGGGTCCTGGCCGCCGACGACGGTGTCGACTTCCCTGCACTCTGGTACGCGAGTCTGGCCGGCATCGACATGCCGGTGCAGCAGGCGCAGTGCCAGCTCTCGCGCACGTTTCCGATGTCCAAGTCCGGTCTGCACGACGACCCACTCCCGCTCGTACCCTTGCGCGTGCCGTGGTCCATTCGCGACCCGCTCCCCTTCATCGCGGGCATCGCCAAGTCACTTCTGCGTCGCTGATCCCCCGCACGCCCGTGACCTCCGTCTCGGCGGCGTCACGAGCGCGTCCGCGAGGGCAGGATGCCCGAGCAGCGCTCGTGCCGAGCGATCGAGCGCGCAGGAGCGCGCGCGAGGAGCGTCCGCTGAGACGGAGGTCACGGGCGTGCGGGCGCATCGGCTCAATGCCGCTCGGGAATGACGTCACCAGC
>CAZMNW010000030.1:0-13731 GCA_964567755.1 uncultured bacterium
CGACCACGGAATCGAAGAAAACATGATCAGCTGACTGGACAACCGGACAGGAGGTAGGACAAGCTCAGCGCGCTACGCCACCGGGAACCAGGGGGGGAAAGCTTCTGAAAAACCCGGGGGGAAAGGTCCTGAAAACCGACATAAGCGCGCTCTTCGGTCGTATTGGATCCGATCATCCACAGCGTCGCGAACCCGGCTTGGGAAGCCGCGGCCTGGTTTAGCCAGTTGCGGAACCACGTGGCCTGATCGATCTTTTCGGAATCGATATTGATGCCGTTGGGCAAGAGCGGCCGGCCAGGTGTGCCGTTCCCGTTGTCGTAGACGATCAGGTTGTAGCCTTGCGCTTGCTGCAGCGTCGCACGCCCTCCAATCTGGTTGTTGGTGTTTCCCATTCCGGTGTGGTCGTAGGTATCGTATTGACCCCGGAACCCCAGCCGATCCAGTGCCCACATGAACGACGTGCGGTTGACGTCACCGCTACGCCGTCTGGAGTTGATGTTCTGCACGTACAGGATGCAGTTCTGTTGCGACGAGGCGGCGAGCTGCGCCGGGGTCGGCGCGATGTCGCCCGTCGCATGCGCCGCGATATCCGCCAGGTATGAGGCAGCCCAGTTGATCTTCGGCAGGGCGCTAACCTCGAGCATACCGCCCGTGGCTGTTTGTGCATCCGCCACGCTGGCCGGCGGAGCGGCGAGACCCAGCGGATCGGACGTGAAACCGCCACCATTGTCGGTCGCGGCCCAGAAGTAAACCAGCACGTCGCCGCCACGGAAGTAGGTGTCGTCGAGGTCGAGCAGGTAGAAGCCCGCCAGGACGACCCCGGAGCTGCTGCGCACGCTGTCGGCGTTCAGTGTGAAGAAACCATTCGCTCCGACTGCATGCGGGGCCGGAGCCTTGCCCACGTGTGGCCCAGAGATGATGGCGCCGCTCCAGGTGACGGACGTCACGACCTTGCCACCCGGCCGCACACCCTGCACCGAGACCGTGATCGAGTCACCGATCAACAAGTGCGGGCTGCTCCTGCCGATGCCGAGCTCGGCGCCCCTGGAGAACGGCGCAGTGCCGAAGCGGTCGGTCGTGGGCTCGAACTTTGGACCGACGTGGACGCCGCTGTCGTCGACGCCCGAAAATGCGTCCTGCGCTTGCGACCGCGCGTCGATGCCTTCGCTGATTACCGGGCCGGAGAGGATCCGACGTCCGATGCGCGTGCGATCCAGGTACGGTCCAGGACCGGGTCGGAAAGGCACCGGCGGCCCGGCGCCGGCGATGGACTGCCAGTCCGTCACCCGATGACGGATCTGAATGTCCTCCACGGCAGGATCGAACCATGGCGTCATGTCGAACGTCAGCGTCTGCCAGGCGAATAACGACAGCGAGTTGTGTTGGGACACGTGTCCCCAGTTGCGGAGACAGATGTTGTCGCGTCCACGCACCGACCAGCTCTGCACGATGCGGCTCTGGCTGAAGAAGTTCCCCGGGAATCGCCGGAACTGGATGACGGTGCCGGCGGCCGCAGGCGTGCTCGCCAAACTCACCCACGGGCTCGAGATCCGGTCGTCGAGCCAGTTGCGGATGACGTAGCCGCCGGGCCCGAATGACATGCTCGGATCGTTGAACAGTGTCGGCGTGGTGTCGTCGGTCCACAACCAGGCGCACGTCCTGTTCTCGGTACAGGCATCGTTATCGGTCACGTGGGGAAAGAGGCGGGCCCAAGTCCCGAAGGGTGCGCTGTCCTGGATGTTCAGCGCCGCGGCTCCCGGGCCCAAGTCGTCCAACAAACCGTCTTCGAAATCCTCCGTCCGGCCGCCCAATCCGTCGACGATCACGATGTTGTCGACGACCGCGCCTTCGCCGATGCTGCTCGGCTGCTCGCCGTCGCACGGGCTGAAGCCGCCGTCTGAGAAGAAGGCGATGTAGACGCAGTGGGTGCTGGGGCCGTGATCGGTCAGCGCATGGCTGTTCCATTCGCCGTTCGTGAGCGAACCGTCGGCCAGCGCTTCGAGCTCACGGTACGAGGCTGCCACCTGGCTCGGGCGCGTGTCGAAGTCGACACGCGCGAACGAGGCGCAGGCGGAATCGGACTCGATCTGCAGGAAGTCGAAGCCGGCTTCGCTGTCGACAATGAAGTCGAGCGACACGGTCGCGGCGCCGGTGTATTCGGCCCGGATCCCCTGGTACCAATCGTTGGCGTAGCCGTCGGCGCCGGCGCAGCAGGCGTTGTCGTGGTAACCGACAGCGAGGGAATTGCCCGCCATCCCCGTCGTCGTCGTGAACTCTGTCTCGATGTGCCAGTAGGAGATGCCGTCGTTCAGGATGTAGCCATCCACATGTTCCCAGTCGGTCTCGTCGCATGGGGCGCCGGTATCGAACGACCAATCGGCGATCCATGTCGTGTCCTGCAGCGCCTTCTGCGGTGCCGGGCTCGTGCCGTCCACGTCGCCGACGACATCGACTTCGGCTTCTGGCTCGACGATTTCGTGGGCTGGATCCTGCGGGCGCGCGAGGACGAGTCCTGCGAATAGCGACAAGCTCGCCAAACTCGAACAAACAAATCCCCAATGTCGTTGCATGTTCTCCCCCCCAAGCATGGAAAGCGGATGCTCTCCAATCCGAGAACAAGCTTTGGTGGCGGGAGCTGTCGCAGGAGTAGGAGTGGAGGATCCCGCGCACGTCGGCAAGGATTATACGCCGTGTCCGATCGCGCTGCGAGCGCGGAGTCTCACCTCGACGTGGCAGCGCGGCTGGACGCGCCGGCGAGGGAAGCAAGCTCGGTGCGGCGCTTGCGCTCGGCCTGGGTGAGGAAACCGATGGCGACGAAGATGAAGAAAAGCGCGAGCCAATCGTCTGCGGCCGGGAATGGTCCGCCCCAGACCCAATGGAAGAGGAGCGTGGCGGTCGTACCGGCCACGAGCGATGTGAGCCGGTTCACCAGCCCGGCGAAGGTCGCGGTGCGGCCCTTGAACATGAAGATGAAGACGGAGAAAAAGGACAGGATCCCGAATGGGAGCCCGGAAACGAGCGCCGCACTCCATTGGGGATGTGGCTTCGCGACGGCATCCTGGAACATCTGGATCTGTTTCACCCCTGGTGCGGGTACCGCCAGCAGCACCGCTGCCGCGATCACCATGGTGCCGAAAGCTGCGATTTGTTCGATGGCGAAGAACGCCTTGTTGTCCAGCTTCTGGTCCTTGGCGCGCGTGTTCTTGTAGTAGTTCATGATGTAGATGCGAATGGCATAGGCGAGGATGTAGCTGCCGAGAATGACCATCGCCGGTTTCGAGCGCAAGAACTCGAAGTTGTCGCGACCGTTGACGTCGAGCTGCATGCCGGCGGCGGCATCGATTCCGAGGCCCTGCAACCACTCCGCCACCGGGTTCACCAGCGACGGCGTCCAGAACAGCTTGGCGCCGACCGCCAGCATGGCGAAGAACACACCCCAGTTCTCTTCGGCGTAAACTTTCTTGTGCAGCAGGCCCTGGCGAATCTGGATGCTGTCCACGAGGCGCGACACCACGATGATGGCCCCGCGCATGATCACCATGGCGACGAGCACCGAGATGGGCAAGGTGTACATGAGGGTCGTGGTCGGGATCACGACGCCGGTGCAGATGCCCGAAGGCACGATGTAGAGGAGCTCGGCGGGCACGCGGCGCGCGCCGACGCGCACATGCTGGCGCGATTCGAGCCGGTACCATTGGCGGAGCAGCACGACCCCCAGCGCCACACCGGCGCCACTGATGGTGCTGTAGACGAGGTACTCGAGGCCGTTCATGCCGGGGAAGCCGGCGTCACTGCGACCAAGGAAATACTTCACCGCGACGCCGGTCAGCACGTACAAGAAGAAGTACCAGGAGCAGAGCTCGAGGAGCCGCCCGGTGCTGCCTTCGCTCGTCTTCCACATGCAGGTCTCGCTCCCTCGGGTCTGCGGCGTCTGTGCGGTGGCTCGGTACCTTAGCATAACCGCGGCAGTGCACCTGTCGTGGAGTACAATGCCGTAAGTTGCGCCCAGATCGCCCGCATGAATCGAGCATCCAGGAGGGCCGTGTGTCGGAGAACCCAACGTTGGTCACTGCGGAACATTTCCGCTACTTGTCGGCACGCACGCGGCAGGAAGATGCATTCCTCCTCGACCTCAAAACAGCAGCCAGGGCCGCCGGAATTCCCGCCATCTGGATCTCCCCCGAACAGGGAAGCTTCATGCAGATCCTGTTGCGGGCGAGCCGGGCGCGCGAGGTGATCGAGGTCGGGACGCTCGCCGGTTACTCCGCCATTGTCATGGCGCGGGCCCTCGGGCCCGAGGGGCGCCTCAGGACCATCGAGCTCGAAACACGCAATGCCGAATTCGCCGAGGAGTGGATCGCACGCAGTGACGTGGCTGGACGTGTACATGTTTTACGAGGCAATGCCGCCGATGTCTTGCCGGGTCTCGCACGCCACTCCGCCGATGCGGCGTTTCTCGACGCCGACAAGTCCGGCTACAAGCTCTATCTCGAGGAAAGCATGCGCATCGTCCGTCCAGGCGGCCTCATCATGGTGGACAATGCCTTCGCATTCGGTCAGCTCTTCGACGTCCAGCCCACCGATCGCGAAGTCGCGGCAATTCGCGATTTCAACGATCATCTGGCGGCGCATCCCGGCATGCAGAGCATCATCGTGCCCGTGGGTGATGGTCTGTGGGTCGGCGTCAAGGTGTGAAGCGCGAGGGCGGGTGTTCAGAGCGTCTCGACCTGAACCACTCCCAGGGTTCCCGGGGCGGCCCTGGTGCTCAGATCCAAGATCTCGATGCCGATGACGCGTCCCTGCTCGTCGTAATCGAGAAGGATACCGGGTTGAACTTCTTCCGACTCGGTCACGGTGCTTTCGTCGAGGCGCAGGTAGAGGGCGTCGTTTTCTCTATCGATTCGGAGCCGCATCATTTCTCCTGCGTTCGTCGTTGCGAGCGGCGATCGAAGAACAACGTGACGATGCGTTGACTTCTCGGGTTGACGATCACGTGGAGGACGCGATTCGCGCGCTCGGGGATCGTCCTACCTAGGTGGATATTACCATCTGGGCCCGTCCATTGCTTGTCGGGCTCCTGGACGGCTTGCTCGACCCATGCCAGCTCGACCCGACGCTCCGCCAGCATGTCCAACGCATGCGTCGACCAACTCAGGCCGTTCATTCGGCAGCAATTTCCGGGAGAGCGAGCCGAGGTGTGGCGAATCCGGCATCGATTGTGCCAAGTCGTCGCAGAGAAACTTGCTTCGCCAGGAAAACGAAGTTGCGAGCCTCTGGCAGTTAGGCCATGTTCGATCGTCGCAGTCATGCGTCCTTATTGTGGGCGCGTGAAGAGCGATCTTTGTCGATTCTGTGAACGCTGATGATACTTCTCGTACTCGCAAGCGCGGTCAGCGCGGGGCGAGCGACAGGGCCTCTGGGTCGCAGGGGCAGTCGAGCGCTTTCAGGAACTCGATCAGGTCGCTTTTTTCCTCGGGCGTGAGCTTGCGATCCTCGAGCAGCGGATCGAGATGCGGGTTGGCGATGCCACCGCGGGCCATGATGTCCACGGCTTCTTCCAGCGTCGCGGCACTGCCGTCGTGGAAGTAGGGCGCGGACTGCGTCACGTCGCGCAAGGTCGGGGACTTGAAGGCGCCAGTGTCACGCGGGCTCTGGGTCACCTTGAAACGACCTGGATCGGGATTGGGCTTGCCGAGACCGATCCCGACGTTGTGATAGGCAAGATCGGTGAATAGGTTGCCCAAGTGGCAAGCACCGCAGCTGGCCTTGTCGTAGAAGAGATCCTTGCCGCGCAGTGCGGCGGCACCGAGCGCCGTTTTGTCGCCACGGATGTGGCGGTCGTAGGCCGTGTCGGTGCACAAGATGGTGCGCATGTAAGCGGCGAGCGCCATCGTGACGGCATCCACGGTCATGGGGCCGGCGAACACTTCCTGAAAGGCGCGCGCGTACTCGGGATCGTGCTGCAAGGCGCCGACGACGCTATCGGGCTTGGCGCCCATGTTGCCGCCCTTGAAGGCGGCGAGCGCTTGCTTCTCGAGGGACGGCGAACGGCCGTCCCAATACAGCGAATCGTGGTAGCCGACGTTCCACATCGTCGGCGCAGCGCGACCGATGTCCTTGCCGAAAGCTCCGATCGCGGTGGGCCGGCCATCGGTCAAGCCGTGCTCGCAGACGTGGCACGAGTAGCACGCCAGCTTGGCGTCTCCGGACAGTCGGGTGTCGAAGTAGAGCTTGCGGCCGAGCTCGACCTTGGCGAGCGTCATGGGATTGTCGGCTGGGATCGGCACGGGCTCGAAATCGCTCGGCACTTCCCATGGCATCTTCGCTGGCGCGGCGGTCTCCGTGTTGCCCTTGTCGTCGCTTTGCTCGGACCGACCGCATGCGACGAGCACGAGGAGAAGCAAGAGGGGCGGCAAGAGTCGCGACATGTTTCTCGACCTCCCGGCGGGGCACGACCAATCCATTCGGCGCGGAGCGTATGTTACCCTGCGCCGACGGACTCAGGCAAAGCCGATGTGGGAGACGGGATGGAGATCGACGACGAGGTCGTGCGCAAGCTCGAAACGCTGGCGGCGTTGCGCTTGGCACCAGAGGAGCGTGTGCGCCTGCGGCAGCAGCTGAGCCGCATCCTCGAGTACGTGCAGCAGCTCGAGGCGTTGGACGTGGACGGCGTGCCGCCGACGTCGCATGTGCTCGCCGACCGGCAGGGATTGCGAGCGGATGAAGCTCGGCCGTCCCTGCCGCGCGACGAGATGTTGCGCAACGCGCCCGACGCACATGCCGGATTCTTCCGCGTGCCGCGTTTCGTCGGCGACGAGGAGAGCACTTAATGCAGCCGGCGCTGCGGAGCGTTGCCGAGCAGGCGGAAGGCCTCCGGCGTCGGGAGCTCACACCATCGGCGCTTGTCGAGGCGTGCCTCGAACGCATCGCGCGACTGGACAGCAACATTGGCTGCATGACGCAAGTGTTCGCCGAGGAAGCACGTCGACGCGCACGCGACTTGGAAGCGGCGGGGCCGGGCGGGCCGCTCTGGGGCATTCCCTACGTTGCCAAGGAAATTCTCGCCACGCGCATGGGGCGCACGACGTGTGGTTCGCGCCTCCTCGAGAACTTCTGCAGCCCGTACGATGCCACGGTGATCGAGCGCCTCGATTCTGCCGGTGCCATCCTCCTCGGCAAGACGAACATGGACGAGTTCGCGATGGGCTCGTCGACGGAGAACTCCGCCTTCGGACCGACACGCAATCCGTGGGATCCGTCGCGCGTGCCCGGAGGTTCGAGTGGCGGCTCGGCCGCGGCGGTGGCATCCGACTTCGCCAGCTTCGCCCTGGGTTCCGACACCGGCGGCTCCATTCGGCAGCCGGCCGCGTTCTGCGGTGTCGTGGGAATGAAGCCTACATACGGGCGCGTGTCGCGCTACGGCCTCGTGGCCTTCGCCAGCTCGCTCGACCAGGTCGGGCCGCTCACCAAGACGGTGCACGATACGAGCCTGGTGCTGCATGCCATTTCGGGGCACGACGCGCGTGACTCGACCTCGCTGTCCGCGCCGGCTGTGGAGGCGCTGCCACCCGGTGCGCAAGTGCTGCCGTTGCGGGTGGGCGTCCCACGCGCGTTCGTGGGCGAAGGCGTCGAGGCGAGCGTACGCGACAACTTCGAGCGTCTCCTCGCTCGCTGGCGCGATGCAGGCGCCACCATCGTCGACATCGACTTGCCGCACGCGCCCTTCGCCATCGCGGCGTATTACGTCGTGGCCACGGCCGAAGCTTCGGCGAATCTGGCGCGCTTCGATGGCGTGCGTTACACGCGCCGCAGCGCCGGCGCACGCGACGTGGCCGCGCTCTTCGAACACAGCCGCCACGATGGCTTCGGTGACGAGGTGAAGCGGCGCATTCTCCTCGGCACGTTCGTGCTCTCGTCCGGATACTACGATGCCTATTACTCGCGGGCACAGAAGGTGCGGACACTGATCCGGCGCGATTTCGACGCCGCGTTCGACCATTGCGACGTGATCCTGATGCCGACGTCACCGACGCCACCTTTTCGCCTCGGCGAAAAACAGAGCGATCCGTTGCAGATGTACCTCTCCGACATCTTCACCGTTCCCGCGAATCTGGCCGGCCTGCCGGCCATTACCTTGCCATCCGGCATGGCCGACGGCTTGCCGCTCGGCGTGCAGCTCATGGCCCCGGCGCTCGGGGAGACGCGGCTCCTGCGCGCCGCCGCCTGGCTCGAGAGCCTCGCATGTTTCGAGCGCCTCGGTGCGCGGCGGGTGCGAGAGGAAGGCTGAATCGTGGGCTTCGAAGCGGTCATTGGTCTCGAGGTGCACGCGCAACTGCAGACGGCGAGCAAGATCTTTTGCGGCTGCAGCACGCGCTTCGGGGCCGCCGCGAACACGCAAATTTGCCCGGTCTGCGCCGGCTTCCCCGGCGTGCTGCCCGTGCTCAACGAGAAGGCGGTGGAGTTCGCGGTGCGCATGGGGTTGGCGACCCATTGTCGCATTCGACCCACGAGCCGTTTCGCGCGCAAGAACTACTTCTATCCGGATCTGCCCAAGGGCTATCAGATCTCGCAGTTCGACGAGCCGTTGTGCGAAGCGGGCTTCTTGCATGTCGACGTGGAGGGCCAGGAACACACGTTGCGCATCCATCGCATCCACATGGAAGAGGACGCGGGCAAGACCTTGCACGACCAGGATCCCGGCGCGAGTCTCGTGGATCTCAACCGCACAGGCACGCCGCTCATCGAGATCGTGAGCGAGCCGGATCTCCGCACCCCCGCGCAAGCGCACGCCTATCTCACCAAGCTGCGCCAGATCCTCGTCTATCTGGAGATCTGCGACGGCAACATGGAGGAGGGCAGTCTACGTTGCGATGCCAACGTGTCGGTGCGTCCGGCAGGGCAAGAAGCCCTCGGTGTCAAGGTCGAGATCAAGAATTTGAATTCTTTTCGTGGTGTCGAAGCGGCGCTGCACTTCGAAATTGCCCGGCAGACGGCGGTGCTCGACCAGGGGGGGCGCGTGCGGCAGGAAACGCGTCTTTGGGATCCCGAAAAGCAGGAGACACGGGTGTTGCGCTCGAAGGAGGAGGCACACGATTACCGCTACTTTCCCGAGCCCGATTTACTGCCGCTCGTCCTCGACGATGCCTGGATTGCGCGGATCCGCGACGCGTTGCCGGAGCTCCCCGATGCCAAGCAAGAGCGCTTCGTGCGTCAATACGCGCTCGGCGCTTACGATGCCGAGGTGTTGACGGCGACGCGCGCACTCGCCGACTACTACGAGAGCGCAGTCGTCGTGGCGCAGGAACCGAAGAAGGTGGCGAACTGGGTGCAGACAGAGTTGCTGGGATTGCTGCGGGCGCACGGTGCGGAGATCCAACAGTCCCCCGTGCGCGCGGAGTCGCTCGGCGAGCTGGTGCGCATGATCGAGACGGGGCGGATCTCGGGGAAGATGGCCAAGGAAGTCTTCGCCGCGATGGCCGAAACTGGAGACGCTCCGGCTGTGATCGTCGACAAACGCGGCATGCAACAGATCGGCGACACTGCGACGTTGCAACGACTCGTCGACGAGCTTCTGGCCGCGAATCCGGCGGAGGTGGCGAAGTACCGCGGTGGCAAGACCAAGGTGTTCGGATTCTTCGTCGGCGAGATCATGAAAAAGACGCGTGGCCAAGCGCACCCCGGCGAGTTGGATCGGCTGCTCCACGCCGCCCTCGACCAGACGTCCTGATGGACTTCCACACGCGCGAGATCGGCCAGGCACCGCAGTTGCAAGTGGAGACAGCATGGAATTCCTGGTGACCTGCCGGGAGTGCGGTCGCTCGTACGCATGCATCCTGCTCCCGGACACGGATGCCCGCTGTCGTTGTGGGGCCGCACTCGAGCCACGCATGCCATCCGCCATCCCCGAGAACGCATCTGGCGAGGCGGACGCCTTGCACCGCGAGGAAGCCGCGTTGCAGGAGCTGCGGCGCTTGGCCGACCGCGTTTCGTTCCTGATCGTGGCGACTGACATGCCGCGCGTAGACGTGGACATCCATCGGATCGAGCTGCGGCGGCGATGCCAGGAGCTCTTCCCGGACAAGATGGACGTTTTCGATTTGGTCTACGAGAGCCGCTTTGCCCGACTCTGGCAGCAGTTTCGAGCCGCCTGAAGTCGCATCACCAAAGGTGCGTGGCGCACCCGCCGCGACGGAAGCCGCAGCGTCCTCCCGCTCCGCTCCATCCCAAACGACGGCGGAAAATCTCGATTTCCCCTTGCGCAATCGCGCTGCACCTATTTGAGTACAGTCGGCCGTCCTCGCAACAGCCCAAGGAGACGATCTTGCGTGCACTCGAGCGCGTCGAGGAACGAGTCCGTCTGGCAGCTATTCTGATCGCCCTGGGGGTCTCGATCGCGCGGTCGCAGTCGCTCTACGTGGTGGAGGACGGCTCTGACGCAGTTGTCGGGGCGCTTCTCGAAGCCGGGCACATCGTGGCCACCAGGCTGCCGGATGCTTGCTTCGTCTTCGGCGGCGCCAATGTCCCGGCTGCCGCCGAGCTTCGGGGGGCGGTTGCGCACCTTCTGGATCCGCGGGTCGCTGGGTCGGAGCACTATATAGTTTCGGCCGATTCGCCGCGACTTGCCGCACTCCCGGCTCGCTGCCGGCGCCTGGCACGCGTGGCCGATGTGGTCGTGGTCGCCGTGCCTGCCGGAGACGCACCACCGTTCTTGGGGCACGAGTTCCGCAAGCTCTTCCCGCGACCGATGCGTTTGCCCCGCACCGTGTTGAAACCGCGGCAGCAGCCGATGCTCGCTGCGGTGCCGGACATCGCGGGGCTGGTGGCACAGGTGTCCGCGGAATCTCTGAGCGCCAACGTCTTCGAGCTCGAAGCATTCGGCACGCGCAACGCCGCCAAAGCCGGCGGGCAATTGGCGGCGGAATGGCTGGCGGCGCGTTTCCGCGGCTTCGGGATCGAACAGGTGGAGATCCGCCCGTGGACGTCGATGTTCGCGGGCAACGTCGTGGCGACGCTGCCCGGTCGGGTGAATCCGCAAGATGTCTACATCTTCGGCGGGCATTACGATTCGGTCACGCCCGGCTCCGACTACGAACCTGGCGCTGACGACAATGCATCGGGGACATCGACGTTGCTCGAGGTGGCGCGTTTGCTGGCGACGCGACCGCTGGCCTCCACCGTGCGCATCGTCGCCTTCGGTGCCGAGGAATGGGGACTGATTGGCAGCGAGGCATTCGCGGCGGAGGCTGATCGGTACGGCGAGAACATCGTCGGTATGGTCAACTTCGACATGCTCGGCTACCTGGCCCCGGGGGATCGGCGCGACCTCGACATCATCACGAACACGCAGAGCGAGTGGCTGATGCAGGCCACCTTCGACGCAGCGGCGAACTACGTGCCGGGGCTGCGCGTGCTTCGGGGCAAGTTGCTGTTCGGCAGGAGCGACCACGAGTCGTTCTGGGAGCATGGGTACCAGGCGATTTTCTTCTTCGAGGATTCGACGTCTCCGTCGCCCTTCATCCACAGCATCGACGACGTGATGGGGGTGAGCTACACGGATACGTTGTTGCACGCGCAGTCGACACGCGTGGCCTTGGCGCTGGCGGCGACGCTCGCCGGAGCTCACAGCGTGCCGGTCGTGCTCGAGTCTTTCACCGTGCAGCGAGATGGCGCTGCCGTGCGCTTGCACTGGTCGCTCGGCGCGAGCGCGGAGCAAGGAATCGAGGGGATCGTCATCGAACGGGCCCCGACAGAGAATGGCCTATGGGAGCAGCGGACGATCCAGGCGCTTGCACCCCGGACGACGGAATTCGTCGATTCCGAGGCCCGCGATGCCGAGGGTTGGTGGTACCGGCTGACATTGCTCGCCGATGGTCAGCGCTTCGCGATGCCGGCGATCCAGGTGCTCGGGGGCCTGGCGCGCTCGACGGCGATCGAGGCGGTGTACACGCCCACTGCCGATGGGTCGCTCCATGTTCGCTACCACCTGTCGGCGCCGACCTCACGGCTCCACGTCGGTGCCTACGACGTGCGCGGTCGCTTACTCTATGCGCTTCACGATGGCGCTGCCGGTGCAGGCGAGTCGCTCCTCACCTGGGATCGCCACGATGGGACGGGAACCGAGGTGGCGAGCGGGCTCTACTTCATCCACCTGCTTACGTCCGATGCCCACTCGACGCGCAAATTCGTGGTGCTCCGAGACTGAATGCTTGACAGGGGGACATCTGGAGGGCCAGCATGTGCTCGAAATCTAGCGGTGCCAGGAAGGACAGATCTCTACCCAAGGTCCGCTGGTTCTACGCCACTCCATGACCACCCGGTGGGATCATCTTCCCGAGGAGGTCTGAACCAGAACAAAAGCGATCGGGTATGGCCCGAGCTCGGACCCCGGCCGTGGGTATTAGGGTACCCGCGGATCGGAAGCACTGAACGAAATCTCAGCACCTAAGCATTCAACGTAGAGGACAGGTCTGACATGACGTGCTTCCAAATCCTGCCCCGCCAAAAACTACTCCTCGGACGCCGGGCAGTCACCATCGTCCTGCTTATGCTCGCGGTGCCGACGCTGGTCGCCGCGCAGTACGACGCACCATCCCTTGCCATGGTCCGCGCAGACCGCGCCTCGATCGTCCTCGAGGTCACGGCCGGAGCCAGTGGGGCGGCCGAAGGATTCGTGGTCGAATGGATGACCCGTGTCGACTACGATGCCCTCGCAGGCTGGCCCGTTGCTGGCCACGCCGCCATCGCCCACTGCGAATTCTCCGGCGTTCCCACACTCACCGTGGGCCCGTCGTCGAGCTATGCCCTCGGACCGAATGCCAGCATCCACGTCGAGCTCGGCGACTTGTTCGACGAAACCGGCATCTACAGTGGGTACCTCGGAGAATTGACCGAGGCGACGGAGTACGTGGTCCGTGCGTACGCCGGGTATGGCGGCTCCGTGGTGAGTGAATACTCCAGCTCGCTGTTCGTGACCACTCTCCCGGACGACGTTGGCTGCGTCCTCACCCAGGGTTTCTGGAAGAACCATGCCGAGGCCTGGCCAACGAACAGCCTGACGTTGGGAACTGTGGTGTACACACAAGCACAGCTCCTCGACATATTGAACACGCCAGCGGAGGGAAATGGCCTCATTTTTCTGTCGCATCAACTGATCGCGGCGAAGCTGAACGTGGCTAGCGGCGCGTTGACACCGGGGACGCTCATCGCCGATGCGGACGCGCTGGTCGGTGCACTCGTGGTTCCACCTGTCGGCGCGGGATTCCTCGAGCCAGCCGCGGCGAGCCCGCTGACCGACGCTCTGGATGGTTTCAACAACGGCGGTGCCGGTGTGCCGCACTGCGACTCCGTGCCGGTGCAAAACACCCCCTGGGGGACGCTCAAGGGCTACTATCGTTAGGATTTTTGCGCAGCACGATCGAACGAACGACGCCGTCCTGTCCGCGGGGCGGCGTCTTCTTTTTCGCAGCGAGCACAGAGGGCCTGCAAGGTGTGGGCGTATCGAGTTGTCAGTTTTCAGATGCTACGGACCCCTCCAGACAGAGATTTTCACGACCTTTCCCCCCTTTGAGCTGAAGTTTTTCAGGACCTTTCCCCCCCCTGCCGACGGCGTAGCGAGGGCGTGTCTGCGACGCTCCCGGCGGCGGCCATTCCGGCCGTCCGCTGGAGGTATCGATGCCGTTCCGCGAGGTGCCGATGGTGGAGACGAAGGAGATCGTGCGGTTGTGGCTTGCA
>CAZMNW010000031.1:0-11712 GCA_964567755.1 uncultured bacterium
GCTCAAGTACCGGCCGGACTTCCCGGATCGCTTCGGCGCGATCCAGGACGCACGCGCCCACTGCGGTGATTTCTTCCCCTGGTACAACACCGAGCACCACCACACGGCGCTCGGGCTGCTGACGCCGTACGACGTGCACTATGGACTCGCGGAGGAAAAGACCATCAAGCGGGCCGAGGTGCTCGTGCTGGCGCACGCCGCACATCCAGAACGCTTCACGCACGGGGTGCCCAGGCCGGCGCTGCCGCCGAAGGAGGTATGGATCAACAAGCCGCGAATCGTGACTTCGGAGCCGGTCCCCGGTCCGACGATCAAAATCGACGCTCACAATCGCCCCAGGACGAACGCATTCGACCCGGGGATACATCCGAGTACCCCCGAAATCAGGGTGCCGGAACTGGTCGAGGTCGTACTGTAAATTCACGAGCGAAGCGTCTCATTCACGTTGACAGGTTCCGCGCCCCCCAAAGTAGGTGCGAGGGAGAATGCCGTAATTACGTCAAGCCGTCAAGACGGTTTTCCTGCCTGCCTGCCGCCAGTTGGGCCGACTCCATGGCGAGGCGCCGCGCATCCTCCTCTGGTATGCCGTCAGACAGGAGCATCCCCAGACGTTCTTCAAATGCCTCGTGCCACAGAGTGACATTCCCCCCAGAACTGCCCACAACCCTGCAACCCGGCTCGCCCAAGGCCTCGACGCTTGGCAGGATGGAGATTTCCTCGGGCATCGGCTCCCCAGGAATCAGACGAGCTGGGCGGCCCTTTCGTCCCTCCTGGTTCTGAAGGTAGCCCCTATCGATCGCGTCACGCACGCGTCGCCATGCCGCGGACTTGTCGATCTTGATGGCTTTCGCCAATGCCGTGACGGTCACACCATTGTCGGGGTCTTTAACGAGATCGTGAACAGCTTCGACGGTCTCGCGTATGATCTGCGGCACGGAAGCTTCGACTCCCTGCGCCATGAGGTCCGAAACAAGCTCGCGGACTGCGGAGTAATCTTCGACTGTGGCTAGGATTCGCCCCTCCTCGTCACGGGACCTGGAGGCACGGTGCAGCAGAGTGTGACTCCGGATCAAGTTCAGTAGAGCTTCGAAGTCGCGTCGGAGGCGCACGGCAATCGGTGGGATGGCATCCGCGAGACACCGGGCGTATGGGATCAGCACCTCGCGATCTCCAACAGCCAGCCACTCCTGGAGCGCGCGCCACGGTCGGTAATCGGTGCTCCGATCTCGTCCTTCAGCTAGCCGGAAGATCACACTCCGGGTCTGCTCGCGAGAGTCCGTTACAGGGACTGACAGCAGCCTCGTTTCGTTTTCCGGGTGCAACCTGGTCGCCGTCGTAGTGACCAAGAGGCCAGTCGGCCCTGGCCGCTCGATCAAACGTGGTTTGAGGCCGTCACGTCCTTTCTCCACCGTCTCGTACCTGACCCGGCCTTCGCTCAATAGCGACCGCATCAGGTACGAGGCGAAGTCCCCCTGGAGGCCGGCTGCCTCGAAGAGAACGAGATGTCGATGGGAAACGGGCTCCGACGAGTATGCCAGCGCCCTTTCCGACATTGCTGAGAGCGCGTAATAGGCGGCTGGTGGGAAGAAGTCCAGGACTGACTGCATCAAGAACGACTTGCCGGCCGACGAGGGTCCCTTGATGGCGGCCGACACCGGTTTTTCTAACAGGCGGCTTGTGAGACAAAGATACAACAGCTTGGCCGCCCTCGCCTCACCGACCACTCCAGCGCCATGCAGCGCGCCGGCAAACTGGTTCAAGATGTCGCGCACGTGCGCGAGCTCGGCGCACTGCTGCCACGCTTCGCGCTCGCGCTCTGTCTGTTGCAGTCGAGCATGCTCGGACCACGGCACGGCGGCCTCGAGAGCTGCTCGCCATGCGTCATGGAATCCGCTTGGGCTCTGCAGGAACAACTCCGACGGATCCTTTGCATTCTTCAGCCGGACCAGGCGAACTCGATCACGGATGCACGAGGTCGTCAGCCATCGTTCAACGAGATCGCCACCGCGATCGGATTCGAGAACGACGTAGATGACGACGATGCCATCGAGATGTTCCCCCCATTCCTCTCGCCAAGTGCCTGCGCCCGGGATACCCAGCGCAGGAACGCCGTTGAGCCACAGGGTATGCGAATCCGACTCACCCTCAACCAATGTGACTTGCTGCTTCTCCCGGGCAAGATGCAAGAGTGACAGCCCGTAGAGGCAGACCTTTGTGCCCGATTTCCAGCGAAACTTACCGGCCTGTGGCTCTGCCTTCCCCACGCTCATGCGGAATCTAACCGCGATCTCTTCGCCATTGGCGTTGAGGTAGGGGATCCGAATTGCTTGCTGTCCACGGAACTTGCTATCTCTGAGGCCCAGCTTTTGAAGAAACCCGACGGGGAGTCTCTTGGCCTCCGCATACGCTGCCACGGTACAGCCTGGGAGTGCTGCTGCAGACCCCCTGCGGGCATGGTGACGCTGTGGACGTAGCCCACCTTCATCTCGAGCGGGCCGCATGAATAGGTCGCTAACTAAGCGTCATTCCCAGCGCGCGAAGAACTGCCTCAGTCTCACATCCGGCGTGACATTTGATAAGGGCCCGGCCATCGTCCCCCTCACCGATCGAAAGGCTGGGCTCGCGATCCTCGTGTGCAGGACAAAGTGCTAGGTAGCCCGAAGAGGTGCGCCGCGGGCGCGCCCCATGGCGACCAAGTGCATCGACGACACGGGCCACAGTGGAGTTGCCTTTGTGGCCGCCAGAGTTTACATTCCGCATGAAGTGTCTCCTTTACTAACCGCCTGGTGCGAGAGTCACCCGCCAGGCGGTTCGCTTTTAGCCTCCTCAGCGGACCCGCGGATTTCTCGGGCCCCGGTGTTCGACTGACTCCGCGCTGTCGACGCGAGCTGTCCCTGATCCGCCAGGAACGCCAGAGCCACCAAGCGCGCGAGCTGATACTCGAGTGGCCCCTCCCCACTCAGAGGACCAACCGCGACTCGCCGCGTGATGGCAAATCGTCTTGTGAGCTGTTGCCTGTTCCCGCGCAAACAGAGACCCCCGAGGAGGTGGCCCGGCAAAAGGTCCTCCCGGGGGTCTCAAGCGGGCCCCTGTCGGGCGCCCTAATTGATGCCCTTCCCGGTTTTTTGCCGGGCCATAATCACGCAAAAGGTATCGAGCGAGCAGGGGGAGGATCTGGGTCTTGGAGTGGGGTTCTAAGTGGGAAACCGCGCAATAACTGGGTACGTTAGCGGGAAACTGGGCGCTCCCCGCCCTCCCGAGGCGAGGGTGCTGAACCTCATAGATTGAGTCGTCGGGTGCCCCTCCTCTTTCCTTGCACAATGAGGATCCCCCATGCGTCGGATCCCTTGAAAACATCTCGCAGTCGGTCGGCTTTGAGATTCAGCTGCTCGAGTAGGTGGGCGTCACTGATTACGGGAGTTTTAGCAAGGTGCCCTTTATGGAGCTCTTCTACAATGCGCGCTTGATTCAAGGAGAGCTCGAACTGACGCCCCTTCAGATACACGCTGCGGTAATCCTTACTGTGACGGAAATCCGGCGTTTCTTCGTCACCTGCGACAACAGACGATGCGGTTGCGGCCAGACCATCCCTATGTTCAACCTGGCCAATCCGCTCTCGTTCCGACTTGGCGAGCCGTTTTTGTAGCAGTTCCTCATAGCGCTGAAGCACAGTCCAGTGGAACGCGATCAACTCGCTGGCCCCCACTGAATTGATCTGCTCGAGAAAGTGGTCCTGGAGACATGCACTTGCTGACTTGCAAATGACCGCGATTGCGGACTGAATCGGTTTAGGAAACAGCGGAGCATGACGCGCCCGCCACTCATCGACAGGGCCGATGAGCTCACGCCGTCTTTCGTAGGATGATCCGTAAGAATTTCTGAGAGTGCTGATGCGCTTCCCCACCGCACCGAGGAATTCCAGCAGCGCTTCGCGCTGCCGCACAAGGTCTTGGTGGGGATAATCCTCGCCAATCGAAATCTCCAGCGTCTCGAGGATCTGCTGCAGGTTGTCTGGGTCTTGCATTGCCGGGCCCCCAGGTTGGAAATTCCGTAATAACATCAAACGGAAAGCCGGGCAAGGCAAGCTCAACGCGTTTGACGAGCGTGATGCTCGAGGAACGACTTTACGGCATGGCCCGAAAATGGTCGGCGAGTCTTCAAGACACGCTGCCACGCTCACATCGCAGTATTGACATGCACGATCTGCATGATGAACTGAGACCACCGTCAACGTCTTTTGATTGTTTTCGGTACTTCCGCTTGCGGCCTCGCTGACTCCAGCATAGACTCCCGATGTACGCACCCGAAGAGACCTGCAGAGGGAGGTGGGTCGATGATGCGATCGATGACGCGGCGGGTCTTAGTCGCCGCCCTTCTCAGCCTGACTCTTTCGAGCGTCGCTTCCAGCGGAAACTTCGTCGGGCTTTATGCTGATGCCGAAGGCACACAGCCCTGTGCGAACGTTCCTCCGTTTTCAGCCAAAACACTCTACGTGATAGCGAAGTTAGATGCAGTGATGTCCGCGGGGTTGAGCGCGGCAGAGTTTCGGATCGAGATTGGAAACCTAACGGGCTGGTGGGCGTCCTACACGGCACCGGGAACAGCTAACCTAGTGATCGGAGACCCGATCGACAGTGACCCTGATCCCAACGCCGGTGGTGGCATTCGCCTCGCGTTCCCGATGTGCCAGGCCCCATTGAACGGAATGGTGAACCTCGGCACCATTACGATGTTTAATATTACCGGGTCGTCAACGAGTCTTCGCGTCAAGCGGCACAGCACGCCGAGCAACCCCACATACATGTGCCCGTTATTCGTGCTTTGCGACGACCCCGTTTTCTCGAAGCTCTGCATGTCGGCGGGTGAAGCCACCTCATGTTCAACCCTGACAGTGCCGAAGCCCGGTCAGGTTACCTCACGGGTTGCTTCAGACGATCCAGTGGTTTTCGAGCTAGGGCTCAACGGAGCAGAAATGATCACGCCGCCAGTCCCGCCAGAGTCCACATTCACTGATACCGTGACGATTCGCCCGGGCAACGAACTGTGGGTGATGGGTCAACCTGTGATTGGACCGAACGTATCCTGCCAATACGACGGCTTCCATCTCACCATCGGTGGCGTTGAGTTGCGGGAGATTCCTACGCCGGAACCGTCGGTTGAGGCCTTGACAGCGGAGTATGCCGACATTCCACGAGTTTCCGCATGCCTGGCTAGCGGGATCACAATTCGAGAGGCCGTCGCAGTATATAAAAGTGAGTTTAATGCCCTTCAAGATCAAGTCTGCGTAGCATTCACCTCGGGTGGGGACGCGGCCATGCGGCAAGTTCTGCAGTCATCACCTCTCGTTGCTGAGATACTCGACAGCTTCGGAGGCATGGAATCCGGCAACGGCACGATCCTTGTGCGGTATCATGGCGGCCCTGCGACTGGGATCAGCAATTGTACTTTCATAGCGACGCAACCGCATCGTCCAAGCTTCGGACGCGCGGCCGCAGAAGCGAGGGTCGGTCGTATCCGCCACAAGCTTCAGCAGCCTGAGGCACTTCTCTTGCTCGTATTCGGTACCGGCATGGTCACCATGCGTGGAGACGATGCGGACGCCGCTCGAGCACAACTGGAGCATGTTCATCGCACGGGTACGATCGATGGTTTACCCCCTGGTCCATTGGGCATGCACAGCGAGGTATTCAGCGCCATCCTGTTGGAGAAAGCGAGTGGCGACAAATGAAACGGCCGTGCAGAAGTTTTTGCGTCTTGAATGTCGTGGCCTCCTTGCTTTCTATTCTTCCGGCAGTTGCTCATGCAACCTGCAGCCCTGGCTGTCTTGGTGGCAGTGGGGCCGTCATGCTGGCCTATCTCCAACAATCCGACGCGGCTTGCATACTAACGCAGCAGTGGATGGATGAGATTTGTGACTCAATGCGTAGCAACGCTGTAAACCCAATCCAGTCTGAGCTTGAGGTCTATCCATCAAGCTTGCTATCAATGGGGAGCGAGTTCACATTGGAATGGGCAGCTGAGCAAATAGAGAACCGCCGGATTACGGTGGTAGCCACGCATGGAGGAGTTGGAGCGGTCATGCTAGAAATGGCGCCGACTCCGGCAGATGCCCAAAGCCGGGCAAATGCTTATATCAATCAGGGGATCTACGGCAGTGGCCAAGTTGCCTTCGGCGGCCCGGTGGTGCCAGCCCCAGACTTAGCGTCGGGAGTCTTTTTTACTCCATTGGGCATTTCAAATAACTTGAAACCGGATCCATGCGGATTTGTATACGCAGACTACTGCGCCTCTTGGGATTCAAATAGCGACTGGGCTTGTGCGGCGTTTATCGGGTCAGCGCATGCAACGCCGTTTTGCGTATCCCTTCAACCTGCTTTAGTTGATGTTTTCAACAAGCTCGAGTGTACTCCTGGAAATAATGGCGATTTGACGATCGGTAGTGCCTTACCTCCAAATTCGCCCCATAGAACTAACCCCAGTCTGCTGCTCAGATCTAGAGGCGATAATTTGGCCCTGGATTGCAATGGGTGCGCCGGCTTAGCGGCACACTTTGATCGTTGCGGTGCATTCAGGGACACGGTGTGGGGCGTAGTCGGCCACGACGGCACGTCACAGCTTCGGATCCGTGGGTATAAATCGTTTAGCGACTGGCCGTTCGGAGGAGACGTCGTGCGTGATCTGACGCCCAAAGCTATCACGGGGCTGGGCTTCTATACAGAGTCCGGTATCGATAGGAAGAAGTACCCCGTTTTGGCGTTTGAGGAGATTGGCTATGACGGCCGGCAGTTCCTTTCTGAAGCGTTTGAGTGGACGTCGAAACCCAAGGACTGGCAAGAACTCACGCGACTGAACGATGCGCCTGCGGTGATAGCGAAGGCAGGAGACCCATTTGTGCAGGAAGTGTGGCTTGGGGAAGACAACAAGATCCTCACGGAACGGCCGCAGAGTCGCATTACGGACACAAATCCCTATATCGGGGCGGAGGCTGGGCTGTATGCGGTCGCTGGGCAAACCGACGCGTTCTTCGCCATCGAGCAGGCAACCTTGCTCATGCTGAGTAGTTCCTGTACATCGTGCGAGCCCACATGGACATCTGCCGAGATTCGTCTTTTCACAGGCGACGGTAGTGTGACGAGCCAGCAACAGGCCGCGGATACACTCAAGCAGGGGAACGCGGACTACAATGCGTGGTGTGCGGCTCATCCCGGCCAGTGTACGAAGCTCTACCCGGAGAAACCAGTTTTTGGGATACTTGGGGATCCTTTTGTGACACCAGTGAACCATGGCACTTTCACTGATCCAGAGATGTGCTCTACCGCGTGCTTTGACCCGGGCCAGAGCGCGAATCTTGGCGGCGATCCGCTCGAGGATCTTCCCATCTACTGGGTACCAGCGCGATCGACGACGGAGATGACGCGACTGAATGGGAGTGCATATCGTTATCATTTCCCGGTTTACCTTCCTGGCGAGCGTCGCTACGAAGGGCTTATTTTTCTTGGCGATCGAAGGAATCTGACAGGAGAACCACTCCAGGATCCAGAAAATGTTGCTACGACTTGGGAGAACGTGCTCCATGCAATGGGCGAGCCAGTCTACACAATCTTAAAATCCAGCGATTTTCCCCCATCTGGCGCTGGGGTTGCGAAGAGAGACGCGCTCGTAGCAGAGGTTAATAATGGAGTTTCCACGTTGGTTGGGTTCGAGGGGAGCCTCATCACAGAGGGCTGGGATTGGGCTGGCGATTTCTTCTGGAATACAACAACTCCTCCTATTACTAACGACTGGGATCAGTTAATGACGCGGCCGCAGAGTCTCATCGCTATTTTGTTCGGGTGTAATATGGGCCATCTCACGCGTTATGGCGGGGCGCAGCGGTTTATCATGAGAGATGCGCTATTCGCATCTTCAACGAAGACTGCGGTATCATTTGCCGTGGCGAGCGGCCAGTCAATGGACCTCCATAACTACCTATGGGCCAACGTTCTCGCTACTGAGCTGCAGGATGCTCCTGGTGGAACTCCGTGGCCAGTGATCGTCTTCAACGCAAAGAACCGAGCGCTCGCACAATACCCATTTATGCTTCGCACGCTTCGTACGATCGTTTCTCTGGGAACCATGGTCAGAAAGCATGCCCAAAGTACGACCGACGTGCAACCATGGGAAGGCGAGAATGCGGAGCCGATTGGCAGCGCAGCCGTACTTCGGGCTTTCGGTGGGCCGGGAGCTCGTCCGCGAGTCGAAGTGTCTCTCCCGCGCAGTGACGACGTAACGCTGGCTGTTTATGATGCGCGCGGCAGAATTGTGACCATCATGTGGGACGGCAGGATGGACGTTGGACGGCGTGCCATCACGTGGGATGGGCTGGAACGGGACGGGCGACGAGCCCGCTCCGGCGTGTATTTCGTGCGTTTACTCACGCGGAATAGCGGAACAGCATCGACTAAGGTGGTCGTTCTCCGTTAGCCTTGATTCGTCAGAACTCTGAAGCGGAAAAGGCGACCCCTCGCGTGAGGTGCCGCCTTTTCGCTTGAAATAGGGCCTTTCGGCGTGGTTTGTGGAAGTTGTTCTACGACATCCACCCAAACCGAAAGGCCACAACCAGTGAGACACAGAAAAGCCAATTTGCGAGCTCGTGTCAACGGGGATCTGACGCTCCGATTTACGGCCGATGGCCTGACCTCGCACAGTGGCCTCGAGGTCTTCCGGCTGTATCTTTGCCGGCTCGACTTCGCGGCGCGTCTTCGGCGACGCCTCAAGGCCGACGATCCGGGCGCTGACTACTCTTCGGTAGACCTGATCCGTGTCTTCATCGCGATGCTGGTGGTCGGTGCCCGGCGACTTCGTCACGTACGTTACCTGGCGTCGGATCCGGTCGTGCAACGCTTTGTCGAGTTGCGCATGCTTCCGAGCGATCGGACTCTTGCGCGCTGGTTGTCGCGGTGCAAGGCGTCGGTTCGTAGTACGCTGCTTGCCTTCATGATGGAAATCATCGGCGACACCTTGCGACCCCTGCGGCTCCGACGCCTGACGATCGACGTCGATGGCACCGTCCTTTCGACCGGCCTTCAGGCCGAGCGTGCGTTTCGAGGTTACAATCCACATCGCCGCAAGGTGCCGAGCTACTACCCGATCACCGCCTATCTCGCGCAGACCGGACATCTCTTGAGCGTGCGCAACAGATCCGGCAACGTCCACGACGGGAAGGCGTCGATGAGTTTCTTCCGCGATCTGTTCGCCGATATTCGAGCGATCGAGCCGAAGGCCCTTCTCGAGGTACGGCTCGATGGGGCCTTTTTCCGCGTGAAACCATCGCCTGGCTGGAATCTCGCGCCGAGTACGCGATTCGTGTGCCCTTCTACCAGTGGATCGATCTCAAAGGACTCATCGCTCTTCGCCAACGGTGGGAGCGCGTTGCACCGGATCTCGAAGGCTTCTTCGCTCGCGTACATCTGGCACCCTGGAAGCGCGACGTCCAGGTCGCCATCTATCGGAAGAAAGTGCAGCACCCCAGTCGCAAGAACTACCAGCTCGACCTCTTCGATCCGAGCAATGGCTACTGGGAATACTCGGCGATCGCAACCAACAAGCGGATCGGGCTCCGAGCACTCTGGCATTTCCTGGCGGGACGAGGTACCCATGAGAAGGTGCTCGGCCAGCTCAAGACCGGATTCGCCTTCGACGCGATCCCAACACTCGACTACGCCGCGAACAGCACGTGGCAAGTGCTCTCCGCGCTCGCATACAACCTCGTCACGAGCTTCCAGATCGCGACCAGCGCACCTCGTCTGCAACGCAGTCGAAAGCGTACAGCCCTCTTCTTGCTCAGGAGCATCCACACCCTGCGCTACGAATTCCTCAACAAAGCCGGCATCGTCCAGCGACCCAACGGCAGGCCGACCCTCACGCTCTCTAACAACGAGGCCACCAGGGCGGTCTTCACACGACTGGTCGCAAAACTAGACCGCGCGGCGTAGAATTCTGACGAATCAAGGTTAGGTGCCGGCTTCCAGCTACTTCCTGTCCGCCATTGTGCCGATTTCTAAATCGGCACGTCGTGCGAGGCGCTCTCCTTCCTGGTGCGCCGGCGCTTGTCGTAGATCTGGGTCGTCGCTGTCGATGTCTGGATGCATACTGTGCAACGGAAGAAGATCGCCAAGCGTAGGTCGCCAAAGAGAACCCGCCTGACCTCTGCGCAGACTTTGTGAAAAAAGGTGCAATCTCCGACCCGAGTGCTAGAGGGGTCCACACCAGCGGATTTCGAATCCGGTGTGCCGTTTCAACCCGTTGTTACCATTTCGGTTTGTGACGCTGCCTGTCAGTTGCTTGTCCCCGAGGCACGGTCGCGGCTTGCGGAATATGGAACGTCAACTCTGATGAGTGCCCCCGGTATCGTAACGATCGAGTTCGGCATCCTGGCTCCAAGGCGCTCGACTTACACGCTGGAAAATCACGAGAATAGTTGGCGACGTCGCCAGCATACTGAGGTGCGCGCCTCGCGATCGTCGGGTACTAGCCCAGGATCCACCACCAGCGACCGGCCGACTTGTAGGACTTGACCTCGAGTTGTCGCTTCGCACGCTGCAACGTCCGTGGCGAGATCTTGTTTTTCCACCAGGCGCGATCCGTGACCTCGAACGCCGAGCGTGGACCACCCGCGAGTTCGAGCTCCAGGAACGCGACCGCCCGGTCAACCGGGGATTGAGGCGGCGCTAGGGATCTGTGCACGACTTCTGGCGTGTCCGTGTCGAAGCGGAGCCGCAGAGGATCGGGGCGATCACCCAAGGCGGTCTTAATCACTTTGAAGCGCATGTCGCGTGTCGCCGGGGCCCAACGCTTGAGCGCCATGATCGTGGCCACCTTGCCGGCGACATGAGCCCACTCCGCCGACCGCCCTCGACCGGTCGTTCGGGCACCATCCTGCTGGTAGAGAAACGTGACTGCGCAGCCGATATCGCGCGCGACGCCAGCCATCACCTCGAGGGTGCGATGAATCCCGACGATCTCGCCACGGCGGGCGTCGATTGCGTCGATGATCACCCATGCTGGGCGTGCCTCAGCCGCCAGGGCGGCCACAATCCCCAACCAGCGATCCTGCGTCACGTCGATCATCGGATACGACGTCTTCGGGTCCTGGGGATCCAGCGGCCAGAACACGCCCTTCAGCGGGGCATCCATCAATTTCAGGCGCTCGATCAACCGTTGATAGGTGCCAGCGGTGCTGATCCACATGATCTCGCGGGTTTCGTCAGCCTCGATCTGCGCGCCGTCAGGGAACCGTCGACCTCGAAGGGCTGTCGTCGCCAACCAAGCCGCGATCAGCGACTTCCCCGAGCCAGGAACGCCGCAGATCATGCTCAGGTGGCCGTGCGGGACCCAGCCCTGCCAGAGCCAAACGCCTTTGTCATTCATCCCTGAAACCCCCAGCACCTACAAGACTCATTGATCACCGAGGTTGCACGGTTGCAAACTCCCACGGAGAGCAAGGCTCTTCGCCTTGCGCAAGCGGCGACTCACAGGGGAACCGATCGACGGCCTCGCCGTGGCAGAGCCCAGCGTTTGGTGAGCCGTTGTCCTAGCCCGGATTATTCACGAAGTTGAAGACGAAAAAGCCTCCACGTGCTAAAAAGAGCTTGTTGACAGCAATTCTCGGCACCGAGGAGGCTTTCTCTTGGACACGAATCCTACGACAGAGTGTTTTCTGTTTCCAGGACT
>CAZMNW010000032.1:0-4887 GCA_964567755.1 uncultured bacterium
CGTGATGGGAATGCCGCGGACGTACTCCATGACGAAGTACGGACGGCCGCTCGGGGTGGAGCCTGCATCGAAGACCTTGGCGATGCAGGGGTGATCCATGAGCGCCAGTGCTTGACGCTCGGCCTCGAAGCGGGTGATGACCTCCTTGGTGTCCATGCCGCGTTTGATGATCTTGAGGGCTACGGTGCGGCGAATGGGATCGGTTTGCTCGGACCGATAGACCTCACCCATCCCCCCGGAGCCGACCTGCTCGAGAATGCGATAGGGGCCGATTCGCCCTGTTTCGTCCGATGTCGGGTGTGCCGTTCGAGTGATCTGCTCAGAAGCTGGAGGCTGTTGCCGGGGTGATGTTGCGCTCGAATCGGAAGACGCACCGGGGATGGGATCTGGATCGTCGTCCCGCAACGAGAACACCTCCCATTTCAGTCGATGCGGCAAAATTCACCGCGTGTCCGAGCAAGCTCAAGTCCGATGAGAGCACAGCCTGTTGGCGGCCCGGCGGCCCTCGTAGGTCTACGGAGACGTCGGCAGCACCACATATGCGTACCTGGACACGGCCTCCTTATTGGTCTCCTCCCTCCGCGTATTCCATCGTAGCCAACCTGGCCAGACGCCGCGCCTCATCTATCACTACTGGCACTCGACACTGGCACTCGACGCCCCGCTCTGAACTCGCTGGGTGCGCAGGTCAGCCGCGGCGCGGCTAATAAGTATAGCGAGCGGCCAGCTGGACCTGAAATGGATCCTGGAACTTCGTGGCTTTGCCGAAGTCCGGGCTCACGTCGCTCGGTCCTGTGAGCTCGAGCCTCTGGTCGACCTCCAGCGCTTTCTGGTGGTTGAGCACATTGAAGACATTGAAAATCAGGTGGATTCGACCGCTGCGTCGCAGATCCAGCGGATAGCTGGCGTGGAGCCCGATGTCGTAGATCGTCGGCGTGCGGCCACTCGCACCACGCTCCTCCATTGGGGTATCGGGACCGCCATAGACCTCGTTGAAGCCCAGCTTCGTGATCGGGTTGCCGCTGAAGACCTTCATGTTGGTGCCTACTGTCAGCTTCCAGGGAAACTTGTAGGACCCATAGAAGTTCAACACGTGTGTCCGATCGTTCGGAAGCAGACCGTCCTCGATGAGATACCTGAAGACATCGGGGTCCCGCAGGTACGGGAAGTCGAAGAGCGAGGTGATGAAGGGGTCCGCCTGGCCGGTTTCCCGCCGGTAGTACCCCTCGTAGTTCCCCTCGAGCCGTGACCAGGTATAGGCGGTGAAGAGCTGGACGTTGTCGATGGGCGAGCCTTCGCCCGTGGGGTTGAACCGTTTTTCCATCGAGACGGTCACCGTGTTGTACTTCCGCGACGGCTCAGGGGAGCCCAGTGCCGGCGTCGGGTTCGTGATGACGTACTCGCCAAAGTTCTCTGTTCCGGCCAGGATCCCCGAGTACGAGCCTTCCACCTGCACGTCTTCGAGCGTCCTGCCAAGCCGCCGGTGGAGGTAGCTCGCACCGAGCTTCCAGAAGGGACGGATCTCGCGCTCGGCGCTCAAGACGTACTCGTCCTGGTAGGTGAGCTTGGCGTTCTCGTCCATGCGCGTTCCGGTCGCCGTACCAAAGCTGAAGGACAAGCTGTCGACGCTGGCGTTCGGGTCGATGATCCTCGGATTGTTGAAGTCCGTGGTGTCGACATTGCTGATGGGATAGCGGATTAAGTGGGACTGCTCGTCAGAGAACGAGCGGATGGCGAGATCGTTGGGGACCTTGCCGTAGAAGCGCCCAAAGGCGAGGGCGATCTTGGAGCGGTTGTCCCGCGTCGGGTCCCAGGTGACGTTGGCGCGGGGCGCCCAGTTTTGGTCCCACGTGAAGTCCGAGATCGGGCCGTCGAGCGTCTCCTGCTCGTAGCGGATCCCGGCCATGATTTGGAGCGACCGGATCGGGCTCCAGGAATCCGACAGGAAGAAGGCCACGTAGTCCGCCCTCGACTTCCTGAGGGTGTTGGAAGCATAGGCGAACACGTCGAATGCGCCCTCCTCGGCAATCTGCCAGTACATGCCTGATGTGGAGACGCCGCCGACTGGGGCTCCGTCGATCGTATCGGGAAAGGCGATGGGGGTTCCAGAGTTTCGAAATGCCTGATCGAAGCCGATGTCCTGGTATTGAATGCCGTAGCGGATGTGATGCTCTCCCCTAGCTCGAACGAAATTGGAGAGCTTGAGCTGGTACTGGAGGTTCGTCGATTTGTTCTCGAAGTAGCCCCCGACGCCGCCATAGGTGCGCGGCACCTCGGTCCGGTAGTCGATCCCGAAAGGCTCGTTGACGGTGGGCGTTTCCTCGACTCGGTCACGATGATAGGCAATGGAGCCTTCGGCGAACCAGTTGGGCCGAAGCTCGCCGTCCCAGCGCGCGACGGCGTTGTGACTGCCGAAATGAATCTCGGAGAACAGCCTGGTGGGATCCGGGGAAGCGACCGCAGCCGGGCGTTGGGGACCCTGGTCCCCAACCGAAGGGGCCCCGAATCCCGAGACGCTGAGTGTGTGCTTCGGGCTCACGAGCCACTTCAGGTTGACCGCGTAGTTGTAGATGCTGCGCTCGGCGACCAGCGTATGGTCGAACCCGAAGGCCTCCCGGGTCGCCGCCGGCGTCCGGTGGGTGGTCGTTTGAAAGGTGGGGTTGAAGGCACCGTACCAGAAAGCCTTGTCCTGCACGATGGGGCCGCCGAGATCGAAGCCGAAGTCCTGGCTCTCGACGCCGCGCAGGTCGAACCGGGCGTTGTTGCGGTCGGTGGAGGCGCGGTCGGCCTCGAGACCGCTCGACTGGGTGTAATAGAAGGCGCTGCCCTTGAACTCGTTGCCGCCCGACTTCGTCACCACGTTGACGAAGCCGCCCAGGGTCTCGCCGTACTCCGGCTCGTACCCACCGGTCTTCACCTGGATCTCCTGCAGGTAGTCGAAGTTCACACCCGCCCCCATGGGGCCGAAAGTGTAGCTGAAGGATCCGACGCTGCCATAGCCCGTGTCGGCGATGTTGACGCCGTCGATGTACACCGTGTTCTCGAGGGAGCTCGAGCCGTTGATCGAGGGGTTGGACTGGTCGAGCCCGCCCAGGACCACGCCGGGAGCGAGCCCCAGCGTGCTCGCGAACGTCCGGTTCAGGGGCAGGGTGGAGAGAACGTCCGCCGTCAGCGTCGTCCCCACGGTAGCGCTGGAGATGTCGATCGTGGGCGGAGCGCCAACGACCTCGATTCTCTCAGTGAGCGTGGGCGAGAGCGTCACCTCGATCCGGGCCCGGGCACCGAGCGTGACGGCCACATTCGAGTGCTCGGCCGTGTTGTAACCGCTGAGTCTCACCGTGAGTGTGTACTCACCGGGCGCGAGGTAAGGAAAACGGAAGGCTCCGTTCGCGTCCGTGGTCAATAGCTTGGGTCCCTCCTTCGAGGTCACTGTGACCGTGGCCCCTGGCAGCGGGGCACCGTCTGCGTCGGTGACCGTACCGGTGATGGAGCCGGTGGTGACCTGTTGGCATCGCGAGGGCGAGGCCAGCGACAAAATCAGGATCAGTGCGATTGCAAGGAAGCGCATGGGGTTCATGATGGATCCCTTCCGTGGTTGAGTCGACAAGCCAACCTGTCGACCGAGAACGAGACACTCCTCGCGTGAAGTGACGCTACGACCTCGACGTGCGACCCACTCGAGTTTCTGCGCCGGCGCGTTACCACCAAGCCAAAGGCTGCGAAGACTTGCTCGAGCGCCATCCGTTCCTTCGCGTTGGCGGCCGGCCTCGCAGTGGCTTGGGCGGAGCGTGCTGGTTCCATGCTTCAGTTCATGCCTTGTGGTTGTTCGAGCTTCTCTCTTATCGCTTTGGCGCGTGCCTCCATCACTTCGGCTGCCTGGAGCCTACCCACGTCACGCAGAAACCCGGCGTGTTCTTCCAAAATGGCGGCGAGCCACGCGGAGTCCGGGTCGCTCCTTTCGATCGTCTCCCACGCCCGTCGGTAGAGAGAATCAGCCTCGGCGTGATCTCCGGTCGCAACTGCAACCAAGGCAAGGCTGTGGAGAATCGCGGTGATCAGCCAATGATCGGGGACGACGGTTGGTGACACGATTTGCAGTGCGCGCCTCAGAGTATCCGCTGCGGCCGTGTAGTGGCCCTGCTGACGCAACAGATTTCCTAGAGTGGTCAGGACGCTGCCCACCTGGAAGTGGTTGGGTCCCAAAGATTTCACGGAGATCGACAGCGCTTTCTCCAAATGGAGTTTTGCCTCTTCGAGTCGATCCAGCCCCATCAACGTCATCCCCAAATTGTCATGAGAGATCGCGACGTCATGGTGGTCCGGACCCAGGGCTTTGGTCTTGATCTCGAGAGCCCGTTCATGGAATAGAAGCGCAGAATCCGGATCGGTGCCACGGAGCATATTCCCGATATCATTGAGGCACCAGGCGACGGCCTGATGCGCCGGTCCCAGTTCCCGTTCGAAGATGGGGAGTGCGCGCTCGAGCAACCGTCGCCCTCGCGACTCTCCTCCGAGAGCTGTGCCGAGATAGTAAAGGCTCCACCCAGTGTCGGCGTGTTCGGCTCCCAGGTCGCGCTCCCGCACGGAGAGCGCCTGCTCGTGTATCTTCGCGGCCTCGTCGAACCTTCCTTGCGATTGGCGGAGCCAACCCAGATCACTGAGACTCTCCACGGTGTCCAGGTGCTCATCACCGAGTTCAGTCCGTCGAAGTTCGAGGGAAGCCACGAGTAGGCTTTCAGCCATCGCGTACAGGCCGAGGTTCTGGTACACCCGTCCCATCGACTCCATCATCTTGGCCTTGAGAAGCGGTTGTTCCTTCAACTCCCGTTGGATCCTCGAAGCGCCGTTGTCGAGAATTTCGCGCGCCGTCACCGAGTTGCCGCGGGC
>CAZMNW010000033.1:0-3468 GCA_964567755.1 uncultured bacterium
TAGCGTTGGAACATTATTAGGCGGAAATATCGCAGATTTAACATTAATATTAGGGCTTGTGGCGCTCGCAGGGCATCCAGTAAGAATCCACAGCTCGATAGTCAAGAAAGACTTGTACTTTGCAGTTCTTATGCTGCTGCCAATTATACTTGGCATGAATGGAGTTATTTCACGCATTGATGGAATAATTCTCATCTCTGCAGGAGTCATTTTCATGCTAGTGCTTCTAAGAGAAAGAGAATACTTCCGTAAGCCATATGAGATGAAAGACCATTGGATTAAACATCTGGCAATATTTATTGCATGCCTTGCAGTAATGCTTCTCAGCGCTCATTTTATTGTGAGCAGCACACATTCAATTGCTGTCGGACTGAACGTACCCTCAATATTAATCGCCTTGGTTATTGTCGCGCTTGGAACAACTCTTCCTGAATTCACTTTCTCGCTGCAAAGCATTCGTAATGGGCATGCGAATTTGGCAATCGGGGATTTGCTGGGCACAGTGGTTGTTGATGCGTGTATAACGATGGGAATAGTTGCGCTCATCGCCCCAATCACTATCAATTTGATTATACTAACGATAATAGGCATATTCACACTTTTCGCGGTCGTGTTCTCGCTATTATTTATGAGAACAGACGGCATATTATCAAAGAATGAAGCGATGGCGCTTATTTTGTTTTACGTGGCGTTTGTTGTCGTTCAATTCTTTTTACGCTAAACTTTTCCAATAAGAAATACCGTTTGGAGCCGCTCCAACCTCTATTTCTTTTATTTTTTTGTCGTTCTGGATAAGCGTGATCGAATTTCCGTTGAGATTTGTAACCCATACGCGGCCGTTTGGAGATACAACCACGCCGTGAGGAGCATCTCCGGTGTCGATTGTTGCTACAATTTTCTTTTCAGCAAGGTCAACTTTGTAAGTATTCCTGCCGGGCGGCTGGTCAAAATAAACTCCCTGGTCAGCGACGTAAACGTATTTATTATCGGGAGTTTGGTACATTTGAACGGGGCCTTTTGAGTCTGGAAGGTCAACAAATGAAATCTCTCTTGAAGTCATATCAAACAGCGCGAGCTGTTTTGTGTCAAAGACAGACACCATCGCAATGTTTCCTGCACTGCCTGCCTGCACTCCTTTGCCTGGCAATTTAATTGTCGTAATGTTTTTTGTTTCAAGATTGACAAATAATAAATCGCCCATCATTCCTGCAATAATCGCTGTTTCGTTGTCGGGAGTTAGTCTAATTCCGTGAGGCATACTGTTTTTTGGAAGAATAATTGGAACATAATTGCCGGTTTCAAGATTTACTTTGTATAATAATTCATTATTAGTTGCGGTAGCGTACGCAAACACTCCGTCAGAAACAATATGTGCCAAGTGCGCGCCAATGTCAAGGTCAATACGGTTGAGAATTTTGTGAGATTTCGCGTCTATTATTACAAGCTGGTCTGGATGCTCAGGCCCTTCTTCCTCATCACCGTGTGCTTCAACCGCTATAATGCCAGTTGGAATTTTCATATTAGCGGCAGCCATTTCGTGGTCGCCGTGCGCCTCTTCTTCTTCCTTGTGCGCCATATTCGCTGTAACAAGAACTTTATCACCAACAACTTGAATGTTGTGAGGCGCGTATTCCAAACGGTTGCCGTCATGCTCTAGTGTCAAGGTTATGCGGCCAATTTCTTCCAATTTTGACGCGTCAATAACGCTGATTGTGCCGCTCGCCTCATTTGCAACAAATATTTTCTCGTTAGCCTGAGTGCACGCTGCAAGCGCAATCAACAGTAAAATCATCAACTTTTTCATAATTTGCAAAGTCAAACTTTTAGTATAAAAATTATACTGAACGTGCGTTAAGGGGCTAACTTTTATATACGGTTAATCTGATTTCAGAGTTACGGCGCCGTAGCAAAGTGGCCAAATGCGGTGGACTTAAGATCCACTCCCTTAGTGGGTTCGCAGGTTCAAATCCTGCCGGCGCCATTACAACCCAAGAGCCCTTCTGACAGGCTCAATGGGGGCTTTAGAAATCTCATTGCAGGGAACGTATTCCGCATTTACCATCTGAGCAATCATATCATATTCTGGTGCTCTTTTGTAATCTTTCGTGACGAGTAATATTCTATCAGCGTGCACATGCATAATCGCCTTCCTGATAACATCTTCAATTTCATTTTCAGGATCAAATCCTGAGACAATTTCAATTCCGTGATGGTCAAGTTTTGCGTTGTGCACGATGCGGAGAAGATTAGACTCTTTCATAGGATAAAAAACTCCCGTGTGTACGTTCTGGAGATCGCGCAACAGCTCGTGAGTCTCATCCTTCAAACAATTATGCGCGCCAGTCCCAAGAACTTCAAGAAACTTCTGATATGCATGCAATGACTCACCGCTATATCCTGATTTGGATATAACGCTACCGATATGCTCTGGATTTTTCTTCTCGTGCGGTTCTGCGTATGTCTCATGAATGACGCCTAACACGTCAAGATTGCTGTCTGCCAAGTTTTCCAAAATTTCTTCATGCGCCACTTTCCCCTCAAGCGCTTTATCCAGCGCGTTGGCGTACAGCCTGGGCATATTCATCAAAACGTCCAATGAGAATAATACTAATTCTGACATTCGGTGTTGAAAATCAAAGTTATTCAAATAGTTAACCCAAATTGTCGGAAATTTGCAAAATTAATTTATAAATGTTCAAATTTCCGAGCACCCGAAATGCGATGCATTTCGAAGGCTTTAAAAACCACTATTCAGCACTCCAGCACAACGCCTCCGTAGCTTAGTAGCTATAGCGCGACATTGGTAATGTCGAGGTCACGGGTGCAACTCCCGTCGGAGGCTTGAAAAAAATTAAGAAATAAAGTGTAGTGCGAACAGATGGTTCTCGAATATGAGCGGGACAAGAATCACCTTTGTTTTGACTGTCTTTCCGTCTTTTTTCTTCCAAGACACATCAACACAGCTTCCAGCCATTTTTTCCATTGCTGTCTGATACGCAGAAATGAGCGTTTCCTGGCTTGTTGGAGCGACAAAAGCGTCGGTAAATGAGTCTTGCACGCTTGCCCATTCTTTGGGTGACTTGTAGCCTAGCAGTGAAGCAAACTTTTTGTTACAAACTTTGTTTGATTCATCCAAATACACATATATGGGTTGTTCAGAGCCGTCGAGAATTGGCTTTAACTGTTCTGCTAATCCCAAAATAAGCGTCTGATGATGTTTTTCGTCAGTCATAGTATCACCTTTCATCAAATTAGCCTCACAGTACTAAATAAAGCTTACGGAAGTATCGAATTGCGGCTTAGCGTATGATAAAAGACAAATAAAATGAAAGAACACTTGACAGCTTCTAAAAACATATAGTGTCGTACTTCCAGTACATCAGTCATAAATACAATTCTGCGTTAAAGACTGGCATGCTTAGCGATACAACGTTCATCGAACTGGTAAGGCCAGAGTATCAAGGGCGC
>CAZMNW010000034.1:0-25828 GCA_964567755.1 uncultured bacterium
GCCGCCGCCGGGAGCGTCGCAGACACGCCCTCGCTACGCCGTCGGCAGGGGGGGAAAGGTCCTGAAAAACTTCAGCTCAAGGGGGGGAAAGGTCGTGAAAATCTCTGTCTGGAGGGGTCCGTAGCATCTGAAAACTGACAGCTTACCACCCTCTGATCGCGACCGACATGGGCGTGAGCTTGGCGGCCACGGATCAGGCGGTCAACGTCAACCCGAACGTCAACGGTCTCGTGAGCTTCACCTTCGACCAAGGCGTCGGCTCTTCGACTTGGAACTTCGCTGGCGACACGTTTGCTCTGGACGGGGGATGCCCAGTGCTTCGGAACTACGATGCCTTGGGCAACACGGGGACTGCCGTGCGAACGCACCAATACAGCTATCCGACGGCGACGCAAGTCCAAGGTGCGATCGTGATGAACCGAAACAATGATGGTGGATGGAACACGATCATGATGTCACACCCGTTCTTCGACATTCGGGACAACGCGGGGACGCCGGCGGCCCAGGGTACCGCTCCGGAGCTCGTGTTGCTGAGCAAGGTGGTCTTCGGGTCGATTCCGGCGTCCTGTATTCAGGTACCGGTACCGGTCGGCACGCGGAACGAAGACGAGCCCGACGTTCCGCGTCAGACGTTCCTGCACCAGAACGTGCCGAATCCCTTCAACCCGACGACACAGATCCAGTTCGATCTGGCACACGGCGGCCGTGTCGCGCTCAGGATCTACGATGTCGCCGGCCGCTTGGTCCGCACGCTCATCGACAAGGACATGGCGGCGGGTCGCGGCTACAAGGAAATCTGGCACGGGCTGGACGACCAGAACCTGCGGGTCGCGAGCGGCATCTACTTCTACCGGCTCGACGCCGCGGGCGTGACCTTCACCAAGAAGATGGTGATCATGAAGTGAACATCTGCATGACGCGCGGGGACGAGGCTCAGCGCACGGGCACGAGCTGCGCGTAGCGGGCCACGAACTTCTTCACCGTGTGGCGGCCGAAGACGACTTTGACCTTCATCATCTCGCCCTTGCCTTCGATGGCTTGGACGACACCCTCGCCGAAGCGTGCATGGCGCACGCGCAGACCCGTGACCAGATGCACTTCTTCCTGCGAAAAGTCCGTTTCGTAACCCACCGGGCTCGTCGCCGCCGCGGCTGGCGCTGCTTCCAGCTCGGGCTGCAGACGTTGGTCACGCCAGAAGCTGTCCGGATTGCCCTCGGCATAGCTGCGCCACGACGGCTGCTGCGGCGCCCATCGCGCCCGCCGGGTCGCGGGCGCCGGCGCTTCGACCACTTCGACGCAATGCTCCGGGATCTCACCGAGGAATCGCGACGCCATCATCGGCTCGAAGTCGCCGAAGCGACGGCGATGATGCGCATGGAATAGATGCAGACTGTCCCGGGCGCGCGTGATCCCGACGTAAAAGAGTCGCCGTTCCTCCTCGAGACTGGCTTTCTCGGCCAAGTTCGACGCATGCGGCAGCAGGCGCTCTTCGATGCCGGTAATGCAGACCACCGGAAACTCGAGTCCCTTGGCCGAATGCAATGTCATGAGCGTCACGCGGTCGCCAGATTCTTGCAACGAGTCCACGTCGGTGAGCAGCGAGATCTCTTCGAGGAAGGCTCTCAGGCTCGGATCGTCCGATTCGTCCTTGAAGGTCTGTGCCGCCGACACCAGCTCCTCGACGTTCTCGCGCCGTGCTTCGTACGTGCCGGGATCGCTCTGGCGCAGATACGCCAGGTAGTTCGTGGCTTCCAGCACCGCGCTCACGACCGCGACGCACGTGTCGCCGGCGGCGATCAGGCGCAAGTCCGCGACCAGACGAGTGAAGTCGGCGAGGCGTTTCACCGCACTCGGCGCCAGCCCCAGCTCGTGGGCGCGCTCCACCGCCACCCCGAGGGCAATGTCGTGTTCGCTCGCGTAGGTCTGCAGCCGCTCGATCGTCGTGTCGCCGATGCCACGCCGCGGCACGTTGATGACCCGCAACAGCGCCACGGCGTCCGCCGGATTGTCGAGGATCTTGAGATACCCGACCACGTCACGCACTTCGCGGCGCTCGTAAAAGCGTGTGCCGCCGACGATCTGATACGGGATGTTGACGCGTCGCAAAGCATCTTCGAGCGCCCGCGACTGCGCATTGGTGCGATAGAGCAGTGCGATCTCGCCACGCCGGCGCCCCTCGCCCGTGAGGCGCTGCACCAGATCCACGACGCGTGTCCCCTCTTCTTCCTCGTCGGCGCATCCCCAGATCTTGAGCAGCTCGCCGCCTTCGCGAGTCGTCCACAAGTTCTTGCCGCGGCGGCCTTGATTGTGCGCAATGAGGCCGTTCGCCGCGTTGAGAATGCTGGAGGTGGACCGATAGTTCTGCTCGAGCCGGATGATCTGCGTCGCGGCGAAACGCTGATCGAAGCCGAGGATGTTCTCGATGCGCGCCCCCCGCCAACCATAGATCGACTGATCGTCGTCGCCGACCACCAAGAGATTGCCGTGTTTCCCGGAGAGCAGCTCGATGAACCGCATCTGGATGCGATTGGTGTCCTGAAACTCGTCGACAAGCACGTACAGGAAACGCCCGGCATAGCGTTCCAACGCTTCGGGTTCGGATTCGAACAGCTGCACCGGGCGAACGATGAGATCGTCGAAATCGAAGGCGTTGTTGCGACGCAGCGCCTTGTCGTATTCGACATAGACTGTCGCGATCACGCGTTCGACGGCATCCCCCGCCGCCTGCGCGGCTCCTTGCGGCCCCAACCCCTCGTTCTTCCACTGGCTGATGCGCTGGCGCACCTCGGTGGGGCTCACTTGTCGCGGCACGGCACGTCCGCCGAGCTTCTCCTTGACCACGGCCTCGCTGTCGCCGGTATCGTAGATGACGAAGTTCCTCTCCCAGCCCAGCCGCTCGGCCTCACGACGCAGGATGCGCACGCCAGTGGCGTGAAATGTCCCCAGCCAACAATCGAGCGCCTGCTCCCCCAACAGCTTCTGCACGCGCTCGCGCATCTCGCGCGCCGCTTTGTTGGTGAAGGTGAACGCCAGGATGCGATACGCGGGCACCCGTCTTTCGCGAATCAAGTGCGCGATGCGTGTCGTCAACACGCGCGTCTTGCCGCTGCCGGCCCCTGCCAGCACCAGCAACGGCCCCTCCCCCGCGGTGACGGCTCGATGCTGCTCGGCGTTCAACTGTTCGAGCATGGGAGGGGGCCTCTCCTTGGGGACCTCGGCACGTCGTGGGATGGAAGCCGCGGCTCATCCTGGAATGGAACGGACTGCATCGCTCCGGACCCGCGCATCATTCCACATTCCGGACTTCTTGTCACGGTCCCGATCGCAGCGCGCGGTGGCGAACGCGCGCTCAATACTCGTGGCGGAACTTGACGTCGACGTTGAAGGCGTTCTGTGCGGCGTCGGAGAGGAACTCGGGGCTCGGAATGTAGCGAATCTCCCAGCTGGAAGCCAGCAGCAGGCCCCGCAGCACGTCGTACTCGACCGCGACGCGCTGGTTGAGGTCGCTCTGATTGAGGCCACGCGTGTAGGTGACGAAGACGCGGTCGGAGACCGCCCACCCGGCCGAAACGTTGTAGGCGCTGATGAGCGGCGCCTGCTGCCCTTCGGCAACCGGCTCGCGCGAGCTCGCCGGATCGATCGTGATCGAGTCCAGGTAGCCGAGGTCGGTGAATACGTTCTCGACCACCGTCGTCGCGACGTTGGCCGGATCGTTGCTGATGTCCGCCATGAGGATCTGCTGCAGCTCATCCGAAGTGCCGCGCGTGTCCGAAGTGAACACCAACTGCGGCTCGCTCGGAGTGCCGCGGAGATTGATGTAGATGCGCTCGTTCACGCGTCCGCGCCGCGCTTCGATGTCGAGCTCCGGCTCCCATCCCGGGTTGCGACTGAAGTCGAGTTCGCCGCGCGTGATCTCGAACTTCTCGAGATACGCCGAGTAGTGCCCGCGCTTGGTCGTGGCGCGGCCGGTCACGTCCAACCCGGCGGTATTGCGCACCAGTTGCACATTCCCCGTGAGCTCCGCATCCGCGTTCGAGTTGCGCACCCACACCCGTGCCGGCGCCTCGATGGCGACCTCGGCGAGCCAATCGGGCCTGTCGGTCGGCGCCAACAGGTCGCCCGACTCCTCCGTTCCCGCGGTGAATTCGCGCGTGATCTCGGCTTCGTGCACCCGGATCGTGCCCTTGAACTCGGGCACGGGTTGCGTCCCCGCGACCAGTTGCACCGCCTGCACCTGCAGGTGACCACCGAGAATCGCGGTGATGTCGGGGACGCTGTAGATGGGAACCCGGTCGGCGTCGAAGGCGAGGCTGTAATCGGCTACCGCGAGCCCCGCGAAGCGCACCCGGCCGCTGCCGCGCACCCAACCTTCGGGCCCGGTGCGCCCGCGGATCTCGGACAGTTCGAGCGTATCCTCCCCGAACGTGCCCTTGGCGTCCACGTCGTAAAAGACCTCTTCGAGATCGGCCAGTGTGAAGCCGGCGCCCGTGACCTGCAAGGATCCACGCAGCTTCGGGGCTGCCAGCGATCCTCCCACGGACAGCTGTGCCTCCACCGTCCCCGGCGGCACGCCCTGTGGCGCCAGCTCGAACAGCGAGATGAAACGCGGCACGACGGCGAACGAGCTACGCTCGAGCGTCAACTGTGCCTCGACCTCCTGCTCGCGCTGCAGTGTGACGCCGTGCAGCAAATGCAACTCGAGCGGGAGAGTGCCTTCGGCTTGCAACCGGGCGCCCGCCGCCTCGACCAGCAACCGCGGCACGCGCAGGCGCCCACTGGCGTACTGCGCCTCGAAGCGCAGCGAGTCGATGTCCACCCCGCGCGCCATGTGCACACGTCGGGCTTGCCCGCTCGTGCCAAGACGCGGCTCGACGATCGAACCTCCGACTTCGATTCGCGCCGTCACCCGCGCATCCCACGGCGCCGGCGCCTGGATGCCGCGCACGCCGCGCCAGAAAGGCTCGAGCGCCAGGTCCTCTACCTCGATTTCGGCCTCCAGGTCGGCACGCGTGAGATCTTGTGACGCCGTCCTTGCCGAATTCCCACGCAGCCAGCGCCCGAACGAGGGCAACGCCGCGATCCGCCCGCTGGCGTTCAGACGCCCAAGACTGGAGTGCACGCTGCCGTCACGCAACGAGGTGCCGAAGGCATCGCTTTGCAGGTCCACTTTGACGCTGTCGATCTCCAGCGCGTTCCAGCGCCCAGCACGCACGAGCAGGCGCGAGTCCACCTGGGTCGCGTCGATCGGCCCATGCAGTTCGATCCAACCCGTGCCGGTGCCCGCCAGCGGCTGGCGCACCGACGCCAGACGCGCCAAGAAACCGAGATCGAAGTCGCGGATCTCCGTGCGCAGGTCGACGCGCGTCGATGCGAGGTCGAGGACGCCGTCGATTCGCGCCCGGCCGCTGCGTGTCGTAAACCGCAACGAATCGACACGTGCCGCACGATTCCGCCACCAGATGGATGCCGGCTCTTCGACGCGGAATTCCTGGCCGCCGATCTGCACCAACGCGGTGTGCAACGACACGAGCTGGGTCGGGGTGGGATCGCCATTCCAATCCCGTGGCCGCGTCCGCAGCGAGGCGGACACGGCGATGACCGTGTCCGCAGCCGCGACTTCGGCACGTTGCAAGTGCAACGTCTCACCGTCGTACACCATGGTGCCGGTGAAGCGACCCAATCTCCTGCCTCGCAACGCCAGGCCTTCGCCACGCACGTCGAGCGCTAGATCGGGCCGCGGCAGCAATCGGACCGCCTGCAGTTCGACCTCCCCCTCTGCGGCGGTCAGGTCGCCGTATCGGAACGACGCGAACTCTCCCGAGGCAGTGCCGCCCAGGCTGTCGAGTGCGCCCTCCAAGCGCCCCATCATGCTCGCCTCACCGTGGAGATCGGCAAGACCCAGCGGTTGCATGAAGGGCGCGATGTCCCGTGCATCCAGCTCCCAGTCGAGCGTGAGAACCCCCGCACGCAACCAACCTGTCCCGCGCGCCGTGCCGCTGCTCGTTTCCGCGCGCAGGTCATCGAGAGCCACGCTCTGTCCCCGCACCCCGACGCGACCGCCCGCGCGCACCAGGGCGCATCCCGCGATGTCGCTCGGTGCGAGCGCCACTTGCAACACGAGGGTGTCGCTGGCGCTCTGGCGCGCGAATTCCACCGTGCCGCGCAACCGGCTCGCGGGCAGATCGGCTCTCCAGCTGCGCAAGTCGAAATCCTGCAGTGCGACACGCCCGCGCAATCCCCCGCCCCTCTGCTCGAGTGCGAGATCGAATGCGCTGCCCTGCAAGGTGCCGCGGGCGCGGCGCAGGATGAATTCCTTCGGCGTCCAGGACAAATCCACGCTGACGCTGTCGAAGTCATGCGCTTCGAATCGTCCCGACCATGTGCCGCTCATGCTGAGTGCATCCCGGCGCCACAAGAACGTGACGGGTCCTTCGACGTTTCCATCGACCGGGAGCTCTACCCACGCGGCCAGATCGTCGAGCGCCAAGGGGTGGGCTTGGCCGGTGAGTCGGAGCTCGCGCTCTGCGTAAGACCCGCGCACTTCGACCTGCGAGCGCATCGTTTGCAAGCGCACGTCCTCGAAGCGCACGCCGTCCTTGCCGAGAACGAATGCGCCCGAGCCTGCCCTGAGCTGCACGTTCTGCTGGGGCAAGCGCGCCGCGATCCGGTCGACATGCGCCCGCGCCTCGCCATCTTCGAGCACGAGTGCGAAGCGCGTGTGCAGCGAATCGACGTACAGTGTGCGTGCAGAGTCGAGCGCCACCTCGACCTCTCCCCCGACGATTTCCACCGCGCCGAGATGCAACGGCGGCGAGGGTGCCTGTGTCGCGCGTGGGCTGGATGGCTTCCACGCCAGATCCTCCAGGGTCAGTTGGACCCGCGGTTCCTCGACACGCAGGCGTTGCACATATACACGTCCGCGCAGGAAGCTGCGGATGTCGAGACGCAGCGCCAGCGCGCGGACGCGCGCCACCTCCGCGCCGCCTGGGCGATCCCGGCGCACGCGCAGACCTTCCACGAGCATCTCGCCGAGCGGGTTGCCGCGAACGCGATCGATCTCCAAGCGGTAGCCGTGCTCCTGCAGCAGATTGCGCGTGAAAGCCCCGCCGATTTGATTCGGGACAATCGGCGTCCACCGCAGCAGGTACCACAGTGTCCCGGGCACCACCAGCGCCGCGACAGCCAGGACCGCGTGTTTACGCCCGAGCCGCATCAACGCTCCCCTCTCCTCGCTTCAGAATGCATGACCGATTCCCAGATGCACGACACGCCGTCCGCTGCGCTTGAGCGGGAAGCCGAGATCGACCCGAATCGGGCCGAACGGAGTTCCGTAACGCAACCCGACGCCATAGCTGTAGCGCATGTCGGCCGGGCCCGTGTAGGGCGCATCGAAGCGCACACCGAATGGGGCGCTCTTCATCTCCTCCACGTCCCTCCAGACGTTGCCGCTGTCCAGGAACACGACGGCCCCGAGATTGAGCATGCCGAGCAGCGGCAGGGGTGCGCGTGCTTCGACGTTCCCCAAGAGGAGCACCGTTCCCGCATGCACCTGGAAGGTGTCGACGACGGCCGCCTCGCCGGGATCGGTGACGGTGGTGACCGTGAGACGCGGGCCGAGCGAATTGTTGTCGAAGCCGCGCACGGTGGTATTGCCACCGGCTTGGAACAGGAACTCGAAGGGCACGCCATTGACGCCGATATCCGCCGCCGAGGCCTCGCGGCTGGGGCCGAAGGCCTCCACCCAACCCATCCGCAAGCCCAATGCCAGGGTCACCGGCCCGAGGCGTTCGTAGCGCGAGTAGGTTCCGGTGACGCGGTTGAAATGATTGTCGCCGCCGAAACCCGCGCGCTGCAACGACAGCGAGCGCACGTCGCCCTGGCGCGGGTTGAAGAGGTTGTCGCTGCTGTTGCGCGCGATGCCGAATGTGAGCGCCCGCGTTTCGAGCAGGTCATCGGATTCCTCTTCCAGGGTGGTGGTGGTGAACGACGCGAAAGGGCCGAACGACAACTGGGTGAAACGCCCGGATCGCCAGAAGGCGGGGACGTCGACTCGCGTGCGGTTGAGCTCGACATCGTCGCTGCGGCGATCGATGGAGTACGCCACCTGCGGCACCAGCCGTACGTGCGAGCCGAAGAGGTAACGGTTCACGTAGCGCATGCGTTGCTCGACGTAGTAGTTGTCTCCGCCCTGCTCGAGGTCGTATGACACCGTGCTCTGCCACTCGAGCCCGTGGCCCCGCCCCCACAGGTTGCGCAAGCCGAACCGGCCCGTGGCGTGCACCTCGTAGTTGTTGCGCCTCCCCACCCCCACCGAGCCTTCGACGAAGGTCATCTTGCGCTCTTCCACGCGCACGGCGATGTCGACGGTACGCTCGACAACGTCGAGGCTTTCCTCGCGGATGGTGACCCGGCGAAAAAGAACCGTGCTGTAGAGGTTCTGTTCGCTTTCCTGCACGCGCTTGAAGTCGTAGACCTCACCGGCTTTGAACGCGAGCTCGCGATGGATGACCGCGGTGCCCGTTTGTTTGTTGCCGCCTATGTGCACGGCGCGAATGCGAAACTGGGGGCCCGGCTCGAGCTTGAACACCAAGACGGCCTCGGTGGAATCCGGCGCCAGGATGGTGCTGTCACCGACCGCCACCCCGAGGTAGCCACGGGAGAGATAAGCGATGCGCAGCGCTCGCGTCAGGTGACCGCGGTGCGTGGCGCCGAAGGGATACGGTTGACCGGGAACGATCGGCGTGGCGTTGCGCAACTCGTCGAGGCTCAACACCTGTTGCGGGGTGTAGCGCACCTCACGCAGTAGCGTGCGCGGACCCTCGCGCACGCCCACCACCACAGCCACCTTGGCCGGCTGACGTTGCGACAGCGCGATGATGGAGTCGAGCCGCACTGTGACGCCCCCGAACCCGTGCCGGCGATAGAATGCCTCGACGCGCCGCATTTCCTTCGGGAAGACGTTGCGCCGGTAGCGTGGGCGGGAGCGCAATGGACGTAGCAGGCTCGGGAACTCGAGCAGCATCTGTTCTTGCAGCGTTCGATCTTCGAACGCCACGTTGCCAACGAACTCGATACGCTGAATCCGGGGCTCGAGCTCGAACCCCTGGGCGCGCGTCGCGGCCGAAGGCACGCTTCCGAGCATCCACGCGAGCAGGAGAACCGCCCGGCATCCTGCATGACCCAACCACCCGCGGGGATGCGGCAACGGCGTGCACCCCTCTCACACAGAATTTCCCCCACAGGAGCCCCGTCTGCGTACACTAGGCCAAGCCGTAAGGTGCCGCAAGCGTGAAGCAGCCTGCAGAGAAAGTGGCAACCCATTGAATATACGAGTGTTTTGCTTCGGGCTCTGGATCCTGGTGGGACTGGCTTGCCAGCAACGCCATCCGGCCGCACCGCTCGCGCCCGAGGAGGAAACTCTCGTCCAGACTTACGTGCGACTGACGGTTCTGCAGGCGCTGCACGAGGCCGCACCCGATTCCTCTGCTGCCATCCTTCGCGACCTGGGGACCGAGATCGACACGGTTTCCGTGCGTCGCGCCCTCGACGCGCTGTCACTCGATCCTCTGCGCTGGGAAGTCGTGTATGGCGCCATTGCCACGCGGCTCGAAGAGCTGGAGGCGACGCCTTCCCTGTGGTGGCTCGTGGCGCAGGGCGACTCGCTGCCACCACCCGTCGAGCCGCCGGCGGCGGCTAGCGCGCGAACACCCGCACCAGGTCATTGAAAACCACGAAGCCCATCAGCGCCAGCAATGCCGAGACCCCGATCTTGAGCAGCAGCTCCTGCGTGCGCACCGACAGTGCTTCGCCACGCACGGCCTCGATGAGAATGAAGACGACGTGGCCGCCGTCCAAAACAGGGATCGGGAGCAGGTTGAGCAGGAACAGGTTGACGCTGAAGAACGCGAGGAAATACAGCAGGTTCGATGAGCTCCAGCGCAAGGCCGAGCCCGCCACTTGGCCGATGCGGATGGGGCCGCCGAGCGCGTCGCGCGTCGCCTTGCCGCGCACCAGAATACCGAGGAAGCGCACCGTGTCGCCGATGAAGTCGCCGCAGCGCACCGCGCTCTCGCTGAGCGCCATCCCCCACCCGACCGGAAGCGCCAGCTGATACGGCTCGATCTGGATGCGGCCAATGGTTCGTGTTTGCGTATCGCTGCCGTCCACCAGAACTTCGTCCTCTTCGGGAACGACCCCCGCGCTCATGCGCTCGCCGTCGCGCTCCCAGACCATTTGCAGCTCGGTGCCGATGGCGGGATTGATGAGATCGGCGAGTTGGTCGTAGAACTGCACCGGTTTGCCGTCGATCTCGACGATGCGATCGCCTGAACGCAAGCCCGCACGCCAGGCCGGGCCTTCCTTCTTCACCAGACCCAGCCGGGAATCCATGCGCGGCTGCAGGAGCGGGAAAACCACGGCATCGCCGTCGCGGCGCAGTGCCGGAAGCACCAGCGTCGTGTCGCGACCCGCGCGCCGCAATGTCAACGGCAATGGGGCTTCGTCCCGCGCCTCGAGTGCTTCCTGCAGCTCGAGCGCGTGCGTCACGGTCACGCCACCGACCTGCAAAATCGTATCCCCGCCGCGGAGGCCCGCGGCGTACTCGTCGCTTTCGCTAGCGACATCCGCCAGCGTCGTTGTCGGGGGCACGCGCATGCCCTCACGATGCAGGACGAACGCAAGCACGACGAAGGCGAGCACGAGGTTGGCAATCGGGCCCGCGGTCACCACGGCCAAGCGCACGCCGAGTGACTTGTTGCGGAAGTAACGGTGCGGCGGAATGGTGCTGTCGTCGACTTCGTCGCGGGCGTAGAGGATCGCCTCGCCAGCGCGCTTCTCCTCCACCACCGCGGCTTGTGCCGTCGCCTCGGCCGTGGCTGCGTCGGCCTCGGCCGCGCGCGTTTCGGCCGCAGCTGCCGGCGCGCTGTCGCCGGCCATCTTGACGTAACCGCCGAGCGGGATCGCCGACACCGCGTATTGGGTTTCTCCCAGCCGCAGCTTGAGCAGCTTGGGACCGAAGCCGATCGAGAACGTCTTGACGTAGATGCCAGCCAACTTGGCGACGATGAAATGTCCGAACTCGTGGAACACGATGACGGGACCGATGACGAGCGCCGCCGCCAGCAACGTGGTCAGCATGACGGGCCTCCCGTGGAGCAGCTCTGCTGCACCCACTGCGATGCGGCGTCCCGCCCCCATGCGTCTGCTCGTTGCAAGCTCTCGAGCGTGAGGGCGGCTGCCAAGTCTGGATTGTGCTCGGCTTGATCGAGCACGCGACCCAAGAGCTCCGGAATCTCCAGGAACCGCAGGCGCGAGTCCAAGAATGCGGCCACAGCCACTTCGTTGGCTGCGTTCAGGATGCAAGCGAACAGTCCGCCACGCCTCCCCGCTCGTACCGCCAAATCGACGCAGGGGAAACGCTCCCGATCCAGCGGCTCGAAGTGGAGCGCCCCGAGACCCGCGAGATCCAGGCGCGCGAAATCCGCCGCCGGCCGCTCGGCTGCGTGCAAGGCGTACCAGATTGGCAGACGCATGTCGGTGGCTCCGAGTTGCGCGATCATCGAACCATCCTCGAACTCGACCAGCGAATGCACGATGGACTCGGGGTGCACGACGATGTCGATTCTGTCGAAGTCCACATCGAACAACCACCGCGCTTCCAGGACCTCGAACCCTTTGTTCATCAGCGTGGCCGAGTCGATGGTGATCTTCGCACCCATGGACCAAGTCGGGTGCCGCAGCGCTTGCGCCGGCGTGATGTGCTGCATGGCGGCCCGGCTCTGCGTCCGGAATGGACCGCCCGAAGCCGTCAAGACCAGTCGCCGTACCTCGTGGTGTTTTCCCGCACGCAGACACTGATGGATGGCGCTGTGCTCGCTGTCGACGGGAAGGACCCGGGCGCCCGTGGCAGACGCGGCCGCGCGCACGAGCTCACCGGCGACGACCATGGACTCTTTGTTTGCAAGAGCAACATCCGTTCCAGCCTGGAGAGCCGCGAGCGTCGGACGCAATCCAGCGTACCCGAGCAGCGCGTTGACGACGATTTCCGCCGGGTGCGTGGCAAGCTCGGCGACTGCCTCGGCACCGATGCCGGTGCAGCGTGGCGACAAATCGGGGTGCGCGTCGCGGAATCGCGCTCCCGCTTGGGTGTCGGCGATGGCGATGCGCTGCGGCTGGAATTCCGCCACTTGGCGCGCGAAGAGCTCGACGTTGCTCCCAGCGCTCATCGCCACGACTTGCAGGCGCTCGGAATGCGCGCGCACGATGTCGAGCGTCTGGCGCCCGATGGAACCGGTGGCTCCGAGAACGACGATCCGATGCATGCAAGTCCTCACGATGCGTGCTCACAGCACGAAGAAACGCAGCGCGTAGTATAGCAATGGTGCCACCAGCAACACACTGTCGAAACGGTCGAGAACACCACCATGGCCTGGAATGAGCTGTGAAGCATCCTTGAACGCGGCGTCGCGCTTGAGCAACGAAGCCAGAAGATCCCCCAGTTGCCCCACCGCACTGGCCAGCACGCCAAGTACCACGCCTTGCCATGGCACGAGGAACGCGGCCATGAAGGTCGCCGCCGCGACACTGCCGGCCGCACCGGTGCAAGCAAGCGCCGCCAGGCTGCCCTCGATGGACTTGCCCGGCGACACACGCGGCGCCAGCCGGCGCCTGCCTAGAAGCGTGCCGAAAAAATAAGCTCCCGTGTCCGAGACCCAGGTGAACAGGAAGGCGAGGAGCACGAAGCGGAAGCCGTCGATCGGCGGGTGTGCGAAGAGCAGCGGCAACTCGCGCAAACGCACCAAGTAACTGCCGAGCCAGCCGACGTACATCATGGCGAAGATCGTCGCCGCCAGGCGCGGCATGGAGCCCTGCACTTGCCCACGCCACAACACGCGAGCGACCGCGATGGTGAAGAGCAGCAACAGCGCTGGCTCGGCCAGCTCTCCGTCGCGCGCGAACACCGCCCACGGCAACAGCAGGGCGGCGGCGTGGCAAATGCTCGCGTCGGGATCGAGCTGTTTGGCGCGCTGCATGCGCATCAGTTCGAGGGTTGCGAGAACGAGCAGCAGGTTCACCAGCAGGACGAAATACGCATCCCCTCTCCATGCCACGACGACAAAGCATGGAACGAAGACCGCAGCTGCGAGCGCCCGCGCGCGCAGCCCCGCGAGTCGCGCTCGCCATGCGAGCCTGGGAACGTTGGGTTCAGACCGTGCCGCCAAAGCGGCGCTCCCGACTTTGGAATTCGCGCAACGCCAGCAGCAGGTCTTCCTCGGAGAAGTCGGGCCAGAGAACTTCAGTGAAGTAGAGCTCGGTGTACGCCAACTGCCACAACAAGAAATTGCTGATGCGTTTCTCGCCGCTCGTGCGGATGAGGAAGTCCGGCTCCGGCAGCTCCGGACGGTAGAGATGGCTGGCGAAAAGAGTTTCGTCGATTTGTTCGGCGCGCAAACGACCGGCGACGACTTCCATCGCCAGCGCTCGCGCCGCGTCGGCGATCTCGCGCCTGCCGCCGTAAGAAAGGGCCAGGTTCAACACCATGCCGGTGTTGTCGCCAAGCCTGACCGAGGTGTCCAAGAGCTTCTTGCGCGTACTCTTGGGCAAGCCCTCCACCTGCCCCATCCAGGTGAGCCGGATGTTGTTGTCGTCGAGCTCGAGGTACTCGCTCTCCAGCACTTCCTCGAGGAGTTTCATCAGGGCCTGCACCTCGAGCTGTGGCCGTTTCCAGTTTTCCTGCGAGAAGGTGTAGAGCGTGAGCGCCGGGATCCCGAGCCGCGCGCAACAGCGGACGACCCGGCGCACGGTTTCGCGGCTCACGGTGTGTCCAGCGATGCGCGGGAGGTGGCGTTGGCGCGCCCAGCGACCGTTCCCGTCCATGATGATGGCAAGGTGGCGCGGCAATGCACCGCCGGCTCGGATCTCGGCTTCGAGCCCTTCGACGCGATTGCTGATCGCCATCGGTCCCTTCCGCGCAGTGCTCGCCAAGGCCAGCGACGTCGCCTGGCTCATGCGCCACCTTAGCACAAGTTCCAGCACCCGGCGACGTTGGGAACTGCGCCATCAGTGCACACCTATCGATATTAAATACAGTGGCTTATCGGCATAATTTCGAGTGAAAATAGAGACCCTGGACCCTTACGATGTTTCCATCGTACGCTGCAGCCGACGGGAATCTTCACCACCCTCCGGGGGTTAGACCCAATCATGATGAGCGTCCTCCTCACATTGCTGATCCAGGTCTTGGTCGTCGCAAGTGCGTTCGGCGTCCCACCGGCAGAAGAGAGCGGTGATCCCTTCGCCGGCGCCGACTCCGGCCCGCCTCGACCTCCCTTCAAGAGCCTCATCGTCCAAGCTCCCGACAGCGTGGCCGCCGGCGCGATCACCTCATTTCGCCTCCGGCTCGGAATCCCGGACGGCACGTGGGTCTACCACGAGCGCACCAAGGTCGAAGTTCTCCCCGCGCCTGGATTCGAGTTCGTGGGTGTCGAATCTCCTTCACCCGAGATCAAGTTCGACCCATTCGAAGAGCGCGAGGTCCCCGTCTACAAGCACGACACCGAGTTCACCGTCCGCATCCGCCCGGGCTGGAGTGGCCCGGTCCGCACCGTGCTCTCCTACCAGGGCTGCAATCAGACGCTCTGCTTCTTCCCGCAGTCGGACACGCTCGTCGCGCAGGTGCGCGTGATCGGAAGCGAAGCACGAAGCGCCGGCGCCACGTCGGGCGACGCCATGACGCGACTCCAGGCCGCCGCCGACCGCGGCTTCATCTGGCTCTTGCTTCTCGCTTTCGGCGCCGGCTTCGCCACGAGTCTCACCCCATGCGTGTACCCGATGATCCCGATCACCATCGGCATCATCGGCGCGCGCAGCGCGGGGCGAAGGAGCAAAGGCTTGCAGCTGTCGCTGCTCTACGTGCTCGGAATCGCGCTCACCTATTCGATTCTCGGCACCACGGCGGCGCTCACCGGCTCGCTCTTTGGCGGCATCTTGCAGAATGTCTGGGTCGTGGTTGGAGTGTGCCTGGTGTTCGTCGTCATGGCGCTCAGCTTGTTCGGTGCGTTCGAGATCCAAGTGCCGGCGAATTTTGCCACTCGCATGCGCGGCGTGCACGGGAGCGGCGCTCCGGGCGCGCTTCTCCTCGGTCTCGTGGCCGGCATCGTGGCATCGCCATGCATCGGTCCGGTGCTGGTCGCCATGCTCGCCTTCGTGGCGGCGAGCGGCAGCGTCCTTCTCGGCTTCACGCTCTTCTTCGTCTTCGCGATGGGCTTGGGCGTGCTCTTCGTCGTGCTCGGCACCTTCACCGGGCTCCTGGCTGGAATCCCGAAGTCGGGAAACTGGATGCTCGCGGTGCGCTACGTGTTCGGGCTGGTGTTCTTGGGCGTCGCGCTCTACTACCTGCACCCCTTCGTGCCCGAGGGCCGAAGCGTGCTCTGGGCCGGCGGGATTCTCATCCTCGCCGGTGTGCTGCTGCGCGGATGGAGGCTCGTGCACGAAACCGATCCGGCTCCGCGGCGCTGGCTCGGCGCACTCGGACGCGTGGCGCTCGTGGCCGGGCTGTATGCCACCGTGCTGCCGACCTTGCGCGGCAAGAGCGAAGCCGTGGCGGGCCCGGGATGGCTGGGATCAGAAGCCCAAGCGGCGCGCCAGGCCGAGAGCGAAGGCAAGCCGCTCATGGTCGATTTCACCGCCGACTGGTGCGTCGCGTGCAAAGAGCTCGAGCGCTTCACCTTCACGGACCCACGCGTCATCGAGCTCGCCAAGCGCTTCGTCACCGTGCGCGTCGACGCCACGAAACAAACGCCCGAGGTCCAGGAGCTGATGCGCAAATACGGCATCGTCGGTCTGCCGTGGGTCGCCTTTGTCGCACCCGACGGCGGCATCCTGGCGGCGCTCACCGTCACCGGCTTCATCGAAGCAGACACCATGCTCGAACGCATGCAACGCGCGCTGGCAGCGAAGAGGCGACCGCGTCGCCGCTCTTCGGGTCCTAGCCCGCATCCCCTGAGTTCACGGCACGAACACGTCGTTCCGCGTCACCTTGACGCTGGCCAGCACGGCATCGTCCACGGTGATGGGGAACTCTCGGCGCCAGCTCCCGAGGAGCTCCCTGAGGCGCTTCTCACCCCACGACTTCTTCCAATCGCTGGCGACCCGCTCGTAAATGTCCTCCAGCGCCAACGGAGTTTCCGGGAAGATCTGCTGCACCTGCAGAATCACCCAGCCCTGCGAGGTCTCGAAGGGTTCGCTGTACTCGTGCAACCCCAGCGCGAACGCCCGCCCCGCCATCTCGCGATACGCACTGTCTTGACGTGAGAACGGGGCAGTCTGCACGTGTTCGGGCTGCGTGGCGGTTTCCTCGTAGCGGATCACCGTGGCGACGAAATCGGCCCCGGCTTTGATTTCGGCGTAGGCGCGACGAACCTCGTCCGGGTCGGCATCGATGAAGAGATTGCAGATGCGCTGCTCCGGCTCGACGTAGCCCCGGGCATGCGACCGATAGAAGGAGTCGATCTCGGCCTCGGTCGGCGTCGGCAGATGGTCCCCGATGGTACGGTCGTGCATGTACCCCACCATGATGAGCTCGCGCAGGCGGTCCATCTCCGCCACGACGTCCGGGAGCTTGTCGATGCCATCGCGCCGCGCGCGCTCGAGCTTGAGCGGCTTCAGCCACACGTCGCGAATCCAGCTGTAGATCACCGACGGGCCGATCCACTTCTGCGGACGATCTGTTCGCATCCTGCGATCGTACTCGTTCGAGAAATCAGCAAGAGTGAACGTCCTGCCATCGAGAACGAAGAGGGGGATCGTCAGCTCCCGATCCGTGAACGGGATCACCGGCTTCGTTTCCGTGCCCGGATCGGTCCGGTCCGTGGGATCGGGGGGAAGTCGCCCGTAAGCGATGTTGCACGCGTCCAGATCGATGCTGAAGCCACGATCGCGCAAGATCTCGTCGTTGTAGTCGTTGGTGTCGGCCTGGCGCTTGTTCGACACCAGCTGTTTGCGGATCTCGTCGAGATTGGCCCCAGCGGCCCCGGGGTCGGCGTCACGAGTCGCGACGGGGCGGAAGAGGTGCCAGCCGTACAACGACTCGATGGGCTCGCTCACCTCGAACAGGGGCGTGTCGAAGATCGCGTCCTCCGCCGGCGGGGACAGGTCGCCTTGGCGCTGCCAGCCATAATCGGCGCGCTGGGCCGTCGTGAGTTCACTGCCGTCGGAGGCGATGCTCGTCACGATCGAGTGGGCTGCGACCATCGAGTCGAAGCTCGCACCCGCGCGCAGCGCCGCCAGGACGGCCTCGGCCTCGTCGCGAGACGCCAACAAGATGTGCTGGGCAAGGACCTCACGCCTGGCCCGTTCCGCGCTGCGCCTCACCTCCTCATCCGAGACCGCCAGCTTGTCCTGGACCGCGAGTTCAAGCGCCCGGCGACACACGAGGTCTTCCTCCAGTTTGGCGACCGCCGCCTTCACGTCGGGGGCATCGGCATAGCCCAGCTGCGCCGCCTTCAGCGCCATGACGTCTTTGTCGATGAGCAGGTCGAGGAAGCGGCGCTTTCCAGCCAGATCGAGCGTGTCCGGCACGAAGACGCGATCCATGAGGCGGAGCCGGTCCTCGTAGTAGGACCGCGTCACGATGCGCGGCCCCACCGTGGCGACGATTGGATCACCCTGTACCTGGACCTCGGCCCTGCCGGCGCATCCCAGAATCGCCGCGGTCAGGAAGGGATGGATCGATCGAATCCGCATGCAGCTCGCACCTCCGTATCCTGCCCACACCTGCCCGGCTCCCGGAATGTGCAGTGGAGAGTAGCCGAAGCCGGCGGTGTGAGTGAGTCACCGATGGACACGCTGCCACCCCGGAATCGTCCGCAGCCAGATGCGCACGTGGTGTCCCCGGAAATCCAGCGGAGGGAAAAAGGAAGGGCCCCTTCGCGAGGAAGAGGCCCTGTGTCGATCGCAGCGGTCCTTGCCTAACGATACAGGCTCTTCACGCCGCCCCACGTGTCCTGCGACACCGCGACGGAGCAGGAAGCATTGATCATCGCGCCCGTGGGGTTGATGATGAACTGCCCACCCGTCACCAGGGCGGGCGGCTCGAACGACGGAAAATTGCAGTTGATCAACGTCGGCATCACGTACGCGGGGTTCGTCGGCGGCATCGCCGCGACCACGCTCACGTAGTGGTTGTTCGGATTCGGCCCACCGAGAGCGCTGCCAGACGTGTTGGTCGCTTCGATACGTCCGAGGAACACCAACCCGGTCTTCTGGCAGTTGACGTCGTTGTAACCTTCCGGAACGCTCCACGTCAGGTTCCCGCGGCGGTTGATGTCGAGTCCCTGCACGTGCGGGGCGAAGGGAGACGTCAACACGGTGAGTCCAGGCGCAGGGTTGAACTGCAGTTGCCAGCCGGTGCCGATCTCGTTGTTGCCGGGAGGGGTCGTGTTCGTTCTCTCGAGCCCCGCGATGTAGAGCTCCGCCCCGCTGATCCCGAGCACCGACGCACCCGTCAAGCGAGCGTGCAAGGCGATGCCAAAGTTCGCGACCGCACCACCGAAGAACGGCGTCGGTTGGCTCGAGCACGACCCGAGGTCGGTAGCCCCGTAGGTGCTGAAGCCGGTCAGGGGCACGTTGAACAGATCCACCGCCCCATCCGGGCCGGCGAAGGCCGGTTGGACGCTCAGTACGAGAGCCGTCATGACTGCTGCGATAGCACGCATTCTCATTGCTCCTCCCCCAGAGGTTGTTGAACTGCAGTTGCCGTGATGCACTCTCACCGGAATCTCTCGCACGCGGAACAATTTCTAGGGACCCGACGGAACCCCCCCTAAGGTCCTTCGTGCCGACGTGCTCCTGTCGGTGCTTTTTGAGCCCAGTGAAACAAGCTCCAGTATAGGGAATCAGCACACTTGTTCGCTAGGAAAAAGTGCTGAGACAGCCGCGCTGGGCCCCCATTCCGACTCCTGTCCCTCGCCGGGTTTTTGCGCGGGTGAGATCCCCCAAACCAGCCGCATGGCCGATTCTGGACACCACCTCCGTGCCGGCCTAGAATACCAAGGCCCCGGAGAGTTTATCCGATTCAGACGGATCTCGACTATGCGCAATGTTTGCGCTCATGTGCTGCCAAAGAACTTGGACGAGGCCCTGGAGATCGTCCGGCGCAGCCCGCGTGCTGCAGCCTATCTCGCGGGTGGGACGGGGCTCGCCGAGCGCGATGATCCGAGACTCGAGACCTTGGTGGACTTGCGCCAGCTCGGACTCGACCGGATCGAGGCTTCCGGAGGGGAGCTGCGAATCGGCGCCATGGTCGGTCTCGAGGCCGCCAGGAACAGCGCCCCGGTGCCGACCCTCGGGGATGGGATTCTATCCCGAGCCATTCACTCCACCCGAACGCAAATCTGGAGAAACCAGGCGACACTCGGCGGACGAATCATGGAGGCGGACCCGGGTGATCTCATCCTGCCAGCACTCATGGCGCTCGGTGCCTCGCTCCGAGTTCTGCGTGCCCCGCGCTCCAAGGAAGAATCCATCCCCAGCGAGAACTTCGCCGCGCTCGCACCAGGGGACCTGCTGCTCGGCATCGCGATTCCCATCGCCTCCGGCTGGCGCCATGCCGGCGAATGGACGCGGATTTCCGCCCTCGATCGCCCCGTGGCGGCGTGCTTCGTGGCCCTGCACACGGCGAGCGGTCGCATCGATGCCGCACGGGTCGCGTGCTCCGGGCTCGGACCACGGACGTTCCGGGCGCGAAGCGTCGAATCGGCGCTCTGCCGGAGGTCCGTCAGCCTCGAGAGCTTCGAACCATTCCAGGATGCTCTCCTGGAGCACATGCAAGCACCCGACGACCTGCGCGCCACCCAGGCCTATCGCACACATTTGGGCCGCGTCCTCCTGGGCCGGGCGCTGCGTCGCGCGGTGAACGTGCCATCATGAAGAGTGAAACACGCATGCAGGTCCGGCTCGCGATCGACGGCCATGAGGTGACGACCGAGATCCACCCCGGCGATCGCTTGCTGCGCGTTCTCCGCGCTCTCGGCTTCTCGAGCGTCAAATACGGTTGTGATACCGGCGATTGCGGTGCGTGCACGATTCTCGTCGATGGTGTGCCACACTTCTCCTGCCTTTACCCCGCCGTCCGCGCACCTGGACATGCGCTCATGACCGTGGCGGCCATGGGGCACATCGACGCGCTCGCGCCATTGCAGCGCGCATTCCTCGAGCGCGGCGCCGCACAGTGCGGCTACTGCACACCCGCGATGCTGCTCGTCGCGCACGCACTTCTCCAACGCGAAGTCAGCATCGACGAAGCGAGCGTCCGCGAAGCGCTCGGCGGCGTACTCTGCCGCTGCACCGGGTACCTGAAGCCAGTCGAAGCGATCCGTGCCTGCGGCGCGAGGCAGCCGGCAGAAGAAGGGCTCCCCGCTGCGAATGCGAACCCGGCGGCAAAGGCGATCCCGGCTGCGGATGCGAGCACGGCGGCGAAGCCGATCCCGGCATCGAACACGCCCCTCGCATCGAACTCGATCCGCACGGCCTCGCGCACTCGGGGAGGTTGAAATGACCGACCGCGATCTGGATCGCGTCGGCAAGCGCGCCCCCCGTGTCGACGGCCCGGGGCTCGTGGCCGGCACCGCGCAGTTCACCGACGACATCGAGATGCGCGGCATGCTGCACGCCAAGATCCTCGGCAGCCCGCATGCGCATGCGCGGATCCGGCGCATCGATGCGACCCGCGCCCGCGCTCTCCCCGGCGTCGCCTGCGTGCTCACGCATGCAGATGTGCCGCGCATTCCGTACTCGACCGCCGGGCAAAACGCTCCCGAACCATCGCCCTACGACGTCTTCATGCTCGACCGCAAGGTGCGCTTCGTCGGCGACCGCGTCGCCGTCGTCGCGGCGGAAACCGTGGAGCTGGCGGAACGCGCGCTGGCTCTCATCGATGTCGAGTACGACGTGCTGCCGGCCGTCTTCGATCCGGAGGAGGCGATGCGGCCGGGCGCACCCATCATCCACGACGAGCCCGACTGCGAGAACGTCTACGACGCCGGACGCAATCTCGCCGCGCATCTCGCCGTCGAGCTTGGCGATGTCGATGCGGCACTCGCCAGCGCCGACCGCGTCTTCGCGGCGACCTATCGCGTTCCCGCCGTCCAGCAGTGCGCCATCGAGCCGCACATCTGTATCAGCTGGCTCGACGATCAGGGCCGACTCATCGTGCGCACCAGCACCCAGGTGCCCTTCCATTGCCGGCGAATCGTGGCGCGCGTGAACCAGCTGCCCCCGGGCAAGCTGCGCGTCATCAAGCCGCGCGTTGGCGGCGGCTTCGGCGGCAAGCAGGAGATCCTGAACGAGGAACTGTGCGCGGCGCTCACCTTGCGCACCCGCCGCCCGGTGCGGCTCGAATACACACGCGTCGAGGAGTTCACCAGCTCGCGCAGCCGTCACGCCGTGGTGTTGCACATGCGCACGGGCGTCGCCGCCGACGGCCGCATCGTCGCCAACGAGCTGATCGCCATTGCCAACACCGGAGCCTACGGCACCCACGGACTCACCGTGCTGTCTTGCACCGGCAGCAAGACGCTGCCGCTCTATCGTTGCCCGAATCTGCGCTTCCGCGCCGACATCGCCTACACCAATCTGCCCGTCGCCGGCGCATTCCGTGGCTACGGCGGCCCGCAAGGGTACTTCGCCCTCGAATCGCACATGGACGAAGTGGCTCTCGGTCTCGGTCTCGACCCGTTGCAGTTTCGTTTGCAGAACTCCATTCGCTCTGGCGATCCCGATCCGCTGGCGGTGGCGCTCGGCGAGGGCAAGCAAGGTGTGCCGCGCACGGTGCAAAGCTGCGGGCTCGCGGCCTGCATCGAGCGCGGCGCGGCCAGCATCGGCTGGCATCGCCGGCGGGGTGGTGCCTGGGAAGCACTCGACCCCCTCGCCATCGCACAGGGAAGAGTCACGCGGCGCCGCGGCATCGGCATGGCGATCGCCATGCACGGCACCTCCATCCCGGGAGACGACATGGGGGCCGCGAACATCAAAGTGAACGAAGACGGCACCTTCAACGTGCTCTGCGGCGCGACCGACATCGGCACCGGCAGCGACACGGTGCTGGCACAGATCGCGGCCGAAGTGCTCGGCGTCGACATGAGCTCCATCCTGCTCTACTCGGCCGACACCGACATGACGCCCTTCGATGTCGGCGCCTATGCGTCCAGCACGACGTACATCTCCGGGCGTGCGGTGCAACGCGCGGCCGAGGTCGTGCGCGCCGAGTTGCTCGACCTGGCCTCCGACGTCCTCGGTGAGCAGGCAGTGGAGCTTCGCCGCGGCTTCGCGCATGCAGCGAGCGGCAAGCGTGTGCCGATCGCCGATGTCGCGCGCGAATCGCTCTACGGGCCGCGCAAGCGCCAGATCCAGGGAGCCGCATCCAAGCTGTCCGAGGACAGCCCACCCCCCTTCGCCGCGACATTCGCCGAGGTCGAAGTCGATGTCGAAACCGGCAAGATCGAAGTGCTGCACTTGGTGCAAGCGGTCGACTGCGGTGTCGCCATCAATCCGATGCAAGCCGAAGGTCAGGTCGAAGGTGGCACGGCTCAGGCGCTCGGGTACGCCTTGTTCGAGGAAATGCGTTTCGACGCCGAAGGCCGGATGCTGAACCCGAGTTTTTCGGACTACAGGATCGCGAGCTCGCTCGACATGCCGCGCCTCACCGTGCACTTGGTGCCGACGCACGAGCCGAGCGGCCCCTTCGGTGCCAAGAGCATCGCCGAGATCCCCCTCGACGGCCCCGCACCCGCCATCGCCAACGCGGTGCGCGACGCGCTGGGCGTCCGCGTCAATATCATTCCCATGACGCCCGAGCGCGTCTGGCAGGCGATCGCGGCGGCGCAGTCGAGCCGCGCGTCGAAAACGCCAGGCGCCGCCGAGCCGATCGTCGCGGCCAAGCCGGTCGCGGCTGCGCCGCCGATCGCTTCGCAGCCGATCGATGCGCCGGTGTTGCGCGCCACATGAGCGAGATCCTGCTGCGCAACGTCCATCACGTGGCGACGCTCTCCGACGCCGGCGAGCGCTTGGCCGGCGTCGACATTCTGGTTCGCGACGCCCGTATTGCCGCCATCGGCCCCGACCTCGACCGCGCACATCCGGCTGTTCCCGGCGTCGAGCGCGAGATCCTCGACGCGAGCCGGTGTCTCGCGCTCCCGGGCCTCGTGAACACGCACCATCATTTCTTTCAAACGCTGCAACGCAACGTGCCGGCGGTGCAGAACGCCAAGCTCTTCGACTGGCTCGTGCACCTGTACGAGATCTGGAAATTCCTCGACCCCGAGGTCGTGTACTGGAGCACGCTTCTCGCCGGCGCCGAGTTGCTGCTCACCGGTTGCACCACCAGCAGTGATCATCATTATCTGTTTCCGGCCAGCGCGCCGCTCGAGCTCCTCGATGCCCAGTTCGAAGCCGCGGCGCGCCTGGGCCTGCGGCTGCACGCGAGCCGTGGCAGCATGTCGCGCGGTCGCTCGCAGGGCGGCTTGCCTCCCGATGCCGTGGTGCAGGATGAAGACGCCATTCTGCGCGACTGCGAACGTGTGATCGCGCGCTGGCACGATCCGTCGGCGCTGGCGATGCGCCGTGTGGTGTTGGCGCCGTGCTCGCCGTTTTCGGTGACCGACGATCTCATGCGCCAGACATTAAAGCTCGCGCGAGCCCACGCCGTGCACGTGCACACGCACCTGGCTGAGACCGAGGACGAGAACGCCTATTGCATCGAACGCTACGGCCACCGGCCGCTTGCATGGATGCAACGACTCGGATGGCTCGGACCGGACGTGTGGTTCGCACACGGCGTGCACTTCACGCCCGAGGAAATCGCGCTTCTGGCCGCAACCGAGACGGGTGTCACCCACTGCCCGTCGTCGAACATGCGTCTCGGGAGCGGCGCGGCGCCGCTCGCGGAGATGTTGGCCGCCGGTGTCCCTCTCGGCCTCGGCACGGACGGCAGCGCCAGCAACGACACCTCGGACATGCTGGCGGAGGTGCGTCAAGCGCTCCTCCATGCCCGTGCACGCGGCGGCCCCGGCGCACTGGACGCCGACACGGCGCTGCGACTCGCGACCCGCGGCAGCGCCAGGCTTCTCGGACGCGGTGACGAGATCGGCAGCCTCGAGGTCGGTAAAGCCGCAGACATCATTCTCGTCGATCTGGACCGGATCGACTTCGCCGGAGCGCTCTCGGACCCGCTCGCCGCCATCGTCTTCGCCGGCATCTCGCACCGCGTGCACACGTCGATCGTGAACGGCCGCATCGTTGTCCGCGCCGGGCGCCTGGTCACCGCCGACGAAGGCGAAATCGCGCGTCGGGCGCGCTCCCTTTCCGCGCGCATGTTGCGCCAGGCCGGCGTCGATTTACCCTTCGCGCTGCCGGAGTGGTGACATGCCGCGCAACATCGAGATCAAGCTGCGCGCCGAGAACTACCAGACCCTCGTCCGCTTGTTGCGTGACTCGATCGGAGCCCGCGACAGCGGCATCCTCGAGCAGCGCGATATCTTCTTCCATTGCGGCCACGGGAGATTGAAGTTGCGCCTGAGCCCAGCCACCGGGGCGGAGCTCATCCACTACGAACGTGCCGACGCCGCAGCGCTGCGACCGTCGGACTATTGCATCGTGGAGGTGACAGACGGCGAACGCATGCAGGCGACCCTCGGCGCGGCGCTCGGCACGCGTGGCGAGGTACACAAGCGCCGCCATCTCTTCCTTCTCGATAACGTCCGCATCCACCTGGACGACGTCGATGGCCTTGGTCGCTTCGTCGAGATCGAGGCCGTCGTCGACGCCACGCACGACACCGCCGCTTGTCACATGCAAGCGCAACGACTCCTCGATGCGCTCGGCCTCGGCCAAGCCCCGCGCGAAAGTCAGGCCTACATCGACCTCCTGCAGGACTCCTCGCCACCTGCGTGACCGCCCCGTCGAGTCGCCGGCTCGAGTCGACCCCCCCGGTGACGACACTCGTGCCGTGCCCAAAGGATGCCTGCTTCGCCCAGCGCGAAGCCCTTGTGACGAGATCACACGGTCTATGCCATCGAAGAATCACGAGTCGCTGCAACCGCCGCCCCCCGATTTCTGGACGGCCCCAGTACACGCAGCTGAGGCCCTGCGTCCGAGTTGGTCGCTTCCGTCGCGCCGCGATCTCGCAGGTACCAAACTCCAACCGTCCAAGAGCATCCACAGGACGTGCGCGGTTCATCTCGACGCTTCGCAAATTGCATCACCGTAACCGGCGTTGACGGTGTCCACAGTCTCCTGTCCACAGCATGAGATTCTTCTCGCGCTGTAAACGTAGTTCACATCCGCTGTGTCCACATCCTGAATCCCAACCCAACGGCGTGACGCGCTGTACACGCGGTTCACATCTACGCATTCGCATAAGCGGATGGCACGGATGTTGTTCGATAAACAACTCGCCACTAAATTGTGAACGATCAATTTCATTCGCCCTCTTGACATTCGACTCTTCTTTATCTATATTCAGTTCGCCCTCCTCCCAAAAGAGTCCGCTTTTCCCAAGGTGGGGTCACCATGGAGATCGCGATGCCGGAAACCACCGTAGCTGAGCTGCGCCCACAAGCTTCCCTCGGCGCTACGGCGCCTTCTGTCGAGCGCAGAGAAGATTCCGCTTCTCCCGACCTCGCCCTTCCCGCCACGCGCGCGGCGAGCGCAGCCAGCGCCATTCGTGTGACCGGCATTCGGGCCGCAATGAAGCAGCCGTCGATCCCGTTCACGGTGCTCACAGGCGATCGCCTTCTTTGTCGTCTCGCCGCTCTCCGCGACTCCATCGCCGTCC
>CAZMNW010000035.1:0-92126 GCA_964567755.1 uncultured bacterium
CGGCATCGGACCATCGTTCGCGCCCACCACCACAATCGCGCCGTCCATCTGCGCCGCGCCCGTGATCATGTTCTTGATGTAGTCCGCGTGACCCGGGCAATCCACGTGCGCGTAGTGCCGCTTCGTCGTCTGGTACTCCACGTGCGCCGTCGCGATCGTGATCCCCCGCGCGCGCTCTTCCGGTGCCTTGTCGATCTGGTCGAACGGCATGTAATCCGCCAAACCCTTCGCCGCCAATACCCGCGTGATCGCCGACGTCAAAGTCGTCTTGCCGTGATCGATGTGCCCGATCGTCCCTACGTTCACGTGCGGCTTCGTCCGCTCGAACTTCTGACGCGCCATCTCGACCTGGACCTCCTCACGGGTTCTGCTGCGAGCGCTTTTCTCCGCTTGGGTTTCGTGGAGCCCACATCCGGATTTGAACCGGAGACCTTTTGCTTACCATGCAAATGCTCTACCGACTGAGCTATGTGGGCTCGACCCCGGCGATCGCGGTCCCGCGATCCTAAGATCTGGAGCGGGAAACGGGGCTCGAACCCGCGACATTCAGCTTGGAAGGCTGACGCTCTACCAACTGAGCTATTCCCGCCCACGTGCCCGGCGCGATCCGCGCGCTCCTTGTTCCTGTGCCCAACGGCTACCTCGGCGTCGCTGGATCATTTGGTGGGGAGGGGAGGATTCGAACCTCCGAAGCCATCCGGCGACAGATTTACAGTCTGTTCCCTTTGACCGCTCGGGAACCTCCCCACGACGGTCGGTCCTCACGTGCCGGTTCCCTCTGCCGCGCATTTCATCCTGGAGCTGGCGAGAGGACTTGAACCCCCAACCTTCTCATTACAAGTGAGATGCTCTACCAGTTGAGCTACGCCAGCGTGAACTCGTCGTGACGAGATGGGACCAGACAAAGCGAAGCCCGCACTCTACGGGACCCTCGTGGCACCGTCAACCCCTGGCGCCAGCAGCACTTCGCCGCCAAAACTCGCCTCGGCCTCGCACCTTCATCGACAGGCGATATCGTGGTCGCCACCGTTGCAGCTCTCGTCGAAATCTGTCTTTTATAGTGGAGATGAAAGTTGAAGCCCAGGCTCAGCCCCGATTTCCCAAACGCACATCTTATGGTCGGTCCCAGGGCAAGTCAAGCTGATCCTGTGGGCGGCAAGCCCTTGGGGTGCCTCGTTCGGTCTTTCGGGTCGGTTCTGGCGGCTGATTCCAGACGATTGAGGCGCTGGTCCTGGCGAGAACCGGCTCCAGGGCACCCCTGGTTACTGGATCCTCTTGATGACGTGGAATCCGAACTCGGTCTCGACGACCACCGAGACCTGGCCGGGGCTGAGATGGAAGGCTGCGTCCTCGAACTCGGGGACCATTTGGCCGGCTCGGATCGGTCCCAGGTCCCCACCCTTCTCGCCCGTGTGGCGGTCGTCGGATAGCTCTCGCGCCAGGGCTGCGAAGTCCTCGCCTTGGCTCGCGCGGAACGCGGCGTCGTGGGCGCGCTGCAGCGCCGCTTCCCGCGTCCGGTTCACTTCGACGATCTGCCCGACCCCTGCGTAGGTAAACAGGATGTGCGCCACACGGATCTGCACGTCGGCGATGCGACGAATGATGTGGAATCCGTACGGGGTCTCGACGAGCTCCGAGATCTCGCCTTCTTGTAGCGCGAACGCGACCTTCTCGAAGTTCGGATCCATCTTGCCGGGTGAGAACGTGCCCAGATAACCACCGGCCCTGGAGGTCATGGTGTCATCCGAAAAGAGCAAGGCCGCGACGGGGAAGCTGCCATCCGGGTTGCGCACATCCGAAAGCAAGCGATCCGCGAGCTTCAATGCCTCCTCACGACTGCGCACGATCGAGTCCGGGGCGCTCACCGCGCCGCGGTAGCGCACCAGAATATGTTGCGCCGTGCATTGGCGCATGTCGCGACGTTGAATGAGATGAAGCCCCATGTCTGACTCCACCACGTCCGAGATCTGGCCGGGCGCGAGCGCCGCCGCCGCCTGCATGAACTCCGGCGGCGCATCTCTCGGCTCGAGAGGCGCAATCTCGCCTCCGTCGGCCGCCGACGGATCGTCCGAGTACTGCTTCGCCAGCGCGGCGAAATCCTCTCCAGCGCGCGCCCGCTGCAGCAGCACACGCGCTAGCGAATCGGCACTGGCCCGACTCCGGCGTATGGACCCACTGGCCCCTTGAGCGCCCGAGTAGCGCACCAAGATATGTCGCACCCACAGGTGTTCTCCCGCCGGTAGATCGGCCTTCTTCTCGACCGCATCCTGCTTGCGGCTGCAGGCAAAGACGAGCCCCGCGATCAGGACGACGAACAGCAGCGTCGCGCGGCGCGCCCACACGCGGTGAATCGGCGCCGGCTCCCACAGTCTTGGCATCGATTGCATGGTTTGCTTCACCTTGTTTTCAGCCGGTATCCATCGGCACGGTCTTCGATGACCCAGCCGTGCGCGAGGATCTCCTGCCGCAGCTCATCGGCGGTCCCCCAGTCGCGTGCCACGCGCGCCGCTTGCCGCCGCCGGGCCAGATCCTCCACCGCGGCGGGAATTCCCGCGGTGACCGGCTCGGTTGCGGAAATTCCGGCAGCGAGAAACCCGAGCAACTGCAGCAGGTCGAAGCAGGTGCTCCTCGCTTCGTCCAGTACAGCTCGATCGCGGCCCGGCACCATGGTGTCCAGAAAGCGATTGAGCTGTCGCACCAGTTCGAAAATCTTGCCGAGGGCGGCAGCGGTGTTGAAATCACGATCCATGGCCGCGGCGAACTCTTCCTGGCAACGCTGGGCCGCCTCGCGGAGCGCGGTTCCACCCTCGCTCACCAGCGCCGTGTTGTCGCCGGCTCGGCTCCGCGCCTCCGCCAGGCGCACAAAGACGTCACGCAGTCGATGGAAAGCCGTGCTCGCCTCCCGTAGGCGTTCCTCGGAGTATTCGGCTTGGCTGCGGAAATGGGTGGACAACAAGAAGAAACGCAACTCGTCGGCCCCGTAGCGCAGTAGCAGCTCTTCCATGAGGGAGAAGTTGCCGAGCGACTTCGACATCTTCTGCCCCCCGGTGTAGAGCAGACCGTTGTGCGCCCAGTAGCGCACGAACGGGCGCCCGGTAGCGGCCTCGCTCTGGGCGAGTTCGTTCTCGTGATGCGGGAACACCAGATCCATGCCACCGCCGTGCAAATCGAGGCTCTCGCCGAGATATTTCATCGACATGGCGGAACACTCGATGTGCCAGCCGGGCCGGCCATTTCCCCACGGGCTCGGCCACTGTGGCTCGCCGGGCTTGGCCGCCTTCCACAAGGCGAAATCCAGCGCGTCCTCCTTCTGCTCGCCGACCTCGATGCGCGCACCGCTCAACATGTCATCGACCCCGCGTCCAGACAGTTTGCCGTAGTTGCGAAAGCTGCGGACGCGGAAATAGACGTCACCCCCGGGGGCGGCGTACGCATGCCCCCGTTCGATGAGACGTTCGATGAGTGCCACGATCTCGCCGATGTGCTCGGTGACACGTGGGTAGTGGGTCGCAGGCAAGAGATTCATGGCGCGGGCCGCTTCGTGGCAGCTGCGGATGTTGCGTTCCGCCACCGCTTCGGGCGTGGTGACTTCCTGCCGGGCGCGCGCAATGATCTTGTCGTCGACGTCGGTGAAGTTCTGCACGTGGGTGACGCGGTAGCCTCTGTGCTCCAGCCAGCGCCGGAGAACATCGGCGGTGAGAAAGGGCAGGAAGTGGCCGATGTGCGGCTTGTCCTGCACCGTCATACCGCAGACATACAGCCCCACCTCACCGGGGCGCACGGGCTCGAATTCGTGTTCTCGACGCGTCAGCGTGTCGTACACCCGCAGACCCACGGCCCCTCCGGCGTTCGTGCTGCCAAGGCAACGGAGCGTAGCATCGCCATCCCGGGTCGGCAAAGCCCGCCCTGCGGCGCGAGGCCCTTATCGGGCCTCGCGTTCGCTGCCGTTCTCGTCCCCACCCTCCGTGTCCGCACCGCTCATCGGCGGCAACCGTCCGGCATCCAGCAACGCTCGCTGGATGATCGACTCGATTTGCCCGTTGACGCTGCGGAACTCGTCCGTGGCCCAGCGGCGCAGCGCTGCATAGAGCGTGGGGCGGAGACGTAGGAGCACGACCTTGCGCTCCGCCATGATCTGCCTCCGTCAGGCGTAGAGGGTTCCCGCGTTGATCACCGGCGTCACGCGTTCGCTGGTGAGAACGACGAGGAGATTGCTCACCATCTGCGCCCGGCGCTCTTCGTCGAGCTGCACCATGTTCCTGGCCCCGAGCTGCTCGAGCGCCATCTCCACCATGCTGACCGCACCTTCGACGATGCGCCGGCGCGCCGAGATGATCGCTTCGGCTTGCTGGCGCTGCAGCATGGCGCTCGCGATCTCCGGCGCATACGCCAAGTGGCTGAGGCGCGCTTCGTCGACGATCACGCCGGCGCGCGCCAGTCGTTCCTGCAGCTCTTGTCGCAACGCATCCGAGACCTCGTCGGTGCTGCCGCGAAGCGAGATCGTCCCGCCCTCGGGCTCGTCATACGGGTACAGCTTGGCGAGGTGTCGCAGCGCCGAGTCGCTCTGCACGGTGACGTAATGCTCGTAGTTGTCGACCTCGAAGCAAGCGGCAAAGGTGTCGGCGATGCGCCACACAACGACGGCGGCGATCTCGATGGGGTTGCCCACCAAGTCGTTGACCTTGAGCTTCTCGCCCTCGAGATTGCGCGCCCGCAGCGACAACTTGCGTTTGGACGCGAACGGGTTCACCCACCAGAAGCCGTAATGTTTCACCGATCCGTGGTAAGACCCGAACACCAGCAGCACCGCTGCTTGGTTGGGCTGCACGACCGTGAAACCCGGCAGCGCGACCACGAAGACGACGAACATGAAGACGGCGCCGAGGACCTGTCCCAGCGACCCTGCCTGGACCCCGCGTGAAAGGACCCAGATCGCTATCCCTAGCAACACGATTTCCAGAACCAAGACTAGGTACCCAGACGCGGGCTTCCGTACGAATTCTTTCCCGGCCATGAGAGCCTCCTTTCAAAACACTGACATAAAGATATCATTACGATAGCATAACCGCAAGCCCTCTCGAGGCCACACCCCCCCCAGAAGCGTGCGCCGTTTGACTTTCGCGTCAGGCAGGGGCATTCTTGGCCGCTTCGCGACGCGCTGGGACTCCAAGTGCCCGGCGGTTCGCGCTTCCAGCGAAGCGTTTCCATCTCTTCTGTGGGGAGTACTCGAGGATGTCGCGCGTCTGCCAAGTCACCGGCAAGAGAGCCCAGTACGGCAACCGGGTGAGCCATGCGAACAACAAGACGCATCGGAGATTCGAGATCAATCTTCAGAGCAAACGCTACTGGTTCGAGGAACAGAAACGCTGGGTCCGCTTGCGCCTCAGTACCCACGGAATGAAGATCATCAATCGGCGTGGGATCTCGGCCGTGTTGGCCGAGATCAGAGCCCGCGGCGAAAAGATCTGATCGATTCCGCTTCGCCCCGTTTCCACAGCACCGTCACGATTCCATGAACGGCAGCCGCGTCTGTTCTGCGTCTGGCGCAATCGGCTTTGCCTTGGGTCGCGGCGCTGGTGTTCGCTTCGACCCGGGACTTGCAGTCGCCGCAACAGGCGTTGCGGATGGCGCTTGCACCTCGTAACGCGCCGGATCGGCAACGAGCTGGCGGAAGAAGTTCGACTCGCGTTTGTAAAAACCCTCGGTGTGCAGCGAGTCTTCGAGCTCCAGCAGCTCGTAGTCGAGATGATGGCCGATCTCGTGCAAGATCGTGCGCAGGAAAGTCTTGAAGGCCACGACCTGACGCCGCTGCGCCGTGCGCATCCAGACGGTGATCAGCGGTTTCTGACCCTCCTCGGGCTCGTAGAGACCGTGCAGCTCGCCCCAAGAATGCGACGGTCGCTTGGCGAGCACGCGCACGCGCACGCCAGAAATCCGTAGCGCCCGGGTCATGGCGTCGCAGAAGCACTTGGCGGCGAGCTCCGTCTCCGCACGCTCAGCGCTGTGCAGTGCACGCGCCAGCGCCATCACCACAGGTTCGAGGCGTTCCGGCGCTGGCAGGCGCACGAAGGGCACTTCATTGCTGCGATCGTAGATCCGCCGCACGCGTGCCGGCAGGTGCTTGTAATACGCGAAGGGCAACGCCGCCTCCTCGCAGCTCGGAGCTCACGCTCCAAACTAGATCTTGCGACCGCAGCAGCGCATGGTCAACTCGTGATCTCGCGCGCGTGGGCGGCGAATCGCTTGGCACGCTCGGCGTCGACCGCTTCACCCGCGCGACCGCCCACTTTCAGTGCCGAACCCGCGATGATGCCATCCGCCTCGCCCAAGTACAGCGCCAGGCTCTGCTCGTTCACGCCGCTGCCGACGTACACGGGAACGCCGAGATCCAAAGCCCGCACGGTGCGCAGATCGTCGACCGCGGTGGCCCAACCAGTCCCTTGCCCGGTGACGATGAGAACATCCGCAAGTCCACGTTGCACCGCATCGCGCGCTTCGTCGGCAATGGCGGCATGCGCGAGGCTGCGGCCATGTTTCACCTGCACGTCGGCCCAGATGGCGATGGCAGCGCCGAGCGCGCGGCGCAGGCGCAGGGTTGTAGCCGCCCGACCGTCGAGAATTCCCTGATCGGTGGCGGTCGTGCCGACGTGAACGTTGATGCGCACGAAAGTGGCCCCGCTGGCAGCGGCAACAGCAATCGCGGCGGCGGCATCGTTGCGCAACACGTTCACACCAATCGCAAGCGTTGGGATTTCGCGCCGCACGCAAGCGACGAGGCGTGCCATCGCGGCCACGGTGACCGGTTCGACGCCTGCGGCGTGGAACGGCGCATCGCCGAAGTTCTCGATGATGATCGCATCGAACCCGGCGTCGGCCAGAGAGCGCGCGTCTGTCAGGGTCCGGGATTCGATGGCATCCATCGCCAGCTCATGGCGCGGCGCACCCGGCAGCGCCGGAAGGTGCACGACACCGACGAGCGGTTTGACGGATCGCTGTGCTGGAGAGAACTGCATGCCTCTGCCGCTCGTCGTTCAGCCGCCACTGCGAACACGTGCGCGCGCCGCAGCGTTGCGCGCAATGGTTTCGACCAGCGTCTCGAAATCGATGCCACTTGCCTGCGCCGCCTTCGGCACTAGACTCGTCGCTGTCATTCCCGGGATGGTGTTGACCTCGAGACAGTAGGGTTCATTCGATGGGCTCAGCCGGAAGTCGATGCGCGCAAAGTCGCGACAGCGCAAAGCAGCGAAGCAGGTTTCCGCATGCCGCTGCAGTGTCTGGGCGACGTCGGCCGGGATGTCCGCAGGCACATGATAGCTGCTCGATCCAGCGGTGTACTTGTTGCGGTAGTCGTAGAAACCGGCGTGCGGCACGATCTCGACCACCGGGAGGGCGCGACCATCCAGAATCGCCACCGTCATCTCGCGCCCAGGGATGAAGCTCTCGAACATGAGATGCGAATCGTATGCCGCGGCAGACTCGAGTGCTCCGGCGAGCTGCTCGGGACCGTGCACGATGGAAACGCCGACGCTCGATCCCTGCGCGTTGGGCTTCACCACCGCCGGCCAGCCGCACTCCGCCGCGATGCGCCGCACAAGCTCTGCAGGCGGCGTGTTGGCCGGCGCGCCGAATCCAGGCGGCGTCGGCACGCCGATGTCGCGGAAGATCCGCTTCGCCACTTCCTTGTCCATGGCGACGCTGCTCGCCATCACCCCAGAGCCGGTGTAGGGAATGCCGACCGCATCCAACATCGCCTGGATGGTGCCATCCTCGCCACCCGTGCCGTGCAAGGCGATGAACACGACGTCGACCTCGCCAAAGACCTGCGCTCCCAGCTTCTCGACCGCGTGCACCGCCGCCGCTTCGGGCACGAGCGCCGTCGACGGCGGCTCGACACCGATGCCGCGTTTGGCCTCCAGATCCACCAGCCGGCCGCCGGCCGTGTCCACCGCGGTGACCTGGTGGCCGCGCCGCGCGAGCGCCGCGCCCACGGCTCTGCCCGACACGAGTGAGACGTCGCGCTCCGCCGAGTTCCCGCCCAGCAACACGATGATCCGCATGTCGCTTCCCCCAATCCCCGATGTCCGCACCACCGCGCCGAATCCCGTGCTCGCGAATCCATGGCGAGCGTCGCGAGCAGCTTACACGATGACCTCAGGCGGCGAAATCAATCGATTGCGGCGCCGAGACGCGCGCGCACCGTCTCGATTCCCAAGGCATCGAAGAGCAACGGCAGCTCGGGCCCATGCGTCTGCCCGGTGAGCGCCGCGCGCACGGGAGCGAAGAGATCACGTCCGCGCACACCGATTTCCTGCCCGCACTCTTGCAACGTCTTCTTGAATCCTTGGCCATCGAGAGGGATCACTTCCCGCGCGCGCTCCTCGAGCTTCGCTGCCAGTGTATCCAGCAAACGACGTGCCCCCGGCGCGGCCAGAGCTTCCGCCGCTTCCGCGTTCGGGACCGGCGGGCCGAGGATGGCGCCGACGCGCGCCGGCAGCTGGCCGAGAGCGGGCAGATCGGCTTTGAATCCGGCGATCCAGGCGCGGGCTCGCTCCGCGGTCATGTCGAGACCGGCCGCGCGCAGATGCGTCAGGGCCAGAGGCACCAGCTCGTCCACAGAACGCGAGCGCATGTGCCAGGCTGCCATCCACTCCAACTTCACCGGATCGAACACCGCGGGCGATTTCGACACGCGATCGAGATCGAAGTCGCGCACCAACTCGTCCGGCGAAAACAGTTCCTCGCCACGCGGCGACGACCAACCGAGAAGCGCGAGGAAATTGACGAGGGCTTCGGGGAGAACTCCCTGGGTGCGGTATTCATCGACATAGGTGCCCGTGCGACCCTCGCGTTTGCTGAGCTTGCCGCGGTCCTCGTCGAGGATGAGAGCCAAGTGCACGAACTCGGGCGGCGGTTGCGCCAGGGCGTCGTACAACAGGCTCTGGCGCGCAGTGTTGTAGAGATGATCTTCGCCGCGCACGACGTGCGTGATGCCCATGGCGTTGTCGTCCACGACGCAGGCGAAGTTGTAGGTCGGCAATCCGCTCGAGCGCAACAGGACGAAATCGCCGAAGGTGGCGCTGTCGATGCGCATGGCACCGCGGATCCGATCCGCGAATTCCACCACGCCGCTCTGCACGCGGAAGCGAATGGCGTGCGTTTCGCCAGCCTGCGCGCGGCTCTGCGCCGCCGCCGGCTCAATGGCTGCACAGGGACAGTCGCTGCGTGTCTCGGCACCGCTGTCGCGGGGCTCGTCGCGCCTCCCCGCGTCGCTGCAGAAGCATGCATAGGCGTGGCCCGCATCCTCAAGCTGTGCGGCCACACGCGAGTACAGCTCACGTCGCTCGGACTGGCGATATGGAGCATGCGGTCCGCCAACGTCCGGCCCCTCGTCCCAGTCGAGACCGAGCCAGGCAAGATCTTCCAGCAGGCTCTGCTCCGATGCGCGCGTCGAGCGCGCGAGATCGGTGTCCTCGATGCGGAGGATCATCTTCCCCTTCGCATGCCGCGCCAGCAACCAATTGAACAACGCCGTGCGCGCCCCGCCCACGTGCAACCGCCCAGTCGGGCTCGGGGCGAAGCGGACGCGGAGCTCTGCCGCCTGTGGCATCGATTTCCCCTTTCGTGCAGCATGCGCCATGGAATAGCGCGCGGTGGGTCTATGGTTCCAAGCACCAAGAGCGAAGGGGGCCCCCGAGTGGGTGCGGCGTCCGAGAACAGGGGTCGGCGTGGCGCCCTCCCTCGGAGCCCCTTTCATTCCCGGAAACGCCGTGCAATTGCCGGCGCATTGACCGCTTACGCGCGCTGCATTATACTTTCCTCACTACGGCCGATCCCATCCCCCACTTGATTCGGTCTCGCGACGATTTGCCTGCGCCCTTAGTGTACCCGGACGGAGACGATGCCTCGGCGCGTTCTCCTCGTGGGGCTCTTTGCCCTTTCCTTCCCTGGGCTCGTGCTCGCCCAGGGCCGGAATACGAAGGTCTACTACGACGACTCATTCGCCTTCGGCTCCAAGGCGCTCGAGCAGTCGCGGACCCGCTATTTTCAGATGCTCACGACCCCTGCTCCGGAAGATCCGGACGGGCAGATGGTGTCTTATTGGGGGCCGCAGCTCGACGATTTCTTCGTCCGCGTCTGCGACAACCTGCACCTGCGGCGGGACGAGATCTATCGCTACCTTCTCTATCCGCGCTATTTCGCCCAGATCGAGAAGCTCGTCCTGGAAGGGAAGCTGCACCCGGCCACGTCCGATTCCCTGATGCAGATGGTGATCGATGCCGGGGAAAGCGGGCCCCCCTCACCGCAACAGCCGCTCATCTTGATCGACCCACAGGCCGCGCCGGGGCCGTTGCACGCATCTCCCCGCGTGCAGCGCCAGCAGCGATTCCGCGAGCGCCACGTCGAAGCGAGCGGCGACACGCTGTTCATCTGGCTGCCAGAGGCCGATGCGCGCAACTATCAGCGCTGCGTCCTCTACCGCACCTTGCACGACTTCCTGGCCACACCCATCGGGCCGAGCTTACCGGAAGGCGTCCTGGGCTTCGTTCCCATTCAAGACGCGAGTCTCCCGATCGTAATCTACGCCTCCCTCGGCGAGCAGCGCCTGCGCCGCACCGCACAGCACGAGATCGCGCACGCCATCGTCGAGAGCATCGCCAGGTATCTGCGGCAGATGACGCCGACGCGCAATCGCGCCGCGCAGCGCGACAGCGGTTGCACGAAGGGCTGGCGCCCGGGAAGCGGCGGCTTCTCCATGGTGACGCACGAGAACTACGCCGAGTACCTCGCCTTCCCGCACGGGCAGATGGAGCCAGCGCTGCGCGCATCGCTCATCGAGCTGGTGGCGGAGAATCAGATCGACGGCCTGGCGGCGATGTCGGTCGGCGCACGCACGCAGGCCTCGGCATACGTCGAAGGACCGGCGCGACTCGTGTTCCTCGCCAAGACTTTCGGACGCGAGATCCCGAAGAATCTGCTCATCAAGTACCACACCAACTCGTGCGGCTTCCTCGACTGGCTGGAAGAAATGACGGGGCACGGTCTCCCGGCGCTGGAACAATTGTATCGCCGTTGGCTGCGCGAAACCCTGTGGGCCGAGTACCTCTCCACGTCCATCCCCGATACCATCGGCACGGTGCTGGCGCAGACGTTGTCCGGTGTCCAGCGCGGCGACCAACTGCTGCTACAGCGCGTGCGCCGGAGCCGCCAGGAAGCGGTGCTGTGCCAAGTCGTAGCCGACGGGAAAGGCGACGAGAAGCTCCTCGCCCGCGATCTCCAAGGCATCGAACGCTTGCCGCTGTTCTCGAGCCCTGACTTGCGCCATGGACGCGTGGTCGCGGTGGCGCGGCACCGCAATCGTGAGACTCTACTGCTCTGGGATGAAGCCGGCAAAAAGCGCATGCGCACACTGCACGAGCTCGGGGCCGTGCGTGAGGTGCGCGATCCGCGCTGGTCCCCGAACGGCGGCAGCATCGTCTTCCGTGCCGTGGACCGCGCGGGCCGCAACGCCATCGGCGCCCTCGACGTCGAACGCGACGTGGCGCATTTTCTCGTTCCCTATCGCTGGGCCGAGCTCAGCCATCCTTCTTTCGCCAGTGATTCGTTGGTGCTGTTCACATCGACCGCGACCTCCACTGGTCGGAGCGATGTGTTCGAGCTCGAGCTCGCGAGCGGCGTCGTTCGCAACCTGACCCAGAGCCCCACGGTCAGCGAGAGCGAACCGCTGCGCATCCATGGCCGCTTGGTCTATCTATCCGATGCCGCGGGTGTCCCGCGACCCGTGGAACAGCTCGAAGTCGGCCGCGTGCGCGAGCTCCTCGATCTGCCATTTCCGGTGAGCGGCATGCAGCAGAGCGATTCGCTGCTCACCCTGGTGGCGACGAGCTTGCGGCACCACCTGGCGCCCGGTGGCCGTGCGCTGTGGGGTTTCCCGTTGCGCAAGCTGGGTCTCGACGCGGCCGAGCAGCCCGCCATCGCGGCCGCGACGACGGATGCATCGAGCCCAGTCGATGCGCCAACGGCCGATGCCATGGTGGCAGGCGTGGTCGCAGCCCCGTCGCTTGGAAACACGCTCACTCTCGCGCCAGCCTCGACGCTGGCACCGAACTCGATCTTCGCGCCGTCCGCCATCACCTCACCACCCGTCGTCGGGCTCGGTTCCGACGTGCGCGGCACGGGCGAGCAGGCCGCGCTCGGCGTCACCTTGTTGCCGTACAAGCAGAAGTGGCGCCTGATGCCTTTCGGCTTGAGCCTGTCGAGTGCCTCGACACGCACACGCGGGGCCACCTATGTCGGCATGGACACCGAATTCCACGACCAAGCTGCCATTGTCGCGGTCGGCCAGAACGGTGATTTCGACCGTTTCGGCATCGTCCAGTACCGCAACAGCGCGTCGCGCACGCACTGGAACGTCGGCGTTTATCATCGCTCGTTGCTGCGCAGTTACTACGATACGGGGATCACTCGGACCTACCACCGCAACCAGAGCGAGAGTGGCGCGCTGTTCTCGGCGCAGTACCACCAGAGTCTGGTGACTCGTTGGGGCACGGCGCTGTCGCTCACCCGGCGCACCGACACGCGCGGCCTCTACTTCCGCGCCGACGACATCACGCTCAAGGAACCAGAGGCACCAGTGGCCGCCTTCCGCGCCCCGGGGCTCGATCCGCGCAGTTGGAACTTCTCCTGGGGAGGCGTTACCGATCCAGCATTGCTCCTCGATCGCTCGCCGGCAGGCATCGAGCGCTGGGCCGAAACCGAGAAGGTGGCCGCGCGCGATGCCCAGATGATCTTCCAACCCACGGAAACGTTCGTGCGCCCGAATGCCGAAGTCGGCTTGAGCTACAGCCGTGACACGCGCGTGTGGTCGGACACGCGCGGCCCCAGTGCGGGGTCGCTCTTCGTCGCGATGTTGGCTTCCGGTTTCAACGCCTGGGGCACGCGCAACTACATCGACACGGCCGAGAACGATTCTTTGTCTTTCGACGTGCCGCCGGGTCTCGATCGTGTGTCGCTCAATCTGCTCTTCCTCACGCACCGCCGGGTTGCATTCTTCGACGTGGCGTTGCGTGCGCGCGCCTACCTCAATGACGGGCCGCAATCACTCGTGTACGGCGTCGGCGGATTGTACTCCGTCGCGGGTTTCCCGCAGGGCTTCTTGCGCGGCGAGCAGGCTGCCTACACCAACGTCGAGCTGCGCGCGCCATTCTGGGATTACAGTCGCTTCCGCATGCCCGTGTGGAGCCCGGTGCTGCCAGCGGCCGAGGGCTTCTTCTTCTGCGACGCCGGCATCGCGACGCACTCGCGCAACATCTATTCCTACGGCGTCGGGTTGCGCCTGCGCTACGGCATGCTCAGCTTCGAATGGCGCCAGCCGCTGCGCTCCGGCCTCGCCAACCAGAACGGCTTCACCGCCGCGTGGTGAGCGTTCCACTCGTGAACGCGATCCCCCTTTTCCCAAGAGTTACTGTCGATGATCAAGGCAGATTGATTGCGTATCCGAGAACACTCGAGAATCAGGATCTGTGGCGACACTTGATGCCGTCGGCGTCACGGCCATTGATTACCCTTGCATGTGCCCATGAGACAAGTGGTACTATCGGTGTCTAGTGCTGGAAGGACGGTTGCCGTGCCGAGAATGTGTTGGATGTTCGCGGTCGCGCTTCTGGCGATGCTCGGCGGCTGCACGAGCCTGCGTCCGATCCCCATGCCCGACCCGTCGACGCAGATCTACGACTACGTGTACATCGTTGATATCCCACGGGGGTTTGCAACCAAAGCCGCCGCAGCGTTTGCGAAGTGTGGCCTGATCGCGGTGAGCCGATACGACGTCGCGAATCTGAGCGCGAGTAATCGAACCCGACTTCTAACCTGCTCGATGACAGCGTCCCGAGCATTGGACGATCTCGTTGAAGATACCACCGTCACAAGGACGGAAGTCGCCGGCGGAATTACCGAAACGACCACCGCTACAACGCCATCGATGGCCAAGATCACCGTCAACATCACGCTGCAGGACGCCGCTGGAGAAACGATCTACGGCAGTCGCGGCGAGTACGTGGGCGAGAAACAACACGAACTCATCTCGCAAAGAGCTGCGATCGACCTTGTCCTGGGAAGAATCACCGCCGAGTGCGGCGAGAAGCCCCAGTAGCCAGCTATCCGACCGACACCTCGCAAGCACGAGACGGATCAGATCAACCTGCGGCAACGAGAGCCACGGCCTGCGCCGCGATTCCTTCGACGCGGCCGAGCGCACCGAGTCCCTCGGCCGTGGTGGCCTTTACGGAAACGCGGTCCGTTTCCACTTGCAGAGCTGCCGCGAGGTTGCCTCGCATCGCGTTCACGTGTGGCGCGAGCCGCGGTTCCTGCGCGATTATGGTGCAATCGACGTGGCGCACGCGGTAGCCGCGCGCGTGCACCATGGCCACGACATGGCGCAACAGTTCGAGGCTCGAGACGCCGCGCCATCGTGGGTCGGTGTCGGGGAAATGGGTGCCCAAATCGCCAAGCGCCAGGCTGCCGAGGACTGCGTTCGCCACCGCGTGCGTCAAGACATCGGCGTCCGAGTGTCCCGCAAGACCCCCATGCGCGCTTGGGATCTCGACACCGCCCAGCACCAACGGCTGATCGGCGCCAAACCGGTGCATGTCCATGCCTTGTCCGATGCGGAGATCTTGGGTCACGGGTCGAGTTCCTCCGCTGCGTTCTTCGCTCGCGAAGTTTGCGCTGCAATCGACCCACGGTCGTCGGCAGGCATGCGCAGCCCCACGGATTCATCGGCTGTCGCGTGCTGTGCTCCGATCACGCCCGAGCGCAGGATCCAACGTGCGCGCTCCACGTCCTTCGGCTGCGTGACCTTGACGTTCCACCAATCCCCGGGAACGAAGGCGAGGTCGTGTCCGAGGCCGAGGACAAGCGTGCCGTCGTCGCTGGCGTCGATGCCCTGAGTACGCGCACGCGCATGCGCGGCTTGCAACAAACCAACCTCGAAGACCTGCGGAGTTTGCACCGCCCACAAGCCGGCGCGATCGACGATCACCGGCCGGCGCGATCCTGCGCTGGCGTCTGCCCGCATCACGGTGTCGGTGATCGGCATGGCTGCCGTTGCCGCGCCGCAACGCCGTGCCGCGCCGATGGTGCGCTCCACGAGGCTCGCCGAGAGGCAAGGGCGCGCTGCATCGTGGACGAGAACAAGCGCAGCCGTGCCCAATGTTTGCAGGCCCTGCCACACGGAGTCCTGCCGCCGCGCACCACCCGCAATGATGTTCACCGCATGCGGAGTGAGCTGCGCGGCTTCGACCATGTCTTGCGCCCGTCGCTCCCATCCGCGCGGCACGACGACCGTGGTGCGCGCGATCACGGGGGATGTCGCGAGCACCGCGAGTGCGTGGATGAACAACGGGCGGCCTTCGAGCACGAGAAACTGCTTGGGGATGTCGCTGCTGGCTCGCTCGCCGCGCCCGGCCGCGACCAAGATGGCGCCGACTGCGCCGCCGCCTGCCGCCGTCCCTTCCTCCGCGCTCACGCATCGCCTCCGCGGCTATAGAACGCCTCGATGCACTCGACGACGTAAGCACGCTGCTCGTCGGTGAGTTCCGGGTAGAGCGGCAGTGACAGCACTTCGCCGGCAGCGCGCTCGCTTTCCGGCAGCGACACGGTGTCGAGTCCATGGAAGCACGGTTGGCGATGCAGCGGACGCGGGTAGTAGATCGCCGTGCCGATGCCACGTTCTTGGAGATACGCGCGCAACGCGTCACGCTGTCGCACACGCACGGTGTACTGGTTGAAAACATGGCGCGTCGAATCCGGAGCCGACTGTGGTGGCTGCACGTGCGCTAGCAATCCCCGCGCACCGAGCTGGCGCGTGTAGTCCGCCGCGTGGCTCTGGCGTCGCTCGGTCCAGCGATCGAGATGTCGGAGCTTGATCCGCAGCACCGCAGCTTGCAGCGCATCGAGCCGCGAGTTCATCCCGACCTGCGCATGCACATAGCGCTCCGACTCGCCATGCACGCGCAGGCGTCGCACCAGTGCCGCCTGCTCCGTATCGCGCACCGTCAACAAGCCGCCATCGCCGAAGCCGCCCAGGTTCTTGGATGGATAGAAGCTGAAGGTCGTGAACGGCGCCATCTCGCCAGCGCGCTGCCCGCGATGCTCGGCGCCGAGGCTCTGGGCTGCGTCTTCGATCACGGGGATGCCATGCAGGTCGGCGATCCCGAGAATCGCGCGCATGTCGGCGCATTGCCCGTATAGATCCACCGGCACGATGGCTTTGACGCGCGCGGTGATGGCGCGCTCGAGCGCGTCCGGATCGATGTTGAGTGTGTCGGGCCTGATGTCCACGAACACCGGAATGGCGCCCAGGAACGCAATGACCTCGGCGGCGGCGATGAACGAAAAGGCGGATGTGATCACCGCATCACCGGGCCCAATGCCGCAGGCAACGAGTGCCAGCACCAGCGCGTCCGTACCGTTGGCGCAAGCGATCGCGTGCTCGGCGCGCACGTACGCACCGACCTCTGCTTCCAGCGCCTCCACTTCCGGCCCGAGGACGAAGCTCTGCGACGCAGCCACACGCAAGAGACAGGGCTCGACCTCGTGACGAATGGTTTCGTACTGAGCGCGCAGATCGAGCTGCGGCACTTGCATGACAGCCTCCGAGGCAAGACGAGCCATGGCATGGTATACTGCCCCGCAGCCCGCCGGAAGTCACGGAGGCCCGTTGCGTCGTTGGATGGTGGCATGCGCGCTGGGGTGCGCCAGCGCCGCGTTCCCGCCTAGTCTTTGGGCCGCGGCACCCGCGCTGTTCTCACCCAGCGTTGTTTCCGACCCGCACTACGCGACGTGGCGAACGAGTCTCGCCGAGGCATCGACGCGCGCGCGCGCCCTGATCGCCGACGATGAAGCAGCGCGTTGCGGCTCCGCCGACGCCATCCGGCCGCTCACCTTCCAGGCCCGCCGGGCCCGTCAGGCTCTCCTCGGCGCGCTCGCAGCACGCGGTGTCGAGCCGGCGCCCGCTCCTGGGGCGGGGATCGCCTGGCCCTGGGGACCCGGCATCGCGCACCCACGCGTCACCGTCGTGGACAGCATGGACATCGCCATCTATGTCGACGACGGCCGGCTGCTCGAGCTCAACCTGAACGGCGCGCTGGAGGTCGATCCATTCGAAGCCGCACAAGCCTTCTACGCCGACCACGATGACGAATACGACTTCCTGTTTCTGTTCACCAACTTCTACACCGAGCTTTTCGGCGGACAGCTGCTCGCCTACCACTTGGCGGTCGCCAACGACGTCGGCGGCTTGGGATACGTGCACGTGTTCGGCTCGGATCATTTCAACGATGGCCCCGATTTCACCAACAACGCGATACTCGGACAGTTGCAGAGCTTCGTGCACTTGGGCAACGTCCGCGATTATCCGGCACACCCGGCGAGCCTTTACTGGCGCGATTACACTGCCGCCGCATTCATGGCGCATGAGATCAGCCATCGTTGGGGCGCCCGGATTCGCTTGTGCTCGCAGTCGGGTCCGCCCTTGGCAATGCTCGGCAGGAGCAACGTGCACTGGTCTTTCTTCTTTGATTCACGTTCTTCGGTGCTCGAGGGCAATGCGTGGGAAGGCGACGTCGCCCCGTACGTGAGCGGCACTCCCACTGCGGTGTACAGCCCGCTCGATCTGTACCTGATGGGGATGTTGGCGGAATCGGACATCGCCACGAGTGCGTTCTGGTACGTGGCGAACCCTCGAGATTGCTCGCCGAGCGTCGACAGCCGCGGCAACCCGTGGGCGCCCGCTTCGGCTCCGACGAGCGGGGTGCTCTGCGATGGCGATCGCATCGATTTCGATCTCGCCTGCATCCAGGCTGCGAACGGTGGTCGTGTGCCATCCTACCCAGAAGCACCACGCGACTTCCGGGTGGCGACCATGCTGTTGACCTCGCCGAATACACCCGTGCAACAATCCGATCTCGACAAGCTCGCAGCGCTGCGCCAGGAACTCGCCGGGTTCTTCAGCGCCCAAACGCAGCTCCGCGGCAATCTCGACTTCCACTTGGACGAAGTACCGGCGCGCGTGCTTTTCGAGCACCTGCCGCAGGGCGATGTCGAGGATCCCGCGGCCCCGATCCCGATCCGCACCCGCATTGCCCTCGATCCGCGCAGCCTGCCGACCACTCTCGACGACGTACGGCTCTTGCTGCATACCAGTATCGACGGCGGCGATTTCATCGAAACTCCGATGACGGCCGAAGCACCGGACACCTGGAGCGGCGCCATCCCGGCGCAGGCACTCGGCACTCAGGTGCGCTACTACTTGCGCGCGACGACCATTTTGTCCGAGCACGAGCACGTGCTCCCCGCTGGAGCGCCGGGCGCGACGTTCACGTTCGACGTCGTCCCGGACACCGCACCGCCCATGATCGCGCATGTCCCCGTCCGCAGTCACTCGCGCAACGCCGAACCAGTGCTGTTGCGGTCCGTCGTGCGCGATCCGCACTTCGTTGCCAGCGTCACCGTGGAGTACGGGCCGAGCGGCGGCGCGATGCAAACGCAGAGTCTCGCGCGACAAGGAACCACCGAGGTGTGGGAAACGCGCCTGCAGCTGCCCGGCGACGTCGGCGACCGCATCGATTACCGGATTGTCGCGCGCGACGCGGCGCTCGAGCTGCACCAGGCGATCCTTCCCACGACGGGTTTCTATAGTATCGACGTCACCTTGGAACAGTTCGAGAGCGTCGAGTTCGAGGACCCGCTGTGGACGCACCGCTCATTGAAATACGAAGGCCCCGACGAATGGCACCCGGGCGAGAGGCAGAACGTCACACCCAGCGGACGCTTCTGCTGGAAGCTGGGTCCGACGAACTTGAGCACCAACCCGCGCGTCGGCCAAATGGCGTTGGAACAGGATGCGGTGCTCGAAGGGCCGGCGGTGTACCTGCGCGAAGGTTGGCAGATGACTTTCTACCATCGCTATTACTTGCGACTGTCGCCACAGGGCACCGATCCCGGCGCGATGGATGGCGCCATCGTCGAGGTGCAGTACGGCCCGAGCCCGCCCGATCCCGAGCGCGATCGTTGGTGGCTGGTCGATCCGGACGATGGCTATCCCTGGCAGTTCGGGGCATACGCCTATTTCAATCCGCTGCAGTGGTACCCGTGCTTCTCGGGCCAGCTCGACTCATGGCAGCAGAAGCGCATCAGCAGCTACCCAGCGCTCGACAACAGCTGGGTGCGTTTCCGCTTCCGCGTCACCTCGAGCATCGCCTGGCCAAACACGATCGCGCGCCCGGGTTACTACCTGGACGACATCGTCATCGATCCGGGCCTCGCCGTGCCGGTGACCCTCGATGAACTACAGGGTGCACGCACCGCGGATGGCGTGCGTCTGAGCTGGCGCGCGCGCGACCTCGAGGCCAGCGATGTTTTCCGCATCAGCCGCGCCACGCTCGTGCGCTCGCCCGCGGGCCAGGACTTGGTCGGGCCTTTCGAGCCCGTGGGCACCGTCGACGCCCACCCCTCACACCACAACTATGTCTGGGAAGATACAGACGCGAGCGTCGATCAAGTGTACGTCTATCGGATCACGCTCGTGCGCGGTCTCGAAGCCACAAGCCGCGAGGTCACGGTCGGTAGCCTAGTGGTGCGCTTCGCGCTCCACCCCAATCGTCCCAATCCGTTCAATCCGTCGACCGAGATCGCCTTCGACCTGCCGGAGCGCGGCGCGACCTCGCTGATCGTGTATGACGTGCGCGGTGAACGCGTGCGCGCTCTCGCGAACGGCGTGCTCGCTGCGGGTCCGCACCGGTTGCGTTGGGACGGCATGGATGACACCGGCCGCGCCGCCGCTTCGGGCGTCTATCTTTGCGCCCTCGAAAGCGCCAGCCAACGCGCCACGCGCCGCCTGCTGCTACTGCGCTGAGGCCTGGCCGAGATTCAGCGAGTCTTCACCACACGACTTTCGCCAGCTCGTTCGCCCGCGCGCGAACGGACGATGTAGACACCGGCGGCGCACTCCGCGCCGTCTTGACTCCGGCCATCCCAGTCGATCGCATGCGGCCCGGACGTGAGCCACGTTTTCGTGAGAAGAGATCGGACAACTCGCCCGCGCACGTCGAAAATCTGGAGATCCACGGGTGCACCACCGCCCACTTCGAGCAGCACCTGGGTCCGGTTGCGGAACGGGCTCGGTACCACACGCTGTTGCAGTGTGGCCGGGAAGATCTCGTAGCCGGTGGGCGTGAGCGAGGCAGCTCGGACGTCGAACACCGTGTCGGTGCACGTCACCAGACCGTTGAGCGAGATCACGATCTCGATGCGGGGAAACTCGCCGCCTCCGGCGATCACCCCGCTGTCGAAGTGCTGTGATTCATTCCCATCGATGGAGAGGTCGAGGCTCAGTTGCTCTTGGACGGCGAACTCGCCACCGACGCGATAGGTCCCGGAGCCCGTGATCGCGACCGGCTGTGGGATGCGCGGCAGTGTCCACTGCACGCCCGAAACCTCGTACACATCGAAGAGTCCATCGAACGCCAGATGCCGGAGCGCGAAGGTGCCGGCAAGCGCTTCCGTGCTCACCGGGCAATCGCACATCCCGAAACAGCCGGTCTCGAACGCAGCCTCTGATTCCAGTTGGTAGGTCTCCGCCTCGGCTTGGAGTGTGGCGCCGAGGACGGAGGCGATGAACAACGAAGAATGTGCGTGGCGGGCCAGTTGCATCGCTGGGCACCTCCAAGAAGCGCCGCCAAGGCCTCGAGGCCAGAAGGTCCTTCGACCCCCACGGGCCGGCTGCATTCATTCTACCACTGGCTTCGAATCGCGACGAGCGCCACCTGTTGAGAGACCGCACAGCCGCGACTGAAAGGCGGCAACGCCCGGCTCCCGACCAGAGACGTCTCCCCGCAACAGCGTGCGCGAGATCGTGTCGATGGCGCGCACGAGGGCGCGCCCGATGTTTACCTGCGGGCCCTGATCCGTGCGCGGGGTTCACCTCTTGCGCGAGGCCAAGGCGTAGGCGTCGAAGTAACGCTGCATGGGAACCTCACTCGATGCGACGCGCGAAGTTCTCGCAGCAGGTGGACTCGGCGAAGAACGCGAGCTCGAACTCATCGTCGACCCCATCCCGAGGCGCGGGCCGGGAATTCTTGCGAACCAGGATCCTGACATCGTCCGCGTTGCTCATCGGACGACAGAGCACTCACCATTCTCGCCTTGCCGTCGCGCCGGCATCGGTGTTATGAGATCCTTCTGGGCTCGAAAATGGGAGGTTTTACGACATGCACAGACGAACGGTGTGGAACGTAGCGGCGGCTTTCTTCGGACTCGGACTCCTGGCGCAGACGGTGGTGGCACAGGAAGGTAAACCGTCGAACGCAACCTTCCTGCCAGCGGGCGACATGAAGTTCACGCCCGTCGAGGGTTTCCCCGGCTTGCAGATGGCCGTGGCCGAAGGGGATCCGACCAAAGGGCCCAACCATTTCTTCATCAAGTTCGCGGCGGGCTTCGCTGCACCGCTCCATCATCATACCTCCGACCACCACGCCACCGTGATCTCTGGCACGCTGGTGCTCAATGCCGACGGCAAGGACCACAAACTCGGGCCGGGATCCTACTTCGCGTTCTCGGGAAAGGCGAAGCACATCACCCGGTGCGAGCCCGGATCCGACTGCCTGCTGTTCGTGGACGTGCGCGGCCCCTGGGACGTGGTTCCCGAGGCGAAGGCCGAGGGCAAGAAGTAACCACGCCGGGCGCGCTCAGGCCATGCCGCGGGCGAGGTTCTCGAAGCGGGTGTATTCGGCGAAGAACTTGAGCTTGACCTCACCGATGGGGCCGTTGCGGTGCTTGCCGATGATGACCTCGGCGATGCCCTTCAGGTCCTCCGGACACTCGCGATCGTAGACTTCCTCGCGGTAGAGGAACAGCACGACATCGGCGTCCTGCTCGATGGCGCCCGACTCGCGCAGGTCCGACAGCATCGGGCGCCGGTTGCCAGCGCGCGACTCGACGGCGCGCGACAGCTGCGACAGCGACAGCACCGGAACATCCAGCTCCTTCGACAGGCCCTTGAGCGCGCGCGAGATCGACGAAATCTCCTGCTGGCGGTTCTCCTGCTTGGCGGCCGACGTCATGAGCTGCAGGTAGTCCACCACGATCAGGCGCAGACCTTTCTCCATCTTCAGCCGCCGTGCTTTGGCGCGCATTTCCAGCACGTTGATCGCCGGCGTGTCGTCGACGTAGATCGGCGCGCTGGTGAGCAGGCTCGCCGCGCGCGTCAGGTTCGGCCACTCGTGCTTGGCGATGACGCCCTTGCGCAAGCGGTAGCTGTCGACGCGCGCCTCCGAGCACAGCATGCGCAGTGCCAACTGCTGCTTCGACATCTCCAAGCTGAAGATGGCAACCGGGTGTTTGCTGTCGATGGCGACGTTCTGCACGATCGAGAGCATGAGGCTGGTCTTGCCCATCGACGGCCGCGCCGCGAGGATGAGCAGGTCGCCGTTGTGCAAGCCGGTGAGCATGGCGTCCAGGTCATCGAAGCCGCATCGGATGCCGGTCATGGCATCGGGGTTGTGGTGCAGGTTCTCGATTTCGACGAAGCTCTGGCGCACGACGTCCTTGATGTGTACGAAGCCTTCGCGCACGCCGCCTTCGCTGATCGAGAAGATGCTGGCTTGCGCCTGGTCGAGCAGCTCCTTGGTGGGCAGCCGGTCGGCGTAGCCTTCCTGAATGATCTCTTTCGACGCCGTGATCAGCCGGCGCGCCAGGTACTTGTCGTAGACGATGCGCGCATGGTGTTCGACGTTGGCGGCAGTGGCGACGCTGTCGAGCAACGTCGACAACGCGACGCTGCCGCCGACGGCCTCGAGCCGGTCCATGCGCCGCAGCTCGTTGGTGATGGTGACGATGTCCACCACATCGCGGCGCTCGAAGAGCTGGACGGCGGCCTGGTAGATGAGTCGATGCGCCGACTTGTAGAAGCAGTCGGCGACGAGGAGCTCGAGCGAGCGCGGCAGCGCTTCGGTCTCGAGGAGAATGGCGCCGAGAACCGCTACCTCGGCTTCGAGCGAATGTGGCGGCACGCGCCCCACCATCGACCGGTCCAACGTCTCCATGCCGGTACTCCACTTCCACTTCGCGACACCGCACCCACGCACTGCGCGCGGAGCGAAACCCACGGCCGACGTCGGAGATCCGGACCCAGGCGCGGCAAGCGCCGGACCCACGGGAACCGGACCCGGGAGGAGGGCGTTCGGGGGATTGTAGCGCAGCGCGAGGTGCGCTTCAGAAACTTTCAGTCGGCACCATCGCAGGCCCGGCGCACTTTCTGGATATCTTCCCAAACCGGCCGTTTCCACTGTGGGTTACGCAACAGTGCCGCCGGGTGATAAGTGGGGAAAACTGGAATCTCGGCATAGGTGTGCCGCTCCGTGCGCAGCCGCGCCATCGACTCCTGCTTGCCGAGCAACGTCGCCGCCGCATGCCGTCCGAGCGTGCAAATGACGCGCGGTTGCAGCAGTCGAACTTGGCGTTCGAGGAACGGCCGGCAGGCGGCGATTTCGTCGGGCTCGGGATCGCGGTTTCCCGGCGGCCGGCACTTGACGATGTTGGTGATGAAGACATCTTCACGCCGCATCTGCACCGACTCGATGATCTTGGTGAGCAGTTGCCCGGCACGGCCGACGAAGGGCTCGCCCTTGGCGTCTTCGTCGGCACCGGGCCCTTCGCCGACGAAGAGCAAGCTCGCCCGATCCGGCCCGACGCCGGGAACCGCGTTCGTGCGCGTCGCGTGCAACCGACAGCCGGTGCAGGCGCGCACTTCGGCAGCGACCCGTGCCAGCGAATCGTTCGCTGTGCTTTCGGGCGCGGTCGCGGCTGGCTGCCGCGTGGCCAACTTCTTCGCTGCCAGGGCTTGGGTGACTGGTGCGGCTGCTCCCGCCTCCTCGATGCCTTGCGTTTGCACTCGCAACGCCATTTTCTCTCCGGCATCGAGCCGTTGCTGCAGGTAGCGCCGCAATGTGCCCACGGCCTCAGCGTTGGATTCGCTCATCCTTCCTCCACGCTCACTGTGCCGCGGGCAACCGCGGCGTCGCGTCCCATGGTCGCGCTCAGGCTCCCGCCGGCGCACGACGCTTGGCGAGTTCGCCTTCGACCGCATCGAGAACGATCTCGGCGATGACTTCTTTCTCCAACACGGGTGTGGACTCGACCAAGCCCTCGGCGTTCCAAATCCACACCTGATTCGTGCGCTGGTCGGGACCCGTTTCTTCCCCGACACGATTGGCGACGATGAGGTCGAGCCCTTTGTCGCGCAGCTTCTGCTGCGCTGCCGCGCTCGGATCCGCGTCGGTCTCGAGCGCGAAGCCGACGAACAATCGTGCGCCCTTCGCGGCACGCAACGTCGCCAGCACGTCCGGCGTCGGTTCGAGATCGAGCTGCAGCGCCGATCGTGTTCGTTTGATCTTGCGCGGGGCGACATCGCGCGGCCGGTAGTCGGCGACCGCCGCCGCCATGAGAAGAATTCCAGCTTGCGGCAGCCACTCTTGGCACACGCGCAACATTTCCGCCGCCGATTCGACGCGCGCGAAGTCTGCGAGCCCCGCGGGGGGCAGCAGCGCACTCGGTCCCGACACGAGGTGCACGCGAGCGCCACGCCGCGCCGCGGCCGCCGCCAGCGCATAACCCATGCGCCCGCTGGAGCGATTGCCGACGAAACGAACGGGGTCGATGGCTTCCCACGTGCCAGCCGCCGTGACCAGCACATCCAGGTCCGCGAGCGAACGCGGCTCCGTGCGCTGCGAATGCGGCAGCGCGGCAGCAGAACCGCCGGCGTTCGCCACACGCGACGATTGTGCCTGCGCCAGCAGTTCCCGCAGCCTCGACACGATGGTCTCGGGCTCGGCCATCCGTCCTTCACCTTCCCAGCTGCACGCCAAACCGCCGCGTTCGGGATCCACGAACCGGAACCCGAGGGTGCGCAACGCGGCAACATTGCGCTGATTGATGGCGTTGCGCCACATGTGCTCGTTCATCGCCGGCGCCACGAGCACCGGACAAACCACGGCAGAGAGGAAGGTGGTCACCGCATCGTCGGCGATGCCTGCGTGTACCTTGCCGAGAAGATTGTAGGTCGCCGGTGCGACGACGACGGCATCGGCCCAACCGGCAAGGTCGACATGCTCCACCGCGCCCATCTCGAAGACGCGGTCGAAAGTGCTCGTGACCACGCGGTTGCCGGAAAGGGTCTCGAACGTGAGCGGCGCGACGAATCGCTGCGCCGCCTCGGTCATGATGACCGCGACGCGCGCGCCGGCTTTGACCAACGCACGCGTCAAGTACGCCGCCTTGTAGGCGGCGATGCCTCCGGTGACGCAGAGCACAATGCGGCGGCCCCGCAACGGCTCCCCGGAGTCCGCGGCGTCAGAGAATGGATTCGGGTTTTTCATCCTGTCGGGTCTCGAGCGCGCTCGCCGTCGCCGTATGCTCGTCGATGTAGACGAAGTCGACATCGCCGCGCCCGACGCGCTTCAGCGCCCGCGACGTCACCTTTTCTTTCGATTCATCGCGTCCGACCATGCGCATGACACTGTTGATCTTGCGTGCCTCGCGCGCGGCCACGACTATCGCTTCGTACTTGTTGAGCACGACCGTCGTCACTTTTTCGATTGCTACGTATGCCATATTCGCGCCATCGACCTCCACTCCGGATTTTCCACGTCACTCGGACGGCGCGCGCGCGCGCCGCATTCGTCGTCCCGCCGGGCGTCAGCGTCCTGTCGGGCTGTCCGCGCGCAAGTAAGCGCTCACGACATCGGCGCCACCCGTATCATCCTGCAAGCGCTCGCGCCGCAACCTCTCGGCGCGGCAGATGGCTTCGAGCGCGTCGCGCGTTTCCGCCAGCGTGTCGTTCACCACGACATAATCGTATTCCACCAGGCAGCGGATCTCGTCGGGCGCCCGCTGCAAGCGCCGCTGGATGACGTCCTCGCCTTCAGTGCCACGCTGGCGCAGCCGCTGCTCCAACACCTGCAACGACGGCGGCAAGACGAAGACGAGCACCGCGTCCGCCAGCCGGCGTTTGACCGAAACCCCGCCTTGCACGTCGACATCGAGCAACACGCCCTTGCCGCCGCGCAGCGTCAACGCGACCTCGGACTCCAAAGTGCCATAACGAGCCCCGTGCACCGACGCATGCTCGAGGAACTCACCGGCTTCCACGCGCCGCTCGAACTCTGCCGGCGTCAGGAAGTAGTAATCGCGTCCTTCCACCTCGTGCGGTCGGCGCGGACGAGTCGTCGCCGAAACCGAGAATCGGAGATCCGGAAACGTCTGCAACAAACCAGCCACGAAGGTGGACTTCCCAGCCCCCGAGGGGCCCGAGAGCACCATGACGAATGGCTTCCGCCTCACGCGATGCCGACTCCCGCCTGCTGCACCGGCGCGGTCTTGCGCCCCGAACCAAGCCTTCACTCGAGATTCTGGATCTGCTCGCGCAGCTTCTCGATCTCTTCCTTCATGCTCAAGACCGCGTGCGTGATCTCGAGCTGCGTCGTCTTCGACCCGATGGTGTTGACCTCGCGATGCATCTCCTGCAGCAGGAACCCCATGCGTCGCGCGCCTTGTTCGGGAGACGCGATTGCGGCAAGGAACTGCTGCAAATGGCTTCTCAGGCGCACGCATTCTTCGGTGATGTCGCTCTTGTCGGCGAGCACCGCCACTTCTTGCGCCAGGCGCAGCGGATCGACCTCGCCACCATCCAAGAGCCGTGCCAAGCGCGCTCGCAGTGCCGACCGCGCTTCCTCCGGCACCCGCGGCGCTCGTTGCTCGACGCGTGCCAAGCTCGCGGCGATGAGCTCCAGCCGGCGCGACACGTCTGCGCCGAGCGTGCGCCCCTCGCGTTCCTTCATCTGATTCGCCTGCTCGATCGCCCGGTCGATGACCTCGAGCAAGAGCTTCTGCACCACATCCGTGTCCAGCTCGCGGTAGCCGCGCACGAGCAGCTCGGGCTGCGCCAGCATGGCTGCCACCAGCGGTCCCGCGAGCGCCGGGTCAGTGAAGGCGCCGTCGCCGAGCCCGAACTCTCCGGCCAGCCGCCGGATGACACCGCCATAGGCACGCACGAGCGGCTGATTGAGGCCGATTTCTTCCATCTCGTCACGCGACTCGAAGGTGAAGCTCAAGCTCACGCGCCCCCGGTCGGTGCGCTCACGCACCCGGGTTTTGATCGTGTCTTCGAAAGCGAGCAGCGGCCGCGGCAGCCGGAGCGAAATGTCGAGGTAGCGATGGTTCACCGAGCGGATTTCCACGCCGATCTTGGTGCCGTGGTTCTCGGTCTCGGCGACCCCGAACCCCGTCATGCTTTTGAGCATGCAAGACCTCCGTCGGGGGAGCCCCTCAATGTAGGGGTCGCGGCCCTGGAGTGTCAACGGAGGCGTGATGGTGACGCAGTTCCGGAGTCAGCCCGACGCCAGGCCGTTGGGTCGTGGGCCCGTCCCACCCTCCCCGGAGGCCAGTTTGCGTCCCCGCAAACGGGTCAACCGACCGCGGAGGGGGTTCGCGCGGGACTCGGCTGGTTCCTGACGAGGCGGAATGTGCCGGCATCGCCCGCGAACTCGTCCCACATTTGATCTCGGAGGTGCGGACGGGCGCCTTGGTAGAATGCGCCGCGTGGTAGAAGTCGAAACGCGAGGAGACCATGGAAACGCTCTACTTCAAACAGCTCCTGGCCGGGCGAGATTTCGCCACCAACGACGCCGCCGCGGCGCAAATGGTCAACTTCGTCTATGCCATCGGTGACCGAGCCAAGCGCGAATGCGTGCTCGTCGATCCCGCGTGGGATGTCGACGGCTTGCTGGCGCTCCTCGATGCCGACGGCATGAAGCTGGTCGGCGCGCTCGCCACGCACTATCACCCCGACCACGTGGGCGGCAGCATGTTCGGTCTCGAGGTCGAAGGGCTGCCGCGTCTGCTCGAGAAGCGCCCGGTCCCGATCCACGTGCATCGCGCCGAGGCCCACGGTGTTCGACTGGTCACGCGATTGTCGGAGAGCGATCTCGTGCTGCACGATGGCGACGACACGCTGCTTGTAGGAGACATTCCGATTCGGTTGATGCATACGCCCGGGCACACGCCGGGAAGTCAATGTTTTCTGGTCGCGGATCGACTCGTGGCGGGCGACACGCTCTTCGTCCAGGGCTGCGGTCGTGTCGACTTGCCGGGGGGCGACGCCGACGAGATGTACCGCACACTCACGCAGCGTCTCGCCACTCTCGCAGACGAGATCGTGCTGTATCCCGGCCACGATTACGGCGACCAGCCGGCGGCGACGCTCGGCGACACACGGCGCACCAATTACACGCTGCGCATGTCCACTCTGGACGACTGGCGTCGTCTCATGGGTGGCTCGTCCTAGTGATTGATTCGGAGACATCTTGGACGCAGTTTCTCTCGCACGCTGGGTCGAGAAGCACGGCGCGCGTCTCGCCGGCGCCGTCGTGCAGCGCGTGGTTTGCGTCGGCGACGGGATCATCCTGGATTTGCGCCTGGCCCACGCCCCGGTCGAGGTCGGCCTGTTGGCTGCCTCTGGCGCCGCCTGGGCTACCTGTCTCCAGGACAAGCCGCGCGACCTTCTGCACGGCGAGTTCGCCACACACCACCCTGCCTTCATCGCCCCCGCACCAGCCGACCTCGCACTCCGCCTTGCCGATGCCACTTGTCTCGACGCGCTGCGCGCCTGGCTCGTGCGCCCGGCACCGGCAGCGCCGACCTGGCAGCAGCTGCAAGCGGCGACATTGCGCACGCTGCGGACGTTGCCGGACGATCGCCGGTTGTGGCTCGAGTTCGAGCGCGTCGACGTGGCGACGACGATGCGGTTCACGCTCGTGGCCGAGCTGTTCGATCGTTCCGGGAACTTCATCTTGAATTGCAACGGCGTCGAGATCGCCAACTGGCGCGGGCGAAGACCGGCGCCGGACTTGAGCGTTCCACAATCACGCGTGCTGCCGCAGGTCGATCCGGCCGCGGAAGCGCCGGGGGCCGCGCCCGAGCCACGCAATCCGACGCACCAGTCTCTCGCCGCGGAAGCGTACATTGCGCTCGCGGCTGCGTCAGCAGCCGCTCTGGAGCGAGCGCATCGGCAGGTACTGCAACGCGATGCCAAACGCCTGCAAAAGCTCATCGACAAACTCGCGGCCGAAGCGCGCGAAGCCACGCGCGCCGAAACCTGGAGACATCATGCCGAATTGCTGAGCGCCAACCTCCATCAGGTGCGCCGCGGACAGGAATCCATCGAGCTCGAGGACCTGTACGCGCCAGGCACGCGCATCACGATCGCGCTCGATCCGCGACTCGCCCCGCACGAGAACGTGGCGCTGCTGTTCAAGCGGGCGCGGCGCGGCGCCCGCGGCCAGGTGGCCATCGCGTCGCGCCTGCAGGCGGCGCGCGCCGCGTTGCAAGAGCTCGACACGCCGCTCGCATCCGCGACCGCGAGCGCAGCGGCTGCCGACTGGCCGCGCGTGCTCGAGTGGGCTGCCAACATGTGGAAGGAATCCTTGTCCAACGCCCTGGTTCGGGCCGATGCGCGCACGTTGTGGACTCCCGGCGGTCCGGTGTGGCAGAAGTCCGCGGCAGCGACCGAAGTTTCGCAGCGCGAACAACGCGGTCCGGGCCGATCCTTCCTTTTGCCGGGGAACTGGGAGGTCCGTGTCGGGCGCAACAACGCCGATAACGACGAACTCACCCATCGCTTCGCGCATGCGGACGACGTCTGGTTGCACGCGAGCGGTGTTCCCGGTTCGCATGTCGTGCTCCGCATGCATGGACGCAAGGACAATCCGCCACGCGACATCCTGGAAGCAGCGGCCGCCATTGCGGCGCGTTACAGTCAAGCCAAGCACGCGCGCACCGTGCCGGTGCTGTGGACCCGCAAGCGTTACGTGCGCAAGCCGCGTGGGAGTGCGCAAGGATTAGCCACTTGCACGCACGAAAAAACGCTGTTCGTTCGACCTGGTCTGCCGGAAGCGACCACGGAAGACGAGTCCTCTTGACTTCCATTGCGATTGGAGAGTCGATGCCAGAAGTAAAGATCGAAGAGATCTACCGTGGGCGCGTCGTGCACTTGGTGCGGGAGTCCTTCGCGCTGCCCAACGGCCACCCCGTGCAGCTCGAGATGGTGCGCCATCCCGGGGCCGCGGCCATCGTGCCCATCGATGCCAAGGGCAATGTGCTGCTCATTCGCCAGTACCGGCACGCCGCTGGGGGCTTTATCTACGAGGTGCCCGCGGGAACGTTGCAGGCTGGCGAGGATCCGGAGCGCTGTGCGGCGCGCGAGCTCACCGAGGAGGCGGGCGTCCGCGCCGGCCGTCTCGAACTGCTCGGCAGCATCTTCACCACGCCGGGGTTCACCGACGAAGTCATCCATCTGTACCTGGCGCGCGATCTCGAGCCCGCATCGCAGGCGTTGGACGCCGATGAGCTGCTCACCGTCGAGCCCGTCCCGTTGTCGCGCGCCATCGAGATGTGCACGCTTGGCGAGCTGCGCGACGCCAAATCCATCTGCGCTCTGCTGCTCGCCGAACGCCGCCTGCGCTGACGTGCGCCCGGCAGACGCGGCTCTTGGGGTTTGACGGGTGAGGTGCCGCGGGAACCCATGTTCCTGCATGATCGGCATCACTCGTCCACGTCGATCTTTCCGACTCCGAAGAGATAGCGATCGAAGAACGCGGCGTGGTCTTGCTTGGTGATGAAATTCGTGATGCCGATGAAATCCCGCGTCGTCGCCGGTTTGAACGAGAACGACCGCAGGTAGCTCTTGAGGATCGTGAAGAAGGTGTTGTCGCCCACTGCATGGCGTAACGCATGCAGCATCAGCGGCCCCTTCCCGTACAACAGATTGTATCGATGCTTGCTTGCGTCTTCGCCGCAGAGCTGGTTGGCAAGGTAGATCGTGCCCCTGTCTGCAGAGTCCTTGGCCAAGCTCTTCCAGTCACGGAACGCCGCGTCGAATTCGTCCTCCCCTTTCATGCGGCCGAGGGCGAAGGCCGAGTAGTACTCGGCGATGGATTCGGACAGCCACTGATCCTCGAGTTCGCCGAGCTTGGCAACGTGCCCCCACCAGGCGTGGGCTACCTCGTGCGCCAGTCGCCGATTGATCCCTTGGACATAGAGGCCCGCGACCTCCTCCAGCTGCACCCGGGCGAATGCCTCGCGTGAGATGAGGACCACGCCCGCTGGCCCGATGCCCCAGCCGAAGTCATTGACCTCCACGATATTGAGTTCGTGGAAGGGGTACTCACCCATGAGCGGAACGTAGAATTGGATGAGCCCCAAGGCGAGTCCGGCGATTTGCCGCATCCGATCTTCGTCGCGCGCCACATACGTCGAGACTCGTACCGTGAGGCTTTCGCGTTCCACGGTGTACGTGGAATACCTGCCCGCGCGGACAAACGCGTATTGGATTGGTCTGGATTCGCGGAACTCGGCGCAGGCGTATTCTCCTTCCTCCCAGCGCCGTTCGGTACGCCCGCAGCTGAATGCGACAAAGGGCTTGCGCACTTTACACGTCGCGTGGTACGTGAACGCTTCCAGGTTTTTTCTCTGGGGATTCGGGTACCAGGAATCCATCAACTCCCAACAGCTGACACTGCCAGGCCGCAGGAGGACGTCGCCCGCGAGTTGGAATCCAACCTCGATCCTGCTGCCCGCGGGCATCCGTTGTGGCAGCTCGACGACCAACTCTCCGTGGCGATGAAGGAAGGGAAGCTGGTTTCCTTCGACATTCGCGAGGCTCGCGATCTCGTAAAGCTTGACCGCTGGCTTCCCGGCCTCGCTCGTCTCGGCGATCATGCGATTGTCGAGCCAGAACTCGAGCGCGCGCAGGGGAACGTCGATCTCGAGGATCTCGCGAACCTCGACCTCGGCTCGCTCGCCGTCTGGGTTGACGAGGGTCACGTCGAGTCCGACGAGCCGGAAGCGTCGCGGGCGAGATTGCAGCCGCTGGCGCGCGATGGGTTGTATGCAGAGGAAGTCGGGGTCGCGCACAACGTCGAGGTCGCTCTCCCTCTTGCGCATGCATGCCAGGCTCTCGTCATCGTCACGGAGGTTGTCGCGCACATGGACGAGGTCGTGCCGTTCCGCGCCAATTTCGGTGACTTCCACTGGCTCGAGCGGCGGGTCGGTCATCGCCTGGGGGAGAAGGCTTCCGAAGCGCCCGCCGAGGTCCGTGGCCCGGCGTTCGAGGTGCTGTTGGAACGTGGCCACGATGTCGGCCTGGGGCTCGCCCTGCATCCACCGCGAATCCTTCACCAGTGTGTCGGCACCGGCGGAGAGCAAGACGAGTGCGGTGTGCAGCCTGTCGCTGATCGCTCCATCCGCACCCACCTCGTAGGCGGTCGCGTGCTTCACGTTCGTGAGCCAGGTCGCCGCCAGAATGGGGTCCTTCACCGTGTAGCGGAAACTCCCTGAGCCAGCGAAGAAGGCGCCAACCACGCGCCCGCATGCACGCACCGGAACCAACCAGCCGTCGTCGAGAACGAGTTCCAGTTGGCCGTAAACGAGTCGCCGGTCGTGTACGACGATGCCGGCGCCGCTGATCGCCGGCCGCTCGAAGGCGTCGGCCCATTCCACGAGCGAAGCCGCTGTCGCGGCCGGCGGCGAAAGAATCATGACAGCCGCCAGCACGCCGTGCGCCCGCATTCGCTCGACTCCGGTCCGTGAAATTAAAGCTCGAACATTGCGCGCAGCCTAGCGGGAGCCCGGCATCCTGTAAACGCTCAATTCCTGGCGCTGGTCCGTGTGTCAGCGTGAATCGCCGGGCGGACTGCCGGAGCGTGTGCTGCCGAAGCCGCGGAAATGTCCGATGGCCAGCACCTGGCGCTGGTCGTTGACCACGATGTAATCGGCGCCGAGCTTGAGCGGCGAGCGCGCGAAGCCGCCGAGACGATCGACCATCCCCGACGCGATGACGAGCGTGCGGCCCTCGACGGTCGGATGCCCGACGGCGAACAGAATGCCCGCATCGCGAAAATTCCACGACTTGCCGTCAACGGTGAATGTATCGCCGTCGTAGCGCACCGGCAGCTGCGGCGCCACGGCCTCCAGCACGCGATTCGTGCGTGGATCCCCCACGAGCACCAGGTTCGTCGTCGACTGCAACGTGGCGTCGACGCGATTGTCGGCCAGAACGCGCGCCTTGCCGGCGAACAGCGCCGCCCATTCCAAGGCGAAGTGCTCGGCCGCGCGCGCATCGGCTTCGGGCCCGGTGACGGGGCGCAGCGCCGTCGAGTCAATGCCGGCGATGAGCGCGGCGCCCGGCAAGGCGCGCGTGCCATGCACAACCGCAAAAGGCGCGCGCGAGAACACGGTGGCAATCGGGCCGCCGGTGCCACCGAACCAGGCCGGTTCCCGCGCGCTCGGCGTCTCGCTCTTGTGCGCCGCCATGAAATCCAGGTTCTGCGCCAGCTGGCGCGCGAACAGCACGCGACCCGGCTCGGCCGTGGGTGCAATGTCCACCTCGTGCGCAAGGCCGTATTCATGCAAGCGGTCCGCCATGACGCGTGCGTGCACCACCGAGATCACCGGGTCTTGATCGGCGTGCACGATGCGGTAGGCGGTGTGCACGGCGGGCCGCAGCAGTCGCGCCGGATTCATCGTCTCGTAGTAGAACAGCTCTTCCGGCGCGTAAGCCAATGCCTGGAACAGACCGGGTTGATCCATGTCTCCATACCCCGAGACGATGGCCGCCGCGGCGAAGAGATTCGCGTGCCGCACACTCAGCAACCATGCGCCAGACGCACCCATGCCGAAGCCGGTGACATACACACGCGTCGCATCGACCGGCAGGTCCTGCAGCGACTGCTGCAGGATGTCGACCACGTCGCGCTCACCCGCCAACTGAAACCCGAGGTTGCCGCGCGCATACGGGCTGAGCGCGACCCATCCGCGCGCATCCACCGCTGCCAGCAGCGCCCGGTCGAAGGGCGCCATCTCGTCCTCGTCGACATCGTGCAACACGACGAGCAGCGGCACGGGCGTGGAGGCGGCGGCAGCCGCGCGCGACAGGTGCACGGCGTACGGCTGCACGCTGGCATCGGCCTCGGCGCGGTGACCGCGCAGAAACGGGACCCCGACCGGGAAGTTGCGCGTGCTGCGTTTCGGCCAGAGCGCCGCGAGCAGACGCTCGTGCTCGGCACGATCCCGCGGCTGCAGTACCAGGTCTCGCAGCACTTGTGACTCGATCAGCTGGTTCTCGAACGCCGCCCAGGCGGATGCACGCGACGCCAGAATGCCGCGATCGGTATGGCGCGCCTCTCTCCACTCGCCGAGCCATTCCATTCTGTCGCCGACCTTTTGCAGGCGGGCAGCGACATCGGCGGCGCGCGGGAACACGTGCTGCGACGCCGCGTTGTCGTCGATTTCGTCGGCTCCACGCGCGAGACTCGCGGCGGTCGGCGCCAGATGCAGGACTTCATGGCGAGAGGCCGGCGCACCCGGGACGCCGAGGTCGATCTCCACGCGACGATCACGTGGCCATGGCGTGCGCGCGACGAGTGCGGCATGGTAACGCAGCAGTGCCGGCGTTTGCGCCACCTCGACGCGCAACGCCTTCTTGCCATGTTCCCCGACTTCGAGCACGGCCGGAGCGGCCGCGTGCCCCCAGCGTAACAATGACCACTCGCACGGCACACCGGGCTCGATGTGACGGCTGCCGAGAGAGGCGATCCAAGTTCCCGCCGGCGGCCCGTCGCCATAGAGAAGCCGCGCCCACCCCGCTACCCATCCCGACTTGCGGTCGACCGTTCCCGGACGCGTCATCCACGCCAGTAGTTTTTCGCTGTGGGGGTCGACATCTTCGATGAGCACGTTGACGAGGAGCGACGCCTCATCGTGCGGCAAAGCCGGGAAGAGCACGCCCCATGGGACCAACAGCTCGAATTCGACGCTGCCGCTCGGGCCGGGCCGTTGCTGCACCGTCGCAGCACCGCGCGCGCCGAGAGCCTGGGAATCGAAGAGCACCACGCGGCGATTGTGCATGCGCGTCCACGCTTCGAGACGACCATCGGCCCAAATGCGCAGCGCACGTTCGCCACCACGCCAGTAGCGTTGCACGACTGACGAGCTGGTGCCGACGTAGAGCAGAACACTCTCGATGCGGCGCGGATCGGAACTTCCGGTGGTGAGTGAGTCATCGTGCAATCGGGCACCGAGGACGAGACCTTGCGTCGTCCACAGCAAGGCGAAATCGAGCGCTGCGTCACCGGCAGCGTGCAACGTGCCGCGGACACGCGTGCTCGCGCCACGCAGATCGTGCCAACGCACGACCGGCCAGTCGGCCACTCTTCCATCGATCACGGGAAGATCGGCGGCGAAACTCGCCTGCAGCTTCGGGCGACCGGCGTCGGGGAGAGAGTCGAGAGGGAAACCCCGAAACGTGCGCGGATCGTCCGTGGCGAGAAAAGGCGGTGGCAGCAGGTTCGAATCCCAGGCCTTGACCTCGAGGCGCGGCGATGTGTCCGGTTTCTCGCTCGCCGCCACCCGCACATCGCCGTGTAGAATCGCGCCCAGCAGACCGGTCCAAACTGCGACGCAGAGGCCTATGCGGAAGATTCTGCCGAGGATGCGTAGCGGAAAAGAGGCGCTGCGTTTCATCCTCTCAATTTAGACCCAGGAGCGCGCCGCCACCAGCGCCCGCGCGACCTCGTCGGGGTGGGTCGACCCCAAGGTGCGCTTGGCCGCGAGGCTGCCGTGCGGGGTGAGGGCGGCGCGGTCCATTTCGGCCAAGCCCGCTTGCAGCAGCTCGTCCGTGGTGGCGGCCTCGAGGCCGCGCCCGTCGGCCTCGCATGCGGCCACCAGTCGCCCCACTCTCTCATGGGCGCGGCGAAACGGCACGCCGCGACGCACGAGCTCCTCCGCCAAGTCCGTCGCCAACGAGAAGTCCGGTCCGACAGCGCGAGCGGCATGGAAGCGCGCGCCGGCCAGCATTCCCGCCAACATGCGGGCGCAATCGCGCGTCGTATCCGCGACGTCGAACAAGGCTTCCTTGTCCTCCTGCAGGTCACGGTTGTAGGCCAGCGGCAGCCCTTTCAGCAGCTCGTGCAGTGCGAACAACCGGGCGTGGACGCGAGCCGTCTTGCCGCGCACGAGCTCCGCTCCGTCCGGGTTGCGTTTCTGCGGCAACATCGACGACCCCGTGCACCAGGCGTCGCCGAGCGTCACCATGCCGAATTCGGGCGTCGACCACAGCACCAACTCTTCCGCCAGGCGCGAGAAGTGCGTCATGACCAGCGCACAGGCGCTGGCGAACTCGATGGCCCAATCGCGATCGGACACGGCATCGATGGAATGGATGGCGACGCGGGCGAACCCGAGCCGGCGCGCCGTGGCCTCGCGATCGAGAGGGAGGGTCGAACCAGCGCAGGCGCCGGCACCGAGCGGCGAACGATCGGCGCGGCGTGCGGCGTCGGCGAGGCGCTCGAGATCGCGGCGCAACGCCTCCACGTGTGCCAGCAGATGATGCGCCAGCGACACGGGTTGCGCACGCTGCAGGTGCGTATAAGCGTAGATCACCGTGTCGCGATGCACCTCGGCCTGATCGACGAGCGCGCGCGCGACGCCGCGCACGGACGAAACGACCTCTGCCGACGCATCACGCAACCACAACAGCACGTCGGTTGCGACTTGGTCGTTGCGGCTGCGACCCGCGTGCAATCGTCGCGCCGCATCGCCGCACAACTCGACGAGGCGGTTTTCGACCGCCGTATGAATGTCTTCTGGCAGCTCCGCCACCGTGGCCGGATCCGGCGGAAAGGTCCCGTCGTCGATCTCGGCTTCGAGCTTGGCCATTGCATCCAGCAGGCTCTGTCGATCGGGCGCGGGCAAGAGCCCGGCGTCTGCAAGCGCGTCTGCATGCGCGCGACTGCAGGCGAGATCCTGGCGCACCAGCCGACGATCGACAGACAACGAAGAGGAGAACCGGCGCAGATCGAGGTCGAGTGCGGCTCGGAAGCGTCCTCCCCATAGATCGCTCACCGCAGCGCCCCCCTGGGGACCGCGGCCGGCGGCCGCTTGGATCGCGTCGCGGGTTCAGAATGCCGCGCGGACTCGACATGGGCGACAACGTCGGCATGCGGAGTCGCCGCGAACTGCGCCGCCGCATCGACATGCGCAGCCGCCGCGATCCGCGCCGTCGCGACGTCGAGCGCGCGGCGCCGCACCGCGGCCGTCGTGCGTCCCGCGAGCCCGAAGAGCTCGATGAACCCGGTGGCAGCGCGATGATCGAATGTGTCGCCGGTCCCGTAGGTCGCGAGCGCATGGTCATACAGCGCCTGCGTCGATTTCCGTCCGACAGCGACCGCGGTGCCCCGGTGCAGGCGCATGCGCACGTCGCCCGACAGTGGCCGCGTGGCCGTGTCGACGAAGGATCGAATGGCTTCGCAGAGCGGCGTGAACCACAAGCCATCGTAGACCAGTCGCGCCAGCTCTTGACCGAGCACGGCTTTGACGCGCCGCGTTTCGCGGTCGAGCACCAATTGCTCGAGGGCTTCGCGCGCGGCATGCAACACCGTGGCCGCGGGTGCTTCATAGACCTCGCGCGACTTGATGCCGACCAGACGATCCTCGATGACGTCGAGCCTGCCGACCCCATGCATGCCCGCGACTCGATTCAGTCGCTCGACCAATTGCACGCCATCCTGCGCTGCGTGGTCGAGGGCGACGGGGATTCCCGCTTCGAAGGTGATGATGATTTCCTCGCCGCGCTCGGGCGCCTGCGCCGGATCGGCCGTCAGCTGCCAGCAATCGTCCGGGGGCGCGGCCCACGGATCTTCCAGCGCCCCTGCCTCGATCGCCAGACCCCAGAGGTTCTCGTCGATCGAATACGGCGATGCCGCGGTCGCCGACACCGGGATGCCGCGGCTCTGCGCCCATTCGATTTCTTCCTCGCGCGAACGCAACTCCCAGTCGCGCAGCGGTGCCAGGCAGCGCAGCTCGGGCGCCAAGGTGCGCACGCCGATTTCCAGTCGCACCTGATCGTTGCCCTTGCCGGTGCAGCCATGCACGAACGCATCGGCGCCGACCTCACGCGCCACGCGCACGGCGTGCTTGGCGATGAGTGGCCGGCCGAGCGACGTCGCCATCGGGTAGATCCCCTGGTAGAGTGCGCCGGCCTTCAGGCTCGGCCACACGTAGTCGTCGATGAACTCGCGTTTCAGATCCGCGACCACGGCACGGCTCGCACCCGTGGCCAACGCTTTCTCGCGCACACCTTCGAGCTCGCGTTTCTGTCCGAGGTCCGCCGTGAACGTCACGACCTCGGCACCCTGTGTTTCTTGCAACCATTTGAGCATCACCGAGGTGTCGAGGCCGCCCGAATAGGCGAGCACATATCGTGGCATCATCCCCTCCTTCTCTGTCATTCCAACTGCAACAGGGCGGCCAAATCGCGCTTCAATCGCGCCGTGGATTTGACGCTGCGCGGCACCACCAGAATCGTGTCGTCACCGGCGAGCGTCGCCAACACATCCGTCAACTGTTGGCCATCGAGCCACACGGCGACTCCTTGGGCCCGGCCGGTGAGGGTGCGAATGACAATCGCCATCTCGTTGGACTCGATTCCGGTGACCTCGACGGCGGCGACGTTGTGCATGCGCGCGGGCGCCGCCGGCGTCGACACCGCTTCCATATCGGGCAGCGCGTAGCGATATCCACTCGCCGTCGGGACACACGGGACCCGAAGTTCCTTGAGATCCCGCGACAGCGTGGCTTGTGTGACACGGAAGCCACGCCGTCGCAAAGCGCGACGCAGGTCTTCCTGGTTGTGAATGACTTCTTCGCGCAGCACCGCGATCAGCTCCGACTGCCGTCGCACCTTGTTGATTGCGCTCACGCCTCTCCTCGATCGTCAGCGCCAACCGCGAGCTGGGCCAAACCACGCTCCAGCAGGGCGCATCCTGCCTCGATCTCGTGCGGCTCGATGACGAGTGGCGGCAACAGACGCAGGACCTTCTTCCCTGCCTGCAATCCCAGTAGGCCAACGTTGCGCAACGCCGTCACCAGCTCGGGCGCCTGGGGCGCCTGCAGCACCAGGCCCCACATGAGGCCGCGACCGCGAACTGCGGCGACCTGCTGCGGATGCGCCGCAGCGAGCGCCATCAGCGCTCGACCGAGCTGCACACCACGCGCGCGCACGCGCGACGCGAACTCCGGCTCCAGCACGACGTCGAGAACGGCGTGCGCCATCGTCGCCACGGCAGGCCCGCCGCCGAAGGTCGAACCGTGATCACCACGCCCGAAAGCGCGGGCGGCCTCGTCGCGCGCCAGCAGCACGCCCATGGGCAAGCCACCCGCCAATGCTTTGGCCAAGGTCACCGCATCCGGAGACACGCCTTCCCCCTGACACGAGAGGAAGGTGCCGGTGCGTCCGACGCCCGTTTGCACTTCGTCGCAGAGGAGCAGCGCTCCGCTGCGATCGCACAGCGCGCGCAGGTGCGCCAAGAATCCGGGTGGCGCGGGCAACACGCCGCCTTCGCCCTGGATCGGTTCGATGAGAACGAGCGCCGTGTCGCTGTCGATGGCGGCCGATGCCGAGTCGAAATCCCCGAAGGGCAGGGGGATGAACCCGGACAGAAGCGGCCGAAACGGGGCCTGATAGCTCTCCTGCATCGTCGCCGACAACGCCCCGAGCGTGCGGCCATGGAAGGCCCCCTCGAAGACGACGATGCGCGACCGACCGGGTCGCGCCTTGCGTCCCATCTTGATGGCGGCTTCGACCGCCTCGGTGCCCGAGTTGCAAAAGAACGCGCGCTGCATGCCCGTCGCCGACACCAAGCGCTCCGCGAGCCGGACCATGGGCTCGGTCCAGTACAGATTGCTGGTGTGCAGCAAATCGCCGGCTGCGCCCGGGAGCGCCTGGCGCAGCGCCGGGTGCCCATGGCCGAGCGCGTTCACCGCGATGCCTGCAGCGAAGTCGAGGTAGCTCCGGCCTTGGCTGTCGAAAACGCGGCAGCCACTGCCGCCCACGATCTCGATGGGCTCGCGTGCATACGTATCCATCAACACAGCAGCGCCGCGTTCGGCCAGGGTTCCCGCCCAAGAGGGAGTCTTGGGTTGCGGCGTGCCAACGTTCGTCACATCCGCAGCGCGATCTGGAACGACCAACGTCCCCTGGTTCGACTGCGCGCACAGCGCGTCGACGAGCACGTGCGGAGACCGTCCATCGATGAGACGCACGCGGGGGACACCCGAGCGCAGCGCTTGCAACGCAGCCTCCAACTTCGGGCGCATGCCACCGGTCACCTGGCCGGTGTCGAGCAGGGCTTGCACGTGTCGCACGTCCAGGATCGGGACGCACTGTCCGTCGTCGACATAGCCGGGCACATCGGACATGAACACGAGCTCGCTCGCGCCGACGGCTGCCGCCACTGCCGCGGCCACCAGATCGGCATTGATGTTGTGCGTTTGACCGTTGTCATCTGTTGCCGTCGGTGCGACGACCGGCACGTAACCGCCGTCCAGCAGATGCAACAGCGCCGCGGGATCGACCGCATCGATCACGCCGACGAAGCCGATGTCACGGCCACCGGGTCGGTGCCGGTGGATGCGGAGCATGCCACCGTCCGAGCCCGAGATCCCGAGGGCGCGCACACCGGAGCGGGCCAGCAAGGTCACGATCTGTTTGTTGATGCGACCGGCGAACACCATCTCCGCCAGCTCGGCAGTGAGTGCATCCGTGACACGGTGGCCGTCGACGAACCGCGGCTCGAGCCCGAGTCGCTGCATCCATTGGCTGAGCTCGGGACCGCCGCCATGCACCACGATCGGCCGAATCCCGCGGGCGACGACGAATGCGACGTCACGCGCCCACTCGGCAGCGGTCACCGCTTTTTCTTGCACCGACCCGCCGTACTTGAGGACCACCGTCGTCGCGCCAAGGACAGATACAGGCGGCACGGTGACGCTCTCCGTCATTGTCTTCAACCTGGCGACTCCTTCCAGCGACAACCGCGGGGCGATATGCATGCTTGGCCGATTCACGAGCGATAGCTGGCGTTGATATGGACATACCCGGCACTCAGATCGCAGGTCCAGGTGGTCGCGGTTGCGTTCCCGAGCCCGAGATCGATCGTGATCGTGACCTCGTCACGCTCCAAGGCGCGGCGCGCCGCAGCCGCCGAAAAACGTGACACGAACCCTGGGCGCACGACGGCCACATCGCCGAAGTCGACACCCAACCGTTCGGGCAACAGGGGCACGTGGGCACGGCAGGCTGCGGCCACGATGCGTCCCCAGTTGGCGTCGGCCCCGTGCACAGCAGTCTTCACCAGCGGGGAGCCCGCAACGGTGCGGGCCACCTGCAGCGCCATGGCTTCGTCGGTGGCGCCGCGCACGCGAATCTCGATGAGCTTGGTCGCGCCTTCGCCGTCGCGCACGACCATCTTCCCCAGCTCGATCAGCACTTCCGTGAGCGCGCCAGCGAATGCGGCCACGGACTCGGGGCGAGCCGGGTCCACGACCACACCGGATGCGCCGTTGGCCAGCACGGCGATCGTGTCGTTCGTCGACGTGTCGCCGTCCACCGTGATGCGATTGAAGGAGGCATCCGTCGCCTGCCGCAAGCAGTCCTGCAACAGGTGCGGCGATACGGCGGCATCCGTGGTGACGAAAGCGAGCGTCGTCGCCATGTCGGGGTGAATCATGCCTGAACCTTTGGCCATGCCGCCTATGATGTACGTCCCGCCCGCGGTGTCGACGCTGCGCACGCATTCTTTCTCGCGCAAGTCGGTGGTGAGGATGGCCGTCGCCGCATCGGCGCCGCCCGCGCGCGTGAGCCCGCGCACCGCTCGCGGCAGTGCGCCGAGCAAGCGCGGGAGGGGCAGTGGTTGGCCGATGACTCCCGTGGATGCAACCAGGACCTGCTCGATCGGCACGCTCAGGAGATCGGCCACGGCCTGCGTCGTGCGACGCGCCGCCACCAGCCCAGGCTCGCCGGTGCAGGCATTGGCATTGCCGGCGTTGATGACGATGGCGCGCGCACATCCGCCGGAAAGGCGCAGGTGCTCGCGGCTCACGACCACGGGGGCCGCGACCGCCAGATTGCGGGTGAAGACAGCTGCCGCGGCGGCGTCGCGATCGCTGACCACGAGAGCGAGGTCGAGACGCTTCTTGCGGATTCCCGCGTGCACGCCGGCGGCGCGGAATCCCGCCGCCGCGGTGATGGCGGCGGCATGCGGGCGTTCCACTGTCGCGGCCTCAGCCAACGGGCTCGAAGTGGACACGTCCGACCCCTTTCTGCGTCTGCGGCAGCAATCCCAGCGTTTCCGGTAAACCCAAGACTCGATTCATGATTTGGACCGCTTGCCCAGCCGCTCCCTTCCACAGGTTGTCGAGGACGCCGAGCACGACCAAGGTGCCTGCTTCCGCATCCACGACCGGAGCGAGATCACAGAAGTTGGTGTCGAGAACGTCGCGCGTTTGCGGCAAGCGCTCGGCGGGATCGACGATGCGGACGAATGCCGACTCCGAGTACGCCGCCCGGTACGCGGCCAGTGTCTTGCTCGCGTCGAGACCGTCACCGGCCAGCACGACGCTGGCGAAAATGCCACGCCGCAGCGGCGCTAGATGCGGCACGAACGTGACGCGCACGGGTCGTCCGCCCCAACGCTCGAGCCCGGCGGTGATCTCGGGCACGTGCTGGTGTCGGCCGACGCGATAGGCGCGCACGTTCTCGGACACCTCCGAGAAGCTCGTCTCGACATCGGCCTTTCGACCCGCTCCGGTCGTGCCGGAGATCGCGTGGATCACGACGTCGGTCGTCGGGCGCAACCCGAGAGCGGGAGCCGCAGCGAGCTGCGCCACCGTGGCATAGCAGCCAGCGCATGCCACGAGCTTTGCTCCGGGCAGCTCGGCGCCGAACAACTCTGGCAAGCCGTACACGGACCGCCCCAGGAGATGCGGCGCGGCGTGCTCGCGGCCGTACCAACGGCGATAGGTCGCGGCGTCGGCACAACGTAGATCCCCGGAGAGATCGACGATCGTACCGACACTGCCGACCAGCTGGGCGGCGACGCGCGATGCAACCCCATGCGGCAAGGCCAGGAAAACCACATCCACACCGCGCAGTCGCTCGGGATCGATTGGCTGCAGCACACCTTGGAACACGTGTGCCCGACCGGGGTGGAGCGATTCGAATGCGGTCCCGGCGTTGCCTTCGGCCTGCACCGCAGAGAGCGACACCTCCGGATGCCTGCTCAGCACCGTCACGAGCTCGGCGCCGCCGTACCCCGAGGCGCCAATCACCGCACAGTCGATCATCCACGGCCTCCCTTTCTTGGAGCGCATAAAAATACACATTTGAACATTTTTATGCAAGATGTCTCGCGGCCGGCGGACGGCCGCGGGTGGAGAACGGTGCGCAGGATCGGTCAGCCGAGGGTCAGGGGGTCAGGGGTCAAGGGAGTCAGGGGGTCAGGCATTGGCCATGAGCGGTGGGTACCAGTACCGAGCAGGCGGGGGAGAAATTGGATGGGGCGCCCTTTTGGGGCGCCCCATCACGAGGTGTCGCCGCCTCTGCTGTCCGGTTCCGGTAGCCCCGCATAGCCGAGCGAGGCAACGCTCCGAATTCCGGCCGGACCGACGACACCAACCCGCACGCGAGCCAGGAGCAGGACTTTGAGAACGAGCGGGTGTGGTATCGATCGCGGTCGTCTCGCGGCGGGTCCAAAAGTGTGCCCTCCGGAGGATGGCGAGCCACCCCCCGGAGAACTCTCCGCCGTTGCTCGTTGCAACGAAGGCGCTTAATGCAATGGGAATGCCAGACAGAGCCAAGACGTAAAAAGGCTCATCAATTAATATAATCAATTGATTTATAAACAATTATATCGTGAGCGCAAAAACGTGCTCACCAGCCGATTCGAGAGTGAATCGATCCTGGAAGTAAAAAAATATTACACTGCGTAAAAAATCGAGTCGTCAAGAACCGACATCGCTACCGTTCTTCTTGTCGGTCTCTCCGCCTTCGAGGCTGAATAGCTTCTCCGGGTCACCGACGGTCAGGCGGATTTCGCGTAGACTTCCCTGTTCCACCCATGTAATGCGTACGGTTCCAGAGCTTCCCCCTCCCGTCCGGCGTGCCCGGCCTGTCACTACGGCCGGTGTCACCAGGGTGAACTGAACTTCCGCTGTGATCCCACTTGCCGAGATCAAAAAGGTCTGTCCGGACTCCGTGATCACCACGGTCTCACTCTGGATCTGGATGGGTGCGTATTGGGTGGCGAGGGCAACGCCAAGCCCTAGACTCGTGGCGAGGAAGACGATCATCGGACGCCTGCTCATCGAGGGATCCTCCTTAAGAGGATGTGCGTGCGGGGCGTATTATACTCGCGCGCCGGTCCATTTTCCACCCCCAAACGCACCCGAGCCACGGCGAGGGACCGTCACTGGCGGAGCTTCGTGTACAGCGTGGGGCGGCTCAAGCCGAGGAGACGTGCGGCTTGCGCCACCGCTCCAATCCGGTCCACCAGTTGCCGGGCGATCTCGCGTTCGAGGCGATCGAGGAGCGGTGTGCTCGCCGAGTACGACGCATGATCGAGAACCCAGCGCGCCACCTGCTCCAGATCCAGCGTGCCGGCAATCTCGACCGCGTCGACCCCCTTCAGGATCTCCGCCGGGAGATCCTCCGGGGCCAGCACCTCACGGTCGGACAACACCAGGCTGCGCTTCATGAAGTTCTCCAGCTCGCGGACATTTCCCAGCCACGGATACTGCAGCAGCACTCGCAAGGCTTCGCCAGAAAGACGCTTCGAGCGCGTGTTCAGATTGCGCGCATTCTGATCGAGAAAATACTGCGCCAATTCCGGGATGTCCTCGCGACGATCCCGCAGCGGCGCCAACGTGATCGCGAGCACATTGAGTCGGTGATAGAGATCGCGCCGAAAGCGACCGGTGCGCACCGCCGCTTCCAGATCCTGGTTCGTCGCCGCGATGATGCGCACGTCGACCTGAATGCGCTCGGTGCCGCCAATGCGCATGAACGCCTTCTCCTCCAGCACGCGAAGGAAGCGAGTCTGCATCTCCCATGGCATGTCGCCGATCTCGTCGAGCAAGAGCGTGCCTCGATGCGCAGTTTCGAAGTACCCGCGCTTGGTTTCGTGGGCGTCGGTGAAAGCGCCGCGTTCGTGGCCGAACAACTCGCGTTCCCACAGCCCGGTTGGGACTGCGGTGCAATTCATCGTGACCAGAGGTTGCGACCTGCGCTCACCGGTGAAATGAATGGCCTTGGCGACCACCTCTTTGCCGGTGCCATTCTCGCCCAGGAGGAGCACCGTCTCGTGCAGATCGCGCACCTGGCGGATGAACTCGACGAGCGCCTGCCGCTTGCTGCTCTTGCCAATGATGTGATCGAGACTCGTCTCCTCGCGTCGCGCTGGGGCCTCGGCGCGTTTGGCGTCTTGAACGGATGACTGGGCGCCGCGCTCGAGAACCAACGCCACCAGGTGCACCATGCTGCGCAGTACGTGCAACACGCCCATCTCGGGGAGACGCGCCCCCTCGGGCCACTCCAGCAGGACCGAGCCCAGGCGGCGCTCGAACGCCTCCACCGGGACGATGTAGAATGGCGCGCCAGACTCTTCGTCGCGCAGGTCGTCGGAACCGAGCGGCAGCACCGTTTGCTGGGCGCGCGCGAGCAAGCGCGGCCGCGCGCGCAGCCATTCGGCGACGCTCCGCCCCTGCTCCTGGAGATTGCGCGCCAATACCGAGGCACGGTGCGGCTCGCCATCTGGGCGCACGAGAACGGCGCAATTCGACCCGGCACAGTTCTTCATCTCGGCCAGAATTTGCTCGAGCGCTTGCACCTCACCGCCGATGCTGGCTGCCGAGGCACAGGCCCGGAGCAGCATGTCGACAGCGCGCGCGGCATCCGCGACGCCAGCCGTGGCGCGCTCGCCCTCTCCGACTTCGGCCTCCAGATCGACCAGCACCTTCGGCACCACGGCACCATCGCGCTCGTACAATTGCCGCGCCCGCACCACCAGCTCTCGCGCTCGGCCCGCAACCCCACCCTGGTGGTAGAGCTGCGCCGCGAGCAAAAACACCGCTGCTGCCGCCTGCGCATCGCCGAGACGCGCCAGATTGTTGCCGGCGTGCTCGTAGGATAACGCCGCACCGCGGATGTCTCCTTGCGCCGCACGCAGCTCGCCGTGTGTGCGATACCAGTTCGCCTCCTCCAGGGGCGAGCCGGCTTGAGCCATGTACTGTTCCGACTCCTGGAGCAGAACCTCGGCGAGCGGCAAATTGCCGTCGCGCAGCTCCAGACTCGCTTGCTTGCGCAGATCCATGAACAGCTCGGCGACGTCGCTCACCTCGCGCGCCATCTGCACGGCGTCCGCGAGCGCCGCACGTGCCTCGACGCGGCGGCCCTGGGCCAGGTACACCGCGCCCAGCAGCCCCTTGGCGGACGCGCACGTGGACCGCGAGTCGAGCTCGATGCTGGCTGTACAAGAGCGCAACGCCAGCTCCTCGGAGCGTGCGAGGTCCTGCATCTCGAAATACACCCACGCGAGATTGAGCAGACCGCGCGCCACACCGGCGAGATCGCCGAGCTCTTGGCGGATCTCCATGCTCTTGCGGTGGTACTCCAGGGCTTCGGGAAAACGCCGGCGTGTGCGCTCGAGAAGCCCGAGGTTGTTGTGGGCCCGCGCCACCGCCAGCAGATCGCCGCTCTTCTCGCGCAGTGCCAGGCTGCTGCTCAAATAATGCTCGGCCTCTTCGTAGCGACTGGTGCGCCAGCGCACGAGCCCTAGAATGTTGTGGACCTTCGCCACCTCCTGCGGATGACGGCGGGCGTCGAGGAGCTTGAGCGCCGGCTGGCAACGCTCTTCCGCGGCGCTGAAACGTCCGAGGCGAAACTCGGAATAACCCAATTCGGTGAACAACCGGCCGCGCTCGACGGCGGGGATCCGCTCGCCGAAGCGATCGAGATAGCGTTGCAGCAGCTCCAGGGAATGCTCGAAGTCCCCATGACGTTCGAGCAGCTCCGCATGCGCCAGGAGCATCTCGCTCGTGCCGTGCAGATCGAGCAGCGCCGCATCGGCTTCGGGCAAAGTGAAGAGCTTCTCGGCGGCGCGTTCGTAGTAACTGCGCCCTTCGCTCACATGGTTGCGTTCCACTTCCCAGCGGCCGAGACTGTGCAAGACTTCGAGAAGTTGCGGCACTTTCAAGTGGTGCGCCAGGTTCGAATTCACGATCTTGCGCTGCAGCTGGCGCATGAGCAGGTCGAGCCCGCGCCGTTCTACGCCTTGCAACAACGGACCGCACTCGGCCGCGGCGCCATCCCAACGACCACCGGCGAAAAGATGCTCGAAGCGCATGAGGCGTTGGGGCAATGTGTGCGCGCCGATGTCGGCGAGCAAGTGCGACAGTAGAAGATGCAGTTCCTCGCGACGATGCGCGGTCAACCCGCCTCTTCTTAGCTCGCGTGCATCGGGCCGCCGGCTGCGCAAGACGACATGCGGCTCGGTTCCCCACCAGCCGCCGGCTTCGAGGACACGCCGCACATGCCCGAGGCGCTCCATTTCAGCCAATGCTTGCGGCAGCTCGTGCTCCTGCTGCGGCAACGCCAGGCGCAGCATCTCCCCGGGTGCATCCCCAGCAAAGACGCTGAGAAGGTCGAGAAGATGACGAGCCGCGGCGGACACTGGCTGCGCCGGCGGCTCCCCCGCCTCGCGATCGATGACGCAGTGGACGAACGAGCCCTCCGCGCCGCTGCGCTGGCGTAACCACTCACTCACGCTCGTGGCCTCACCGTCCGCGAGGGTGAGCGAGGAGCGCCGCGCACCGACGATCCACACGGCTGGACGCAGCTTCTCTTGGCCGAGCAAAGTCTCGAGCGGCAGGAGCGCCACTTCCGTCGGACTGAACTCCGGGACCAGGATCACGGATGCGCCACGCCCAGACAAATCACGCATTTCCCATGAAGTGAAGGCATCGACCCGGACGACGAACGGTCGCTCGGTGAGGAACGCCAAGCACTCGCGCAAGACGAGAAATAGATCTGCGAGGGCGGAACCTTGGCCCGCCCCTTCCACGCACAGAACCGTGCTCGTGCCGTCGGACATCTGGAGCAGCGCCGTATCCAGCGCCTTCAGCACCGGCCCCCAGCGATCCGCCTCCGGCAGTGCGACCGTGTCGAGATCCAGGAGCCGGTCGACGCTGCGCCGAGCGGGTACATCGCTCTCGACCTCGCTCCCAGCCGGCGCGCCGGTGTTGGCGAGTCCAGCCAGCGCCTCGGCGAGGGGGAGCCGCGCCCATGGCTCCAAAGCCAACATGCGCGGCACGCAACGCCACCAATCCGGTCGCGGGCCGGTCAAACGTTCGGCAGAGGCTTGGAGCACACCGGCGACGATGAATCCATCCGTCGTGTCGTGCAGATGTCCAGCGTGCCGCAGCTCCGGCGGCTGAAAGGGCGACCGCGGTCCTGCGCGCGCCAACAGCTCGAGCGGCAGGATGTACGCGGCGGGCAGGATCCGCAGCGCATCGTGATGCAAGCACAGCGATTCCGGACGCAAGTTGAGGATGTGATCTCCGGTTGCGTTGGCATTCGAGACATCGACGAGCAGACGCTGCAACTCATCACGTGATGGAAACTGCGTCAGCGATCGGCCTTGGAGGGAATCCTCGTCATCGAGCTCGAACACGTAGTACGGACCCGATTCGAGCGCGCCGACGGCGGTCACCGGGACGATGCTTTGGAGCTTGGCAAAACGCGCCGCGCGTTCCCTTAGAATGGGCTGCCAGTCATGCGACCAGCGCTTCTGCAGGCGCTCGAAACCGTCCAGCGCCACGGTCTCCAGAACCGCCATCCGGCCGCTGATCAGGTCGCTCACCAAGAAACGCTGGCGGCCCCCGGTGCGGGGCAGTGAGTCGAGGACACGATATTTCGAATCGACGATCCGGTCGGGCACGGGTCCTCCGCGATCGATGCGTAAAAAATTTTAACTATTATGCCCGATCGAGTGTAAAGAGGCGAGACCATGGACCCGAACCGCCGTCGTCCCCTAGACTACGCAGCACCAATGGCTGGTCCTGGACGAACTCTCGCAGGCGCCATCTTCATGGCTGCCGCCGTGACGATCCTGAACGTCGCGCTGTGGGTGCAGTACAGAAGCACGCGGTCCGCGCTCGAGGCAGAGCTGGGTCGCCGATTGGAAGACGTGGCGGTGGCTCTCGCCGCCGTCTTGGACCCTGGACAGATCGTGGCGGCCTGGGCCGAGACGGTGAGTTCCGCCACGGGGGTCGAAGCGACGCTCCTTCTCGCGCGTTTGCGCGAGATCCAAGAGGCCGCAGCCCTCGCCACCATCACCCTGTACGACCAGGATGGCCGCGCCTTTCTCGAGACGACAACCGGCATCGCCTCGGCGATGGTGAGCGACCCTCTGTATCAGGCGGAGGTGCTGGCAGCACTGCGCGGCAGCAGCGTGCACACCACGCTGTATCGATCCGGCCGCGAGTATTTGATGTCCGGGTACGCGCCAGTGCCCGGGGCCCAGTACGCGGTGGGAGTCGAAGCCGACGCGAAGTTCTTCACCAACTTGCAACGGCTGCGCCATTCGCTGCTCGTCGTCGGCGCGCTCAGCGTCGCGTCGTTGGTGGCGCTCGGCCTCTTCCACGCCCGCGTGCAGAACCGCCTCGCCCGCGCCGAAGCCTCCGTGCAGCAAGCGGAAACGTTGGCTGCGATGGGCCGCATGACCGCGGGAATTGCGCACGAGATCCGTAACCCGCTCGGCATCATTCGCGCCACCGCGACACGTCTGAAAAAGGTCTATGCCGACCCGTCGGCCCCGGACGAGAAGTTCGACTACATCGCCGAAGAAGTGGACCGATTGAGCGCGGTTCTGGACGGCTACCTTGGTTTCGCCCGCGACGCACCCTCGCGCCTCGAGCCACTCGACCTCGTGCCCTTGGTGCGACACACGCTCCAATTGATGCAACCCGAACTCGAAGCCGCAAAGGTCACCGTCGAGATGGAACTTCCAGAAACCTGCATGCTGCGCGGCGACGTGCAACGCCTGCGTCAGGTGCTGATCAATCTGGCGCTCAATGCCATGCAAGCCATGCCGGAGGGCGGGACCTTGCGACTCTGTCTCGCACAGGATGCGACGCGAGTGCTGCTCCGCGTTGCTGACACCGGACCAGGCATTCCCGCAGCGCTTGCGGCCCGGGTTTTCGAGCCGTTCTTCACCACCAAGGCGCAGGGCAGCGGCATCGGGCTCACCATCGTGCGGCGGATCGTCGAAGAACATGCGGGCACCGTCAGCCTGGACACCGCGCCCGCGGGCGGCGCACGCATCGAGCTCAGTCTGCCGCGCGCGTGAACCCGAAGGGTGCGCTGCGACTCGATCCCGCCGTGGCTCGCGCGCACGCTCCCGCCGGCGCGCTTGGATGGCATCCGACCCTGCCCTTGCTCTAGTGTCGCGCCGGGCGCGGTGACAGGACGTCCCGAGCCCAAGACGACGACGGGAGCACGCGATGGCGGATATCTTGATCGTGGACGACGAGAAGCGCATGGGCCAGCTCCTGCGCGAGGAGCTGGAGGATGCAGGCTTCCATGTCGACGTCGAGACCACCGGGGCCACGGCGCTTGAACGCCTGCAAACAGTGGACTACAGCTTGGTGATCACGGATTTGCGCATGACCCCTCCGGATGGCTTGGAGATCCTGCGCGCCGTCAAGACACGCTCTCCCCACACCGACGTCGTGCTCATGACCGCCTACTCGTCGGTTCAGAGTGCGCGCGAAGCCTTCAAGCTCGGCGCCGCCGACTACGTCATCAAGCCATTCGACCTCGACGAGATGCGTCACATCGTCCACAACCTGCTCGAGGCCCAGCGTCTGGCGCGCGAGAACACTCTGCTGGTGCAAGAAAACTCGGCTTTGCGCGACCGCCTCGCCGGCCAGTCAGGCGTGACCATCCTCGGTCAAAGCCCGGCAGTGCTCGAGCTGCGGCGCTTGATCTCCTTGGTGGCGCCGAGCGACGCCACCGTCCTCGTGCAAGGACCGAGTGGTTCCGGCAAGGAGCTGGTGGCGCGCGAAGTCCATGCGCGCAGCACGCGCGCCAGCAAGCCCTTTATTGCCATCAATTGCGCCGCCATCCCGGCGTCGCTGCTCGAAAGCGAGCTCTTCGGCCACGAAAAGGGTGCCTTCACCGGTGCGGACGCCCGCAAGTTGGGTCGCTTCGAGCTCGCCCAGGGCGGCACCTTGTTCCTCGACGAGATCAGCGAGCTGGTCCCGGACGTGCAAGCGAAACTGTTGCGCGCGCTCGAACAGCGCCAGATCACGCGTGTCGGTGGCACGCAATCCATCGCCGTCGATCTCCGCATCGTCGCCGCCACCAATCGTGACCTCGATGCCGCCATTCGCAGCGGCAGCTTCCGCGAAGATCTCTTCTATCGGCTGAATGTTTTCCCCGTGCAAGTTCCTCCGCTCGCGGCGCGGCGCGAGGACGTGCCGTTGCTCGCCGAGTTTTTCCTGCGCGAGATGCGGTACCCGCACCTGCACATTGCGCCCGCGGCGCTGGACGCACTCCGCCAGCACGAGTGGCCGGGGAACGTGCGCGAGCTGCGCAACGTCGTCGAACGCGCCACGATCCTGGCGCAAGGACAGCCGCTCGCGGCCGTGCATTTCCTGTTGCCGCCGGGCGCCGTTTCGCGCACGCCGATCTTGCATGCCGGCATGGATCTCCCCGACGGCGGAATCGACCTCGATCAGCTCGAAGGCCACCTGATCCGCCGCGCGCTCGAGAAGACACAGAACAACAAGGCAGCGGCCGCGCGGCTGCTCGGCATGACGCGTCGCACGCTGTACAGCCGCATGGAAAAACACGGCATTGCGCTCTGAGTAACCCGAAGGGGCCGGCGTCCCGAGGCGGCCACCCTGTACGGGACAGGACAGAAGAGAACGCTCCCGCCCCGTGCTGCGGCCTGCACGAAGCGCGCAACTGTTTTGTTTTTTTGTAGTTCCGTTGGAGCTCGCGGCCTTCGGCGCCTGGACCGGCCTTTGCAAGAACCGCCTCGGCCGCGGCGGGCACGCGTTCGACTGGTGTGCGGAACCCGTGTCCGGGTCCAGGGACGACCAGGAGAGGCACCATGTTCCGGCCCGTACCGAGAATCCTCGTGCACGCCGGCCTAGCCGGGCTTGCCGCGGCCTTCTGGTTCCTGGCGTCAGCGCAGGTCGTGATCGCCCAAGATCGCGACCGCCTGCACGACGAGATCGAACAGACCGACCGCATCCTCGAGCGTGCGCGTGCCGTGGTCGAAGAGCACGGCAACACCCGCGCCCGTAACCAACTGCGCTTCGCCTTCCAATTGCAGGAGAACGCCAAGACGATCGAGCTGTCCGCGTATGCGAGCGTCCTCGATCTGCGGCGCAGCATCGAGCTCACCCGCCGTGCGCGGCTTCTGGCCGAGCGCGCGGTATACATCGCTTCGCAGCAAGCGCATCTGGAGCAGCGTGCCCAGCAATTGTTGGAGCGGCTGGATCGCCAGCTCCAGGAGGCCCGGGCGCTAGCAGGCGATGCGCCCGACGCGCGCGTGCTGCGCACGCTCGAGCTCGGGCACCAGCGGCTCGAACGCGCGCGCGAAGCCTTCCACGAACAGCGCTTTCAGGAAGTCATCGGCATGAGCGTCGAAACCTCGCGCCTGCTCGACGACTTCGTGCGCCCGTCCCCGGCGCGTCACTTGGAGCGCATGCTCGAGAACACGCGCCACCTGCTCGAGCGTGCCGAAGACGACCTACAAGAGAACTTGCAAGGACTGGAGCTCTTGCAGCGCGCCGCCACTCTGCTCGACGAAGCCGACGCCAATCTGATCGCGGGGCGCGAGGGCCCGACCGAGCGCTTGCTGCAGCAGGCGCGTGATCTGGTGCTGCGCGCCATGCGCCTCGGGGAAACCCCGCTCGACGCCGCCGGTGTCGATCTCGTGCTCGAGGAGCTCTCACGCTTCCTCGATCTCACGGCACCGCGAGTGCAGGAATCCGGCCGCAACGAGGCGATCACGCTCTTCGAGACCGCACGCACGCACCTTGACCGCGCCCGGACCCTGCGCCTGGAAGGCAAGCTGCACCAAGCGCTCGAGGAAGCGCGCGTGGCGCGCAACCTGACACGTCGCGCCGCGCAACTCGCCGAAAACCCTGAACCCTGAAACTCGGGCCGAAGGGCCCGGATGGCCCGATTCTCCCGCGGAGCAGCGCATGCGTGTCCATCTCGCCGCTCCACTCCTTCTCGGCGCTTTGATCGCAGGCGATGCGTCGGCGCAATCCGCCGCGAGGTGGCGCCTGCGCTCGAGCGCTGCCATTGCCTACGACTCCTTCGGTCAGAGCTACACGATCGCAGACAAGGACACGCTCGACCTGATCGACGAGCTGAGCGGGAGGATCGTCCTCGGCCTCGAGCGCCAAGGTCGAACCTGGTTCGAGCTCGCCAACAGTCTGTCCATCGGGCAGGAGGCGACACGCGACGATGTACATCTCGGCCTGCGACGGCGCGGCCAGGACCTCGACCTCATGCTCGTCGACGATCTGCACGTGAAGGCATGGCGCGACTTGTCGCAGTACGCACTCTCCAGTGACTATGTGAGCAACACGGCGCGCCTCACCGCCGTTCTCTGGCCGCAGCGCCCGTGGCGATTGCGCCTGACGGAACGCGTCGAAAGTGCGCGTTTCGAGCAGCGGACGCGCTACAACTACGACTACGTCCGCAATGACTTGGGCGGTGAGATCGAACGGCGGTGGGGAGTGTTCTCCTCCCTGCGTGCCGGCTATGCCTGGGGCGCGGCCCAAGTTCCCGATTCCAGCGCCATCGATGCGCGCACCCACCGTCTGAGCACCGGCTGGATTCAAGAGCTCGGCGTCCACACCCTGACCTGGGAGCAGACGCTCGAGCGCCGGCGGTACCGCGACTCGGAAACTCGCAGCCCGTACTTGGATTATCAGGGCACGCTGACGGCGAGCGCCGCGCTCGGAAGCGTGGTGCGGCTGCGTCCAGCGTATCGCGCTCTCGTCATCGACTACGATCATCCGGACAGCGTGTACGCCAATGCCAGCGAGCAATCGATCGAGCTGCTCGTAGAAGGTGAATGGAACGAGCGCACGACCCTGGGCGCGGGACCGCGCGGCGAGTTTCGCCGCACCGAGAACGTTTTCGACCGTCCCTACGATCAATGGGGAGTCAAAGGCACGATCTCCTACCTGGCCGGCTCGGCGTTGTGGGTGCAGTTCTCGAACGAGGTGGGCGTGCGCAGGTATCGCGCCGGGACGGCGCTGCTCACCGACTATCTCTACAATTGGACGACTCTCATCCTCTCGGCGCGCCTCCCCCCGCGCCTGACCTTCGATCTCTTCTTCAGCCTCGAGCCCGAAGATCACGACGATGATCGCAACGACACCACCACGATCCTGGTGTCGACGGCGCTGACACTCGCGCTGCACTGACTCGAACCATGCGGTGGGACATCGGCATGGTCAGCCGTTTCACGAGTCGAGGACCACGACTTTGCGCGTCGACGTACTTCCGGCCCGCGTGAGACGCAGGATGTAGACGCCGCGAGGCAGCGCCCGTCCGCTCTGGTCCTGGCCGTTCCATTCCAGCCGATGTGGGCCGGCGGACAACGTGCCGTCCTGCAATCGCCGGACGCGCCGGCCTGCCACGTCGTAGAGATCGAGGGTGACGCGAGCTGGCACGGCGAGTTCGATGGCCATCACTGCGCCCGGCTTCAGAGGGTTCGGGGTCGAAAAGGAGGACTCCAATTGCACCGCGGGCAGCACCATGATGCCGTTCGGCTCCGCGAAGACGACTCCCGGTGTCGCTTCGAGATCGGCCGCAAGCTGCTCGGGGTTGCCGCCGATCGGCAGCAGGAACAAGAAGCTCTTCGACCAGTCGGTCAAGGGGATCGTTCTCCCGTCCCGCGTCGTGTGCAGTGTGTCGGCCAGGTCGAAGCACGGAAAAGCCTTGGACACCACTTGCACGGCATGACGCCGGAGAACGATCTCGATCTCAGGGACGAGGATGCGAGTCTCGTCGAGAGGTGCATAGGTGCGTCCAGGTGGGAAATCGATGGTCGTGCGCCGTGAGAGCATGGCGATCACTTCGCGGGATGGATCGCTGGGAGCGCGGTCGGGGAGCGGCGGTGGCTCGACTTCCTTGTTGATCGCCGCCACGAAGAGCGCGGGGTCGCGATCGCAGTCTTCGACCGGAATCGAAGGCGGCCCGGCTTGCGTGCAGGACGGAGGAATGTGCGCAGAGACGCACCACTTGAAATACTGTGGCACGTTGCACTGCAACAGAAGAGCACACGGGTGCATCCTGTTGCTGGGATTCGTGCGGCGCTTGAGCCACAGGTCCGTTGGCGCGCCACCCAGGTTGGCGACGACGATCGTGCCGAGTAGGACCTTACCGGTGACCGGATCGGGCGCCTGGCAGGCGGGAAAGACCATTGTCGTGCCGGAAGCGTCGGACAGGTCACCGGGACGCGTGTCGATGGGATCACCGATGACGATCGTCGGTCCAGCCGGCTGGAAGGACAGACTCCAGCCCTCCGGAGAACGCACTTCGACCCGGAACTCAGCGCCCGCGATCCCATCCGCCGTGGGACCGACCGGCGTTGCGAGGACGTACAGGGTGCCAGCGGTTCCGACATCGATCGTGGCGCAGGTGGTTGTCCCGGCGGCATCGGCATACACGCCGATGTGCCCGTAGTCCGACGCGACACCCCCTTGTGCCCAAAGAGTGTGGCTGTACGAGACCACAGCGAGAGCAGCGCAGATTCCATGTAAGAGCTTCACGGTATCTCGTCCCGAATCAGCGACCGCAACCGCAAGAGTAAGAGACCCCTGAGTTCTCTTCAAGCGACAGAAATGGTCGGTTGTGGCCGGATCCTCACAAGGCCGGGCGAGCGTGCGCGACCTGCTGAAGGAATCGATCGCCAGGGCTTGGAGCCGATCACCGGATCCTGGCATACTCCAGCCTCAATCAACGTCCCGTCGGAACACGGCCGAACACCCTCGCCACCGTGCGCCGGACGTGCGGTAAGGGAGATGGGATGCCCGAAAAGATCCAGAAGATCGACCACATCGGCATTGTCGTGCCCGATCTGGAGGCGGCGATTCAGATCTACACCGCGCTCTTCGGCGTGGGCCCGACCTCTGTCGAGGAGGTCGCGGATCAGAAAGTACGCGCTGCGTTTTTCCAGGCCGGGGAATCTCAGATCGAATTGCTGTGCCCGACGGCCCCGGACAGTCCCATCTCCGGCTGGCTCGCCAAGCGCGGGGGTGGCATCCATCATCTGTGCCTGTCCGTCCCCGACATCGAACGGGCGCTCGCGGCGCTCGCCGCCCTCGGCATGCCATTGATCGACTCCGCGCCGCGAATCGGCGCGCACGGCAAGCGCATCGCATTCGTGCATCCGAAAGGTCTCGGTGGCGTCTTGCTCGAGCTTTCCGAGGACCCGCGCTCCGGTTGCGGCACCCACCCGCGCGGCCCGCACGCCGGATCCACTGGTGCGCGCAGCTGAGTCGGCGGCCGACGAGGTGTCCCAACGGCTCGTCCAGCATCCGTTGCCGCTCTGTCGCGGCACCGAATGCGTGTGATAGTCTGTGACGATAGCTCGTGTTGCGAGATCTCGGAGGAATCGTGAGCCACGGAGCGAACTCCCAGGCTGGACTGGCACCGATGCTACGCGGGCTCGATACGGCCACGGCCGCGCTGGATGCGGCATCCATCTGCGCCGGCGTGAAGTCCGTCCTCATGCAAGAATTGAGTCGGGTGACCGTGCCGGCAGCCTACCTCCAACCCGTGCCCACGGGTTACGCCCGGCGATGCTTGTACAAGGATCCCAAAGGTCGCTTCAGCGTCGTGATCATGGTCTGGGCCCCGGGACAAGGCACGCCGCTTCACGATCACGCCGGCCATTGGTGCGTCGAGTGCGTCTACGACGGCAAGATCCGCGTCCGGTCTTTCGAGCGCGAAGCCGAGGATTCGGGACGGATCTGCTTCCGCGAACGCCAATCGGTGGTCTCGGGCGTTGGCGACGCCGGCGCGCTCATCCCACCCTACGAGTACCATTCCATCGACAACCCCTTCGACATCCAGGCCGTGACCATCCACGTCTACGAAGGGGAAATCACCTGGTGCCACGCATTCGAACCGCTGGAAGAAGCCGGTTGGTTCCAACCGCAGCGGCACGAGCTCGGGTACACCGTGTGACCGTGGCCGGCCTCGTGCCGCACGGCATGGCGCATGGTGTGGAATTCCACTCCTCGACGACGTGGACAGGGCCGCCGCCGGGTGGTGGATCGAGGGAAGCTCACCTGCACAGCCGTCACCTGCCGCGTTTCGCGATCCTGCACGCGATTGGCCTGGCCGCCATCCTCGCGGCGGCCTGCTTGATTCCCGGGGCAGCCCGCGCGCAAGATGAACCCCCTTATCCACATGTGGCTAACGTCTACTTGTCGACCAGAGTCGACGAGACGACGATCCGTGTGCTCGCGCAGGGATGTAGTCGTTCTCAGTGACATTTGGACCGCCGCACAGCTCGACCAACCCCATCTCACCACCCCTCGTGATCACGACGTGCGCAAGATCGTCCTGGCGCGATAGTGCGCGACGGACGCACGGAACGGGCCCTCCGAGCCGCGACCCGTCGCACCGATTTCAATCGACCCCGCGACTCGATGGATTGAGGCGGTGAATCGGACCTGCGCGATCGGGAAAGAGCAGGCGGCATCCGACGCGCGATGCAGAACTTTCACGACCGCCGCGGACTTGTATTCCAGCAGCGTTGGATCGAAATTCCAATTGGTGGGGAACTCTTGCGGCGCCCCAGATCTCGGCCTCAACGAAAGGTCGTGCCATGGCCACCAAGCTCACGCCCAGTGCCCAGTACTCCATCACCATGCGACTCGAGGTTCCGCACCAACCGGGTTGGATCGCCAAGATCAGCGTCGCCATCGCCAAGATCGGCGGCGCCATCCACGCCATCGATCTGGTGCAGATTCGCGACGGCAACAGCCTGCGCGACTGGTCCATCGAGTGTGCCTCCAAAGAACAGTCCGAGGAGATTCTCGAGACCATCCGATCCATGCCAGGAGTGCAGCTCCACAGCGTCTCCGACAACACGTTTCTGATGCACATCGGCGGCAAGCTGGAGGTGACTTCCAAGGTGGCGCTCAAAACACGCGCCAACCTCTCCATGGCCTACACGCCCGGAGTCGCGCGCGTTTGCCAAGCCATTCACCTGGACCCGAAGGCGTCTTTGAACCTGACAATTCGCAAGAACTGCATCGCCGTGGTCTCGGATGGCAGCGCCGTTCTCGGCCTCGGCAACATCGGGGCTGCCGCCGCCATGCCGGTCATGGAGGGAAAAGCCATCCTGTTCAAGGAATTCGGCGGCGTCGACGCCTTCCCCTTGTGCATTGCGACCCAGGATCCGGAAAACATCATCTCCTTCTGCAAGTGGATCGCTCCAACCTTCGGCGGCATCAACCTCGAGGACATTTCGGCGCCCCGATGCTTCCACATCGAAGAGCGCCTGCAGCAAGAGCTGGACATCCCGGTCTTCCACGACGACCAGCATGGAACGGCGGTGGTGGTGCTAGCGGGGCTGATGAATGCGCTCCGTCTCGTGGACAAGAAGCCGGAAGCGATGAAGGTAGTCGTCGCCGGCGCGGGCGCCTCCGGGATCGCTTGCACCAAGACGCTCAAGGAGTTCGGCATTGGCAACCTGGTGGTTTGCGACACGCACGGCGCCATTCATGCGGGACGCGATGTCGGGCGCAACCCGGCGAAGCAATGGCTGATCGAACACACGAACCCAGAACGCGAGCACGGTTCGATCCGCGACGTGATCGAGGGTGCCGACATGTTCCTGGGGTTGGCGGCGCCGGGGCTGTTGACTCGACGCGATGTCATGAAGATGAACAAGGATCCGATCGTGTTCGCCATGAGCAACCCGGTGCCCGAAATCATGCCGGAAGAGGTTCATGACATCGTGGCCATCATGGCCACGGGAAGGAGCGACTACCCGAACCAGATCAACAACGTGCTGGCGTTCCCGGGGATCTTCCGCGGCGCGCTCGACGCCCGAGCTGGAGTGATCAACCAGACCATGATGCACGCCGCCGCCGAGGCAATTGCCGCGGCCATTCCGACCGCGGACATCGCTCCCGACTACATCATCCCGAGCGTTTTCAACCGGCAGGTGGCGAAGGATGTCGCCGCAGCCGTGGTGCGCGCGGCGCACAAGACGCATGTGTCCCATCGGCAGCCGAAGGGCACGAGTCTCTATCACGCTTGAGCGCAGGTCAGAGATTCTGCGAGCGCAGCGCCCAGCCGATGAGCTTGTAGAGCAGGCGCGCGGCCACATTGCCGTCCCACTCCGAGCCGTCCGCTGCGGGCGCCACTTCGACGAGATCGAAGCCCACGATCCGGCGTCCCGTGCCGGCGAGCGCCGACAGCACGTAGCAGGCCTCTTGAAACGACAGCCCCCCGGGGACGGGCGTTCCGGTGTGCGGGCAGAGAACGGGATCGAGTCCATCGATGTCGAAGGAAACGTAAACCTCGCGCGGCAAGTCCGAGAGCATGCGCTCCACCTGCTGCCCCCATGACAAGCCGCCGAAACGCTCCCGCGCCAGCTCGGCATCGTACCAAGTGTGCACGCGCCCGGGGAAAGCCTCGATGCGTTCGTGCTCCTCTTCGCAGAGATCGCGGATGCCGACTTGTACGAGCTTCGATACGGCCGGAATGCGCCGCAGCACGTTCTCCATGATGGACGCATGCGACCATTCGAAGCCCGAGTAGGCGCGGCGCAGATCGGCGTGGGCATCGAAGTGCAAGATGCCGAGCCCGGGATGACGGGCCGCATGCGCGGCGACGGCTCCGAAGGCAACCGAGTGATCCCCGCCCAACACGCCAACGAGCTTGCCGGCGTCGAGCCAATGCTGCGCCGTGGACTGCACGTACGCGTTCATGCGCTCCGACAGTGCGTCGACGCGCGTCCTCGCCTCATGCAGGTCGACGCCTGCATCCGCACTCATGATCGCGCGTGCCGCTCGCTGCGCCTCGTCGTTCCAGCGCCTGAGGTCGGCCAATTCCGGCAGCAGCGCGATCCCGGAGGCGTAAGGCCGTCCCGTTTCGACGTCGAAGAGATCCACCTGCCGGCTGGCTTGCAGAATCGCGCGCGGCCCATCGACCGTGCCGCCGCCGTAGGAGGTCGTGGCTTCCCACGGCACGGGCACGAGGACGACACGAGCGTCTTCCGGCCGGTCCAGTAAACCGAAGATTCCCGAATCGGGGCGGGCGGCGGCGTTGGGATCGAGCGGTTTCATCGCTTGCAGGGTACCATGCGGCGGCGAGGCGTCGAATCAGAGGCACAGCGCGGGAGGACGTCGAGGGCGGCACCACCATCCCGCATGCAATCCTCTACGTGGCGCTCACCAAGCCCCACCTGCGTCGGATGCGCTGTTCGACCAGCCCGAAGAGAAATCGATCCAGCAGCAGGCCGAAGAGAATGGTCAACACCATGATCCCGAGCACTTGCGCGGCATCGTTCAACTCGCGTCCCATGTAGAGCAGATAACCCAATCCAATGCTCGACTTGATCAATTCGGCAGAGACTGCTCCGTGCCAGCCCAATGTCCAGCCAAGCTTGATCCCCGTGACGATGCTCGGAGCCGCCGCCGGCAGGATCACGTAGAACGGCATGGCGTACGCGGGGGTGCCCAACGTGCGCGCGGCTCGCAGATAGATCGGTTGAATGTGCAGGATGCCGTCGGATGTCGCGATGGCCACGGCTGCCACGGAGCTCATGATGATGACGAAATAGATGCCACGGTCGCTCAGTCCAAAAAGCAACAGCGAGATCGGCACCCACCCGGCCGTGGGCAGGGTCTGCAGACCCAGGAACAGGGACTGCAAGCAGCGGTTCACCACCCGGCTCATCCCCATGAACACCCCGATGAAAAGACCAAGGCCGGCCGCGATGGCAAATCCGATGATCATACGCACGAGAGTTGCCTTGATGCTGGGCCAGAGCAGACCGTCCTCGCCCAGCTCCCACAGGCGCTTCGCCACTTGCCATGGCGAAGGGAACAAATAGTCGGGAATGAGGCGCAAGCTGAACAGGAGCTGCCAAGTGGCAAACAGGAGCAGGTAGAAGCCAAAAACATACTTGCCGTACTTCGGCTCCGAAGTGTGTCTCACGCCGTCTCTTCCTTCAATTCCGCCGCGATCCGGGTGGCATAGGCGGCCACGCGTGGATCGTTGATGTCGCGCGGACGCGGCAGGTCGACGCTGATCTCGGTCTTGATCCTGCCCGGCCGGTCGGTGAAAATGACGACTCGATCCCCCAGACACGCCGCTTCACGAGGATCGTGCGTGACGGAAACGATGGTCTTCCGCGTGCGGACGAGAATGTCTTGCAGCTCGTCGTAGAGCTTGGCACGCACCAACGCATCCAACGCGGGGAAGGGCTCGTCGATCAGCAGCACCTTCGGATCGGGCGCCAGTGCGCGCGCCAACGCCGCGCGTTGTTTCATGCCGCCGGACAGTTCATGGATGGGAGAATGGACGAAATCTTCCAAGTGCACCAACGCCAGTAGCTGCAGAGCCTTCTGCCGCTGCCGCCGGCGTCGGAAGCGCAACCCAGGCTGCCACAGCAATCCGTACAGAATATTGTCGATCACCGTGAGCCAGGGAAACAACGCATGCTCTTGAAACATCATCAGCCGGTCACTGCCGGGCCGTGTGACGGCCCGGCCTTCCAAGGTGATTGTACCTGTGGTTGGCGCTTCGAACCCCGCGATCATGTTCAGCAAAGTGGATTTGCCACAACCGGAAGGGCCGAACAAGACCACGTACTCGCCCTCGCGGACCTCGAGATCGATGGGCCGGAGTGCTTCCACCTTCTGGCCGCCGCCGGCGAAGGTCTTCGTCACCTGCGTCAAACTCAATTTCACGGGCGCAGCCATGACACACTCAGTTCCGTCGAAAATGCAGAATTCACGCGCCGCTCATGGAGCGATGGGTGGAAGACCCTTTTCTTCGAGCACCTGGTTCAAGATCCCGAGCGAATAGATCCCGAGCAAATTCGGCGTGCTGCGTAGAAACCCGACTGTTTGCGCGGCCTCAGCCGCGCCGTGCAAGGACGAACGGATCGGGTCCCAGGTGAACTCAACGCGTTCCATTGCCTTGTCGATGACTCGCTCGGCAAGCGCCTTGCCCGTCAACTTCTTCAGCTCGGCGTTCACCACCCGCGCCGCGGCAGACTTGTCGGCGTTGATCGTCTGTGTCATCTCCACCAGCGTCTGGAGGAGGTTCTTGATCAGCTTGGGGTTTCCGGCCAGAAAGGCCTTGCTCACCACCAAGTGCGTGGTGACATGTTGCCCCTGCGGCCAGAGCGTCTTTTCATCCAGATACAGAACGCCACTGCCCTCGAGCTCGAGGCGCGACAGCCATGGCTCCACCGTCCAAGCGCCGTGAATCTCTTTCTTCTGCAACATCGTGAGCTGGTCGGGGTTCGCCAGCGAGATCAGGGTCAAGGTCCCACCCTGTTCCTTGAGCTTATAACCGCGCGCACGAAACCAGACGCGGGCCGCCACGTCCTGTGTGTTTCCCAATTGCGGTGTGGCGATGATCTTGCCGTGGAAATCGCGCTCCTCGCGGATGCCGGCATCCCGGCGCACCACGAGTCCCGCACCGCCGCTGGCGCTCCCGGCGACAATCACGAACTTCTCGCCCTTCGACTTGATGTAACCGTTGATGGTGGGATTCGGACCGACAAAGGTGGCATCGACAGCGTCGGCGAACAGCGCTTCGATCGCCGTCGGCCCGGCATTGAACGAGATCCACTGGATGGGCACGCCGATTTTCTGCTCGAACTGGCCCCCCGCACGCGCCATCAGGGCCTGCGCATGCGTCATGTTGGGGAAATGCCCCAGCCGCAAGACGCGCGCTTCATCCGCGGTGCTGTCGGTGAAAGCAATGACGAGGAGCAGGGAGACCCAATGGAGATTCGTTTTCATCGTCGTGCTCGATCTCCCCGATCCGTCTTCCAGACGACGCGTACCGTAGCACTCGGTTTGTCATCGCTGCAACAAACCTCTGGTGCAGAAAGCCGTCGAAGGAGCCCGTTCGGAGAGCACGGCGCGTGCCCAGTCTTCGCATGCATGGCGGAGCCGGGCCACTTCGACGGCGCACCCAAAGCATGACTCGAGTCGTTCACGAAGCCGTGGCCGATGAGATCGCGCGTTGCACCGAAGTCGTGGGCGGCACAATGCATTGAAACACGCCGAATATTGCCGGAGAGGCCGGAGTGCGCGCGAGAAGTCGCGTGCTACTCACGAGCCGTACTTCACCAACAGTGTCCGAAACCGCGGGTGCTCGCGGATCGGGTCCCAGCGCGGGTCGAGCCGCAGCGTGTGAACGCTGATCCCCCAAGAGGGCCCAGCGAGCAGCCGCTCGATCTCGTCGAGTGCCGCGTCGGCCTCCCCGGCCTGCGCGAGGATCAGGGCGCGATTGTCCGCCAGGAGTCCGACGAAGTGGTCCTCACGGTAAAGGACCGACTGCTGGAGCCAGGTGGCCTCCCGCAGCGCTTCGTCCCGGCGGCCGACCCCCGCGAGCGCCAGGCCGCGGGCCGCATGGATCCGCCAGTCGTCGGGGAGTTCAACCAAAGCGGAGTCCAGACGCACGCAGGCGGAAGTAAAGGACGCCCGCGCTGCTGCATGGTCGCCGCGCATTTGGTGCGCCCAGGCGGCATAAAGGGCACCGGGCAGGAAGAAGTCCTGCGCGACGAAAACGTCGCCGTGCGCGACTTGGAGTTCTTGCAGCAGGCCGTCAGCGTTGCGTTCCAAGAGCAGGAGTGCTGCATTTTGGGCAGGCGCATCCCCGTAGTCCAGCTCCGCGTCCCTGGGGAGGCGACTCAGTACTGCCCGTAGCGTGTCGAGCTGCCCCTGCCAGTGTACGTAAGTCCATCCCTTGAAAATCTTCGCGGAATGATAGTCCGGTGCGAGGCTCAGAGCCCGGTCGTACATGCGCACCGCATCGGCATAGCGGCGCAAGAAGTAATAGGTTTGGCCCGCAAGATCAAAGAACATGTCCGCGCTGCGCGGATCGAGCTGCGCGGCCTTCTCGATCGTCGCAAAAACCTCGTTCCAGTTGCCCAGCCGGCGGTGGACAGCACCGATTCGCATCCAGAGCTTGGCGTCATTGGGGAGGCCCTCGAGCGCGATCGCGAACTCGTCCAACGCGCGGTGGTAGTCGCGTCGGCCCCAGTAGTGCACCATTCCCAACGCAAAGTGAGCCTGTGGCAGATCCGGCGCTAGCCGCAGCGCTTCCTCCGCTTCCTCGCGCTGTCGCACCGCTCGCGCCGTTGAACGATCGTACGCGTACCAGTGCATCATGCCATGCACCTCCGACAGAGCCGCGTGCGCGAGAGCGAAGTTCGGGTCCAGTCCCAGCGCCTGCTCGTAGAGTTGCTGGGCGATCTCGGTGTTCTGACGCAGAAAGCTCGGCCGGGCTTGGTATTCACGCCCCTGCAGATACATCTGGTAGGCCTCGGCGTTCGCCGTGGGTGTCGCAGTCAGCCTCCCATGTTCGGCATTGGTGAGCGCCGCGCCAACCGCCGCCACGATCCGCTGCGCCACTTCGCTCTGGATCGCGAAGGCATCGTCCAGGGTTCGGTCGTAGCGCTCCGCCCAGAGATGCTCGTCCGTCGCCGCATCGATCAGCTGCACGTTGACTCGCAGCCGCTCGCCCAACACCTGCACGCTGCCCTCCACCACGCTTCCCACCCCTAGCTCGCTTGCGATCGCCTTGAGCGGCTTAGTGGTGCCCGCATAGCCCAACACCGAGGTCCGGCTGATCACCTTGAGCGCCGCCACCTTCGCCAGCTGGGTCAGCAACTCGTCGTGCAGCCCGCCGGCGAAATACGCGTTCGTCCCCTCGGCACTCAGGTTCTGGAACGGCAGCACTGCGATCTCGCTGCGCTCGTGGTGGATCGCGACCTCGGTGGGTGTGGATGGGGCCTCGAGCTCGCGGCCACGTCGAGAGCTCGAGACCCAGACGAGCAAGACAATCGTTGCAATCACTGCAATTCCGCCGCGAACCAAGATCTTGCGAGCTGGAGTGCGAGAAGTGGACCGCGCAGGGTTCAAGTCTCCGAACGAAACGACTGAACCAGACTCGAGCTCTCGGGCGAGCCGCTTGAGGTCGACGACCATGTCGTCCATCGTCTGGTAACGGTCCCCCGGTCGAGCCGAGAGGCTCTTGTGGATGATTCGATCGAGATCCAACGGCACCCGCGGGACGAGATCGTGCACGGGGGAGGGTTGGCTCGCGAGGATCTCTTTCGCCACATCGGCCCGCGTTGCTCCCCGAAACCGCCTTTGACCCGTTGTCATTTCATAGAGGACCGTGCCAAAGGAGAAGATGTCGCTGCGCGCGTCGAGTTGCTCACCGCGCAACTGCTCAGGGGACATGTACGGCAGAGTACCGGCGAAAAAGGCGCCCGCAGTCGCTCCCTGACTCGCGTCTTGCAACATCGACTCGGTCGCAGAAAATGCTTCGAGTTCGGAGACCAGTGTGGTGTCACGGCGTTCGAAGAGGGTCGCGAGCCCGAAGTCGACCACCTTCGCATCGCCTTCCGGTGTCACCAGGATATTTCCGGGCTTGAGATCGCGGTGCAGGAGACTCTTGTGGTGGGCTCGCGCCACAGCCTGCGCAACCTGAAGTCCCAAGCTCGCGATCTTTTCGGCGGCAAGCGGCCGGCCGTGCAGGATGTGGCTCAGCGGTTTGCCTTCGACGTACTCCATGACGATGAAGTCGAGGTCGCCCTCGCGGCCCAGCTCGTACACCTGCGCGATGTGAGCGTGGCTGAGCGACGACGCGAGCTGCGCCTCGGCCAGGAACATGCGGCGGCGCTCTTCGTCACGGGCAACATCGGCCGGCAGCACTTTGATCGCGACCGTGCGGTTCAAGACCGTGTCCTCGGCCTTCCACACCACACCCATCCCACCTTCGCCGATCTTCTCGATCAGGCGGTAGTGCGACAGAGTGCGTCCGCGCTCCACGGTCATCCGCCGACTCCTGGGCAAGGTCAACGATTGTAATCAGCTGCCGAGCGGATTCTACGCCCTGGATGGAAGAGAGTCACCGTTTTGAATCAGGACCAAGGAGTGATCAACGCAGCAAGTGAATCTTGCGCGCCGCGGTGAAATCGCCGGCGCGGAACTGGACGAAGTAAACGCCCGAAGCCACGGCCTGGCCGCCATGGTCGCGCCCGTTCCACAAGCGCTGGAAACTGCCGGCAGGGAGGGATTCACCGTCGAGCAAGGTTCTGACGCTGCGCCCGTTCACGCCGACGATCCGCAGCCAAACACGCGACGGTCGCGACAGGTCGAAGTGCAGCGCGGTGAGGGGATTGAAGGGATTCGGCACCGCGCCGCGCAGCGCGAAGTGGCTGGGCACTCGGACATCGTCCGGCGCGTCGGTGGTGACCGCGATCGCGAACGGCGTGTTGCTCGCATCGCTGCCCAGATTCCCCGACGGATCCAAGGCTTCGACGCGCACGCTGCACGACGTGGCGTTGGTGTCGGGCACGATCCAAACGTAGGAATGCGTGTTGGCGACGCCCGCGGCCACAGATGTCCAATTCTGCCCGCCGTCCATGGAGATCGAGATGTCGACCGCCGTCACGGCCACGGCGTCGTGGGCCGTCCACTCGATGTCATACGACGACCCAGCCGGAATCACCTCGCCCCCGTTCGGGTGCATCACGGTGACGCTCGGCGCTGTCGACTCCGGCGGCACGAGCCAACGCAGCGCCCGCGCCATCAGCGTGTCGCGCTGGGTCGCGGTCGTCACGCCTTCGAACCCGAATCCACAGTAGAGCAGCTTGTAGTCACCTTCGTAGCGCAATGCCGCGATGCGGCCGTTGCCGTAACGCATGGACTCGACCGAACCGTTGAATGGCAGCAGCGACGAACAGCTGTTGAGGTTGTTGGCGCTGGTAACGCCGTTCAGCGTCATGGCGAGACCATTGCTCACCGGATCCCCGGTGAGGCCCGACACCGACGGCGCCCCCTCGCTTTCGACGTTGACCTTGGCGCGCAGCCAATTCTCGTAGAACGCCTTGTCGGCTGCGGTCGGCACGCCACCCGTGCCCTTCCACAGATCTTCACCGATGTCTTCGCCGGTCAGGTAGAGCGCGCCACCGGCCCCCAGATAAACCGCGAGCTCTTCTTGATCGGCAGGCGTGAGCGTGTTGCGACGGTCGTTGCCCGTGAACCAGACCACGGCCCGATACGTCGCCATCTCTTCCGCCGTGGGGCTGCCGAGGATTCCGGCCTCCCAGCGCAGATAGTCGGTATTCAGGCGCTCCAGGCTGCCCGCGAACCAGGTCTCGAAATTGACGGTGCGATCGTCATCCACGAGCAGCACGGGAACCCAACCGACTGGCAGCATGAAGCAGTCGCGGTTCGAACCAAGCCGCGAGTGGATGTCGAGATCGAAGACGATGGCCGTGCCGACACCCACGCTCGCATCTACCTGGACCGTGAACCCGATCGATGCCCCGACCTGCGTGCCGGCAGACCCGGACGGCACGTCGCCGAAATACACGCTGTCGACGAGGACGCTCACACCGGGAGTCTGGGTGGCGATCGTCGCGTAGACACCCGTTTCCACCCCGCCATAGTTGCGCAGCGTCAGCCACAGGGTGGCGTTTTCGCCCGCATCGAGGCGGCCGTTGTCGTTGCCACCGTCGTCTTGCACGGCGACGAACACGTGCTCGAATTCGGGACCGCTGCCGATCCCGTGGCGACCGAAGGCGGAGCGGATGGCTTCGATGTGCGGCGTCCCATCGCCAAGATCGGCATCGTCATCGTCGACAGTCAACAGTTCGAGGTAATAGTCCTCGAATGTCTTCGGTGCGCCATAGCGCGCGAAATGGAACAGCGAATCCGCCAGTTCCACATCCGGTGCCAACCGCTGGCGCAGGTCCCAGAGGGCGCCGCCGAGAATGGTGCCATCGATGTGAACTTCCCCCGAAACGTCCTCCGGTGTGCGCAGCTTGTTGTCGATGCTGCGGAACATGGTGCCGGGTCCCAGCACGTCGGCGCCGATGCGTGGATCGTTGCTGATCGTGGCCGCGAAGTAATCGGAGAATGCTTCGTGCATGTCGCTCGGGGGATCGCCGGCAGCTCCATAGACATGATCGGTGATCGCATGGCCGTATTCATGCGCCACGACCGACGTCCACTGCCCGAGGTCGGCGCATCCTGTGCTGCCCGAGCCCATGACGATCTGCCAGCCGGCGTAGTAGGCGTTGCAGAAGGCGATGCCGACGAAGACGGGGAACGGGTACTCGAGCGCCGTGAATCCTGGGTCGATGGCGCGGAGCCGTGCATGTGCCGCCGTCAGACCATAGAACGTATCACGCTCGTTGGCGCGCGAGTTGGCGCCACCCCAGAGCAGATTGTCGGCACCGGCCACTGCCTGCGCGCTCATGCTGGCCGAAGCGGCGCCCGCGGCCCGGTTCCACACTTGCGCAGAGGGCCCGCGCATCTTCGTCACCAGGGTCGAATCGTTGCCGGTCGACTCGACGGCAAAATCACCCGCGGCGCCGGTGACGGTAAATCCGAGCCGGGCGATGACGACGTCGTCGATCCAGCAGCCGGCCGCGTTCGCGGCCCCGTCGCTCGCCAAACGAAAGCGCACCCGCAAGTTGTTGGTGCCGGCGAAGTCGGACAAGGCGATGCGCTCCTGGTGCCAAGCGGCGGTGCCGCTCATTGCCATGAGCGTGCGCCAGGTGTCGCCGTTGTCGGCGGACGCTTCGACGTAGAGGAAGTCCCACGTATCCTCGAGCTCGACCCGAACCCAGAACAGGAGCGCCGGCGTCTCGATGTCGCGAACGTCGATCTTTGGCGACAAGAGCGCGAGACTGCGATTGTCGGCGTAATTGGCGCCCGGACTGTCGCTCCAGGCCTGCGTCCCGCCGTGCACCGATTCCCCCGACAGCGCCCAAGGCGACGGCGCGCTCCAGCCCGCGCTTGCGCCCTCGAAGTCGAAGACATCGACCGTGTCCACCGGCGCACCGGCCAGGATCTCGGCATCGCGAAACGGCGTCGAAACGAGCGCCGCGGTCCCGATGTTCGGATGGATGACACCGCTCAATGTTCCCGCGGCATTGGCGAAGCGCACGTGGTTGACTCGCCACAGCACCACGCCGGTCTCTGCATCCACGTAGGTTTCCCAATCCCCGGGCGGATCGAAGGTCTTCAAACGCAACCGATACGCCGGCCGCACGCGCAGGTCCGCGGGCCCGACACGGTCGTTGTGGCTCGCCTTGCGCCGCCCTGCTTCAAGCTCGTGCGCCAGCATCGGCAGGAAGACGGGGGTGACGGACCCCGCGTGCGGCAGCGTCCCGGCCGGCATGTCCTGCAAAGAAGCGCCAATCGCCGCCTCTTCTCCGATGTCGGCCACCGCCCACGTCGGGGGAACCGGATACGCGTCGGCGCCAAAAAGGAACAGCTCACCCTGCGCCGAGAAGCGCAGATCCACTCGCCCACCCACGACTTCGAGCCCCCGGCCAAGCTGTTGCAGGGTCACGACCCAACGCCCGCCCTTCCAACCCACGAACATTAGAGACAATTCGTCCCAACCAACACCCAGCAAGTCGCGATGGGCGCGCACGAACGTCTCGGACAGGGATTCGATCTCCTGCACCCCGCGCAGCCCCCCCGGCCTCGCTTGCGTCGTGACGGGGAAACGCGCGCCATGCGCACGATGCGGAGTGCGTGTCAGCTCGTTCCAGCGCACCCGCCACTCGCCCGCGCCATCGCCTTGCAGGTCGGCAAAACGCGCATCACTTCGGGTCGACCCCGACTGCCCAGAAGTGCGGATGCTGGCCGGGTCGGTGCGATGGACTTCGAGCCCGCTCTGCGGCGTCTCGGCACGAAGGGCGTGCGCTGGGGATTGGAGAAATAGCAGAACGACAAGCCAGGGCATTTGCCCTGCACGTATTCGCAGCACGCCGGCTCTCCGATCGGAGATGGATCGAGCGACGGAACCAAAGGTCCGTGACGCGTACGATTGGGGCGGGCTGTGCACTTACGGGGGTGCTTCGATGATAACGACAGAGCGCCCGCGAGGCAAGCATGGAACGCAGTTACCATGGACGCGATGCGCTGCCGGGGTCGCGGTTGCGCGGTTTGGCGCTACAGGAGCCCGGCACCGATCCCCAGCGCCAACACGAACAGCAGGCCGCCGACCAGGCCCTGAATCGATCGTTGAGTCATGCGTCCCAATTGTCGGCGACCGATCCACGCGCCGACGAAGGCAGCCAGGATGGCCGCCAGCACCAACCCAGCGCCGTCATCGGTGCGCAGCGTGCGCAGCGAAGTCGTGAAATGACCCAAACCGTAGACCGTGAGCCGAGCGAGATCGACGAGGCACGCGCACCAAACGCCGGTGCCGACGAAAGCCGCAGGTGCGAGGTCGCAACGCGACAAAAACGCCGCACGCAGTGCTCCTTGATGGCCCGACAAGCCACCGAAAAAACCGGACAGCAGGCCGCCAAGCGCGATGGAACGCCGGTCGACGCGCAACGTCGCGGTCGCCGGCAGAAATTCGAGCAGCGCGAAACCTGCGATGAGCAGGCCGAGCACCAGCCCAATCGGCTCCACCGTGAACGCGCGGCCGCCGAGCTCGTAAGACCCGAGCGCTGGCAGTGTCGCGAGCCGAAGCAACAACCACGCTCCCGCGATCGCAGCGATGGTTGCAGGGACGCCAAAGCGCCAGACCAGGCCCGGTTGCGCTTGACGCCCGATCAGCCCGAGCTTGAAGAGATTGTTCGCCAGATGCACCACGGCTGTGGCCGCGATCGCCACCGGCAACGGGAACCAGAGGGCGAACACCGGCAGCAACAACGTACCCAACCCGAAACCGGAGAGGAACGTGAGCATCGAAGCGCCGCAGGCGACGGCGCAGATCACGACCCAGCTCATGGGGCAGCCCCCAGGCGCAGGCCACAGCCGATCGGGGCATGATCGGACGCCGCCATTTCCGCCCGCATCCAGCGACAGAGCACGAGCGGCGGCAACTCGCGCGCTGGCTCGAAGCCCCGCGCCGCGATCCAGTCCAATCGATGGCGACCGCGACGTTCGGCGCGGCGCAGTGCCGCGTGTCCCAGCCACCGCACCACGCCGGGTAAACTGCGGAACTCGCGCACATCGGCAAGCCGCAGATCCAGCGACTCGACCGCGGCGTTGAAGGGTGCGACGGCGAATCCAGAGCGCGCGAGCGCGGTGAACAGCGGCTCGCGCGGCCGCTCTGAAGGCGCGTACGGCTGCAACAAACGGCGGCGCAACCGTCCCGAGGGTGCGAGCACCAGAACACCCAGTGCCCACGCCGAGCGCCACCAATTGCCGCGCCCGAAGGTCGTCGTATTGAAATCGCCACACAGGATCGCCGGACCCATCGGGACCTGCGCCAGCACTTGTTGCATCTGCTGCATGCGCACGCGGGGGCCACGATGAACATCGAGGTGTGTGACGACGGCGTAGTACGGAGCGCCAGGCCGGAGCACCTCGGCGACCAGCGCGACCAGTCGTCCGACCTTGCGCTCGCTGTCGAAGAGGAATGCCGATTGCGTGTCGAGCTCCACGCGCCGCACCTCACCCAGCGGGAAGCGCGAGAGCAAGGCCAAGCCGAACAGCGACTCCGCCTGCTCCTGCATCGCCACGTGGCGCGCAGTGTCCGACCCACCGTCCAGCTCGAGGAAGAGCGCGGTCCACGCGGCGTGCATGCCGAGAGCACGCGCCAGGTCGAAGGCAACATCGCGATTTCCCGAGCGCGCCAGGCCGAGATCCACCTCGTTGAGGCTCAAGAGATCCGCGCCCGCGAGGCCGGGCTCCTCGCACAGGGCGTCGCGAATCGAGTCGTAGCGATTGCCGTGCAGAATATTCCAATGCACCACGTGAACCCAATCGCGCTGCGGGCTCACGGGACTGGTCGTGTCCGCGTGCAGTCGCCGCACCGGCGCCAGCAAGCGCCGCACGCGCGCCGCCAAGGCGCCACCTTCCGGGGCCGCGTCCCAATCGCGTTGGGTGGCGAAACGTCCGAGCGCCCGGCGCAGCGCCACGCTCTCGCTTTTGACTTCCGAATCGGTCACGTGCGCTCGGGTTGCGTGGCCTCCAGGCGTAGCTTCTCCAACTCTTCGAGGACCTGGCGAACATCCGGTTGTTCGCCGATTTCGTGCACGTCGATGTAGCGAATGATTCCCTGCTTGTCGATGATCAGGATCGCGCGTTCCGTGTGTCCGGAGTCCTCTTTGTAAACGCCGTACTTTCGCGCCACCTCACCCTTCGGATGGAAATCGGCAAGCAACGGGTATTTCTCGATGCCCCCCAGCGAGCGGGCCCACGCCCGATGGCTGGGAATCGAATCGACCGAGATGCCCAGGACCTGGGCATGCAGCCCGTCGAACGCGGCGTAGGCCTCCTCGTACGCGGGCATCTGCACGCTTCAGACTCCGGTCCAATCGAGCGGATAAAACACCAACATGACGTTCTTCGCCCCGCGATAATCACGCAGCCGCACCTGGTTGTCACCGCCGTGACCCGGGAGCTCGAAGTCGGGCGCCACATCGCCGACCCGGAGCGTCGTCGTCTCGCCAGCCAGGGACGTCCGGCCCTTGCGTATGCTCACTTGCATCCTCCCTTGCGTGCACGATGTCGCGCTGCGGTCTGACCTGCAGCCGCGCCGCCGACTGTTCCGACCTGCCGACTGTTCTGACGCGCGATTCTAATGTCGCAAGCGGCGCTGCCGCAACCACGCGGGCCCCGCGCCTTGACTCCCATCGAGGGCCCCCGTATTCTTCGGGCGCCTTTGTAACCACATGGTGGAGCAGAGTTCCTCGCCACACCGGAGCCCGAACCGTGCCCGAACTCGACTCGATCGAACGCGAAGAACGTTACAGATCGCGCGTCACGCGCACGCTCGTGCTGACGACGCTGCTCGTCGTGTTGTTCTTCGGCGGCGGCTACTGGCTGCTGGCGCGCCGCCAGAAAGAGAATGCCGCGGCCAGCGCGGCCGCCGCCACCGCCCGAATCGAAGCCGAACGTCTGCAGCTCCAGCGACAATTCAGCGCCGATTCCGCCGCCGCCGCCGCGCGCGTGACCACATTCCAAGAGAAATTCGCCGCCCAGGACATGGATGGCGGACCGATTGTGTTGGTGCAACTCCCGCGCGGCGCCAGCGTGACGCGCACACTCGAACAGGTGTGGGCGGAATACGCTCGCGTCGTCGACCCCGGCATCGACTCCGCCAAGACGCGCGAATGGTTTCGCGCCTACTACGTCGATGCGATGAATCGCGCCTGGTACAACCCCGCGGGGACGTTGTCCTGGGAGGGTGACATGCAGCCGACGGCGATTCTGCTGCCCGACACCAAGCAGAAGGGCAAGGATCTGGATTTCGAGAAACCGAGCTTCGCCCAGATCGTGCGCGGCCAGGAATCAGCCGGAATTCGCGCCATCGCGGCCCTGCCGGTCGAAGGCGACAGCCTCGCGGCCAGCGAACCCGACAAAGTCGATGTCGTCCTGGCCAGCGCCGGTGCCGACAAGGCCAAGGTGATCGAGATCATCCGTGAGATCACGGGTCTCGGCGAGACGGAAGCTGTCGCGATCGTCGATGGCGTGCCCAAAGCCATCAAACAAGACGTCAACAAAGCCGTGGCCGAGGAGATCAAGCGCCGCATCGAAGACGCGGGCGGCAACGTCGAATTGCATTGAAACCCGAGGACTGTACCCTCGCGGGGCTAGTGTGCATAAGATTAAGTCGTGTGACCGCTCAAGAGCTGTACTTCGCAAGCATCGCGTGGAACCGCGGGTGCTCGCGGATCGGGTCCCAGCGCGGATCGAGCCGCAGCATGTGGACGCTGAGCCAGGCCGGCCCCGCCAGGAGCCGCTCGATCTCGTCGAGCGCCGCGTCGGCGTCGCCGGCCTGCGCGAGGATGCGCGCGCGATCTTCTCCAAGGGACGGGCCATCAACAGCATCCTCGCGATCGACGACCCACAGCTGTAGCCAACGGGCCTCCCGTAGCGCCTCGTCACGACCCCCGAGCCCCGCCAGCGCCAGGCCTCGGGCCGCATGCAGGCGCCAGTCGTCGGGGAGTTCAGCGAGGACGGAGTCCAGGTGCACGAGGGCTGCAACGAACGCCCCGCGCGCCGCCGGATGATCGCCGCGCATCTGATGTGCCCAGGCGGCATACAGTGCACTGGGCAGGAAAACCATCCTCTCAACGAAAACGTCGACGCGCGCGATCCGGAGCATCTGCAGCAGGCTGTCGGCGTTCCGTCCCAATAACAAGAGCGCGGCGCGCTGAGTGGCTACATCCCGTAGGTTCCCTAGCTCCGCGTCCCTCGGGACGCGGCTCAGTGCCGCCCGCAGCGTGTCGAGCTGCCCATGCCAGCGGACGTAGGTCCAACCTCTGTGAATCGCTGCGACATGCAGGTCCGGGGCGAGGATCAGGGCCCGATCGTAGGCGCGCAACGCATCGGCGTAGCGGCGCACGAATTGATAGGTATGGCCACCAAGATCATAGAACAAGGTCGCGTTACGCGGGTCGAGCTCGGCGGCCTTCTCGAACGCCGCGGAGACCTCGTTCCAGTTGCCGAGCCGACGGTGGACAAGGCCGACGAATGACAAGAGCTCGGCGTCACTGGGAAGCCCCTCGAGCGCGATCGCGAACTCGTCCAACGCCCGGCGATAGTCGCGTCGGCCCTGGTAGTGCGCCAGGCCCATGGCGATGTGGGCCTGCGGCAGATCTGGCGCGAGCCGCAGCGCGGCCTCCGCTTCCTCGCGTTGGCGGGCAGGGCGCGCCGCCGAGGGATCGTACCGGTTCCAGTACATTCGGCCATGCACTTGCGAGAGCTCTGCGTGCGCGAGCGCGAAGTTCGGGTCGAGTCCCAGCGCCCGCTCGTAGAGTTGCTGGGCGGTCTCCAGGTCCTGACGGAGATAACCGGGCCGGGCCCTGTATTCGCGCCCCTGCAGATACAGCCGGTAGGCCTCGGCGTTCGCCGTGGGCACCTCCGCAAGCCTCCCCTGTTCGGCACTGGTCAGCGCCGCACCCACCGCCGCCACAATCTGCTGCGCCACCTCGCTCTGGATCGCGAACGCGTCGTCCAGCGTCCGGTCGTAGCGCTCCGCCCAGAGATGCTCGTCGGTCGCCGCATCGATCAGCTGCACGTTCACACGCAACCGCCCGCCCACCACTTGCACGCTCCCCTCCACCACGCTCCCCACTCCCAGCTCGGTCGCGATCGCCTTGAGCGGCTTGGAGGTAACTGAATAGCCCATCACCGAGGTCCGGCTGATCACCTTGAGCGCCGCCACCTTCGCGAGCTGGGTCAGGAGCTCGTCGTGCAGCCCGCCTGCGAAATACGCATGCGGCCCCTCGACATTCAGGTTCTGAAACGGCAGCACCGCGATCGCGCTGCGCTCGTGGAGGATCGCAACCTTGGTGGGTGCGAATGGGGCCTCGAGTTCGCGGCCACGTCGAGAGTTCCAGACCCAGACGAGCAAGACAATCGTTGCGATAACCGCGATTCCGCCGAGCACCAAGATCTTGCGAGCCGGAGTGCGAGAAGCGGACCGAGCAGTATTCAGGTCCCCGTACGAAACGGCTGAACCAGACTCGAGCTCTCGGGCGAGCCGGTTGAGGTCAACAGCCATGTCGTCCATGGTCTGGTAGCGGTCCCCCGGTCGAGCCGAGAGAGACTTATGGATGATCCGATCGAGGTCCAACGGCACGCTCGCGACGAGATCGTGCACGAGAACAGGTCGGCTCCCGAGGATCTCTCTCGCCACATCGGCCCTCGTAGCTCCCCCGAACGGCCTCTGACCCGTGGTCATCTCGTAGAGGACCGTGCCAAAGGAGAAGATGTCGCTGCGCCCGTCGAGTCGCTCCCCGCGCACCTGCTCGGGGGACATGTACGGCAGCGTGCCGGCGATGAACGGGCTCGCAGTCGCTCGCTGACTTGCGTCTCGCAACATCGACTCGGTCGCAGAAAAACCCTCGAGTTCGGAGGCGAGCGTGGTGTCGCGGCGTTCGAAGAGGGTCGCGAGCCCGAAGTCGACCACCTTCGCGTCGCCTTCCGGTGTCACCAGGATGTTGCCGGGCTTGAGGTCGCGGTGCAGGAGTCCCTTGTGGTGGGCTCTTGCCACCGCCTGCGCCACCTGGAGGCCCAAGCTCGCGACCTGTTCGGTGGGAAGCGGCCGGCCGTGCAGCATGCGGGAGAGAGGCCTGCCCTCGACATACTCCATCACGATGAAGTCGAGGTCACCCTCGCGGCCGAGTTCGTAGACCTGGGCGATGTGGGCGTGGCTCAGGGACGACGCGAGCTGCGCCTCGGCCAGGAACATGCGGCGGCGCTCTTCGTCACGGGCAACATCGGCCGGCAACACTTTGATGGCGACGATACGGCTCAACACCGTGTCTTCTGCCTTCCACACCACACCCATCCCGCCTTCGCCGATCTTCTCGATCAGGCGGTAGTGCGACAGAGTGCGTCCGCTCTCCACGGTCACCTGCCGTGTTCTCCCGGGAAAATCGATGATTGCAAAGCAAGCTGCCGAGGCGATTCTACGCCCAGTTATGTGGGCATCAAACTTAGGTGCGCATGCGGCGTTCGTCGAGGAGATCCCACGCCGCGTAGCCGCCGACCAAATCGCTGAAGTTCGTGAACCCGTGCTGCTCGAGAATGCTGGCGGCGATCATCGAGCGATAGCCGCCGGCGCAATGGACGACGAAGTAGCCGTTGCGTGGCACTTCGGCGACACGGCCCGCAAGCTGCGGCAGCGGCACGTGGATGCTGCCGACGATGCGTTTGTCGCTCCACTCGCGCTCGCTGCGCACGTCGACAATGTGCGGCGGGTTGTCGCCGTTCAGACGTTCTGCCAGCGCCTGCGCCGTGATGCGCTCGGTGTGGCGTACCCGATCGGGCCTGTCGTCGAGGGCCCGCATGCCGTCCTGCAAGAAGCCTGCGACGTGATCGAAGCCGATGCGTCCGAGCCGGATCGCCGCTTCCGGCTCGCTGCCGGGATCTGCGATCAACACCAGCGGCCGGTCGCGACGCAGCAATGTGCCGCACCAAGTGGCGAACTGACCGCAGAGCCCGATGTTGGTGCTGCCAAGAAGATGTGCGCCGGCGTATTCCGACGGATCGCGCGCGTCCAGCAGCTGGGCGCCGCCGTTGTGGAGGCCGAGAACCGCGTCCAGAGTCAGTGGCTGCAACATCTTGCCCAGCGTCTCTTCTAGTGTCGCGCGCTCGCTGCGGTTGAGCATCGCGTCGTAGGGAAAGTAGGCTGGCGCTTCTGGCTGGTCGGCCGTGACCAAGGCGACGAACTCGTTTCGGCTCATGGGTTGTAGCGCGTAGTTGTAACGGCGTTGCTCGCCGAGCGTCGACACGCGCTCCTTGCTCAGCGCCTTGCCGCACATCGACCCGGCGCCATGCGCCGGATAGACGAGCGTCGCATCGGGAAGACGAAGCAGTTTCTGGTGCAGCGAGTCGTAGAGCATGGCGGCCAGCTCCTCGGCACTGAAACCGAGGGAGGCCATGAGATCCGGCCGTCCGACATCGCCAATGAACAGAGTATCGCCCGTCAGCACGGCATGCGGATTGGCAGTGTCCTTGGCCACATCGTAAACGAGGATGCAGATGCTCTCCGGTGTGTGACCGGGAGTTTCGAGGAACTGCAGCCGCATGTCGCCACGCTCCAGCACGGCGCCGTCGTGTGCTGGCTCGAAGGCATACTCCGCCTGTGCGCGCGCACCCAGGTGGATCCGCGCCCCGGCGCGATCACGCAGTTCCACGTGTCCGGCGACGAAATCGGCGTGGAAGTGCGTGAGGATCACATCGGTGATGCGAAGTCCGAGCTTGGCGGCGTCCGACAAGTACTGGTCCACGTCGCGCTGGGGATCGACGACGAACGCTGTTCCCGTCCGCGTGTCGCCAACGAGGTACGAGGCGTGGGCCAGGCATCCCAGATAGTATTGCTGCAGAATCATCCCGTTCTCCGTTTCATCCCCCACGCAGCCCAGTCGCACGGCCGCGGGGGGCTCTGCGCACCCTCTGATCTCAAATGTACCGGCTTCGCCCCGATTCTGACGAGCCCTGAGTGGTCCGAGCCCTCGGGTGACATTTTGTCAGCCGTGCCTTGCGAACACGGTCCAGATGCGCGAGATTTCACTCCATCCCGGTGCCGACCCGCGCCTGCGGGCGGGCAGGCATACGAATGAGTCGCCCAGGCCGGGTCGTGGCGGGGTTCCTTGCCGAACCCCCATGGAGGCGGGTATCCTGTTCATATGCGCCCTGCCCGCAATCCGGAAACATCGTAAACTGCCCCGATCGAGTTCCCCTGGCCTCCCCTTCGGGACGCCCGTTGCCATAGGGCCAACGAACCGCTCGGACAGGAGTCGAGGCATGCTCAAGCATTGCGTGCGTATTTCGGGTTTGCCGTTCCTTTCAGCCCTGTTCGTGGCCACGACTGCCTTCGCCCACGGAGGCCCATCTCCGCTCGACCTCTCGGCCGGGTCGCCGCCAAGCGACGCTGCCCGCATCGAGACGCGCGCCTCGCAGCCAGGAATCGTCGTGGTCAAGCTCCTCCGGCCAGACAATCTCGGCGCCGGTCCGGGCAAGACCGGGTCCGCGGTCGTCGATGACGTTCTTGCGCGGCATACGGCACATTCCGTCACGCCCGTGCTTCCGAGACGGTTGCTGGCGCACAAGGTCGGCGGCACCGACCTGAGCCGCGTCTTCATCATCGAGTACCAAGACGGGGCCGCGCCCGAAACCGTGGCCGCCGAGCTCGCTCGGCTCGACGCGGTCGAGTACGCCGAGCCTCTCTTCGCCTACCCGCTCGCGGGGCAGCCCAACGACACCCAGATCAGCCAACAGCTCGGCTATCTCAATCACATGCAGTTTTTGAGCGGTTGGGACGTGGCCCAGGGTGAGCAGGGCAATGCCGTCATCGCCATCATCGATGGCGGCACGGACTGGCGCCACGCCGATCTCGTCGACAACATCTGGGCCAACCCAAATGAAACCATCAACGGCATCGACGACGACGACAATGGTCTCATCGACGACGTGCGTGGCTGGAACTTCGCCAACAACACCAACGATCCCACCGGCTTGGCGAGCACGCCTCAAAGCGCCAGCCACGGCACTCACACCGCCGGCATCGCCTGCGCCGTGACCAACAATTCCGTCCAAGTCGCAGGCGCTTCCTGGAACGCCAAGGTGATGCCGATCAATACGGCGCTCGCCAGTGCCGATCGCGTCATCGCCTGGGGGTATCAAGGCATCGTCTATGCCGCGCTCAACGGTGCCGACGCCATCAGTTTGAGCTGGGGCGGCAGCGGCAGCCCGTCCACCTTCGAGAGCGAGGTCATCCAATTCGCCTGGGAGCAGGGTGCGGCCATCTGTGCCGCGGCCGGCAACGACGGCGGCGATGCGGACATGCATTTTCCGTCGGCCTACCCGCACGTGCTGTCGGTGACCAACGTCGACCTCGGCGATCACCGTGTCAGCGTCGCCAATTTCGGCTTCAGCGTCGACGTCGCCGCGCACGGCAATTCCATTCTCAGCACCACGCCCAACAATACGACCGGGTTCAACAGCGGCACGTCCATGTCGACGCCATTCGTGGCTGCTGCTTGCGCCCTGGTCAAGACGCGGTGGCCGGACTACACCGCCGATCAGGTAATGCAACGCGTGCGCGTCAGCTGCGACAACATCGACGCCGCCAACCCCGAGTTCCCCGGCCAGCTGGGCTTCGGGCGGCTCAATGTGTCGCAGGCGCTGACCAAGAACACGCCCGCCATTCGCATCTCCGACATCCAACTGCTCGATCAGGACGGCGACGGCGTGCTCGAGCGTGGCGAAAACGTGGCGTTGAACATCACGGTGACCAACTTCCTGGCGCGCGCGCAGACGCTGAGCTTCAGCCTGTCCGAGACCTCGACGTACGTGACGGTGTCGAATCCCATGCAGGCGGTGGCGAGCATCGACTCCTTGGAAACGCTGCAGCTGCCGACCTTCAATCTCCTGATCGGCTCGAACGCGGTCAACAACCATACGGTGAGCGTCGAGCTGCGCTACAACAGCAGCACACCCGTGTACGCCGACATCGACCGGTTCAAGTTCATCATCCAACCGCTGTTCTTGAACCACACGGTGAACCAGGTGAATACCACGATCACCAGCATGGGCCGGCTCGGGTATGCGCTGGCGCGCGGCGACGGCACCGACGGCATCGGCTTCTCCTTCGGCAGCGGGCCCAACGTGCTGTTCGAGGCCGCCATGATGATGGGCACCTCGCCCACCAAGCTGGTGGACGCGGCGCGCGGCCTGGTGTCCGGCGGCAATCTCACCTATAACTCGAACTTCGGCACCCCCGCGGGCGGCACGCCGACGCTGCTGCCCCCCGTGCTCGCCGATCAACAGTCGCGCGCCATTTTCAGCGACGGCGCTGCGGCGCCATCCTTGCGTCTCAATCTCAACATGCGCCAGGACGCCTACTTGTTCTCCAACGCGCCCGACAACGATTACATCATCTTGCGCTACCGCATCCGTAACGATGCCAGCGGTGCCATCACTGGCTTGCGTGTCGGTTGGTACCAAGATTGGGACATCGGCGATGCAGGCGACGCGCAAGGGGCGATCGCCGACCGCACGGGCTACGATGCCACCCGTGGCCTCGGCTACACCTGGGACGAAAACGGCGCCGCGAACGGCGTGCATCTCGGAACCGCCGTGCTGACGCAGCCCGGCACCACCGCTTTCCGCGGCATCTGGAACGACGAGGTGAACCCGAACAATCTATGGTTCGGCGTCTACGATGGCTACACCAAGGACGAGAAATGGCAGACGCTGTCCGGCGGCATCATAAGCCCCGAGGCCGGACCCGAGGACGTGTCGATCGCGATCGCGACAGGGCCTTTCAACCTCGCCATCGGCGATTCGATCACCGTCGCCTTCGTGTTCGCCGCCGGCAATGACCTCGCCGACTTGCAGGGCAACACCGACGCCGCGATCGCCAAGTGGGAGACGCTCGGACCGTTGACACCGGTCACGCTCACCGACTTGTCGGCGACGCAAGACGGTGCCGGTGTCGTCGTCCGCTGGCGCACGAGCGACGAACGCGACATCGCTGCCTACCGCGTCTACCGCGGCCTCGACGGCGACATTCTGCAGGCTCTCGGTCCCGACGTAGAGCCCAACGCCGCGCAACGTTACGAATTCCGCGACGCCACGCCGCCGCCCGGACGCAACGTCTATCGCGTCGCCGAAGTCTCATCCGCGGGCGATGTCGTGTTCCATGGCAGTGTCGAGGTCACGGTCGCCGGCCTCTCGCCGGCGCGCAGTTTCCTGTCTTCGGGTACGCCCAATCCGTTCAACCCGAGCACGACGGTGCACTACGGGCTCACCGTCGCCGGACCGGTGCGCCTCGTGGTCTACGATGCGCGCGGCCGGCACGTGCGTTTCCTGGTGCAGAGCGCCTACACGGCAGCCGGCGCCTACAGCGCGGCTTGGAATGGTCTCGATGATCGTGGTCACGCCGTCCCCAGTGGCAGCTACCACGTACGCTTGCAGCTCGCCGATCAGGTCTTCACGCGACGCGTGACCTTGTTGAAGTGAGCGCCGCCGGACCACCGGCGATTCGATGACTGGATGATCGGGCGTGCGGACGGATCCGGACGCCCTTGGTGACCGTGCATGGCCGGCGCCAAGAAGCTGAGCGCCCACCCACACAGAAGGAGCTGTGCGCCGCCGTGTTTTCCTGCCATTGTTCCCACTCGACGCGCCCATTGTGGCTCGTTTCGTTCGCGCTGGCGTTGCTCGCAAGCGCCAATCCAGCTGTCGCCGCCGAACGGCAGCGCGCGGCTCCAGGGCTCGACAATCCGGCGTTGCTTGCCGGCGGCCAGGAGTACCTGTCCGGCGTCATCCTCCTCAAGCTCGTGCATCCGTTGGAAAACGGCGGGGTCGCCAAGGCGAGCGGAATCGGCGCACTCGACGCGCTCTGTGCTCGTCACGGCGTCGAACGCCTCGAGCCGCTCGTGCCCGCCGACGGCAGCGCGCGAACCGCAGGTGCCGGCCTGTCGCGCCTGTACCGCGTGCAGTTCTCGAGCGGCGCGGACGCACTGGAGGTCGCCCGTGCATTCGCGGCCAGCGCGGACGTGGAGTACGCCGAACCGCAGTTCGTTTATCCGCTTGCAGCGCTATCGAACGATCCGCTGTACGCGGTCGAACAGAGCCCGTACTTCGACAAGATGTCGTTTCCCGCCGCCTACGACGACACACGCGGCAACGAAGGCGGCGTCGTCATCGCCATCGTCGATGGCGGCAGCGAATGGCAGCACCCCGATCTCGCCGCCAACGTGTGGACCAACCCAGGCGAAACCGCCAATGGACAGGACGACGACGGCAACGGCTACGTCGACGATGTGCATGGTTGGAACTTCGCCAATGGCAGTAACGACCCCACGGGATTAGTGCAGACACCAAGTGCCGCCGGGCACGGGACACACGTGGCCGGCATCGCCTGCGCGGTCTCGGACAACGCCAGCGGCGTGGCCGGCGCGTCGTGGAACGCGCGTTTCATGCCGGTGTGCGTCGCCCATCCCACGCTCGACAATGCCATCGCCTTCGGCTACCAAGGCATCCTCTACGCCGTCGACAATGGCGCCGATGTGGTGAACTGCAGCTGGGGCGGCCAAGGCAACCCGTCTTATTTCGAGCGCGAGGTCATCGAGTACGCGCGCGAACACGGCGTCGTCGTCGTCGCTGCGGCCGGCAACAATGGCTCTGCCGCCGATTTCTATCCCGCCATGTACCCGCACGTGCTGGCGGTTGCGAACGTCAACAACAGCGACCAGAAGATCGCCAGCTCGAACTACGGCACCTGGGTGGATGTCTCGGCCCAAGGCACCAACATCCATAGCACCTACCGTGGCGGCAACTATCTGGATTTGAACGGCACGTCCATGGCCAGCCCGCACGTGGCTGCCGCCTGCGCCCTGGTGAAGACGAAATGGCCGAGCTATCGGGCGGAACAGGTGCGCGAACGCGTGCGTGTCACCGCCACCAACATCGACGCCCTCAACCCGGGCTTCGCTGGGCAGCTGGGCTATGGCCGCATCCACGTGGCGCAGGCGCTCGCCAAGGTGACGCCAGCCATCCGCATTCAGAGCGTCACCTACGACACGCCCGATGGCGACGCGGTCATCGAGCCGGGTGAAACCATCGCCGTGCACGTGCGGGTGATCAATTATCTCGATGCCGCCACCAACGCCACGTTCACCCTCGGCGAAACATCTTCCTACGCCAGCGCCACCACCAACAACGATGCGGTCGCGAATCTCGGCACGCTGGAAGAAACCGGGCTCGATTTTGCCGTGCGCTTCACCGCCGCGGCCCCGGTCAATCACCTCGTCACGTTCGTGCTCAACATCTCGACGGGCAGTCCGGTCTACACCGACGTCGATCGTTTCGAGCTGCGCGTGCTGCCCATCATCACGACTCACGACGCCAACCACGTTCTCACCACCGTGACCAGCGTCGGCAAGCTCGGCTTCGGCGAAAAGGCCGGCGGCAACGGCAAGGACGGCGTCGGCTTCTTGTTCGCCGGCTCGCCGAATTTGCTTTTCGAAGGCGCCCTCATGATCGGAACCGGCATGGCCACGATTTCGGATGGCGCGCGCGGCGCGAACCCGTCGGTCGCCGACGACGACTTCGTCACGGCCGCGAACGGCACGCCGGCGCTTTCCGAAACACATCCGGTCTACGATCAATTCGCGGTGGCTGCATTCACCGATGCGGGTGCCACGACAGCGCTCGGCTTGCATGTGCGCCAGGAGAGCTGGGAGATCTCGGCGCCGCCCTACGACGACTTCGTGGTCCTGCGTTACGCGATTCGCAACCAGAGCGCCGCCACGCTCGATGGCATCCGCGTCGGCTGGTTCTTCGATTGGGACGTGGACGGCTCGAACTACGAGACCAACCGCACCGGCTTCGACGCGAGCCGCGGCCTCGGCTACGTGTACGACGATGGCGCCGGGCCCGAAGTCTTTGTCGGGGTGCGGACGCTCACCGCACCCGGAACGACGTCGTACCGCGGCATCTGGAACGACGAGAGCGACGCCGACAATCCTGCCTGGGGCGTCTACGACGGCTTCATCGATGCCGAAAAATGGGAGTGTCTGAGCGCCGGCATCGTCAACCCCTCGGTCGGGCCAGCCGATATCTCACAAGCGCTGGCGACGGGTCCCTTTACCATTGCACCCGGTGACTCCATTGTCGTCGCCTTTGCCATTCTCGGCGGCAGCGACCTCGCCGACCTGCAACAGAACGCGGATGTGGCACAGTCGGCATGGGACCAGCCGGTCGATAGCGAAATCACGAGCGTGCCGCGGCGGCTGTGGCTCGCGCAGAACGTGCCCAATCCCTTCAATCCGACGACCGAGATCGTCTTCGATCTGCCGCAGCTTGCAGCAGTCGAGCTCGGTGTGTATTCGGTGAGTGGCAAGCTCGTGCGCACTCTCGCCGGCGAACGCCTGCAGCCGGGGACGCACCGCGTGACGTGGGATGGCCGCGATCGATCGGGCCGGCGCGCGCCGAGCGGGACCTACTTCTATCGCCTGACGGTGGACGGCCGCAGCTTTACTCGCAAGATGCAGATGCTCAAATAGCCTTGTCCGATGCCGCGGGCGCGCAGGGTGCTCGGAACTCTCTGCCGCCCGCGTCTCGTTCCCCAGCACCCAAGGTCCGATTCGGGTAGAATGGCACCGAACCTCGACCCGAGGCCAGTTCAGTGCCCTGGGCGATTTCTGCCCATGTCCTCCCGAACCCAGTGGTGGTCCGACGATGCAACGGCGAGATTCGCAACGCCGAGCGCAGCGGAGTCGTTCGCGACCGAATCGCGGTGCGGGTGACGCATCGCGCGGCAAGCGGCCCGGCGGTTCGCGGCCGGCGCCTCGGAGTCCAGCGTCGAGAGATCGTCGGCCGCCTGGCGAAGACCGCCCCTCGACGGCACGTCGAGATCGCCGTCCGCCTGGCGAGCCGCGGAGCCCAACCGTGCGGCCAGATCGTCGACCGGGGCCTCGCACGACGGACGACCGGGATCGGGGACGCGGCGTGCGCGACTCGGCGGAGAACCGCGATCGACGGCCGCCACCGACGGACCGCGGTCCGACCACGAGGCGGGAACGGCGGCCAACCCGCGATGACACAGGCCGGCCTGATCGCCGCAGACCTTTCGTCGCCGGGCGAGAGGGTGCCCGCCCCAGCCGGCCGGCCCGGCCCGATGACCGCGGCCGATCTGCGCGCGGGCATGGACCGGGGCGCGGAGCGAGCGCTGACGCGGGGAGAGACCGCGGGACGCCGCGCAGTCGTACCGGCCCACCGAAACAGAGCGCATGGCCATCGCCAGGACGCATTTTCGGCGAACGACGTCCCGACGATCGGCGCGGGCCGCAACAACGCAGCGCGCGCCCAGCATCCGCGCCCCCGAGTGCGCGCGTCGACAAACGCCCCTGGGCGGGGATGCGCAACAAGGGATTCCAACCACGCGATCGGTTCGGAAGCGAACGTGGACGGGGTCCGCGGCCACGGCAGGATCGGCGCCAGACGTCACTCTCGAGTGCGCCGGCGATGGCGCCGAGCCGCGAGACGATGCAACGGCTCTTTGCACGCAGTGGGCTCCGCCTCTCCGACGCGCAGCTGCAGCAGTTCTGGCGCTTCCACGAATTGCTGCGACAGCGCAAGGACGAAATCGACCTCACTCGCCTGCACAACTTCGAGAGCATGGTGCTCAAGCTCTACGTCGACAGCGCGCTCGTCGCCACGCTCGTCGACCTGCCGACACCGCTTCTCGATCTCGGCAGTGGCGCGGGGTTTCCCGGCATCCCGCTCAAGATCGTGCGCCCGGACATTCATCTCGTGCTCGCAGAATCCAAACCAGCGCGCATCGAGTTCTTGCAAGAAGCAGTGCAGCATCTTGGACTGCAGAACGTCGCCATCGTGCCGCACCGTATTGGCCGCAAGTTCGATGGGCGCGTGGCGGGTGTCATCACGCGCGCGGTCGAAACCATGCAGGACACGCTGTCGCATGTGGCGCCGTGGTTGCCGCTCGGCGCACGCGTTCTGTTCATGAAAGGGCCCGACTGCGAGGACGAGGTCGAAGCGGTGAAGAGTGCGTTCGGCGCCCAGTATCGCATCTCGCTCGACCGGCCCTACTCCATCCCGCAGACCTCGCACTTGCGGCGGCTGGTCATCGTCGAACGCATCGCCGCCACGGTCGCGGACCCGGTCGATGACGTCCAGGACATCCCCGACTTGGATGATCTCGTCGATCTGACCGAAGACGGCGACAGAGTCGATGAGCCTGGCGATTTCGCCGACGATCGGGATGAGAATGAACGGATCGACGTCGAGGTTCGGGCCGACCTGGCACCCGCTCCACACACTGAGGAACATCGCAGTCAGTCATCCGTGCGCGAGGTGCGCGAAATTCAGAGCGCGACCAACCCCACGTTCAAACAACTGGTGGCACTGCACACGGGTCGCGGCATCCGGCGCGCCGGTCTGGCTCTCATCGCCGGCGCCAAACCGATTGCCGAAGCCCTGCGCGAGACACCCGGACGGTGCGTCGCCTGGATCAGCGACGCTCAAGAGTGTCCGTCGAGCACCGTGCCCGGGACCGTGGCTTGGTATCGCATGAGCCGCGAGCTCCTCAGGCGCGTCGACGTCATCGGAACAGGACCCCCGCTGCTCCTGATCCGCGTCCCCGAGTTCCCCACTTGGTCCGATGCAGACTGGCCGCACGGCTGCACGCTCTTCGTCCCCTTCCAGGACCCGGAGAACATGGGTGCCGTCCTGCGCAGCGCCGATGCCTTCGGCGTCAGTCAGGTGGTACTCCTGGCCGAGGCTGCGAACCCCTTCCATCCCAAGAGCGCCCGAGCTGCCGGTGGCAGCGCTCTCCTTCGCCTGCGTTTCGCCCGGGGACCCGCAATCGCGGCGCTTCAGTGCGAGAAGATCCCACTGCTCACGCTTTCGGCGGGCGGTCGCGAGATCGGGTCACACGCGTTTCCTGAGACCTTTGGCTTGCTGCCAGGCCTCGAGGGCCCAGGTCTTCCGGAGACCTTGCAGGGGCGGGAAGCTCTTCGGATCCCCATGATGCCAGGGGTGGACTCGCTCAACGCCGCGACCGCCACAGCCATCGCCTTGTTCCTGTGGCGACAGCAAGTCGGTGCATCTCCTGCGACATCCCCCGGGTCGAAAACGGACTCACCCGCGGCGAAAAAACGCCTCCAAACTTGACCTGCCGCACTGTGGAGTGCATCCTTCATCGCAACCGGTGAGCCTCTTGCTTTCCCCACTCTGGGGCTCCCATCGAAGATCCAGTTCGGAAGGTGTCTGTGCGTCCATTCATGCATGCCACGATGGGGCTTTGCCTGATCGTCGTGTCGGCGAGCACAGCAGGGGCGCTGGAGACGGCGCATTTCGAAGGCACTTGGATCGGGGAACGCAACGGCTACGAAATGGTGTGGCGGTTCGACGCAGACGGCCACATGCGCATGGACGGCCGCCGCGCCCGCTGGGTCACAAGGCAGGATTCCCTCCTGGTCGAGTTCGAGCCACCCGACGATAGCAGTGCATCCACCGAGAATGCGGTTTACCAATACGTCGGCTCGGACCCGCAGCTCTCACATCGACGGCTGTTTATTTATGGCTTCGACCTCGGCAAGAGCGGGGTTCTCCTCACCCGCAAGGTCTCCGAGGAGGAGCTGGCCCGCCTGCAGTCCGCCGTCAAGACCGGGTCCGGATCCGCAGGCACCCCTTCGGACCCGAAAGCTGCGCCCCAGACACGGGACGCACGCAGTCGGCCTTCCTCGCAACGGTAAGCACCACAACCACTCGCACGATTCCAGCAAGCGGCCAGATTTCGAGCGGCTCCTTTTCACGCCAGGCGCGGTTGAATCGGCTAGCGGGGGGCCACTTGCGGCCGAACCAGCGGCCAATTGGGCTCCTGTCGATCGGCGCTTCCAGACGGTCCGTGTTCTCTTGCTACGCCGCCTGCGCGGCGTAAGCTCCAGCGGGACCGAACAAAGGCGCGTGGCGGGGATGGGAGACGGATGAGTTCCGGCGCACCAGGCGGGGAGAAGCAGCCACACGGTCGACGGACCCCGCACCGCGGGCGCCGGCTTTTGCGCCGCATCGGGCTCGGGGTCACGTTTCTGCTCGCCGGGCTCACGGTGCTCTACGTGATTCGGGCCGGGGCCATGCGCTCGCGCGTGCTGCGCGAGTTCGCGGCGCTGGCGCGCAACGAATACTCCCATGTCATTGCCGAGCCCATGCGGGTTCGCGTTGGCACCGATACGCGTTCCTTCGGTCTGGTCTCGCGCTTGGAACGCGCCGGGTACGTGCGTGGACGCGGCGCTCTGTCTCCCGGACAGTTCCGTGTCGAGGGCCAGCGCGTGCTCTTCCGCCGCGCCGCGAACGCGGCGCCGAGCGAAGGCCGCGATGTCCGCATCGACCTCGATGGCGCCGTCATCTCCCACATCCAAGAGGACGATACGGCCGAGCAGAGCGTGCTCTTGCCTTCGGAGCACCTGACCTCGTTTCGTCGCGAGCTGTACGAACGCCGCACACCGGCGCGCTACGCGCAGATCCCCCCCGGTGTGGTGCTAGCGGTGCTGGCGGCCGAAGATCGCCGCTTCTTCGCCCATCACGGCCTCGATGGCCGCGGCATCGGGCGCGCGTTGTGGCGCAACATGCGCGAGCGGCGCATCGCCGAAGGGGGCAGCACGATCACCCAGCAAGCGGTGAAGCTGATCCTGCGCCGGCGCGGGCGCGCGGTCGGCGCCAAGCTGGACGAAGCGATCCTGGCCGTGATCATCGAACGCCACTTCACCAAGCAGCAGATCTTGCAGGTCTATCTCAACGAGCTGTACTTCGGCCAAGAGGGTCCGTTCGCCATTCATGGCATCACGGAGGGCGCGCGACATCTGTTCGGCAAGCCATTGCGCTCGTTGTCGAAGCGCGAGCAGATCGAGCTCGCGGCGGTCATTCGCGCCCCGAACGCGGTGTCGCCGCGCCACAATCGCGAACGCCTCGAGTCCTACGCCGATGCAGTGACGCGCGCGCTCGAGCAGGTCGAGCCGTTGCCCCCGGCGACCGCGAGCGACCGTGATGCGGAGGACGACGGCGCCCTCCCCCCCGGCTTCCTGCTCCCGACCACCACCGACGGCGACGGCATCGACTTCGCCAGCAGCCAGATGGCCTACTACTTCGACGTTCTCGAACGCGAGTGGGCCCAGCTGTGCAAGCGGCAGCGCATCCCCAAACCCGCGACGCTCGTGGCCAGCGTCGATCCGCTGATGCAGCTGCGCGCGGCGCAAGCGCTCGCGGCCGGGCTGAAAGAAACGCGCGCGACGAAGGGCCGGAAGAAGAAGGGCGAGACACAGTCTGCTCTCCAGGGCGCCATCGTCGTCCTCGATCCCGAAAGCGGCGCGTTGCGCGCGCTCGTCGGCGGTGACGATTACGCCAAGTCTCCCTTCAATCGCGCCGTCGACATCAAGCGCCCCGTCGGCAGCACCTTCAAACCTTTCGTGTTCCTGGCGGCGATGGGTGGCCTTGATGCCGAGCCGCGCATCACGCAATCCAGTTGGCTGCCGGACGAGCCGCGCGAATACCGTGTCGGACGCAGCGTCTGGCGCCCGGCCAACTTCGACGGCGAGTACCGCGGTTGGATCACAGCGCGCGAGGCCCTGTCGCAATCGATCAATGCGGCGACGGTGGCGCTCGGCATGGAGATCGGGGTCAAGAAGGTCGCGCGCCTGGCGCAGGATTTGGGGCTCGCCGAGCGCGTGCCGGCGAATCCGTCCATTTGTCTCGGGGCGCTCGACACGTCGCCCTTGCTTCTCACCCGCGCCTATGCGGCGCTCGCCAATGGCGGCCATACGGTCACGCCGCATGCGCTCCTCGAGGTTCGCCACGGCGACGAGCGTTTGCGCGTGCACGCCGACGAAAAACAGCAGCGCGTGCTCGATCCGCTCGTGGCCTATGTGGTCACCGACATGCTCGTGGACGCGCTCCGCACCGGCACGGGTCGTTCCGCCGCAGTGCATGGCTTCCATCATTTGGCCACCGGCAAGACCGGCACGACCGACGACGCACGGGATGCGTGGTTCGCCGGCTACACACCCGAGATCGTCGCCACCGTCTGGGTGGGGCACGACGACAATCGCGCCACGAATTTGACCGGCGCGCGCGCCGCGCTCCCCATCTGGTCGCGCTTCATGCGCACGTGGCTCGGCGACGGTTGGGATCTCGACTTCGAGCCGCCGCCGGGAATCACATTCCGCCGCATCGATCCGACCACCGGACAGCTCGCCACCCGGCATTGCGACGAAGAAGAAATCGCCGCCTTCCTCGAGGGCACCGAGCCACAAGAAGGCTGCTCTGATCACCGCGGCTGGTGGTCGCGCGACGACGGCGACGAAGCCGACGCCCGCGACGAGCGCTGGCAAGGCTGGAACAAGAAACGCGGCCTGTTCTCCCGCCTCAAGGATGCGCTCGGCGTCTAGCGCGACTCCAGAATCTCGATCGACTCCATGTGTCCGTTGATGGATCTCGTTCGCGACGACGCTGCTGGCAGCCACACGCGCAAAAGAGTAAACTCACGCCCGAAGTTGATCCGCAGCGCCCACATCATCGCGTGTTCCTACGAGCCTGTTTGCTGCGGGAGTTCGGTTGTACGTTTGGAGGATGGTCATGAGGCGTACGCTAATGACCGTTGCCACGCTCGCCGTGCTCGCGAGCCCCGCATCGGCCCAGTACATCGGCATCTTCACGGATCAAGGCGCCAGCTCCTGCGTCGCCGAGGTGGGAGCAACGCCTTACGTAGATTTGCACGTCGTCGCCGTTCTCGAAGGCAACACCACCATCATGACCGGTGCGCAGTTCCAGGTCACTGGCGTGCCAGCGGGGTGGACACCACAGAACGCGTTGTGGGTTCCGGATGCAGGATTGGCAATCAATCTCGGACACCCCCTCTTCGCCACTCCCGTGCACCCGCAGACACCCGGGGTGAACGTGACGTTCAGGAGCTGTCAGTCCTTCCCCGAGGGCGCCACGATCCCGCTCGGGCGCATCATCCTTCTCGGGGCTCCGACACCGGAGAACGTCACGTTGCGCACTCAGGCCTACGAGCTGGTTCCGCCGGATCCGGACTGCGTGTTCGTCACCTACTGCGAGCCTTATTACGAGAAAGTCTGCGTCGGCGGCGGCGAGATCGTGCTCAATGGAACCAAATCCACCGGTTGCCAAGTCGCAGTGACAGCGGAAACTTGGACGAAGGTAAAGCGCCTGTATCGCGACTGAGAGCGACTTTCGACAGCGCGTAGGCAAAGAATCCGCCGCCCCCGATGGAGCGGCGGATTCTTTTTGGGTCGGTCCGCTCCCCGTCCTACCGGTGGGAGCATACTCGTTGCGACTCTCGCGCTGGCGTCACCCTGCAGCGTCGGGTTGGTGTTCGATGCTCGACATCGGTTGGAGCACGGGAGGAGAGGTTTGGGGAGGCGTTTCGCGCGGCGTCTACATCGTGCGCCTGTCCGCACCGGATGTCCGGACCGGCCGGAAGTTCGTCCTGGTGCGGAGGTGAAACCGTCCCCATCAACGCACAGGGGGCCGTGAACCAGTTCGATGGGGTCCAACTGACCCCGAAGTCGATTCGGGACACCAAAGGCCGGACCCACCGAAGTTCAGTTCTGACACCACAAAACCGCGGCGGATCAATCACTTGCGAACAGCAGTGCGGGCGCAAACGGTCCATTGAAGGGAGCCAGGTTCCGCGCACTTCCGGGGACAAGTGGCAGCAAAATGGCAGCAACCGCACGTGAACCCGTCCACTCACTCTACCCGCACTACCTTGCGCGCCTGCACGCCCTGCTCCGTCACAAGCCGCACCACGTACACTCCCGCCGCCAGCTTGACCCCGCGGCCATCCTCGCCCGACCAACTCCACTGACCCGAACCGGGCCGCAGCA